>CAVPTN010000009.1:0-133386 GCA_963708755.1 uncultured Acidobacteriaceae bacterium
CCGGAGCGATCGACAAAGTCTGCCGCAATGTATTCGGCATATGGTTGGAGATCGTCTCTCATGGCCATGATGAGTTCCGCTGCGTGCTTGTCCTTACAAGTCGGTCGGTCGTTCTACACCCTATCGGTATCAGGTTGAAGGCACGCCGTTGTGACTGTTCTTTCGTCTTTGCTGTTCCTGTGCAGAATTCGGTGGGTAAACTTCAGATCCTTTGGTATGGCCCTTTACTTCGGCCTGGCAGCTCACGCTGCTGAGATGTTCGGTAGCGGCCTGTAATCTTGTCCACTCGATAGTACGGCCCATGCGATGTGCGCCAGCTTGTTCGGCATCGCAACGACGACAACGTTCTTGGGAGATCTGGCATACAGTCGATCCAGCCAAGGTCCAATGGGTGCTCGATCGCGCTTGATCCGCAACACGGCAGCTCGTGCACCATGGATCAAGACCTCGCGCAGATAGATATTGCCTCGCTTGCTGATGCCGAGCAGCTTAGCCTTGCCTCCAGTCGAATGCTGCCGTGGAACCCGAAGCCATTGGGAATTTTGAGCCAGAGGTGCTGGGTCGGGTCCATGGAGTGCTCTATAGCCTTTACTGTTCTTGCTGTGGTGGCCGGCCTACTTCGGTTCTCGGATGGCAAACGGTGCCGCAACGTGCGCACATCATCAGGTTAGAATCGCCACTTCGCTGAAAACGGCGTTTTGACCAAGTTCGATTTGAGGGCCGTCCGGCAGTCCGAACTTTCCGCAAAAACCGGGGGCGGTGCAAATGCCGGCCTGATGGGAATAGAGGAAAACATAAAACCGTTTCTCTTTATTCCCACAGTCCTTGGAAATCAAAAAAACGGTGATTACCACATTCGCACCGCACTGCGACTCCAATTGAATTTGGACAACTCTACTTTGTAGTGGTTGAGACAAATCAACTTTGCAGCAACAGCGTCGATGCGAGACAACATCTGCTGCCCGCGCACCGGCCATGTCCAGCAGCACAGCGCACCTCTCCGCTTCTCATGAGAAGAACCGAAGAATCTGCTGTGCAATCAACTCGCAGGAGTCTTCGAGCGCGAAGTGACCGTTTCGAGCAGGTGAAGCTCGGCAGCTGGCATGTCTCGCAGGTATGCCTCCGCCCCAGCCACCGTGAAGAACGGATCGTGCATTCCCCAGACAATGAGCGTCTTGGGCTGTTTGTTGCGGAAGAACTCATGCCAACCGTCGTAGAGAGCCAAGTTCGATTGGTAGTTGTGGAGCAAGTTCAACTGGATCGCGTTACTACCCACACGGTCGAGAAACAACTGGTCGAAGCTATAGACGTCAGGACTGATTCGGGACGGGTCTTTTATTCCGTGTGTGTACTGGAAGACGGTCGTCTCTTTCTTCAGCAAGGCCCTAACGGGCTTTTCAGTATCAGAGTTGCGATTTTCCCAGAATGGCTTCATTGGATCGAACGCTGGTCCAACCCCTTCAGCATAAGCGTTGCCGTTTCTGAACGATGATGCCCTCAATTGCATCCGGGTGCTTCAACGCGATCCTGTATCCCACGGTGGCACCGTAGTCCTGCACGTAGATGCTGAAGCTCTTCAACCCCAATGCCCCAAAGAGAAACCCCTCGATATGAGCGGCGAGATTGTCGAATGTGTACTCAAAATTCGTCCACCCCTGGAGCATCGCTATATCCGAGGCCGATGTAATCCGGTGCGATTACGTGGAACGTTCCCGTGAGCTGCGATGAGGTCACGGAACATGTGTGACGAGCTCGGAAACCCGTGAAGCAGAACGATTGTTGGGGCAGACTTGGACCCGGCTTCGCGATAGAAGACCCTCAGCCATTTACGGTGGCGTGTTGGAACGATGTCATGGAGTCCTTTTAGAAGGAGCTTTGGTTTGGCGGTTTCGGTCTCGCCGCGTGATGGCCCCAGCAGTTGCGTTAAGCCACCTACGCTCATCGCGGCTATTCTTCAGCGAGTGTCGCCGTGGCCGCCTCCAGGATGATGTCAATCACAGGTTGAGGCTTCGTCAAAGACGGGATGTGATCTGCGGTTGTTGTTTGGATGGTTGCCCGCATCCGCTCCGCCATGAATCGTTGTTTTTCTTCAAGGATCATGCGGTCTTCTTGGGCAATCAGGAACCAGGAAGGCTTAGACTTCCACGATGGAGCTGGGGCCTTCTCCACGATGCAGGCGACATTGATAGGCCGCTGCACTGCCTCAAGGCGCACCTTCTCCTCTTCGGAAGCGTTATGCGCGAAGGCTTTTCCAATCGCTGCGTGTGGCATCCAAATGAGCCCATTCGCGTCGGGCGCCATTTGAGGCGCTTCGGGGTGTGGAGCAGTCCGAGTGAAAACCTCAACTGTGGTCTCTCCCTCGTCCGGGGCCAGAGCGGTTATATACACCAGTCCTTTGACCTTCGGATCGTCCACTCCCGCGACGACTGCACCAGCGTAAGCGTGGGCCACCAGCAACACAGGACCCTCAGCACGAGCGACAACTCTTCTCACAGCTGCGATGTCGTCGCCCAAGCTTGTCAAGGGAAGTGGAGCGCAAACAACGCCCAAACCCTGCTCAGCAATTCCATTGATGACCGTTCCCCAGCTAGAGCCATCTGCCCATGCTCCATGCACGAGAACCACGGTTGCGTTTTTTGCTGCTTTCATTGATTTATCTCCTTGAATATGGGGTGGACTGCTCCTGTAATAGGCGAGGGCTTAGGCCAACGTCGGCAGCCATGCTGCAATCGCGCGCCCGATCTCGTGTGGCGAATCTTCTTGAATGAAGTGGATTCCCTTCACCGTCACTTCCGTCTGAGTCGGCCAAGAACGTGCAGTCGCAAGATTGGCTCCTCCGCCGAGCAGAGCGCCCGGTTCAGCTTTCAGGAAAAGCTTCGGTACGCTGCTGGTGGACAGCCACGTGCCGTACGCGGCGACGATCTCTGCTACATCTTCAGGCTTGCCTTCGATGGGGATCTCGCGGGGAAACGTCAATGTCGGACGACGACCTTCCCCCGGCTCTGTAAACGGACGGCGATACTCTGCCATCTCTTCTGGGGCGAGAGTGCGCAGGATCGCTCCAGGAAGAATCTTCTCGATAAAAAAGTTCTCTTCGAGAACCATCGCCTCACCGGCATCCGTTCGCAACGCTTCTAGAAAAGGACGCATCTTCATGACGTCCCAGTGATCCCAGCCCTGCGGGCCCACGATCGCTTCCATATAAGCGATACCCTTGACCGCTTCGCGGTGGCGATTGGACCAATCGAAACCGAGACCGGAACCCCAGTCGTGAACTACAAGGGTAACCCGCTCGCGCACGTCGAGAGATTCCAACAACGCATCCAGATAGCGCCGCTGTTCCACGAATCGGTACGAACCTGGTCCACTGTTCGGAAACTTGTCTGAGTCGCCCATCCCTATGAGGTCAGGTGCGATGCAGCGGCCAAGTGATTCCAGGTGGGGGATCACGTTACGCCATAGATAAGACGACGTTGGATTTCCGTGCAGGAATACAATTGGGTCTCCCTGCCCTGCTTCGACGTACGCCATCTCCAGGTCGAGAACCTTGCGCCGTTTCTTGGGGTTGCTGACTATGCTGATCCTGTTGGTCTCTAATGCCATTGTTTCTCCTCTATCGCGGAGAATTGATCCCGCTGGTAACAGTAGAGCGAACCTCGAGCACAAGAAGTATTCCGAAAACACTAGCGTTGTTCCGAAAACGCTAGTTTGCTCTGCTGGAACTACGCTGCGCCCGCGTTGTGGAGCCAGGCCCGGGGTGTGGTGCCCGTAGACGCGCGAAAAACCTTCGTGAAATGGCTCTGGTTTGTGAAACCTGCCATCTCGGCCGCAATCACAATCGGCTTGCCGGACTCCCTCATAAGGCGCTGGGCAAGCTGAATTCTGTGTTCCAGAATCCAGTGATGCGGAGTCAGACCGGTCGATCTTTTGAACGCTCGGCCGAAGTGCGATGCTGAGAGTCCAGCTACCGAAGCGAGCTCTTGCAGCCGAACGTCACGCAGCAGGCTCGCTTGCATGTACTCAATCGTGCGCTTCAACTGGATTCGTGTGAGCCCTAGCTGAGAGACGCGCTTTTGAACGTCCTTTGATTGGAACAGACACGAGAGCAGCGCAGTGGTCAGACTTTCGCCGTAAAGCTGCGGACGCTCGCCCTCCGCATGGCATTCCTGCCAGATCAATCTCGCGATATCGCTGATGCGCTCATCATAGAGGAGGAGCACTGGATCACTCCATCGGACCCTATCGCACTCGCTTTGTAGAAGCGAGTCCACGACAGAAAGACTGAAGCACATTCGTACTCCGCGAACGATGCTTGTCGAATCTCCAAAGGCCCAGATGTCGGTGTTCGGCGGGATATACATCGTGTGACCAGCATCGTAACGTACCCTCGGCGTGGGTGCGTTGAGTCGCTTGCGTGGCTCGGCGATCCCGCCCTCCTGAGCGAGGATGACCGCTAGTGTTGCCTGATCGGACCGGAGGCTTTGCCAGCTTTTGCCTGGGGCTGAGTAGGTCGTCACGGCATACACTCCGATGTCGTTCCAGCTACGTCCAATAACGGATCGACCGGCTAAGCCATGTGCAGCACGAATCTCGAGTTTTGAAGGTTTTTTCTGCATGAGAGGAGTCGTGAACCGCACCGGAAATTATAGCTTTCGGCTGGCCCTTGCCGCAGCGTTTGTTTCACCCATCAAGCCTGAACGCTTCTGGAACCGGGAGCGGACATAGTCGCGGTCAGCACGCCTACAGAGCGGAATTGTGCTGGAGCGCAGGATTGCTGCGATGGTCTGCAAGGTAACGGTGAACATCAGAAATCACGACCGATCCTTCTCCAACTGCTGAGGCGACTCGCTTTACTGATTTAGCCCGCACATCCCCTACCGCATACATACCAGGAACGCTTGTAGCGTATGGCGTGCCTTCAAAGCCGACCTCGTTCCCCGTCAGAACGAAGCCCTTATTGTCCAGCTTCAATGTGCCAAAGAGCCAACCTGAATTAGGCTCGGCGCCAATCATGACAAAGACGCTCGTTACAGGCCTTGTTAGTCTTTTCACCGTTATTTGCGGTTCGTCCACGTAACCGACTTGAGTGACAAATCACCCTCAAGACCCTCGATCTCTGAATCAGCGTAAAGAGTGATGTGCGGAGACTTGTCGATGCGGGAGATCAGATATTGTGACATTGTTCTTTCAAGTGACGGGCCACGGATGATGTGGTGCACATGTTTGGCGACGCCTGACAGAAAAACGGCTGCCTGACCAGCGGAGTTTCCCCCTCCGACCACGATGATTTCTCGCTCGCGGCAGAGCAGTGATTCCATCGCCGTTGCCGCGTAATAAACACCGCGGTTCTCAAAATCGCTGTGGTTCTTCACCGACAGCCGCCGGTATTGCGCGCCACTCGCCACAACAACGGACGGGAGCAGACCTTCTGTCCTCCGGCTAGAGTCAGCCTATGGAGACTCTTCGATTGGATGAGCGGAAACAATCTCTCGAGAGATAGCGAAGTGAACTCCAAATTTCAACGCCTGCAGGTGGCCACGACTTGCGAGTTGGGCTCCCGACACGCCTGTGGGGAAGCCCAGGTAATTTTCAATCTTGGAACTCGTCCCGGCTTGGCCACCTGGGGCGATTCCCTCGATCACAATTGTAGATAGTCCTTCAGAGGCCGCGTAAACCGCGGCTGCCAAACCTCGAGGGCCAGCGCCAACGACAGCCACATCGTAGATCGTGTGCAGGTCCGGCATCTCCGTGATTCCCAACTCATCAGCAAGAGCCATGATGGTTGGACGAACAAGAGTTCGTCCGTCAGACAGCACTACGGCGGGCAGTTCCGACGCGTTTTGTTCCCTTCTATGATCGCGTTCCGTCAATCTCCTCAATTCTATGTGGATAGTAGTTTCGAACAAAGAATCGTTGCAGACGCATCAGTTCTGCATCGCCTGCACAACCGCGTATTACGATACCGCTCGATGCTTCCGCATTGATCCCAATGCGCCGCCAGATCGCCGCCGACACTATGATGTTCGCAATATCTCCTTCGGCAAGCATCAAGAGCCGAAGTTCCTCACGGGAGATTCGCAGTAGACGACTTTCCGCTGTCGTTCGCACTTCAGCCACAGACCTCTGCGAATTTAGAAGGCTAAGTTCTCCACTGAACTCGTTGCTTCGATGGCGAGCGAAGGCCTTTAGCCCGCCACTCACCAATGGCAGCAAGACATCGAGTTCACCCTCCAGCACGACGAACATTTCTGTATCGCGCTCCCCTAGTGTGTACAGGGTCGTGTCTGCAGCCACCGTCTCTTCGCGACCATAGCTCCGGAGCCGCTGAATCATTTCATTCGAAAGGGTTGGGAACGCCAGGTCTCGACGAAACTCAGCTACTGGTATCTGAGCCGGTGCTGATTCGTTCAACTTCGAGTCTTCAATTGGGCCGATCGGTTCACTATCAGTTTTCAGGGACACATCAAGCCTCGCTCTCGCCGTGCTTTGTTGTAATTATGTCAAGACAGAAGGTCAAAAACTACCGCTGCTGCTTTCGTTTTACGCTCGGTCGCTCACCCATCTCTTTGAAGAGCAACACATTCTTTGCTTGAGGCGCCGTTGTCGCGAAATCTAAAGCGCTCTGCTCATGTCCTTCAGGATGCTGCTCTCGCCACAGAGCGCGCAAGAATTCCGGCCAATCGTCTTGGACGTAGAACGTGCGCGTCACCTTCGCGTGACAGGGCAAACACAGCGTCAGCATTTTGGCCGGGTCGCTGTTCCCCGCTTCCCTGTGATGTACCGCGACCGAGCGCTTCCCACCCTTCAGAGTCGTGCACCCTGGCCATTTACAACCGGTCCTTTACTTGGGGCGAGTGCGGGATCAAGGATGCAAAGGGTATTGAGAAACAGCTCTATTCGGAACCGTTTCGTTGTCATTCTCACCAATCTGCCATAACGAAGACAGAGCTACAGCACTATTCGTAACCGCGATGACCGAAAGTATATATACATATACGCGGTACGAGAGCGTGGCCTGTATAGCGGCTGCGCATAAGAGGAACAACATCGTCACAACAGAGAGCCAAATTTTTGGGCGCTTCGTCTCTGTCGTCACTCCACGGTAGCGCTCAAGTATCAAACCCGCAAAAAGTGTAGACACTATCGCTGCTGCTAGAAGGCAAGCCTGAGAAGATTGAAAAGCGATTGGTCGCCATCCACCGCTCCCAATGGAGAACTCTAAGCTTGCAAGTGTGATCGGGCAGATTATGCAGTAAACCGCAAAAACAGAAAAAATCAACCGTCTCGTTCGTGGATATCCGAAGAAGCTAAATGGTCTATAACCGTCTCTCTGTTCTGGACTATCCACGATTGAGACAATTCGATACGACGCAACAAAAAACAAACCCAAAAGCACGTAGTCAGCCACGAGATGGATGACAGATTTAGGGAAATTGACTGATGAAATATTCATACCACCAATGATCGCAAGCAGCCAGGCAACAAGACCAAGAACTTTGGCTCTCGTTTGAAGAGACGACGAATCGATGTTGTTTGAAGCTTCTCGGTTACGTCTGTTCGATATAACGGTGACACATATGGACGCTGTACACAGAAGAACAGCCGCCATAAGATACAAGAGGCCAGGTAATAGAAGATTCATAGAGGTCCAGAATGCTACTAGGCCGACTAGGATTGCTAAACCAAGAATGAGTTCGGAATTATAAATGGGTCGTAGTTGCATTTTGTGCCGTCTTTCTAGGGTGTTCCGCAGTTAGCTATTATGTCACCAACACCATGAGCCGCCAAAACAAACGGTGCTGCGACAAGAGTTCCAATCGCGGCAAAATGGGAATAAGAAATTACCGCCCCTATGCCCTCTTCTGTTGCGGCAGCTGCCGCAAGTCGCGCCCGTATTGGCCAAATACAGCGCAGAGATCGATTGATCGAGACTTGGAGCATGGTATAGGCACGCGGGCCTAATCTCGCCTCCGACATTCACCTTGATCTTGGCAAATCCAATATCCAGACTGCTTGGTGTCACCGCGAGTGCGGCTTCAAGTAGATCGAGATTTGAATCGTCGTTTTGGTTAAGCCTGGTCATCTTCATCAAAACCGTTCCTGAACTGACTGAAATACTTAGGAACTCAATCCGACCTTTTGGTTTCCCATAAGTTGTTTCTGGCACCATCTCCGAACATATCTATCGAGAGGAATGGCGAGGGCGACAAGGATCACGATCCCCCCAATGGCCACACCTGCGAACGTCCGCAGAGTCCCTGACGCCTGATCAAACATTCCACGGGTCTCTACACCGTAAACAAACAGCGCTAATCCGAGAATTGCGAACGTTAGGACAGCTCTGAACATCCACTGGATTGTTTGCCGAGTACCCTCAGTGACACCACTACTATTCATGAGCTGAACCACTGAAGGCAGTAACCACATCGCAAGAGGAATTCCCACAACCGCATCAATTGGATATGGCAGTATAAAGCTGCATAATGCAATGGCCGACGCCCCAATCGTCAATCTCTGCTGGCTTGCCTCTATTTTCATCTTCGCTAAATAGGATGGCATCATCTTGTCGGTTATGGCTGCCTCTACCTCGGCGTCTAGCTTGCTAGGTGCCAAAGATCCAAGTTCGCTTTCAATGCTCTTCCATTGGGCGTAGGTCTCTGACAGGGCATCCTTACAACATTCGCTACTGGGACAACGTGCTCAGCCCATGGGCGGGACGATTGAAGGAGCCGCTCTTGGTCAAGTACGACCCGCGGAACTTGTCACGGATCTATGTGCAGGACCCGTGCGGACGGCACTGGCCCGTTCCGTATGCCGATCTGCGGCAGCCGCCAATCGCGCTTTGGGAGATGGAGGCCGCCAACAAGCAAGCACGACATGACGGGTGGAGGATGAATACAGAGGAGGCCATCTTCGCGAACATCCTGGAGCAGCGCCACCTTGTTCGGCAGGCTGGCTCTCTGTCCAGGCAGCGTCGCCGGCAGGAGAAGTTGCCTTCCCCAGCACGGCCATCTCCGGGCTCTTTCGAGCCTCGTAGGAACGAATCTCGATCAACCGAAATCAAACCCTTTCCAGTCGAGATATGGGAGTCCGAATGACGGTCGGCGAGCTGGGCCATCTCCAACCTCCTTGCCGCGAAGCGGCGTTACTGACAGATGCTGAGCGCATTCACTGGCTCCGCCAGGAGCGCTGGATTCAATATCCTCGCGCCGAGCGCATCCTGGAACGCTTAATGGATCTCGTCGACTACCCTCCACGCGATCGTATGCCATGCCTCGTCATCTACGGCGCGACCGGCATGGGCAAGACTCGCATCATCCAGAAGTTCTTGCGAGACAATCGCACTCACTTCGACAAGAAACTCGGAAGAACACGGCTCCCTGTGGTCTCGATCCAGATGCCGCCCTCACCATGCGAACGTGATCTGTACGAAGAACTCCTTGCAGCAATGGGCGGCATCTTCACTCACGGCACGAGCGTGACCACGTTGCGACACCGTATCCGCGCACTGGCGCGGCAACTTGAAGTGCGTTTGCTAGTGATCGATGAAATCCATTCGCTGCTAGCCGGCACCTATCGCGAACAGCGGATACTGCTCAACTCGATCCGCTTTCTTGCCAACGATCTTCGCCTGCCGTTGGTCTGTGCAGGAACGCACGAAGCAAAACAAGCGCTCATGACCGACCAGCAACTCGCCGATCGCTTCGAAGCCGCGGAGCTGCCAGCCTGGGAGAACGATTCCAGCTTCCAACAGCTGCTTCTAAGTTTTGAGTCTATCCTTCCACTGCGGCTCCCCTCCGAGTTCCGCGATCCAAAGGTTCATCAGCGAATTCTGAGTCTCAGTGAAGGAGTGCTCGTGCGCATATGCCGACTCATCGAAACCGCGGCGACAGAAGCGATTCACAGCGGCCAGGAGCATATCAGTCTTGCTCTGCTCAAAGACGATCTGGTCACTGGCTCTTTGGTCTCGATTGTTGACCGTCGTAACCGGCGCGTCTCGGCACGATGAAAACTGCATCTGCGCCATCTCAACTACCTTTCGCTCCCAGGCCCTCCATAAACGAACTCTTTTCCTCCTGGATGCTCCGTATCGCCGATGCAAACTGTGTCTCGCTTCAAGAACTCATGCTTGGCTTTCAATCCAGCCACCCGGATGTTCCGCGCCCGAATTCGCTCGACTGGGGCTTTACCCCCGCATTCTCGAAAGCCATGGCTCGTTTCTGTAGAACGCCCATCGGCACGCTGCATTCCCTCGATCTCCGAACGCGTTTGCCGCAAGTAGAAAGTGCGCTCCTTCTGCGCTTGAGAGCAGTCTCCGATCGATGCCTGAGGCTTTGCAAAGAGCGGGTAGGCTATGCCTTTTGTCCAACCTGCATCTCCCAACAACCTTATGTACACGTTCGCTGGGAATGGGCCTTCCCTGCCCTGCTCCGTTGTCATGTTCACAAGAGTCCCCTCAGACACGGTTGTCCCATGTGTGGTGAAGAAGACCCACTTCCCTTCGGCACCGCTCCGGCTGTCGTACGGGTCCTCTGCTGGAAATGCGGAGAAAACTTGATCGGGACCATTACTGGTTCGCATGTCGGGCAGGTTGATGGGGCTCACGCTATCGTCGAAAAGGTCTACTGTGCCGCCTTGCGCGGAACATCCCCTCATTCTGCCTTGCTGGGCGAAGCCACAGGGACGCAGTTTTGTCGCTTCGTCGACGACCTCCTCCAACTGCTTGCCTGGTACCCAAGCCCGGACCTGTCCCCACGGCTTACGGACCCTCGTAATCTCTATCTCCCTTTCAGAAAAGAGATTCTCGCAATCGTTGGAGCACTCGTTATAGATGCGGCTCCAGCCTCGAAACCGAATGGAAGAAACATCAAATTTCGAAGAGAGGATCTAACGCTCTGGCTTCGCGTCTTGGCGCTTCTCTCTCAACGCGAGGCAGAATCGATAGAGACTGCCAGTGAACTCTGGCCACCTGCTCTCCGTCGGCGTCTCAACTCGGCACTCGATCAACATGAACGCGGTTCCTCACGATCTTCGCCTTTCCGCAGCACGTTCTTTCGTCCGGGATTAAAGTACATCAACCGCTTCGAATTCCGGGATTTTAGTGCAGCAAATGAGGTCGAATAGCGTAATTCCGGGGTTTTAGTGCAGCCCGACAACGTCTCATAGCGTTTTTGCGGTCTCAAACATATTTGCCGTTTCCCTCCACATCCGGGGTACGAGCGGTACAGGCCGGCTAAGACATTCCGAAACATTACGCCAAATAGCGATCAAAGCTACATCACGCTCCTCAGAAAAAATTGTTTCTACCCGTGGCGTTCAACCTTGGGTGGCATCCAAGTCGCGTTAATGATCTCGTCCTTCGGCCAGTAGGCGCGGATGTAGAAGGAGAACGGCCCATTTGGTGCGGGCAGGCGACACTTCCACCATATCGTAGGAACAGATCCGGCGTTCGCTCGCGAGTTGAGTCTTCAATCTTTCTCGATCCTCATCCGCGCTGTTTCGATAGCTCTGTGCAACTTCTCCCGAAGAACCTCAGGCGGAGGTAGAACCGTGAGGTATTCAGCAACGTGGATGCCTGCTGACCCAAGTTCCAGCAATTCAATCTGCTCGGTGTTCTTCCCGGCGCACAGAATTATCCCCATCGGGCTCTGCTCGCCCGGTTCTGTTTCGTGCTTAGCCAGCCAGCGAAGATAAAGCTCCATCTGGCCTTTGTATTCCGGTTTGAAGCTTCCCTGCTTCAATTCCACGACGATCAATCGCTTCAATTTGCGGTTGTAAAAAAGCAGATCAATGTAGAAGTCTTCTCCGTCAAGCTGAATACGTTTCTGGCGGGCCACAAACGAAAATCCCGAACCCATCTCAAGGAGAAACGTCTCCAGTTCGCGCAGGATGGCATCCTCAAGATCACGCTCTAAAAATCGGTCGGCAAGGCCCAGGAAATCCAGAATGTACGGATCTTTCAGCAACATTGCCGGCGTGACATCGCCGCGGTTGCGTAGAACCGCTAGTTCCTGCTTCACGAGCTCGTCGGGCTGCTTGGAGAGCGCGGTGCGCTCATAGAGCATGGATTCGATCCGCTCATGAAGTGTGCGGACGCTCCACCCCTCGATACGGCACATCTCGGCGTAGAACTCGCGCTGATGGGGTTTAGCCAACGGTAGAAGTTCCCGAAAGTGGGACCAGCTCAATTGTCGCCACAGTGTGGCGACAATTGCTTCGTCCGGGAAACGCCTCCGCAAATTGCATCATCCTGTGAAGATTTTTCTGTTCGAAGCCTCGGCCGAACTCGCTCACCAATTGTCGCGACAGCGTGGCGACAATCTGCTCTCCGTAGGTTGCTCGTTCGTTCCCCAGGACCTCTCGCAGGATTCGGTTCCCGATCCTCCAATAAACCGCAGTGAGTCCTACATTGACGGCTGCCGCCGTCTGCCGGCGAGCATCTTCAATCAAACTCCGGATCTCGTTCAGGAGATCTCGGGAATCACCCGGGTTCACTTCCAGCTCCGCTTTTGCCATCCCTATCCTTTTACTATGCCGTCTCCCTACTGGATCGGTCCGGTTTCAAAGCCCCAAATTATCATTCACAGCAATCTCAATATCCTGCTCGGACCCCAGATAGCGTTCGGTGGTCTGGATGGAGGAATGGCCGAGGAGGAATTTGATCTGCTCCAGATCCCCGCCACTCTTTCGGCATAGCTTTGCGCATGTTCTGCGAAGGTCGTGAGCGCCGAAGTGCTCGATCCCGATTTGCTTCGATGACTGTTCAACTACCGACCAGACCGCCCAGTCGCTCAGGCGTGTCACGGTTGATCTTCCCGCTCTTCGAGACCGAACGCAGCAGCCGGCCATCTTCGATGCCGGCCGCGGTCATCCAGGCGTTGATGCCATGCTTCACCCAAATCGGGATGGCGACCGTCCGGATCCGCCGACCTTTGCCCTTCAAGGTCGGCCAGTACCCAGCGCCCCTCCCTTTGTTGGATGGTCTCGACGTCAAGCTCGGCCAGTTCGTTCCGGCTCAGGGCGCAGCCAACCAGAAGCGCCAAAATCACGTAGTCGCGTTTGCCCTTCAGCGTGGAGCGATCGGGGACGGCCAAGAGTTCTTTCGCCTGCTCCCGGGTCAGCCAGTTTCCCAGCCGGGTTCCCTTCTGGCTGATGTTTGGGACGTCGGTCAGGCTGGCCGCCTCCTCCTGTCCGATCAGGTTGTTTCGCCTCGCCTCGCCCACTAGCTTGCGCACGGCGGAGAGCCGGACATTAATAGTAGAGGGGGACAAAGATTCCATGGTCGCCCTCCACTCCAGCAGCAACTCCCGGGAGATAGGCCGGCTGGCACAGAAGGCGAAGAGGTCGTTGAGCGCTTTGGCGTAGTTGCGCTTAGAATGAGGCGACTGCACCCCGTCCAGGACAAGCTTGCGTAGCCTGGCTTGGGCTGGGGTGAGGGCCAGTGGTTCTTTTGTCCTGCTTTCAGCCGCTGGACCGGCCAAAATGAACAGATTTGTCATGGAATGATTTTACCCCTGACAACAGACATTGTCGTTGGCAACATTGTGGCAGTATCGAACGGTTACGCCCAAGTAAACTTTCAACTGCTTTCAGGAAGTAAACGCCTGGCGCCAGCCTCTACGAAGAATTGAAGCCTCGACGGCTTGGTTGTCGTTAGAATCCTGGGCACTCACGTGGGGGAGAATATGTGCTTGATGGCGAGAATTGCACAGCGCCACAATGACCCGTTGCGGAGACACGATTAGATGACGTTTAGGAGAGTCGGATATCTACCCGCGTGGCTTGACTCGTACAAGGCGAGCAACCTACGCCGCATCAAATAGTACGCGCTGGCAGCTTCCTGCACTCTGAACGGAGCTAAGACGCCGGACTTTCGGAGCACAAGACTCATCGAGAGCCGACGAAGAGCTCGCCTTAGCACAGCTGCGTCACTTCTCATACGTTCAGCGACGATAACAGCTTCTTCAAAATTCCAGCGCTCAGCGTAGCTAGCTAAAGCCATTAGAATGTCAACGTTAGCGTTCATTCGGCGAAGCCCTTCAACTCCGGAAACCAGATTCCATAATTCTTCTGGTTGAATTGTGATCTGCCCCTTGTCCGGCTGTAGGTAGTCAATAGCGATTGTTGTGATCCCACCAAGAGGAACGGGCTTCAGACTCGCCAACAATCCATCCCACTCTAAATGGGAAACCCTAAACAACTTGATGCGCGCCCGCAAGGATGCAAACGCGAAAAGCACAATTATAAAGCCGAAAAGAACTAAAACTCTCATAAGGGCCCATCTAGTCTATTGACGTCGTACTTAACCCGATCGTGCAAGGCAACAAGATAAGACATCATCTCTGGTGAAAGAGGTTTCCTCACTCTCTCAGGCAGCCAGAATAACACCATCCAATAGAGAAGGACAGTCAAGTAAACAAACATTCGGATATGCACAAAGACGACAAACTCTCGATCCCATCCGAGGGCCGCGTGCGCAAAGTCTTCAAGAAGCGCGACAAATGCCCAAACAAAGAGACCTTCACCAAGTGCCACAACGTGGCTCCTCCATTGCAAACCAAGGTTGGTTGCAGCGGTGGCCATCGCCACGAACAATCCACAGGTCAAAACCGAGGTGAAGACAGTGATTCGCGTGTCCCACAAGTCAAAACCCTTTGACTGGGGGGGACCAATTTGCAGAGCCAAGAGAGCTGCCGCAGCGAGCCCCGCGGCACACCACCCCCAAAAAACGCGCCATGCATCGCGTACCCACGTTCCAGTTGGCCGGAGGACGTCGCGAGCCACCTCAAGAATCAGCGCCAACTGAAACAAATAGTTTGCAAAGCCCGTTATCCAGTAGGCAAGAAAATAAGCATGATGACTTCCGTGCCTAGACACCAGAAACAGCAATATGGTTGTCAGCGCCTCATACGATAAGAAGGCCGTGAAAATCGGGAATTTTCGAACACGGCTCCGGAGAATGAGAACGAAGACGAGGGCGACGTGGCCAACGAGCGACGTCGCCCATAGAGCGTTATCCAAATTCGACAGGTTCATCTGTGTCGCTCAACCCTCGCTTAGTAGCTTAGATAGCTAATCACAGTATCCGCAAGGATCTGTAAAACGCCAGGCAGCGCAACGATCGCTTGGGGGTGAGGATTGCATCCGGTACGTTCGGCCTGCAGTTTCGTTGGCACGGCGACGATGAGGGCGAGGACGGAAATGGTGGCGATCGAACGGAAAGAATTCTTCATGGTGGTAAATCTCCTATAGAGTGCTCAGCACTCATTAGAAGGCTAGCTCCAATCATGCTCTGCGCAACACCATAAAGTTGCAGAAGTAACTGATATCTCAAACGTTCCTTGGGATCGCGGTTAGAGTTTCCGCTATTCTAACGTTAGCAAGACGCATTGAGGGACCATCGAAATGTCTCACGATTACAAGAATTACGTCCATCTCGAAGGGGTTCTAGAGGATGACCCGGTTATTTGTCCCACATCAGGAGGGTTCGTGGTCAGCTTTAAACTCTCTGTAAAGGAACTCAGGCGTGGAGATGGCGGAAAAGTTGTAAAGCGCACGTCGCTTTTTAATGTGGAAGTAGGTAAAGAGAACAGCAGGTATGCGGTCGCGCTACGGAAAGGTACTCCGGTATGGATCGACGCCAGTATCAGAATACAAACCGTACATTTGAATGGGATCGACCAGGAAAAGTACATTCTAGACGCGCACCGCGTTTATGCGATTGATTACAGTGCGAGCAAAAGAGGAACTACTCTGTTGAATGACTTCGAAGACCGGTCCGCCCCTGATATCAAAGGGTAGCAGCGAGTTCGGGAAACCTGCCCGCGTGGGTCGTCTCATATAGCGCCAAGAGGCGCGCTCTCATGAGGTAATACGCGCCTGCCGCTTCTTGAACACTGAAAGGGACTTGGACCTTGTCATATCCGAGTGTCAAGCTTAGAGAAAGCGCGAATGTTGCTCGCCGCAACATCAAACCGTCCCGTCTCATCCGTTCGCAGACAATAATGCTTTCATCGAGACTCCAACGTTGTGCGTAACTTGCGAGAGCCATCAGAATTTCGGCATTGGCGTACATTCGTCGCAATCCGTCTGCCTGCCCGATCATTTCCCAAAGTTGGTTTCTATCAAGCTCTGCTGGGCATGTACCAGGCTCCAAATATTCGCGCGCTATCTTTGAGATTTCGTCGATAGGAACTGGTTCAAGCTGCTCGATCAAGCTTTCCCAGCTCGATTGAGACAGCATTGACATTCTGGACACTTGAATACGAGTTCGCGCGAATGCGAATCCAAGGATCATAACAACTCCGAAGAACAGTGGGGCCGCTATGTTCATTGGCGGGGTCCATTCACTTTGTTGAGATCGTATTGCACTTGCTCGTATAGAGCAACCACTTGCGCCTTCATCTCGGCTGAAGGAGCCGGCAACTCCTTTTCTCGTTCCCAAAGCGCCACTATCCAATACATCAACACCGCTACATACAGAAACATTGATAGATAGGCTGCAATCGTATCAACACGACTTCCCGCAAAAACCACATCAGCTAAATCTTGCAAAAGGACACTGTACAAGACAACAAATAGACCATTGCCGATAGCAAGAATATGTCTTCGACGGTAAAGATGGAAAAAGCTAGCTATAGAACTCACGACTACGAGAATTCCGCACATTATGAGCAATAGAAATATACTCACACGATTTTCCCAGAGGTCAAAACCTCTCGCTCCTGGACGGCTCACCCCAAGGGACACGGCCCCAGCCGCGACCACAGCGAAAGTTCCACATACGACAAACACTTTTCGCGCGTCTCTCAGCCACCATTTAACTGGACCAAGAACGTAGCGCGCTATCGCGATGATCACCGTGAACTGGATCCCATAATCGATGTAGCCGCCAATCCAATAGACAAGGAAGTAGGCGTGTTTACCAGCATATTTAGATACGAAAAACAGGCAAGTGGTAAGCGCCACTTTGAAAAAGAGGTAGGTCTTGAAACTGCCAAATCCTTTCAAAGTTTTGCGTATCAAGACAATTAGCAAAAGCGCCAGATGGCCAATGAAGCCGGCAGCCCAGAGGGCATTGTCCAATACCGATAGGATCATGGCTTCATGTCTCGATCTCGTAAATGAAAGCACTCTATTTTTCGCATATATATATATCGCCAACCATTCTAAGAACGGTTACCATTATGCGATTGCCCATCGCATAAAGGTAGAAAACTTTGGCCGAATGATGGATTATTTTAGAGTGGGCGGCAGATGGATAACGTCTTATTGTCTGGGGAGCGTAAGGAAAAAGTGGAAGTGAAGATGACCACCGATAAAACTGTGCTTTTTCGTCCTCGTTTCCTTGCCAATGTTGATAAGAAGCTGCGCGAGATGATTTATCGGCGTGGAGAACTTGTGAAGTTGATCATCCTCATGATTAAGACTGTCGACTTAACGACAATCCCTCTTCTAGAAATCAGTTCCGAAATCCAGGGACTCAGTGCCACAACGGTGAAGCTGCCTGAAGCTATACACAAGAAGCTTAAGCGAGCTGCGTACAAGAGAAATAGTACGATGAATGCTCTCCTGAATAGCGCCATTTGGGCTTATGATCCTGATTCGCAGGACGATAAGCGAAAGCCCTTCTAGTTCACACTAAGAATTTCATAGAACGTCTTCTGGATAGCTAAAACCTTTCCCACCCTATCGTTTTTTAATGGTATATAGATGCTATAGCATATAAGTGACATCTTTTTTTTGAAGGTTCGCTTTATAAAAGCTTTTAATTTTAAATCTCACGTGACGTGCTGGGTGTGCCGTTGTTACTCCCTGAAATTCGCTTTCAACTCGCTGCCGTCACCCTCGCCGAAGAACTAAATTTCACGCGCGCTGCTGACCGTCTTAGAATCACCCAACCCGCACTAAGCAAACAGATTTCAGATCTGGAAGGCAAAGTCGGATTTGTGGTTTTTCAGCGTTCAAACCGACGCGTTGAATTGACCAAGGCCGGGCAGGTATTTATACGCGGTTGCCAAGACTCGCTCGCGATACTCGAAAGATCGGTTCGAATGGGCAAGTCAACTCAAGAAGACAGTAAGCCAATAATCACTATTGGCCACAGCCCGTATGTCGACCCATTATTAGTCTCGGCTTTACTTGCGATCCACCTTCCTCTTTACCCCGGATTGCGACTTCGGATGGAAAGCATGTTTGCATTGGACTTAGCTCACAGCGTTCTGGCCACTGAACTCGATCTCGCGATCATTGATGAGCCTTCTGAGAATCCGTTACTCACTCTGGTGCCGATCACACGCGCCCCACTACATGTAGTAATGCCAGCAGACCACCCTGCTGCGAGCAAGCAGGTTGTCTCTATTACCGATTTCAAAAATGTGGGTTGGATGATCTTTTCTCGAAAGGCTCATCCGGCAATCTATGGGCGCGTCATGGATATCGCGAGACTTGGCGGTATAACCCCAGTGGAGCTGCACCACTACGTTAATCCTCAAGAGGCAACGCAGTTAGTCCGAGAGAATTTCGGGGTGGCTTTCGTCAGCAAAGGAGTGGCGCAACAGATCCGAGGGTCGGACCTGACAAGCAGGCCTATCGACACTAACTCTCTGCAGATCACCAGCTATCTGGTTCTGCATGCTGATCAATCGTCCCGTCTCATCAATGAGTACGGCCGTGCCTTTCTGAGATGTGTCGTACCGAATTCACGAGGAAGCGTTGAGACGGGCCAATTGGTTTTGGGGCTTTAATCCCGATGCCCCGGTTCTCCGACCGAACAACGGAGCATTTCCAATGAAGCTTCCCACTATGTCCCATTCCTTCAAGGAATAACTCACATATCAGTTGGAATTGTACTTTCCGCGCAAATTATTCCATCCTTTCTCGCACAGCGGGATCTCGGGCAACGCCCGACAAAGGAGAGGATATGTCACTTATCGACAATGCCCCCCACTCTGGAGCACAGAAGGTCACAGAGCTTCCAAGCAGTCCTCTCAGAAGTTTGTCTCCGTCACTCCGAAAAGGGCCTCAACGAGCCCTGATACCGAATCCGGCCTCTTCAGACCCCCTGCTCACAGCGAACGATGTTGGCAGACGACTGAATGTCAGCAGGGACTGGGTCTGGGATCACTGCTCCCGCAAGAAACCGAAGTTGCCATTTATCCGTATGGGTGATGGCGCGCTGCGCTTTCGAGCCAGTGCGATCGAAGCATTCATCGACGAACGAGAACGACTTTCAGCGATGCATTCAGCCGGCCGACGTAAGGCGTAAAATTGACAGTGCCCTCACACTCTTTTCCCTCACAGAAAACGAGGATCCAATGGGTAAAACCAACCAAGCAGGTTGGGTCGGTCTACGCGGAAAGAAGTGGTACGGATACTTCCGCCGCACAGTCCTCGACCCTGAAACGGAACAGCCCAAGGTGGACATCGTTTGTGTCCCTCTTGGCACCAAAACCCAGGTTACGAAGTCTGCCGCGCGTGAAGCGTTGCGAATGGAAGTAGCCAAACAGACAGGTCAAAATCTCGCAGGGGGCCGGCTCTTAAAAGACAGTGCCACCACCTTCGAGTGGTTCGTTCGGAACCGTTATTTTCCGCTTCGACAGGGAGACTGGCGACCCGAGACAGCCAAGGAAAAGATGGCTCAGATTGAGATCGATCTGATCGACAAGTTCGGGAGTTTACCTCTCGAATCCATCGACAGATTCATGTTGCAAACGCATGTCAATCAGCTCGCGGATCGCTACAATCAGGACCGGGTAAAACAGGCCCGCTCTTACTTGAGATCGATCTTCGATGAGGCCATCGAGCAAGAGTTTCTGATGAAGGACCCGAGCCGGAAGCTGAAAATTCCTAAGAATCTCAGGCCGAAGGACAAACAGGTTCTGAACTGGGATCAACTCTGGCTCATCCTGGCCAGTACCAGCAGACGGGACCGCCTTCTGCTGATGCTGGATATGACCGCCGCCCTCCGGCCCAGCGAGTTATTCGCGCTGCGCTGGAAATCCTTCGACAGCCTTAACACGCTGGCGATCACTGAAACGGTCTACCGCGGGGTCATCCGGCCTTTCGGCAAGACCAAGAAGAGTCTGGGCAAAGTTCATCTACCGGACGGACTGGCTCGCGAGCTGCTCCTCTGGAAGACTGAGTGCCCCGATTCGTCGCCCGATGCCTTTATCTTCCCGAACGCTGACCGAGGAATCATGCGCGTCGATAACTATCGGGAGCGAGTGCTTAAGCCACTTGCTTTGCGGCTTGGAATACCGAGACTGAACTTTCAGATCCTGCGCCGCACGATGGCGACACAAGCGCAGAACATGGGATCGGTAAAGGACATCCAGGCACACCTGCGGCACGCGAAGGCGGACACCACCGCCAACGAGTACATGCAGGCACTACCTGAAAGCGTGCAGGAGATGGTTGGTTCCGTCTACCTCATGCTGGAGAAGGGACCGCAGCGAAACACTGGTTCTGGCGATTTGCAACAAAACGCAACAAAGCCTACCGGCCGAAGCGACGCTAAGTTGTTGAAAGGATTGGTGGGCACAGCAGGATTCGAACCTACGACTTCCACCGTGTGAAGGTGGCACTCTACCGCTGAGTTATGCGCCCCAAAGAGCCGAGTGTGACCGAACATGCTCACATCGAGCTTCTATTTCAGAGAATAGCATTCCGCTAATACTTCGACCAAATCCACGCAATCCAAGGCGTACTTGCCTCCACCTCGAAGTCAGACCTTTCATGACGATACAATCGATCCAGCAGGATGTCCACTCCCCTTCCAAATTCCGAGCGCCACCGTACGGTGTGGACCCGACCCTTCTGAGCGCACCGATGAGATTCCTGCAGGATTCTGATCAAAAAGCGCAACCCGATGGCGAAGATGGGGTTATGGATGATATGGCTACGCTGGCGATCAACCCGAGGCTCCTCGAAAATCTCCAAGCCGCCGAGAACCATCACGTGGCTAGTGATTTCGGGCAGATGGACGATGCCGCGATCATGCTGGAGCTGCGAACCGGTAATATGGCCGGTTTCGACTTCCTCATCCAGAAGTACCGTAAACCGATCATTCACTTCATGTATCGCATGGTCCATAACCAGGCGGTCGCTGAAGAGCTTGCTCAGGAGGTTTTTCTCCGGGTGTATCGCTCGCGCGAGACCTACCGTGCCGAGGCTCGTTTCAGCACCTGGCTGTATCGGATCGCCACCAATCTGGGCGTCAATTACGCTCGCGATAACCGGCATGAGCGAACCGCTTCCACCGTTTACCTCGATGAGAGCCGACTCCGAAACCGGCACGACCCCGGATGTCGCGGACGCTGCCATAAGTGCCGAAGCGAATTTGCTCAGGCAGGAGCGACTTAACGCCATCCGCGAACATGTGCTTGCGCTGCCCGAGCGGCAGCGTATGGCTGTGCTTATGCACAAATACGAAGGCATGGACTACAAGCAAATCGGGGACGTTCTCAAATTGAGTGAGTCCGCCACAAAATCACTGCTTTTTCGCGCTTACCAGACGTTGCGCGAAAAATTGAAGGCTTTTATTTAGTTACTCGCGCACCTTTGCTGGACATGCCTGAAGCAGGGACCTTAGAAAGGTTTGAAAAATGAATTGCACAGACTGCAAATCCGAGATCTTCGATCTACTCTTAGATCCGGCCTCGCGCTACTAATGCGGCCGTGAGGGCACATATCGAGTCTTGCACCGACTGCGACAGTGAATTCAAGTCGATGAAGGCCACCTTTGCCTTGCTCGATACTTGGAAAGCACCGGATCCTTCGCCCTACTTTGATCAAAAGCTGGCTGTACGTCTCCGCGAAGAAGAGACGCTTGCGCCAGCTGGCTGGTTCGAACGGCTGAAATCCCGTTTTCTCTTCAATACGGGACGCCAGTTTCGTCCCGCGCTCGCTGGCGCTCTGGCATTGATCCTTCTGGTAGGTGGGGGCACGGTAGCCAGTCTGACCGGCTTCCCTCATTCTGCCCCTGAAACCTCAGCCACCGTGCAAGACCTACAAATTCTCGATAAGAACGCGCAGACTTTGCAGACGATGGATCAGCTTTTACAGGACGATAGCCCTGCCGATGATGCTGCAACTCCTCCCACCAGTTAGCTTCTGGTTGGGAGAGCGATGGGTAAAGATATTATTCGAGAGGAGACAGATCAAACTAAATGCTCTAAATAGAATATTTTCTATCGACGTGCGGGGCTTGCATCAGCTGAACACCATGCCATTCTCAATCCAATTACGCCAGGCCCTCAAACCTGCTCTTACTGCCTTGTTGCTGGTTGTAGCTTCAGCGGTGGGTACCTCTCAACCGAGACCCATGCACCAAGGCGGCGCCCCTGCGCGCCTTGGCGTAAGTCAAGCCCGACCCGTTCCCGGGCCGGGGCCTAAGAGAAACCAGGAGCACCTTGCGCAGTGGATGGATCGTCACAGCGATCTTTCCCTAGCGGACCAACAGCGGGCTTTGGAGAACGAACCCGGCTTCCGCGATCTTCCTCCGCAGACACAACAGCGCATGCGCGACCGTCTCACGCAACTTAACAATATGACGCCCGAGCAACGCCGCCGTGTGATTGAACGGACTGAAGCGATGGAGCATCTGACGCCCCCGCAGCGACAGCAAGTTGTGGGCGCCCTTAGACAACTCGGCAGCCTGCCAGAGGATCGTCGCCGCCTTGTCGCCCGTGCCTTTCGCGACCTTCGCGAGATGCCTCCACAACAGCGCGAAACTATCCTCAAGGAAGACAGCTTTCGCAGCCAGTTTTCGGAACAGGAACGCAACACGCTCACTGGGCTTCTTGCCGTCGAACCGTATCTTCCGGTCCAACGTCCGAATGAAGGCACGTCCTTTGGGAAATGATCTTAATGGAGTCGCTCATCCGCTTTAAACGGAAGATAGCCGCCCGAAGGCGGCTATTTTTTATTGCGGGGAGGAGGAAAGGGCTATGGAGGAAGGACACCGTTTGCTTTGTGGCCCAGCGTCTAGAGTTATGTTTTCGGACGTAATACGATCAAGCCAATCAGGGTTGAGGCGAAGTGATCGCGAAGTCTAAGCAGGTCCGAAACATCTCCAGAACGGTCTCCTTCCCCATAGTGGATACAGTGTGCATTGGGCTAATGCTGCTATCTATACAACTTTGGCATGACTGCCATGGCTCCTTTGCGTTCTGAATGTCACAGCTCTTGACCTGATCTGCTTGTCCGCCTACCCTAAACATATGCATTCACAGCACACCTCCTGTTGTTGTTGCCGCTTCCTCCCGGTCGGCTCAGGCGTGCTTCGGACCCGCTAATCAGCTAGTCCTCTTCCACAATTCACATCGTATAAATATCAGTGAGAATCGAGACCTTCCATGAAGATCTTCATCGGCCTTCTTCTGCTCAGCACATCTGTCATCGCTCAAAGTTCCAAGCACGGCGCCGTTACAGGCACATGGCAGGGTAGCGCCACTGTCCATGGTCAGCAGGTTCCGGTGAAACTTGAGATCACCGGGAGCGCGAACGACCTTCACGCCGCTCTGCGCAATGGGCCGGAGAGCAGCCCTGCATCAAGCGTCGTCTTTACCGGCAATCATCTACTGATCAGCTTTAACTACTACGCTAAGACGATTGATGCGACGCTTCAGAACGGCCAATTAGATGGCTCATTTGGCACGGCTGCTGTTCGCTACCCTATCAGCCTGAGTTCGCACGGTGCTGTCTCTGCTTACAACGGGCCGCTTGCGAAGAACATCGAGGGAGATTGGGAGATTGCAACGAACTCAGCGAAGGGAGAGGCTGCCTGGCAACTTCGAGTAGAGCCTCAGCCGCCCTCTTCGGAGGTTAAGGCCGTTATTCAGCGAGTCGATGGAGACACAGGCTCACTCTACGGTCTGTGGACTGGGCAGAGCTATAAGGTAAGTCATTTTTCGGCCGCAGGACCAGCGCTTTACTCTCTTACTCCGCAGGCCGATGGAACTCTTCTGGTTTCGAATATGCTGCGCGCTGACGTGAACGAACAACAGAACCTTGTGGCGCGCAGGCCGGCGCAGGCGCGGGCGGCGGCGCTGCAAGGGCCTACGGATCCAACACAACAGACCACGGTCAAAGACCCTTCTGCTCGCTTCGCTTTCAGCTTTCCAAACCTCGACGGCAAAGTGATTTCGAACACCGATCCGCAGTTCGATGGGAAGGTTGTGATTGTTGCGATTGGCGGGTCGTGGTGCCCAAATTGCCACGATGAAGCGCCGTTTCTTGAGAGCCTTTACAAGCAGTTTCACAGTCAGGGTCTGGAGATTGTGAACCTGTCGTTTGAAGAGGCGGATCAGCTGAAAGACCCGCAAAGACTGAGGGCTTTCATCGCTCGCTATGGGCTGACCTATACGGTCCTAGTGGCTGGGGAGACGGAGCAGCTCAATGAAAAGATTCCGCAGGGAGTGAATTTGAACTGCTGGCCGACTTCGTTTTTTCTGGGGCGCGATGGGCGGGTAAAGGAGATTCACGCTGGATTTGCGGGGCCGGCGAATCCTCCGGCGCATGAGGCGCTTGTGCATGAGGTTACGGAGCTGGTTGAGCAGTTGCTTGCGGAGCCGGTTCCGACGCAGTCTGCTTCACGATAGTTTTTGAGTATTTTTTCAGAAAAAAGTTGAGCCCTGGTGAGAGCCAGGGTTTTGCTTTTTTGCTGGTGTTTTTGAGGGTGTTTTGGAAAAAGAGGGTGCCTGGATGTGGTTTTTTGATGGTGAAAACGTGGTGTTATGCGTGGTGAATGTGGTTTTAAACAGCCTCTTTTTCGGTAGTGAAAAATACGCCACGTTGTAACGATTTATTTTGTGTTCGTTCCATTTTGGGAAACGGTCGGGGTTGGTTACGCAGTTGCGAAAAGCAGATTCCTCCGCTGCGCTGCGGAATGACAACAAAGAACAGGCAACAGCAACGACCAATACAGGGATCCTTCGCTTCGCTCAGGATGACGACAGAAGTGGATAAAGGTAGCAAACGAGCACTATCGCAAAGGCGACAGCAAAGCAGATTCCTTCGCTGCGCTGCGGAATGACAACAAAAAGAACAGGCAACAGCAACGACAAATGCGGGGGTTCTTCGCTGCGCTCAGAATGACAACAAAAGAGCTATCGAATCATTTAAAGAACGTGCTAGCAACAGAGGGGCAATGAGAAAGACGCTGCGTGTGACGATCCCTGAGAACGGTTGTTAGTTTTTGAAGAAGTTTTTGGCGAGGAAGAGGACGTTGGCGGGACGTTCGGCGAGACGGCGCATGAAGTAGGGGTACCACTCGGGGCCGAAGGGGATGTAGACGCGGACGCCAAAGCCTTCGGCGGCGAGTTTGCGCTGGAGATCGCGGCGGACGCCGTAGAGCATCTGAAACTCGAATGCGTGTTTGTCGATGTTGTTTTCGCGGACAAAGGCGCGCATCTGTTCGACGATGACCTCGTCGTGGGTTGCGATGCCGCAGAAGACGCCCTTGCCGTTGTTCGAGAAGGTGACCATGCGCTTCATCAGCTTGACGTAGTTGGCGTCGACGTCTGTCTTGGCAGGAAAGGCTACTTCGGGGCCTTCCTTGTAGGCTCCTTTGCAGAGGCGAATGCGAATTCCCTTCCCCAGCAGACGTTCGGTGTCTGCTTCGGTGCGAAACAGATAGGCCTGAAGGACGGTGCCGACGGCCCCGGGGAACTTTGCGGCGAGGCGCTCGGTCATGGCGATGGTGGCTTCGGTGTAGGGGGAGCCTTCCATGTCGATACGGACGAAAGAGTTGACGGCGGCGGCGTGCTGGACCATCTCGCCGACGATGCGCTCGGCCAGAGCGGGGTCGAAGTCCATACCAACCTGTGAGAGCTTGACGCTGACGTTGGCGTTCAGCTTGCGCGCTTCGATGGCGTCGAGAAGCTGGTGATAGATGTCGGCGGACTTCTGGGCTTCGGGTTCGGTGGTGACGGATTCGCCGAGTGAGTCGAGACTGACGGCGATGTGTTCGCGATTGACGCGTTCGCACGCGGCAAGAGCTTCTTCAACCGACATACCGGCGACGAAGCGGCCTGACATCTTGCGGCCCATCGCAGATCGTTCTGAAAAAGAGCGGAGAGACTTGTTTTGAGAGAGAGCGATAAATGCAGATCGAAGCAAACCTAATTCCCCTTAGCAACGCCAGTTTTCGGCGAACAAACCATTGTTTCATGGCATGGCCTTTGGGGAGAAGCATGGCGGAATCAAGAGTTGGTTGTATACGCTGGCTCGCCGGAATTTGATCGTGACAGCGAGGCACACTCTTTCGGGAAAGGCTCTTTTATAGGAGATTGTGTTCTCAATTTTTGCGTTTCTTTTGCATAGGACGGGTGGGTACATTCATCGGGCTCCATATAAAAACTATCTTCGAAGTATGCAACCGGAGGAACATGAACACTTTGTCGGTTAAAAGAACCCTTGGCTGTAAGTCTTTCCAGCGTTAACAAGAAGTTTCGCTGGAATTTTATTGGCGCGGCTTTCGTCTGCGCTGTCGCACTTTCTGTCGCGCCTACTGCCCACGCTGACTCCTACACTTTCTCATTTAATGGTGGCGGTATGAGTGGGTCTGGTGTCATCACGTATTCCCCGACGCCGGTCTCGGGAGTGCCTGACGGGTATCAGATCACTGGTATCACCGGTACCTTCTCCGATACGAATGCGGGGGTCTCGCACGCCACGATCACGGGAGTGCAAAGTACATCACTGCCTGCCAATATCAATCCGGATGGCACCTTCCTTCCGCCGAGCGGACAGGCCCAAGGATTTCCATTCTCGTTTGATAACCTCTTCTTTCCCGGTGGAGATTCCCCCGCGGTCTGCCCTCCTCCTGCTCCTGGAGACCCGGAGCCACCCTATCCCTTCGGTGGTGGCTACTTCGATATCTACGGCCTCTATTTCAATGTTGCAGGCGGCTATAGTGTCGATCTATGGAGCAACGGCGTTGTCCCAGGATTCGGCCTGACTTACGGGGTAGGCGATGCACTGAACGGAGCAGCATTAAACTCTTTCGGAGAGCCGTTCTCCGGCACCAGCGTGAATGTCGCTGTCGCCCCGACTCCCGAACCAGGTTCTCTCCTGCTTCTGGGCACCGGTCTACTTGGCTTCGCTGGTTCACTGACTCGCAGACTGCGTCAGCGCGCTTAGAACAATCTCAACAGAACAGTATTCGGAATAGAAAAGCTATCGTGTTCGTAACGATAGCTTTTCTATTCCTTCTTCGGCCCCTGTTGACGGGCGCCTCCATTCACAATCCAGAAGCGTCGTGGATCAAAGGCAGAAGAGCACAGCCGGATCACGCCGATATCCGGGCACGATCTTCCACATACGTTTCAATATTCGCTTCAGAGTTTGATCGGTCTATGGCTGCGATCTCCGCTGGGCTTCCGTTTTGGGCGTTATTGACGTATCTCGCTTTGGCACGATGCAGTTCTTGAATCTGGTCGGGGCGCAGGAGACGAGGAGTGCCCAGTTGATGGGCGGCGAGGGCCACGTGGGCGAGGTGCTCGATGGTCTCCATCTTCATGAATGCGTCGAGCAGATTTTTGCCAGAGCTTACGGCGCCGTGGTTTTCAAGGAGAATGGCGTCGTGATCTGAGATGTAGGCACGCAGACTGGCCGCGACCTCGTCTGTTCCAGTCGTGGCGTAGGGAGCAAGAGGGATGAGTCCCACGGTCATCACGGCTTCCTGGCAGAGCACCTCATCGAGAGCTCGACCGGAGCACGCGAAGGCGGTTGCGATGGGTGGATGGGAGTGAATGACCGCCTGTACGTCCGGTCGCTTTGCGTAGATGGCCAAGTGCATGCCCACCTCACTTGTCACGTTTCTGGTTCCGCAAAGCAGGCGGCCCTGGAGATCTGTGATTACCATGTCGGCTCGGCGGACCAGGGCCTTACTGACTCCGGTCGGGGTGATGAGAAGCCGATCCTGGTCGAGACGGACTGAGAGGTTTCCTGATGTACCTGGAGCAAAGCCGAGGCGGGAGAGCCATCTGCTAAACCGGACAAGATCCTTGCGCAATTCTCCTTCGAAGCTGGATTCGCGATTGCTCACGCTTTTCCCCTTTCTTTAGTGAGGGTTTCGGTCGGCAAGATGTGGAACGGTTTAGGTTCAATCCGCACCGTGGGCTTTGAAGTAAAAGCGTACTGCAGTTTACGCCAATTTTTGCCGAATCGATCTGACGCCATGAAGAGATGTCCGGCTGTAAGGCCGCCGACAACTTTGTGGTGGCCGACGGCGGCAAGTCCCATGGAGGCGATGCAGCCGCATTGGGAACAGTCGGGGTCGCCACCGAACTGGCATGGTGTGATCTGGGTTTTGAGGTCGGCCGAGATCGTTTCCGTCGTACGAGCGAAGATGCACTCTTCAGGATTGGATGGCGGTGTGGCGATCTCGTCGATGACGATGTCGTGCATGTCCAACTTGGGAAAGAGCGGACGTAGCAGACGGAGTTCATTCATGACAGAGACACGCTGTACCTTTGAGAGAATCTCTGGATCAGTCGCCCCACGCTGTGGGGTGAATAGGCTGAACCATATCTTGGCGATCGCTGGGTTGTCACTCCAAAAACGCAAAAACTCTTTGAGGTAGCCCGGACGCGAAGCAATCTGGGAGGTGATGGTCGAGTGGATGGTGATCTTTGTGCCTACGATGTTCTTGAGAATGCGGTCGTAGGTTGCGGGCGCCCTGCGCTCATCGTGCTCCGGTTGCAGGCCATCGATCGATACAACGATATTCAGCTTTTTGTACTTGCTCCATGATGCAGGGATCACGCGGAATGCGCTGGTTACGATTTGGGTGTGGATGCCGCGTGCTTCTATCTCCGGGATAAGCTGCTCGAGCTCACGGTAGCGGACGAAGGGGTCGCCGCCGACGAGGGAGACGTGCAGAGGCTTACGTTCGTCCAGGAGGGCGAGGACGCGGCTGACCAGCTCGTCTCCACGATAGTCGGAGAGTTCGCGGAGCAGAGTGTCGTTGCCGAGGTGAGCTGGGTCGAAGGCGTAGCAGCCGGGGCACCGCAGCGGGCACTCTTTCGTAATTTCGATGGAGAGTGATGGGGCACGACCGGACAAGATTTTTGCCCAGGCGTGGAGTACTTCTGACTTTTTCATTTTCTCTCCAGATCATTCCCGCGGTGCGGATGATCAGTTACACGGATACCTAGTCGGCTCGTCGGAGACGACAGCGTGAGCGATCCGTAGAGAGATCAGATGCGTAGAGGAAGAGGTAGGGCGATGAAACTCTCAGGCTTCTTTTTAACCGCAGCCCACGCGATCCGCACAATTCCGATGCTGAGGGATCGCCGAAAGAGCAGATTCAAAGGTACTGCGAAGAACTCGCGCCACAGGGCGAAGGCATCGTTTAGGTTTGCTCTTCGACGCAGAGCGAGCAAGAGTACGAGAGCTGTGAGAGAGATCAAAAGGAGAAGCGTCAGTTCGCTGTCCTGGCCACCACGGGGAAAGGAGTCGAGCGTACAGAACTGCTCAGTGATGGGACACATGCCAATCATCAAGAGCGTAATCCAGAGAACGATCCGCGCGCATATCTCGCAGACTCGCGAAGGGCCCCCAATATCTGTTCTCTCGTTGCGTAAGACTCGCGTAGCTTCGCTCCTCTGTTGCTCCTAGACTACGCGAGCAAACGGATGAAGGGAAGGTGCCATGTTTTGCCGGCGTCTTATATTTGGTGACGGAATCTTCGAGGCGCACGCTATCAAGCCGAATGCTTTCAGCTTGACGTGTGGAGGATGTCTGGTTCTGAGGTTGCGCGAAGTTCGTCTGTCTCGTGTGTCAGCGGACTTCGGGCACGACCTCGGGGACGACCTGTTCAACCTGCGGGGTCACCATGGTGCTGGTGTCCTTCATGGCGGCGATGGCCTTGTCGTAACGGCCAGCCATGAAGTTTCCGCGGATGCGGGCCATGTCTTCGAGCATCTTGATGCCGTCCTTGAGGTAGCTCATGCGGCTGCGCTCGTCGTGACCCCAGGTGACGGGGACTTCGCGAACGACGTACTTCAGCTTGCGAGCGATGAAGAGAATCTCGGGATCGAAGCCCCAGCGCTCGATGGTCTGAAGACGGAAGATGACCTGCGCTGCTTAGCGTTTGAAGGCCTTGAAGCCGCACTGGGTGTCTTTGAAGGGTAGGCCCATGACGGTGCGAGTGACCCAGTTGAAGCAGCGGCCGAAGAACTGGCGGTAGAGCGGCTGATGGATGGTCTGCGGGTGCGGTCGATCCAGCGGGAGCCAATGGCGACGTCAGCGCCGTCGTTGAGGGCGGCGATGAGGCGCTCGGCCTCTTCCATGGGGGCAGAGAGATCGGCGTCGGTGAACATGACGATGTCGCCTGCAGCCTGGAGGAGGCCGTTGCGGACGGAGTAGCCTTTGCCACGATTGCCGGGGTTCTGGACGAGGTGGAGGCGGGGGTGTTCGTGCATCCAGCTTTGTACGATTGCGGCGGTGTTGTCGGTGGAACCGTCGTCGATAACCAATACTTCTGCGTCCCAGCCCTGCTCAGCGACACACGACAGAACCCGATCTAAAGCGTGCTCGATACGGGCGCTTTCGTTAAATGCCGGAATTACGATACTTAGCTGTGGATGCGCCATGACGTCGTCCAAACCCTCTTCCAACTACTGATTGCAGTGAGATACACGTAGTGTGCCGCCGTTTATCTTACTGCAATATTGGACGCATGAAATGGTGGTTTGGCTTTATTTTTCGCCTCATGTATGCATTTTTGTTCGTAGTCGCAATTGGAGGCCATCTACGCGCCTCAGGGCCGTCCCTGCTAAACTCCACTGCATGCCGGAAGACTTTTCAACACCTCCACCACCGCCTCCACCACAGCCTCGTCCGCTACGCCCAGGTTCCTCCCTATAGTTACCCGCAAAGCTCCGGTTTGCCACCTGCTCCACGTCGGTCTGCCTGGTTTTACATCGGCATTATTGCGGGATCGCTGGCGGCGGTCTGTCTGCTGGTGTCGCTGATGGTCTGGTTTACGATGCGCTCGGCTGGAGGCGATGCAGCCGGGCTGGGGTTGAACTCGGATCGGATCGCGGTGATCGACGTATCGGGCGTGATTTTATCGGCGGAGAGCGTCGACAACCAGTTGCGCAAGTTTGGCGATGACTCGTCTGTTAAGGCCATTTTGCTGCACATTAACTCGCCCGGCGGCGGGGCGGCGGCCTCGCAGGAGATCTATCACGAGGTGCTGCGCGTGCGACAGGAGAATCACAAGAAGGTGATCGCCTCCATCGAGTCAGTGGGAGCTTCGGGCGCATACTACATCGCTAGCGCGTGCGACAAGATCTACGCAAACGACGCGTCGGTGGTGGGTTCTATCGGCGTGATCATGGAGTGGACCAACTACGGCGACCTGTTGCGATGGGCCAAGCTGAAGAACGTCGTGATCCACGCGGGTGAACTGAAGGACGCGGGAGATCCCAGTCGCGATCTGACGCCGAAGGAAGAGGCTTACTTTCAGTCGCTGGTGGACAACATGTATGGGCAGTTTGTGCACGACGTTGCGACGGGCCGCCATACCTCAGACGATAAGATCAAACCGCTGGCCACCGGGCAGGTCTGGACTGGCCAACAATCACTTCCTCTTGGCCTGATCGATAAGGTTGGGGGGTTTCGCGTGGCCTTGATGGAGACTGCCAAGGATGTGGGAATCTCGGGGGAACCAAACCTGGTACGTCCTGCAAAGAATAAAAGGGGGCTGTTTGCACTGCTCACAGATGACGGTGAGGACCTGTTTCCGAACCCGAGTCAGCTGCTGAATCATGCTCCCGGTTTTTACTTCATGTGGAAGTAAAACGCCGTACTTCAGCCTTTACCGGACCGAACCACTCCCAGACCATTGGAGAGCCCCGAAAAAACGGGGCTCTTTTTATTGATTCGATGGTCTTAAGGCCCATTTTTTGCATCTGATTCAATGACGCAGATTTGACAATTCTTTGCTTGCATTCGCTATCCTATCCGCAGCCATCCCGTCTACAATCAACAAGAACGGTTTGTTCCACCACGGTACTGTAGCCCCTCCCCCAGTAGGAAAGGAACCCACAATGACTAAAGCTGACCTCGTAGACAAAGTGACCGCCCTCGGTGATCTCACTCGCCGTGACGGAGAGGTCATCGTCGATACACTCTTCGACGCCGTCATCGGAGCCCTGAAGACAGGGGACAAGATTGAGATCCGTGGCTTTGGCAGCTTCCGGACACGGCAGCGCAACGCCCGCACCGGCCGCAATCCAAAGACTGGCGCCAAGGTTGATGTTCCAGCGAAGCGAGTTCCTTTTTTAAGCCTTCGAAGGAACTGCGTGATTCGGTGAACCCTAACGGTGCAGTGAAGTCAAAGCCTCTGGCCTCGAAGAAGGTTGATGCAAATCACATTGACCCGCATCATCCGCCAGCTATGTAACGAAAACCAGGATGTTCACGCGATAGCAGATGCTTCGGCATCTGCTATTTTGCTTTGTGGGTGCTGATTTAATCGGCTACGCCTTCGAGGACGACAGACGATATCGGTTCGGTGCCGAACTCTCCCTCCCACTTTGCGACTACGACACTGGCAAGACAGTTTCCGACGACGTTGACCGTCGTGCGGGCCATGTCTGCCAAGGCGTCGATGCCGAGGATCACAAAGATCGGCTCGGTGGGAAGACGGAAGGTAGCTGCGGTTGCCAGCAGAACGACCAGGGTCGCTCGAGGAACGCCTGCCACGCCCTTGCTGGTCAGCATGAGTGTCACCATCATAAGGAGTTGCTGACCAAGTGAGAGGTGGACGCCGGCAGCCTGCGCGACGAAGATGCTGGCCACTGCAAGATAGAGCGTTGAACCGTCGAGGTTGAAGCTGTAGCCCGCTGGAATGACGAAGGCGACGATGCGACGAGGAACGCCGAGGGCTTCCATTGACTCCATTGCACGGGGCAACGCGGCTTCGCTGGTAGAGGTGGCGAAGGCGATGGTTGCGGGCTCGGCCACCGCAGCCAGAAAACGGCGGACCGGAACCCGAAAGAGCAGAGCCGCAGGCAGGAGGACGAGGAGGCCGAATCCTACCAGCGCGCCGTAGAGTGTCAGGAGCAGTTTGCCAAGGTTGACGAGAACGCCGAGGCCCATCTGGCCGACAGTGAAGGCCATTGCGGCGCCCACGCCGATTGGCGCGAAGTACATGACGACGTTGGTGAACTTGAACATGACCTCGCTCAAGCTCTCGAAGAGGTGCAGGACTGGTGCGCGTTTTGCTTCACTGAGGCTGGCCAGCGCGATGCCGAAGAAGACGGCGAACACGGCTACTTGAAGGATCTGGCCCTCGGCGACGGATTTGGCGATGTTCTCGGGGAAGACGTGGAGGAGGAAGTCCTGCCAATGGGTTGGAGGCGGCGTGACGATTGCCTCAGACGCAGTGGGAGAGGGCGGCAAGGAGAGGCCAACGCCAGCGTGGCTCAGGTTGATCGCAGCTAGTCCGATGACCAGGGCAAGGGTCGTTACGATCTCGAAGTAGACGAGGCTCTTGATACCCATGCGACCTACGCTCTTCAGGTCTCCGTGGCCAGCGATGCCGGTGACCAGCGTGGCCAGGATGAGGGGGGCGACGATGGTCTTGATCAGGCGGAGAAAGATGTCGCTGAAGACGCGGAGGCCGATCGCGAAACCGGGGGCGTCAAAGCCCAACTCTGCCCCGGCGACCATGGCGACGAAGATCCACGGTGTGAGCGATCGTCGCCGCAAAGCGAAGGCGGCCAACAACAGGATTGCAGCACACCGCAGAATGATGCCGATGTTATGCAACTCTTTGCTTTGAATGAGGCCGGACGCCATTCCTGCAGACAGTAAAATCACGGCTGCAGGCAACAATATCCGCTCAGATTTCGTCTTTAACATTAGTGCGAAGAATAACAGTCTTCGATACGAACTTAACTCACGTCCAAACTGGTTTTTCGCGCTGATAGCATACTCACTATGTCTCGCCACATCTTGTACGGTTTTCTGTGTTGTGCGTTTGCAACTTATCCGTTGATCGCTCAGAGTAGCCCCGGCATCGGTTCTGCCGCTGCGCCTGCTTATGACGCTCTCGCGCAGAGCAGCACCATCTCCAGCCCGCTTGTTCAGCCAACTCTCACTCCGGGAGCACTTCTTTTGCTGGAGCTGGAAGGACGTTTTGCACAGTCGGTGGCAACAGGCGGTGGCAAAGCGTTTGCCAGTTGGTTCACCGAAGATGCAGTCACCCTCAACAATGGCAAACCAGCTATTCTTGGCGTTGCCGCCATCGCCGCCCAGGCGCAGTGGGACCCAAAGACTTACCAACTGACATGGGTTCCGCAAGGCGCCCAAATGGGGCCCTCCAACGACATGGGGTTCACCTGGGGGCACTACGAAGGCCATTCAAAGGATAAAAACGGAGAGCCGGTTGTGCTTTCCGGTCGCTATTTCACCGTTTGGAAAAAACTACCGAATGGCACCTGGAAGGTCGCCATGGACGCCAGTGCCGATGAACCCCCTGCAACGGGTGAGTGTTGTGCGTTACCAAAGCCGTAAGTTGTTGCTGCAACCAAAGTAGGAGTGCGCAATAGTTTGCACATCCATACGATTAAGTCACGCTAAATGAATGCTCTCCTGGTCAAAGACGAAGCGTTACGAATTGAAGCCCTCAACCAGTATGAGGTGCTCAACTCTGCGCCTGATCCTGTCCTCGATGACCTGACACGTTTGGCTGCACAGATATGCGAAACGCCAGTCGCGGCGATCTCGCTTGTGGGATCGGACCGGCTCTGGCTGCGGTCGCGGTTTGGGGTTGAGTCTCCTGATGTCTCGCTCGGAAGTCTGCCATGTGAGACCACCATTCTTGGCGACACGGTGTATGAGATTCCAGACGCACGTAACGACCCAGACTATGCTCCGGATGGAATCATTCTCGAAGGGCGGCCTTACCGCTTCTACGCTGGCGCGCCACTTGCGACTCCGGGCGGCGTCAGCATCGGCGCGCTGCTCGTGCTCGATCATCATCCACGAAGACTTACTGAGGAGCAGACGTCCGCTCTGAGCATTCTCGGCCGTCAGGTAATCACGCGGCTTGAATTGAATGGACGCATCCGTCAGATGGATCGCGCGGCTCGATCGCGGCAGCGTGTGGAGTCCGCTCTCACTGTCGAGCGCAACTTCGTTTCGGCCGTTCTGGATACGGTCGGCGCACTGGTCGCGGTGTTTGATCCCGCTGGGCGCATCGTTCGTTTCAACCGCGCCTGCGAGATGGCTTCGGGCTACGACTTCCCTACCCTGGTCGGCCGCTATGCCTGGGACAAGCTGATTCCGCGTCAAGAGATTCCTGAGGCCATCGAGACGTTTGAGCGTCTGCGTTCCGGCCATTTTCCTGCGGCGTACGAAAACCAGTGGCTCAATCGCGATGGCAGCCTGCGGCGCATTGCCTGGTCTGCTACCGCGCTAACCGATACGCAAGGGCAGGTGGCGTTCATCATCGCCACCGGCATCGATGTGACGACGCAACGAGCTGCGGAGGCGACGCTGCGTGAGAGCGAGGCACGCTACCGCCAGCTCATCGAAGGTTCGCTTGGTATGGTCTGCACGCACGATCTGCGCGGCAACCTTCTGACGATCAACACGCACGGCGCCGAGACGATTGGACGAACCGTTGAGGAGATGACGAACCACAATCTCCGCGAGTTCATCGTGCCCGATCGCCAAGCTGCGATGCCTGCCTACCTGAAGAAGATCGGCGAGACCGGCGAAGCGCAGGGGCTACTCCACCTCTCGCACGCTGACGGGGATATGCGGGTTGTAGCGTATCGCAATAAGCTCATCGTTGTGCCAGGTCGTGCGCCGTATGTGCTTGGCTTCGGCGTCGACATCAGCGAACAGGTTCGCGCTGAGGGCAGGCTCCGCACGCTGACGCGCCAGTCGGATTCTATTCTCGAGTCCGTTGGTGATGGCATCTACGGTATCGATCTGGAAGGCAAGGTGACCGTCGTCAACTCTGCTGCTGCGCAGATGCTTGGGTACAAGCAGGAGGAGATGCTGGGCCGCAACATGCACCAGCTGATCCACCACACACGCGCAGACGGCACGCCTTATGAGGCTTCGGACTCGCCGATCCGCAAGAGCCTTACCAACTTCGCAACCGTTCGCATCTCGAATGAGATCTTCTGGCGGAAGGATGGCTCGTGCTTCCCTGTGGAGTATGTTGCACGGCCGCAGATCGATTCTCAATCTGCCGACTCCGACGGTCTCAAGACGCTGGGTGTCGTCGTGGCGTTTACCGACACGACGGAGCGTCGCGCGCTTGACCGTATGAAGGACGAGTTTATTTCGACGGTCTCGCATGAGCTTCGGACGCCGCTCACATCGCTGCGCGGTGCATTGGGACTGCTTGCCGGAGGGGCGCTGACGAATCGTCCTGAGAAGACGCAGCAGATGCTGGAGATTGCCATCAGCAACTCTGACCGGCTGGTGAGACTGGTCAACGATATTCTCGATCTCGAGCGCATCAGCAGCGGTAAGACGGAGCTGCACTCGACTATGTGCAGCGCAGAAGATCTACTGCGCCGCGCTGCAGGGGTTCAGCAGGCGCGCACACCGAAGCCGAATATCCGCATCTTTTTCGCCGCAGTTGGCGTTACTGTGTGGGCCGATCCCGACCGTATTCTGCAGACGCTCGACAATCTGCTCTCCAATGCCATTAAGTTCTCTCCTGCGGGAAGCGAGATTCACCTGACGGCGCGGAATCTGGACGAGAACGAAGCCTTGATCGAAGTTCGCGATCAGGGTCGAGGTATTCCCGAGGATAAGCTTGAACATATCTTCGATAGATTCCAGCAGGGTGATGCATCCGACTCGCGTGCGATGGGTGGCACGGGGCTTGGGCTCGCGATATGTCGCAGCATCATCAATCAGCACGGCGGCCGCATATGGGCCACCAGCAAGCCGGATGAGGGCACTACGTTTCACTTCACGCTGCCCACCAAACCCCGCACCAATCTCCTCTAACGAACTACTCGTCTCCCTCTCTTAGCTTGGCGATTACGGTGAAGTCTTCGAGTGTCGTCGTGTCGCCCTTTACTTCGCCAGTAGTGGCCAACTCGCGGAGGAGGCGTCGCATGATCTTTCCGCTGCGCGTCTTCGGAAGAGCCTGGGTGAAGGTGAGGTCGTCCGGACGGGCGAGTGCGCCGATCTCTTTGGCGACCCACTGGCGGAGTTCTTGTCGCAGCTCCTCGCTGGGCTCGTGGCCGCCTTCAAGGGTGACAAACACGGCAATCGCCTGTCCCTTCATCTCGTGCGGTCTGCCTACGGCGGCGGCCTCAGCAACTTTAGGATGAGCGACCAAGGCCGATTCGACCTCCATCGTGCCTAGCCGGTGGCCGCTAACGTTGATCACGTCGTCGACTCGCCCCATGAGCCAGAAGTAGCCGTCGGCATCGCAGCGTGCGCCGTCGCCGGTGAAGTAGCTGCCGGGAATCTCGCTCCAGTAGGCTGCCTCGTAGCGTGCCTGATCGCCGTAGATGGTTCGCGCCATGGAGGGCCAGGGCTTGCGGAAGACGAGAAGGCCGCCATGACCGGCTGGAACGGGCTTGCCCTCTTTTGTAACCACCTCGGGAACAATTCCAAAGAATGGTCGCGTGGCCGATCCGGGTTTCGTCGCTACCGCTCCCGGGACTGGAGCGATCATGATGGCGCCCGTCTCGGTTTGCCAGTAGGTGTCGACGATTGGGCAGCGCTCTTTGCCGATCATGCGGTGATACCACATCCAGGACTCGGGGTTGATCGGCTCGCCAACGGTGCCGAGCAGGCGGAGCGAGGCGAGAGAGTGTTTTTCGACCCACTCGTTTCCCCATTTCGTGAAGGCGCGGATCGCGGTTGGCGCGGTGTAGAAGACGGAGACCTTGTGGTCGTCGACGATCTTCCAGAAGCGGTCGTTCTCCGGCCAGTTCGGGGCGCCCTCATACATCATCACGGTTGCGCCGTTCTGCAGTGGGCCGTAGACGACGTAGCTGTGGCCAGTGACCCAACCGATGTCGGCGGTGCACCAGTAGATGTCGTCGTCGCGCAGGTCGAAGATGTATTTGCTGGTGAGGTAGGTTTGCACCGCGTAGCCGCCGGTGGTGTGGAGGAGGCCTTTTGGCTTCCCCGTCGTGCCTGATGTGTAGAGGAGGTAGAGCGGATCTTCAGCATCCATCCACTCAGGCGCGCATTCGGCGGGGGCTTTCTCCATTTCGTCGTGCCACCAGCGGTCGCGGCCGGGCTTCATATTGACGGGCGAGCCTGACCGGCGAAACACGATGACATCCCTGACGGTCGAACACTTCTCCAATGCATCGTCAACGATAGCCTTCAACTTGACTTCGGTGCCGCGACGATAGCTTGTATCCTGCGTGAGGATAGCCACACAGGCCGAGTCGTTCACACGATCCGAGATCGCTTGCGCGGCGAACCCGCCGAAGATCACCGAATGGATCGCACCGATTCGAGCGCAGGCGAGCAGAGCAATGGCGAGTTCGGGGCACATTCCCATGTAGATCGCGACTCGATCTCCGCGCTTGATGCCGAGTCCTTTTAGAACATTGGCGAAGCGCTGCACTTGTTGGTGGAGTTCGCCGTAGGTCAGCCTGCGTACCTCGCCGGGTTCACCCTCCCACAGGAGCGCGACCTTGTCTTTGCGTGCTCCGAGAGCGTGGCGGTCGACGCAGTTGTGCGAAAGATTTAGCTTTCCCCCAACAAACCACTTGGTGTGCGCCGCTTCACCCTCGATTACCTTCGTCCAGGGGGCGAACCAATCGAGTTCGGCAGCGGCCTCGGCCCAGAACTGCTCCGGGTGCTCCACACTGTGCCGATACATAGCCTCGTACTGCTCGAGGCTGTTAACGTGGGCCTTCGCCGCAAACTTCGCAGGCGGGGGAAATACTCTATTCTCGCGCAGACTTGAATCCAGATCCGTACTCTCTTCCAGCATCGACCGCACAGCCCTCCGTGATTTTGCCCAGCAAGGTGAAGGTACCGTATAGAACTCGGTCGCAGCAACCGGGTATGCCATTTACGACATTTACGTGACACGATTGCCCGGAGAATCATGTATTGTTGTCTGCGCATCTAGATATATGCAGTGAAAGAGCTGCAGTTATGGCTATCCCTGTGACGCTGTACTACCTATAACTCCTGAGGTTCTCCATGGCCCTTGCTTTTCTCGATCGTGACCGCTCTATCGCTCCCGCTGGATATAGTCGTTGGCTGGTTCCACCTGCTGCCCTGGCAATTCATCTTTCCATTGGCCAGGTTTACTCCTTTTCGGTCTTCAAGAACCCACTGCTTGCATTGCACGGGGCTGACGGTTCTGCCTGGAACCTGAAGGAGGTCGGTTATATCTTTTCGATCGCGATCGCCTTTCTGGGCATCTCGGCTGCACTGTTTGGAGCGTGGCTTGAGAGGGCGGGGCCACGTCGCGCCATGTTCTACGCGGCGATCTGCTTTAGTGCCGGCTTCATCATCGCGTCCTTTGGAGCCAGCACGCATCAGCTTGGCATTGATCTATCTGGGGTATGGGGTCATCGGTGGCATGGGACTGGGTTTGGGATACATCTCCCCGGTTTCGACTCTTATCAAGTGGTTCCCCGATAGCCCTGGCCTTGCCACCGGACTTGCCATCATGGGCTTTGGTGGTGGAGCGATGATCGGTGGTCCGCTGGCGAGCAATCTGATGGCCCACTTCAAGGCAGCGGGGCAGCCTTCTATTCCCTACACCATGATCACGATGGGCATTCTGTACTTCATCTTTATGATGTTCGGTGTGTTCACGATCCGCGTCCCACCAACGGGCTGGAAGCCTGAAGGCTGGGTGCCTCCTGTAAAACACTCCGCGCTGATCTCAAGCCACAACGTTGCGGTTACCGAAGCGTGGAAGACACCGCAGTTCTGGCTGCTATGGGTCATGCTCTTCGTCAACGTGACGGCCGGTATCGGCATCCTGGAGCAGGCCGCGCCGATGATTCAGGATCTGTTCAAGGGCCAGATGAGTCCCGCTGCCGCTGTCGGCTTCGTGGGGATCCTGAGCATATTCAATATGGCCGGGCGCTTCCTTTGGGCTTCGTTCTCAGACTTCCTTGGACGCAAAGGGACTTACTTCACCTTCTTTACTCTCGGACCGATCCTCTACTTCTTCCTTCCGTTCACTCGGCAGGACAAGATCGACTCTGTTCCCCTCTTCGTCATCATCGCCGCTCTTGTGATTTCGATGTATGGCGGTGGATTTGCTACCATTCCGGCGTATCTGAAGGATCTGTTTGGCGGCTATAACGTCTCGGCTATCCACGGACGTCTACTCACCGCCTGGTCGGCTGCGGGAATCTTTGGTCCGCTCATCGTCAACGGTATTCTCGACCACTACGTTGATAATCACATGAACAAAGAGGATGCCTACCCGCTGATTCTGCATATCATGTGCGGCCTGCTGATCGTCGGCTTCCTGGCGAACCTGATGGTGCGGCCAGTCGCTGAGAGATTCTGGGTGAAAGATCCTAATATCGTGGTGCCAGAAGGCGCCGTCCACTAAACGTCCAATTCGGCGGAGCGCCTGCGCCTCCGCCCTCTTCCTTGAACAGGAGCAATTCGATGGCAGAAACAACGAACGTCAAGAAGTCTTCGCCGCTGCTTATCGCTGCCGCGTGGCTCATCGTTATTATTCCCACCGCGTGGGGGCTCAATTACACGGTTAAGAACGCATTGAAGATCTTCAATATCGGCACGCCTGCGGCTACCGTGCCAGCGAAATAACTCAACTCTCGATCTGCGTTGCTCAGCAGATGAAGACACGCGTGACGCCGATTCTTTACCGAATCGGCGTCACGTTTTTATTGGAGCAGAGCAAGCGCTGCGTCAGTCATCGCCGTTACTCCAGTTCTCAGGGTTGGCTCCGGCAGCGGAGCAAAGAATGGGGAGTGGGGCGATGGTAGGGCGACCCCGGTTCGTTCGCTCTCAGCTACCTTCTTCGGGTCATACGCACCCAGCCAGAAGATCACTGCGGGAATCTTGTGGTTCATGCTGAAGATTCCGAAGTCTTCGCTGCCCATGATCGCTTGTTTGTCGATCACGTTCTCAGCGCCTAGCTTCGCAACGAAGATCTTTCGCAGGCGAGCGGAGAGCTCGACATCGTTGATCGTGGCGGGAGTTGACTCATCGTCGAGAACCTTGACGATAGGCATTCGGTCATCGGGAACGCCGGCTGCGATGGCGATTCCTTTGGCGGTTCGCTCTACGCCAGAGATGATCGTCTGGCGCACAGCCTCGCTGTAGCAGCGTGTGGTCAGCTCCATCTTCACCTCGTCGGGAATGATGTTGCGTTTGGTGCCTCCATGAATAGAGCCAACCGTTACGACGGCTGGCTGGTCGGGAGGGATGGACCGGCTCACAATCGTCTGCAAAGCGACCACAAACTCACTCGCCATCACGATTGGGTCTTTACCTGCCTCTGGCGCCGCGCCGTGGCTTCCTACACCGCGCATTCTCACATCGATGGAGGTGGAACTTGCAAGCGCTGGGCCCGATACGACTGATACCTTGCCAGCGGCAAAGTTCGAATCGTGGAGCGCGATGGCCAGGTCCGGACGACCGAAGCGCTCATACAGATGATCGGCCATCATTGCTTTGGCTCCGTCGATGGTCTCTTCGCTTGGCTGTCCGATCAGCATGAGGGTGCCATGCCACTGGCTCTTTAGCGCGACCATATTGCGTGCGACGCCTATCATCGTGGTGATGTGAATGTCGTGTCCGCATGCGTGCATTACGCCGACATCCTGGCCCGCGGGATTCTTCGAGCGCACCGTACTGGCGTATGGCAGGCTCGTATCTTCCGTCACCGGCAGAGCATCCAGATCCGTACGGATCAGCAGCGTGGGGCCTGCGCCGTTTTTCAAAATTCCGACGACGCCGTAAGCCTGTGAGCCATCTGGATACTTGCCAACGCGTTCGGTGACCGAGTATCCGGCCTTGCGCAGCTCTTCGGCGAAGAGGGCCGAGGTCTGTGCCTCGTGATGTGATAACTCCGGCGCTGCATGAATGCTCTTGTAGGTCGTCAACAGGCCTGGAAGCTGTTGGTCGACCAGCGCGGGGACCTCCTGTGCTCCTGCGATTGCTGTCATCCCCGCCACCGCTGCCACAGTAATTCCATACGACGCAATCCGCTGCCATGTCTGCATTGCACTCTCCTGATACCGTTTGACTGGATGTACAGAACTGTACATGCTCGGCAACTGTAGACTTCATTTATCGTGAATTTCTACTGGCCTTCCGTCATCGGATTTTTTTTGGGCTTCGCGTTTGGTGTAGGTTGTGCGCTGGCTGTGATGTACTCCATTTATATGGGTGGATACCGCGCGGCTGTTCGCGACTCGCAGCTGCCACAGCCACCTGAACGCTATACGAGGACGTTGGAGAGGAACTCGTCAGCTCAATAGTCGTATGAAGCCAAAGAGGAACAACTGCCGCGCTATCGCACAGCCAACTCGGCCCGCAGCTCCTTTACCTCCCGGGTCAACGCTGCAATGGAGTCCCTTATCTCCAGTCGCATATCTGCGCGCTGGGCATCGTCGCTCATGGATTTAATTCCTTCGATGTAGAAGTTGCCATTGGGTTCGAGGACGCACTTCTCAACCTCGCTGAAGTCGTTGTATCCCTGTCGATGCAGTACGGAGCGCAGCTCTAGCTCTGTCAGCGCCTCCCTCTTTGCCTCCGCCCAGTCAACGACTCCCTGACGGATAAGGACCGACGGGAAGCCCTCAAAGACAGTGCTCAGCTTCGGCGTGCGGAAGAGAATCCGGGTCAGCAGCCAATTGATAGCGAGAAGTGAGAACGCGCTAATTACGCCGCCGGATACCGAGTTGTCATCGCCGATCATTGCGTTTTGCACGGTGTTCGAGAGGCTTAGCAGCACGACCAGATCGAACGGATTCAGCTGCGCCAGCTCACGTTTTCCGAACAGACGAAGAAAGCTGATGAGGCAGAGGTAGACGATGACCGGACGCAGAATCTTCTCCAGCACCGGCAGATGTAGGTGAAACATACTCTCGATCAAGAAAACTCCTTTTTGCTGCGGTGCGACGCACAAACAGGGTGGCACCCCAACTCTGCGCCAACCTGTTTGCGCTGTTTCATTTTATGAATACCGTTTTTGATGCCACTCCCAAGCGCTGGCAATAATCTGGTCCAATTCCACATACTTCGGTTGCCAGCCCAACTCCGCTTTGATCTTGTCTGAACTTGCGACGAGGACGGCCGGATCTCCTGGGCGGCGTTCCATCTCCTCCACCGCAATGGGTCTGCCGGTGACGCGCCGCACGGATTCGATCACCTCCAGCACGGTAAACCCGTGGCCGATACCGATGTTGTAGATCAACTGGCTCTTCTGGTCACTCAGCGCGCCAAGTGCCAGCATGTGGGCTTCGGCGAGGTCTCGCACATGGATGTAATCCCTCACACAGGTGCCGTCCTTGGTGGGGTAGTCGCGCCCGAAGATCTTGATGTTCGCTCTTTTGCCGAGGGCAACGTCGAGAATGAGTGGAATAAGGTGCGACTCGGGCTCATGAGCCTCTCCGTAACCCTCAATCGCGCCTGCCACATTGAAATATCGAAGAGCTGCATACTTAAAGTTGTGCGCGAGGTTTAGCCATCGAAGCATATGTTCAACCAGTAGTTTGCTCTCGCCATATGGGTTGGTTGGTTTTAGTTTCGCGTCCTCAAAAATCGGCGTCTTTTCGGGCTCGCCGTAGCAGGCGGCCGTCGAGCTGAAGACCAACCGGTCATGACCGGTGGCCAACATCGCCTCCAGTAGAGTCAGGGTGGAGGCAGTGTTATTTCTAAAATAAATTTCTGGCAGCTTCATGCTTTCGCCGGCTTCGATCAATGCGGCGAAGTGCATCACTCCGTCGAACCGGCCCTTGCTTAGTGTGCTCTCTAATAAGGCGCGGTCCGCGAGGTCGCCCTCGACAAAGGAAACACCGTCTGCCACGGCTAAACGCTTGCTGTGGCAAAGGTTGTCATAGACAGTAATTGTGTGTCCCTGGGCAAGCAGAAGTCTGGCTACGGTGCCCCCGATGTAGCCTGCTCCGCCAGTCACTAAAATATTCATATGTTGATCTCCTGTGTTCCTTCTTGGATACCACAAAAGTGCCAGTGTCAATCACTTACGGTTACGGCACTATACTTGCAATAAGAGAAGAGCAGAGCTCCGGCACATGAACAGAGACACCTCCCCGATGCACGGTGCCTGCTACAACCTTTTTCTTCAGCTTGCGTCTTGTTAAAAATTGGGCCCCGACGCAGCGTGCAGAACTCTCCCCCTTGGTCGCTGATTTTCATTGAGGTACTGTTGCTGCGGATCAAATCGGCAGTTTCGACTTGTCCAACACTCCGGCATAGCACCTCGGAGTCATTCCCTCCTCGCATCGGTTCTGGTTCTATGACAGCACTGATGTAATTCTCCCGCCTCGATGAGAGGCCCTTCAAGGATTTCTATGGCAAAGCCTAAGCCACTTCGCAGTGACGATCCAACACCGCAGAATATGCAGTTCGCCCACTTCGGCGTTCTCAACGATGGCAGCCAGAGCAAATCCTCGCTCTTCACCTCAGTCGCGCTCAACATCATTCTGGCTCTCTGCGCTATCATCATCGGCGCGGCCGCCAAAAAGACGATGGATAATCGCATCAAGCTTACTCATCTTGACGAACCGATTCCGATGAAGAAGCCAGATCCGCCGCCCGTCAAGATCAAGGCACCGAAGATTCCGCCGCCGCCGGTGGTCAAAGTGGAGCCGCCAAAAATTAAGCTTCCCGACGTCAAGCTTCCCGACGTTCCGAAGCCACCCGTCATCAAGATGGTTCAGCCGATGCCAGTCGTTCTTCCGGCACCGCCAAAGGTCGTTCAGCCACCACCAGCACCGAAGGTGGTCAATCTGGCCCAGGCGCAGCCGGCTGCGGTCGTGAATAACGCTCCACATCCAACGGCCGTTGCACTCGGTTCGCAGACCAACCCGATTGCACCTTCAAACCGTCCCTCGACGACGGCCATCAACCTTGGCAACAAGGGAATGTCCGGAATGCCTGCCTCGAATAATGGCATGGGAGCTCAGTCGCAGGTTGTCAATCTTGGTTCCGGCTCAGCCGGCAGCCAAAACATGAGGGGCAGAGATAATGCTTCGGGCGCGGTTGTTGGCGTAAAGCTTGGCGTCACCGGTGGCACTGGCCCGATGAACGCACCAGGTCGTGCGCCTGGTGCTGTCAACCTAGGCCAGAACACTCCACCACCAATGCCGAAGCCCGCCGGTCCAAGCGCAGTCACAGTAAAGGCCGGGCCGAAGGTTCTATTCAAACCCAAGCCTGAGTACACCGAAGAGGCGCGCAATCTTCATATCGAAGGTGTCGTGTCGGTCCGTCTTCGAGTCTCTTCTTCCGGAACCGTTGAGGTTCTGGGCGTCACCAGCGATCTCGGCCATGGTCTTGGCAACTCTGCAATCCGTGCCGTGCAGGCCACTCGCTTTCAACCTGCCACCGATGCATCGGGTCATCCGATCGATTGGGAAGGCGTCGTCAACGTAGCGTTCCAACTTGCTGGGTAGTAACAAGTTTTGTTCGGTTGTCGCAGCATGCAATAAATTTAGTCCATACTCAGGCTGACCCTAGGGTCACCGTAGGAGCCGTACATCATGATTCTCGGGAAACAGTCTACCGCCGGTCTGCTGCTGGCATTTTTGGTCGCAACCACACTTCCCGCCGGGGCAGGCATTATGCATCCCGGCAAGAAGAAAAAGGATGACGATCTCTCCTCGACACGTAAGCCTAACGCTGCGCAAAATGCTCTGATCGACAAGGCGATCGTTCGCGAGAAGGTCATCGTCAAGACCGTCAAGGAACGAGCTCCTCTCGTTGAGACGTACATCCAGACGATGAAGCCAGATCCGCTTCTAGGTCAGGTTCCTGAATCCGACGAACACTTCCTGAGCCGCGTCGACTTCAAGAGTGTCATCGGCGACAACTCCTACGCCGTTAACAACAGCACGTCCAAGGGAACCACTGATGGAAAGATGGGATTTCTGAAGCATTCCGTCTCGTTTGTTGGAGGCCTAGGCAATAGCCTGCACCTCAACTTCCATGAGGCCGGCTTTGTTCAGATGCTTCTGATGGACTCCAATAGCTTCGACCGTCAGCACTACACCTTCGGTTATGTGCGAAATGACTTCCTCGGCAACACGCCGACCGCCGTCTTCGATGTAACCCCGATCGAAGGCAAGAAGGCGTTCGGTCGCTTCTTCGGCCGCATCTGGATCGAGACGCGCAGCGGCAACGTTGTTCGCTTCAATGGCGACTTCGCTGGAACCCAGGAAGATCAGAAAGAGTTCTATCACTTCGACAGCTGGCGTACGAATGTTCAGCCTGACCTCTGGCTCCCTACCTCCTTTTACGTTGAAGAGAGCGATCCGAAGAGTGTCTCTCGCACACTTAAGTTCAAGGCTATTAATCACATCTGGGGTTACGTGTTGAAGGTTCCGCCACCGGAGTCTGAAAACACTTCCATGGATGTCGTAGGCGCAACTGACGTCAGCAACGATGCACAGGATGTCAGCCCGCTTGGTGCGCAACGCGCGTGGGTTCAGCAGGCAGAGGACAACATCGTTGAGCGTCTCTTCCAGGCAGGTCTCATCGATGCTCCAAGCGAGTTCGACAAGACGCTCGAGGCACTAGCTGGCAACATTCTGGCCTACAACAACATCACACTCTCCAGGCCGATCCGCTGCCGTACGCTGCTGACCGAACCTCTTGAGTCTCTTGCTATTGGCAACACGATTGTCATCTCGAAAAGTCTGCTTGACACGACCGGCGTCGTAACGCAGGATGGTGCGCAGCAGATGGGTAACCTCAACGCGATTCTGGCATTCCAGATTGCACACATCATTCTTGCTCACCGTCTCGACACGAAGTATGCTTTCAATGATCGTCTGCTCTTCCCGTCGACCACCGTCTTCAACCGCATCCCAATGCACCACACGGATGCAGACAACACAGCGGCAGCAAAGAAAGCCATGGAATTACTAAACGCGAAGGAGCTCGAAGGCGGACAGCAGTACTTCAGCCTTTACCTGCAGCAACTACAGCAGCGGGTTAAGAGTCTGAAGGCCCTCAACGAGCCGATGATTGGTGACGGCCTCGTCAAGAGCGACTCTGATCCTACCTTCTGGATGGCGGCAATGATGTCCAAGGGACCCAAGTTGGACATGAAGGATCTGAAGCAACAGGCCGCGATGCCTCTGGCAAGCTTCCTGCGGTTTGACCCCTGGACCGATCAGGTTTTTGTCCTTCACTCCGCGTTTGAACCGTTGCTTACAGCAGCAGACAAGATGCCCTTCGAGGTCGAGCCTGTTTATCTGAAACTGAGCTACTATAAGGCACCTGCAGAACCTGCAGCGGCTGCTCCTGCAGCAGCTCCAACAACTCCTCCCCCTGCCGATAACACTGCCGCCCCGGCTGCAGCGTCTCCGGCTCCCGCAAGCCCACAGACCACTACCCAACAGCAAAACTAAATCTGCGAGCGTGGCCGGATATCTGGCCGTTTATACCGGCCACGCTCTCCCACTGTTCGGAGCCAGACCGCCTAACAGCAGCTACGTTATTACCAAATTTTAAGGAGGCCCACTGTTGAAGCGGCATACATCCATCGGCTGTTTCGCATTCGTCCTCAGCCTGGCAACCTGGTCGCATGCTCAAGCAGTTCCAACAGCCTCTCGTAGCCGGTGAGATACAGATCGGTGTCGCTGGAACATTGATCGGCTCTGACTATGCGCCGAAATACTACAAAGGTATCTCAATATACGGCGATTTCGATTTTTTTCATAACGTCGGGATCGAAGGTGATATGCACTTTTCAGATTATCACCCCGGAAGACACCAGCGAAAATTCGTACCTGCTCGGGCCGCGTTACAGCTGGCACTACAAACATTTTCAGCCCGTATGCCAAGGCGCTCTTCGGTATCGGCCGCTTCGGATTTCAGCAAGGCTACTATCCATCCGCCTCTTCATCAACTTATTTTCAATATGCTGTGGGGGGCGGACTGGATTATCAAGTGACACGCCATATCAACGTTCGACCCTTCGATGTTGAGTTCCAGAAGTGGCCTGAGTTTGCGCCACACGGTCTTTCCCCGATCGTCTACAACTTCGGCGTTGCTTATGTCTTACGCTAACTGGCCAATGATATGGCGAGGCGTGCTGTACTAACAATCCACTTGTCAGCGAAAGGAACAGAGTGATCTTCAGGGAGCGTACGTGCTGATACGCAGTGTTATATTCATCGGCCTGTTGGGTGTAGCGTCGCTGCTACACGCGCAGGCCGTTCCCACTGCCTCCCGCGCAGGGGACCTCAAAATCGGCGGCGGCTTTTCAACAGCCAACTCAGACTATGGCCAGCGGTTCAACGGCGGTGCAGCCTACTTCGACTTCGATTTCCTGCCCCACATCGGCGTCACAGGTGAGTTTCATTTCGTCAAAGGGTCTAACAACGTCTACGAGAAAACGTATGAGGTTGGAGGTCGTTACTATCGCACCTATGGCAGAGTCGCTCCCTTCGCGAAGGTGCTCTATGGCCGTGGCGTCTTCAACTTCCCTACCCTGCCCGATGGGTTCACTGCCAACCTTGCCTACAACCTGATAGCTGTAGGTGGCGGAGCTGACTTCAGAGTAAAACCATACCTTTACGTTCGGGCCGATTGGGAATATCAGGAATGGTTCAATTTCGCGCAATCGAGCCTTACGCCAAGTATTCTCACCATTGGGGCCGCATACCGCTTCCGCTAAACATCCAGTTCACAACAAGCAAAGCCCCGGTCAACGCCGGGGCTTTCTAAGTTAATGCTGCTTTCAGTTAGAAGTGATACGCCACGCCGATCGACGGCGTAGAGATCACTTCATAGCGGTTGGTATTGAAGATGTTGCCGGGAAGGCTGAAGGTCGGTGTCTTTACCAAGAAGCCACGATACTCCGCACGAATGTCGAAGCTGGGGCTCAACTCGTAGGCAACACCGCCGCCAAATAGCCCACCAATGTTCGTATTTTGTTTGGCGTCAAGGTTGGTCGATCCAGCGTCCCTAAAGGGGTGGAAGATCATGACGCCAGGGCCGGCTTCGAGGAATGGATTGAAGTTCTTAAAGTTCAAGTTAAAGACATAAGCGATGCTGAACTCCTGCTGGAGCGTGTGGATACCGCCATTTGCCTTTCCGGAGACCTGATAGTACTGCGTGTTTTGCTGATACCCGTAGTTCGCTTCCAGTGCACTACGTGGTGTCAAGAGGTAACGGTAGCTGGCTAAAAGGCCCATAGTCGTGCTCGTGTTCTTCTGCACACTATTTCCTGTGATCTGGGGGGCAAACGCCGCGGTGGCGCTTACGCTCACGTCCTGCCGGCTCTCCTGCGCATAACCGGCTGCCGCAGAAAACATCAGCGCGCCCAACAACAACATCGTCTTCTTCATTCTTCGCTGGATCCCTTCGAATTCGTCCGTAACCTCTTACGCTGTCCCGCAGGCAAACTTATCTGCAAGAGGTACGGAGCGCCGTAGTCACTGTCATTCATTGTAACCGCACCAGCGCCCGAAGTAGGACGCAGACCCGAAGAAGGGCCGGAGGATCTGCATTCCTCCGGCCCTATTTCACTTTCTTGTATTTGGCTAATACTACTGCTGCGGCGCAGGCGGAGGCCCGCCCTGTCCTGCCTCACGGCTCTCCCTGCGCTCTCGCATCTCAGCCTGCAAGGCGTCATACTTGGTCTTTTGATCATCAGTCAGCACACCACGAATTTTGTCCTGGGACGCCTTGTGGATGTCCATCATCTTTGCTCGTTTGTCGGCCTTCGGTGTTGCGGTGTCATTGCGAAGAGCCATCATCTGCTGTCGCGTGTCGTCATTGATGGCCTTCACCTGAGACACCTGATCGGGCGTGAGGTTCAGCTTCTTGGTCAGAAACGCCAGCTGATGCTCCTCGCGCTGTCCCTGGTCGTGTCCGCCGTTTGGTGGACCAGCCTGATCCTGCGCAGCAGGCGCAGTCGGCTCTTGGGCCATCGCTGGCAATGCACTCAGCGCTGTCGTACACAGCGCCATGAAGGCTACTTGCAATACTGGTTTGCGAAATCTCGTCATCATCGGATTCTCACTCTCATACATCATTCGCCGGAAGAGCTTCTCCGGTGGTCCATCTAGCGATACAGACGCACTTTTTCTGCAAAGGTTCCTGTCACAGAAAAAAATCACGCCGCGTTTTACATGCCGCGTTCGGGCTGAAAGCAGTACGGGTCACCATGGGCAGCCGCATAGGCCTCGACCACCTTCAAAAAGGCTAACGCCGCGTGCGAAAGACTGGCCTGCCGACGGTAGACCAGCCTGAGCTTGCGTTCGATCTGCAACTCCGGCACCTGTACCCGCACGAGCGCACCGCTCTCCAGCTCCGTGCGCACCGTCAAGCCTGGGACCAGCGCTACACCATTTCCCATCTCGACAAACCGCTTGATAGCCTCGAGCGACGGCAGCTCCACCCCCATCTGCAACGGCGTCTTGTGCCGCTTGAATGCTTGAATCACCTTCTGACGCTGCGGAGATGGGATGTTGTGTGCAATGAAGTTCTGTGCTCCCAACTGCCGGATCGAGACCTTCCCCGCACCCGCAAGGGCATGCCGAGGATTTACCACAAAGGCAAGTTCATCCCGGTACACCACCATCGATTTGACTTGCGTATCGTCGGGCCGGAACGAGAGCACGCCAATCTCCACTGAGTGCATCAGCACCTCGTCCGAGATTCGGCTCGCCAACGTACGCTGCACCGCCAACTTGATCCGGGGATTCTGTCGCCGAAACTCGTCAAGTAACGGCAAAAGATAGAGACAGGTGTACTCGTTCGCTGCAAGATTCAGCCTTCCGCGATGCAGCTCCCGCAACTCGGTCAGGGCGCCGGCGGCTTCATTTCGCAGATTCAGCAACTTAGATGCATACTCCCGTAGCACCTCGCCTGCGTCGGTCAGCGTTCCGTCCCTCGACGACCGCTCGAAGAGCACCTCACCAAGCTCCCCTTCAAGTTTGGCGATTGCCTGACTCACCGCTGGCTGGGTACGATGGAGTCGTGCTGCAGCTCGTGAAAAACTTCGCTCCTCCGCCACTGCCAGAAACGTCTCCATCTGGACTAAGTCCAATCACTACCTCCACGCGGCGGAGATTTTCAAGTCGAATGCCGCAATTAGAATTTCTGATATTCCTGCAAACCATCATAAGCATGCATTATGATAACGTCCAGATCGAGAGTGTTAACTCCTATGTCCTCGCATAATCAAATCGTCTTCTTCGATACCACCCTTCGCGACGGTGAACAGTCTCCCGGTTGCACTATGCATCACGATGAAAAGCTGCGAATGGCCCACCAGCTTGCAGCCCTCGGCGTCGACGTTTTAGAGGCTGGTTTTGCTATTGCCAGTCAGGGGGACTCTGACTCTATCCGGATGATCGCTCGTGAGGTTCGCGGGCCGCGCATTGCATCCCTGGCACGCTGCAAGCGCGAAGACATTGAAGCCGCTGCCCGTTCCATTGAGCCAGCCGAAAAGGCCCGCATTCACACCTTCCTCGCCTCGTCCGACCTTCATCTTGAAGCTAAGCTGAAGATCACGCGCGCCGAGGCCCTCGATCAGGCCGCAAACTCTGTTCGCCTTGCGCGCACCTTCGCCGACGACGTCGAGTTCTCTGCCGAGGACGCCACCCGCACTGACCCCGACTTCCTCGTCGAAATCGTTACCGTTGCGGTTCAGGCCGGAGCGACCACCATCAATATCCCCGATACCGTCGGCTACACCACGCCTGACGAGTACGCCGCAACTTTTCGCATGCTCATCGAGAAGGTTCCCGGCATCGACGACGTTATTCTCTCGACGCATTGCCACAACGATCTCGGCATGGCCGTAGCCAACACACTTGCAGGCATCCACGCTGGAGCACGACAGGCCGAATGCACGATCAACGGCATCGGCGAACGCGCTGGTAACGCGGCGCTTGAAGAGATCGCCGCGGCACTCATGGTTCGTCGCGACAAGTTGCCGTATACGAACAACATCAAACTGAACCAGCTCTTCCCCACCAGCCAGATGCTCGCCGAGTTCATCAGCTTCGGCTGCTCGCCAAACAAGGCTGTCGTCGGTGCCAATGCATTTGCGCACGAGTCCGGCATCCATCAACACGGCATGATGGCCAACCCGCTGACCTACGAGATCATGACACCGGAGTCAGTTGGCGTCCCGGCCACCAACATGGTGCTCGGCAAACATAGTGGCCGCCGTCTTCTCGAGCAGCGCCTCGTCGAACTCGGCCATACCCTCACGCGCGCCCAACTCGACGATGTCTACCATCGCTTCACCGAGCTTGCGGATCGCAAAAAATCCATCTACGACCAGGACTTGCTCGGCTTGCTTCATAGCGACAAGTCCGCCGTCGCTACTCACTAGCCACACGCCAAAGGAAGAGCGTCATGCGTCTCAAAATTGCAGTACTCGCCGGTGACGGTATCGGCCCCGAAGTCACGCAACAGGCAATAAACATTCTTCGCGCCGTAGCCGAGCTCGGCGGACACGAGTTTATCTTCGTCCCTGGCCTCATCGGTGGCACCGCGATTACCGAAACCGGGTCGCCGCTCCCCACTGCAACACTCGATGCAGCGCTCGAATGCGACGCCGTTCTGTTGGGCGCGGTCGGTGATAACAAGTTCAACTCTCTGCCGCCAGACAAGCGCCCCGAAGCTGGTCTCCTGCAGATTCGCCAGGCGCTTGGGGGGTTCGCCAATTTACGTCCCTCCATCGCCTACACGGCGCTTGCTGAGAGTTCGCCCCTGCGTCCCGAGGTCACGAAGGATGTAGACATTCTCTTCGTGCGCGAGTTGCTCGGCGGCCTCTATTTTGGTGCTCCGCGCTGGTGGAACCGCGAGTCCGACGAAGCGATCAACACGATGCGCTACACAAAGGCCGAAGTCGTCCGTGTTGCCCGCGTCGCCTTCGAACTCGCCAGCAAACGCCGCCAGAAGGTCACGTCGGTCGATAAGGCTAACGTCCTTGAGGTTTCGCAGCTTTGGCGCGCAACAGTCACAGAGGTATCCAAAGAATACCCTTCTGTCACGCTCGAACATCAGCTCGTCGATTCTATGGCAATGCACATCATGAATATCCCTCGCAACTTCGACGTTGTCCTCACCGAGAATCTGTTCGGCGACATTCTCTCCGACGAAGCTGGCGTCATCACCGGGTCCCTTGGCATGTTGCCTTCGGCAACCATAGGTGGCGCAGTCAATCTCTATGAGCCCGTCCACGGCAGTGCGCCGGATATCGCAGGGACAGGAAAGGCCAATCCGCTAGGCGCAATTCTGACTGCTGCCATGGTCCTGCGTCACTCAGCAAACCTCGAGCAGGATGCCAAAGCGGTCGAAGTAGCGGTTCATAAAGTTCTCAACGCTGGCTACCGCACGGCCGATATTGCTCGCGGCCAACAACCCGGTCAGACGCCGGTCAGCACCCAGGAGATGGGTAAGCTCGTTCATCAGGCTCTGGCAGAATCGATCGACCGTCGCCAAGCCATGCACGCCGTATGAATGCACCAATGAGCCTGCGGTTGAAGTCGATCCTGATGAACTGCGCTGTCACAGTCGCACTGCTCTACAAACTTTACAGAGGTACGCCAATCGTAGTTGTTGTAATCGTTGGAATTTTCATGTTCACCCTCGTCAACCTCGTCATGTTTCTTACTGCAAGAAAATCAGCCCCGAGAAATAGACTAACCTTTCGTGACTATTCGCTACCAACTCGCCGTTACTCTTCTTGCCTTGGCTCCGTTGGCGACGCGTGCGCAACTATCTTCTCCTCAGATCAAGAGGGATAAGAAACCGCCAAAGGAAAACGTGGAGTGGCTCTGGCAATACGGACCGCCACCCGCGGACGGACGCGAAACCGCGCTCGTCCTCGACAATCGCTTCCGCCCGTTTCTCGCGCAATATCTCACTGCTCCCCAAACTTTTTGGGGCAATCCGAAGACCGGCTACAAGACACTCAACGAGACCGCACTCGATTTTCTCTCTGTCCCCGACAAAGTGATCGCTGACGAAAATCGGTACCTCTCCATCACTGGCTGCGTCTTTCGATTTTGTCCTGCACGGGGCCTGCTCTGGGTCGATCTCGGGCTTCCGCATCCACTCATTGCTTTTGCTGCGATTGATTGGATCAAAGACAGCAAAACGCCGAATGAGCCCGGCGCGGAATATACGCTCTGGGTCTTCCCGAATCACCCGATCGACCCTGACCATATTCCCGCAGCGCTGATCCACAGCGTCGCACGCTGGACTGCGCAGCCGCCCACCGGCAGCACGGTCATACAGCAGATCAAAAGCACCATCCTCGTCGACCCCGATGGCACGCCGCATCAGATCAAGCCAGCTGCCATCGGCGCGAACACATTCACCAGACCTGAACCCGAGCAAAAGGCACAACCATGAGCACACCCAAAACACTCTTTGAAAAAGTATGGCAGCAACACCTCGTCGTCGAGCCGCAGGGCGAACCCAGCATCCTCTACATCGACCTGCACCTCGTTCACGAGGTAACCAGCCCACAGGCCTTCGACGGCCTCCGCATGACAGGCCGCAGACTACGCCGCCCCGACCGCACGGTCGCAACGGTTGATCACAACGTACCCACCAGCAGCATCGAAGATCGCCTCCACATCGTCGACCAAATCGCTCATAAGCAGATTGAAGCACTGCGGAAAAACTGTGCCGACTTCGGCGTCGAGCTATACGATGTGCAGTCGCCGAATCAAGGCATCGTCCACATCATTGGCCCGGAGCTTGGCCTTACGAAACCAGGGATGACCATCGTCTGCGGCGACTCGCACACCAGCACGCATGGAGCATTCGGCGCGCTGGCGTTCGGCATCGGCACCAGCGAAGTCGAACACGTCATGGCCACGCAGACTCTTCCGCAGGACAAACCGAAGACTTTTCGCATCAACGTGGAAGGTCTACTCCCCTACGGCGTCACCGCGAAGGATATCGTTCTCCACATCATCGGTCAGATCGGGACTGCTGGCGCAACTGGATATGTTGTTGAATACGCCGGTTCTGCCATTCGTGCCCTCTCGATGGAAGGCCGCATGACCATCTGCAATATGAGCATCGAGGCTGGAGCTCGCGCCGGCATGATCGCTCCCGACACAACAACCTTCGCCTATCTGAAGGGTCGCCGCTTCTCGCCAACTGGAGCCGAGTGGGACGAAGCTGTAGCGCACTGGTCGAAGCTTGTAACCGAAGAAGGAGCAATCTTCGACCGTGAGCTTACGATAAACGCTGCTGACATCACCCCCACAGTTAGTTGGGGAACGAGTCCGGGCATGGTTACAGGGGTCAAAAACACCGTACCTCTCGCCGACCCCGCCGCCAGCGAGGCTGATCAAAAGGCATTCGAACGCGCCTTGGAATATATGGGCTTACATGCGGGAGAACCCATCGAAGAGATCAAGATTGATCGCGTCTTTCTTGGTTCCTGCACTAACGCTCGCATCGAAGACCTCCGTGCCGCAGCCTCCGTTGTGCGCGGCTACCGTGTTGCTACAACGGTGCGCGCAATGGTTGTCCCTGGCTCTCAAGCCGTCAAAGCGCAGGCCGAACAGGAAGGTCTCGACAAGGTATTTACCGCAGCAGGCTTCGATTGGCGCGAGCCCGGCTGCAGCATGTGCCTGGGAATGAATCCCGACATTCTCGCGCCCGGCGAACGATGCGCCTCCACCAGCAACCGCAACTTCGAGGGCCGCCAGGGCCGTGGTGGTCGCACACATCTCGTCTCACCACAGATGGCAGCGGCAGCGGCCATCACCGGTCACTTCACCGACATCCGCACTTGGCAGTTCAAAGATCAGACAGCACAGAAGGAGGCGAAGTAATGCAGCCTATCAACATCCTCGCCAGCCACGCCGTCCCGCTCGATCGACCCAATGTCGATACCGACCAGATCATCCCCAAGCAGTTTCTCAAACGCATTGAGCGCACCGGCTACGGCGACTTTCTTTTCTACGACTGGCGCCGTATTCAGGAGGGCCCGAATGCTGGCGAGCCTCATCCTGACTTCGTCCTCAACAAGCACCATCACAAGGGTGCGAAGATCCTCATCGCCGGAAAAAACTTCGGCTGTGGCAGTTCGCGCGAACACGCGGCTTGGGCTCTCACCGACTACGGTTTCCTTGCCGTCATCGCCCCCAGCTTCGCCGACATCTTCTTCTCCAACGCCGGCAAGAACGGTATGATCCTGGTCCGCCTCTCTGAGGCGAACGTACAAACTTTGATGGAGCGCTCGGAAAAAAATCCAGCGCACAAGATCACCATCAACCTCGAAGCTCAGACCATCACTGACGATCAAGGCTTCAACGCGCACTTTGATATCGACCCCTTTCGCAAATATTGCCTGTTAAACGGCCTCGACGACATCGGACTCACTCTCCGCCACGAAGCCGAACTCGACGCCTTCGAATCCAAGCATGATATTGAATTCTGGCTGAAACCACGGGCCGTTAATCCTACGGGAGAAGCCGCGTGAGATATCGCCTCGTACTCGCTTTCGCAACATCACTCATCGCCGTGTTCGCCGTTAGTGTGTCAGCGAATGCGAGTGACAAAAAAGCTCCTGCTGCGTACGCGCCCATCCCGCCGCAAATTGCGACAGCCAAAACAATCTTCCTCTCGAATCGATGCGAAGAGGACTATAAGACGTGTTCTTCTGTCTACAACGACCTTTACACAGGGTTGTCGACCTCAGGTAAGTACCAACTTGCTCCTTCGCCTTCTACCGCAGATCTTATCTTCGAGATCCACATGGTCGCCAGAACCGGTGTCACTAATGTCTTAAATGGAACAGGGGGGTCGACTACCTACTCAAACCTCACCCTGGCAATTTTGGACAATCAAACGCATGTTGCTCTGTGGACTATCACCGAGCCGTTCTCAAAAGACTCTGCTGCACAGGCTATTCTTTTCGACCTGCAGGTACTTGCCCAGCCAAATGCCACTGCCGGCCCTCCACAACACGTCGCGGGTTACATCAGAGATCACGACTGAACTTCCGAATAAACCAGGAGAACCTACTTGCCTGACCCAAAGAAAAACTCTATTGCCCTAACTGAAGGCCCGTCCCGCGCCGCTGCTCGTTCTTATTTCCGCAGCGTTGGGTTTAGTAAAGAAGATCTGCACAAGCCCATCATCGGCATTGCCAACACCTGGACCGAGATCGGTCCATGCAACTTCCATCTGCGTCAAGTGGCCGAGGCAGTCAAGCAAGGCGTTCGCGAAGCCGGCGGCACACCGATGGAATTCAACACCGTCACTATCCACGATGGCATCACCATGGGCACGCAGGGCATGAAGGCATCGCTCATCTCCCGCGAGGTCATCGCCGATTCCATCGAGCTCGTTGCTCGTGGCAATTCGTTCGACGGCATCGTCTGCATCGCAGGTTGCGACAAGAACATGCCCGCCGCGATCATGGCCCTTGCCCGCCTCGACATCCCCGGCCTTATGCTCTACGGCGGCAGCATCGCTCCTGGCATGCTCAAGCAGCCCGACGGCACCACGAAGGAGATCACCATCCTTCAGGTCTTCGAAGGCATGGGAGCGCACGCTGCCGGCAAGATCAACGACGACGAGCTCGAAGCCCTCGAAGCTGCCGCCTGCCCAGGCCCCGGAGCCTGCGGCGGCCAGTTCACCGCCAATACGATGGCGATGGCAGGCGAGTTTCTCGGTATCTCGCCCATGATGATCACCGGCGTTCCCGCGATGTCGCCCGAGAAGCACGAGGCCTCCCGTCAGGCTGGCCGGCTCGTCATGGACCTCGCCCGCGCCGGCCTCACTCCGCGCAAGATAGTGACCCGCCAGTCCATCGACAATGCGATCGCCGCCGTCGCGGCTTCAGGCGGAAGCACCAACGCCGTACTCCACCTCATCGCCATCGCACACGAGTTCGACATCCCGCTCACGATGGAAGACTTTGATCGCATCTCCGAGCAGACGCCGTTCATCTGCGACCTCTCACCCGGCGGCAAATACGCTGCAAAGGACTACCAAGAGGCAGGTGGCTCGCGGCTACTAGCGCAACGCCTCATCGAAAAGGGTTTGCTCAAAGGCGACAGCATCACTGTAACCGGCAAGACGCTCGCAGAAGAAGCAGCTCTCGCAGTTGAAACCGTGGGTCAACCTGTTATCCACACCTGGGACAACGCGCTCAAACCCACGGGCGGCCTCGTTATTATGCGCGGCAACCTCGCACCCGACGGCGCAGTCATCAAAGTCGCTGGCCATGAGCGCATTCATCACACCGGCACCGCGCGTGTCTTCGAGTCAGAGGACGATTGCCATGCCGCCGTCGAAGCGGGAAAGATTAACCCGAACGACGTCCTCGTCATCCGGTACGAAGGCCCACGCGGCGGCCCCGGCATGCGCGAGATGCTCGCTGTTACTGCCGCTATCAAAGGCATTCCTGCTCTGTCTGAAACCGTTGCCCTGCTCACTGATGGACGTTTCTCTGGAGCCACACGCGGCCTGATGGCGGGCCATGTCGCCCCCGAAGCTTTTATGGGTGGACCGATCGCTGCAGTCCACGAGGGCGACACCATCACCTTCGACATCCCCAACCGCAAACTCACCCTCAACGTTCCCGAGGCTGAAATCGCCAAACGCCTCGCCACATGGAAGGCCCCCGAACCCCGCTTCAAACGCGGCGTCTTCGCCAAGTATGCCAACTCCGTCAGCAGCGCATCACTAGGAGCCGTCACCACATAGACGTTACTTTTAATGGCGGCCTCAAACGGCCGCGACCATTGGAATTGGGCTGTAGCGCCGCAGGTGATCTTGAGTCCGATCTTCAAATTCGATCCTTCAATCAAGCCACTCCCCGTTGCAGTAAAGGAGCACTAGATGTCTAAAAAAAATGAACACCCGCAACTCACCGGAGCTGAAATCATTTGGGCAACGCTTGTCGGCGAAGGCGTGGACAAAGTATTCGGCTACCCTGGCGGAGCCATCCTCCCTGCGTACGACGCGCTTCGTAAGTTTCCGATTCATCACGTCCTCGTTCGTCATGAGCAGGGTGCTTCGCATATGGCTGATGGCTACGCACGCGCCTCAGGAAAGGTTGGGGTCTGCATCGCAACCTCCGGGCCGGGGGCAACAAATCTGGTTACTGGAATCGCGACAGCCATGCTCGACTCCATCCCCATCATCGCTATCACTGGCCAAGTGGGCAGCAAGGTTCTCGGCTCCGATGCATTCCAGGAGATCGACATCACTGGCATCACACTGCCCATAACCAAGCACAACTACCTCGTCACTCGCGCCGAAGATATTGCTCCGACCATCCGCGAGGCCTTTCAGGTCGCGTGTTCCGGCAGACCGGGGCCAGTGCTGATCGACATTACCAAGGATGCTCAGCAAGCTACTGCGTCGTTCAACTTCGAAGCTGCCGCACCGGCGGCTTACCGTCCGCATCCGATGCTTCGCGCCGAATCCTCTTCCATTCAGCAAGCCATCGAGCTCATCAAAGCCGCAAAGAAGCCCATCATCCTCGCCGGCCACGGCATTACTCACTCCGGTGCCGAAGCTCAGGTGCTCGCCTTCGCCGAGCGTCAGCAGATCCCGGTCGCCAGCACGCTCCTCGGCCTTGGCGGCGTCCCAACCCATCACCCACTCTCGCTAGGCATGATGGGGATGCATGGAGAGTCATGGGTCAATCACGCTATTCAGCAGGCCGATCTTTTGCTTGCTTTCGGTATGCGCTTTGATGACCGCGTGACGGGAAACCTTGCGCATTACGCCCCCAACGCAAAGAAGATCCACATCGAGATCGATCCGTCTGAGATCAACAAAAACGTCCGTGCCGACGTCGCCCTCATCGGCGATCTCAAAGAAGTTCTCGAACTTCTCCTCCCGCTCCTCGACTCCACGGACTACATGCTTGATAGCGACAAAGGTACCATCGCATTCGGCGACGGCGCCGACGGCAAGCGTCCGTCAACCGGCGATCCAGATAGCTTGGGCCTGGGAGGGGGAGCAACAGGAAACGTTCCACCGGCTACCACAGCGTGGCTTCGCGAGATCAACGCGATGAAGGGTGATGCGGCGGTACGCGACATCATCAATCTGCCTGATAATGGCCATCTTTATGCTGCTCACGTCATCAATGACATTTGGCGCGAGGCGCTTGATGCTGGTCGTCTCGCTCAAACCATTATCGTTACTGATGTTGGGCAGCACCAGATGTGGGAGGCGCAGTATTACAAGCATGATTCGCCGCGTTCGTTGATCACCAGCGGTGGGCTTGGAACGATGGGGTTTGCGCTTCCGGCTGCGATTGGCGCGAAGGTCGCCTGTCCGGAAAAAGATGTTTGGGTCATCGCTGGGGACGGTGGTTTTCAGATGACGGCTTCGGAGCTTTCGACCATTGTTCAAGAGGGTTTGGCGATCAATATTGCTGTGATTAATAACGGCTTTCTGGGGATGGTTCGGCAGTGGCAGGAGGCGTTTTATGAGAAGAACTATGCCGCTTCGCCGATCCTTTCGCCCGATTTTGTGAAGCTGGCTGGGGCGCATGGTATTGATGGCGCGCATGTTAGGGAGCGCAAGGATGTGACTCCGACCGTTACAAAGGCGCGCACGAGTGGCAAGGCCTTTCTTATCAACTTCCAGGTGGAGAAAGAGGATGGGGTTTATCCGATGATTGCTCCTGGGGCGGCTCTGCATGAGATGGTTCGACGGCCGGCAACAGACCCTCTTCTGGAGACGGCGGAGGACAAATAATCTGTCTTTTCAGCAAAAAAGTTGGACGTGGTGGTTGAGAGGCAAATGCATTGTTTTCCCTTGTTTTTAAGGGGTGTTTTCTGAAATGTGGTGTGCAAAACGTGGTTTTTTGCATGGTAATTCGTGGTGAATTGCATGGTGAATGTGGTGTCTTAGCGGCCACATTTTGACCGCCGAAAAATGCGCCACGTTTTTCAGATATTTTTTTGCTGATTCCAAATTGGAAGATTCTTAGCAGACAGGACGAACGATGCGACATCCTTCCGCACCAGCAACAGGCAACAAATCCGGCGCCGTCTCACGAGTTGGCTCGTTGCTTCTCCTCGCGTGGGCGTCCGATGTGGTGCTGGCTCAGCAGCCAACCATTCACATCAAGGTGATCAATGCAGTGACGAACCAACCCATTGCGGACGAGAGGTTGAATGTAGCCATTCGAACGAATCAGATTGGGTCTGTCGCCATGGCCACCGATAAGACGGGCAACATCGACGTCGTTACGGGGAAGGATGGTATCGTCCGCATTCTGGCTAATATGTATGCCGACTGCCGGCCACGTGCAGAGCTTTATACGAACTACTCTGTCGCGACGATTTTGAAGACAGGCATTACGACAGGCAACCTGTGCGGCGGTTCGAGCCCGGCTGCAAAGCCTGGTCAGTTGATTCTCTTCGAGACTCCAAAGACCTATATCCCCAGTTACCCCGCGCCACCACTGCCGCCGCCGCCACACAGTAACTGATGAACGCAACCTGCCATATCGAATCACTTCAAGAGACGAATTTGACCCAGCCTCTCCAACTCGAAACACCTCGCCTTCTGCTTCGTCGCTGGGAGGAGGCTGACCGCGCGCTGTTCGCCGCGATGAACGCCGATCCGGTGGTGATGCGCTTCTACCCTGGCCCGTACAGCCGCCAGGAGAGTGACGAGGCGATCGATCGTTACCTTGTCGCCTTCGAACGTGTCGGGTACAGCTTCTTCGCTGCGACTCTGCGCGAGACAGGTGAGTTCGCCGGAACGATCGGCCTGCAGCAGTTGCGGGATGAGATCCCGAATCTGCCGCAGCCTTCGATCGAGATTGGCTGGAGACTCACTCAGGCCAGCCAGGGACGAGGGTTGGCGACTGAGGGTGCGTTGGCCATCATCGACTTTGCGTTCAACCAACTTGCTCTGCCGGAAGTTGTCGCTATTACTGCGTTGCCCAATCAGCCGTCTCGCCGGGTTATGGAGAAGGTGGGCATGACCTATCGTCCTGAGTTCGACTTCAACCATCCCCGTGTTCCCGCGGGCCACCCGTATGAGCGGCATGCGCTCTACAGTCTGCGTAATCCAAACTCGGGGGATATATGCTCCAAACTCTTCCTAACTGTCTTTCGAGACAAGCCGCTGGTTTTTACCACGACATCGTGTTTGGCATTCGCTTTGCTGTTGACCAGTATCGGCTGCAACAGAAATTTACAAATTGACGTAAATAACGACGAAGCCTCAGTCCATGTAGAAACACTCGGGGAATATCCGACCACTGTAAGCTCATTCCAAGTCGCGCGGTTCGACCAACCAAATTCGCCCGTCTTTGCAATTCAAGGTTTAGGCAATATTTCAAACATGGAATTTCAAGTTGCATCGTGGCTTGAACCATGTCTCTCTCGTGGACGCCTCCCACGGTGGATACAAGGTGAGATCTCCATCCAACGGCGGCGAATTCCAACGTTTTACCAAAAACTAATTACATTGCAACAGCTTGTTTCAATTACACCTGCCGAAACGGAAGTTTTTCTCTGTCTGAATAACGCCAGCAAAGGACATTCATGCTCCACACATTCGTAGCTCTGGTTTCTGATAAGCCCGGCGTTTTGACGCGGGTCGCTTCGCTGTTTCGGCGTCTCAATATCAACATTGTTTCGCTCACCGTGGGCGAGTCCGAACGGGCCGATGTCTCGCGCATGACGATTGTGTGCGAGGCTCCCGATCATGCTGCGCATCGGATTCGCGCTTCGCTTTATAAGCTGGAGATTACGGTGGATGTGGATGAGGTTGGGCGCTCCGAGGCCGTCATTCGCGAGCTTTGCCTGATCAAGGTTGCGGCTGGGCCGAAGACTCGTTCGCAGATATTTGAACTGGCTACCGTCTTCAAGGCGCGTGTGGTCGATCTTGCGCCGGAGTCGGTGATGCTGGAGATGACTGGCGCGGCCAGCAAGATTGAAGGGCTGATTCAGGTGCTTACTGAGAGTGGGTACACGATTCTTGAGGTGTCGCGGACGGGGCGTATGGCGATGCGGCGTGGGCACCATACCAGTCGTGTGCTGAAGGCGCTTGGGACGCCTAATCATGATCATTCGGATCAGACTTCGTTTCCTGAAAAGCATGAGGGGGATGAGATTTTGCCGAATGAGTTTACGGATGTGCATGACAAGCAGGAGTAACCGATTTGAGCCGCAGTGGAGGAAAAAACAAAAGACAGGGATCCTTCACTTCGTTCAGGATGACGACATTTGGATTTGGGATGCAACAACAGTGAAGCAACAGTAAAAGCAAGAACAAAGGCAATGGCAAGAACAAAGGCAACGACAAAAACAAAGACAGGGATCCTTCACTTCGTTCAGGATGACGACATTAATGGGAGTGGGCTGAGCAGCTTAGGGAAAGGAGAAGGGAGCTGAATGGGTGATTACGCTTATGTCTATATTTTGGCGAACGGGTACAAGAAGCTTTATATCGGCGTGACCACGAATTTGGCAGCGCGAATCCGGCAACATAAGGATTGTGTGAATCCTCAAAGCCACACGGCCCGCTACAACATCAATCAATTGGTTCATTTGAAACCTTCACTACAGTGACAGCTGCAATTGCGCGAGAGAAGCAGTTGAAGGGTTGGCTTCGCGCCCGCAAGGTGGAGCTGATTATTTCCACGAATCCCGGATGGCGAGATCTTAGCGCGGACTGGGGACAACCGATCCTTCCGGGACCAGGCGTCGAGGTTGTCGGCCAGCAGAAAGCAACGACAAAGACAGGGATCCTTCCCCATTCGTCTGCGCTCAGGGTCAGGATGACGACAGAGACTTAATACGGACAAATAAAAAGTTCTTCTTTGACCTTCGACTCTAACTAGCTAGCAGTCGGATCGCAATCACCACCGCAGTTCAAACAGTTGGTACTATCACTCAAAAGGAACGATACACAATGGCTAAGGCATATCACGACGCAGACGCAGACCTCTCTCTTATCCAGGCAAAGAAAGTTGCCATCATCGGCTATGGCTCGCAGGGCCATGCTCATGCCCTCAACCTGAAGGACTCGGGCGTTGAGGTTCGCGTTGGGCTTCGTAAGGATTCGCCCAATGCGGACCGCGCTCGCAAGGCTGGGCTTGAGGTCGGCACCGTCGCCGAGGTTTCGAAGTGGGCGGACGTCATCATGAACCTGACGCCGGACCAGACTGCGGCGAAGGTCTATCACGCAGAGATTGAGCCGAACATGAAGCCGAACGTTACGCTGATGTTTGCGCATGGCTTCAACATTCGCTTCCGCACGATTACGCCGCCTGCGGGTGTCGATGTTTCTCTGGTTGCGCCGAAGGCTCCGGGACATCGCGTTCGCGAGGTGTTTACCGAAGGCGGTGGCGTTCCTGCGCTGGTGGCAGTGGAGCAGGATAAGAGCGGCCACGCGTTGGCGCTGGCTCTGAGCTACGCCAAGGGCATCGGCTGCACGCGCGCCGGGGTGCTGGAGACGACCTTTACGGAGGAGACCGAGACCGATCTCTTTGGCGAGCAGGCTGTGCTGTGCGGCGGCACCAGTGCGCTGGTGAAGGCTGGGTTCGAGACGCTGGTCGAGGCTGGTTACCAGCCGGAGCTGGCTTACTTCGAGGTGCTGCATGAGCTGAAGCTGATCGTCGACCTGATGTACCGGGGCGGGCTGGAGTATATGCGTCACTCCATCTCGGACACGGCGGAGTGGGGCGACTATGTTGCCGGGCCGCGCATTGTGACTCCGGAGGTCAAGAAGGCGATGAAGGGGTTGCTGAACGATATTCAGGATGGCAGCTTCGCCAAGAAGTTTATCGCTGAGAATGAGACGGGGCGGCATGAGTTCAGCCGTATCCGTAAGCAGGAGGCCGCTCATCAGATTGAAAAGGTGGGAGCTGAGCTGCGCAAATCGATGCCGTTCCTCGACCCGGTCGTCGTCAAGGATGGCCAGGTCCATAAGGCTTAACTCCGGCTCGGTAATAGAGCAGGATTTTTACAAATCGAAGATGAGGTGGCGGCATCTAAACAGGTGTCGCCACTTCATTTAGACTTCAAGAAGACGGTCCGGCTCCTGAACGAGTCTGCTTCGGCCGGAGATATCCCCTCTGATCGACAAATATCGCGGTGTACGACCTGGTTTGGAACTCCTGTAACAATGGAGACGTAGACCAAGGGAACGATTGGATGCCCACGCGGCAGAAGGAGCTTCGAGATGGCCACTCTGGACAGCTATGAAAGCATGGTCCCTACAATGCAGGTCAACCAGGGGGACCAGCTCGCGGGGCCTCCGGCGACACCTACACCGATCCCCGAGATAGTTGCCGCACTACGTACGATCACTCCGCTGGATGGGCTTACGGAAGAAGAGTACACATGGATCGCGTCGAATGGCAGCGAGCGCATGGGTGGGGATCGTACCATCGTATTTCGCGAGAATGAGCCGGCGCGCAATATGAACTTCATTCTGCGGGGCGAGGTGCAGGTGCGGCGCAAAACTGGCTCGGTTGCGCTGTTTATTGGGCGCGCTGGCTCGATGACGGGGAAGCTACCTTTCTCGCGCATGAAGAACTATGGCGGCGAGGGTTACTCGGTTGGGGATGTCTGGGCGATCGATGTCAACGAATCGCTGTTCCCGGCGATGCTGGCGGCGATTCCGTCGATGGCGCAGCGGTGTGTGTCGGCCCTGCTGGATCGGGTGCGCGAGGTGACGCGGATGGAGCAGCAGGCCGAGAAGCTGACTGCGCTCGGGAAGCTGGCAGCAAACCTTGCCCATGAGTTGAATAATCCGGCGTCGGCGGCGCAGCGATCTGCTGCAAGCCTCTTCGGCGAGCTAAGGGAGTATGGGGAGCAGAAGTACCGCTTTGGCAATCTATGTTTGACCGATGAAAAGATCAAAGAGTATCGCGACTGGGTAGCGTCCGCCCGTGCGCGTATGTCGGCCTACACGAGCTTTCCTAAGACGCCGCAGAGCCCTTTGGCCACGGCGGATCGGGAAGAGGCTCTGGTGAAGTGGCTGAACGCTCATAACGTGCCGAAGCCGTGGACAATTGCTCCGGCACTGGCTGAGACCAACCTGGCCTTCGATCTACTGGACGAGCTTGCGACGGTCGTAGGGCCGGAGGTGCTTCCGGTTGCCGTCGCGACGGTCGCCAGCTCGCTGCGGGTGGAGCGCATGGCCGAGACGGTGGTCGATTCGACCGTGCGTATCTTCGACCTGATCAGCGCGATCAAGGACTACTCGTACATGGACCAGGCGCCGATTCAGGACGTCGATCTGGCGCAGTCTCTTGAAAACACGCTGGTTATGTTCAATTCGCGGCTGAAGAATGTCACCGTCGAGCTTGAATTCGACCCCGAACTGCCACCCGTCAGCGCGTATGGCAGCGAACTCAATCAGGTTTGGACGGCGCTGATCGAAAATGCTCTTGAAAGCATGAACGATGAGGGTACGCTTCGTCTCAGGACGCATTTGAGCGGGCAGCTTGCTTTGGTTGAGGTTTGGGACTCAGGACCGGGCATCGACGATGAGACAAAGAGCCGAATCTTTGAGCCGTTCTTCACGACGAAGGCTCCGGGACGTGGTCTTGGGTTGGGCCTCGATACCGTTCAGCGTATCGTGAGCAAGCACTCGGGGTACGTCTCGGTCGAATCGAAACCGGGGGCTACGTGCTTCCAGATTCGCCTTCCGCTGGATCGTGGGCAGGCATACTAAACCACGGCGGGAGAGGTAGTTAGCCTCTCCCGCTGGGATTTTCCTGTGTGGACTATTTGGTTATTTCGACGCCGCGCCAGAAGGCGATGTGGTGCTTCACGTTACGCGCTGCGGGCTTGGGATCGGGGTAGTACCATGCCGCGTCGGGGTTATCCTGGCCGTCCACGACGATCGTGTAGTACCGGGCCTGGCCCTTCCATGGGCAACTGGAGGTCGTCGAACTTGGTTTGAGGAACTCCCGCTTTACCGATTCGTCGGGGAAGTAGATATTTCCCTCGACCGTCTCATACGTTTCGCTCTCGGCCAGTGTCTGGCCATTCCAAACTGCCTTCGCCATAATCCACTACCTGCAATCTTTTCAACGAGTTACGGACTGCACGCCACTCCGGACGGGCCATCTCCGTGGAATCCGTGGCCCTAGGGCCTTAAAGCATTTGTAACAGAAATGATGCAGAAAGGAAACTGGGTCCGGGTCGGAGGGGTGCCTATGTGGACGCTCTGGCTGCAAAGCTCTTCAGGAAGGCTTCGTGTAGAGCCTGGGCCGCCGGATACTTCGCGATGAGAGCTGCCGTCTGTCGCATAAACGGGTTGCCGCTCTGCTTTTCGGTCTCGGCGTGAAAGTGATGATACTTGGCGTAGATAAGGATTCCTTCCGAGCTCGTGTCCAGGAAGAGATCCGCATCAAGTGCTCCGCGAAGGACCAGAGCTGCCGCCATCTCCCAAAAGCTGAGGGCCTGCCGCCAGTAGGCGTTGTGCTGGGCTTTGATGTCTCGTGACACTGCGCGCAGCTCTTCAAGTGTCTTCGGATGAAAGTCGAAGACGAGGAATCGTCTTGCACGGCGAAGAGTCTCTTCGCGCCGCATCTCGTAAAGCTTCAGTACCAACTCAGCATCTGCGGCAGTCGCCATCTGTCTTCCTATCCTTGTGTTGTTTCAGCTACGTCGATCAGGCTACACTCTCGACGACTGCACGTGTCTTCTCCGGGTCAGGCCGCGTAAGGACAGGTACAGGAGCCGGTCCGGCAATCTTCTTCTGGTAGGTGCACGGCGGTGTGGCCGGCTCCTCTTCGGGCGCGCCCTTCTTTTTGCGTCGCTTGGGTAGAGCTTCGCGATTGTTCGGGCAGACCAAGTGGGTTCCCTTATCGTTGACGACCTCGAGGACGTACGCGCTGTCGCACTTCGGGCAGGTCTGGTTGACCAGCTTAAGGTTGGATGCGAAGTCGCACTTCGGGTAGTTGACGCAGCCGTAGAAGAGATCGCCGCGCTTGGTCTTGCGCACGGCAATATCGCCACCGTCCTTCGGGCACTTCACATCGAGCAGTTCCTGCTTGATGTACTTGCACTTGGGATAGCCGCTGCAGCTGATGAACTCGCCGTATTGGCCGTTGCGCAGCAGAAGCGGTTTGCCGCACTTCGGGCAAGCCTCTTCGAGTTGCACGGGCGGCTTCTGCTGCACCTTCTGGTTCAGCTTGCGAATCGTCTTGCAGGGCGGATCTTCGTTATAACCAGGGCAGGCCATGAACGGACCCCAAGGGCCGTTGCGCAGAACCATCACGCGGCCACAGTTGTCGCAGAACTCCTCTTCCGCTACTTCGTCGGCACCAGGTGCGCTGAGGTCCGGCTTGGCGGCAAAGTTTTCCTTGGTGAAGTCGCAGCTGATCGGTTCGACGGTGATCTTCTTTCCGTGTTCGCCGGCGTGCGCGATGGCAGCAGCCATCTCCTTTGCGTCACCGACCTCTTTGGAGAACTCAATCACATCTTCTGTCGTCGCCTTTACGATTAACGGGAAGGCAAACGCAGTTGTAACCTTTTTGGTTACAGCTTTTGGATCCTTCTTCCAAGGGCCGGCCGCGATGGTCATCGGCTTTACCTTGGTGAAGTTGCTGCACGAGTAGAAGCTGCCGAACTTGCCCCACTTCAGAATCAACGGGCTGCCACAGTTGTCGCAGACCTCGTTGGTCTTCTGCTCCATGCGTTTGACGTCTTCCATGTTGTCGCTGGCGACGTTCAGCTCCTTCTCGAAGTGGTCGTAGAAGCCCTTCAGCAGATCGGTCCATCGCTCCGTGCCATCTTCCACTGCGTCCAACTCACCTTCGAGGGTGGCGGTGTAGGCCGTGTCGAAGATGTAGGGGAAGTTTTTCACCAGCAGCTTCGTGACGACGGTGCCAATCTCAGTCGGTACGAACTTCGACTGGATCTTCTTCACGTAGTCGCGATCCTGAATTGTATTAATGATGGACGCGTACGTTGAAGGGCGGCCAATTCCCTTCTCTTCAAGGGTCTTGACGAGGCTTGCTTCGTTGTAGCGCGGCGGCGGCTGGGTGAACTTCTGCAGAGGATCGAGTTTTTCGAGGCGGAGTGCTTCGCCGTTGCTCAACTCCGGCAGTCTGCGTTCCTCATCCTCTTTTTCCTCAACTTCAGCTTGAGTCAGATTTTCCGCACCATCGACCAGCTTTGCAGCCAGCTCTTCTTTGGCGGCCTTGTCCTTCGCTGCCTGGCGGGCGCGCTTCTCTTCCTCTTCAAACTTGAGGTGTCCCTCGAACTTGAGCACGCTGCCGGTCACGCGGAAGTCGTATGAGAGCTTCGCTTTGGCGACGATGTCCACGGTTGTCTGGTCGAAGATGGCAGGCGTCATCTGACTGGAGACGAATCGCTGCCAGATGAGCTTGTAGAGCCGGTACTGCTCGTCGCTGAGGTACTTCCGGATCGAGTCCGGCGTGTACTTCACACTCGTCGGGCGGATGGCTTCGTGTGCGTCCTGCGCCTCAACCTGTTTCTTGCCGACATACTCGTTCGGAGTTGCAGGCAGATACTTTGCGCCGAGCTTGCCGATGAACTCGCGGGCCTCCGCAATCGCATCTGCGCTGACGCGGGTTGAATCGGTACGCATGTAGGTGATGAGACCGACTGTGCCTTCATCGCCGATTTCGACGCCCTCATATAGACGCTGGGCTACACCCATCGTGCGGCGCACGTTGAAGCCGAGACGGCCTGCAGCATCCTGCTGCAATTTGCTGGTCGTGTAAGGAGCCTTCGGATTGCTTCTGCGCTCCTTCTTTTCGACAGAACGTACGCTCCACTTCGCAACCTTCAGTTCGCCAAGGACCTCATCGACTGCTTCTTTATCAGGCAAGGCATTCGAGAGAAAGAGTTCTTTACCTTCTTCATCTTTCCCGTTGGCAACGCGTGCGGGCACGCCGTTGACACCGACGAATCGCGCCGTAAAGCTCTGCTTGTTCGCAGTCGGCTCCAGCTGCGCGTCGATGGTCCAGTACTCGACTGGGTTGAAGTCGTTGATCTCCTGTTCGCGTTCGACGATCAGGCGAAGCGCAACGGTTTGAACTCGTCCGGCGGACAGACCGCGGCGAACCTTGTCCCACAAGAGCGGAGATACCTGGTAGCCCACCAGACGGTCGAGTACTCGCCGTGTCTGCTGCGCATCGACGAGATCCTCATCTATATCTCTTGCATTCAAAAACGCTGCCTGCACGGCCTTTTTCGTAATCTCATTAAAGGTAACGCGCCGTACCTGCGATTTGTTTTTCATCATCGGCAGCAACTGGATGGAGAGATGCGCGGCAATCGCCTCGCCTTCGCGGTCGGGGTCGGGCGCAAGGTAGACCATGTCCGCCTTGGACGCGAGTTTCTTCAACCGCTCCACTACCTTCTCTTTGCCCGGCGACACGATGAGCGTCGGCTCAAAGGTCCGCTTCTTCAGCTCCACGCCGATGTCGTTCTTCGGCAGATCCATGATGTGGCCAATCGAGGCCTCCACCACGTAGTCGCTGCCGAGATACTTTCCAATCGTCTTCGCCTTTGCCGGCGATTCAACGATGACTAATGATTTCCCCATTTGTTCCCTTCATCCACCAGAACGCAAAGCCGAAGCAAAACGTTCCGCACTTCCTGATTCCATTGCGAACCTAACACGGTTTCTGCAAACGCGTCATCTCATCACGATTTCAATACAGACGAAAAGCAGCTGTGAAGGTCATAGCACGACAACTCGATTCAATGAGATGAGCCACACTGTGGATAACTCGCCAAGTCGAATAAGCGCATGCACTTACATCGATCTGTGCCGCGGTAACATTATCGTGGGAATTAAATCCGTCAATACGGCTCAAAACGCCCGAACATAATTTTTTCCGGGTAACTGTCTCACGCGGCCTGCAAGCTCGAGTTCGAAGAGCGCGGTGAAGATCTCTGCAGATCCTAACTGCGCCTCCAACTGCTCGATCAGCTCGTCGAGTTGCGTCGATTCATCATGGCGCAACCGATCGAAGACGATCCGCTCGTGCTCCGGTAGCGGCGTATCGTTAAATAGAGATGCAGCCCCTCCTGCTTTCGATTCAGCGCCCCCGCCAGCGGCTATGCTCTCATCCTCTAGTTGGAGACGGATCTCGGAGGGGAGATCTTCCCAGATATCCTCCCATGTGGCGGTGAGCTTAGCACCCTGTTTTATCAGCGTGTTAGGGCCCCATGCGTTCTTGTTTGTAACGTTGCCTGGAACCGCGTAAACGTCGCGATTCTGCTCCATGGCGCAGCGCGCCGTAATTCTTGTACCGCTGTACTCCGCCGCCTCGATGACCAGCACTCCGACGCTCATCCCGCTCAGGATTCGGTTGCGAATGGGAAAGTTCTGTGGCGCGGGGAAGGTTCCTAGAGGATACTCGCTCACAATTGTTCCGCCTGTCGCGACGATGCTCTCGGCAAGCTTCTTGTTCTCTTTGGGATAGATGACGTCGATGCCGGTGCCCCAGACGGCGACCGTTTTTCCGCCTGCTTCGATCGCTCCTTTGTGCGCTGCGGTGTCGACACCGCGGGCCATGCCGCTCAGGATCACCATGCGACGGTTGGCGAGATCGCGCGAGAGCAGTTCCGCCATGCCCGCTCCGTAGGGCGATGGCTGACGTGTTCCTACGACGGCGATCCCTGGTCGAGCCAGCAACGTTACGTCGCCACGAATCCAGAGCACTGCGGGGGGATCGTAGATCTCGCGTAGCCTCTCGGGGTAGGTTTCGTCTTCTGGTGTGAGAACAGTGCCGCCCGCTTCGCCGACGCGCTTCATCTCATCCTCGGCCGCAGTACGCGCTTTGCCTTCGAAGATAAACTGCGCCGACTGCGCGGGCATTCCAAGGCCTTCGAGTTCAGTCAGCGAAGCTTCGAAGATTCGCTCGGCTGCACCAAGGCGATTCATTGCCTTCCATATTCTTGTGGGCCCCATGCCTGGCGTCAGCGTCAACGCCATCCACGCCATTCTTGCCTGTTCGCGTACTACCGCTTCCACTTGCTGCACCGAACCCATTCAGCGTCCTCTTCATGAATCTGCCGTACTGCTCTGCTAGCCTGCGACGTATGCTGCCCGTCGAAAGAGGCTCACCAACGTCAATGTATCTCATCTCGCGTGGCTGGATTATCAAACGGATGGGTCATGCCTAAGGCTGGATGCAAGAATGAAACTTGCGCCGCTCATCGCCAAAGCGATGAACAGGCTCGTGACTTCGTTTCCGTTGCGGGGTGAGGCCGCTACGCGAGGCAGGTGAAGAACAAGAACCCAGAGGAGGAACATCGTTCCGAGCAGTACAGCAGCGAGCTTCGCCTGCACCTTCGCCGCGATGGCCAACGCTGCGCCAACGAAGGACACGCCTACAAAGTAGGCCCAGAACAGATGCCCGGGAATCCACGCAGGAATCAGTGTCGCAATGAAACGCGCATAGATGAAGTGCTGTATCGCGAAGACGATCATCGAGATCGCGAAGGCGAAGCGCCCGGCTGTAGCTAATGATGAACCAACGTTGAACCTTGACGTTGTGGACTCGTCAGGCGGCAGGACATTCGCCAGAACAAAGGATGCGCCGCACAACGCAAGGAGTTCGAAGGTGGAGGTCCAGGGGCCAGGGTTGTGGATCTGGTTGAGCAGACTAGCTAGATGCAGAAACAAAATATTCAAGAACAGCACGGCTCCAAGGAGCATCGCGGCAAGCCGCGATCGCATTCCAGTCGCGATGCTCGCAGCGATGGCGACAAACGCGATGCAGGTCAGCCACGCCAGCCAGTGCGCTCCAGGGATCCATGGTGGGCCCGGGATCGGGCCTTTCATCGAGCTGGCGTAGATAAAGTACTGTACGCCAAAGAACGCCATCGCAATGGCAAAGAGGAATCGGCCCATCTTCAGCAATGCATTCATTATTTTTTGCTCCCTCCACGAATGATCTGCACTTATCGCGAGAACAATGACTATCAACCGCTATTCGAGCTCGTCAGCTCCTCGTCACATCGCTTGCACTCCATCAAACTCCCAATTCGCGCGTCTCTTCCCTCTTCCGTGATGACCCACTCCCGTATCATCCACGGCGGATCGTGGCGAACATGGAGCCCATGGCCGCAGTCCAGACGCGCGGCCCAATGCATCTGTTCATCCTGATAAAAACCGACGACGCGTCGCTGCACCGTACGCCTCCCTGCAACATCCAATAAACTAGACCTTGAGCCAATTATCGTCATTACCCATGCTTCGCGTCGCTGCCATCAACTTTCTTAACCCGGCTCCACTGATGTGGGACTTCGAACACGCGCCTCTCGACGCTGAGCTGGCCCAACGTTACGTTCTCCATTACACCCAGCCCTCGCTGTGTGCCGCTGAGCTACTCGCTGGCCGAGCGGATCTGGGGCTTATCCCGATTGCGGCGCTCACTCCTGACCTGGCGATCGTTCCCGGCTGCACGATTGCTTCGTTGAATGAGGTTCGTTCGATCCAACTCATCATCAAGCGTCCTCACACCCTCAGCACGATGAAGACAGTGGCTGCTGATACAGCATCGCGCAGCTCGCTCGCTTATGCCAATATCCTGTTTCGCAAATTTGCGAATAACCACCCCGACTTTCTTCCTTCAGAGGCCGACCCCATCACGATGCTCCAACAGGCTGATGCTGCCGTGCTCATCGGTGACCCAGCCCTGCTCGCCCTTGAAGCCCGCGAACAGATTGAAGCTGCGGTTGGCCCATGCGACTGGTTCGATTTGGCGCACGAGTGGCATACCCGCACGGGTTTTCCGTGGGTTGCGGCCGTCTGGGCTGTCCGGCCACTGGCTCTTGGCAGCCCCGGAGTCACCGCCGCGCAACTGATCGAAGACCTCGAGACTTCACGCAACCACGGGCTGCTCAACATCGAACACTTAGTTGAACAGTGGACCCCACGCATCGCGATTCCGTCTGTTACGATACGGCACTATCTTTCGCATAACATTCACTATGTCCTCAACACGGATTGCATTCGTGCCATCGAACTCTTCCGGCGATACGCTGCGGAGGTCGATGTCCTGCCGCCACTCCCGAATCTCCGTTTCCTGTAACGCCTCTGCTATACTCGCCGCTCTACCAATCTGAACAATTTCCGCGACTTCTCACCAGCAAGTCGCGTCTTAAAACCTATGAGCTTGCGCTTAGCTGCCATCGCCGTGGCCAAAAATCTCGTTGCAGCAGCGCCAACAGCCACGCCGGTTCATCGCGGCGTACGCAACCCGTTGCTGCATCTCCTGCTCAGCTTCGGATTCTTCGGCGTCTTCCTGGTCTCCATCGTCGATAGCTCCTTCGTTCCTTTGCCGCTCCCCGGCATCACGGACATCATGATCATCGTGCTCGCCGCACAACATCAAAGCGGGTTTCTGCTTATCCTGCTCGCGACGGCAGGTTCCGCATTAGGTGGATGGTTCAGCTATCAGGTAGGTCAGTCGGGCGGTATGGCCTTCATCGAAAAACGCATTCCCGCTCGAATCTTCAAACGAGTCTGCGAGTGGATGGAGAACCACGCCATTCTTTCGGTCGCGCTTCCTGCAATTCTGCCGCCGCCCATGCCGCTCAGCCCCTTCGTGCTCGCGGCAGGCGCACTTAAGATGTCACGGAAGAAATTTCTCACGACCTTCACCATCAGCAGATGCCTGCGTCACTCCGTTGCTGTGGGGCTCGGCATTCATTACGGCCGGCACATCATTCGCGCGTGGAACGCTCTCTCGGCGAAGTACGCCACTCCCGTGCTAATCGTGATATGGACGCTGATCCTGGGGAGCTGCGCATTTGCCTTCTGGCAGCTCTACAAGACCTCGCGAACCGTCGTCCGTACACTGCCTAACATCTTGCCGATTTACGCGACAGCCTTTGTGCGTGGAGCAAATTTACGCTGATAGTACGCCGTGGTGACGATGATTGCAGGAACTCCCACCATCACAGGCCAGAGCCACACGTACCAATGATTGCCAATGACCCGGGATAGGGTTACGACGCTGAAGGCTGACCACGCGGCGATGTAGCTGCCGATGAAGTTGCCGAGATGGGTATACCACCAGAACATCTTCTCCTTCGGCTTGCGAACAAATGAGAGCATCTGCGTTGCGGATCCTCTCATTCCGATAAATCCGAAGATCACTCCAACGATAGGAAGCACCTCGATGGTGGCGGGACGGAACCACGACAGCCACGCGAGCAACGCGCTTGTCGAGAAGGTGACAACACCGGCGATCCAGTCGATAGCTTCCGCGCTGCCGCCTCGTGCCAGCTCCTTCAGACGCAGTACGCGATACCCGGAGAATGCAAAGTAGAAGCTGAACACCGCCACCAAAGCGAGGAAGCGCACTGGAAAGAAGAAGGCCATCGGGATTGCAGTCGCGGCGACGATCCCCATCGACCACAGGTAGACCTTCCCCCAACGTTTATGCTGCTTGCCGCCCTTCGCAGTTGCGAGCGCAATGGGCGCCAGCACAAACGAAGATGCACCGGCAGCGATATGAATCGCAAGAAAGATCTTTACCCACAACGGATCGAGTGCGTGCATCACTTCCTCCTTTTTTCCCTGCTCTCTATCTTGTCCAGCTCAACCAAGGTCTCCTTGCACCACTTCAGGACAGCTCCGCTGTAGTGTCGTCCGTAGCTCAGCGTCATCAGCCAGTAGGGCAGCTGCGGATCATCTGCCTCGTCCCGCCGCAATTGCTTTACTGTTGCCGCGTAGATCTTCACCGCACGCTGGTGAAACTCCATCGATGCGAGTACGTGCGTTCGATTTACATCCGGCGAGGTGTGGCTGCCGAAGAAGAGCTTCAACAGCAACTCGTTTCTTGCTACCTCCTCCGCGATGGGGAGCTTCAACCACTCGCGCAACTGTTCGCGGCCCCGCTCGGTTAGCGAATATAAGTGCCGGTCCGGTTTCCCCTTGTTGCGCTCCGTCTTTTTCTCTATCAGCCCCACGGCTGCGAGCCGCTTCAATCCTGGATATATCTGCCCATAGCTTTCGCTCCAGAAGTGCCCGATCGAACGTTGGATCAGTTGCCGAATGTCGTATCCGGACATCGGCCTCAGGCTGAGAAGTCCAAGTAAAGCGTTTGGTGTAGCACCGCCTTCAATTTTCATTGCTGATAGATATATATCTAAAAGATATATAGAGCAAGAGAAATCTCTCAAATTTGCGCGGAAGTTCAGCCTTAAAGAAGAAGGGGTGAAAAGTCGCCTCTCCACCCCTGCCAGATATCTCTGCAAGACGGGTTAGAACTCCCAACGCAGCAGAGTCGCTCCCACGGTGAAGCCTGCCCCCACGCTGGCCAGCAGCACCAGGTCACCCTTCTTCAAGCGTCCTTCTTCCAGTGCTGTCTGCATCGCCATCGGGATCGTTGCCGCCGTCGTGTTGCCAAACCGATCGATGTTGATAACCACCGACTCCTCGGGCATTCCCAACCGCTCTGCCGTCGAAAGGATGATCCGTTTATTTGCCTGATGCGGAATGAAACAGCCCAGATCTTTGCCTTCGACGCCATTACGTGAAAGGACAATCTCAGCGGCCTCGGCCATCTTGCGTACTGCAAACTTGTACACAGCCTGACCATCCTGATGGACGTAGTGCATCTTCGCTGCGACGGTCTCGGCGGTAGGCGGATGCAGACTGCCACCCCCAGGCATATTCAACGCCTGAGCGCCCGATCCATCGATCTCATGCCAGTAATCAACGAGGCCTACCTCTCCTTCTTCGCATGGCTCCAGCAGCACAGCACCCGCGCCGTCGCCGAAGATGACGCACGTTGCCCGGTCGGTGTAGTCGATGATGGAGCTCATCACATCTGCTCCGATCACCAGCACCTTCTTATGCATTCCGCTCTCAACCAGCTTCGCGCCGACCTGAAGAGCGTACGGGAAACCGGAGCAGGCTGCCGAAAGATCGAAGCCCCACGCGCCCTTGATGCCCAGCTTGTCCTGCACCAGGCAAGCCGTCGCCGGAAAGAACATGTCGGGAGTCACCGTGGCCACGATGATCACCTCGATCTCACTCGCGTCGATGCCGCGAGCGGCGAGACAGCGTTTTGCCGCCTCCACTGCCAGATCGCTGGTCGCGACACCGGCATCCACAATATGTCGCTCACGAATGCCCGTGCGCTCCGTGATCCACTGATCGTTGGTCGCAACCATCTTTTCGAGATCCGCGTTGGTCAACAACCGCGGCGGAACATAAGCCCCGACCGAACTGATCTTCGCGCGCATCCGCATCTGCGGTTTCAACATCAAACTCAAACTCTCACCTCATCCGTGTGTACAGCGATAAAAGTAAAGACGGTAATCAAATGAACCATTGTTCACTGTCGGAGACCATTCTCTCTGAGATGCGCACGCATGTCACGTACCCATTGAAGCTCCCGCGATGGAGATGCACTCCACAGGATGAATAAATGCGTTTTGGCGATGTTCGAGGAGAATAGGCAGGAAAGTTACGGCTTGCGATCTGCCGCCGCTATTGCGATCTTGGGGCAGAGAAAAGAATAGTTCACCGGGCGACCTACTGCGCCATTGCGCGGAACATTGCGGCTTTGGGCGGAGGAAAAATAGTGCACCGGGCGACCTACTGCGCCCGTAATGACCCGTTACCGTTGCTTCCTTCCGGACCTGGCGGGGTTGGCGGGATTACGTCGCGTAGGACCCGGCACAGGAACCAGTTTACCACCACGCGACGTGATCTGCTATCGCTGGCAATCATCTCCACCACGGTCGCGCTATGGTGCAGGAGCTCTGCCAACATAGTATGGAAGTGGAGTTGCCTCGTCTTACTCCTGAGGAGAAACAAATGAATCGCCGTAACTTCCTGGCCACTGGCGCAGCGTCACTCGCCGTCGCCGCTACGCCAGCCGCCCACGCCTCCTCATCTCGCATATCAGAGTCGGAGATCACCACGCAACAACCCGACGGACTCAATCCGCCCGGCATTCGCACCGCAGGCATCCGCATGGTCCCAGTCGTCGGTGGCAAGTACAAGGTCTGGACCAAGCGCATGGGCAGCGGCCCAATCAAGGTTCTCCTGCTGCACGGGGGTCCTGGAGCAAGCCATGAATACTTCGAGATCATGGAGTCGTTCCTTCCCCAGGCAGGCATCGAGATCTACTACTACGATCAGCTCGGGATGCAACAACTCCGATCACCCCGAAGACACCTCCCTCTGGACTCTGCCACGCTATGTGCGAGGAGGTCGAAGAGGTCCGTCGCGGCCTTGGTCTCGAAAACTTCGTCCTACTCGGCCACTCCTGGGGCGGCATTCTCGCGATGGAGTACGCCCTCAACTATCAGCAACATCTGCGCGGCCTGGTCATCTCCGATATGACCGCCGGCACCCAGTCCTATCTCAAGCGTACCGCGGCGCTGAAGCTCCAACTTCCGCCCGACACCCTGGCGCAATCTGAACGCTCTCGAAGCCAAGCAGGACTACGACTCGCCCGAGTACGAAAAGATCATGATGGAGGACCTCTACCCAAAGATGATCTGCCGCACCCATCCGTGGCCCGAGCCGGTCGATCGTGCTTTCCGTCACGCTCAACCAGCGATCTATAATCAGATGCAGGGCAAGAGCGAGTTTCTCGTCACCGGCAACCTCAAGGACTGGGAGCGATGGGATCGCCTGCACGAGATCAAGGTGAAGGCTCTTGACCATCGGCGCACGCTACGACGAGATGGATCCGGAAGACATGAAGAAGATGGCGACCCTGATGCCCAATGCCACCTCTTTCATTTGTCCGAACGGCAGCCATTTGTGCATGTGGGACGATCAGGCCTTCTACTTCGAACACCTCATCAAATTCCTGCACTCGGTCTAAGCTCGATTAGCTGGCGGACGTACTCGCACTACACTTACTGTCATGCGAGTACGCCTACTGCTCAGCTGTCATCCTTCTCTCGACCGTCGCTCACGCCGCTGACGTTCACGTTCGCGTCTCGCCAGATGTCAAGACAGGTATTGAGAGCACCACAGAATATCCCACCATCCAGATGGCGATGGATCACCATCCCTTCGCCACACCCAATACTGATGGCACGCCAGGCCGCGTCTTCATCGAGATCGCACCCGGCACCTATCACGAGCGCGTCATCGTCACGCAGAACCATACCAACATTACGCTCCTCGGCATGGGCAAATCTCCTGAAGACGTTGTGATCAGCAACTCACTGAACGCGAAGCAGGCCGGGGGCACTTTCTTCACAGAGACGGTTGAGATCAACGGCGCTGGATTCGAAGCGGACAACGTCACCTTCGAAAACACTGCAGGCAACACAGGACAAGCCGTCGCCGTGGCTGACCGCGCGGACCGCAGTATCTTCAAACACTGCCGCTTCCTTGGTCATCAGGACACTCTCTTCGCCGACTACGGCCGCCAGTTCTACATCGACTCTTACATCGAAGGCGGTGTCGACTTCATCTTCGGCAATGCCGCCGCTGTATTCCAGCACGTCGAACTGCACGCCAACGGCCCTGGCTACCTCACCGCGCAATCACGCACCGCACCCGATCAGACCACCGGGTATGTCATCGTCAACAGCAAGGTTACGAGCAGCATCGATCACACTGCCGCGTCTGACAGCGCGAACGCGAACCTTCCCGGCGCGAAGTCCATCGCCTCGGCGAAAGGCACGATCAGGCCTCGGCCGCCCGTGGCGCCCATACTCCCGCGTCATCTACATCAACACCGAACTCCCTGCCGATCTCGACCCAGCAGGATGGAACAACTGGAACAACGTCGCCAACGAAAAGACTGCTTACTATGCCGAATCGGGCAGCACTGGTGCGGGTGCAAATCCATCCGCTCGTGTCCCGTGGTCGCATCAACTTTCGGCAGATGAAACAAATCAATATCTGCCAGCGAACTTCCTCGCAGGATCCGATCACTGGAACCCTTTGGCCGAAGCAGCTAAACTTCCGTGACGTTTCAAAGAGGAACCACTCCGTGCTTAATCGCTTTTCAAGACGCACCTTCGCCCGTCTCTTCGGCTCCGCCGCCCTCGCCCCCACCGCACTCTCATCCTTCGCCACGACAGCTTCTGCTGAAATGGCACCCACCGCACCGATCGAGCGTCACTTCCCCAAAGGCTTCCTCTGGGGATCCGCTACAGCCTCGTACCAGGTCGAAGGAGCAGTCAACGAAGACGGCCGCGGCCCATCCATCTGGGACACCTTCTCCCACACCCCCGGCAAGACTAACAATGGCGACACCGGCGACGTCGCCGACGACCACTACCATCGCTACAAAGAAGATGTGCAGCTGATGAAGGCGCTCGGCCTCAAGACGTACCGCTTCTCCGTCGCATGGCCGCGCGTCTTCCCCCAGGGCACCGGCACGCCGAATCCCAAGGGCCTCGACTTCTACAACCGCCTGGTCGATGAGCTGCTCGCCAGCCGACATTCAGCCCTACTGCACGCTCTATCACTGGGACCTCCCCCAGGCGCTTGAGGACAAGGGCGGCTGGCAGACGCGCGACACATCCAAGGCCTTCGCCGACTACGCCGGCTACGTCGCCGAGCATCTCTCCGACCGCGTCAAGCACTTCATGACCCTGAACGAGATGAGCACCTTCGTCAGCGGCTACAGCAACGGCCATCACGCTCCCGGTCTCAAGCTCGCGCCTGCGGGCGTCGATCAGGTTCGCCATCACGCTGTGCTCGGCCACGGCCTCGGAGTGCAGGCCATTCGCGCTCACGCAAGCCCGGCACCAAGGTCGGTCTCGCCGAAAACGCGAGCGCCGCGTGCCCGATCATCGAGACGCCGGAGCATATCGCCGCTGCCACCAAGGCCATGCGCGAAGACAACGCCGGCTACCTTACCGTCATCATGGAGGGCCGTACACCGACGCCTACCTCGCGCACGCCGGGGCCGACGCGCCGAAGTTTACCGACGCCGACATGAAGGCCATCGGCACACCCGTCGACTTCGTCGGCATCAACATCTACACCCCACCTACGTCCGCGCCGACGACTCCCCCGCTGGCTTCGCGCGCGTCCCAAGCCCGGAGTCCTACCCGCACATGATGAGCCCCTGGCTGCACGTCGGTCCCGAGGCGCTCTACTGGGGGCCAAAGCTCGCCGCGCAGATCTGGAACATCAAGGAGATCTACATCACCGAGAACGGCGCTTCCTCCGCCGACGTCCTCACTCCCGATGGCCACGTCTACGACACCGACCGCGTCATGTATCTGCGCAACTACCTCACGCAGCTTCATCGCGGAGTCTCCGAAGGCGTTCCCGTCAGCGGCTACTTCCTCTGGAGCCTGATGGACAACTTCGAGTGGGCCGACGGCTACGCCTACCGCTTCGGCATCCACTACGTCGACTTCGCAACACAGAAGCGCACACCCAAGATGAGCGCCCACTTCTATCGCGAGGTCATCGCCCGCAACGGTCTCGCCTGAGTCCGTTACGATCAAACCCTTCTCGCATAAAAGGGCTTGGCAGATGGGCCGTTCACCGTCTCAGCAATGAGTGGCTCTGGCGAGCAGTCGCCAGCATCGCCCCCAGCGAAAGATTGCATCACGGCAGCAACAAAAACATCACAATCGCCAAGGTTAGATTCATACCTGCCAGCTTCCTTTCCAAGGAGGGCCAGATGGCAACCACCTCCACGCGTAGTCTCGGCACACGCCGCGTATTCCCTCACGCATTCACTCCTCGTGCGACTTCGTTCAAACCCTGATGAAGATGCAGCGAGCAGCGCAGTTGATTACATCCACACTGGATCTCGACTCACTCCTCCAGCGTGTCGTCAACGACATCGCAGACTCGATCGGTTGCGTTGAAGTCTCCGTGTGGCTGCGCGATCCTGAGGCCGGCGATATGGTCCTCCACGGCGTGCGTGGCTGTTCGATGAACAAGCAAGGCTCTCGTCTTCAGATAGGCCACGAGGGAATGGTCGGGCACGTAGCCGCGACCGGACGCATGCACTATGCACCAGATGTGAACCTCGATCCGTACTATGTCCCGTGTGAGATCGGCACTCTCTCTGAAGTCAGTCTCCCACTGAAGGTCGGTCGCGAGATCATTGGCGTCCTCAGCGTCTCTCACAAGGAGATCAACGCCTTCTCCGGCGATCAGCTACAGCTAATGCGAGCGTTAGCCGGGCACATCTCCGTCGCTATCGAGAACGCTCGAATGTTCCAGCACGAGCGCCTGAAGCGCGAGCAGATGCTCGGCGAAGCGCAGGAAGCTCGAGCCGTCCAGCAGTCTCTGTTTCTGAAACCGGTTCCACTCATTCCCGGATTCGCCTTCGAGACCGCGTGGCATCCTGCTGGTTCGGTCGCAGGCGACTGGTACGACTTCATGGATCTCGGCGACGATCGATACGGCATCGTACTCGCCGACGTCTCCGGCAAGGGGATGCCGGCAGCGATACTGATGTCGGCCACACGCGCTATCCTGCGCTCGCTGGCGAGACTCTATCCTTCCCCCGGTCAAACGCTGATGCATCTCAACCGCACAATATCGGAAGATCTGCCGATGGGTAAATTCGTGACGATGATCTACGCCGTGCTCGATGCCCGCACGAGAGAGATTACCTTCGCCAGCGCAGGCCACCTCCGTCCGCTACTCATCAACGGCGAATCCTCGTTCCTCGATGTCGACACCGGCCTGCCGCTGGGCCTCGGAACCTCTTCGTATCCAGACCACACCGTTGCTCTCAAGCCAGGCACCCGCCTGCTTTTTTACACGGACGGTATAACCGAGGCCATGAACCGAACCCAGGAAGAGTATGGCCCCACGCGCCTGCTTGAGCACTTCCTTCAACCCGATGCCTGCGTAGGCGGATTGATCGAGGACGTACGCCGCTTCGGCGACGGCTCCGACCAAACCGACGATGCAACGGCAGTCCTCATCCGCAGCCGATAAAACCGGGATCCATCGCGAAGGCGCGAAAATGCTCGCAGTCAGCGCAAAATTGATAGAATAGAAGTCTGTGACTCCACCTGCCATTTTCGATGATGTAAACGTAGAAACTCCTGCGAGGACTCGTCCAAAGGTGGGCTTCGTCTCTCTCGGCTGCCCCAAAAACCTCGTCGACTCCGAGGTCATGATGGGCATGCTCCACCACAACGGAGCAGAGCTGACACCACGAGCCGAAGATGCTGAGATCATCGTCATCAACACCTGCAGCTTCATCGACTCCGCCAAGCAGGAGTCGGTCAACACCATCCTTGAGATGGTGCAGCATAAGAAACAGAACGGCGGCAAAGCTCAGCGCATCGTCGTGGCCGGCTGCCTGGTCGAGCGCTACCGCGACGAGATCCAGAAGAACATTCCGGAAGTAGACGCCGTGGTCGGTACCGGCGAGCTGGAAGCAATTCTTGCCGCCGCAGGCCTCACGCCCAGCGGTCACGCGAATAACAACTCGCCCTTCAATATCCTGCCGCAAGGCACACCCGAGGCGACGATTCACACGCACGCCATCGGCATGGCACAGACGGACGGCGAGGTCGCACAGCTCGAATCAGACAGCATGCAGCAGCAGTTGGGCCAACAGTTGATCGATCGCGCCCCCAGCGCTGTCTCCCAGCACTCACGCCCACTCGCCGACCCCGAGCACGACCGCGAGATCGCGCCGCAGCTTCGCATCGTTCAATCGCTCGCCGAGACCGGCACCACTCACGGCGACGAACCGCTGAACCACTCCGGCGATCACATCGCACATCTCCCCGTCGGGATAGACGCGGGCAACACATCGCGCCCCGAAGGCGACCTGCGCCAGCAGCAGGGCCGCTTCTCTCGCGAGTCATGGGACGGCGCGACCGCCGCGCTGCCCGAGTACCTCTACAACGACGCCACACCGCGCATCCTCACCACGCCGCGCGCGTCGGCCTACATCAAGATCGCCGAAGGCTGCGACCACCCCTGCAGCTTCTGCATCATCCCGCAGCTTCGCGGCAAGTTCCGCTCGCGCCGCATGTCGTCGATCATCGCCGAGGCAGAAAACCTCATCGCGCAAGGCGTTCGCGAGATCACGCTCATCGGCCAGGACACCACCTGCTACGGCGAAGACCTCGGCTTTACCGACGGCCTCGCCACCCTGCTCGACGCGCTCGCTGTGCTTCCCGGCCTGCGCTGGCTGCGCTTCCTCTACACCTACCCCAACAAGGTGACGACGCGCCTGCTCGAGACGATGGCCAAGCACGACACCATCCGAAGTATCTCGACGTTCCCCTGCAACACGCCATCGGCGAACGTTCTCAAGACCATGAAGCGCGGCGGCAACGCGAAGATCTTCCTCGACCTCATCGCCAAGGCTCGACGCATCGTTCCCGGCATCGTCATTCGCACCAGCTTCATCGTCGGCTTCCCCGGCGAAACCGAAGCCGACTACAAAGAACTGTGAAGCCTTCATCACTGCTGCGAAGATCGACTGGCTCGGCGTCTTCACCTACTCGGACGAAGAGGGCGCTGCCGCCTTCAACCTCGCCGACGACACGAAGGTCCCCAAGCGCACCATCGAGGCGCGTCGCCGCAAGCTGATGAAGCTGCAGCAGAAGATCAGCACCAAATCCAAGGCTGAATGGGTAGGCCGCGAGATCGACCTCCTCGTCGAAGGCGAATCGGAAGAGACCGAACTCCTCTGGGAGGGCCGCACCTCGCTCCACGCCCCCGAGATCGACGGCAAGGTCTTCATCAACGACTTCGGCCCCCACGAAACCCTCGTCCCCGGCACCTTCTACCGAGCCGAGATCACCGAGTCCCACGACTACGACGTCGTGGCCCGCATCCTCGAATAGAATTCGCCACGGATTCGGAAGGCATTACGAGGGAGCGATCACCTCAAGCAGCAGATTATCTCCATTCCGCAACTCGAGATTCTTGCCCGGGCCAGTCACCGTAATCGTCCCATCCGTCGATTGCAGGGAACACTCTTTTCCGAAGCCATACAAACCGTTGGCGGTAGTGGAAAATACACCCAACGCGCGGGGAAACGGCGGCCCTCCGTCCGGCGATGCGGCCGGCTGGCTATACACGCCTTCGCGGTCTGCGTACCCAACCTTTTGCGTGTTGTTCCCTACGACTGGCCCCAGCCAGCCTGTCCGCACAATCACTTCGCCGCCCACCTGCCTCGTACTCCAGTTCGCCTCGTTGGTGTTGCCCATGTCCGGCCCCCCGTCGACTGGCAACTGCGTATCGGTTACCTGCATGAAGTTCGCGATCGCAATTGCCTTTGTCTTCAATGGAATGATGCGCTTGCCATATCGAAGCCGAGTGAACCGAATCGAAAGGGTTGCCGGCGTCGAAGAGGCTCCGCTGCCTGCAACGGACGCCACAACCTCTCCATCCACCTCGGCACCCGCATTGAGATACGCGTTCTCTCCCACCGGAACCCTTTGCGTCGTCTTTACAACGATCTGCGCGCCTACCTTTACCTTGCCCGCACGAATCGCTCTATTCAGCTGCACCGGCAGAGTCACGCCTGGGCGTAGCGCCTCCAACTCCGAGACGGCGGAGCCGCGTTGCGCTATTGCAATCCTGAATGTAAAGACGCACACCAGCAGGAGAGCGGCTCTCATTGCCACCCGCCGAGGCACGAGTTCAGGACCAGCATGCAACATTCTCGCCTCTCCCTTTTGAATATGAGCCCTAACTCTTCGGTCTTTACGACTGAGGAGTTAAAATAAACATGCCATGTCGAAGAAGTCTACATCTCCCATCAAAACGCTTCGCTGTCCCTCCTGCCGCAATATCGTCCTCGCCACCAACGAAGACTTCCCCTTCTGCTCCGACCGCTGCCGTCGCATCGATCTCGGCAAATGGGCGAGCGGCGATTACAAGATCTCTACTCCAATTCAAGACCCCGACCTCCTCGAAGAGCTCGCGCGTTCCAACAAGCACAATCGCCAGAACGACGACGACGTGAACTAGTGGCCAACTCCAACGTTCAGATCCATGCTCCATCGGAAAAGAAGACGCTCTGGGCGTGGCTCATCGGCACCTTCTTCGGCGCGGGCCTGCTGAAGCCCGGCCCCGGCACCTACGGCAGCATCTCCGCCGTCCTCCTCTGGTTTGCAGCGGCCCACGTTCTTCATCCAGCCCCACTCCCATTTGCCATTGGGACAGCGATAGCAGCTGCCATCGCCACACTGATTGGCATCCCCGCCGCCACTATCGTCGCGCACGAATCCGGCCGCGAAGACCCAGGCCATGTCGTCATCGACGAGGTCGCAGGCCAGCTAATTGCGCTGATCGCGATCCCCGCCGACTGGCAACACGCCGCGCTCTCCCTCGTTCTCTTCCGCGCCTTCGACATCCTAAAACCACCACCCATCCGCCAGCTTGAGCGCCTCCACGGCGGAACCGGCATCATGCTCGACGACGTTGGCGCTGGTCTCTTCGCACTCGCAATCGCCCAACTCATCCATCTCCGCTTTTAACCGTCACCCGTCCAACCTTAGTTGCGCTCTCCATCACACCCGGCTACGCTAGCCTTCAGGCCTATGACCACCCTCCGTTCCCTCCTGACACCCGATCAACCCGACCTGCCTGAGCCCCATCTTGACCGCATCTCACCTCCCGCAGCGCTGCCCGGTGGCGAAGTCGACGTCCACGGCTCCCACCTTGCACCGCAGAACGCGCAGATCCCACACGCCACCATCGGCGACATCTCCGCCCCAGTCCTGCTCAGCCGCCCTACCCGCGCCACCATCCAGATTCCAGAAGGCACCATCAGTGGCGACCTCATCGTCCACCGCAGCGGACAAGCGAGCAATCCGCTCAACCTCCGCGTCGCCGTCCCAATGGCCGAAAACCTGCACCCAGTCGCGAACCCCGCGGTCGACGCTGACGGAAACGTCTACGCCACCGTCTCCGGCTCTCGCGGCGAGGCCGTACCGATCTCTATCTTCCAAATACAACGCGACTTTCAGATCCGCCCCTTCGTTCGAGACCTGCTCAATGCCACCGGTATCGCCTTCGGCCCCGACGGCTACCTCTACGCCAGCTCCCGCGCAGAAGGCACTGTCTACCGCATCTCCCCCGCGGGGGCCATCTCCACCTATGCCGAGGGCATGGGCATTGCTACCGGCATCGCCTTCGACCGCGACGGCAACCTCTTCGTCGGCGACCGTTCCGGCACCATCTTCAAGATCGCACCCGGCGAAACCTCCGCCACGAGCGGCGAGATCTTCGTCTACGCCACGCTTGAGCCTAGTATTGCCGCCTATCACCTCGCCTTCAACGACGCCGGCACGCTCTTCGTCACCGGTCCCACCACCTCGTCCAATCAGGCCATCCACGCCATCGATCGTGACGGCAATACCACAGTCTTCTACCAGGGCCTGGGTCGTGCCCAGGGCATGGCCTTCGACGTCGACGACAACCTCTACGTCGCCGCAAGCCTTCGTGGTCAGCGCGGCATCGTGCGCATCGACCGTCACCACAGGGCTACCCTCGCCGTCTCAGGCAGCAACCTGGTGGGTCTTGCCTTTCTCGACGACGGCAATGTCGCTCTTGCCACCCGCGGCGCCCTCTACCATGTAGCACTGGACATCGAAGGCCGTAAGCTCGTGTAGTTATTCACGATTCCAACCAATGTTTTTATGATGTTGCAAGACTCTATCTATGTCGTGCCAAGATTTGGCTATTTACGTAGAATCAAGATTAACCAGAGATTTTGCTGGTATGGATGTGATTCCGATCATTAGCATCAGACGCGGGGAGCAACACTTTGGAATCGCGGCTTTATAACAGGCTCTTATTTCGTCTCTTCGCTTTACCCGTTGCAGCACTCGCCATTTTGGCTCTTATCCTTGGTTATGGGCTGCAACGTGTCGAAGAAAGCGCCACCGCGGTCGATCGCGCTGACGTCGTTATCGTTCATGCAAATCGCCTGACGAAACTGATCGTCGATGAAGAGACTGGTCTTCGCGGGTATCTGTTGACCCGTAATCCAGTCTTTCTGGAGCCAATGCATACAGCGGATCTCCAGATTGAGCCTGAGTTCGATGCTCTCTTCACTCTGGTTCACCGTCCCGACCAGGTCGCCAGGCTGCATCGTCTTCAGGCAGCCCATAAGCAGTGGCAAAAAGAGGCCTACCAGGAGATCAACTCCTTCCCGCAAGACCTGCCAACCATGGAGCAGCACCTGCTCCAACGCAAACATGACATGGATGATCTGCGTGCCCAGACGGATGAATTCCTGGGTATCGTCGCGGGACGGCGGGCCGAGCACTCCGCCGATAATGTCCAGGTCAGTCGCTACGCCAGAATCGGACTAATCTGCGTCGTCGCTTTGGTCGCAGCCCTGCTCACATGGGAGACACGACGAATCTTCCACATGCTCACGGCTGCCTACAACCATCAGATCCGCGAGATCAAGCAGCGGGGTGAAGAGTCCTACGCCCGCGAACAGTGGCTCAACACCACCATCCGCAGTATCGGCGATGCAGTCATCGCATGCGACGCCGACGCCAACGTCGTCTTTATGAACCTTGTGGCAGAGCAACTCACCGGCTGGAAAGAAGCTGAGGCGCGAGGTGTAACTCTGCACGAGGTCTTTCCCATCTTCAACGAGGACACACGCGCGGTCGTTGAGAATCCCGTCGACAAAGTTCGCCGCCTCGGCACTGTCGTCGGCCTCGCGAACCACACCTTCCTGGTCTCTAAAAGCGGCACTGAAATCTGCATCGACGACAGCGGCGCACCGATTCGTGACAGCGCTGGCAAGATGATCGGCGTCGTTCTGGTCTTTCGCGACATCACGGAACGGCGCATGTCCGAAGGCGCTCTGATGCGAGCCGAAAAGCTGGCTGCAGCGGGACGTCTCGCCGCATCCGTCGCGCATGAAGTCAATAATCCGCTGGAGGGACTCACCAATCTGGTCTACCTCGCCCGCCGCTCAGAGGACCTGGACGAAGTCCGTCAACTTCTCCTGCAGGCTGAGGGTGAGTTGGGACGAATCGCCCACATTACCCGTCAATCGCTTGGCTTCTACCGTGAGACGTCGACGCCGGCGCGCTTCAAGCCTGCCACAGTTGTCCGCGAAGTCAGTAGCTTCTACGCCTCTCGTGCTGCGACACTGGGAGTGACCTTCCTCGTCAACGCCGCAACCGACAGAGAGGTACTCGGCGCTGCTGGCGAACTTCGCCAGATCCTCTCCAATCTTCTGGCCAACAGTCTCGACGCCTGTGCCAAGGGCGCCAACGTCCGTATCGAAACGCACTCCGCGGTCGACCCGCGCAACCCTGCCAGGGCAGGCGTTCGCATCACGATCGCCGACACTGGCACTGGTATCGCCCCTGAACACATCAAGAGTATCTTCGAACCCTTCTTCACCACGAAGACAGATACGGGCACCGGTCTGGGCCTTTGGGTCTCCCGCGAGCTCGTCGAGAAGCACGGCGGCAGCCTGCGCGTCCGGTCAAGCAACATCAATCCGAGATGCGGCACCGTCTTCTCCATCTTTCTCCCACAGCAGCCATTGCTGCAGACGGCCTCGGAGCAGAGCAACCTCTCGTTGAATTGACGTGCTGAACCTCGACGACGCCAAACGCATCGAATGCCCCGGAGGCGCAAACATATGACCGCAGAGGTAAAGCAATCTTCAGTAGCCAACAGTAGTCTCTTCGACTTGGGAAAGATCGCCGCCAACTTTCCCGAGACCGCTGACACCATGCTCATCGACACTCGTCTTACAGATGAAAATCACGCCAGCGCCCGCGTCTTTCGCGTCTATCGTCCAGCTCCAGCGCACTACCACGCCACCTGCGACGAATACCTCATGGTTATCTCCGGGCGAGCGACGTTCTTCCTCGGCGAAGCGCCGCCCTTCGAAGTCGGCCCCGGGCAACTCATCTTTTTCAAGCAGGGCACCATCCACGGCACTCCCGAGATTCTCGAAGAGCCATTCATCGTCCTGGCAGTCGATACGCCGCGACGCGATCCCGCCGACGTCATCTTCGTCAACCCATCCGACGGTACCCCCGAAAGCTTTATCCAGAGCAAACTCCTGTATTAGCTTCAATCCGCGGCAAACCTGCGCGCAACTACTATCATCAAATCAGAGCCAATCGACCCGGCCAAGAGAATCTATCACTATGATCGCTGAAATCATCGCCGCCGGCTCCGAGATGCTCACGCCCTTCCGGCAGGACACCAACTCCCTCTTCCTCACCGACGGCCTCAACGATCTCGGCGTTCAGGTCGCCTTCAAGACCATCGTCGGCGACAACCTCGCCCACCTCACCGGCGCCGCCCGCATCGCCATCGCCCGCGCCGACATCGTCATCTTCTCCGGCGGCCTCGGCCCCACCGAAGACGACCTCACCCGCGAAGCCGCCGCCGCCGCGCTCGACATCGAGCTTCATCCCGACCCCGCCATCCTCACTCAGCTCTACAAGCGCTTCGCCGCGCGCCAGATGGCCATGCCGCCCAACAACGCCAAGCAGGCCGACGTGCTCGACGGCGCCACCGTCCTCGAAAACCACAACGGCAGCGCCCCCGGCCAGTTCCTCGACACCACCGTCCCCGACGCCGACGGCAAGCCACATCCGCAAGATCATCATCCTGCTCCCCGGGCCGCCCAAGGAGCTGAAGCCGCTCTTCGACCGATCAGGTCAAGCCACGCCTCGCCGCCTCGCTTCCCGCCGCGCCATCTCGCCAAACGAATGCTCCGCATGGCGCTCATCCCCGAGTCGCAGGTCGACGCCCGCACCGCGCCCATCTACAAGCAGTACACCGACGTCGAGACCACCATCCTCGCCGCTGCCGGCGAGATCCAGCTCCACTTCCTCTGCGCCAAACCCACCCTCGCCGAGGCCCAGGCCCGCGTCGACGAACTCGCCGAAAAGATCGAAGCCGAGATGGGCGACGCCATCTTCTCCTCCCACGGCGAATCGCTCGAAGAGGTCGTCCTCCTCAACCTCGGGCTGCGCGATCTCACCTTGGCCACCGCCGAGAGCTGCACCGGCGGCCTGCTCGCCGAGCGCCTCACCGCCATCCCCGGCAGCTCGCGCTACTTCCTCGGCGGCGCCGTCGTCTACACCGACGCCCTCAAGACCACCTTCGCCGACGTCCCCGCCGAACTCGTCGCCACCAAAGGCCCCGTCATCTCCCGAGGTAGCGCGCGCCCTCGCCGAAGGCATCCGCGCCCGCACCGGAGCCTCGCTCGGCATCTCCATCACCGGCATCGCCGGCCCCGGCCCCGGCGCTCCCGGCCCCGACGCCGAAAAGCCCATCGGCCTCGTCTACATCGGTCTCGCCGACGCTCATCAAACGCAGGTCAAAGAGCTCAACCTCCCCGGCGACCGCGAACGCATCCGCTTGTGGGCCAGCCAGCACGCCCTCGAACTCATCCGCCGCCACATCCTCTAGCCTGAAAAAGCGCTTCCGTTTTATTTGCGATTCAGTGTAAGGTCTTAGCCCAATGAGAATCACGTTACGTCCTGACCTTAACTGCAAAACTCTCTCCACTGACACCAAACTAATCAGCGTCGTCACCTGTCTTTATCCGGCCAAAGCTCAGCGAATGCCGCTAACAAATTCCTTATCAACACTTGGTAGACTCATCCAGACGACAATGAACCCTTGGCTCCTCTCCATTCCGCTTGCCTATCTGCTCGGCTCCATTCCCTTCGGCTATCTTCTCGTCCGAATCTTTCGCAACGAAGACATCCGCGCCACCGGCAGCGGCAACATCGGCGCCACCAACGTCGCCCGCTGCGGAGCCAAGGGCCTCGGCATCGCCACCCTCCTGCTCGACCTCGGCAAAGCCTTCCTCGCCGTCAAGATCGCCCAGCACCTCGCCCCCGGCGACTACGACCTTGCTGTCGTCGCCGCCGTCGCCGCGATCCTCGGCCACGTCTTTCCCATCTGGCTCGGCTTCCGCGGCGGCAAAGGCGTCGCCAGCGCCCTCGGCGTCTTCCTCGCTCTCACTCCAGCGGCGGCGGCCTGTACCTTCGCTGTCTTCCTGGTCGTCGTCCTCATCACCCGCTACGTCTCGCTGGCCTCGATCGTCGGCTCGGCCACATTCCCCCTCTTCGGCTTCTACTTCGTACCTCAGCGAACCCCCATCGTCATCGCCGGCTTCCTCTTCATCCCGCTCCTCATCATCGTCAAGCACCACGAAAACATCCGCCGCCTCTTCGCCGGGACCGAGAGCCGCTTCGGCAAGAAAAAGGCGATAGCATGAGCCGCATCGCTGTCCTTGGTGCCGGAGCCTGGGGCACCGCACTCGCTCTCTCCCTCGCCCGTCGCGGCGGCCACGAGTTGTGCCTCTGGTCGCACTCCACAGCACTCGCCGAGCAGCTCACCGACGCAGGCGAAAACCTTCCCTACCTCCCCGGCTTCACCCTTCCGGTCGACATTCAAGTCACCTCCGACCTTCCCCGTGCCATCTTCGAAGCCGACATCCTCCTCTGCGTCACGCCCTCTCAGCACCTACGCGGAGTCATCACCCACATCGCCCCAATGCTCACGCGCAACCAGATCATCCTCAGCGCCAGCAAAGGCATCGAAGAAGCCAGCTTCCTCCGCATGTCCCAGGTCGTTGCATCTGTCACCGGCAACCCATTCGCCGTCCTCAGCGGACCGTCATTTGCCCAGGAGGTCGCAGCGGGCATGCCCACCGCCGTCGTTGTCGCGTCCAATAATCCCAACATCGCTCAGGCGATCCAACGTGACTTCACCTCTTCCACTCTGCGCGTCTATACCAACGAAGATGTCCCTGGCGTCGAACTCGGCGGCGCCCTCAAGAACGTCATCGCCCTCGCCGCCGGAGTCGCCAGCGGCCTCAATCTCGGTCACAACTCATCCGCCGCGCTCATCACACGCGGCATCGCCGAGATAACCCGCCTTGCCGTCGCCTGCGGCGGCCGCCGCCAAACCCTCGCTGGCCTCTCCGGCATCGGCGACCTCGTCCTCACCTGCACCGGCTCCCTCTCGCGCAACCGCTCTGTCGGCATCGAGCTTGGCCGCGGCCGCCAACTCAACGACATCATCGCCGGACTCAACGGCAAGGTAGCCGAAGGCGTTCGCAGCACCGCCGCGGCTCTTGGTCTCGCCGCCCGCTACGCCGTCGAGATGCCGATCACCGAGCAGATGGATGCCATCCTTCACCGCAACAAAAGCCCCAAAGAGGCTATCCGCGAGCTTATGTCTCGCCCAGGACGCGACGAGTAGACCATCTCCTGCTTCGATAATGTTTACATCGGTCCGTACAGGAAAGCCGTTTTGCGTCTAAGCTGGTGTGCATGCACGAACACCACTCCGAACACGGACACATCCCTCCGCCCGACCTCCCGAAACATAAAACCTACATGGGATTTCGCCCGCATATCTTCATCGGCGGCCTTGTGCTGATCGCAATCCTCTTTCTCTACCTTCTTCTCATCGTGCGCCCCTCGGTCTGGTCTCCCGCTCAGTCCGCACCCGCTCCCGCATCCAGCACGCCGCCCGCTTCGAACTGACACGCCAACGAATAGCTCAGCGGAAGCAAATCCAACCAGTGGGTCGTGCATCCAAGACACCATGACCAAGCCCATGTCGTCCAACAACGATCCCACACCTGAAGCACGTGAGAGCGATTCGTCCTTCCTCCCTGTTGTCGTCGCCTTCGCCGTGGCCATTCTCGTCATCCTGGTCGCTGCCATTATCTTCATCAGGGCTCGGCAGACGAAGGCGCTTCCGAACCCTCACGAGTCACACCCGACTTCGCAGCTCACATCACCCCTTCCCACCATCGGCCAGCCCTACATCGTCAAAGCTGGCTAGAACGAAATCACCATCGGCTTCGAAGTGTACGAGGAAAGACGAATGAAGATTCTGGTTGTCGGTGCTGGTGCGGTTGGCGGTTACTTTGGAGCGCGTCTGGAACAAGCAGGCCGTGACGTAACTTTTCTCGTCAGGGCTGCTCGCGCGCAGCAACTCCGGCGTGACGGTCTCCAAATTCTCAGTCCGCACGGCGATCTCACCATCAAACCAAAGATCATTACCGCCCAGGATATCGATGGCCCCTACGACATCATCTTTCTCAGCGTGAAGGCCCAGGCGCTCGACCAGACGATCAAAGACATGGCACCCGCCATTGGCCCCGAGACAATGATCTACCCCGTCCTAAACGGGATGCGCCACATTAAAACCCTCACGCAAGGCCTTCGGCGAGCGCGCCGTCCTGGGCGGTGTCTGTATCGTCATCGCCGATCTGGACGAGCAGGAGCGCATCGTCCAGATCGCGCCTCTGCAAAAACTCACCTACGGCGAACTCAACGGAGAGATCACTCCCCGCATCCGCGCTCTCGATGACGCCTTTCGCGACGCCGGCTTCGATACCGAACTCTCCGCCAACATCACAAAGGAGATGTGGCAGAAATGGGTGATGATCGCGTCCCTCGGCCTCGTCACCTGCCTACTCGACGGGCCCATCGGCGAAATCAACGCCGTGCCGGATGGTCAACAAACTGCATTGCAGGCCATCGACGAGTGCGCCGCAGTTGCCACCGCCTGTGGATTCCCTCCCCCTCAGTCTTTGATCGACAACATACGCAAACAAGCGACCACGAAAGACTCGAAGCTCACTTCGTCCATGTACCGAGACCTAAAAAAAGGTGCGCACGTCGAGGTCGAAACCATCCTCGGAGACCTGCTCGAGCACGGCCACTGCTATCAGGTACCAGCACCTCTACTTCAAGCCGGTTGCGTACGCCTCCGCGTCTACCAGAACACTCTGAAATCTCCGTCCGGAAAGGTTGACCGCGAGCTGGCTTAGAGCCGTTCCTCTATAGGTCTGGAGTGGTTGTCTTTCGCCTTCATCCTGAACGCCGTAGTGTTTCGTCGTCATCCTGAACGCCATATTGTTTTCGTCGTCATCCTGACCCTGAGCGTAGCCGAATGGGGAACGATCCCTGTATTTCTTATCGCGGCGTCACTACACCTACCGGAGAACTGCTAAGCCCCATACGCTCAAGGTCATTACTCACACTTATGTCAATTCGATCGCTGGATTGGCCTCCCCACACGCCTCTTCACCCGTAGGATTGCTAAACTATAAGCAGCATGGCCTTTTCCCTCTTCGGTAAACGCGACAAACCCGACCAGCAACCTGACGAAGCCGTAGTTCCAGCAGCTCAAGAGCCGCAGGAGCAAAAGCGCGGCGGCTTCTTCGACCGAATGAAGCAGGCGGTCACCCGCACCCGCGAGTCCTTCTCCGAGTCCATCAGCTCTGTCATCGCCCTCACTCGCGAAGTCGACGAGACCACCCTCGTCAATCTTGAGCCGCTCCTGCTCGCAGCAGACCTGGGTGCTCCCACTACCGCACTCGTCATGGAGAACCTGCGCCAGCGCGCCCTCCGTGTCGGCATCCAGGGCGGTGACGACCTCAAGCGCCTCCTCAAGGCCGAGCTCAAGCAGATCCTCGACGGCGTAGCCCGCCCCATCACGCATCCTGCGACGCCGCCCGAGGTCATCATGATGGTCGGGGTCAACGGCACCGGCAAAACCACCACCACCGGCAAGCTCTCCGCCTACTTCACCGCACAGGGCCGCACCGTCCTGCTCTGCGCCGCAGACACCTTCCGCGCCGCCGCCATCGAGCAACTGGAAGTCTGGGCCCAGCGCTCCGACGTTCAGATCATCAAGACCAAGCAAGGCGGCGACCCCTCAGCCGCGCTCTACGACGCCTGCGCCGCAGCCAAGGCCCGAGGCACACAAGTCCTCATCGTCGACACCGCCGGCCGCCTCCACACCAAGACCGACCTGATGAAGGAGCTCGACAAGATGCGCCGCACCGCGGAAAAACTAATCCCCGGCGCACCACATCAAACCCTCCTCGTCATGGACGCAACCACCGGCCAGAACGGCCTCACGCAAGCTCGTCTCTTCACCGAAGCGGCTCACGTCACCGGCATCGTCCTCACCAAGCTCGATGGCACCGCCAAAGGCGGCATTGTCCTCGCCATCGCCACCGAGCTAAAACTCCCGGTAGTCTACGCAGGCATCGGCGAAAAACTCGAAGACATCATCCCCTTCGACAGCGCCAGCTTCGTAGACTCCCTCATCGACTAAAACGCGATCTGCCTCAAAAAGGTATACAAGTCACGAAGTGACCGCCCCACGCGCAGTGGGCCCGTCCGGCAGGACAGACAATCATCCTTGCCGAACAGGCCCACACATTCTTAGCGTTTATTTCTCCGAGCTCAGCTTCAAATCACGCGAGGACGAACCTACGCGAACCGTTCTCGCGTCCGACCGCACCCACTTCTTATCCGTCACCGACCAATACTCGAGTGCCCTCGGCGCAACGTGCATCTTTACGTCCTTGCTCTCACCCGGCTTCAGCGTCACGCGATCGAACGCCGCCAGCGTCTTCGGCGCAAACTGCACGCCCTGCGGTTGCTGCGCCGGAGCATCCAGATACACCTGCGGCACCTCATCACCAGCAACGCTCCCGCTATTCTTCAAACGCACCGAAACATCCAGCCCATTATCCGAAGCCTTCGACACCTTCAGATCCGAGTACTCAAACGTCGTATACGAAAGCCCAAATCCAAACGGGAACAGCGGCTCAATCTTCTCCTTATCGAACCACCGATACCCCACATCCACACCCTCGGAGTACGTCGTCTTCCCATCCACACCCTTAGCCGACCGCTCCGGATGCGCCGGATCATTCGCCGCATAGTCCTCAAGCTTCTTCCCCCACGTAAACGGCAGACGCCCAGCCGGATTAGCCTTCCCCAGCAGAATATCCGCCGTCGCCCATCCACCTTCATCGCCCGTCCACCACATCTGCAGCACGCCCTTCACCTTACTCAACCACGGCATCGCCACAGGCTGGCTTACATTCATCACCACAATCGTGTTCGGATTCACAGCAACAATGTCATCCACGAGCTTGTCCTGCTCCCCTGGCAGCGCGAAGTCCGGCTTCCCTCGCGTCCACACAAACACCACTGCCGTATGCGCCTTCTTCGCCGCATCGATCGCCGCCTGGTGGCTTTGCTGTCTCTGCTCCGGCGTCATCCAGTTCAGACGAATCTGCTCCGGCGCATTCGAAGTATCGCCGCTCGCAATCACGGTAATGTCATGCGGCCCCGCACTCAACTGCACCGCACGCCGCACATTGTCCAATCCATCGACCGTGGGGAATCCATTATCCTGCGTAGCGTATTGAATATCGCCATGCACAGTTCCCTTCGCTGCGCCCGTCTGCCCGATACGTTTGCCGTCGATCAGCAATCTCCCGCGCGCTCCCAGCGCCTGCAGGTAAATCCAATACACTCCATCGCTCGGCACGGTCAGAGTTCCCTTCCACGTCACCGTTCCATTCGCAGGCAGAGACTTGCCGTTGCTATGCGTAAAGTCCAGCTGCGCATCCGTAGTATTGCCGCTCGTACCGTTAGTACGCAGCAGCCCCGGCGTGCCATCATGCGAAAACGCCGTCGCAGGAATCGGAACGCCCGTCATATCGTCATCCACCGCATACGAAATATTGGCCGACGGAGCACCTTTCTTCAGCGCCTCCAGCGGCCCGATCTGCCGCGCCGTCAACCCAGGGCTCCGCTCGCCAAACGTTCCAATCGCCGCAATCTGCCCCGCCCCTGGCCCAATCAGCGCCAGCGATTGCAGATCATCATTCTTCAGCGGAAGCGCGTTCTCATTCTTCAGCAGCACCGCCGAATCCTCTGCAGTCTTCCGAATCACAGCTGCATTCTCTTCGATAGCCTGCGGCGTCACAGTATGCTTCTGCTTGCCATCCAGATACCCAAAGCGATCGATCTCATACAGCACTCGCCGCGCCGCTGCCGTAATCGTAGCCTCGGTCACGGTGCCGTTCTTCAAAGCCTCACGCATCGTCGTCTTATCGTTATCGCGCGGAAACGCCCCCATATCCATCCCCGCGCCCTGCGGCTCCTCAGGAATCGGCCCACCAAGAATCCCCGTTAACGCATCCATGTCAATTGGCGGCGGTGGCGTATTGTTCGGCGGAGCAGTCACGAAATAGTTATTCATAATCGCCTTGAACGGACTGTCCGCCTCCTCAGCGCCAGGCATTTCCATATCGAGACCTTCGTTGAGAAACAGCACGCTGTGCACTCCGCCCCAATCCGAAGTCACAAAACCCTTGAACCCCATCTCATCCTTCAGGATCGTCTTCAACGTATCGCTGCTGCCGCAGGCAAACGGCCCATTGATGCGGTTATAAGAGCACATCACCGAGGACGTCCCAGCCTTGATCGCCTCTGCAAACGGCGCAGCATAAACCTCGTGCAGCGTCTGCTGGTCGATGAAGATGTTGTACGAGTTCGAGTCGTACCCCACATAGTGTTTCGTCTGCGCCATCACACCCTGACCCTGCGCCCCACGAATCTCCGCAGCACCCATCACACCCGTCAAAAATGGGTCTTCACCAAACGTGTTGTAAGCGCGGGCAAATGTGATATCCCGATCGATATTCACAAACGGCTGCAACACCACATCAATACCCAGCGACCGCGCCTCGCGGCCAATCACCACACCATTCGCCTCCGCGTCCTTCGTGCTGAACGTTGCGGCGACACCCATCGTAGCCGTCTCCGCCTGCCCCGGCACCCGCGTCAACAATCCCGGAGGCCCATCGGCCATGCGCAGCGATGGAATATGCAACCGCGGCACTCCCGGCAGATATCCCGCCTGCCCTTGATACACAGAAGGATCCTCAAGCCCACCGCGAATCAGATCCATCTTCTCTTCCAGCGTCATCTGCTTCAGCAGCTTGTCGATTCGGGCCTCATTGGCCTTCTCTGCTGGAACAGCCTGTCCCCATGACGCGACAGACACAACACTCAATGCACCTAAACAAAAAGTTATCGCAAGATATTTACTCTTCTTGAAAGACATAGCCCGTTATCCTTTTTCTTTCCGCCTACACCGTTCGCGCCTCGCCAACAAAAGAGAGCCCACACTAGACCCTCGCAAAGATCCCTACAACAGTGACCGCAGGCCATCAAACATCGTCATGCAAGTTCTTCACGCACAACAAAAAGGTTTCAGCGCTGCGATAAACTGCTTTTTCAAGTCGGAGGATTGTAGCCGAAACATCGAAAGAGTCATCAATCAAGAACTTCAAAAGTCGCACCGATGTCGAGAATCGGGAACCGCGAACGACGCAGAGTTTTGAGAGGGTTCCCTCAGCGTGAGCTCTGAAATGGGCGAAAACACCGGATCGGATGAACGCCCCAAATCTTCGCGCTCAAAACCTGTCAAGCCCCATATTCAACAAAACCCGCGCCAAACAAGGAGATTCACGTGGCGTATGAGTTATGCCCAATCCGCTATACTTGTTCTATGAATGACAAAAGGGTTCCGAACTTCGGAGCCCTTTATACGATTAAGGAGCTAACCCTTTTAGAAACAAATATTTGCATTTAAGCCCTTTTGAATGAAATATTTGCGGGAACCTGTTTTCGTAAGTACTGTAAATAAGCTACTTACGAGGTACTACCCCGGGGCACCCCCTCTCGCGTTACATCAAAGGGGTCGAGGACCGGAACAAGAGAAGACTCAATGGAGCAAGCTCAACCAACCCGTGCCGAGCAGGATCAGGTGTTCATGAAGCGAGCACTCAAGCTCGCAGCCGAGACCACAGCCCTGGCTTCACCAAACCCGCAGGTAGGCTGCATCCTCACCCAGACACCAGCCAATGGAGAAGCGCCGAAGATCATCGGCGAAGGCGCACACCTCTACGCCAACCGCGACCACGCCGAGATCGTAGCCCTCAAACAAGCTGCCCAGCGCGGCTTCTCCACCATCGGAGCCACTGCCTACGTCACCCTCGAACCCTGCGCCCATCACGGCCGCACCGGCCCTTGCGCCGACGCTCTCATCGCCGCCGGAATCCGCCGCTGCGTCGTCGCTACCCAAGACCCCAACCCACAAGTCAGCGGTCAGGGCATCGCCAAACTTCGCGCCGCCGGCATCGAAGTCACCGTCGGTGTCCTCCAACAGCAAGCCCGCGACTTCAACGATGCCTTCGCCCACTTCATCCAGCACCGAACTCCCTTCGTCACCCTCAAGGCCGCGCTCTCGGTCGACGGCAAGCTCGCTCCGCCGCCTGCCTCACGCCTCCCCAACCAGCCCCACTGGCTCACCGGCCCCGCCGCCCGCTACGAGGTCCAACTCCTCCGCCACGCCTCCGACGCCATCCTCACCGGCATCGGCACAGTCCTCGCCGACGACCCTCGCCTCACCGACCGCAGCGGAATGCAGAATCCGGCCCACAGCGGCCTCCTTGGCCCCAACAATCTTCCCCGCCGCCGCCCGCTCCTCCGCGTCATCCTCGACTCTCAACTACGAATCCCCCTCACCTCGCAACTGGTCCGCTCAGCCGACAACGGCGAAGACTCAGGACACCCGACCTGCTCATCCTGTGCAGCAAAACCGCACCAAGCGACAAAATCTCAGCCCTCACCGACCTCGGCGTAAGGTTCAAACCATCCCCGAACACGCCGGACGCCTCAGCCTCCCCGCCGTCCTCGACCACACTCGCCGAGCGCAACATTCTCAGCCTGCTTCTCGAGTGCGGCTCCCACCTCAACGGCGCCTTCATCCAGCAAAACCTGGTCGACAAAGCCGTCCTCATCTACGCCGAAACCGAACTAGGCGATCAAGCCATCCCCTTCGCCCAGGGCATCGCCTCTCCCTACCTCTTCGAGCAGTCACTCCATCGCATCACCCGCGCCAACTACGGCCCCGACGCCTGTGTGACCGGCTACCTCCACGACCCTTGGCGCACCCAGGTCACACTACGCCGAAAGCGATAAGCTAACACCATGTTCACTGGACTGATCGAGACCACCGGCACGCTCCTGGCCATCACGCCGACCGCAGGCGCGACCCGCATCACCATCGCGTCCCCCACGCTCACCGCGCGCCTCCACACAGGCGACACCATCGCCGTCAACGGTGTCTGCCTCACCGCCCTCAGCATCGAGCCCAATGCCTTTCCCCCACGCTTCTCCGCCGACCTCGCCGCCGAGACCATCGCCCGCACCACGCTCTCGCAACTGCGCCCCGACTCCATCGTCAACCTCGAGCTCCCCACCCCCGCCGGCTCACCGCTCGGTGGCCACGTCGTCCAGGGCCACGTCGACGGCACCGCCACTCTCCTCTCCCTCACACCAATCACACCGACGCACCCGAGACCGACTGGCGCCTCCACATCCAACTCCCCGACACACTCACCCGCTACGTCGTCCCGCAAGGCTCCATCACCATCGAAGGCATCAGCCTCACCGTCGCCTCCATCCAGGGCAACGACGTCGAGGTAGCCATCATCCCCCACACCTACGCCGCCACCAGCCTCCACACCCTCGCACCCGGCGCCCCCCTCAACATCGAAGTCGACGTCCTCAGCAAATACGCCAGAACGCAGACAAACACCAGAAAAATTCACGCTCACCGAGCAGTACCTCATCGCCAACGGCTATTAGCAAGGCTTCGCAGCTTCACTGATCGCGCCGATCAGTTGAACGAAACGAGAATAGGCCGACCAGGCTGCTTTTCTCTTGGTCGCCAAGCAGATTTGAAGCTTCTCGTAGTTCTGGCGATGTACTTCGCTAACAACGACTAGAGGCAACTTCTAAACAGAAAGGGGCGCAGCCATCAGGCTGCGCCCCTCATATTTTCGACCGATGTTAGATCGAACTCATGTTGTGCAGGAACTCCTGGTTGTTCCGCGTCTTCGCCAGCTTGTCCGTCAGCAACTCCATCGCCTCAACCGGCGACAGCGGATTCAGCACCTTGCGCAGAATCCAGGTCCGCTGCAGATCCTCCTTCGGAATCAGCAGCTCTTCCTTACGCGTACCGGAGCGCTGAATGTCGATCGCCGGAAACACGCGCTTATCCACCAGCTTGCGATCCAGAATCACTTCCATGTTGCCCGTTCCCTTGAACTCTTCGAAGATCACTTCGTCCATGCGCGAGCCCGTATCGACCAGCGCCGTCGCAATGATCGTCAGCGAACCACCCTCTTCGATATTGCGCGCCGCACCGAAGAACCGCTTCGGCCTCTGCAGCGCATTCGAATCCACACCGCCTGAGAGCACCTTGCCCGAAGGCGGAACAATCGTGTTGTACGCACGCGCCAGACGCGTAATCGAATCCAGCAGAATCACCACGTCGCGCTTGTGCTCGACCAGCCGCTTCGCCTTCTCGATCACCATCTCGGCAACCTGCACGTGACGCGCCGCCGGCTCATCGAAGGTCGAGCTGATCACTTCGCCCTTCACCCTGCGCTGCATGTCCGTCACTTCTTCCGGACGCTCATCGATCAGCAGAACAATCAGCACCACCTCAGGATGATTCGTCGTAATGCTAGTTCGCAATCGACTGCAGCAGCATCGTCTTGCCGGTACGCGGCGGAGCGACGATCAGCCCGCGCTGGCCCTTGCCCACCGGCGTCAGCAGATCCATCACGCGGCCGGAGATGTGCTCGCGCACCGTCTCCATCTTCACCCGCTCCTGCGCATACAGCGGCGTCAGGTTGTCGAACAGAATCTTGTTGCGCGTCTCTTCCGGCGACTCGAAGTTGATCGCCTCGATCTTCACCAGCGCAAAGTACTTCTCGCCCTCATGCGGCGGCCGCACATTGCCGCTGATCGTGTCGCCCGTCTTCAGATCGAACTTGCGAATCTGCGATGGCGAAACGTAGATGTCATCGGGACCAGGCAGATAGTTGTAGTCCGGCGAACGCAGGAAGCCGTAGCCATCCGGCAGAATTTCAAGCACGCCTTCGGCGAAGATGTGCCCTTCTTTTTCGCTCTGCGCCTGCAGAATCTTGAAGATAAGGTCCTGTTTGCGAAGGCCGCTGGTGCCGGCGATATCAAGACCGCGCGCGAGCTTGCCCAGCTCGGCGATATTGTGTTCTTTCAACTCAGAAATAGTCATTGTTGTACCTGGAGTTTTGAATTTAAGGAGGGATTGTTTGGAACTGAGGCGGGATCTGCTTGACAGGGGGTCGTGCGGAAGGCCGAATGATGTGGGATGAATTTGAACTGAGGATGGGTTGTATTGAAGGGAAAAGTTCAGGTTTAAGTTGGAGGGTGGAACGGCCGCGCGTTAAGCTGCGCGGCGCTCTTGCAATTGTACCTTTTCTACGACTGCTTCGCTGGCTCCGTCCATCGGAATGGTGTCCTTGAAGCGGTCCAGAACCTCATTGGTCGTATCCTGCAACCGCGTGTTTGGCTTATGCAGTTTCCGCGTCGCCTTCGACGCCAACTGGCAAAGCTCATAGCGGTTGTTCACGTGCGTGAGAGCTCCAAAAATAAGATCTGAGCGCATAGTTTTTCCTTTCATCTCGCAGGCACAGGCGCGTCTCATAGCAGCGCAAACTGGCCCGAAATTCCTTTAAAATTTGGCAACCGGATTTAGATCCGGCACCGTAATTGAACCTCATATATTAGACGCGCAAACCCTGGGTAGGGACTCCGCAATCCGTCAACTATCTCAAATTCAATTTGATATCTGAGAAGAGAGCACTGTTCAGCAGACACCACAAACACACTGGCCATGCCAGCACTACCAAACTGTCTCGTCCGTATGATTCCGCGCTCGCCGCGCCAGGTATGAAACAGGGGCCGACCAGAAATCTGGCAAACCGGGACTTCCGCGCATGCCACCCGATACGGCTTTCGTGAGATCTTGCCGAACCTGAGTAACTACGACTCAAGGAAAGTAAACTGTCTGACCCTCAAGGTCAATACTTTTTTCGGGAACCCGTGAATAAATAAATTCCAGAAACAGGATAATCCCACTTGCGATTACCCCCTACGACCAATAGCTCCGATCCAGCGTGCGGTACTGAATGGCCTCCGCAATGTGCTTCACCGCGATATCCTGCTCGCCCCCCAGATCCGCAATCGTCCGCGCTACCTTCAAGATCCGGTCATGCGCCCGCGCGCTCAGCCCCTGCTGCTGCATCGCCCGCTCCAGCAGTCGCTCCGCATCGGACGACAACTCGCAATAAGCCCGAATCTGCTGCGTCTTCATCTGCGAATTCGCAAAGATCTGCCGAGAAGCCCCCTTCGCCGACCCCTTTGTCCGTTCTGCAGCTGCTCCAAACCGGGCATGCTGCCTCTCTCGCGCCGCCAGCACCCGCGCCCGAATCTGCTCCGAGCCCTCAGCCGCCGCCCCGCCCCGTAACTCCTTATACTGCACCGCCGGCACCTCAATATGGATGTCGATCCGATCCAGCAGCGGCCCCGACACCTTCGACACATACCGCTGAATCATCGGCGGCGTACACATGCACTCCCGGCTCTTGTCGTTAAAGTACCCACACGGGCACGGATTCATCGCCGCCGCGAGCATGAACCGCGCGGGAAAACTCAGACTCATCGCCGCCCGCGCAATCGTGACATGCCCATCCTCAAGCGGCTGCCGCAGCACCTCCAGCACATTCCTCGGAAACTCCGGCAGCTCATCCAGAAACAGCAGCCCGTTATGCGCCAGCGAAACTTCACCTGGCCGCGGCATCATCCCACCGCCAATCAACCCGGCATCCGAGATCGTGTGGTGCGGCGAACGAAACGGCCGATGCGCCACCAGCCCCTGCTCCGCATCCAACACCCCCGCCACCGAATGGATCTTCGTCGTCTCCAGCGCCTCTTCAAAACGCAGCGGAGCAAGGATCGACGGCAGCCGCTTCGCCAGCATCGTCTTACCGGACCCCGGCGGCCCAATCATCAAAATATTGTGCCCACCCGCAGCCGCCACCTCCAACGCCCGCTTCGCCACCTGCTGCCCGCGAACATCCTTGAAGTCAAATGGGAAGTGCTGCATCTCATTCAGCAGGTTCGTCGTCTCCACCTTCAGCGGAGCCGCTTTGATCCCACCCATCGCTGCCGAGTTCAGAAGCTCCCGCACCTCCAGCAGAGACTTCACCGGGTAAACATTCACGCCTTCAACCACCGCCGCTTCGCGCGCATTGCTGGCAGGAATAATCAGATTCGGAATACCCTTCGCCCGCGCCGCTACAGCAATCGGCAACATCCCTTGCACCGCCCGCAAGCCTCCGTCCAGCCCCAACTCACCCACCAGCAGGTAGTCGCTCAGATCCTTGATGTGGAGCGAGCCATAAGCCCCCAGTATCCCAATCGCAATCGGCAGATCAAACCCCGACCCTTCTTTCTTCAGGTCTGCCGGCGCCAGATTGATTGTGATCCGCGTTGGCGGAATCTCAAAACCAGAGTTCTTGATCGCCGATCGCACCCGGTCGCGACTCTCTCGCACCGCCGCATCCGGCAACCCAACCGTATGGAACTGTTCCTGGTCTAGCTTGATATTGGAAAAATCGACTTCAACATCGATAATGTGGGCGTCGATTCCATACACTGCAGCACTGCGAGCCTTGAAAAGCATTTGAGCCTGATGAACCCTTGTGGCGGGGAGATTTTCGCCGAGTATAGCACCCCACATCTCTGTCCATGGCCCTTGAACAACACACCTCATCAGTAGAAGATGCCCGCACCAACTCCGTCATCATCGATTGACCAAAGCACTCGCACCAAACACATAAGGCAGACCATTACAATGAACTAAGTCGTGATTAAGTCGTGAACACCAGCCTCTTCGAACTCTTCAAAATCGGCATCGGCCCTTCCAGCTCGCACACCGTCGGTCCCATGCGCGCCGCCCTCCGCTTCTCCCGTCAGCTTCAGTCAACCGGACTGCTCTCCCGCACCGCATCGGTCAACGTCGACCTCTACGGCTCTCTCGCCCTCACCGGCATCGGCCACGGCACCGACCGCGCCATCCTCCTCGGCCTCCTCGGCGAAGCTCCCGACACCGTCGATCCCGCATCCGTCGAAACCAAAATCATTGCCATCCACTCCAGCGGCTCGCTGCTGCTCAACGGCACCAAGACCATCCCCTTCACCGAAGCCGATCAACCTCCTCTTCCACCGCAACCAGATGTACCCCGACCCAACCGTCCCACCCACCCCAACGGCATGCGCTTCACCGCCTTCGACGCGACCGGCACAGTCCTCGCCAACGAAGTCTTCTACTCCGTCGGCGGCGGCTTCATCGTCTCCGAAGCCGAGCGTCACCGCCGAGTCCCTCACCAGCACTCGCACCGTCCCCTACCCCTTCTCGCAGCGCAGCCGAGCTCCTCGCTACTCGCCGAACAACACCACCTCACCATCGCCGACCTTGTCCTCGCCAACGAGGTCGCTCTCCTCGAAGACCCGTCCATCTCCATCAATCGGCCAAAGCACGCATCCGAACAAAATACCGAATCGCCTGAAGAGAAGATCCGCACCAGCATCCTCGCCATCTGGCAAGTCATGCAGCAGTGCACCGAACGCGGCATCGCCACCGAAGGCATCCTCCCCGGCGGCCTCAACGTCCGCCGCCGCGCCCATCGCCTCGCCGAACGCCTCAACACCATCGGCTCAAAAGACCCACTCGCCGCCATCGACTGGGTCACCCTCTACGCCATGGCCGTCAACGAAGAGAACGCCGCCGGCGGCCGCGTCGTCACCGCCCCCACCAACGGAGCCGCCGGCGTCATCCCCGCCATCGCCCACTACTACACCCACTTCATCGAAGGACACCGCCGGAAGAAAAACAAGAAGGCCTCCTCCGCTACTTCCTCACCGCCGCCGCCATCGGCATCCTCTACAAGGAGAACGCCAGCATCTCCGGCGCCGAAGTCGGCTGCCAGGGCGAGGTCGGCGTAGCCTGCTCCATGGCCGCCGGAGGACTCGTCGCCGCCCTCAACGGCACCAACGCCCAGGTCGAGCACGCCGCCGAGATCGCCATGGAGCACAACCTCGGCATGACCTGCGACCCCATCGGCGGCCTCGTCCAGATCCCCTGCATCGAGCGCAACGGCATGGGCGCCGTCAAAGCCATCAACGCCGCCCGCATGGCCATGCACGAGACCGGCGGCCACAAGCTCTCCCTCGACCAGGTCATCGCCACCATGTACCAGACCGGCCTCGACATGCAATCCCGCTACAAAGAAACCAGCCTCGCCGGCCTCGCCCTCAACATCATCGAGTGCTGAAGGAATCGTAAAAAACGCATCGGACGAACGGAATATTCCGATGACGCCACCTGAAACGTAGGAGAACTTCTCTTGAGGCTTCTTTCTCTCTACCTGTATCTCCTGCTTCTTCTTCCGATAGCTCACGCTGCCAGCTTCGACTGTACTAAAGCAACGTCACCTGCCGAAAAGACAATCTGCTCCGACCCTCATCTATCCGCCTTGGACGACCAACTCAGCATCTCCTATCAAATCGCGTCGCGAAATAGCGGAGAGGGCGACATTGTCGTGCGTCATCAGCAGCGTGCATGGCTAAAAAATCTCAACGAACAATGCAGCGGTTCGCAGATCGCCGCCTGTATCGAACAGCAGCAGACAACCCGTATTCACGCCCTCAACAACACCCCACCCTTCGATCCATCCACCGTAACGGAGTTCAAGCTCACCCAGGCCTCTCGCTCGTTCGACTTCGTCATTCGCATGTTCCCGATCACCCCGGGCCCCGATGACACCACACGAGAAGGTCCCGGACGTGTCCTTATCTTTGCCAAAGGAAGCGCAACGCCTCTTCAAATAATCGTCATGGACAATATCTTCGCCAGCCTCGACAAAGGAGGCCAGCCCCTCACGAACACAGCAAAACTCTACGACTATCAGGGACTCATCAACGTCGGCGACTTCAACTTCGACAGCCATGAAGACTTCGCCATCCAGAACGGAAACGACGGAGCCTACGGCGGGCCGAGCTACAACGTCTACCTCTACTCCCCATCAACGGACCGCTTCCAACTCAGTCAGAGCATGACCGATCTGATCGCCAGCACTCTCGGCTTCTTTGCCGTCGACACAGATAAGAAACTACTCACAACGCTCTCCAAAGATGGCTGCTGCTTTCACACAACAACCACCTACACCGTTGTCCACGATAATCCGATCCCTGTCTCGCGCGAGACACAAGACGCCACCAAAAGCGACAAATACGTCCTCGTCACAACTCAACGCATGGTCAACGGCAAATGGCAGGGCAAGTCGAAACGTGTTCCCCAGGACAATGCTCCCTAAGTCACCGTTGTCTTCAGCGAACTCTCACAAACTCAGCTGACAAGCCATCACCGAGCAAAGCGTCCCCATCCGCAACACACCATCTTTCTGAAACCGCGCAAAGAAATCCCGCAACGCGACTTGCATCCCTTCATACTGCGCATCACCCGGCAAAGGAGAAACCGAGAACGATTGCGTTTGCCCTAAAAACTCTTCAAGCGTCATCACCTGCTCCCCTCGCAACTCCTCCCGCACCACCGCACCATCCCTGAACAACGGCGCCACCTCGCCAGCTCGTCGCGTCTCCGGATCCGTATCGCCATATCCCTTACCGAACTCCACCAGAATCGACTCGAACACAGCAGACTCCGCAGACCCATCCTTATAACGGCGGTTCGATACCAGTACAACCCAACCACTGCCTTTGAGAACTCGACGAAACTCAGTCACGGCCGCCTCACGATCGAACCAGTGCCACGCGCGTCCCACAGCAACAAAGTTTACCGAAGCGTCTTCCAATCCCGTCGCCTCAGCAGTAGCCTTCTTCACCGTCAGTCCAGGCCACGCCGATGCGAGTTGCTCGCATGCCGCACGCATCTCATCGTTTGGTTCGATTGCGACAACAGCATTGCCATTTTCCAAAAACAACTCGGACAACATCCCTGTTCCCGCCCCAACATCCGCCACCAGATCTTCGCGCCGCAAACCGCAGCGTGCAGTCAAAATCTCGATCACCGCCATCGGATACCGCAACCGATACCGTTCATACTCCGCAACGCGACCGCTAAATCTCTCTGCATGTTTCATCATGAATAGTTAGACGCATCCTGCTCTTCCAGCGGCCACCCAACGTTGGCGTACAGAAAAAGAAAAGCTGGTGCAGCTCTCTGCACCAGCTTTCACACACCGTCAAAAACTGCCTGAACTACCGCATCTACTTCTGCGTTACCAGCAAAGCGATACGCCGATTCTGCGCGCGCCCCTCTTCGGTAGCATTGTCGCCAACAGGGTACTGATCGCCATACCCCTTCGACTCCAACCGTGAAGGATCAACGCCTGCAGCAACCAGCGCGTCCATGACGTTCTTCGCACGCGCATCCGACAACGCCACATTCGCAGCGGCATCGCCCGTATTGTCGGTGTAACCACCAATCTTTACGTGAGCGTTCGGATAAGCCTTCAGAATCGCAGCGATATTTGCCAACTGCTCCTGCGACGATGGCTGCAGCGTAGCCTTCCCCGTATCGAACAGCAAGCGATCGAAGTTGAACCAGCTCGTCGTGTCCACCGGCTTGGAAGAATCGTTGAGGAAAGCAATCAACTTGTTCTCGATACCGAACTTCGGGATGTTCAGCTCAACGCCATCAGGCAACTTTGTCTTGAAGAAGTCTCCCAGCGCCGACGAAGCAGCCGTGCCGGCATTCGACACCGTCTGCACCGCGTCTCCAACAGGAGCCTTCGATCGATTGAGAAACCATATCCCGAGCAGCGCTAACGCAACCAGCAAAATGATCGGCCACAACCAGCGATTGCCGGCAGCAGCAATCTTCTCCGGCGCCGCAGCCACAACGTTCGTCGCTCCACCAAATAAAGATCCCAACCCCGCAGGCAGAAACCGCTGCAAACTCGGAGCCTCCGCCTTCAGCGTGTTGCCAAGGTCGGTCGCGCTCAAATTATTCTGCCGAACATGCTGCCCCAAAACTCCCAGCACCAGCGGAGCTGCCATAGCCAGCAGCGAACCAGCCTTGCCTCCAGTAATCCCTGCGGCACGCCCAACCGAATCAGCAACCGCCGACGTGTTCGATCCAAAGATCGTCGACAGAAATTGACTACCCAAAGTAGAGATAGGTGAGTTCGACACTCCCGAAACCAACGAGCCTAAATTTGTTGTGACACCCGATAGTGCGCCTGCGCTATTCGCCGGATTCGTAATCAAACCAAATATCTGGCTCAAAAATCCAGGTTGACCAGCCTTCGCCGCGAGTCCCGCGAGCATAGCAGCAGCTCCGGTTTGCAGCCCACGTTGAACCGTATCCGGCGACTCGCCAAGCTGCGATGCCACCGGGCCAATAACCTGCGGCCCCAACATACTCATCAGATTTTCTACGATAGAACCCGCCATAATCTCTCCTTTTTTGTGGACCGGGGTTTTAAGTCACGACAAGGAATTCATTACAGGGCCCGAACTGCCGTACGTCATATAAGCGTACGAAGACTTAGCTGGTTTGGATGTTTTTTCCTCAAAATTTAGTTGGCCATCGTATGGAAATTATTGAAAATGACATAAATTCATCCCCGTTCCACCGCCAGCGCTACAGAGTTCCCACCACCCAGGCACAGCGCCGCAACACCCTTCTTCGCATCTCTCCGCATCATCTCGTGGATCAACGTCACCAGCACCCGCGCTCCACTCGCGCCAATCGGATGCCCAATCGCCACCGCTCCACCATTCACATTTACCTTCGTGGCATCAAGTCCCAACTCCTTCATCACACCCAGTGCCTGCACACTGAACGCCTCGTTCAACTCAAACAGCTCCACCTCATCCCGCTTCCAACCTGCACGCTTCAACACCTTCTGCACTCCCGTCACCGGTGCCAGCATCACCCACTTCGGCGCCACCCCGCTCGTTGCCTGCGCCTTGATCGTCACCAACGCAGTCAATCCCAACTCCTTCGCCTTCTCAGCGGACATCACCACCACCGCCGCCGCAGCATCATTCACCCCGGGAGCATTCCCCGCCGTCACCGTCCCATCTTTCTTGAACGCCGGCTTCAACCCAGCCAACGCCTCCGCCGAAGCATCGTCCCGCACACTCTCATCGCGCGACACCACCGTCACCGCGCCTTTCTTTCCCGGCACGCTAACCGGCACAACCTCCGCATCGAACCGCCCTTCCTTCCACGCCGCGCTCGCTTTCCTGTGCGACGCCAGCGCATACGCATCCTGCTCTTCTCGCGTAATCGAGTGCTTCTCCGCGACGTTCTCCCCCGTGATCCCCATGTGATAGTCCTCACACGCGCACCACAGCCCATCCTTCACCATCGAATCCACCACCACCGAGTCGCCCATGCGAAAACCCTTCCGCCCCTGCGGCAGCAGATAAGGCGCATTCGACATCGACTCCATCCCACCCGCAACAACAATCTCCGCATCGCCGGCCATTACAGCCTGTGCCGCGAGCGCCACAGCCTTCAGCCCTGACCCGCAGACCATATTGATCGTCATCGCCGAAACCGTATCGGCCAGCCCACCCTGCAACGCTGCCTGCCGCGCCGGATTTTGCCCCAACCCCGCAGGCAAAACACACCCCATCAAACACTCATCGACGCTCGCAGCATCAATCCCGGCCCGCTTCACCGCCTCGCGCACTGCAATCGCACCCAGCTGTACCGCCGTCATATCCGCGAACGCCCCTTGAAACTTTCCCACCGGCGTCCGTACTGCAGCAACAATCACAACATCCTTCATCGATCAAAACACCTCGATGAAGACTCTACTCCTCTACTTCCCCTTCACACTAGCCGGAGCCGCTTCCGCCGGCACAATCTCGTACTGCGGCTCTGGCGTCCCCATCAGATATTTGTCGAACCAATTCACAATATTCTCCAACCTCTCCACGCGATGCCACGGCTGCCCACTTCGCGACAGCTCATGACTCTCCCCCGGAAACCGGATCATCGCCGTATCGATGTGCCGATACTTCAGCGCACGAAAGAAGTCCTCCCCACCAGCCGTCGGCGGCGTGCGATAGTCCGCCTCACCCAAAATAAACATCATCGGCGTTTGCACTTTCGTAATGTAAGTAATCGGCGAGTGCGCCCTGAACTCCTCCACCTTCTCGAACGGCGCACCTTCAAACCACGTCGGCTGAAACAGCGTGAAGTCCGCCGTGTACCACCAGTTCGACCAGTCCGTAATATCCCTCTGCGCCACCGCCGCCTTGAACCGCGTCGTCTGCGTCACCGTCCAGTCCGTCAGCAACCCGCCGCCGCTCCCTCCAGTCACTCCCAGCTTCGACGAATCGACATACCCTAGCTTCACCACCGCATCCACGCAGTCCATCAGATCGTGAAAGTCATCTCCCGGATAGTTGTGCTGAATCACATTGGCAAACTGCTGCCCATAGGTCGTCGAGCCACGCGGATTCGGATACACCACCACATACCCCTTCGCCGCCATCCACTGCATCTCGTGGTCGAACACCCATCCATACGCCGCATGCGGCCCGCCATGAATATTCAAGATCAGCGGATACTTCTTCGTCTTATCGAACTCAGGCGGCAGTTGAACAAACGACTCGATCTTGCTCCCCGCTATATCTTTAGCATTCGCCGTAGGCGTTACCTGCATATCCTCCGGCATCGTCAGGTTCAACTGCGAGAACAGAGCATCATTCACCTTCGTCAGTTGTGTCTGCTGCTTCGACCCATCCATCGCCACCGAAAACAGATCCCCGATATTGACCGGCGTCGAGATCAACGCCAACATCTTCTTCGCATCCGGCCTCACGCTGTACCCCACCACCGCCTGCTTCTCCGCCGTCAGTTCCTTCACCGCACCCGTCGCTACATCGACCGACACCAGCAGAGCACTCCCCTGCTTCCCCACCACATCGACGATCGAACTTCCATCGGCAGTCCAAACCAGCTCAGCATGTCCACCCCCACGAGGAGCCGTATTGTCGCCGCCAACTCCGCCGCCCATCTCGTAGTCGTAGTTCGCAGTCAAATTACGCACCGGCGGCACTCCCGACGCAGCCTGTTTCACATCGATATCCATCACAAATAGATCCGTCTGCTGATGCGATCGAGGTTTCGGCGGCTGCTCATCCGCATGAAATGCAATCCGCTTCCCATCTGGAGAGAGAGCTACCCCCGAAGCCGAATACGCCAGCTTCGCAACCAGCACACTCGCCGGCGCAGGCGTCTTTTCGTCCTTCACCGACTCATCCGCCGGCAGCTCCAGCTTATAAATCTCGTTGTGCGGAAGATCGTAGTACGGCTCATCCACATGCTCCGACGTGTAATAGAGACTGTTCGACGAGGGATGCCACGCAAACTCGTCCACATCAAACCGCCCTGCCGTCACCTGCCAGGGCGTCACCGGCTTCGACCCCACCTTAGCCACAGAGAACAAGTAGAGCTGCGACGCATCCTTCGTATCCATATACCCCTGGCCGTTAAAACGGTACACAGCCTTAGTAATGATCCTTACGTCGCTCTTATGTTCCTCCTCCTTCGCTGCATCCCCTTCCTTCTTCTCCACCTTTGGTGCAGGAACAATCACCGTATCGCTCATCGCCGCGATCCACTTTCCGTTCGGAGCCCACTCCGGCGACTCAACGCCCTTCTCCAACGCCGACACCTGCACCGGCTCGCCTCCAGCCATCGAAAGCAGATACAGCTGCGGAGGTTGCGGCTTGCCATCTTTCTCCACCGCGCGGACAAAAGCAATCTGTGTCCCATCCGGCGACCACCGCGGCTGCGTGTCATGTGGCCCATTCGTCAGTCGCCGCGGAGGCATCATTGGCTGGGTCGTGTCCAACAGATACAGCGCAGTCTCATATCCATCGTGCTTCGCATTCACCGTCGTCTGCACAAACACGGCACGGCTGCCGTCAGGCGATATCTGTGTATCCCCAATCCACGTAAAGCTGAAGAGATCTTTCTCGGTGATGTTTCGTTTCTCCGCCACCAGAGCGACTGTTATGAACATGCAAGCAACCATCACGATGACGTTCTTAACCCGCATCAAGTACTCTCCAGTCGTACTGAAATCTTTTCAGACGAAGCCGCAACACGCTGACCTTTTTGCTTTCCATGACTATAGCTCACACTCGGATCACACAAACGTCGTAGTCTCTCCGCTCTTCACTCTCATCTTTTGCGACGCGCGATCGCTTCACTCAACTCAAAATCGCTATCCTCAAATGCAAACTTCCTACAGTTCGAGTTCGCACGCGCAAAAAGAAAATTGCTTTACCTTCATTTTTTCCTTGACAGTGAAATTACGTAAATCTATACCTTCGTTAGCTGCATTGCAGCTAGTTGTAAAGTCAATGTCTAATCACTAGGGAGAATAGGCACATGGCGGTTAAGAAAGCAGCCAAAAAGGCACCAGCGAAGAAGGCAGCAAAAAAGGCAACCAAAAAGTAATCCAACCAAGGCAAACAGAAAGGGGGACGCGATGAGCGTCCCCCTTTCTGCGTCTGCAATCGCTGTCGTTACTGCGCTGCAGCCGCCCTGCCACCACTCTTCGGCGTCGACAGATACCCCGACACCGTGTTCTTGCTGATCACATTTACGACCAGTTCATACAGCACCGGATCCTTGCCGTTGTAGAACTGCACCGGCTCATCCAGCCCCTTATCCTTCTTCTCAATCGTGCGATCGTCCGAGCTCACATTCAGCGTATAGCGCGAATGCTTCTCGTCCGCCTTCTTCAACTGCAGCTTCACCGTCGACAGCAACGTCGGCTTCGCGCCCTTCTGCAGCGTGAACTCAAGGTAGTTCCTATCGCCTTTATGCTTCAGCACCTCAAGCTCATCGTGATTGGTCGCAATCAGCCCGCTCATCACACCCGCATCGCCCACCACGCGGTTCAACTGCGTCTTGGTAGCCTCCAGGTCAGACTTGGTCGTCGCAACATCCGTCTTCACGCCGCCCACATCCGTCTTCACGCTGGCAACGTCGGTCGACACTGCACCAATCTTCTGTGTGTTCGCCGCGTTCTCCTGCTCCAGTTTTGCTGTCGCCACCTTCTGCTGCGCAATAATGCTCTGCGTCCGGATCTCGATCTGCTTCTGCGTCATCCCAACGGTCTGGCCCAGAGTCTCGCTCGTCGCGCGCAGCCGTGCATTGGTCGCCTCAAGCTTCTCCGTCAACTCAACGTTCTTCTGGTCCGCCGCGACGATCCTCTGCTCTGCCGCATCCATCTTGTTCTGCAGAAGGTGGCACCACAACAGTCCGCCCAGCGCCGCCAGCAACGCAGCCGCCACTATTCCCAGCAATGCCCCTGAGATTGATCTCTGTTCTACGTACTCGTCGCTCATTCCACTCTCCTGAAATCCTTCTCTACTGCCTTTGACGCACCGGCTGCAAACTCATCAACCGCACATCCGTTCGCGAAACGGACACAACCAAACTATATCCTCTCTCCAAACGCCACTAAACTAATATCCATGCACCACCCCTCTTCGCATCCCGACATATGCATCGCCGGCGCCGGCATCATCGGTCTATCCCTGGCCTTGGAACTCCATCATCGCGGCCATCGTGTGACCGTACTCGATCAAGGAGATCCTCTCGCCGAAGCCTCCACCGCCGCAGCAGGAATGCTGGCTGCGCAGGATCCTGACAATCCGCCCCTGCTCCGGCCCCTCGCCGACCTTAGCCTCTCACTCTATCCCGGCTTCCTCGACCGTCTCTACAACTTTTCGGGCATCCGAGTCCCCTTCCAAACCCATACCACCCTCCAATCCCTCCATCCGAACCACAACTCACCAGGCGAACTCACCGCAGCACACCTGACAACAGAAGACCTCTCCCACCTCCTCCCCGCGCTCATACCCACAGACCATCGCTTCTTCCTCCTCGACGAACACAGCCTCGATCCCCGCCAACTCGCCCTCGCCCTCCTCGCAGCCGTCCACTCCACCACCATCGACCTCCGCCCCAACACCGCTATCCTCTCCACTCGCTCCACCAGCAACTCCGTCGAAATCACCACCTCCACCGACAGCGTCCAGGCATCTCGCTTCGTAGACTGCACAGGAGCCTGGGCCACCACCACCTCTCGCCTCTCCCATCTCCAGATCGCACCTCGAAAAGGTCAGATGGTCGCCGTCGCACTCCCTCCCTCACTCCCTCTCCACTTCGTCGTCCGCACACCCGACATCTATATAGTCCCCCGCACCGTCGGCCCCACCGCTGGCCGCGCCATCATCGGAGCCACAATCGAAGATGCCGGCTTCGACAAATCCATCCATCCCGACGACATCCATCACCTTCGCGCACTCGCCGCCGCATTACTCCCTCCCATCGCCGACACCGCACAACTCGAAGCCTGGTCCGGCCTGCGTCCCGCAACACCCGACGGCCTCCCCCTCCTCGGCGCTCTTCCCGAAGAACCCAACCACCTCGTCGCCACCGGCCACTACCGCAACGGTATCCTCCTCGCCCCCGCAACTGCGCTCGTCATGGCGCAGCTCCTCACCAGCGAAGCTCCCTCCATCGACCTCGCATCATTCTCTCCAAGCCGCGGCGTAGCTCAACCAGCTTGTCCCGTAGTCGCACAACCAAATCGATATTCGCCCACTTCATCGTGACAACCGTTTCTCTACTGCGCTATAACCAAATGTACTTAGTTTGTTCCTGCAGGAAACGGCTCTAGGAGTGGCCCACTATGTCTACCGCTATCGCACCCAAAGGCTTGGAAGGCATCGTCGCCACCACCTCATCTATCTGCTGGATCGACGGCGACGCCGGCGTCCTCTCCTATCGCGGCATCGACATCCACGAGCTCGCCGAGCGCTCCACCTTCGAGGAGTGCACCTACCTCCTCTGGTTCGGCAAACTCCCCAACGCCTCCGAGCTGGCCGACTTCAACAAGCACCTCTCCGCCGCACGCGAGCTGAATCCAAAGATCGTCGACCTCCTCCGCAGCGTTCCCACCGACGCAACGCCCATGCAGGTCCTCCGCACCGCCGTCTCGCTCCTCAGCATCTACGACGCCGACGAAGCCGACTGCTCACACGACGCCAACGTCCGCAAATCCTTCCGCCTCACCGCTCAGATCCCGATGATCGTCGCCCTCTTCGATCGCATCCGCAAGGGCAAGTCCCTCGTCGAAGCCGACAAGTCTCTCTCCCACGCCGCCAACTTCCTCTGGATGCTCAACGGCGAAAAGCCCTCCGACACCGCCACCCGCGCCTTCGACATCGCCCTCATCCTCCACGCCGACCACGAGCTCAACGCCAGCACCTTCGCCGCCCGCGTCATCGCCGCCACCCTCGCCGACATCCACTCCGCCATCACCGGCGCCATCGGCGCACTCAAAGGCCCACTCCACGGCGGAGCCAACGAGGCCACCATGCGCCTCCTCTACGCCATCGACAAAGCCGGCGCCGACCCAGTCGACTACGTCAAACAGATGTTTGCCGAAAAGAAAAAGATCTCCGGCTTCGGCCACCGCGTCTACCACACCGAAGATCCCCGCGCGACCCATCTCCGCCGCATGTCCGAAGAGCTCGGCAAAGCCGCAGGCAACACCAAGTGGTTCGACTTGTCCCGCAAGATCGAGCTCTTCGTCAAACAGGAAAAGAAGCTCAACGCCAACGTCGACTTCTACTCCGCCTCCACCTACACCACCCTCGGCATCGACATCGACCTCTTCACACCCATCTTCGCCGTCAGCCGCATCTCTGGCTGGGCCGCCCACGTCATCGAACAACACGATGACAACCGCCTCATCCGCCCCCGCGCCGACTACACCGGCCCCGCCTACCCCGCCACCTACACCCCAATCGAAAACCGCTAGAGCAGTTCCAAACGTCAGAGCCGTCCTAAGCATAGACACGGTTAAAAATCGTGCGATGCTTAACGCACTTCAAAACCGCCGTCATTCTGAGCGAAGCGAAGAATCCCCGTATTTGCTTTTGTCGTTGTCGTTGCCGTTGCCGTTGCCGTTGCTTTTTATTTGTTGTCATTCCGCAGCGCAGCGGAGGAATCTGCTTCTATCGTTGCCGTTGCCTATCGTCCTCCGAGAAAACCACGTCAACCCGACCCAAGTCACGCCCGCATCCCACCTCTGCCATTGCTACTCTCGCAAGTCATTCCGTACCGCAGCCGGGTGGCCCATCCTTTGCAGTCTCACCGCAAAGGGTGCGAACCGCATCCCTCAGCCCCACCACAAACAAAAAGAGGAGCAGCACAAAGGCCACTCCCCCAAGAACCAGCCATCGCTGACTAGCCAACCAGCCAAGCCGCTACTTCCGGCTAGCCGGAGGCACAATCCCATTCATCCGCAGATACTCCACCAACTGCCCATAGTGATCGTTTGCATGCGCTACCAGGCCACCCGCAAGACTCGCCCGCGTATCCGTCCCCTGCACACTCTCGAACGCATTCTGCACGGTCAACGTTCCAAACGCCTTATGCGCAAACACAAACGAAGCCTTCAACGCAGCGACCGCAGCATCCTTACCTTTGATATCGGCTAACCCCTTCACATTTACATCCGGCTTCGTCCCGCTCACCAGGCTGCCATAGTAATAGTTTGCTGACGCCACATGCAGCACCATCTTCCGAAAACTGCTCACGGTCGCATATTCGGTCCCTTGCCCCGGCACAAAGATCGCCGCACTCGGCACAAAGTCATACTTCTCCGCCGGCATGGCCTCAGCCAGCGGCACAAACTCGCTCTCCATCCCACTCAGCATCCCATCGAAGCTCTTCGCCGGCTCAATCATCGTCCCGGGAGCAATCTTCGGAGCCTTCGCATCCGTTTGAGCCTGCACACCGCTCACGCAACAACAACCAGCAACGCCAACGCCACAACCATCCGCTTCATCATCATCGTCTCCAAATTATTTTGAAATTCACTGCAGCCAAAAAGCCACAGAGCCGCGCTAAGCCTACCAGCTTTGGAAGTTTCCCGCACTGCCAACTGAATCGGCGATTCCAATCGGCAGTCATCATCTAAGCATTCACAATCATTTGCGCCTTCGACTCCGCAATCTTCTCCTCGATGATCGCAGTCGCGGTCTCCAGCCCATCGCGCGCTGCAAAGTTCTGCTGCAACTCCGCCGCCCGCATACGATATCTCCCATCCTCCAAAACCTCACGAACTGACACCCGAATCTGCTCTGCCGTCGGCGTACCGGTCTTCAGATCGATCCCCGCGCCACTCCACTGCACACGCGCTGACACAAAAGGCTTATCCTCCGTTGCACCACCAGAGACAACCGGCACACCAAACCTCAGCGCCTGTTGCACTCCGCCGTACCCACCGTTGGTAATAAAGACATCGGCCTTTTGCAGTACCAGCTCATACGGAATATATCTCTCAACAATCGCATTAGCTGCACTTTGGATTTTGGCTGAATCGCCTCCGCCAGCCGTCGCGACCACCTGCACATCTTCTCCCGCCAAACCAGCAATTGCGGGTATCACCAGTTGATTGAAGTCAGAGTTAGCAATTGTTCCCTGAGTAACGAACACCACAGGCTTCGAGCCGTCCAGCTTCTCCAGCCACGCCGGCTCCTCTGCGTTGCTCTTCGTCACAATTGGCCCAACAAAGTGGAGGTTCTTCGGCCTCACGCTACTTGGGTATTCAAACTCCTCCACAGTGAACTGCAGGAATACGTCAGGCAACGTGTAAAGTGCGTCCAGGGAGTTTCCCGGAATACGCGATGACCCGCACCGTTCCAGTACGTCGCTCATATGATCGACTCCCGGTCGCACCGACTCATCAAACATGCGATTGTGCTCGGCATTGCGGAGCAGACCCTCCGCCGTCGTGTCCGGCCCGGTAAAAGCAGACGCCTCGGGAATGTGCTTCATGTACGGAATAACGCCACAGGCAATCACAAATGGCCGCTCTTCTCTCGGACCCAGCAGCATTGGGAAGGTGCCGATAAACGCGTGATCTGTCAAAACAACATCAATCTCCTGCGTATCCATCACCTGACGAATTCCCTTAAACTGATCCAAAATAGTGTCGCCGAAGACGTGCTTCAAATCGTAGACAAGCTGGGGCATGCCAGGCTCCGTCGTTGTTCTCCCTGGAAAAGCCTCCTCCATGCGGCGATGATCGTAGTTCGCCAGGCCCAGGAGAGGGACGAACTCTAAACCCGCCGACTCAGCACGCTCGCGGTATGCATCGGAGCATTGGAAGATCACGTGATGGCCACGCTTTTTTAGGTGCTCCGCAACAGCAAACAGTGGATTGACATGGCCCGGTATCGGCGTGACAGCTACAAGAATGTGACTCATTTGTCCTTTTAAATAACTCTCTGATTTAGCTTTTAAAAGCATGCATTGGTGCACACTTTGGACCAAACTCTACCAAACCACCTTCGTTCGTTTGTCAGGGAATTGTCAGTACCAACGCACGCCATCACTTCACCACGACATGCTCCAATCCCACCCCCAGCACCTCCAAGTAAAATAGAACCATGCGCAGAATCTACATGGACGCCAACGCCACCACGCCTCTTCTTCCCGAGGTCTTCGAGGCCATGCGCCCATTCTTTCTTGAGCACTACGGCAACGCCAGCTCCATCCACCAGCAGGGCCAGTTCGCCCGAGCCGCAGTCGACCACGCCCGCGACCAAATCGCTCACCTCCTGCACTGCCGCACCTCCGAGATCGTCTTCACCTCCGGCGGCACCGAGAGCGACAACCTCGCTCTCTTCGGCACACTCAGCGGCACGCTCCACACCTTAAAGACGAGCCCGCTCACCTCATCACCACCAGCATCGAGCACGACGCCATCATCCGCGCCGCCGAATCCCTCGCGAAAAACAACGTCGAAGTCACCTTCCTTCCAAGCACTCCACAGGGAGTCATCGACCCAACAGCGCTCCTCGCCGCAATCCGTCCCAACACGAAGTTAGTCAGCGTCATGTTCGCCAACAACGAGACCGGCGTCATCCAGCCCATCGCAACACTAGCCGCCATCGCTCACGCCGCCGGTGCCCTCTTTCACACCGATGCCGTTCAAGTCGTCGGCCGTCTCCCCCTCGACCTCAGCCCCAAGGGCCCGCTCAAGGACGTCGACCTCCTCACCATCTCCGGCCACAAGATCTACGCGCCCAAGGGCATCGGCGCGCTCTTCGTCCGCCGCAACGTCCGCCTCACGCCCATGCTCCACGGCGGCAGCCACGAGCGACAGCGTCGCGCCGGAACCGAAAACGTACCTGGCATCGTAGGCCTCGGCAAAGCCGCCGAGATCGCCCAACAATGGCTATCCGCCACAGACTCAGATTCAATCGCGAATCCGGGCAGCCCGTCATCAACATCTGTGACGGCAACCACCAATCCGGGTGGCCCATCCTTCGCGCCTCTTGCGAAGGGTGGGTTATCGCGCGATAGCGCGACAACCTCCGCCCACTCCACCCCCGCAGAACTCACCGCACTACGCGACCGACTCGAACAAGGCATCCTCTCTCAAGTCGAGGAATGCGGCGTCAACGGCGAAGGCGCCCCTCGCGTCTCCAACACCACCAGCCTCTACTTCGACCACATCGAAGCCGAAGCACTCGTCATAGCCCTGGACCTTAAAGGCCTCTCGGTCAGCGGAGGCTCTGCCTGCCAGTCCGGCGCCACCGAACCCTCCCACGTCCTCACCGCCATGGGCCTCACCCCTGCACGCGCTCGCGCCAGCATCCGCTTCTCCCTCTCCCGCCTCACCACCGCCGATGAGATCGACCAAGCCCTAGCCCTCGTCCCCGCCGCGGTAGCCCGCCTCCGCGACCTGAGCCCCACCTGGAACAAGTCCGCGGCTCTCACTCCCGCGTAAATTCCTGGATAACAATCCAAATCAAAACCCGCCTCGTAAGAGGCGGTTTTGCATTCCACAAAAATAAATCTCAAAAAGTTGGCGTATTTTTTAGCAGGAAAAAACACGCTGCGAAACACCACGTTCCACCACGCATCTCACCACAAATTCACCATCAAAACACCACGATAAAACACCCGTTTTTCTCAAAACCCCCAGCAAAAACGGGCCTCCACCACGCCTCATAAATACCAGGGAATATTTACCACCACGATCCTCTGATTCCCCTTCACCAGCAGAAGCAACTTAAGCAATTGCACCCGCTGATTATGCAGCGCATTCTCCCACCAGTGCCGCACCACCAACTCCGGCAGCAACACCGCCACCTTCCGCCCCGGATTCGCCTCCTCAAGCTCCAGAATGTAATCCATCAGCGGCGTAATAATAAACCGGTACGACGAAGGAATCGTAATCAGCTCCGGCTCCTGCAGCCCTTCCTTCTTAATCGGCGCCATCACATAGTCATCCCAGATCTCATCCAGGCTTCCCTCCTCGTCATCGGAGTGAACGTGCACCACCTTGATCTCCTTCGACAGCAACAGCCCAAACCGCATCGCCTTCTCTGTAATCCGATCCCACCGCGCCATCGGTATCACCACAATCGGCTCCTGCAGATTCACCAGGTTCAATGGCGTCAAATCCGCCATCTCCCGCCTCACCCGCGAGTAGTGCCGCTTGACCACCCACATGATCCCAATCAGAACGGGCACCAGCAGCGCCGTTACCCAGGCTCCTGCACGGAACTTTGCCAGCAACACCACGATCGTCGTGATTCCGGTCGCTGCTGCACCGAAGCCATTCACGAACATGTGCCACACGCGGCCCTTGTGCTTCTCCATCTTCATCCAGTGCACAACCATTCCGGCCTGCGAGAGCGTGAAAGCAAGGAACGCTCCAATCGCATACAGCGGAATCAAGCGGTCCGTCACGCCACCAAACAGGATCAGAATCACCGCCGTAAATCCGGTCAGCGCGTAGATTCCATGCGAGTACAGCAGCCGCCGCCCACGCAGAATAAACACATGCGGCAGATAATCCCGCATCGCAATTGCCCGCGCCAGACGAGGGAAATCGGCAAACGCAGTATTCGCGCTCAGCGATAGCGCAACAAACACGCTCCCCATGGTCAGAAAATAAAACCAGCCCTTACCGAAAACCGCTCTCACCAGGATGCTCAGAACGCTTTGATACTGATTCGCGTCAGGCTCCATCGCGGTAATCCCATACGCTCTCGACAGCCATGCAATCCCAAACAGCAGCACAATCAGGATCGCAATAATGATCGTCAGCGTTCCCTGTGCCTTCTTCGCTCTCGGCTCGCCGAACGCCATCACGCCGTTCGATACCGCCTCCACGCCTGTCATCGCCGCGCATCCGCTGGCAAAAGTCTTCATCAGCAACCAGATGCCGAGATACTTGACTGTCGCAGGCATCGCGGCAGGCGGAGCCAACACAGCCGCTGGGTGCCCCCCGCTCAAAACAGACCTGTACACACCCACGCCGATCACAACCAGCAGCGTGCCCACAAACAAAAAGGTCGGCAAAATAAACGCCGCTCCTGTGTCCTTCACCCCGCGCATATTTACGATCGCCAAGACCGCGAGAATGACCAGACAAAGTGCCAGAGTATGCGGAGCCAGCCTGGTATCCGCCGAAGTCAACGCCGTAACACCAGCGGAAATTCCTACCGCAGCCGTCAAAATGTAGTCGATCATCAGCGCCGCGGCAGCCAAAAGGCCTGCACCGTCGCCCAGATTCTCACTCGCCACCGTATAAGAGCCGCCACCACTCGGATAAGCGGCAATCGTCTGCCGATAACTGAAGAACACAATGACCAGCAATATCAAAATGGCCGAGATCACCGGCACGATATAGTGAGCCCCGGCCAAACCGAGTGGAATCAGCAGCGTCATCGCTGCCTCTGGTCCATACGCCGCACTCGTCAGCGCATCCAGGCCGAAAATGGGTATTCCGGCCGCGATACCGATATGCTCGGCCCGCTCATCACTCGTAGCTAAGGGTTTACCAATAATTGAATCTGTTAAAGACATACGATTTAGATCGTACCGCCTCTGTCAACCCAACTCAGCCAATCTCTATATTTAATCTTCAGCCGTTCAAAAAAGTCATAAAAATTCCATAAAGTCTCCACCAACCAGCCGATGCCACGCAGACAACACAGCCCCTCCCTATAATTGATCTGAAACAAATATCAGGAGAATCCATGTCCACTGCTGCCCTCTACGACATTCCCGTTAGCAAAATCACCGGCGAAGGTGCCTCGCTCGCCGAATATCGCGGCAAAGTCCTCCTCCTCGTCAACGTCGCCTCGAAATGCGGCCTGACCCCCCAGTACGACGCCCTCGAGAAGCTCTACACCCGCTTCCAGAACTCCGGTTTCGTCGTCTGTGGCTTTCCTGCCAACGACTTCGGCGCACAGGAGCCAGGCTCCAACGACGACATCCAGACCTTCTGCCGCTCCACCTTCGGCGTCAACTTCCCCATGTTCTCGAAGATCGCCGTCACCGGCCCCGACACCCATCCCCTCTACCAGACCCTCATCGCCGCCGAACCCAAAGCCATCAGTCCCAACCGCGAAGCCTTCCGTCAAAACCTCAATGGCTTCCTACAAAAGAGCGGCGCCACCACCAATCCCGAACCCGGCATCCTCTGGAACTTTGAAAAGTTCCTCATCGGTCGCGACGGACGAGTAGTAGCCCGCTTCTCCCCCGAAGTCGTGCCCGACGACCCCTCCGTCGTCGCAGCCATCGAATCTGCCCTCAACGCCTGATTACGTGTCCTAAGTAGCTTAGGATGTCATGCCTTGGCTAATGGCATCATCCTGAACAAATCAATGTCGTCACCTGAACAAATTATGTCGTCATCCTGAACGGAGTGAAGGATCCCTGTATTTAGCCGTTGTTCGTTTCGCACGATCGTGTCAACGCCACCGGACGCAGCCTGACCCAAAATCAGGCTGCGTCTTTTTTTATCTGCATCCGTATAATTTCTAATATCTAAAAAATCTTCAGTTGCTGTGAGAGGAAGTACCCGTTCATGATCAGCCGCATCACCGTCCTCCCCTTGGCTTTGCTCGCCTTGGCTACCCCCAGCCTTCTGCAAGCGCAAAAGACCCCCATCCAGATAACCGCTGACCTCTCCGAAGCTCCTCGCAAGCTCTACCACGCCGAGGTCGACATCCCCGTCCAGCCCGGCCCAGTCTCTCTCACCACTCCCAAGTGGATCCCCGGCAACCACCGCCCCACGGGCCCCGTCGACGACATCACCGGCGTCGTCTTCACCGCCAATGGCAAGGTCCTCCCCTGGCGCCGCGATGATGAAGATCTCTACGAGTTCCACGTAACCGTCCCCGAAGGCGTCACCACCCTCCACGCCCACCTCGACTGCATCGTCACCGCCCGCGTCAGCGACAAGCTCGCCGTCCTCGAGTGGGAAAAGCTCCTCCTCTACCCCGCGAAGACTCCCGTCAAGGACATCGCCATCCAACCCTCCGTCAAAGTCCCAACAGGCTGGGGCATCGGCACCGCCCTCACCCCGACCGACGGCTACGACCCACAGAACCCCAAAGGCGGCCTGACTCACTACGCCCCCACCACCGTCGAGCAGCTTGAAGACTCCCCCGTCATCACCGGCCAGTACTTCCACGAGTTCGCCCTCGCACCCGAGGTCACCCCGAAGCACTACATCGACGTCGTCTCCGACTCCCCCGAAGACTCCAAGCTTCGCCCCGCTCTCCTCGTCGAGCTCAACAACCTCGTCCGCGAGGCCGGTGCAGCCTACGACTCGCACCACTACAACGCCTACCACTTCCTCCTCACACTCTCTGACGTCGCAGGTGGCGAAGGCCTGGAGCACGGCCAGTCCTCCGACAACGGCGTAGGCGAAAAGGGCTTCTCGGATGCCGATCACCAGCTTCCCGAGGCCGACCTGCTCTCCCACGAGTTCACCCACTCCTGGGATGGCAAATATCGTCGCCCCTTCAATCTCTATCAGGATGACTTCGAGAAGATGCAGCAGGGCTCCCTCCTCTGGGTCTACGAAGGCATGACGCAGTATCTGGGCAACGTGCTCGCCGCCCGCTCCGGCCTCAAATCACAGGAGCAGTATCGCGAGATGCTCGCTCTCTCAGCCGCACAGCTTGACTACAAGCCCGGCCGCGACTGGCGCAGCACCGAAGACACCGCCATCGCCGCCAGCATCCTCCGCGGTGGCAACCCCGCCTGGTCCAACTGGAAGCGCGGCCAGGACTACTACCAGGAGGGCGAGCTCTTCTGGCTCGACGCCGACACCCTCATCCGCGAAAAGACCAACAACAAAAAATCCCTCACCGACTTCCTGCACATCTTCCTCGGCAAAGGCGGCAACACCGGCCCACTCATCGTCACCTATAACCGTGACGAGCTCGTAGCCGACCTCAATCAAGTCGTTCCCTACGACTGGGCCACCTTCATCCACGAGCGCATCGACAACCTCAACACCCGCGCTGACCTCGCCGGCATCGAACGCGGCGGATACAAGCTCGTCTACACCGATAAGCCCTCAAAGTCCGAGCGCACAATCGCCACCACCTACGCACGCTATGGCATTGGCACCAACGCGTGGTACTCCCTCGGCATCCGAATCAACAAAGAAGGCAACATCACGGACGTCCGCTGGAACGGCCCTGCCGATAAGGCGAAGCTCTTCCCCGGCCAGAAGATCATCGCCATCAACGGCAACGTCTTCTCCAGCGACGCGCTCAAAACCGCAATCAAGCAGGCAAAGGGAACCTCTGAGCCCATCCACTTCATCCTTCAGAGCGACACCTTCGTCACTACCGCCGACATCGACTACCACGATGGCGCGCGCTACCCGACCCTTGTCCGCGTAGACGGCACTCCCGCCTACCTCGACGACATCACCAAACCCCTCACCAAACCCGAACCCATCCCCGCAGAGAAGAAGGATCCGGACAGCGAAAACTAATAGCAAGCACTTCACAAAAAGCTACGGCGTGGAGCACTTAACTCCACGCCGTAGCTTTTTTACTCTGTCCACCAACCAAACTACAGACTAGCTATATTCAGATTCCCATCCGAGGTATGAATGCTCAACGGAACTCCACCGGTGTTCAGATGCCCACGAAGATGATGCCCTCCGGAATCAGCGCTGTTGTAGTTGTCTGTCGTTATCGGGAGTATGCAATTAATTCGTCCGTCATGCGTCGAAATATCAAGATCGGCAGCGAGAGTCCGCGGCACCACGACCGACACACTACCATCGGAGCTTTCAATACTCGATGCGGCAGTCAACTGCGAACCCGCCGCGAGCACAAAGTCGAGACCTCCATCACTGGTATGCAGATTGACTGCAGTGAACTGGCCATCAACCTTCATGTGCCCATCCGAACCCCTCGCTTCGATCGTTCCGCTGGCGTTATGGACGGTCACATTTCCATCAGAAGCGGTCACCCGCAGGTCTCCATGAACATCCTCGAGTGAAACCCTACCGTCGCTGGAATGCACCTTCAGACTGCCGGTCAAACCCGCCACCGACAAATTCCCATCCGACGTCCGCGCATCAAGCTCCAGGCTCGCCGGAGTCTCTATGCTCACCTGCGTAGCCTCCTTCTCTGTCCAATGAATAACCACGCCGACATGTGGCTTTTCTTTCAGCGAAAAAAATACATGGTTGCCCTCCTGACGCTCTTCGAGAACATATCGGTTCAGGTCTCTCCCCGAGTGCACTCGAACCTGAATTGCCTTACACTCCCCGCAGGACTGAATAGTCAGATGGCTGTCGCCAGTCTGAGCGGTAAGTGAAGCAGCACCGCTAAGCGGATAATCCTTCTGCCACTCATGCTCATTGTTCTGGCCAAAAGAAGTGGACGCTGCAGCAGCAAGCAACGCTACCGCCAACACTGGGGCAAGTCCCGTAGACCGGGCAGACGTAAGGCGCATGGAGTTTCTCCTATGCATCTGTACGCCAAACCCTCCAATCTGGTTCCCGGCCCCACAAAACAAAAAGCCGATCCCACCTGTAATTTCCCTTCTCCAAAGCAAAACACATAAAGCAAGGGTATATTTTGAGATATCACATATATCACCACCGGGAGCCGCCATTGAAGTCGCCGACCACATCGATTCCACTGATCCGCCGCTTTAGCTACCTCGCCATCATCACCGCGCTCTTCATCGTGACTGCCCACGCCCAACCCGCTCCCACCAAATGGCCCACTCAGGACGGCACCTACATCATCAAGAACTTCCGCTTCGGCACCGGCGAAACCCTCCCCGAGTTGAAGCTCCACTACCTCACCCTCGGCCAGCCGCACCGCGACTCAGCCGGTCACACCGACAACGCCATCCTCCTCCTCCACGGCACCGGCGGCGACGCCCACTCGCTCCTCAACCCCGTCTTCTCCGACGTCCTCTTCGGCCCCGGCCAGCCCTTCGACATCACAAAATTCTTCATCATCCTCCCCGACGACATCGGCCACGGCGAATCCTCCAAGCCATCCGACGGCCTCCACATGCACTTCCCCCAATACGACTACGACGACATGGTCGCTTCACAGCACACCATGCTCACCGATGGCCTCCACGTCGACCACCTCCGCCTCATCCTCGGCACCTCCATGGGCTGCATGCAGTCCTTCGTCTGGGGCGAGACCTTCCCCCAGTTCTCTGACGCCCTCGCGCCCTTCGCCTGCCTCCCCGTCGAACTCGCAGGCCGTAATCGCATGTGGCGTTACATGGCCATGGAGTCCATCAAACACGATCCAGCATGGAACAACGGCGAATACACCACCGAACCCGCCGAAGGCCTTCGCGGCGCCAACGACCTCATCATCATCGCAGGTGGCGCTCCCCTCCAACTCCAGAAAAACTTCCCCACCCGCGTCCAGGCCGAAGCCTTCATCGACCGCGTCATCGCCGCCGACATCGCCCACACCGACGCCAACAACTTTCTCTACTACGTCAACGCCTCGCGCAACTACAACCCAGCGCCAAAGCTGGCGACCATCACCGCGCCCGTCCTCTGGATCAACTCCGCCGACGACTTCATCAACCCGCCTGAACTGGGAATCGCAGAAAAGATGGTCACGAAGATGCCGAACGCAAAGTTCATCCTCATCCCCATCTCCGACGCCACCCGCGGCCACGGAACCCACACCCAGGCCATCGTATGGAAGCAATATCTCATCGACTTCCTGGCCAAAACCGAGAAGAAATAAAGAAAACAAATTAAGTTACAAATACTCAACAACGAAAATAACGAAGAGGGTTAGTAGGGCAGAAAAAAGGAAGAAGGAAGAAAGACGGGTGGCCCATCCTTTGCAGTCTCATCGCAAAGGGTGGGTTATTCGCGCTACGCGCGAACCGGTCTCCCTACCCAGGCACACATCGAAAAAGTGCCTACCGTCCAGTTCCCCTGTAGTTCTGCGCATAGCTATCGCGAGGCAGCCATCCTTCGCCCTTCGCCTTCTTCACCAGCGCGAATGCCTCATCCCGGCTCATCGCCCCACCAACCACCACCAGATAAGGCGCATGCCCATTCGGGGTAAACACCTCGGGCTTCAGCTGCGGATGCTTCGCAACAACACTGGCCACCTTCTGCTGTGCCTGCGCCTCGCGGTTATACGTATACGCAACCACTCGCCATTGCCCACGAGCATCGCCCGCAGCCGTCGTCTCCGAAGTCGTAGGAACACTCGCCGGCGCCGTGGCAGGCGCAGCTTCAGTCACAGGAGCAACAGGAGCCTGCGTCGTCGGACCAGCAACGCTCGGAGCAACAGCATCACTCCCCTGCGCAACCGCCGGAGGAGCAGCCGTCTGCTGCACCGCTCCATTCGACTTCGCTCTGCCATGCACAAAAAACCACACCACGAACAGCAGCAGCATCGCGCCAACGCCGATGACCAGCCGCTTCATTTCAATACCTCGCGGCTCACCATCCACCTCATCCACTGGAGCAGGAACGCGTCTTGCAACCACCGGCTGCGCCTCAGGCACCGGAGTAACAGGACGCGCAACCTCGACCTTAGGAGCAGCAACAGGACGCACGACCGGCGGCACCTTCACACCCGAATTCAGCGCCGCTGCAATCTCCGCCACCCCCCATTCTCCGCTCATCCCTTTGCGAACGATCTCATCGAACGGCTCCTGCAGTGGAAGTTCCCGCTCTGCCTCCTCCAGTGTCTTGTGCTGCGTCAGCGCCTGCAGCAACACAACAGAGAAGTCGTACACGTCCCATCTCTTCAACTCAGTGCCTTCATCGCCTTCAGGAGTCTCCCGAATACAGTCGCTCCGCAGCTTGATCTCCTCGCCCACCGCCAGCACATTTGCCGGCTCAATATGCTCATGCACAAAGCCGTTCGAATGCAGTGCTCCAATCGCCGCCACCAGACTCGTCGCCACCTGCTTGGTCTCGACTACACTCAGTCGTCGCTCCGAGAGAATCTCTGCGAGATTCGCCTCCACCGGCTCCATCACGGCATAGACAAGAGAAGTCTCGTCCACCGTCACCTGTCCAAAGCTCTTCAGCTTGACGAGGTTCACATGATCCAGCGCCTGAACGCCCCGCCACCGCGCCAAAATCTCGTCATCATCGAAGTGAGATTCGATCAACCGTATAACAGTTGGAATGCCAGTCCCATTCGAGGTTGAAAAAAATGCACTCCTGCCTTCGGGGCGTATCAGCTTGGTGAGCCGAAAGGCCCCATCGATCGTTCTACCTTCGTATTCGGTCCAAAGTTCCATCATTCGCATCCATTCTTAGAATTTCGAACCGAGGAAGAAAGCGCCGCAGACGGCAAACCCAACAAGGAATCACTCAAGGCGCTTCAGTTCTGCCGGCGCGTCTCAATCACGACCTATTATCCTTCATTGCTCCGCACGTCTCAATGTGGACAGATCCAACAGCAGGCAAATGTTGCAACTAGCTTCCCGCCGGAATCACCAGGTACTGCTCGAACTTGCCGTCCGGCTCCTCGTAAGTGGTTACCCGCACCTGCTTACCAGCGAAACCAACATTGAAAACCCGAAAGGTCATGCCACCTCGCTGCTCCTCAGCCACCTGCTTGAAACTAGTCGGCGCTCCCAGCGGCTTCAAACTTGTTGCAAAGTCCTGCACCGCCTCCGTCGTGAAATACGCATCGCAAAATGCAGTCAACTGCGAACGATCGATCTTGCCCTCCTGCAGTCCGGAAAAAATCTTCAACGCCCGCTCTTCCGCCACCGCCGAGCTGGAGCCGCCGTCAGCGCCACGCAGCAGCACCAACTCGATCTTCTGTGCCAACGCCCCCGCAGCGCTCGAAGCATCTTCATTCGTCAACACCGTCACCGCAACCTTGTCATCGGGAAACACCGTATTCTGCGAGACAAATCCCGACACCTCGCCGCTGTGCCACACCGCCGGATGCCCGACCTGCTCTCCAACAAACACGCCCAGTCCATAGTGCGTCCCACTGCCATCCTTCAGCTTCACCTCACGAAACATCTCGTCATACGAAGCAGGCGCAAGCAGCGCCCGATTCATCAGACTGATATTCCACAACGCCAGATCGCTCGCAGGCATCGCCAGCTCCCCCGCCGCAAACATCCATCCCGTGCCCTCTTGCGGCGCCGGACGCAGCGGCCCCAGCGCATGCTGGTAGTACCCAGTCGGATCGTTCACCGGTAACCTGCTTGCATCGGAATTGAACACTCCCGTCATCTTCAGCGGTCGAAAGATCCGCTCCTGCAACTGCTCGATCAGCGGCTTCCCAGCCACAATCTCCGCGATCCGCCCCGCAATCACATAGTTCGTATTCGAGTACTGCCACTTCGTTCCCGGCTCGAAGTCCAGCGCCTTCTTCCCCCACACATCAAGAATCTGCTGCGGATTCGTCGGCTTCATCATCGACGTCATCACATAGTCCTCAGGCCAGAAGTCCTGATACCCCGACGTCATCGACAACACCTGCCGCACCGTCACCTCATTCGCCCGCGTTAACTCCGGCAGATACTTCCCCACCGGATCATCCAGCTTCACCTTCCCATCCTGCACCAACAGCAGAATCAGCGCCGCCGTGAACTGTTTACTAACCGACCCGATCGAATACTGCATCCCCGGCTCTGCCATCATCACTGGCTCCAGCCGCGCCTTGCCATACGCCTTCACAAACGCAATCTTCCCACCCTGCACCACCGCGACTGACGCACTCGGAACCCCCGTAGCCGTCATCACCGAAGCAGCCGCCGCATCAATCTGACTGACACTAGCCGCCGGCAGCGAACTCTGCGCCGCCACTGTACCTACAATCACAAATCCCAATCCAAAGAAGACAGCTGCCGCACGTTCTCTGAAATTAATCATGAGCGAAAGACTATCAGCGCATGCGTCGATCGGCCACCACTCAAAACGAACCACAGCCAATCAACGAAAGACCGCCGAACATAATTCCCGCGCAGTCTTGAGGAACCGCTACAATCCTCTTCAACGAATCGCGGGCCCCTTCCAAATACACAAAAGACGTTCCCATCCGAGGAGAGATCATGTCAGGTACGTTCGAAATCAAGAAGGCGAAGGACGGCGAGTTTTACTTCCATCTAAAGGCCAGCAACGGACAGATTATTCTGGCCAGCGAGATGTACGTCGCAAAGTCCTCAGCCGAGAACGGCATCGAGTCCGTCAAGAAAAACGCTGAGACCGACAGCAACTACGAGCGCAAGGACACCAAAAACGGTCAGTATATGTTCAACCTCAAAGCCGCCAACCATCAGGTCATCGGCACCAGTGAAACCTATACCACCACCACCGCTCGCGACGGCGGCATCGAGTCCGTCAAGACCAACGCGCCCAAAGCCGCAATCCACGACCTAACCACCTGATCCACGATCCGTCCGCGGAGCCGCTGCCAGCGGCTCTGTAGCCCGCTCACTCTCACACCTCACCGCGCCCGCGACAACTCAAGTCGTTGTGACCTACCTGCGCATTTGCTACCCTTGCCTTCATGCGCCTTCGCCAGCTCTCGCTCGCCTTCCTGCTCTCCTCCGCCACGCTCTTCGCACAGTCCTTCACTCCCGTCCGCGAGCAGAAGAACCTCTCCCCCGCAGCAATCGCCAAGCTCCACACCCTTGAGACCCTGAACGCTCTCCCCGCGGGCCAATGGCGCTTCCACGCAGGCGACATCCCCCACGGCGAGTCCGTCTCCCTCGACGACTCCTCCTGGACCCTCGTCGAACCCAAATCCAAAGCACCCCACGAAGCCGCCTGGTATCGCCGCACCATCGAAGTTCCCAAGACTCTCAACGGCTACGACATCACCGGCGCCCGCATCTGGTTCCAGTTCCGCTCCAACGCCAACGGCGCAGTCCCCGAGATCATCTACTTCAACGGAAAACGCGTCGCCCTCGGAGAAGACCTCGAGCCCATCGTCCTCTTCGAACCCGCCAAACCCGGCGACAAGGTCGTCGTAGCCGTCAAGCTCCTCAACACCGTCGACGACAAAACCTTCTCCGGCGTTGACCTCCGCATCGAACCAGACACCTCCGCATCCGGCCCCACCGCACGTCCCTCACCCGACGACATTCGCGTTCAGTGCATCACCGCCGCCAACCTCCTCCCCGCGCTCCCCACCCCACGCAAAGACCTCCTCCCCAAAGTAGAAGAAGCCGTAGCCGCAATCGACACGA
>CAVPTN010000010.1:0-168186 GCA_963708755.1 uncultured Acidobacteriaceae bacterium
GTCTGCGGTGGTGGGCTGGCAACGGCTGCTGCATCCCCTTCGGGAACGCGACCAGAAGGACAGGCAACAACAACTGCAACAGCAGATCCCTACGGAATGACAACAAAAGAACAAGCAACAGCAAAAGCAAAAGGGCCGAGCCGCAGCCCGAGCCCTTCAGCGAACATCAATTCATGACTACTGCGGCTGTGCAGGAGGATTCACATCGATTGGCTTTGGAGCTTCAACCGCCTTCGGAGCGGTCAGTCCCGGAATCACCGGCGCCTGCGCTCCGGCAACTCCCTGCGCCGCACTCTCGAGGCTGATTCCATATCGATCCAGCGTGTTCGCGAGGAGTTGGAACAACTGCGCCCGATCCCTCGCGTATGCTGCAGTCGCCGAGATCAAATTATTCTCAGCAACCGCAAGGTTCCTTCCCTGCTGCAGCACTAGTGCGGTGGTAGAGGCCCCAAGCTTGTACTTCTTCTGTTCTGCATCCAGACTTTGCGCCCCAAAATCACGAGCAGCCTGCGCAGCTTGCACCTGCGCGCGATCGTTCGTCAACGCATACTGCTGGTTGGTCACCTGAATGCGAATCAGCGTATAAAGCTGCTGCAACCGCATCTGTGACTGCCGATACTCCATCTGCGAGCGAGCCTGATCGGCCTGCGCTGTCCGGTTGCGCAGCGTAATCGTCATGTTCACCCCAACACCCTTATTAGGGGCATTGTTGTTGAACGTATTCTGAAAGACGTCGCCATAACCCACTGAAGGAAACGTTCCAGGTGGATAGGGTGCACCTGTATTGAAGTTGATCGCAGTCGGATTCTGAGCTCCACCCAGTGCGCTTCCACCATAGAAGGCATACGCATCGACCACCGGCAGCAAACCATTCTTGAACGCCTTAATCGTGATCTCGTTGTTCTTCATGTTCAATACCGCCTGCTCGATCTGCGGATTGTTCACATAGGCTTCCTTCACCAGATCCTCAACGCCAAGATCTTCTTCCGGCAAACGATCCAGCGCCACACGATCCGTCGGAATAACCGGCGCTGACGCCAACTGCGGATCGTTCAGATTTCTCGCAATCGCCTGCTTCATCAGCAGCTGTTGATACTCCAAGTTCGTCTTCGATGCCACCAGCGCCTGCTTATCGCTCGCCACGGCGCTATCGGAGTTCACCACATCCAACGGTGCCAGCGTACCAATCTCCAGCTGCTTGCGATTATCCGACGTCAACTGCGACGACTGCGCGAGCTGCCGCTCCTTCGCTTGCTCGTCTTCGTAAGCGCTCACCAGAGCCCAGTAGATATTCTCTACTTGATTGATGGTATAAAGCACCTGCTGCCGAAATGCCGAGTCGGTAATCCGTCGGTCATTCTTCGCCTGCAGAATAAACCGGCCATTCACCCCCCAACCGAACCCCTGCAGCAGGTGCTGCGTCGCGGTCGCTTGAAAACTCGTGGTCAGAGACGGGCTGTAGTTGCTGAAGGGATTATTCGTCGTAACCCGATTATTGTTGAAACCCACCGTCAACTGCGTTCCTGTCAAAAATCCCTGGGCATAGTTGAAGTTGTACGTCGCTGTGTCCGTATTCAAAGAGTTCAGTCCGCCGCTGAACAGCGTATTCAGCTGTGGCGCGCTCTGCGCCTGGTACTCCAGCTGCCCACTCAGCACAGGGTCCAGATTCTCCGGCAACGGGCCGCCGCCATTGGTGCTGACCACGATGCCGCCTACACCGGTACCTCCGCCACCCACGCCGATAGACGTCGCTCCAGGGCCGCCGCCAGTCGTAATCGTCGTCGTTGTACCGCCAATCGTATTCGTCAGCAAACCAGTCGAGACGCCGCGAAGCGACGAACCAGCCTTGGCACGCAGGATATCTGTATCGGCGATATCAAGATTGATTCGTGAAATCGCAATATCGAAGTTATTCGTCAGTGAAAGCGTCACCGCATCCGCCAGGCTCAGATAAATCTTCCCATCCCGCAACAGGGTGCCCAGCTTCGTCACATTTCCCAACTCCAGCGCCGGAACATTAATCGGGGTATAGGGAGCAATCGGGTTCCAGAAGTGACTCTTCGGCTTCGTGTAGTCGCTGCTCGTATCGCGCAGGTAAAGTGGCTCGGTTGGCGTAGGTGCCGGAGCCTGCGGCAGCCCAGGACGTCCCGTCGTATCGTTCGTCACTGGCTGCGTCTGCGCCGGAGCAGTTGGATTCGTCTGCTGCGCCATTCCCGGCTGCGTCAACGTGCTCATCAGCAGCAATGCAATGCTCGCCGCCCCCTGCATATCCCTTAATCTCACGATTCGCTCTCCAACTTCCCTCATGCTTCGCCGGCGCAACCCGTTTTTACCTGGGTTTACTACCGGACTCCCGTATTCACAGACCTGCCTCAACCCCACACGACCACACAGGGTCAGTCGTACAAATCAGATTTTTCAATTCTTACTAAGACGCGCAGCACCTTCCCAACGACTCTTAAAGACATTCCTAGAAGACTTTCCAAGACATCTGAGGCTTCGCCGAATCCTGCCAGCCTCCACAACTACACCTATCAGAGCGATGTTTAGGCTGAGCACAGATACGCACCCATTGCTAGCTTCGTTCCCAACATCTCCAGTAAAAATTCGCTTCCTGGTACGGTGACGTAAGTATATCAACCTCTTGGCCATCACCTCGGCCGACTCTCCGTCATTTCTCCCAACCGAACCGAAGGCAACACCGCCATCGCCGAACGCTCAGCCAGCCCACAATTCGCCCGCAATCGTTCCCACCCAACCAACCGTGATACCGTCCAAATCAGCCCCATGCCTCACTGGAAGACCACCCTCACCTACGACGGAACACCCTACAACGGCTGGCAGATTCAGCCCAACCTGCCGACCGTTCAGGGCACACTCGCCCAGGCAATCCACCGTGTCACAGGCGAATCCGTCCTTCCCCAGGGCTCTGGCCGCACCGACACTGGCGTTCACGCCCTCGGCCAGGTCGCCACCTTCACCCTCACCGTCCCCATCCCTGCCACAAACCTCCACCGCGCCCTCAATCGAGCGCTCCCGTCCAGCATCCGCATCCTCTCGGTCGAGCCAAGTCCCCGACGACTTCCACGCCCGCCACAGCGCCCGCCGCAAGACCTACGAATACCGCATCCTCCCCAACGACCAGATCTGCTCCCCAATGCGCGCACCCTTCGTCTGGGCCAGCCGTCTCCCCCTCGAACTCGCTCCTCTCCAACAAGCCGCAGCCCACATCCTCGGCACACACGACTTCACCTCCTTCGCCGCCTGCGACCCCGACCTCACCACCCGACTCAAGACCCAGTCAGACTCCTCCTCCCACGCCACACCTCCATCTCCGCCGAGCACGGCATTTTTGTCACCATCTCAACTCAACCTTTCCCCCTCAAGCAAATCCCAGCTCGACAGATCCCAGCTCAACGAATCTCAGCCAGACAAATTTCAACCAGACAAAAAAAATCACCCAACCAAAGATGCCGTCATCTCGACCGAAGGCGGGGCTCTTCCCGCCGCAGTGGAGAGACCCCCGCATTTTTCCCCCTCAGCCGACACCCCGGTCATCCCAACCGACAACACACGCACCATCTACCACTCCAACTGGCACCAGCAAGAAGACCTCCTCATCTACCGAATCACGGGCTCCGGCTTCCTCCATCACATGGTTCGTAACCTCGTCGGTACCTTTGTCGACCCCACCCTCCACCCCGACGAAATCCCAACCATCCTCGCCGCTCGCAATCGCTCCGCCGCCGGCCCCACCGCCCCCGCGCGTGGTCTCTTTCTTGTCGAGGTCGAATACTGATGCCCGCCACCTCCAACGCGCAGCGTCGTATCTCACGACTCGCCACCCTCATCCCCGTTCATCGTGCCTTCCACTGGCTGCATCTCCACCAGCCTCAGCTCCGCCAGTGGCAACTCGAAATGGTTCGTATCCCTGCGCCAACCTTCGAAGAGTCCGCCCGCGCCGCCTGGTTCCTCGACCGCTTCCGTGACCTCGGCCTCACCAACATTCACCTCGACGACGCAGGCAACGCCCTCGCCGAACTGGCCCCCACAGACACATCAGCCGAACCCGACTCACTCCGGGCCTCCTCCCTGCATCCTCCTCTCGGCCCACCTCGACACCGTCTTCCCCGCTGGCACACCCACCGAGCCCACTGAGCAAAACGACACGCCCCGCATCTACGCTCCCGGTATCTGCGACAACGGCGCAGGCCTTACCGCTCTGCTCGCTATCGCAGCCGCCCTCCGCTACGCCAACATCACCCCACCCATCCCCATTCTCTTCGCTGCCAACGTAGGCGAAGAGGGCGAAGGCGACCTTCGCGGTATGCGTCATCTCTTCGAACGCGGCCCCTACCGTAACCGAATCGCCGCCGCCATCGTCCTCGAAGGCGGAGGCAACTCTGCCGTCGTCACCCGCGCCCTCGGCAGTCTGCGCTTCCGCGTCACCGTCACCGGCCCCGGCGGCCACTCCTGGTCCGACGCCGGCGCACCCAACCCCATCCTCATCCTCAGCCAGGCCCTCGCCCGCGTCGCCGATCTCAAACTCCCAACCGATCCACTCACCACCATCAACGTAGGCCACATCTCCGGCGGCACCTCCATCAACTCCATCCCCGAGTCAGCCACCGCCCTCCTCGACCTCCGCTCCACCGACCCCGCCCAACTCATCGCCACCGCCAACGACCTCCACCGCATCTTCAACGACCTCATCACCACGCAATCCACCACAAACTCACCATCGAAACTCCACATAGAGACCATAGGAAACCGCCCCGCCGCAGCCCTCCCCGACGACTCCCCCATCCTTCACACCCTCCGCGCCGTCGACCGCCACCTCACCCTCCGCACCGACCCCCGCCTCGGCTCCACCGACGCCAACATCCCCCTCTCTCGCGGAATCCCCTCAGTCGCATTAGGCAGCGGCGGCAACGGCGGCGGCATCCACACCCTCCAGGAGTGGTACGACCCCACCGGCCGCGAAACCGCCCTCCGCCGCATCCTCCTCACCCTCCTGGACACCCTGGACACCACCGCCGACTCCTATACAACTCGTTGATCGACAGCGACAAGTCTTCGCTCTCAACCCGATTCAAGACCGGATGAGATGTCGTGGATCTCCCGTGGCACGCCAAATGCAACAGAGCCTGTCAGGCTCCCAGAGTGCGCAGGAAGCGCTCCAGAATGGGATTAAACGCGGCAGGTGTTTGCCAGAACGGGGTATGCCCCGCGTTGGCAATTCGATGGCACTGCCCTTCCCACAAGTTTCCGTACGACACGGTGTCAAAGTAATCGAGATTCACGATTGGATCCTCGGCACCGTTCACGACAGCAAGTGGAACCCGCATCTTCTCGATCACTTCATGAACATCCGGGCCAACCTGAGGCTCTCCTGCTTCCGCGCGGAGAGCCTCGAAGAGTCTTTTGCGGAAGCGGCGATCCGTTCGAGCCACAGCGTCGAACATAAAGGGCTCGGCTGAGTCGCCGAAGACCCCATGAACGAAAGCATCAATCTCCGCTTGCGACAGATCGTCCTTTCCTGCCGAACTTATCTGCGGCGATGCCTTGAAGCCGAGCCGCATGGTCTTGGGACCGACCGGTGGGGCGCCTACGATCATCAGACCTCGCAGCCCCAAAAACCTGGGCGCCATCTCCATAGCAATATGGCCACCTAGCGACCAGCCAAGCACGACCGCCTCGCGCACACCGAGCTTCTCCAACAACTCCATGACGGCGTCCGCAAGACCTGCTCGCGTGTAGGTCTCCATGGGTCTAGGAGAATCGCTCGATTCACCATGGCCGGGCAGGTCGAAGGCAATGATCCTGTGATTCGCCGCGAGTGAGCTCTGAAGTTGGTGACGGAAGACGCCGCGGCTGAAAGAGTTGCCATGAATCAGGACGAGAGGGATATTACCTTCTCCGCTTTCCTCAATGGCGATATGCCCATGAGAAGTCAAGATCGTTTGCTGGCGCTTTAAAATACTCATGCTAAGCCGACCTCCTAGGCTGCTAGTGTAAAGCCCGGAACTGCTTCCCGGCTGCATGGAGCACTCCCATCAAGCGCTGGTGTTATAGTCCCCAAAATGAACCGCGCGCGACAAAACGTCTCACCCCAAGGCGACAAACGCTCAACCCCTCTTATAAAAAAGACGTTCCAGCTAAGCCTGGCCATTGCACTAAGCCTGACCATCGCGGCCACCTCCGCACTCGCCCAAACTCCGCGCCCGACCCCACCCACGCGCGACCCTCACACCCCGGGTTACGTCACGGCAAAAGAGTTACCGGACGGCACCGTTCCCCCACCGGATGCAGACGGCAACTTTATCCTCGGCCCCACCCACAACCCCGCACCCGAGATGTCCGTGCAGGACGGCGTGCCACAGGGAGCTGTCTACGAGTTCACCATGACCTCCGCCGACAGCAAGCTCTACCCCGGCATCGCTCGCGAGCCCAACACCTTCGGCTCTCCCGACCCAGCCGACCCCGCCAAACTCATCGTCACCACCAGCCACCCCGCGCCCTACACCCGCCGCGTGGCAGTCTACGTCCCCAAGCAGTACATCGCCGGCTCCGTCGCACCATTCATCGTCGGTGCCGACGGCCCCGACCGCCCCCTCTTCACAGCATTGGACAACCTCATCGCACAACATCGCGTCCCCGTAATGATTGCGATCTCCATCAGCAACGGCAGCGGCGACGCCCAGGGCAGCGAACGTGGCCTCGAGTACGACACCATGTCCGGCCGTTACGCAGAGTTCGTCGAAACCGAAGTCCTGCCTCGCGTCGAGCAGCAATACCACGTCAAGCTGACCAAGGACCCCAACGGTCGCGCCACCATGGGCGGCAGCTCCGGAGGCTCATGCGCCCTCATCATGGCCTGGTACCACCCCGAGCTCTACCACCGCGTCCTCACCTACTCCGGCACCTACATCAACCAGCAGTGGCCCTACGACGCGAAGACTCCTCACGGCGCATGGGAGTTCCACGAGCACCTCATCGCAAACGCTCCAGTCAAGCCGTTGCGGATCTGGATGGAAGTAGGCGACCGCGACCTCTTGAATCCCAACGCAATGCGCGACGACATGCACGACTGGGTCGTAGCCAACGAACGAATGGCCAAAGTCCTCGCCGATAAGGGCTACCACTACCAGTTTGTCTTCGTCCGCAACGCCGGCCACGTCGACCACGCCGCCAAACAACAAACCCTCCCCGAAGCGCTGGAATACCTATGGCAGGGCTACCCCACCACACCAGCAAAATCGAACTGAGGCGTTACAAAGACATACAGTTTTAGAGAGCCTCAGGTCTGAGGCTCTCGACTATTTATCGCCCTTTTCGCCGTTCTTCCAGTCAATAATATTTGTCAACTTCCAGGGATTGCGGCGAAGGTCCCACTGGAGTTCGCCTTTCTTATTAACGATGAGCTGGGCAGCAGGAAACAGATCGCCACCGCTCTTGTTCTTGTCTTTATCGTTCAGAATGATCCTGCCCGCGGTCAGGCTATAGGCCATAGACTGCGAATTGTTGTAGGCTTCGCCAAAGGTGATTCTGCGGTTCGTGACGAAGCGAATAACTCGACCGCTGTCAGTGGGAACCGAGTCGATGTACGCAAGATCGTAACCAACCGTCCCCGTGATCGCGATGCGGCCAACCGACTTCATACCTTGCAGCGCGTCTGCGAGCCCCTTGGACTGCCCCTTGATGAATGCGGCTTTCAGAGTCTGTCTGTCCTCCACTGAGGAGTACGCACAGATGGTCACTTTGATGTTGACCATCCTGCCCAACTGAGTGCTCGTTCCCTGGGACGTAGCGTCGATGACTTCGCACGCCGCAAAACTTCTTGCCGTTCCCGCAATCATGAGTGCAGCCCAAAGAGCTGGCACGAAGGTGATCTTTGCAAGCCTGGACCATTTGCTCATGTCTGGTTTCCTTATCCGTTCACGTTTAGAGTTACGTCTTCGACGAGCGACTACGTTCGCTTCCAATGGAGACACTGTGACTATAGAGGTGCGAAGGTTCTGCCGTGAACTAGGAGAACTACTAGAGGTATCACTGATTTCAGAATCCATCCAACGTTTGAGCGGCTGCCCTAAAAGAAATCAGCGCTCCTCGGCATCTCGTCTTCCATAAGCCGTCAGGAGCCGCGAAACGAGAACCGCCAGAAACAGCACCCCTAGCAATGCCTCAATGATTGTAAGCAACCGGGCGTCGGCCGTTACTGGAGTGATTCCGGCCGCGCCCAGCGACGTCATGGTCCCGTAGCTGTAGTACACCGAGTCCACCCTCTCGAAGTCGCTATGGCTGTTCGTCGCAGGATCGAGATAGAACGCGTGCGGCTCAAAATGCGCGAGCAGCAGGAAGATATTGGAGAAGCTGAATCCGACAATAAGGTAGATGCAGAGCGCACCAAAGATCGACTCGGAATCAGCATTTGCCTTAGCAAAGATGCGGCGGAAGATCACAACAACAATGAAGACATCAAACCCAAATGAAAGAAATATATTAATCACAGATGCTGAGCTCTTAATCTCGGCCACGGAGACCGTGTGCCACACGATGGAAGGCACAGCCAACACCATTGCAATCATCAGTAAGGATCGTCGAAGATCGACGGCATAGACCGCGAACAGCATTGCCAGGCAAACCAGCGAGCGATAGATGGCGTAGTGGGCGAGCGAATGTGGATAGGAGATCAGGCCCGCAAGCAGAAAAATAAAAAGCCACATGAACTTCTTATCAAGCAGCTTGCTCATCGCAAAACCCTCAGTCGCACCAGGTAAGAATACGGGGCAGATTCTACATGCGTTGCCGTTAGATGGTCGCGAAAACATGCAAAGTTGCCCTTTATGCGATAGCTCTTGTCTGCCAACGACCCCACTAGACGACCTTGCCGGACACTCGATTCCTGAGCCGTATTAATTCACGCCCACTCATCAATAACTGAGTTGTTCTATCATTTCCTCGTGCCGCAACTTCTTCATGACGACACCTTCCGCCGGCTCTGCAGAGGACGCGATCTACTGGCCACCGAATACCAGTCCCGCGTCCTGCTCGAACAGGCAGCACGCGAAGCCTGTCTCTCTGAATTTCACTTCCATCGCCTCTTCCGCGCCACCTTTGGCGAAACTCCACACGAGTTTCTGACTCGCCTCCGCATGGATCGTGCCCGTCAGATGCTCGCCAGCGAAAGCAGCGTGACAGACGTCTGCTTCGAGATCGGCTACGGCAGTTTGGGATCGTTCTCCAGCAAATTCCGCGCACAGTTCGGTCGCAGCCCCGTCGAGTTTCAACGCGAGGTTCGCCGCATCTTCGGGTACAGCGCTCCATGGCACGTCCTGATGGTGCCCACTTGTTTTAGCTTCGTCGGCGGAATCGAAGACCACCCAATAAAGACCGGCATCGAATAGCAAGAATCGAGAAGCATCGCCTGGCTCCGGTTCGCTAAGCTTTTTTTCGAGCACACATGCCCGAGGAGGAAAGAGATCATGATTCAGAAAATGTCACACACAACCATTTATGTAACCGATCAAGACCAGGCCAAAGAGTTCTATGTCGACAAGCTGGGCTTTGACGTCAAAACGGACTACTCCGCGCCCAACGGCTTTCGCTGGCTGACGGTCGCACCGAAAGGACAAGGAGAGTTGGAGATTGCCTTGTTGAAAGTCGGCGGCGCCAGCAACTTCGGCAAGGTAAATGATGGAAGCGCCGACGAGACAGCAAAGAAAGACGTCGACGCGATGGCTGCACTGTTGAAAAAAGGCTGGCTCAGCCCCGGCGCATTTCAAACCGCCGACTGCCGCAAGACCTGCGAAGAATTGAAGGCCAAAGGCGTAGAGTTCGTCTCAGAACCCAAAGACGAGTTCTACGGCGTATCAGCGGTCATCAAGGATCCATTCGGCAACTGGTTCAGCATGACCCAACCCAAAAATCACAGCTAACGAATCAATAATCGAAGGATCAGCACCCAAACGATCAGCACCCAAACAATCGACGGTCGAGAAACCCTGCAGAAAGCGACGGGGGCACCCAACAGCCGGGTGCCCCATATCTCGACTTTGAGATGTGGGCATCGGGCGCAGCCCGACCGCTCCTGCCCATCTCAAACCGCCACCGGCCGCAAAACAATCGCATCCCACGCCCAAGCGAAGCGGGAAAACCTGTCAACCCCCAAAACATCGAAAACCCGCTCCAGACGCCCATATTCGCGTGGCGTATCAGTTACAGCCCAGCAACTATAATGGAAGTACGGACAAATATTGTGACGAGTCGGGGCGTTAGTGGAAAACGTAGGCCAAACTCCGCCGCCACATTGCAGCATCACTTGAGATATCACTCGTAAGAGCAACAAAATAAGTATTTTATAAATAAGCTATTTGTAATCAATATTTTACAGCTACATCCGCGCCCTATCTCTCTCTATCGAAAAGACTTCCCTGCAAGATACCCCTGAGGGGGGAGGGGGGTGGGGTGCACATCCAAAGTATTGATACACTCCACTCGTGAAGTCCTTCACTCTAGCCGCAGTCGCACTCCTCACCGCCTTCGCCCAGGCGCAGCAGCCCACTGCTGACACCATCTATATCCACGGAAACATCCTCACCGGTACCCATCTCCGCCCCAACGACCCCTCCACCACCCCCGAAAAGGTCGCCGCCCTGGCGATTGCCGACGGAAAGATCCTCGCAGTAGGCTCCGACAGCGCGATTCTGAAACTAAAAAGCCCAAAAACGAAGGTGATTGACCTCCACGGTGCCTTCGCGATGCCGGGCTTCAACGACGCCCACACTCACATCGCCAGCGCTGGCCAACAGAAGTTATCGATCAACCTGGACGGAGTAAAGTCGCTCGCCGAGATGCAGCAGCGCATCCGCATATACGCCGCGAAGGCGAAGCCTGGCACATGGCTGGTCGGCGGAGGTTGGGACCACACCCTCTGGACCGGCGCAAAACTCCCCACCCGCGCCGACATCGACCCCATCACCGTCGGTCATCCCTGCATCCTTAGCCGGGTCGACGGCCACATATCCCTCGCCAACTCCGCCGCCCTCGCCGCCGCTGACATCAACGCCAACACCCCAGACCCCGCCGGCGCCAAGATCGACCACGACGCCTCCGGCACCCCCACCGGCATCCTCCGCGAATCCGCCGCCACCGACCTGGTCTTCAACAAAATACCGCCTCCAAGCCTCGAAGAACGCCGCAAAGCCCTCGAAATAGCCATCAATGACGCCCTCGCCCACGGTGTCACCAGCGTTCAGGACAACTCCGACTGGGAAGACTTCCTCGCCCTCGAAGAGCTCGAACACGCCGGTAAGCTGCACCTCCGCGTGGCCGAATGGCTAGCCTTCGACCTACCTCTTCCCGTCCTCGAACAGCGCCGAGCCAGCCACCCCGCAGACGATCCCCTCCTCCATCTCACGATGCTCAAGGGCTTTATGGACGGCTCCCTCGGCTCCCGCACCGCGGCCCTCGATGAACCCTACTCTGACGACCCGAACAACTCCGGTCTAGCCCGTTACGATCAATCCAAGCTCACCCAACTAGCCTCGGAACGGGCCGCCGCAGGCTTCCAGCTTGGCTTCCACGCAATCGGCGACCGCGCTAACGACATGGCGCTCAACGCCTTCGGCGCAGCCGATCAGGTAGCGAATTCGGCACCCAAATCGCCCGACCAGGGCTCCGACGCCAACATTGTCACAGCTCCACAGCCTGCCCAACCAACGCCCGCTAGTCTCCGCTTCCGCGTCGAACACGCCCAGGTCCTGCTCCCCCAGGACTTCGATCGCTTCGCCAGCGAAGGCGTCATCGCCTCCATGCAACCATCCCATCTACTCACAGACATGAAGTGGGCCACGGACCGCCTGGGCCCAGAACGCTCCAAATACGCCTACGCTTGGCGCTCCTTCCTCGACCACCACGTCACCCTGGCCTTCGGTACCGACTACCCCGTGGAATCCATCGATCCCTTCCGCGGCCTCTACTCCGCCACCACCCGCCAGAACGAGGCCGGGACCATGACCTTTCAACCACAGGAGAAGATCTCCCTCAACGAAGCTATCTATGCCTATACCCAGGCTCCCGCCTTTGCCGAGTTTCGCGAATACGAAAAAGGCCGACTGGAACCAGGTTATCTCGCCGACATCATCGTCCTCGACCGTGACATAGCCACGTCATCACCACAACAGCTCTTACACATAAAAGTCCTCCGCACCGTCGTCCAAGGGGAGATTGTCTATCCCTCATATAAAGACCGGCTCGGGAAAGCTGCGACCGGAAAGAGCGATTAGTTGCCTCATCGACTCAGACCGACGACCTTGGCCCATCTTCTGCTTCTAGCGGTGGTATTTGTCTGGGGCGCAACTTTCGTCCTAGTAAAAGATGCTCTTCGCGATGTCTCGCCCCTTCTTTTCAATCTCCTCAGAATGGCTCTGGCATTCATCGCTCTGGCCGTAGTGAACCACCGCCAACTCCGACACGTCAACCGCCACGCATTACGGTCTGGTCTCATTGTCGGGATCTTCCTCGCGGCTGGCTATCAATTCCAGACCACGGGCCTAGCCCGTACTACTGCAGCCAAATCAGCTTTCATCACCGGCCTGGTAGTCGTTTTCGTGCCTCTCTTCACCATCGTTCCCGCACTTCGTCCGTCGAACACACATGCTCCTCGCTGGACGACCGCCATCGGAGCTGTCCTCGCCTTCGCTGGTTTATTCTTTCTCACCACGCCAGCCGGAACGTCCTGGCAAACCATCTTCGTGAGCATCGGCGTCGGAGATCTCTTAACGCTGACGTGTGCGATTGCCTTTGCGGCTCACCTCCTATCCCTGGCTCACATATCTACCAAAGTTCCCACCAGCCAACTGGCAACCCTTCAGATCGGCGTGGCCGCGCTTATTATGGCCGTTACTCTACCTATCGGCGGAAGACCTTTTGTGGCCTACACACCCCGTCTTTTCATCGCCCTTGCGATCACAAGTCTATTAGCCACTGCAGCGGCCTTTACCATCCAAAGTTGGGCCCAGCAACATCTTCCACCTACTCACACCGCGATCCTCCTGACCCTCGAACCGGTCTTCGCCTGCCTAACCTCATTGCTAGTACTTCATGAGCGCCTTGGCCACCGTACCCTCTCTGGCGCCGCTCTGATTCTTGCTGGAATCGCCTTCACTGAACTCATTCCCACTGCGAGGCCTATTCCAACTTATCCAATCTGAACGAGATGAAGACTTTTATCCTAATTTTGCGTCTAAATGAGCTGTGACGCTCCATCCATCTTCGAACGGGACGACAGCGTAAAAACAGCGACTATACTTAAGATTCATGCCGCGAATACAGTCCGGCGTACAGCAGCGCCACAATGAGGTCAATACCTACTAATGGATACACCGACGAATACTCCTCTACCTTTGTTTGAACGCATTCGCAACCACCGCCTAGCCACGACGTTCTCGCTGCTCGCGACGCTTTCGGTCGGCATTCTGGCCGGTTCTATCCTGACACGAAGCGTAAGCGGCAAAGAGCAATCAGGTATTGATTCTTCCGACGCAAAGCCCCTTGTCATTCCATCACCCGTCTCTCTTTCTAACGGGTTCTCGCAGATTGTCAAACAAGTCGGCCCTGCCGTCGTCAATATCAACACTGAAGAACTACCCAAACCCTCCACGAGCAAACGTGGCAGACGTGGTGCCCAGAGGACCCCACAGCCGAGCGACCCCGGTGGAGACGACGACAGCCAGCAGTCACCTGGCGATATGCAGGATTTCTTCAACCGCTTCTTCGGTGGTCAGGGCGGGGATGATGGCGACAGCGGGGCCGCAGGAGAACGCCGCGCTCTGGGATCTGGCTTCATCGTTGATCCTCGCGGTTACATCATCACCAACAACCACGTCGTCGACAAGGCCGACAAGATCTACGTAAAACTCTCCACCGACCCCGATGGCGGACCAGGAGACGAAGGTCGACCTGCCACAGTCATTGGAGTCGATAAAGATACTGACATAGCTGTGATTAAAATAGAGACCAAGGAGCCTTTACCTACCGTCAAGCTGGGCAACTCCGACGGCGCGCAGGTCGGCGACTGGGTTTTGGCCATTGGTAGCCCTTTTGCGCTCTCTAAGACTGTAACCGCCGGCATTATCTCTGCCAAAAACCGCAGCATTGATGAACCTAGTCCAAACGGCGTCTCCCAGACCCAGTTCCAGCGTTTCATTCAGACTGATGCTGCGATCAATCCCGGCAATTCGGGCGGTCCACTAGTCGACATGGGTGGTCAGGTAGTAGGGATGAACACTGCCATCTACACCCAATCAATGGGATCGCAGGGCGTCGGCTTCGCAATGCCCGCCAACATTATCGCAAACGTTTACAACATGCTCATCGGGCCCGAGCATAAAGTCGTCCGTGGATCCATCGGCATTCAGTTCCAAGTCGCCCAGTCTTCTGCCGTCAACCGAGTCTATGGCTTCTCCAGCGGCGTTATCGTAGGCGTCGTCACTCCGAATGGCGGCGCGGCCAAAGCTGGAATTCAGGCCGGTGACGTCATCGTCTCGATTGATGGTCGCAACATTAAGGATGGCGACGATCTGGTGAATGACATCTCCGCTCGCCACGTTGGGTCGACGGTCAAGCTTGGCTATTTACGTGATGGTAAGCAGAACACTGCCAATGTCGTCATAGGAGATCGGGCTAAAACCTACGCTGACATCACCGGCCAACCGGATGATACCTCCACGCCACAGGAGACGGATGCGGGAGAAGGCAAATTGGGCATTACCGTCGCCGCGATCCCGTCTTCGATGGCGGCCAAGGTGGGAATCAAAGGCGGCGTTGTTGTTACCAATGTTCGGCCTGGCTCATTTGCCGACGAGATCGGACTCGGTAAAGGGCAAATCATTACAGCAATAAATCGTCGACCGGTGACCGATGAAGCCAGTTACCGTTCAATAGTATCTACCCTCAAATCCAAAGACGACGTTGTTTTCGTGATTCAATCTCCAAATCAGAAAAACTTGAACTCCTACGTCGGCGGAACGCTTCCATAAAGCAACCAGCTGGGGAAGAGATGGTTACCATCTCTTCCCCGGAAAAACGGGGTACATCCAAACCAAGTAACCCACCCCAAAAGACGTATATCAATGGACGATCGTTGGTTGCCACAATCAGGAATCACGAGATACTCTAACCACATTATCGATATTGCATCTGCAGCCGTCTTTTATACTCAGCTAAGGTATTTCCATCTATGCACTTTGGTAAAACACTTTCAATGTCGATTCTTATTATGGCAATGTCAGTGCCGTGTCTCGCAGTGACTCATGCTCATCGCGGCCCGACTTCACCAAAGTTGTCTAGCAGACATTCCAAATCAGGTTCAAAATCGGCAGGCCAACACGGGATCGATGATGCTCGCGCAACGCAAATTCAGACTTCGCTCATTAAGTCCGGCTATCTCTCAGGGGCGGCCTCCGGCCATTGGGACTCCCAGACCGAATCGGCCATGCAGAAATTTCAAGAAGACAATGGCTGGCAGACTAAATTGATCCCCGACTCCCGGGCAATTATTAAGCTTGGCCTTGGCCCGACGCACACCTCCGGCATGAATCCAACTTCCTCGACTATGGCCGGTCCCGAAACATCCTCTACGTCCAGCTTCATGCAGAGATAAATTGGGAAGGTTCGCTGTTGACGTAAAAATGAGGGCCAAATCGACCCTCATTTTTATGTCTCCGCGAGCTAGCATCCCCACTACAGTATCTACCTGATGGAAAAGACATAGTCCATTACATCTTCCCTCGTCACCGGTAAACTACCGGTTCTCCCAACAGCTCCACTCTCCAGCCACATTCGTAGCCAATAGTCTTCATGTAGTCTAACTAGCTTGGACCCAATTGGTCGCTTTTGCTCCAGGATCGCGGTTATCCTCGCCGCCATTGCGTCCTTATCTTCGACGGTCTCAACCTTCATGTCTACTCCGTCACATTCGAGGAGCCTGCCACGAGCAGTCTCGAACTGAGCCGCATCCACGACTCCACTTTCTACCTTCAGCCCCGTCATCTGCTCCGTTGCAAAAGCAGCCGACGCATCAAGCCGCTCAGAAAATCCGAGATACAAAATACTAGATCCAGCCGTACGAAGAGGCAGCATTCCAAATTTTTGGACGAATATCTTCGGCACGACCAATGCCATCGACTCCTGAGAAAACCCTTCAGTGGTCAACACCGGACATCCCCACTGCATGCTTACTCCCCTCATGATCTGTTCCGTTTCCAGACCACATTCACTCTTAAGCCATTCTCCTATACGGCCGGTCCCGTTCTCTCGTTGTGCCTTTAGAGCTTTTTGAAGCTGAGACTGGGTAATCCATCCTTGCGCCAACATCATCAGACCCAAGGGGATTCGATGCCTATGCGGAGACGATATCGCAATCTCTCCGGCATCGCCCAACTCGCGACGCACCGCAGCCTGCACCATGGCCAGGACACAACGACCACTGCATCCCCATTGCCCTTCGAAGATCGGACGCCGTCGACTTCTCCAAGGCTTATTCCAACCACTGGAGCACTCTGCGTTCCCACAAGGTCTTCGCTGCTGCACCGGTTCCAGCGATGAAGAAGGTCCCAATCTGCCTAGGCCTGCAACTTGACTTGACGGTCTGTATTCGTCCTCTTGCCATGCCACTCCATTTGCTGCCCTTAATGAGCTAGTCATAACCGAACTGACGCTCATATCTGTAGTCTTCTTACTTAGAAAAGGCATCGTATGCTCTCCAATCTCAGTTGCGGCGTTGCAACCTCAGTAATGCGTAGCGCAAAGTTACCGTTGACCACAACGACCTCACCTCGAGCGACAATTCTATCCCCGACAATCAGATCAACCGGTTCGGAAACGTGACGGTCCAGTTCCACGACATCACCCGGTCCAAGTTCCAACACCTCTCGCAACGGCATATCCTTCGAACCAAACTGCAGCGTCGCATCCAGTTCAATGTCATAAAGCAACCCGATTCCTGGGTCTACTCCAATGGCCTCGTTTGTATTCATCACCTTCTCCATGCGCTCTTTATTAATTAATAATTCTTTGTTCGGCTATGCTCCCGACAATTGAGGCATCGCGTTGATAAACGTCTTTACAGCTCTCAAGTTGAGCCCCTCGGTGCTCCCCCACTCGCACTGGATACGCGTTCCCAAATCGCAACCCACCGACCCGTAGCTCCGATGCCGAATGCTTCGCAAGCGGAAGACGCAGCACCGTTCCGGGCTTCAGCGCTGCTAATTCACTCGCTCGTAGTCGTAGCTTGGGGAACTGTAACACCGCACCAAGTTTCGCTTCACCTACTAACTCGCGCATCCGCACCTGGGCTTCCTTCGAGCGACGCTTGGGGCGGTCGCCTTCAGAGATCAGCCGCCGCAAAATCGCATTTAGCACAACTGCTGGAAGACAGATGTTCATCGCTCCCTGCGCTTCGGGCATTTTTGCTTCGAAGCTAACGCACAACGTCTTCTCACCGGCAGTCAATATCCGCGTCACTGCTGCCTCGGACTCCCGCTTCTCAAAGACAAACTCTAGACCCACCGATTGCCATGCCAGGTTTAACTCTTGGACCATCATTTGCACTACAGACGTTAGGATCGCATCTTCGATGTCAGTCAACTCCCTCGCCGGCCATGCCCGCCCCGCACCTCCCAGCAAAACATCTACAACCGGTGATGCCAGAGCAAGCTCGAGTTCAAGCAATCCCACTGCACCCAACGGTTCGAGCCGAATCGAACATATATAGGTCGGCGTGGACAGTCGTTCAAGAAACTCGCTAAACGGTAGTTGTTCGCCCGCCACCAGCTTCATCTTGAATGGCGTTCGCAGCCACGCACCCAATGTATGCATCATATTGCGTGCAAATAGATCATTCACCGAGCTGATCGCCCGCATCTGATCGTTGCTAATTTGGCCCGCGCGGCTAAAGTCGTATCGCTCCAGCAATGCCTCGCTTGCCATATCTGCCGACTGCGTCGAGGCATTAGCCCCAGCTGCCGCAAACAATGCATCAATATCTCCCTGTCCAAGCTGCTTTCCCATACATCTCCTTCTTGTTAAGGGTGCCCTACAAAATATCCAAGCCGATGCTTCTATCTGACTGTGCCTTTTCGTTTCAAACTCAGTGCCTTCATCGCATCCTCGGAATTTCCATTACGGAGTCCCGCGAGCGCCACTCTAAGCCGCAGGACAGCTGAAGAATGAATCTGCGACACCCTCGACTCCACAACGCCCAAAGTTAAGCCGATCTCTTTCATCGTCAACTCCTCGTAGTAGTACAACGTCAATACCATCCGCTCTTTCTCTGGGAGCTCGTCGATCGCATCCGCCAATCGCTGCTTCATCTCGCCCTTAAGACAACGGAACAACGGATCATCCTCAGGCGCGCCTGGGATATAGGCAAGCTCCTCGTCACCTGAGTCCTCAGAACGTTCCATGTGCAAACTCCCGATCTCAAGTCCCTTCAGATCCCCCAGCAGCAACTGATATTCTGCCAGGGTCAGCTCGAGTTCCTTCGCAATCTCGTGCTCAGACGGCGCACGCCCGACCCGCTGTGTCACCGTTCGGATCGCCTCCTCAACCGCCCTCCCTTTTCGCCGCAGCTCTCTAGGGCTCCAATCCAGTGTTCGAAGCGAATCAAGAATTGCCCCGCGGATTCTGAACTGAGCGTAGCTTTTGAACTGCACCTTTTTCTTATGATCAAATTTAGAGAACGCATCGATTAACCCGACTACACCGGCCGAAACCAAATCGTCCAGTTCCACGTGCTGCGGCAAGCGCTCATGGATTCGCCGTGCGAGGTAACGGACCGTCGGGAGGTGCTCCATTAGCAGCAGATCTCGATCGGTTGCACTATGGCTTTCAGATTCTGTCACTCCATCTCCAGCAAATGGCGTAAATACTACAGCGTTTATTAGACCTTTCACTCCGCCCAACTCTGTCTGCTGCATTGATCTTCCTTCAGAGAAGAGTTTGCTCTTCGAGAGCTTCTGCACGACCTGTACCGGAATTGAACTCCCTATGTTCATCACTTCCTCCATTTCTTACCTATCCTTGCCATCTTGCTACCGTTTGACATTGACTTCATCCGACCGTGCCAATGCTACGCACCCGAATCTCCGGAGGGATCTCTCCTGGTGCCAGTACTGTCACTTTCGGCAGAAATGGCTCCAGCCAACGTCGCACGTGATAACGGGCTGGACTCGGACATAGAAGCACGGGAAGTGCCGAGGTAGAGGCGCCTCCGGTTAGGCGTTTCACAGATTCAACTAATCGCTTCAAGAAATCCGAACGCATCCCCGCAGACCGTACTCCATCGCCCAGTAGCAGGTCGGAGCCATGAGGATCAAAGGTGTGCAGTAGCTCGCTTTCTAGTCCCGACTCCAGTACCAGCACCTTTAGGCCCCCCTCACCATCTAGCAACGGATGCACCAACCCTCTTCCTAGTGACTGCCTCACACTCTCCACTAGGTGCACCACGTTCTTCGACTGTTGTGCTGCTTCAACAAGAATTTCGAGAATCGCTCCAAGGTCCCGAATAGAGACTTGCTCTCTTAATAGCTGTTGCAACACCCGTTGCACCTCACCGAGAGTCATCAGCTTCGGAACTAACTCTTCAACTAGTTTCGGATGGCTTTCATTCAAGTTGTCTAGCAGCCGCTTCACCTCTTGGCGTCCCAGCAACTCGTGTGCGTGCCTGCGAATCAGTTCACCAAGATGTGTCCCAATCACAGTCGTCTGATCGACCACTGAGTAGCCCGCCGCCAACGCCTGCTCCTCCAATCCTGGTTGGATCCACCGCGCCTGCACCCCGAATGCAGGTTCCTTTGTCTCGACACCGGGGAGCACGCGCGCCTTCGGATCCGGGTTCACAGCCAATAACGAGTTCTGTTCGGTTTGCCAGCGGGCAATCTCAACGTTGCGAAGACTGACAAGATACTCTCGGGGCTTCAACCGTAAGTTGTCGGTAATATGAACCGGCGGAACAATGAAGCCTAATTCGGTCGCCAGATGCCGTCGCAGTGCACGAACTCGATTAAGCATTTGCCCACCTTGCTTCTCGTCCACCAGCGGAATCAGCTGGAATCCGATCTCCAGGGTTAGCTCGTCCATCTTCAGCAGCGAAGCCAGATTTTCGCCCTTCGCAGAATCAGACGTTTTAGTCTTAACACCTTTTACAGAAGATGCCGCTTCTTCTGCCAGAACCAACGCGGCATCCTTCGCAGCCGGCAGTCTTCGAGCAATCAATCCAACCCCAGCCGCCAGCAGTACAAACGACAGCTTCGGTAATCCTGGAACCAAGGCCAGCCCTAGTAGCACACCGCATGCAATCCAAAGAGTATTACGGCTTTTCAGCAGCTGGGTTCCAAGTTCTTCGTCGAGTGAACCCGCGGATGAAGCACGAGTCAACACCATACCGCCTGCGATCGACACCAACAGGCTGGGAATCATCGTGACTAAACCATCGCCTACGGTCAAAATCGTGTAGGTCTTTACCGCCGTAGTCAGATCTGTACCATGCTGCAAAACTCCAATCAGCAATCCAGCCACTATATTGATTGCAGTAATTAAAATCGTCGCCAGTGAGTCCCTTTGATTGAACTTCGCCGCACCATCCATCGCGCCATAGAATTCGGCCTCCCGCGCAATCGCCTGCCGCCGCTTCCTAGCTCCCTGCTCATCTATCAACCCTGCGTTCATGTCAGCATCGATGGCCATTTGCTTTCCTGGCAGCGCATCGAGCGTAAACCGTGCCGTGACCTCAGCTGTACGCACTGCACCGTGGCTCACCACTAGAAATTGGATCGCGATCAAAGCAAGGAAAAGGACTAGCCCCACTACATAGTTTCCACCGACCACAAACTGACCGAACGCCTCGATTACCGCGCCAGCAGCGTGCGTACCTTCCTGCCCATGCAGCAAAATTCTGCGGCTCGAAGCTAGGTTCAGTGACAAACGGAACAACGTTAATAACAACAGCAACGTGGGAAACACGGAGAAATCTACCGCCCGCCTCACCTGCACCGCAGTCAAGAACACAATAACTGAAGCCGTAATCGAGCTAGCCAGCAGGATATCCAACACCACACTTGGTACCGGAATGATCATTACGAAGACCATGCTGATAGCGGCCACCGGCAGCATCAACGTTTGTAGCTTCCCCATCTGAAAACTGGTCTCTTTCTTCGCAACTGTCTCACTCACATCCCACCTCCAAAATTACGCATCACAATCATCCCGGCGGTTCCCGGATTGCTCCTTTGATTGAACCGGTCGGCACCTTGTTGAGTTCGTTGTTCCTTCTCTTGTGCATGGCGGTCACGACGCACACGCTCCTCAACTTTTTGTCTGTAGAGATAGGCGAGAATTCCGGCAACCGCCGCATACAGCTCAAATGGAATCGATTGTCCAGGCTCTACCATCTTGTACAAACTTCGTGCCAGGGGCGGGTTTTCGATGATTGGAACGCCCACCCACCTAGCCTCTTCGCGAATCTCGGCTGCCAGCAGATCACGTCCCTTGGCCAACACGGTAGGTGCCGACATCGTCTCGAAGCTGAACTCCAGTGCCACTGCATAGTGCGTAGGGTTCGTAATAACTACGCTGGCGCGAGACATATCTGCCTTTACCTTGCGCTTACGCATCGCACGTTGAATTTGTCGTATCTTCGCTTTGACTTGAGGGTTGCCCATCGCGTCACGCATCTCTTCACGCAACTCTTGCTTGCTCATTTTCAATCGTTGATTCCAGCTTCTCCACTCGATTGCGTAGTCTAGGCCCGACCACATCAATGTCACCCAGGCTGCATCAAGTGCTAGCACGTACGCTACAGAGAAAGTCTTGGGTAGCCTCACCAGACTCATCACAGGCATTGGGAGCATTAGCGCCTTCAGAGCACCCCAACCCAACAGAACCATTACCGCAGCTGGCACCAGAGATTTCACTAGACGAGTCGCCGACCGCAAGCTAAATAAGTTGCTAAGATTCGTGACTGGATTCAACTTCGAAAACTTAAGCTCTAGTGCATTAGGGTGAATTTGCAGCCCACCGCTTTGTGCAACTCCTGAGATCAGCGCGCCGGCAAAGGACGCCGCCATCACCAACCCCACTGGGAGCAACGCCGGCAAAAGGATTTGTCCTACCACTCCTATTGAAAGCTGTTCCCCACTTTGCCCATCCACACCCCCAACTCCAGTCGAGGCCGAACGCAGACTTTCGACATATACGTTGCCCCAACTGGAAACAAATCCATTTGAGATCGCTCCGAGCGTTGTAACTCCACCCATCATCGCCATTGCAGACAGCAACTCACGGCTGCGAACACTGTCACCCTTCTCCTTCGCCTTCTTCTTACGCAGCGGAGTAGCCTGCTCCGTTCCCTTATCCGCCATAGACTTCACCTGTCATAGACACTTTGGCCTGCAATAAGTACACGATTCGCAAAGCTCTACGCATCCGCAATGCGAATGCAGTAACTGTCATGCCCGCACCAGCAGTTTTGCAGCAGCATCCAATAGCGCCGCGAAATGTCGCTCGATCCATCCTGGCCATACCGCCAAACTCGCGATCAACACGACATACGACGCCATCGTCTTAAGCGGAATACTCACAACAATCGAAGGCAACTGTGGAGACAACCGTGCCACCAATGCAATCGTCACCTCTACCGCCAGTGCAGCGGCCATCACGGGTGCAGCAAGCTGTATTCCGGCTAGAAAGATCCCGCTCGCCATCATGGCCAGCGCCACACCGGTCTTCGCTTGAACGGTTGCTTGTCCTACGGGAGCCGCAGAAAAGCTTCGCACCACTGCGGCCAGCAGACTCCTGTCCAGCCCTGACCCAATGATCACAAGTACTCCCAACCAACTCAGCATTTGGCCAAGAACTGCCGTCTCGATCATCGAGTTTGGGTCTAACAGATTCACTAACGAAAAGCTGAACTGAAGGCCTAAGAGCGTTCCTGCAAATATTAGTGCCTCATTCAACAACATCAGTGATAGTCCGAACAGTAACCCGACGCCAAGTTCCCCGAGTAAGGCCTGTCCATCGAGGACTGCCCGCGCCCCTGGGACTGTTGCCACCGCAGGAGCAAGCAGAACAGTCATTGCGAATACGAAACCAGCCTTGATCCTAGGTGCTATCGCAGACGACGAGAGCACTGGTGCGAATACCATAACTCCGCTCAGTCGCACCATCACCAAGATCGCTGCAGTAAGGTATCGAGGCCATTCCGTAATTAACTTGGTAACTTCGTGATCCATGCCGCCCCTATCCCAGGTACTTATGAAAGTCCGTAAACATACGTACGGTGAAGCCCACAAGCCGATGCACCATCCAAGGCAGCACTGCAACGGTAACAACGAACACCACCACCAACCGCGGCACTGCCGTCAGCGTTTGCTCCTGAACGCTGGTTAAAGTTTGAATCAGGCTGACCACAAGACTCACCAAACACGCTGTCACCAATAGCGGCGAACTGAGAAGCATAGCCTCTATCAACAACTTCCGCATAACCTCCACAGTCTGGTCTGGTCCCATCGCCACTCCAACTTTCTAAAAACCTTAGAAACTTTTGATCAATTGGTCTGCAAGCAAACTCCAGCCGTCGACCATTACGAAGAGCAGAATCTTGAGAGGAGTTGAAATCACTACCGGTGGTAGTTGCATCATGCCAATCGAGGTCGTAATACTCGCTACTACCAGATCGACCAGTAGAAACGGAAGAAACAAGATCGCACCAATCTGAAAGCCAGCCTTCAACTCGCTCAGAATGTATGCAGGGACCACAACTTGAATCGGCAGATCTTCTCTCTTATTCGGTCGTACAGCCATTCCCGCCGCCGCAAAAACTGCGAGATCCTTCTCACGCGCATAATGCAGCATGTACTGCTTTACTGGCTTCACACCGAGATCCAAAGCTTGCTCCCCAGTGATCGTCCCTGCACTGTAAGGAGTGACTGCAGTCTTCTCCACATCTAAAAGAACTGGCTGCACCAAAAACCACGTCATCATCAACGCCAAGCCCATCAATATCTGATTTGATGGCGCGGTTTGCGTTCCGAGCGCCTGTCGCAGAAAATGAAACACCACCAGCAGCCGGACCATCGGAGTCATCGACAATAAGAGCGCGGGTAGCAATGTCAGGAATGTAAGACCAAACACAATCGCCCACGGAACGCTCTTTGTTCCCGCTAATTCGGACGCGATCGAATTGTTCTTGGCCCCAACAACGTCACTCAAAGGATCAACACTAGCTCCTAAATGCGACTTTGCTCCTGCTCTATCTTCTCCCCCCCAGTTGACTCGTTTCTCGTAGCGGAGTTTCTTACAGGTCGTTTTATCCAGAATGATTCAGGTGCGATTGCCATTGCCTCCATGGTCGTGTTCATTGTCTGCGCATGAGCCACGGGCAGATGTATTACCGATGCACCTAAGACCCACACGTACCACACCAATCTAAGCCTTATCTGCATGGCTCATCCAGACCCGTTACCTGTCTGTCCAGCGACTTCTTCAAACGCACAATCGTTTCTATGTTGTCCATCCCTCCTCCAACTAGAAAGCTCTCGCCAGCACAAGTCACCAACATTAGTTGTCTCTTCCCACCAAGCGGCAGTAACTCCACCAATCGCAACTGCCTTTGTGTCTTCGTCTGTTGACCTCGGCAGCCGCGGAGCCACTTCAGAATCCAGTCCGCCACCCCATGCACTCCGGGCGATGAGGTCGATACGGTTTCATTTAATTCTGCCGAGCCTTGCAAAAGTCTCATACTGTATTCCTCTCAAATTCCCTACACGCCGGATGAAACTCTGTTAATAGTGGCCAGTCCAAACTTTCGATTCCATAAGCGCTCTTCTACCCCAACCTGGTCAATCGGAGTGCCATTCGCTGTTCCAAAATCTCAAACTCGCTCCATCCAACATGGATCTGACCGATCATCAATGGCACATCCTCTGTATCCGGCGATAGGCTCTCAAGCACCTGGCCCTCTTTCAACGAAAGCAGGTGCCGCACATTAAAGTGATTGAGCCTCACTCCAGCTCTCATCGTCACTTGCAACTGCGCCAATGTCTCCCACGCAGGATGCTCTTCAATGCGCGGCATCCAAGGCAAAACTGGAGCTATCTTTGCCAGATCCAAACCCGTTGCCTTTCCACTATCTCCGCTGAGCGTTGCCAACTCAGTCCCCGTCATAGTTCCTCTATTCCCTGCTCATTCCACGAACGAGTCAGACCGCACATGTTAGCGTTGCACCAGGAAGTCAGTGAAGAACACATCCGTCACCTTCAAATCGGCGTTGTGTTCGGCGAATGCCTTTTTTAAGTCCGCTTTCAGATGTTCTTTCCCATCAGCAGCGAGCAAGCCGTCTGCAGTCTGGCGGCCAAGAACCATTAGCGTGGTATCGCGCACAGACGCCACAGCATCACTCGCAACCTTATCTTCCTTGAGCTTCTCTTCTTTCGCTTTGGAGTCTTTTCCTTCCTCAACATCAGCTACACGCAACGTCAGAGCCACGCGCAAGTAGGAGCTGCCTCCAGAATCCGCCAAGTTCACTAAGACTGGTTCAAGCGCCATAGCGTGGCTAGCACGTGGCCCAATTGTCTCCGTCTTGTGTGCTGCACCTTCCTGAAGTGTCAATCGACCTTTCCGTGCGAGGTAGTACACAGCGGTGCCAATTCCCAGGGTCGAGATCAGCACACCGACGACTACGGCAACAAATAAAGGGACAATAGGAAATTTGGTGGCATCGGGAGGAACAGAAATGACGTTAGAAGGAGCCGCAGCAGAAGTACCAGCGAGAACTGTCGGAGAAGTAGCCATGATGCCAAGAGAGAATGCAAGCGGATTGCCAAAACGTCATCTGCGAAAATTAGCGGATCTTCAGGATCGGCAGCCTGAAGTAAGTGCTGCCAGACATTTGCGCACCGCGGGGCGCAAAACAATGGGGCGGCTAGCCGGTGGGACCAATCCTCTGATCGAGTCACCCGCTTAGCCACCCCCTGTCCGGTTTAATTGTTCTACCTAATCATCCCAATTACGTCTTGCGAGATCGTATCGAAGGTCGTGACCGTCTTCGAGTTCGCTTCGAAAGCCCGCTGCGCGACGATTAGATTAGAGAACTCTGTCGAAATGTTGACATTCGACTGCTCCAACGTACTATCATCGACCGTACCCCGACCACCAGTACCGGCCACGCCAGCAACAGCCTGACCGGAAGCCGCAGTCGTCTGAAAGTTGTTCCCGCCTACTGCAACCAGACCTTGAACGTTCGTTACAGTAGCCACGGCGACCTGACCGATCGTCACCTTGTTGTTATTACTGAATTGGGCTTGAATCACGCCGCTAGGATCCACGGTAAATCCTGTGTAATTTCCACTAGTGAACCCGTCTTGAGTGTTAGCGCCATTACTATTTGCGGATGCCAGTTGCGTGAGGAGTGGAGAAGAGCCGCTACCGTTGAGATTCCAGTTGAAGGTGAGATCACTTGCTCCATCCGACATCGTCGGAAAGCTAATCCCGGTCACGCTCCCTGTAGGGGATGTGAGGTTGCCGTTCGTATCAAACGTCAGCGTTCCGGTGTTATTAATTGGCGTTCCGGTTGCATCTCCCGGAGGCAAAGTTATCGCGTAACTCCAGGTATTTGTTCCTGTCTTGTCATACGTAACCGTAACTTGATGGCTTTGGCCTAGTGAGTCGAAGACAGTTACAGGTGACGTAAATGATGTTCCTACTGTAGCTCCAGAGTTCAGGTTTGCGGTTATCGAAATATTCTGCGTTGCCTGCGCCCCTTCCGTAGCGCCAACTGGCAACGTGATCGGCTGAGGATTCGTGTTGGTATTAACGATACCCCCCACCGCGGGATAGCCAAGCACGTCCTGACCATCCTGTGTAGTCAGGCTGCCATTATTGGCCACGGTGAAATTACCGGCCCTGGTCAGCGACTGTTGTCCGTTTTGCTCTACGAGGAAAAAGCCAGTGCCATCTAATGCCATGTCAGCGGTATTCGCATTAGCATCAGGTAGCAGTGTCCCCTCACTAAAATCCGTTGTCGTCCCTCCGACCCTCGTTCCTGACCCTGCCTGAATTGGATCGCCCGATCCAGATTGCCCTATTTGTTGGTAGAACAGGTCTTCAAAAGAAGTGTTCTGGCCTTTATAGGCAGTCGTATTGAGATTCGCCAGATTATTGCCAATCGTGTTCAACGCTGTTGAGTCGGCATCTAATCCGGAAAGTGCTATTGAAAAATTTCCCATCGTTTTTCTCCTTGGTCTTCTTTTGGTTGCAATTCTCTTTGTTTTATTTGATAGGCGACGAAACCCAATGTGTTCAGACCGTCAAGCAATGCGCTGGTGAATGCCTTTCCCACTAACTGAATACTCCGCTGTTCCACATCACGCTCTGACCTGCAGTGGGCTCCATTGCTGACAAAGGATCCACACTCGCAATCTCTTTCGTTTTCGCCACAGCGTCTGCATTCGATCCAGAGGCAGAATTAGAATTAGATCCAGATGAAGTGGGCGGAGTGGCGATAGTGGAACTTGGATTAACCGTAAGATCAATGTCATTCAACAGCGCCACCGAATCTCCATCTCCAAGCTGTGTAGTCTGATTAAGTTGAATCAACTGCTGCAGACTATTTACCTGAGTCAGTTGTGTGATGTATTGGTTTGGGTCCGTAGGCTGCGTGGGATCCTGATTCTGCAGCTCACTCACCAGCAAGGTGAGAAAGTCGCTCGCCGTAATATCAGAAGAGTCACTCGGCGCCTTGCTATTCGACGGCGCTGAATCCTTCGCCGTAGCTTGTGATGCAACGCGTCGTGGACCCAGTGCAGACGCTACCGACCTCGCCGCTGATGTCCCTGATGTTCCTATCGAATTGAGTTGTGACAAATCCATCGCTCGATCTCCTCTTTCATTTGCCTCTAAATTTCGTTTCACTTGGATGGCTCAAGCTCGTATGCTTAGCCAGCTCCCGCCGCCCACATACGTCGCGAGCGGTGGCGTTCCATTGCCGTCAATCACATTCAAACTCTCGTAGTTGGCCGCCTCGTCAGCACCATCCAGAGCCATTTCAGTGACGCCTGTGTGATCTCTTCTTCCGTCGTCACCACCATGTTGCGCCTGTCCACCGTTTCCTGTATCCATAGTCGCCGCGGACCCTCGCGGCTCGACCGATGTCGCATGAACGACGACTGTATTCACCGCAACCTTTTCCGACTGCAGATAGGCCGTCAGTGAAGGTAACTCCTTGTGCAACATCTCCTGTCCGATTGACGACGACGACGACACCGACGCATTCACTGCGCCAGTGTCCGTCATCTCCGCACGGACCTTCAACCAACCATGTGTTCCGTTTTGAATACCGACCTCAAGAGCCGTTGGCGTGGAGGTCAGCATCTGCGGCAGATTATCGAGTGAACCACCAGCTCTCCCTGAACTGTCCTGCTCTCTAAATCCCCGGGTATCTGCTATATGGTTGCCAGTCTCACCAGGCATCAACTTCGTTACAGCCACGTTGCCCGGCATATTTCCTGGTGCTGTCATATCGGATACGAATGCCGCGTTACCCGCCATCGCATGGGTCACGGTTATAGCAAAGCCCGACGTACTTTCCGACCAGTTGCCGCTGCCTCCACTAGCAAGCATCGCTGTTGGTGGCGACTTCTCGACTCCTACACCTCGCTTCGTAGATTCCACTTGGTCGATCACAACAGACGAAGCAGTCTCAACATCAGCTCCTGGTAAATTCCTTCCAGAAACGTCCTTTTGCACTAAGCTGTCCTTCGTCGCAATTGTCTCGATAAGAAAGCCCTTTCCCGCCACGGAAACACCACCAAGCTTTCCGTCTTGTGTATTGCCCGGTTCACTTTTGGGTAAGGCGCTCGTGGCAACAGTCGGCACCATAAGGACCTCAGTCGTATGTCCCATTCTCGAGTGATCTGAACCTTGCACCACTGTACTTAAAGCAGGTCCAGCCGCCATCGCGACCGGATGCTGCGCTGTCGTAGTGTTTTGCAACTCCATCGGTGCTACTTTGCCTGCCGAGCCTTTTGCATTCTTCTCAATTGGGACAGTCTCCGATGTCGAAGCGGTTTTCGCTGCTCTTTTCTGAGTTACGATTTCTTCTTCGCTACCAGGCGATAGCAGTTGGCCGTCAGCATTCATCTGTGAAAAAAAAGCATCATTCTTGAAACTGCGGTCTTTTGGATCTTGAGGGACGCCTGAACTGCCTTCAGCAGCCCACTCCGCATCTGCCGGAGACTGAACATCTTTGATCCCAACATCTCCCGCCATATTCTTAGCTTGCGCCCCCAGTGTAGGCAGTTTCTGCTGCCGAACAATTTTTCTGCCGATTGACCCTCTCGCCACATCGGTATGCCCAGGTCTCACTCCTACGGCAATCATCTTTCCTTTTATCTCAGGAAACGCGGAAAAGAGCTCATCCGCAATTTTCACAGGTAGCTCCTCCTTCGAGCTTTGCATAGCAGTCACCGTATGGCCCGCAGGCCCATACTCCAGCGTTTCGACAGTACCGCCGACGCCCTCGTCAAAGCTCTGCGCGAATGAAATACCATCTGTTGCCCCTCGATCGGTACTAACTGGACGTGCGCTAGTCTGATCCGCTCCAATCTTCATTAGCATTGCTGTGCTTATCATCTTTTGTTCCTCGCGATCCCCAGCAGTGAGTCCATCTGCACGACACAGTCCAAATTTTCGATGAAATCCATTAGGAGGCTTTCATCTACCGTTCGACACGCATCTTCTCCTTCGCATCTGACCAGCGACGTCGTGCTAGAAACCGATCATCGGAAGCAGCCTGTGCCTGTCGACCTTCTTCGATCTTTATTCGTGAACCAATCTCATCGAACACATGCTTCATCTGCTCCTTCTTCAACCGGCTCGCTATGTACTGTTGCCTGGCCGCATCGTTTGAGTGTTCACGCTCCTGACGGACCTGCTCCAGCCTCTGCCGTCGCCCGACCGCCGCCTCCTGTTGGGTCTCGGAGATCATCCACCCAACACGATCGCCAATCGCCAACGCTCCACGCCCATCGATCCGAGCTAACTTCGCCTTATGCTGCTCTGCGACAATTACCAGTTCGGTCTCACGAACCGCCGCTGTCGTCCGTTGCAATTCGGCCGAATGCATCTCTTCGACCGCTGTATACAAACTCATCAGCCGACGCAACATATCGAGTCGTCGTCGCATCGTCTATAACTCCAGCGCGTTCAGCCGTGCGACACTTTCGTGCATCGTCGTACGCTCATCGCTACGCTGTTGAAGAAATTCACGCAGCGAAGGCATCGCTCTCATCGCACGGTCCAAGTCTTCATCAGTCCCAACCTTATATGCGCCGATGCGAATCAGGTCCTCCGATCGCGCATGAGCAGCCAACAATCTCCTCACCATCGCCGCCTGCGCGGAATGTTCGGGTTGGATCACCGCAGGCATCAATCGGCTCAGCGAATCGAGTACATTTACCGGCGGATACCATCCACCAGCAGCCATTGAGCGCGACAATACCACGTGCCCATCTAGCAATGAACGTACAGCATCCACGATGGGATCCTGCTGATCATCACCTTCCATCAGCACGGTATAAAACGCCGTGATACTTCCATTGCGAAAGTTCCCTGCCCGCTCCACCAGCTTTGCTAGCCGTGAAAAGACTGACGGCGTATATCCTTTGCTCGCAGGAGGCTCACCAGACGCTAATCCGAGCTCGCGTGCCGCCATTGCATATCGAGTCAACGAATCCAGAACCAACAAAACATGCTTCCCCTGAGCCGCGTAGAATTCGGCAACCGACGTCGCCGCCGCTGCCGCCTGCATCCTCAGTAGCGGGCTTTGATCAGATGTGGACACTAGGACAACCGAACGCATACGGCCCTCTTCGCCCAACGAGTCCTCGACAAACTCCCTAACCTCACGTCCACGTTCCCCAACCAGTCCGACTACTGTGATATCTGCCGCAGTATTACGGGTCATCATTCCAATCAACGTGCTCTTGCCCACACCTGAGCCGCCAAAGATACCCACTCGCTGACCACGGCCCACCGTAAGCATCGCATCCAGTACTCGAAGTCCCGTCTGTAATGGCTCTCTGATCGGTTCACGTTCCATTGGATCTGGCACTGTGCCATCGAGTGACCACATCTGCCCCACTCGCGGTGCAGGCAGCCCATCGAGCGGTGCGCCTAAAGCATCAATGATCCTTCCTTCCATCTCAGTACCTACTGCGATCCTTGGTGTCACACCCATTGCCAGCACAGTATCTCCATAACGAATTCCTTGAGTCTGTTTCAGCGGCATTGCCAGCAGACGCCTGCCACGAAACCCAATCACCTCGGCCATATGTCTGCGTCCTTCACCATCGACGATCTCACAACACTCGCCTACCGAACACACCGGCCCTTCCGACTCCACAGTCTGCCCATTGGCCTCTACCACACGTCCGCTCCAGCGCCACGCTGGCCGGTCCGCCAATTGCGACATATATGGAGCAAGGCTTCTTGCATCCGTCGGAATCTCTTCCTGCGCTTCCCTCTTCATGCAGGCCTCCGTTGCATCAGATCAAAGAATCCGCGTTCAATCTCCTGCAACTGCGCATTCACCCCTAACTCGACCTTGCCAACATTCGTGTCTAGCACGCACTCACCCGGGCCCAATCGTTCGTCTGCTACCAACTGGAGCGAGAGACCGTGATTCGCTGCAAACGCCGACTGCCAGGCCTGCAATTCACCTGTAGGTATTCGCAACACCGCTGTGCTGCTCTCCGCAAGTCTTTCCAGGGCTACCCTCACGACGCCGGCAAGCAAAAGTGGTTCAAGCTGCGCTTCACGATGCAACACACGTTTAGCAATCGCCAAAGCCAGTTTCACGACTTCACCCTCGACTGCGTCGAAATACTTCGAACGCTCAACGCGAAACTCTTCACTAATCTTCAAGACGAGCGCTCGCTCTTCGGCAATTCTTTCCTCTAACTCCGACTCCCATTCACGGCGAGCCTCAGCCTTAGCCTCACTGCGTTCCATCTCCACCCGCGAAGACATCTGCTCTGTCTGCGACCGCAACCTCCCGTCGAGCGTCGCCAACTCCTCTTTCAACAGCAACTCCGGATTTCTTGATTCACAATCCGACTTGGCATCACCATCTAAAGTTTCAGGCCGATTCAGCGGATAAAACTCTAGCCGCGAAACCTCCCTAACATCCGTCATCACGAGCCGCGCGGGTGACAGTCGCGGTTCACTGAGATCGGCAGTAATAGCCTCCACCGTCTCAGATTGCGAGATCATCATCGATCTCCATCTTCAGAATCATCCTTCCCTCGCTCTCGAGCTGCCGTGCCAACGCCAATAACTCTTGCTGCGCCGCACCCACATCTCTCATCCGCACCGGCCCCATCACCTCCATATCCTCCTTTAGCATCTCGACCGCGCGCGAACTCATCGCCTTGAATAGATGGGCTTTAACATTATCCTTGCCGCCCTTCAACGCCATCGCGAGCACTTTTTTGTCGGCCGCGCTTACAAACTCGCGAATACTCTCCGCCGGTACGGTCAACAGATCTTCAAACACAAACATGAGCTCTCGTATTCCGATTGCGACCTTGGGTTCGCTTTGTTCAATCTCCTCTAGAATTCCGCGACTATCGCCCTGGTCCAGACGATTCAACAACTCGGCCACCGCCCTGAACCCCGAGTAAGACTTTCTTCCACTCGAACCCATCTTCTCCATCCGTTTATGCAGCGTCATCGCCACAGTCTGCGCCATCTCAGGTGAAAACTGTCGCATCTCTGCCAATCTTCGCACCACATCGACCCGCATCGCTCCTTGCAGATTCATTAGCACTGTTGAAGCGCGCTTTGCATCAAGATGTGCCAGGACAAGTGCGACGGTCTGAGAATGTTCATTCTCCAGAAATTTGCTCAAGTGTTGGGCGTCCATATTCTGAAGCATCGCCATGTCACCATTTGTGCGTTCGCGTATTCTCTTCACCTGTAGCAAAAGTTCCTCAGCCCGAGAAGCGCCAAAGGCCTCCGTAAGTAGTTTCAACGCATACTCCGGCCCACCACGTACCATGTACTGCTGAGTCTCCAGTAGCCCGTAAAACTCAGTCAGCACCTGCGTCAGCTGCGATGCCGGGACATCTCCCAGGCGTGTAATTTCCTCTGTCACCCGCCGCACATCGCCCTCGGACAAACTCTGAAATAGTTTTTTCGCCAGCTCATCTCCGATCGCAACCATCAGGATCGCTGCTTTGCGCAGTCCTGGAATATCTGCCGGCACAAACCCTGCCTCCGAAGGCAACAAGAGCGGATTCTGCCGTATCGACTCGGCTTCAGTAAACTGCATTGATGTACCCATTACGCTCTCTCCTCAGACGTCCCAATCCATGCTTCGATCAAACGCGTACTCTGGGCAGGCTCCCGTCGAATATGTTCCGACACCTGCTCGAAGATTCCTTGATGTAACTGGAAGCTCTTGTTCTGTGACCTCGTCAGGTGAGCGTCACGCCCAGATTCGATCTCTGGTGATAACAGTTGTTCGTCGCTGGGAGCAAGCACCTCAGCGTGAGGTACCCTGGCCTCCAACAATATCGGCTCACGCAGCGTCGCAGTCACCTCACGAGCAATCGGTCGCAACACGAACAGTACAAGTAGCACACCACAAATTCCAATTACCGCTGTACGCACCAATCCCGGCTGTGTATGTAAGAACCCACGTATCTGCTCCATCAGCCGGTCCATCGTTGGCGGTTTCACCTCGGGGGCGTTCGTGCTGAAACTCACGTTCTGCATCACGACCTGATCGCCACGCCGCGAATCGTAGCCCACCGCTGCCTGTGCCAGTTCCTCGAGCCTATGCATCTCCTCTGCACTTCGCGGCTTCCATACGACATGCTCGAGCTTGCCAGTGCCCTCAGTCGTGCTACGGTCATTTACGACTACCGCAGCTGACACGCGCCGCACCCGCCCTGGTCCTTCCTCTGCATGGACCAGGTGTTTTGTAACTCCGTAAGTCCCGTTTTCCTGATGCATGCTTTGTCCCAACCCGGTAGTCTGCTGTGGATACACAGGCAACGCCTGTTTCTGCAACAACGGTGGCGTTCCTGGTGCAGCAGCCGCCTGCGAGCCTGCTACTGCACCCTCTGGAGCGGCTCCCGGCGAATTACTTGCTGTACCTGGAACCCCAGATGGCATCCCTCGCCCCGCCGACACCTGTTCACTCTTCTGCATACTCAGCGTTGCCACTTCGCTCGGATCGTAGACTTCATCAGTTCGTTCCTCACTGCCCTCGTCATAGCTCACATTCACTGTAGCCCGTACATTATCGCGTCCGGCCAACGGCTCCAGCATGGCCACCAGCTTCGCCGCCATCGCCTCCTCTGCATCGGCTTCCGCAGCATTGCTCGAACGCTGCTTGAAGTTCACCCGGCCATCCGCATCTACCAGAGTTACTTGATCGGTGCTCAAGTTCTCGACTGATCCCGCAACCAAACTACGAATCGCGTCGGCTTGCTCTGGATCGATCGTTGACCGCTTCAGCTTCAGCACCACCGAGGCCTTTGCACTTTTCTCCTCCGCGGCAAATAGCGATGGTTGTGGCAAAACCAGGTGTACCCGTGCAGATTTCACCACGCCAAGCGTTCCAATCGTGTGTTCTAGCTCTCCTTCCAATGCCCGTTGATAATTCACACGCTCATCGAATTCACTCCCCACCCAGTTCGGCTTGTCAAACAGCTCAAATCCCAGCCGGCCCGTCTGGGGCATTCCCTTTGCAGCGACTTCCATTCGAGCTTTATCCAACATGTCTGCCGGGACCTGCAGTCCCGCGCCATCGGCCGTCGTCTCATAGGGAATACCGGCTGCAGCAAGCTCCTGCGAGACCTGCTGCACATCCTTTCCATCAAGACCGCTGAACAGCACTCGCCAATCAGGCCGCCCAGCAAACCAGAGCATTCCAGCCGCCATGGCGGCTACAAAAACTACAGACGCCATCAACCAGGTACGCTTCCCCGCCGGCATAGCCATCAGTCGATCGCGAAATGCCGATGCCATCGCCTGCGCTTTCTCTAACGGTCCACCAGACGTACCAACGTTGACCTTCTCCGCCTTTTGCATACCCGTCCCGCCAACCTGCTCCGTGTCTGCCATCTCACCCAGCATCTTCCTGAACCCAAGTTCTTAAAACTGCATTCCCATCATCTGCTGATATGCGCCTACTGCTTTATTGCGCACCTGCAACGCCAACTCAAACGCCATGCTTGCTTTTTGCGACGCAATCATCGCGTCGTGAACCTCGACGCCGGAGCCGTTTAGCAGCCCGGTCACAGCGTCGGATGCTTTTTGATCGAGTTCGGCCGTCTCTTTCACCATCGACTGCAAAACTCCAGCAAACGGCACGCTTCCCGAACCCCCCGCACTCGAAGCGGCAACGCCCGCGTCACTCAGGAAACCATCATCAAGGCCCCCAACACTAATCCCACTCATCACCGACGAAACACCAGCCAATCCAACCACAATCCCTCCTCTACGTCGTTGAATGCTCTTGCCTCATACCACATCGCTTACTTCAAAAGATCTAGGGAAGAATTGAACATGCCCTTCTCCGCGGTGATTGCCGACGCATTCATCCCATACGATCGTGTCGCCCCCATCAGATCCACCATCTCCGTCAGCGGGTTAATATCCGGATATGCCACAAACCCATCGGGTCCAGCATCCGGGTGCTGCGGGTCATATCGCTGCAACGGCTTACTTGCATCCGCAATCACACTGGTCACCTCTACTCCCCCTGGAGTGGTATTGGCAGCGGTCAAACCTTCGCTCATGCCACCGCCAAATAGACCACCAGAGACATTCTTGAACCCATTCCCAAAGCTCACGGCGACACCACTGCTCATCTGGTGAGCCAGGGAATCCTGAAATGTGCCTCCACCTTGGGCCTCGAACACTACATGGTGGCGCTGATACGGCCCACCTTCCGGCGTTCGTGTCGTCTCAGCGTTGGCCATATTCGAAGCCACTACCTCGGCCCGCACTCGTTCGGCTTTCAAGGCCGAACCACTCACGTCCATCACCCCAAAGATATTCATGACTTACTTCGAATCCATATGAATTGCACTCATCACAGTTGAAAAGACACCTTTCAAAAGCTGTGTCCCAAGTTTGAACTGCATCTGTGCTTTTGCCAGTTGCAATCCCTCGCGATCCATCGATACGTTGTTCCCATCCGGCCTCGCCACCAAACCATCGACGTCCTGCATCGGCGCCTGCGTTCCCGCCAGACCCGCGGCACCTACGTTATCGTTCAACTGCCGCGCAAACTCATTGTCAAAATCGAAGCCCTGTGTCTTATACCCGGGCGTGTCGACGTTGGCCATATTGCTGGCGGTCACTTGCATTTGTTGGCTCGTCAGGTCGAGATATCTCCCCAACGCGTCGTCCATCCCTGAACTTATCCGCATCCTGCACCTCCACACCAGTACGTATGCAGTCTTGCGGCCAAACAAAAGCGCCCTCAAATGAGAGCGCTCTTATCCACCTTTAGCTTCGTGTTGCTTGATCTATCCACGAGTGGCTCGCCGAAAGCGGATCTCCTCCACACCGATCTCCATTCGGTCTCCTGCCAGGATTGCGCCGCGCTCAAGCACATGCATAAGCTCTCGCACGTTTCCTGGCCAGTTATGCTCGTAGAGCTTCGCCTCTGCTTGATCTGTCAACCGCTTTCGAGGCATCTCCTCTCCCATCTGCTCTAGAAAGTGATCTGCTAGCAGGCCTACATCTTCCATCCGGTCCCGCAACGCAGGAACCTCTACTGGAAACACGGCTAAGCGATGATAGAGATCCAGCCTGAAGGTTCGTTCTGGTCCAACGCTCACGGCTAGCTTCTCCAGGGGCTGATGCGTCGCAGCAATTACCCTCACATCCACGCGTAGCGTCTCGTTATCTCCGACTCTCTGTAACTCACCGCATTCCAAAAAGCGGAGCATCTTTGCCTGCAGCGCCATAGGCATCTCACCAATCTCATCGAGAAACAGCGTGCCCCCATGTGCGGCTTCAATTCGACCTGTTCTTGACTGCACCGCTCCCGTAAATGCGCCGCGGGTATGCCCAAACAATTCAGCTTCAAGTAGAGCCTCAGGAATCGCTGCACAGTTAAGCACGGCAAACGGTTTGCCCACCCGATTGCTTAGACGATGCAATGCTCGCGCTACGACCTCCTTGCCGGTCCCTGTCTCACCTTCTATCAATACTGTTGTCGACCGCGGCGCGACCAAGCGTATTAGTCGAGTTAGATCTCGCATCGGCTCGCTTGTCCCGATCATCTCAGGCAGCAGATTCTCTGACGGTGGTGCGGGACGGATCACCTCATCTCGTCCCAGTAAAACGGACAGCGCCTGCCGCGCCGAATCGAAGCGAGCATCTTCATCTCTACTCCTTACCTCCTGGTCAACGTCCCTTGACACCTGTACAGCGGCCCGCGCCGGAACTCGGACACTAACCCCAATCCCAGCACTACCCTCCGTAGTCGGCACTGAAATCGGAGCGGCTGCCCATGCTGCCGTATCGGTCACCGGATTTTGCGCCTCCCGCAGCGCGTGCAGCAGTTCATTACGTCTGGGACTTCGCGCTCCCCCATCTGCACCGCCATCCACCCTCAGCAGTTCCATCGTCGGATACATCATCCGGATCACGCTCGCAAATTCGCCTACTTCAAGGTCGGGCAGCCAGCTATCCACCAGCAATGCTTCAGACCGCGAGTCCTCCAGCTGCGCCATCGCCTCCGCTCCTCCGCCGGCCTCACGAACTTGCCATCGTAGCCCCGTCAACGATGCGCGCAATCTCTGCCGCAACCCTGCGTCTGCGCTCGCCAGCACCACCGTTCGAGTCGCCGCTGCTTCTGCCGCATCTGATTCCAATACTGTATTCCGCCCCATGTTCATCGCTTCACCATCTCCTCTCATCTTCTTTGTCCGACTTTTCCCCTTGCAACATCGTCCGTATCGTCCCAACCGTCTGATTCAATCTCCCGCACTCCTGCAATGCCTCACGAATTGCCTCGCGCATTGCGTTCGGGTCGTCAATCATCTCCCCAAGTGCTAGCCTGCATTGCAATACCGTTAGAGGCTGACAAAGATTGTGCAATGCAACATCGATGCGCTCAACGAGTTCTCTCTGTCCCGGCTGCTGCAAAATCTTACGCACCGGCAAAAGCCATACTTGCCGAACTCACAACCACCCGAGCCACTGTTTTGCGTCCGACGCTCATCCGATACCCCTCACCTCGAACAGTCTCAATGACAGAAGCTCCTAATTCACCATCCTCACCGGCAACTGCCAGCTTCCTCCGAAGATAGTTGACGTACACATCCACTACGTTGGTGCCAGCATCGGGAGACATCTGCCAAACGTCGCGGAGTAACTCGCTCCGACTACAGCATTGTCCCCGTCGCATCAGCAAGAACTCGAGCAGGCTAAACTCCTTGACTGTGAGCTCTACGAGTCGGCCGTTCCGCGTTACCTTCCGCTCCATTCGGTTCAGTTCGACATCGCCGTGCCTAAGCACGGGATCAGCGAACTGCTCCCGTCGTCGGAGGAGCGCTCGGCATCGTGCAGTCAGCTCATGAAAGCTAAAGGGTTTGAGTAGACAATCATCGGCTCCGAGGTTCAGGCATTTGACCCGCTCCTCCACTTGGCTCCGCCCTGTAAGCACAAGCACAGCGGTCTCATCGAACCGCCCGTGCATCTCCGCCAGAACCTCGGTCCCGTCTTTCCGGGGCAAGCTTAGGTCAAGCACAATCAGGTCAGGACGATGCTGCTCAGCGTAGCGTAATCCGGACTCTCCGTCTCCGACCCACTCCACATCATGGCCCTCCAACTTAAGACCCTTCTGTAGAAACAATCCCAACGCAGCATCATCTTCAATAATCAAAACTCGCATTTACTTTTCCCCAAGGCGCCGCTTCAAAGTATTCAATATCGCTTCACCAACCGTCGGTCACGTTACTAACTCGGCTGCTGTGTAATTACCTTGGTGCATCAGGAGCGATGTGACAAGTACCCTTCTCAAACTTTTGCGCCCTGAATTTCAAAACGGGAATAAGTCTGAACCATCCGGATTCGAGGGATAATTTGTCCTATAAAGTTTGGTTCAAAAAAACCTCGCGCAATTCGCTTTTTATTCGCTACAATCGTCCGCATGGCTATTACGCGGCGGCAAAAAGAGGTTATTGACTTTCTCTCGAGCTTTACACAGAAGAATGGCTATTCTCCTTCTTATGAGGAGATCGCCAGCGGCCTGGGGCTAAGCTCCCTCGCTACCGTTCATAAGCACATCACGAATTTGCAGCACAAAGGTCTTCTTCAGCGCGCCCATAACCGCAGCCGTTCTATCGACGTACTACCCGCTCGCAATAGCAAAAAAAACTTCGACCGTCTCCCGCTTTTGGGCCGTATTGCTGCTGGCAAGCCGGTCGAAGCCATCGAAACCGCAGAGAGCATCTCCCTCTCCGACATTATCGGCAACCGCGAAGTTTTTGCGCTCGAAGTCAGAGGTGATTCTATGCGCGATGAACATATTGTCTCTGGAGACTACGTTTTGGTCGAACGCACCCGCACCGCACGCGAAGGCGAAATCATCGTCGCACTGATTGATGGTTCAGACGCAACGCTCAAACGCTTTTACCGTGAGGGCACTATGGTTCGTCTTCAGCCTTCCAACACCGAGATGGCAGCTATCTACGCCCCCGCCGCTAACGTCAGCATCCAGGGCAAGGTCTTGGGCGTTCTTCGCAAATACTAATAGGACTCATGTTCGCCTCCCCGACGTGCTCCTGCTCCATCCGTTGCGCCTAACGTCTAATCAGACGAAAGGGGCATTTTTCACCCGATACATCAACTTTATCTTTATTAACGGAACCGAGCAGAATCTTTGCGCGTAATCACACTTAGGGACTGATCACTTTACAGCTACTAACGGGAGCAAAACCTTGGCCACGCAGCGTAAAAATAAACGAAAGATTTGGCTTTGGACCGGTCTTACTGCACTCATCTTAGCTATTGTTCTGGGCGTGGTCTCAGTAGCTCGCGGAAACACCACAAAATTCGAACCCTCACAACTGGCAAAGGTCGAACGCGGTGATATTGCCCGATCCGTCGTCGCCACTGGCAAGGTTCAACCCATCACCAAAGTCGAAGTTAAATCCAAGGCGTCCGGCATTGTCACCCGTCTTGACACTGATATCAACGCCCACGTCCACCAAGGTCAGGTGCTGGCTCAACTCGATCAGCAAGAGATCCTCGATCAGGTTGCGGCGCAAAAAGCTATGCTGGCTGCTGCCGAGTCAAATGCTCGTGCCGCTGAAGCCTCCATTCAATACGACAAGGTCAACGCGGAAGCTCCCGATCTGCCGATGTACAAACACACCTACGATCGTAATCTGGAGATGTCAAAGGAGGGAGTAGTTTCCCAGCAAGCCCTTGACGACGCTCAGCAGAAATATCTCTCCGCCGCTAATACCCGAGACAAGGCCGTATCTCAAATTACTGTCGATGCTTCCAAACTCCGTCAGGCTCAGGCTCAGGTTGCCCAAAATCAAGCGTCCCTCAAGCAACTTGAAGAACAGCTCAGCTATACCACAATCACTTCGCCAATGGACGGTACAATATTATCCCGCGACGTTGAGATCGGCGATGCTGTCAGTTCTATCCTTGTTCTCGGCTCTACAGCTACCCTTGTCATGACTATCGGCGACACCAACCAAGTCTATGTTCAGGGAAAGGTTGACGAATCAGACATCGGTAAAGTTTACATGGGTCAAGCTGCACGCATCAAAGTAGAATCCTTCAAAGACAAGACTTTTCTCGGCAAAGTCACCAAGATTGCCCCCCTTGGCGTCGAAAAAGATAACGTTACGACGTTCGAGGTTCGCGTCTCTATTGACAATCCTGGCGGCGAGCTCAAAGCAAATATGACCGCCAACGCCGAGATTCTCCTTGAAGAGCACAAAAACGTACTTACTGTACCGGAGCAAGCCGTCCTCTACGACAAAGATAGAAACGCGTCTATCGAAGTCCCAGATCCTAAACAGAAAAACGGTCGCCGCAAGATCGACATCAAGACCGGCATCTCCAACGGTACCAAAACCGAGATTCTCGCCGGGCTCAGCCCTGGAGATACCGTCATCCTTCAGCAATAACTGTCAGAAACTGTCAGACTGTTACGCCATTTCAAAGTGCAGATATGCGCAATTAAATAGCACTTTCGGAAGAATACCTAAGTCGCAGCCACAGAACCGTCTAAAGGAAATTTCATGATCATTAAAACTATCGTCTCCGCCGCTCTCAGCCTGACAGCAGTCAACGCATTTGCAGCAGATACGACTTTCACGCGCACTCTCAGCGCGGGTAGCTCGCCGAACGTTTCCGTCTCCACGGGTTCCGGCAACATTCGTCTCCATCCCGGCTCCGGAGATCAGGTCCAAATTGTCGCACACCTGCACTCCAGTCATGGATGGATGAGCGGCAGCAGCGATGTAGATAGTCGCATCCAACAAATTGTTAGCAATCCACCTATAGTCCAAAGCGGAAACGACATCACAATTGGTGAACACCATAACAACGATCTATACCGCAATATCACCATTGACTACGAAATTACCCTTCCACGTTCCTCTGCGATCAACTCCACTACAGGTTCTGGCGACGTGGAAATCCAGGACGTCGGCGCTTCTGTCAAAGCACAGAGTGGCTCTGGTAACGTTCGCGTCCACGGCATTCAGGGCCCTACTACTCTCGGCACTGGCTCAGGCGACATCGAACTCCAGCAAACCGGGCCTGGTGACGTCAAAGCCGAGACCGGCAGCGGCAATATCCGTCTCCACGGTCTCGCCGGCGCCCTTAAAGCCAGCACAGGCTCAGGCGACATTGAAGCTGACGGCCAACCTACAAGCGACTGGAAGCTCTCAACCGGCAGTGGCAATGTTCATCTTGCGGTAGGCAGCGCCCACTTCAACCTCGACGCTGATACGGGGTCCGGTAATATCAGCGTCGCCCAGCCCATGACTATGCAGGGTAGTCTCAACCGCCATCACGTCAATGCGGTGGTTAACGGAGGCGGCCCTACCCTCCGCATCGGCACCGGTTCCGGCGACATTCAAATCAAATAATTCGTTTCAACAAGCATAAAACGATGGCCGCGACTTCGATGTGGCCATCGTTTTTATGCTTCGCCACACGCGCCGATACCAATGAGCGTGAACCGCACAATATCCAACCGAGATACCCTAGCCTCATAGTCCCTCCAGTTGCCGCTAATGCCTGGGGCGCATCGATTACTCTTTAACAATGTCTCCGGCCGCAACTCCTCGCTTAATCGTCTTCGATCTTGACGGCACCCTCATTGACTCCCGCGCAGACCTTTGCAATTCGGTCAACGCCACTCTCACCCACCTCGGCAAGCCCACTCTCCCGGAGGCCGTCATCTCCGGTTTCATTGGCGACGGAGCCTCGATGCTTATTCGCCGCGCCATCGGTGACCCTGAAGGCGATTCGGCTGATGAGCAATATGTAACCAAGTCACTAACATTCTTCCTCGACTACTATCGAATCCACAAACTCGACAATACCTACGTCTATCCTGGCGTCATCGAGTCCCTTGAATCAGTCCGCGCCGCAAGCCCTAACATCCTCATGGCGGTCCTGACCAACAAACCCGTCAATCCCTCTCGCGACATTTGCGCGCACTTCGGCCTATCACGCTTTTTCTTCCAAAACTATGGCGGCAACAGCTTTCACACCAAAAAGCCCGATCCCCACGGCCTAGAGACTCTCATTGCCGAAGCCGCCACCTTAGCTGGCTCCCCTATCTCACCCAAAGAAACCGTCATGGTTGGTGATACTGACATCGACGTACTCACCGCACGCAATTGCGGAGCTCGCAGCATTGGTTGCACCTTCGGACTCAAACCCAGCTCCTTGTTCGACGCACCACCCGACCACTTGGCTCACACTCCCGCCGATTGGGTTCAAATCTTCGCTCTCGGAGGGATGTAATTCACCCCTCGTTCTATTTCTCGAAATGGAAACTAAACCCGGCGTGCTCACTCCGACAGCAACCTTTTAATCGCAAACTTCAAAGCGCTCACTAGAATGGCGCGTCGATTGCTCCTAGATGGGCTAATTTTCTTTAAGACACAGCAATTCGTCGGCGTACAGTATGGTCGCAAACTTTGATCAAAAGCAGGCACATTGCGAAATTTGCACCTAATCAGCCTTGAAAAATGCACAGTGTGGTCCAAGGAATTACAATCACTGGAAGCCGCGACGCCGGTGCATCATTTTCGGTGTTTTAACGTCTAATTGGAGAGAGATGACAAATCAACCAAAAAAAGCGCTGAGCGGTGATGTTCGTAAGCTCCCAATGATGCCCATCCGTGACATGGTCATCTTTCCTCACATGATGACTCCGTTTGTAGTGGGCCGCGAGTCGAGTGTTCGTGCACTGGAGGAGGCGCTATCGAGCGACCGGAAGATATTTCTCGCCACACAGCACGATGCTTCTGTGGACGAGCCGAACGCAGACGACATTTATGAGACGGGAACTATCGGCAATATCGTCCAAAGCGTCAAGATGCCGGACGGCAACATTAAAGTATTAGTTGAAGGTGTTGAAAGGGCGCGAGCGACTGAAGTTAACGATGTCGACGGCTTTTTTGTGGCAACCGTACGCACTGGACATACCCAGCTTGAGATAACGCCACAAGTGGAACAGTTGATGCAACGCGTCCACTCTTTATTTGAGCAATATGTAAAGCTGCAGCAATCGTTGAACTACGAGACGATGGCGGCCAGCGTCCGCGCGGACGAACCGGCAAAACTAGCCGATACAATTGCCGCGAATCTCCAACTGTCGATCGAGGAAAAGCAGCAACTGCTGGAGGTTTTCGATCCTGAAGATCGACTGTCCAAGGTTGCTGATGTCTTGGATGTTGCGATCGAGAAGCTGAACATGGATCGCACCATTCAGTCTCGAGTGAAGCGCCAGATGGAGAAGGCTCAAAAGGAGTACTACCTCAACGAGAAGATCAAGGCCATCCAAAAGGAACTCGGTCGCGGTGAGAAGTCAGAGTTTGATGAACTCAAGAAGAAGATCGAAGCGGCCGGAATGCCGAAGGACGTGCTGGAAAAGTCGCTACAGGAGTTGAAGAAGCTTGAGGCAATGCCTCCAATGTCGGCTGAGTCGACCGTGTCGCGAAACTACCTCGATTGGCTTCTCGCTGTTCCTTGGAAGAAGCGATCAAAGGAGATTCGTTCGATCGAGCATGCCGAGCAGATTCTGAACGAAGATCACTACGGGTTGGAGAAGATCAAGGAACGTATTCTCGAATTTCTTGCCGTTCGTCAGTTGGTAAAAAATCCGAAGGGTTCAATCTTGTGCTTTGTTGGGCCTCCGGGTGTAGGTAAGACATCTTTGGGTATGTCGATCGCTAAGGCTACCGGGCGTAAGTTCGTCAGGATGTCGCTTGGCGGTGTTCGAGATGAGGCTGAGATCCGTGGACATCGGCGGACTTACATCGGGGCGTTGCCGGGGCAGATTATCCAGTCGATGAAGAAGGCTGGTACCAAGAACCCTGTGTTTATGTTGGATGAGATCGACAAGATGGCTTCGGACTTCCGCGGCGATCCGGCGAGTGCTTTGCTTGAGGTGCTCGATCCAGAGCAGAATACGTCGTTCCAGGATCATTATCTGGATGTCGAATACGATCTGTCGCAGGTGCTGTTTGTCGCGACGGCAAATGTGCTGCATACGATTCCGGGACCGCTGCAGGATCGTATGGAGATCCTTCGGCTGCATGGTTATACCGAGGTCGAGAAGCTCGAGATTGCGAAGCAGTACCTGGTGAAGAAACAGCGGGAAGGCACAGGACTGACCGAAGAGCAGATCATCTTTGAGGACGATGCACTTCGACAGATCATTCGCGGATACACGCGCGAAGCCGGCGTCCGAAACCTGGAGCGCGAGATCGGGAATGTTTGCCGCAAGGTTGCGCGACGCGTCGTGAAGAACGGTGCGGAGCATAAAGAGACGATTACTGGCGAGAACATCAGTGACATCCTTGGTGTGGCGAAGTTCCGTGATTCTCAGGTGCATGAGAAGAGCGAAGTTGGTCTTGTCACAGGTCTGGCCTGGACCGAGATGGGTGGAACAATTTTGCAGACTGAAGTACAGGTGCTCGACGGTAAAGGCAAGATGACTGCCACCGGTCAGTTGGGCGACGTGATGCAGGAGTCGGCTCAGGCTGCGCTCACTTATATTCGGTCTCGTTCGCATCATCTTGGACTGGCGAAGGACTTTTACAAGAACGTCGACATCCATGTTCACGTGCCGGAGGGAGCGATCCCGAAGGACGGTCCGTCGGCAGGAATTACACTAGCCACCGGACTTGCGAGCGCGCTTACCAAGATCAAGGTGCGGCGTGATATTGCGATGACCGGCGAGATTACTCTGCGCGGCAAGGTGCTCCCTATCGGTGGATTAAAAGAGAAGCTGCTTGCAGCGCACCGTGCGGGTATCTTCGAGGCGATTCTGCCTGAGGAGAACCGCAAGGATATGGCCGATCTTCCGGAGTTGCTGAAGAGCAGTATGAAGCTGCACTTCGTCGAGGAGATGGACCAGGTGCTGAAGCTTGCGCTCGAGGGAAATCTGCCCGAACTGCGGGAAGAGACACCTGAAGCGTTGACTCCAGTTCTTCCTCCAGGAGGAATCGATATTCCACAGCCTCTCTCTCATCAGTAGGTCTGCGAGTTTATGGACAAAGGCCGAACCCAATGGGTTCGGCCTTTGTCGTTACCGTGATCTGTCGAGCGGATTCTAGACTGTTCGTCTGCCACCGACAAAGTTCATGATGATAGAGATCAACGCAAAGATAAGCAGCAGGTGAATGAGGAAGCTGCTGATGTGCAGAACGAAGAATCCACCCAGCCAAAGCAAAACCAATACAACTGCCAGAATAAGAAACATGATGACCTACTTTCGTGAAGTAAATTGGCGCATCGGGCGCAAATGTCTACAGCACATATGAGCTATAGAGCCACGAATTCGTTGCTCGGGCCCTTCAGATAGCTCAGATCGGACCGCCCCTCTATGCTCTTTTCCCTTCCCCTCATAAGTCTTAGGCTCCTTCACCATCGAGGGTACCCCCCTCCCCATGGTCATAAGTAACCTATTTTGATTTACTTACGAAAAAGTACCCACTGCAAATATCTCATACCACAAGGGTTACGCCCAAATATCAATAACCAAAGGGGTTACGAGCCAAGCACCAAAATAAATAGCCCCGTCTGACAAAGCGGGGCCTTTTCAATCCTGTATTTCCAGTATATCTAGTTCAGGTGAACTCATACGCCACGCGTATGTCTTTGTATCGATTGGGGATAGTGGGTTTAGGGGCTTGACAGGTTTTGCAGGTGATAGCCTGCTGGTTCTGAGCAGCGTCTTGAGAGCTGTGGGGGACGACGGGAGTTCCAATGATGAAGCGTACCCACGGTGCTGGGTGGACATGGCCAGTACTTACGATCTACATCGTGTTTCAGATGTGGGCGGCACATGCCTGCGTCTTCTTCGCTCACGAATATGCGCACTCTTTCACCGCGTGGTTGCTGGGCTGGAAGAACAATCCACTCGCGTTGCACTACCCTCGCCCAACGCTTGTCGTATTTCTGTTACAGCTTGGCATTAACCAAAATGTCGACGAGGGACCGATCTTTGCCAGTGGACATGGAACACATGCCGCGATCATCGGAGCAGCGGGTGCGGTACTTGGCAATGGGTTGATCAGCTACACTCTGAGTCGCTGGGGAAGTTTTAGGGCGAGACAGATCGGTTCGCGTGGCTGGGGGATGTTCGCGTACTGGGCCACCGTCGCCAGCATTGGCAACTTCCTCGATTACGTACCGGTGCGAACCTTCACCACTGAAGGAGATATGGGTTCGATCCAACGTGGCTTTGGCTGTTCGCCATGGACGATTCTGGTTGTTCTGGGAGTTCCAACTTTACTGGCACTTATCTACTTCTTCGTACGGATCGAACCAGTTACTCTGGCGTGGCTGTTTCCAGAGTCCGCGGCAAAGCGGTTAGTCGTCGCATCTCTGACCGCCTTCGTTATCTTCGGCTTCTACGGCGCAGCGGGGTTGCTGGAGGGCGGGCCAATCTCCCACAAGCTCTCCGTTATTTCTATCTGCATCTGCTTCCCTGTCATGGCCGTTGTAGGAGGGATGCTGGTGCAGCGTGAAGCATCCACTTCGTCCCTTAGAGTTTCATGACAAGTCTCATGAGGGCTGCTAACGCCAGTCGTCGATTACGTAGGCGTCAGCGTGGCTGAAGCCCTCCGAATGGGGACGATGCATCGCAACGCCTTGCATCGCTACCTGATATCCACGAGATCGCATCCGCCGGTAGGCATCTTCACGAGCGGAGTTTATGCCAGCCTCTATAGACACTCCACGCGAGGATGCGAACGCCTCACAGGCATCCAACAGTCTATCGAAACGTTCGCCTGCGCCTGTGCCTCCGCGAGCGGCCGCGAACTTGACGTAGCAGGTCTTCTCGCCACCCTCGGATCCTGGTCCGTTCATGCAGACAGCAAAGGCATCAAGAACACCGCGCGTGTAGGTCAACACGACATCGCCGGTCCGTTGCGCGTGTACGGCACGGATCTCAGCGGTGAGATCGAGGCCTTTGTCGATCCTGTGGGTCAGTTTGCGGCATGCCTGAATGGCGAGTTCGCGCTGTGCTTTTTTGAGGGACGACAGCAGAACCGGCGCATTCGTACGTTCGGCCAGAGGAGTCGTGTTGGCTTCCGGAGTGAACGTCATGATGGCGGTGAGATAGCGCGGCCAATAGCCGAACTTTTGATAGAGGCTCACATGTTTGGCGCTCTGCGGAAAGGTGAACAGGCCGGTGTGCCGAACGCCCCATCTGCTAAAGGTCGTCATCGTGGATTCGAGCAGCAGCTTTGCTACGCCACGATTCCAGTACTCCGGCAGTATGGTGAGGGGGCCAAAGAACGCGAACGAACCCCAGCGCGTGACTACGTTTGATCCAATCAGGCGATTACCTTCGCGTGCCGCGAGTACCTTCACGTTGGTCGAGCGCCAACGTGGCGTCATAAAGTTGCGGTCGCCCATGAAGTCGGAGGGATTGGGCACTCCCAAAAACGTTCCAAAGGCCAGCCGGACGATGCGATCCGCTTCTTCAACTTCGCTACGCCGTATGAGAGCAACTTTGAATTGACTTGGCGGCATCGGCTACGCTCCTGTGCAGGCCGCGATTCTATCCACTTGAACCATAGTATGGCGATAGCCAATTTACACCTCTCGTGCAGACCACAGAGAGGCGTATTTCTCGAAGATTCCCAAAAAAACTACCATCCCGCAGCGAAGATCCATCATCGAAGGCATGGAAACCTGAAACGACTTGTTCAGTACGAGTTCGCACATCGTGGAGTCGCTTCGGCCTTGATCTGGGTCCCCCTTACGCCTATCGGTACGACAAATTTGTTTTGAAACGGAGACGCACTATGACTGCAGTCAACGCTTCCCCTCGCGAGGTATTTCCAGTTCACTACAAGACTGTTCGGATTCAAGAACAGGACGTGTTCTATCGAGAGGCTGGGTCGCAATCCGCTCCTGTCCTCCTTCTGTTGCACGGATTTCCTACTTCATCGAACATGTTTCGCAACCTGATTCCGCGGCTTTCGTCGTCGTTCCGCGTGATCGCTCCTGACTATCCTGGCTTCGGGATGAGCAGCATGCCCGATCACAAGAGCTTCGCTTACACCTTTGAAAATTTGACGAACATTGTAGAGGGATTTGTTACGGCGCTTGGTCTCAGCAAGTACTCCCTGTATGTGATGGACTATGGCGCGCCGATTGGTTATCGCCTTGCGCTGCGGCAGCCCGACCGGGTGCAGGCGCTGATCGTACAGAATGGCAATGCGTACGATGAGGGTCTGGTTAAAATTCTGGGACCCGATCAAGGCGTACTGGGCCTCTCCCACGCAGGCGAACCGAGAGGCGCTTTATTTCTGGTCGATCAAAAGTCGACGCAGTGGCAGTACGAGGATGGCGTCGCCGACAAGACGCTGCTGGACCCGACGACGTGGATCGTGGATCAGGTTGGGCTGGATCGCGCTGGGAATCGAGACATCCAGATGGACCTGTTTCTCTCGTATGGAACGAACGTGCCGCTATACCCGGACTTTCAGGCCTTCTTCCGCAAGTATCAACCCCCTACGCTCATCGTCTGGGGCAAGAACGATTTCATCTTTCCGCCGGAGGGTGCGGCTCCGTATAGTCGCGATCTGAAGACACTGGAGACGCACCTGTTGGACACGGGCCACTTTGCGCTGGAGACACATGGAGAAGAGATTGGGAGCCGGATCGAAGGGTTTCTCACGAAGCAGAAATTTTAGTGTGACGCGGATCAATCTTAACGACGATGCCTCTCGCAACAGGCTGCGAGAGGCATCGTTTTGCGCGGAGTTTTTTGAGTTCTGATCGATATGACTAGACGCAGCCGCCGGCGATGGAGGGGATGAGCATGACTTCGTCGCCATCCTGAAAGGCGTAGGTTTCGCCGCCGAGGAAGCGGATGTCTTCGTCGTTGACGTAGATGTTGATGAAGCGGCGAAGCTTGCCGTCTTCATCCTTGATCTGGGTCGAGAGCGCGGGAAAGGTTGTGTCGATGTCGGCGAGCAGTCCGGGCAGATTTTGCGCGGCGGAGTCGAAGTGTTTGTGGCCATCGGTGTGGCGGGTGAAGGCGGTGGGAAGGGTTACTTTGATCGACATTAGTTTGCTCCTGCTGTGGCCAGTTCGGGTTCTGTGATGCCGTCGAGCTCGCGGAGGTAAGCGTCGAAGTCGGCGAGTCGCGGGCGGACGGCGCGTTCGCTGCTGGTAGTGGCCGGCGAGTGCGTCGGTTGTCTTGAGGCCGTTGCCGGTGATGCAGACGACGGTGATTTGGTCGGGCGATGATGCGGCCGTCGGCGTAGAGGCGCGCGGTGACCGCGGTAGTGACGCCGCCTGCGGTTTCGGTGAAGATGCCTTCAGTCTCGGCGAGTTCCTGGATGCCGGAGACGATCTCTACGTCGGAGACGTCTTCTGCCCAGCCACCGCTGCTGCGGATCATCTTTGCTGCGGCGGGGCCGTCGGCTGGATTGCCGATGGCGAGAGAGCGGGCGATGGTGTTGGGGCGCTGGGGCTCGATGTCGTCGGCACCGTATTTGACGGCGACCGAGATGGGCGAGCAGCCTGTGGCCTGGGCACCGAAGAAGCGGACTGGCTTTTCTTCGACGAGGCCGAGGTAGATGAGTTCGTTGAAGGCCTTGCGAATTTTGCGGATGAGAGAGCCGCCGGCCATGGGGACGACGACGTTGTCGGGGAGACGCCAGCCGAGTTGCTCGGCGATCTCGTAGCCTACGGTCTTGGAGCCTTCGGCGTAGTAGGGGCGGAGATTTACGTTGACGAGGCCCCAGGCGTATTCGTCGGCGATCTGGGTGCAGAGGCGGTTGACGTGGTCGTAGTTGCCGTCGATGCGGATGAGGCGCGCACCGTATACCAGGGTGTTCAGGATCTTGGCGGGCTCGAGGTCGGCTGGGACGAGGATGGTGGCCTTGAGGCCTAGGCGGGCGGCCTGGGCGGCGACGGAGTTGGCGAGGTTGCCGGTGGAGGAGCAGCCGACGATCGTCGAAGCCGAACTTCTGCGCGTTGGCGAGGGCGACGGAGACGACTCGATCTTTGAAGGTGAGGGTTGGGAAGCAGACGGCGTCGTTCTTGATGTAGAGGTTGGTGGCACCGATGCGCTTGCCGAGGTTTTTTGCGCGGACGAGCGGGGTGAAGCCTACGGGGAGGTCGGGCTGGAAGCCTTCGGGGATGGGGAGGAGAGCGGCGTAGCGCCAGATGTTGGCCGGGCCGGCTGCAATGTTTTCTCGGGTGAAGATGCCGCGGGCGGCTTCGAGGTCATAGGCGATCTCGAGGGGGGCGAGGCAGTCGGGGCATGCGGAGAGCGGGTGGTTGCCGAAATCGCTTGCCGCACTCGTTGCACTTCAGCTCGTACCGGCTACAGGAATAGTTCATGATGCTCTTTCCGAGGGGAAAGGGTCTTGAACTTTGCGCTTGCTCTCTTTTTGGGGGTGCCGGATCGGCTAGGGAAGGTGAAAAACGGGGTGCAAGCTTGGAATTCGGGCTTGCGTGCTCCGAATCTCATGTTCCCTGCGGCCTGTAAGGCTCCCAGGAGAGAGTTGACACCGGTACGTCTTTGTTCTGTCCGGTTGTCGTGGCGTCAAAGGGCTCGTCCCTCAACCACTCTGCATGAAATTCAAATCTGCCGAAGCAGACTGGAATACATCGTTTGTATCACAGGCCAGGCAGGGCCGCAACTTGTGGAGATCTTTGGTAGTGGGTCAGTTTGAACTCCATGAGTTTTCCAAATACGTCGTATTCAGTCTGGAGGGACCGAAGGGCACTTGTCCGATTAGCCGACCTTACATTTGAATTACTTCCGGATTGGCGACAATTATCTCCGAAACGAAGCGTTCCTTCAGGAAACCGAATAATATTCGAGGACAGTCCCGACTCGAGGTGTGCCCCTGCCAAACCGTAAGCTGAACTCGTCTGCCATCGTCAATATCGAGGATCTTCGTCGGCAGGCCGAGCGAAGAGCACCCAGGTCAGTCTTCGACTATCTCGACGGTGGCGCGGACGCCGAAGTAACGCTAGCGGCAAACTGCCGCGCCTTTCGCGATACGACCTTTCGTCCGCGTAGCGGTGTTGCAGTTTATGACTGCAAGACGAGTGTGAGCGTGCTCGGCCACGAACTCGCCTTCCCCGCCATCCTTGCTCCTGTCAGCTACATCCGTCTGATGCACTCAGATGGCGAGGCAGGCGTGGCCCGCGCAGCCGGCAAGGCAGGTACGATCTACACTGTGCCAACAATCTCCGGCCATAAGCTGGAAGATGTGAAGGCCGCCTCCACCGGTCCGCTCTGGTACCAGGTATATCTGCTTGGTGGACGCCAGGCAGCCGAGAGCGCCATTGACCGCGCACGCCGCGCCGGTTACTCCGCGCTGGTGCTAACCGTCGACACTCCCATGGCAGGCAAACGGGAACGCGATCCGCGCAACGGCATGAAGGAGCTCCTGGCTCCCGCCTTGCTGCCAAAGGCCCGCTTCCTTCCTAACATCCTTGCGCATCCCCGTTGGCTTGCTTCCTTCCTGCGCGATGGCGGTGTTCCGAAGCTTGGGGAATGTTGTGATTCCAGGAAAAGGTCCGATGGACCTGCTCGATGTGGGAGCCGCGCTCTCTCACGCAGGAGCGAGCTGGGAAGACCTGCGATGGATACGCGAGATCTGGCCCGGCCCGATTGTGGCCAAGGGGGTTCTTACCGGCGATGATGCCCGGCGCGCTGTCGATGAAGGTGCAGCAGCGGTGGTTGTCTCCAACCACGGCGGACGTCAGTTGGACTGCGTCTCTCCGTCGCTGCATGCGTTGCCTGAGGTTATCGAGGCGGTCGGCGGCCAGGTCGAAGTTTTGATGGACGGCGGCGTGCGCCGGGGCAGCGATATTGCTAAGGCGATTTGCCTCGGCGCTCGCGCCGTGCTGATCGGACGGGCTTACGCCTATGGACTTGCTGCTGCGGGAGAGGCCGGCGTTACTCGAGCAATCAAGATACTGAAGGACGATCTCGACCTTACCCTCACGCTTCTCGGATGTCCGTCAATCGACCAGCTCGACGAGACGTATCTCGGCGCGCCATACCGCTGATAACCCACAATTTCAGAGAACGGCCCGCAACCATGCATTCGTTGAGGGCGACGTGCGCCAGAAATCCGCAAACCATCTCCGCAACTTCGTTTTCGGCCTTTCCACCTTCGCTCATACTCAAGCACATTGTCAGAGTTTGACTCGGAAGTTGTATCGACAGGGTGCGGAGGGGTGGGTGTACTGGGCTGGTGTATTGCACGACTTGATCGAGGAGATGACGACCATGAAGAGAGAGCTCGATTTCGCTTTAAATTTTGCGATGAGCGTGTTGTTGCTGGCAGGTTCGATCGCGGTGGCACAGAATACGACGACAACTGCGACCAAGAAGAAGCCAAGCGCCACAGCGAGCACGGTTGGCGCGAGTTCGGCTCAGAGTGGCACCACAACCTCAACACAAACAGACGCGACGAGTCAGGCGAGCGGTACCGCGCCAGTGGCTGCGCAAGATCAAGCGACTGCAACGGCAAAGCCTAAGACGATGGTCAGCAAGGATAAACGGACCATTCCGGTTCCTCAGCTTTAGAACGCGATTCATCCAATTCTGAATCAGGCCATCGATGTCAGGCGGTCGGTGTGATGATGTCCTGGACGCCCTGTGCAAAGGCTGCGGGGTCAAACTCTGTGCGCAGAATCTCGTCGGGGCAGTCGGTGAGGATAGCGACGCGCCAGTTGCAGACGAAGGCGACCAGCTGCTGGTGCTGGGCTGTCTTGATCGCCGAACACATCTTTTCAGCGTGCGGGATGCCGCTTTCCCCTTCGACATCGATCAGGACAAGATCGTATTGACGTGCCCAAAACATGGACAGGCCTTCATCGTGGTTGAGGGTGGAGTCCACATCGAATCCGTGCAGGCGTAAAACCTGGTCTCGGAGAGGACGTATCGTTTCGCGGGTACAGATATGGAGGATAGCGCGCTTACTGCCGGTGGGGGTGTCCATTGTTTCTCTAACTTTCGTTGAGCCTGTGCGCGCCCTGCTTTGAAGTCCAGCAGGGGCAAGAGACACAATGCTGTCTCCTGTGCCATCTGCGGCTATAGAGGTCATCTTTATTTTATCGGAGGTTCGGCTGATCGGAGCGGCAAATCGAAGGTGACAGAGCTTCCCTAAAACCACGACATACCCGTCAAGGGGAGGAATGCTAATGCTCTGAAGTTCGAGGTACGTATCGCGCCATGTACGGAACCGGCTAGGCGAGGATCTCCGCTGTGTCTTTATCGGAACGCACGGCATCTGGGAGCGTTGGGGTCTGGATGAGCAGGTCTTCCTTGCGCATGACGAGCGATGTGGCGTTGAGGCTGGCGAGTTCGAAGCCGTGGCCGTGGGTGATGGCATCGGTGGGGCAGGCCTCGACGCAGTAGCCGCAGAAGATGCAGCGGTTGTAGTCGATATTGTAGACCTTGGCGTAGCGCTCGGCGCTGGAGATGCGCGTCTCTTCAGTGTTCTCTGCGGCTTCGATGTAGATGCAGTTGGAGGGGCAGGCGGCAGCGCAGAGGAAGCAGGCGACACACTTCTCGAGGCCGTTCTCGTCGCGCTGGAGCTGGTGCTTTCCACGGAAGCGCTCCTGAAATATGGCTCCGCGCATTGGACCTTTGCCGTCGGGATAGTTCTCGACTTCGGTCGGCTGGAAGGCCTGCTTCAGCGTGATGCTCATTCCTTTGGCAATGGCTGCTGCGTCGCGGACGATAGACATGCCTTGAGTATACGACGGGTGCGCGGTAGGCTGAAAGTCATGAGACTCGCCACCGCTTCTTTTTCGCTCATGATTGCCCTGTCTTTCGTGGGAATGAGCACCGTCCGCACCTTTGCGCAGGACGCACCAGCAGGGGGAATGACGGAGCATGTTCATGCACCTACTCCGCCTTCGACCAGCCTTACGGTGACGGTGGATGGTAAGGCGGCGACACTGTCGGTTGCGGAGCTGGCGGCGATGCCACAGAAGACGGTTACCGTCTATAACGAGCACATGAAGGCCGATGAGACGTACACCGGCGTACTGCTGGGTGACCTGCTGGCGAAGTACGGCTTGCCGGTGGATAAGACGACTCATCGAAAGATGCTGCGGAGCTACATCGTTGCCGAAGGGATGGATAAGTACTGGGTGCTCTATTCCGTTACGGAGATTGAGGGCTCCGAGCATAACGGCGACGTGATCGTTGCGACCAGCGTGGGCGGGAAGCCGCTCGGCGAAGATGGGCAGTTCAAGCTGGTGGATAGCGAAGACAAGAAGCCGCAGCGGTGGGTGCGCAATCTTAGTGCGATTACAGTGAAGAGCGCGGAGTAAAGCAGGGGTATCCGGAGTTATTCGATACCCAGCTTCTTCCACATCGCATCGACCTTTGTCTTTACGGCAGCATCCATCGTGAGCATCGGGGGCCAGGGGCGGGTGAAGCCTTCAGCCTCCCATTTGCGCGTGGCGTCGATGCCCATCTTGCTTCCGTAGTTGGGGAGGCGGCTGGCGTGGTCGAGTGAGTCGACCGGGCCAAGCGTGAACTGGATGTCGCGCTCGGGATCGATGTTGTTGGCGGTGCGCAGGGTGACTTCGGCGAGGTCCTGAACGTCGCAGTCTTCGTCAACGACGATGATGCACTTGGTGAACATCGCCTGCCCCATCGCCCAGATGCCATTCATGATCTTTCTTGCATGGCCGGCGTAGCTTTTTTTGATCGAGACAATCATGAGATTGTGGAAGACGCCCTCGGCTGGGAGGTTGACGTCGACGATCTCGGGCAGGGTGAGCTGCATGAGCGGCAGAAAGATGCGCTCGACGGCCTTACCCATCCAGGCGTCTTCCATCGGTGGCTTGCCAACGATGGTTGCGGCGTAGATGGGATCTTTGCGGTGCGTGATGCAGGTGATGTGAAAGACCGGATAGTCGTCCTGCATGGTGTAGAAGCCGGTGTGGTCGCCGAAGGGCCCTTCGGTGCGGAGTTCGCCGAGTTGAACGTAGCCTTCAAGGATGTACTCGGCGTTGGCGGGGACTTCGAGATCGACGGTCTCGGCTTTGACGAGTTCGACGGGTTTCTGGCGGAGGAAGCCGGAGATGAGATACTCCTCGACGTCTGGTGGCGCGGGAACGATGGCGCTGAAGGTTGTCGCGGGATCGGTGCCGATGGCTACTGCGACCTCCATGCGGTCTTCACGAATTCTGGTGACGGTGGTGGTGTTGAGTGTGTCGAGCGAGGACGCGGCGGCCGTTCCACCGGCGGTGATCGCCATCAGATTGACACGTGCTGCGGAGTCGGGTGAGGCTTCGCGCAGGCGCTCGCGCATGTGTTCGGCGGCGACCTTCTGACGCTGCCAGTGCATGCCGGTGGTCTTGCCGTCGTAGACCTGCATGCGGTACATGCCGACATTACGCTTGCCGGACTTCGGGTCGCGTGTGATGACGCAGGGGAGAGTGATGAACGGACCGCCATCCTGCGGCCAGGTTTTCAAGATCGGAAGGTCGAGAAGATTGACTGCATCGCCGCGATGAATGACCTGTTTGCACGGGGCATCTTTTGCCGCGACGACCTTCGGGAAGAAGTTGCTGACTTCGGTCAGCATCGGCAACATCTTGAGCTTGTCCATAAAGCTTGTTGGCGTCTGGGGCTTGATCAGGGTGCGGATGCGATCGGCGATGGCGTCGAGCGAATCGGTCTCGAGGGCGAGCCTCATGCGACGTTCGCTGCCGAACTGGTTCATCAGAACGCGTGCGCCGGGATGTCCTTTCACGTTCTCGAAGAGCAGCGCTGGGCCTCCGGCGTTTGGTGTGCCGCGACCGAGCTTGGCGGTGCGGTCGGCGATCTCAGCCATCTCCAGGTCAGGTGATACCTCGGCTGTGATGCGCTTTAGTTCTCCAGCTTTTTCCAGTTGCTTTATCCAGTCGCGTAGATCGTTGTAAGCCAATTCCCTCTCCTGCCGCAGTCGATTGCGGGCCGCAGCTCTATGGTAACGGGTTCGGCTGTGCAGCGTTGGTCGCTGCGATCAAGTAATGACATTGCAAACGGCGTTGCAAACAAAGACGAGCATATTTGCGGTGGAAATCAAATCGCGACGAGCTGGGATCTGCCGGTGCGAGTCATCGCGGGAACATAACGGCGGCGCAGGTGTCTAACATAGTACGGCCGCATTCCTCGCTAGATGCGCACCTGATATCCGAACGCTGGAGGGTGCTTCTATGTTTGAGGACAGTCTTGTCGAGTCGCGTGTACTTTCTATCTCTTCGACGAAACGTTGGACAACTTTGGCGTCGATCAGCTTGCAGTTCGCGGTTGCTGCATTGGTGATTGCATTGCCTCTGCTACACCCGGAGGCAATGCAGTTTCATGAGGATTCGCCGAAGGTTCTGTTGCCTTTGCTTCCAAAAGCACCCACGCCGCCTGTGCGGGTACAACCAACAGCAGATTCATCGAGTGCCGCTTCGCCTGTTTTGCCTCGCACGATCACGATTTCGTCGTTGACTGCCAACAACGCGCGGCAACGTAAGCGATGAACCTGCTCTCATTGCGATCGATCATGGAATGGGAACGCCGTATGGCTTGCCCACGGGGCTCGATGTCGGTTACAGCGGCCCTCCCTCGAATGTGACGGTCACTCCGACACGGCCAGCAAGTAAGACGATTCACGTCTCGTCGGGCGTGTCGGCAGGAATGCTCATTGCTCCGATTCGGCCCGTCTATCCGGCCATTGCGAAGGCTGCGCACATCGAAGGGACGGTGATTGTGGAAGCTATCATCTCGCGGTCGGGCACGATTGAAAGTCTGCATGTGATCAGTGGGCCAGCGATGCTGCAAAGTGCTGCGATCGATGCGATACGAGCAGCGCGCTACAAGCCTTACCAACTGAATGGTGAGGCGACGGAGGTCCAGACCACTATTACGGTGAACTTCCGTATGGGAGCCTGAGGGAGTGTTACGGAAATCGACGACTTAGTGCGATGTCACGGTTGAGCTGGTGCTCGAAGGGAGAATCTCCTGCACGATAGAGGAGGTCGGAGTCTCCGTCACGTAGTCGACGAGCGGATAACCGGCTTCCTTCCAGCCGTCGAAGCCACCGCGTAAAGGACGAACCCGGTAGACGCCCATCTTATGCAGTTGCAGCGCGAGCTTGGCGCTGGTCTCTTCGCTGGGACAGGTGCAGTAGAGAATGACGTCGCGGTCTCGAGGGATGATCTCGCTGTGTTGTTTGAGTTCGTTGGGGCCGATGCGAAGAGCTCCGGGGAGCACTCTGGGGTCGGGAAGATAGTCGAGCGGATGGCGCAGATCCACGATAAACGGCGGCAACTGGCCGCCTTCTTCCGCGGCATCCAGCATGGCTTTCAGCTCCGTGGGCTCGAGGCGAAGCTCCCGCACAGATTGGAGGAACTTGCGCTGCTTCATTACGCGATAGGCCAAGAAGCCAAGAACCATCAATACGAAGATCAGGAAGGCGAAGTGACCGAGCCAGTGGAAGAAGGGTGCGCTCTTCTTAGCCAAATCGCCGAAGAAGCGGCCGGCGAGGATGAACGTTTCACCCCAGATCAGTGAGCCGGCGAGGTCCCACACAAGGAACTTCGAGTATGGCATTCCGGTCTGGCCGGCGATAGGCGCAGCCACGGTGCTAAGACCAGGGACGAACTTCGCGAAGAGCAGCGTGACTGGGCCGCGACGAGTGAAGTAGCCTTCGGTTTTGCTGACGCACGTCGAGGCTTCAAAGGACAGACGGCAGAGGAGCTTGAGGACGCTGTTGCCGTAGCGCCGGCCTAGCGAGAACCAAATCGTGTCCGCCACCAGGCACGCAGCGAGTACGGCCAGGACTACGTAAAAATGATTCACACGATGGGTTGCGGACAGAGTTCCTGCGGTGAGCAGAACCGGAATGCTGGGAATGGGTATGCCGATCTGCTCCACCAGTACCCAGAGGAAGATGAGCAGATACGCGTAATGAATGAAGAATACGAGTGCGATTGGCATAGGAGTCTACATAGTACAGATGAAAAAAGTGGGCAGTTGGATGCGAAGTTGCTCCCCTTAAGATACACAGCCCGGTCGCTTCTTGCGACCAGGCTGCTTTCTAAGGGTTTCGCGTAGTGGCGAGCGCTATTTTTCGAGAATTAACGGCATCTCCACCAAGTGCTGGCCAATGAACCAGGACTGGAGTTCATTGGGACGCAGAATATCGCTAACCACCAGGTCGTTGGTTCCCTGATCACCGGCGTCATCCGCTTTTTCGGCGATGTCGAGGCAGCTCTGGATAATGAGTTTGTGAGCCTCCAACAAGCGGGAGATCTGGACTGGAACCTCTTCCCTGCCGCGAGGGGGGCGTTGGATACGTGTGATTTCCGCGACATCGCCACCCATAGCAATGGTAACGCCGCCCAAAAGCTGGATTCGCTCCGCGATCGTATCGACCATCTCAACCTGCTCGTCGAAGTGTTTATCGAAGAGCAGGTGAAGCTGATAGAAGGTCGGACCCGATACCTGCCAGTGGTGTTTCTTATACATATCCCGCAGGGCGATCGAGTCGGCCAAAAGCTGATTGAGCTGACCGACCATCTCGGCGCGCACTTTAGCGCTCAGAGGGTGCGGCATATCCTCGACGACCGAGCCGTACTTTTGTATCTCTTTTGCGTGCGCGTGCCAGTGCGGGGCTACATTTCCGGTTGAGCTAATTTTCTTTATTGCAACAGCCATCTTCCACCTCGTTATCTTTACTACTTTCCACTCTCAGATGCTGGAAGGTGGGAGTCGGTTTCCCCGGTTATTTGACCTCAACATCCGGGGTAACCGACATTCCTGGGCGTAGGGCGTAGTCGCCGTTCTCCTGTTGGACGTTGGTGAAATCGATACGAACAGGGATACGTTGAACCACCTTGACGTAGTTGCCGGTAGCGTTCTCCGGCGGGAAGAGCGAGAGCTTGGAGCCGGTAGCGCCGCCGATCTGGGTAACCTTTCCGTGGAACTTGCGACCCCCAAGAGCATCCACCTTCAAAGTAACCGATTGCCCTGGCTTCATCTTCGCAAGTTGGGTCTCTTTGAAGTTCGCTGTAACCCATAGATTTGTCAGCGGGATAATGGTCAGAACATCCTGCCCGATACTCAGGTTCACACCGACCTGCACGTTCTTTTTATTGACGATACCGGTAACGGGCGCGGTGATGTGGGTATAGCTGAGGTTAAGCCGCGCCTGGTCGACCTTAGCCTGTGCCTGTTTGACATCGGCCATCGCGGAGTTTGCCTTGGCCTGCTGAACACGAACCTGATCCGGGCCGGTTTTGATGGACTGGGCCGACTGAAAGCGCGACTGAGCAAGCTTCTGCAGGGCTTGCGTGACGGCGGCCTGCTGCGCAATGACGGTCGCTTCTGCCTCTAAGACCGCTGCCTGATTACCCGCATCTGCCGCGACCGCAGCGTCAAACTGTTGCTTCGAAATCACATCCTTTTCGACGAGGGGCGTGTACCGCTCGACGTCGAGACGCGATTTGACCGCGTTTGCCTTGGCTTGTGCGACGCGAGCCTCAGCGGCCTGCTCCTGTTTGCGAGCCTGCTCGACCGTTGCGACAGTGCCCTGCACATCCGAACCTGTGGTGCTGACGGTGGTGTTTACGTTGACACTGGTGATCGGCACATTTACGGTCGCCTGAATGGCCGCGGCCTGCTTGCTGGCGAGGTCAGCCTCAGCCTGCTCGAGCGCTACCTGATAGTCGCGAGGGTCTATCTCTGCGATCGGGTCGCCGATCTTTACTTCCTGGTTGTCTTCGACATACACCTTTACGACCTGGCCGGTGACACGCGAGCTTACCTGGTAGAGATCGCCGTCTACCTGCGCGTCATCGGTGTCCTCCGAGAAGGTGGAGCGCCAGTAGAAGATGCCGGCCCCAATGACAAGAAGGATGATGACCGCGATGATGATGAACTTGCGGCCAGATTTCTTCTCCGGAGCTTCTTCTTCATCGGACTTATAAGAATCTGAGGTGTCCTGCTTATTGCCACTGTTCTGCTTGATCTGCACCGTGCCGCTGATTTGTGCGGTCTGCTCGTGTTCCGATTGGTCTGGCAAGGTTACTTTCCTCCAAGATAATCTTTGTAGTTTGACTGTGCGACGCCCAGAGCACGGGCCAATGACAGCTTGGCGACGTTGTGCTGGTAGAGTGCGCTGATGTACTGATCGTTCGCCTGTTCGGTCTGTGATTGCGCTTGCGAGACAGGAAGATTGTCCGAAACTCCGGCGTGAAAGCGCTGCTGCGCCTCGCTTAACGCTTCGTTCGCCAGCTCGACGTTGGAGTGGGTCGATTCAACCAACTTAGCCGCGGACTGGATGTCGAGCAGGCTGTCGTGCACATCCTGATTGACCTGTTGGATCTGGTCGGAGAGCTTAGCTCGGGCTTGCTCATACTGAGCGTCGGCCACCTGTTCCTGTCCTCTGGTCTTGGCTATCTGGAGAACTGGCGCGCTTACTTCGCCGGTGGCGGTAAAGGTTCCGTGGGAGTGGCCCGGGGTGGTACCGATATCGCCGTAGTCACCTGCAAAGCTGGCAACGGGAAGCTGATAAGCCCACGCTGCTTTCTTCGAAGCTGCCGCCGACTCCACCTGTTCGGAGTACGCCTTCAGGTCTTTGCGCGTCTTCAATGCCTGCTGAAACGCTGCCTGGGGATCGACGTGATCGAGCGCCTGGAAGGGGACGAGGTCGGTCAGCCGGAACGCCTGATCAAGAGGGAGACCGATGGTGCGTGCCAGCGCCAGCTTGTCCTTTTCGAGGCTATTTTTTGCCGAGATCAGCGTCTGCTGCTCGTTCTGATAGTCCACCTGGGCGCGCAACACGTCGAGCTTCGGACTGGTTCCGGCGTCATGCGCCGCAACCGCCTGATCCAGTGAGACCTTTGAGGTAGCTAGTTCAGCGGTGACGGCTTCAATTCGGGCCGCATCCGCGATGCACAGCAGGTAGGCGTTTCCGACGGTCAGGGCAACCAGATCCCGAGCATCCTCCGCAGTGAACTTCGCCCCCTGGAAGTTGTGCTTTGCGGCAATATAGTTCTTCAGGGCAGAGACGTTGACCAGGTTCTGGGTCAGAAAAGCACGAAAGTCGACCACCTGGAAGGGGCCAATGATTGCTGGCACTCCCGGAAACGATATGCCATAGGAGGCAAGGTTGACCTGCTGTACCTCGATGCTGGTCGCCGCTCTGACAGTAGGAAGAAGAGCTTGCAGCTCTTCGAGACGCTGCCCGTTGGCGCTCTTTTGTGACGAAGTTTGCAGGATCAGGCCGAGATTCTGGCGTAGACCCCGCTGCATCGCATCGTCAAGCGAAAGGTCGAGCACTCCATCGGTGGCCTTGCCGGTAACGACGCTGCCGCGGAACGAGTCCTGTGTCGGCTGGGCGCCGTTCTGGCCGGAGGCGTTGTAGAGTTGATCCTGAGCACCTGCGACCGCGGAGCTGCTTGTCGAGGTGCTGTAACCGCTGGCCGGCGTCTGTGCCGCCGGCGATCCCTGCGCATGCCCCAGTGCCGGAACAGAGCCTAGAAGCAGGCAAAGTGCAACAGGCCGGAGCGTTGCCCAGGCGCGGTGCGCTGTTTCGCTTTTAGTCATAAGGTTAATCGTAACCTGCATCTTGATTTGATTCATGGATTAGTTTTATTTGTGCTGCCAACAGTCAATAATTCCCTGCCAAAAGCCATAAACTCTGTCGTATCTATATCCGATGCACTCGATTATAAAAAATCTTCAAAAGATGCTTTCGGTACACTCTCAACTAAGTTGACCTTGGGAGCTTTGAGAGATGTTTTTAGGAATTGATGTTGGAACGGGTGGCACCAGGGCGATCCTGATCGACCGCTCGGGTAGTGTGGTGGCGTCTTTTTCCAGCGAACATGCTGGAATTCGGTCGGAGCATATTGGCTGGGCGGAGCAGGACCCTGAGGATTGGTGGCGGGCGGCCCGCGAGGCAATTGCCGGCGCGATGGCAGCCAGCCGGACCACGGGCAGCCAAATTGAAGCGGTGGGGTTAACCGGGCAGATGCATGGTTGCGTCATGCTCGACGCCGACGGCGCCGTATTGCGGCCAGCGTTAATCTGGTGCGATCAAAGAACTCAACCTCAGTGCGACTGGCTCACTGAAAAGATCGGCTTTGAACGGCTGATAGAGCTGACCTGCAACCCAGCACTGCCAAATTTCACGCTCACCAAACTGCTGTGGGTGCGGGAGCATCAGCCGGAGATCTTTGCGAAGATCGCCCACGTGCTCTGCCCAAAGGACTACGTTCGCTATCGAATGACGGGCGAGTTCGCCATGGATATGCAGGAGGCCAGCGGCACCTTGCTTCTCGATGTGACCCATCGGCGTTGGTCAACCGAAGTTGCCGAGGCTGCGGGGATTCCGATGGAGTGGCTGCCCCGGCTCTTTGAGGGGCCGGAGATCTGTGCACGGATCAGTGCTGCTGGCGCTGGCGCAACAGGGCTTGCCGCAGGGACACCGGTGGCGGCTGGAGCGGGAGATCAGGGTGCGGGCGCTGTGGGAATGGGGATTCTTGCTCCGGGGTCAGTGTCGGCGACGATTGGGACGAGCGGCGTAGTGTTTGCTGCGACCGATTCCCCGGTCAAGGACCGCCTGGGGCGACTGCACACGTTCTGCCATGCGGCGCCCGGGCGATGGCATGTGATGGGGGTGACAAACGGGGCAGGACTTAGCCTGCGGTACTTCCGCGACACCTTCGCGCCGGACAGCAGCTACGACCAACTGACGGCCCGGGCCGAGAAGGCTCCTGCCGGATCAGACGGTTTGCTGTGGGCACCTTACTTGTTCGGCGAACGTACACCGCATCTGGATCCAGATGCTCGGGCAGCCTTTGTTGGTATCACTGCGTCGCATTCGCAAGGACACTTTGTCCGCGCAGTGCTGGAAGGAGTTGCGCTGAGTCTGCGTGACACGTTTACGCTCTTTGATGAGCTGCAGGTGCCGGTGACGGCGATCCGGCTGGGTGGAGGAGGAGCCAGAGGAGCGCTGTGGCGGCAGATTCAGGCCGATGTCTATGGGCAGCCGGTCGAACTGCTGGAGGCAGAGGAGGGCGGTGCGTTCGGTGCGGCTCTGCTTGCTGGAACCGGAGTTGGAGCATGGGATAGTGTGGAGGCGGCGTGCGCGGCGACGGTTCGCGTTGCCGAGACCATCGAGCCCAAGAACGCTGCTGTCATGAATGAGGCGTACAAACAATATCGCCGGATCTATCCGGCGCTGCATGAGATTGCGAGGAGCTAAGGATGAGTTCTGAGATTGGCGTTGCGGTGATTGGCTTTGGGCTGGCAGGACAGGTGTTTCACGCTCCGTTTGTTAACGCAGTTCCGGGCTTGAAGCTTGAAGCAATTGTGCAGCGAAAGGGTGACGAGGCGGCCAAAGCCTACCCTGCAGCGCGGATTCTCCGATCGGTGGAAGAGGCGCTGAGCGATCCGGCGGTGCAGCTTGTTGTGGTGGGTACGCCGAATGAGACCCACTACAGCCTCGCAAAACAGGCGCTGCAGGCAGGGAAACATGTTGTGATCGACAAACCCTTCGCGTCAACCAGCGAGGAGGCGGCTGAATTGGAGAAGCTGGCGAAGCAGCATGGACTCGTGCTGGCGCCGTTTCACAATCGTCGTTGGGATGGGGATTTTCTGACCGTAAAGAAGTTGCTGGCTGAGGAGGCGGTGGGGCGACTCGTGACCTTTGAGTCGCACTTTGACCGCTTCCGACCCATCCCCCGCGAGAACACGTGGAAGGAAGCTCCAAGCATCTCGAGCGGCCTGCTCTTCGATCTGGGGCCGCATCTGGTGGACCAGGCGCTGGCGCTGTTTGGTGTGCCACAGGGCATCTCGGCGAGCGTTCGGATGGATCGCGACCACACCGATATTGAAGACGCCTTCGACATCACGCTCGAGTATCCGAAGCTGCGTGCCTACTGCCGATCGAGCATGCTGGCCTGCGATGCCTCACCGAGATTTTTGCTGCATGGAACGAAGGGGAGCTTCAAGAAGTTTGGCCTGGACCCGCAGGAGCCTGCATTGCTGGGCGGAGCGAAGGTGCCGCGGATGGGACAGGGAGAGTGGCTCGCCGAATCCGAGAATCACTGGGGCACCTTGACGGTGGCTCCTGTACCGGCCGATCCCGGAACGCTGACTCAGACTAAAGTAAAGACCGAGTTCGGCGACTACCGAAACTATTATGCAAACGTTCGCGACGCAATTAATGGCACAGCAGAACTGGCTGTAAAGCCCGCAGACGGCTACCGCACCATCAAACTCCTGGAGATGGCGCGGCAGAGCTCTTTAGAAGGCCGCACCTTACCAGTTTCCTTCTGAGATCTCATACGGCAATGCAGCGGTCACTCCATTCGCTTTACTGACCGTAGGTAGCAGCAGCGCCGTGTTTGCGATGGTAGTGCCGGTCCAGAAGGGCCTGAGAGACACCTTCGGCGTTTGCGCGGAGGGTCAGGGTGCGGTAGGCCATACGTGCTACTGCTTCAAGCACGACGGCGTTGTGGGCAGCTTCATAGGGAGTAGGTCCCCAGCAGAACGGCGCGTGGCCTGCAACCAAAACAGCCGGGACAGCCAAAGGATCAAGGCCTTTGAAGCGCTCCACAATGGCGAGGCCGGTCTCGTGGACGTAACGACCGCCGATGGCTTCATCGGTCAGGACGTTGGTGACGGGAACCGGGCCATGAAAGTAGTCCGCATGCGTGGTGCCGAGCGCCGGAATGGGCAGACAAGCCTGAGCAAAGCTGGTGGCGTACTCCGAATGGGTGTGGACGACCGCACCGATGGTGAGGAACTCGCGGTAGAGCAGGCTGTGGGTGTCAAGGTCGGAGGAGGGCTTGAGTTTTCCGTCGACAACCTTCCCGTTCAGATCGGTGACGACCATGTATTCAGGGCGCAACTCGTCGTAGTCGACGCCGGATGGCTTGATGACAATAAGTCCCTGTTCGCGGTCGATACCGCTCGCGTTGCCGAAGGTATAGAGGACGAGACCGCGTTTGACCAGTTCAAGGTTTGCTTCAAGTACTGACGTTCGTAGCTCTTTGAGCAGCATGGCTCCGACCTCCGTTATCGGCAGAAAACGTTTTATGCATCGCAACTGGACAGCGAATGAGTCTAAGAATAGCTGACTGCGGTCTCGTCGGCACATTCAACAGGATTGATAGAGTAGAGATTATGAAGAGTGAAGCACCGATGAAGTCGGAAGGGCTGCCGCAGGGTTTTTCGTGGGGCGCGGTCAAAGCAGGAATCAAGGCAAGCGGGAAGACGGATCTGGCCGCAGCGGTTGCGATCAAGGGCGCGAACGGCGCGGCGATGTTCACAAAGAACCAGGTTGTTGCGGCTCCCGTGACGGTGGGCCGGCGGCATCTAACCAGCACAGGCGGCCGCATCGGTGCCGTCCTGGTGAATGCCGGCAATGCAAACTGCGCTACCGGACAGCCGGGGATTGATGCCTGTATACAGACCTGTGCGGCGGCGGCGGAGAGCTTCCACTGCATCTTCGATGAGGTCTTCCCTTCCTCAACCGGGATCATTGGCGTGCCGTTTCCAGCGGAGAAGGTCATCGCTGCCTTACCTGCGCTGGTGGTGGAGTTGGGCAACACGCCGGAGCACGCCGAGTCGTTTGCCAAGGCCATCATGACGACCGACACCAAGATGAAGGTTGCTCGGGCTGCGATCGACGTCGACGGAGTTGAAGTGCGGATCTTTGGTGCGGCGAAGGGCGCTGGAATGATCCATCCTCAACTTGGTGCGCCGGTTGGTCCGCCACACGCGACGATGCTCGTGTATGTGTTCACCGATATCGCTGCGGAGAGCGCGCAACTGCAGGAGGTATTGGAGCCGGCGGTGGAGAGGAGCTTCAATTCGATCTCCATCGATGGAGATACGTCCACTAACGATACGGTGCTTCTGCTTGCAAGCGGAGCCAGTGGGGTGAAGCTCGATACGCGCACCCAGGAAGCATTTTCGAATGCTCTGAAGCTGGTGTGCGGTTCGCTGGCGTATCAGATTGTGGACGATGGTGAGGGCGTGGGCCATGTGGTGACGCTGCATGTCACCGGCGCACGATCGGAGGCGGAGGCCAAACAAGTGGCGAAGTCGATTGCCCATTCGCCTCTGTGCAAGACGGCCTGGTCGAGCGCGGATCCGAACTGGGGACGTCTGATGGCTGCGGCTGGATACAGCGGCGTAGCGTTCGATCCGGCGCTCGTGACGGTCGCGATTGGCGAGCTGCCTGTGTTTGAGCTGGGCGTGCGGTCGCCTGCGTTTGATGAAGCAGCAGTGCACGAGGTGATGCTCGGACGGGACTATACGATCAGGCTGGACATGGGGTTAGGGACCGCCGAGTCCAGATTCCTGACCTGCGATCTGACCGAAGAGTATGTGCGGATTAACGCAGATTATTCCAGCTAAGGCAGAGATTAGGGCGCACAGAGCAGATCGAGAGAGCTCCTGTGCCCTGCGGCTTGCTTTACTTTGTGTGCCCTAAGCCCAAATCCTACGTCCTATCTCAACAGATGACGTTTTCGCGTAAGCCTTATATCGTTATAAGCGTGGGCATCGGGATGGCCTGACGGCCGTCCGCAGCGATCTCTGGACTGGAGTACGAAAGACTTATGACAACGAAACTGGAAGAAGCCGCCAAACAGGACTTTACTGCCGAGGTCTCCGAGTGGATTGAAGCGTTTGACGACGTCGTTGCTGCGGACTGGGAGCAGGGAGCGGAGTTACTGGGGGCGCTGCGGCAGCGTGCACGCGAGGCCGGGGTACCCACGCCAAGCGAGCTGACCACGCCGTACCACAATACGATTCCAAAGCATGATGAGCTGCCCTATCCGGGCGACCGCGCGCTGGAGCGGAAGGTAGAGAGCCTGATTCGCTGGAACGCAATGGCGATGGTGCATGGCCAGAACAAGAAAGATGCCGGAATCGGCGGGCACATCTCGACGTATTCCTCGCTCGCAACGTTGTTGGAGGTTGGCTTCAACCACTTCTTTCATGCAAAGTACTCGGCTGATGGACATGAGCAGCCTGGAGACTTCGTCTACTTTCAAGGCCATGCTTCGCCCGGCGTCTACGCGCGTGCTTATCTCGAAGGCCGGTTCGATGATGACCGTTTGAAGAACTTCCGACACGAACTGCGTGATACCCCGGGTCTTTCGTCGTATCCGCATCCGTGGCTGATGCCGAACTTCTGGAACTTCCCGACGGTGTCGATGGGCATTGGGCCGCTGAATGCGATCTATCAGGCACGGTTTATGCGTTATCTGGAGAACCGCAAGCTGATTGAGCCGACCGAGCGCAAGGTGTGGGCGTTTGTCGGAGACGGTGAGACCGATGAGGTCGACAGCCTCGGAGCAATCTCGGTGGCGGCGCGCGAAAAGCTCGACAACCTCATCTTCGTGGTGAACTGCAACCTGCAGCGTTTGGACGGGCCGGTGCGCGGGAACAAGCGCATCATCGATGAGCTGGAAGGTGTCTTCCGCGGAGCTGGTTGGAACGTCATCAAGGTCATCTGGGGTTCGGATTGGGATGCGCTGTTTGAGCGCGACCATACCGGTTTGCTCCTGCGCCGGATGGAGGAGTGCGTCGATGGCGAGTACCAGAACTTCAAAGCGAAGGGCGGAGCATATCTTCGCGAGCACTTCTTCGGGAAGTATCCCGAACTTCTTGAGTTGGTAAAGGACATGACCGACGAGCAGCTCTCGCTTCTCCATCGCGGCGGCCATGACCGAACGAAGATCTACAACGCCTACAAGCGGGCGGTCGAGCACAAGGGCGGCCCGACGGTGATTCTCGCCAAGACGGTAAAAGGTCATGGGCTAGGATCAGCACAGGCTCGCAACGCAACACACTCGGAGAAGAAGCTGGCGGACGACGGCCTGGCCGCATTCGTGAAGCGGTTCGATATTCCGATCCCCGAAGAGGCAGCGAAGACGGGCACGCCGTATCGGCCCGCGCAGGATGCTCCTGAGATCGTCTACATGCAGGAGAGGCGAAAAGAGCTTGGTGGATATCTGCCAACGCGCGAGGTCCCTAAGAGCGACTTCAAGGCGCCGGCACTCAGCCACTTCGGCGAATGGACCGCCGGGTCGAACAACCGCGCCGTTTCTACGACGATGGGCTTTGTCAGCATTCTGCGCCATCTGATGAAGGATCCCGCGATCGGAAAGCTGATCGTACCGATCGTACCGGATGAAGGCCGAACGTTCGGCCTGGAGTCAGCGATCCGGCAGGTCGGAATCTATGCACCCGAGGGGCAGAAGTATAGCCCGCACGATGCAGACATGCTGCTCTACTACCGCGAGGATAAGGACGGGCAGATTCTCGAAGAAGGTATTACTGAAGCCGGGGCGATGGCTTCGTTCACAGCAGCAGGCACGTCGTATGTGAACTACAAAGTTCCCGCGATTCCCTTCTACATGTATTACTCAATGTTCGGATTTCAGCGCATCGGTGACATGGTGTGGGCATTTGCGGACTCGCGCGGCAAGGGCTTCCTGATGGGTGGCACAGCAGGGCGCACGACGATGCTAGGCGAAGGCCTGCAGCACCAGGACGGGCACAGCATCGTACTCGCGAGCACTGTGCCGACGTGCATTACCTACGACCCGGCATATGTGTACGAGCTGGCCGTAGTGATACAGGATGGCATCAGGCGAATGTACGAGAAGGGCGAAGACTGCTTCTACTACATCACCATGTACAACGAAGACTACGCCATGCCAGCGATGCCTGAAGGCTCCGCTGAAGGCATTCTGCGCGGAATGTATAAGCTGAAGCCGGCAGCAGCCGAGGCGACGGCGCAGTTGTTTGGCAGTGGGCCGATCTTGAATGAGGTGTTGCGCGCGCAGGAGATCCTCGCGTCGAAGTATGGCGTTCATGCTGACGTGTGGAGCGTAACCAGCTACACCGAACTACGTCGCGATGCCCTTGCCGTGGAGCGCTGGAACCGGCTGCATCCTGCCGAAAAGGAAAAGGTGCCGTATGTTCTTTCGGCGCTTGGGAACGCAGCTGGGCCGATCATTGCAACGAGCGACTACATGAAGTCAGTGCCGGATCTGCTCTCGCCGTGGTTGCCATCGCGGCTCGTGACGCTCGGTACCGATGGCTTCGGCCGCAGTGACAACCGCGAACATCTGCGGAGGCACTTCGAGGTCAGTGCCGAGGCGATCGTTGGCGCTACCTTGTCGAAGCTGGCACGTGACGGCAAGTTCAAGGCAAAAGCCGCGCAAAAAGCAATGGCGGAGCTTGGCCTGGATGTTGAAGCAGCCGATCCTGCAAGAGCTTAGAATCGTTTCAGAAGTTCGCGTCGAGACGAAGAGGGTTCCTTTTGGGACCCTCTCGCTTTGTAGATTGAGAGACGAACGGAGGTTGTGTTGAGTGAAGCGGGGCTATACGAGAACCCACTCGTGCCGAATAAAAAGCTGCGACAGATGTATGAGGCGATGGTAGAGGCGAGAGTGCTGGATGAGCATATCGCGAAGATGCAAAAGGGCTTAAAGGCGCGTCGGAGGCTCGATTCCACCCACGGACAGGAGGCCTGCCGTGTAAGTACAGCGATCGATCTGCAGCCAGGTGATCTGGTGAGCGATTCGCATGTCGGGATCGTGATGGACCATCTTGCTGGAGCCAAACTTGATTCCCTGCTGAAGCGCGTTGAGGCCTTTCATGCAGGAAAGACCGATCGGCTCACATTCTCCAAAGACGGTGCATCGAAGCGGCACCTTCCATGGATAGAGGATACTGTCGATCAGCTCAAAACAGCGATCGGTGCTGCGCTCTCCTTCAAGACTTTGAAGCGCGAAAATGTCGTCGTGGCCTATGCACGCCGCGACGAGCTGGCCAAGTGGCAATGGCGGCAGGTTTTGGAGCTTGTCTCAAAGCTGGACTTGCCTATGATCATCGTGGCTCTCCCCGGAGCTGCGGAGAACGCCCCTGCAACAAATTTGAGCTCCAAAGCACGCTCGTGGGGACTGCCTGGCATACCGGTTGATGCAAGCGACGCCGTAGCGCTATACCGTGTGGCGCAGGAGTCAATTGGACGAACCCGCATGGGTGGAGGACCCGTGCTCATCGACTGCGTCGCTTATAAAACGAAGGGGAAAAAGGTCAATTTGCCCGGTGGCCCTCTCTCCCAGATGAAGGACTTTCTGCTGGGCCGCAAGGTTTGCACCGAAGCCTGGCTTCAAAATGCAGGGGATAGCCTTCGAAGACGCCTATCGTTGACCAGATAGTAAACCTGCAGGTTCGTGCATCATTCTGGAGTGTAAGGCATCGTGTACGGCGGTTACACTGGTCGAGGTACTTTAGAGGAAAGTTTGAGGCATAAGTGCGGATCAGAAGCTCCCTTTTTTTCGCGGCCCCGGCTCTACTGGTTGTAGTCTCCACACTCTCTGCGCAGACACAACCGACGCCGACACCCGGATCCGTACCTGTACCAACGCCCGAACAGACGATACCTTCAGTTCCTCCTCCGACACCGGAGCAGTCACCATCCATTCCAACCTCTCCGACACCGGAGACCGCGGGCAAACCGGTCGTGCCACCGGCACAACCCACACCCCAGGCTCCGTACACAGCTTACGATGCCTATGCGCCCGATTTGAAGCCGCAACCCGATCGGCTTGGGATCGGTCTACATCCCGATGGATAGCTGGGTCTACCCTGCGCTCAATCGCCTCTATGGCATGGGATTCGTCGACACCATGTATCTGAGCATGCGGCCGTATACACGTCGGAGCGCTCTGCATATGCTGCTGAAGTCGCAGGATGAGATTCTCAGCAGCGACAATGAGCAAGCGGTAGACATCCTGGCCAAGCTGCTTACGTTTCTGAGTACTGAGGTTCCCGACGGCAACGTGCCGCGCGGTCTGGTCTACGGTCTGGACTCTTCGTACACACGGTTGTTGGGAATCGGCGGTCCAGTCCTGGTGGATAGCTATCACCTTGGACAGACCATCAACAATGACTATGGAAGACCGTACCAACCCGGCTTCAACAGTGTCGTAGGAGCTTCAACGGTTAATGAATGGGGTCCGTTTTCGCTGTACGTCCGCGGCGAGTATCAGCACGCCCCATCGGGTTCCGGATACTCTCAGGCACTGGCGGACGAACTCCGCTTCATCGACGAGATCGAATACACCGGGCCGCTCACGACGACTCCTTTAAACCCAATCGCCGAACAGAACCCGTTCCGGCTCGTGGAAGCATATGCGTCGGTGCATCTGCTCGGCCATGAGATCTCCGGCGGCAAGAGCGATCATTGGTTTGGCCCTGCTGCTGGTAGCTCGATGGCGTGGAGCAACAACGCGGAGAACACCTACTCGTTTCAAATCGACCGCGTCGAACCTCTCAACATCAAGTATCTCTCCAAACTACTTGGTCCTGTGCGATACGACTTCTTCGTAGGGAGCTTGAAGGGGCACATGGTTCCCCGGGATCCATGGGTTCACTCAGTCATGTTCTCGTTTCGTCCGACAGACAACCTGGAGTTCACCTTCCAGCGAACGGTTATCTGGGGCGGCAAAGGCCACGCTCCTATTACACTGCACACCTTTCTTCATAGCTTCTTCGATACCAACGACACTTCAGGGGAAGAAAAATACTCCCGCGACGATCCCGGCGCCAGGTTCAGCGACTTTAGCCTCTCGTACCGACTACCGTTGATGCGTAAGTACATGTCCTTTTATGTGGACGCTATCTCGCACGATGATGTGACGCCGATCAGCGCACCTCGACGAGCTTCCTATCGAACGGGGCTCTATCTCTCGCAGATTCCGAAGCTGAATAAATTCGATCTCAGGGTAGAGGCAGTATCAACTGATCCAGACGTCGGGCCAGCCACCAGGGGCCAGTTCGCTTACTGGGAGGTCGTCCAGCTCCAGGGGTACACCAATAAAGGCAACATCATGGGCGACTGGATTGGCCGCGAGGCGAAGGGTGGCCAGGCCTGGTTGACCTATCACCTATCGGGAAATGAGTGGATTCAGTTCGCATACCTGAACAAGAAGACGCCATTCAACTTCATACCTGGGGGAACGACTCAAAACCAGTTCAAGGTGAACGTGGTTAAACGCCTCGGGCGGGAGGTCGAATTGAACGCGTGGTACCAATACGAAGGTTGGAAGGCGCCGATCTACAAGCAAGGGCTGCAGAAAGACAATGCGTTTGCCTTCCAGCTGACTTGGTATCCGAAGTTACGCACTTATCCCGAGCAGCGTTAATCAGAGACTGCCTAAACCAGCGAACTAATGCAGCTTCTGAAGTACTCAAGCGAGTTTTCCAGGCCCTGCCGCAGTTTGATCTTCGGCTCCCAGCCAAGAAGAGTTCTCGCCTTGGTAATGTCGGGGCGGCGCCGGGTCGGATCGTCTTGTGGCAAAGGTTTGAGAATAATCTCGGACTTAGATCCGGTGACGTCGATGATCTCGCGAGCACACTCCAGGATGGTCCATTCGACGGGATTGCCGATGTTCACAGGAAGATGCTCCTCCGAACGAGATAAAAGCACGATGCCCTCGATGAGATCGGACACGTAGCAGAAGCTACGCGTCTGCGAGCCATCGCCGTAGATGGTCAGTGGCTCACCACGCAGCGCTTGCACCATGAGATTCGAGATGACGCGGCCGTCGTTAGCCTGAAGGCGCGGGCCATAGGTGTTGAAGATGCGGACGAGGTGCGTGTCCACGCCGTAATAACGGTGATAAGCCATGACAGTGGCCTCGGAAAACCGTTTGGCTTCGTCATAGACCGAACGTGGCCCAATCGGGTTGACATTCCCCCAATAGGACTCGACCTGTGGATGAACTTCGGGATCGCCGTAACACTCAGAGGTGGAGGCATGGAGATATCCAGCCCCGTACTTTCGTGCAACATCCAAAGTATTGATGGTCCCGGCCGAACCTACCAACAGTGTCTCCACACCGAGACGCGTGTAATCGACAGGGCTTGCAGGCGATGCGAAGTTGAAGACGAAATCCACTCTGCCGACATCGAACGGCTTGCAGATGTCAAGCTCGCGAAGGCTAAAACGGCTGTCGTGCGCGAGGTGGCTCAGGTTGGCGAGGTTGCCCGTACTGAGGTTATCGACACCGATGACAGAGTTTCCTTCTGCGAGCAAAGAGTCACATAGATGCGAACCAAGAAAACCTGCGGCTCCGGTTACAAGAATCATTCGAGACATTCCTGACTACCTTTCGTAAGCTGAAGTATCTGCCCTCGGTGGCGATCCTCTATAGACAGAGAGACAAGGCGACACGTGGTGAGAACCACGAGAGATCGTTATCGAAGCGCGTGTTAACTATGAGCGGATAATGCAGGAGATAAATCTCTTACCGGATACGCTGCAGGTCTGCCGACGCTGAGATAGGTGAACCCGTGCTTCACCATCGTGGGCGGATCATACATATTGCGACCATCGATAATGATTGGATACCGAAGTGTCTTATTGAGTTGGTTCAGGTCGAGCGAGGCAAACTCAGCCCAATCGGTCAGGATGAGAAGAGCGTCTGCGTCTTCCGCTGCTGCGTAGGCATCGGCCACATAACGAAGGCTTGCACCGGCGGGAAGAATCTCCTCGGTTCGTTTCATCGCAGCCGGATCGTACGCAGTAACCGAGCAGCCCTCTGCAAGAAGCATCTCCACAATTTCGATCGCTGGTGATTCACGGATGTCGTCGGTTTCGCCCTTGAAGGCTAGACCGAGAACCCCAATTCGCTTGCCGCGAAGAGTCCACAGGGCAGAGCGCACCTTGTTGAGGAATCGCTTCTTCTGCTGACTGTTTATCTTTTCAACTTCGGTAAGCAGATTGAAGTCAATACCGAGTTGCTCTGCGACAGAACGAAAAGCGGCTACGTCCTTCGGAAAGCAGGAGCCACCATAACCGATACCGGGACGGAGAAACCGTGGCCCAATGCGGGTGTCGAGTCCCATGCCGCGCGCAACTTGCTCCACGTTCGCATTGGTCGCTTCACAGAGATTCGAAACTGCGTTAATGAACGAGATCTTTAACGCGAGGAAGGCGTTGGAGGCGTGCTTGATGATCTCCGCACTCTTGGTCGAAGTCATCAAAAGTTGCGGCGGTTCGACCTCAGTGCAGACGCCGTCGATCGCGTTCGCGCGGGTGTAGTAGGCGCCGCTGGTCAGCGGCCGATAGATCCTTTGAAGCACCTCTGCGGCGCGGTCGCTGTCTGCGCCGACGACGATGCGGTCAGGGTGAAGGAAGTCACAGACCGCTGTACCCTCGCGCAAAAACTCGGGATTGGAGACAACGTCAAATAGTTCCCGCGCCACCCCATTTCGTTCCATCGACGCGCGTAACCCACTCATTGGTGTAAACAGGTACGGTGCTTTTCTCGACGATGACCTTATAACTGGTCAACGAACGCGCAATCTCGCAGGCGACAGCTTCAACGTACGACAGATCCGCATCTCCTGCCTCACTCTGGGGGGTTCCAACGGCGATAAAGATGGCTTCGCACTCGCGGGTGGCCTCGGCGAGGTCGGTCATAAAACGGACCTTTGTGTTGCGGTACTTCCCCAACAGCTCCGGAAGAAAGTTTTCGTGAATGAGGGAGTCACCTCCCTGGAGGGCGGCGACCTTGCGCTCATCGTTATCCACACAAATGACATCATGGCCCATCTCTGCAAAACAAACCGCAGCTACAAGACCTACGTAACCAGATCCAACAACGGCAATCTTCAACGTCCTCAGTCATATTTTCCTTGACCCTCCGAGTTCAGAATAGTCGAAGTTTGGACAATAACCCACACCTTATGGAATCATGTGTACTTTTTGACTCCATACCCCTTTCGTGTCATCTAATCTTTCTCCCTGATCGCGCACTCGGGTAGACTAGGGGTAATGGGTTCTCAAAATACGCAGCCGCCTCATGTGGGTGTTCCGGAGTCGAACCAGGCAGGGTTCAGTACGACCGTTACAGATACGACATTGTCCGAAGCGCTGATCGTGCTGCGGAAACGCAAGTTGATCTTGATCATCGCCGTACTACTTGGGCTGGCCTATGGAATCTATACAGCAGAATCTCAACCCAAACTATACGAGGCGTACGGTCGCATTCAGGTAAGGTCGGGATCATCCAACGAGTACAGAGTCAACCCCATCCAGGGAGCTGGCGGCGACTACAACTCGAAGATGTTGACAGAGATTGAGATTCTGAAGAGCGACTCTCTGATGTTGAAGGTGTGTCGCGACCTGGATCTGTCAAACAACGCTGACTTCGTCGAAGAGAAAGGACCTCTTCCTCACACCACATTGGACGATGGCGAAACCAGACAAATTACGGTTCATCGTCTTCAAAGTAATCTGCATGTCACCCTCGTTAACAAGACCGACATCATTCGTATCAGTTACAGCAGCTTGAACCCGAAGCTCTCGGCAGACATCGTCAATAAAGTAATCTCGGAATATATTCAGCGCAGCTATCAGACTCGGTTCGCCTCCTCACAACAAGTCTCCGTCTGGCTCTCCGGCACTCTTCAGGACTTGAAGCAACAAGTAGAGACATCGCAGGAACAGATGATGGACCTGCAGCGCCGGCTGGGCATTCTCGGTTTTGATCCAACGCACAACCAGATCAGTGCTTCACTGGACGACCTTGCCAAAGCAGCAGGCGCCGCCAAACTGGCCCGAATTATCGCCGAAGCGCGGTACCGTGTTATTAACGGAATGGATCCAAATACGATCGAAGGTGCGATCGAGAGCACACCGGGAACGGCACCCGGAGAGCTCAGCGGTTTACGCGCGCAGCTCGCCGCATCCAAAGCAAGCTATGCAACTTTGGAGTCATCACTCGGACCGAATCATCCTCAGTCGAAGGCTCTCAAAGCTCAGATTGATGAATACATCAAAGAGATCGACCAGGAGCAGAACCGCCTGATCGTGCAGGCAAAAGAAAACTACGTCATCGCGCGTGCCAACGAAGATCAAACCACTGCCGCTCTCGAGGCGCAGAAAGCAGATGCGTACAAGCTTCGAGACCAACTTGTGGAGTACACGTTACGGGAGCGTGAGTTCGAAGCAAATCGCACCTTGTATGACAGCCTCCAGCAGCGTCTCCGAACCGCAAGTGTTCAGTCGGGCCTGGAGTCGTTGGAGATCGACGTCGTCGATCAGGCATTGCCACCCGCAAAACCAGTTTTGCGTCCGCAGTCGACGGTCATTCTTACCGCGCTGATCTTCAGCCTGCTGGCTGGTGTTGTTCTGGCCTTCGTTATGGAAAGCCTCGACACCGGATTGCGCAGCATCGCGGAGATTGAAAGCATCACCGAGCTCCCGTCGCTGGCCATCATTCCGCGGGCACGCCGCTCTTCAGTCGATCAGGCAGGAACCCTCACCACAGCTCAACGAAATATAGGAATATTGACACAGCCAAAGTCGCAGTTTGCTGAAGCATTCCGCTCCCTGCGAACTTCCCTGCTGTTATCCAATACCACGCATCCTCCTAAGTACATTGTGCTGACGAGCGCCACGCCATCTGAAGGGAAGACGACGGCGGCAAGCAATCTTGCAGCGATCCTCGCTCAGCGAGATACACGTGTCCTTCTAATTGACGGAGACCTTCGCCGACCGAACGTTCATCACCGATTTGGTTTGAATGGCAAGATCGGTCTGACGACCGTGCTGACCGGAGCGACCACGTTAGAGGACACAGTGCAGCGCGTCCCCGAGATCCCAAACCTGGACATTCTCCCCAGCGGCCCGGTTCCACCTTTCCCGACTGAGATGTTGAGTTCGGCCGCGATGGACGCCATCCTGAAGCATTGCGGAGAGATCTATAACTACATTGTTATCGACTCCCCACCGATTCTCTCTGTCACCGACGGTGTCATCCTGGCGCGTCAGGCAGATGCTGTCGTGCTTGTGGTGCGCCACGGCAAATCAAGTAAACATGTGGTCCGGAGAGCTCGCGATCTGCTGCTACGCTCTGGTGCGGCCATTACCGGCATCGTCCTGAACGCGGTCGATCTCAACTCGCCGGAGTACTACGGATACTACGGGTATTCGGGCTACTCCTATGCAAGCGTGGACTCTGATAGCTGGGAGAAGACGCCCGCCGCAGCCGACAAGAACGAGCCCGGGGAGACAGAGTGATGAGGCAAGAAAAAAAATATCTCCGAATCGATCTCGTACCGCAGCCTATGCAGCGTCTTCTCGGCACCAAGGTATGGATTGCGTTAGCAATCGTTCTTCTCTCGGTTACAGCCTGCCGTGTTGCGAATGCGCAGTTCAGCGGCCCTGCACTCGGCATCGACACACAGGTCAATCCGCCTCTGACAATAACGACCGATCCTGCCATTCTGTTTCCGGCAAAACGAGATATCTACCTGGGCGACGGAGATCTCATCTCGGTCCGTCTCTTCGCCAGTACAGACTACGCTCCAACGGTCCGCGTCGGCCTCGATGGCGTGATCCAACTGCCGTTGATCGGCAACGTTCAGGTGCAGGGGCTCACACTGAATCAGGCTCAGGATTTGATCGCAGAAAAGCTAAAAAGCGCAGGAATGTTTCGCGATCCTCAAGTGTCGATTCAAATCATGGAGTCGCCAAATCAGGTCTGTACAGTCATTGGCGAACTTCATGGTGTCGTTCCTATCCTCGGCGAAAGACGCCTGTTCGACGTCCTGGCAGCAGTAGGTGGAGGCAACGGCGGAGGGATCGGGGTCACAACGATCGTGGTCGGAGGTGGCGGCCTGCCCTCTACAGCAAGCCACATCATTACGATCAACCGTTACGGTGCCCCACAACCAATCGTTGTAGATCTCGGAACCGATCCAGCCAAAAGTGCGATGGCCAATATACCAATCTTCCCTCGCGACACCATCGTCGTACCACGAGTCGGTGTGGTTTACATGCTTGGAGCATTCAAGACACAGGGAGCAATCCCGCTGCAACAAAACTCACCAATCACTTTGATGAAGGTAACCGCGCTAGCCGGTGGAAACCTCTTTGAAGGAAGTTCGGGCGATCTCCGGATCATTCGCACGACCGGACTGACTCGGCAGGTGGTACGCGTCGACCTCAAAAGAGTAATTCGCGGCCAGGATCCCGACCCGGTATTGCAGGCAGAAGACATCGTCTTCCTCCCGACAAATCCGATGAAGGCTGCAATTAGTTCTGGGGGATCTCTACGCTCCTGGGCATCGCATCGATCCTGGTTCTGGCCATCCAAAATCACTAATTGTGGAAACCTATCGTCGTAGACCTACGCGGCAGCTACGGTAAGACAGAGAACCCTCTGTCGGAAATGGGCAATCGGTTGAAAAAGAAGATAAGGCTGGCCTATTTAGTGAGCCATCCCATTCAATATCAGGCTCCTCTGCTGCGGCGAATCGCGCAAGAGCCAGATATCGATCTGACAGTCTTCTTTGGCTCCGACTTTTCTGTTCGCGGGTACCAGGACAAGGGCTTCGGCGTTGATGTGAAGTGGGACGTGCCTCTCCTCGATGGATACCGCCATCAATTTCTCCCCGTGCTCCGTGACAATGGAACACAGACCGTCACCACGCCCTTGAACTACGGCATCTTCAGCGCTCTTCGCGGAACAGCAGCGGAGGGTGGATTCGACGCACTGTGGGTACATGGATACTCAACAGTGAACGCTCTGCACGCGATATTGGCAGCAAAGGCGCTCGGAATTCCTGTTCTCGTCCGCGCCGAATCTCGTTCTACGAACCAGCCGCAGAGCACCATCAAACATGGTGCAAAGCGCATATTCTTTCGCGCCCTAAAAACCCTGATCGATGGTGTGCTGCCCATCGGTACGCTGAATTCGGCCTATTGGCGCCACTATCTGGGTGAAGACCTTCCTCAGTTCCTGATGCCGTATGCCGTCGACAACCATTACTTCCAAACTCGCAGTCACGAGGCCGTGACGAGCCGCCATGCGCTGCAACGCGAACTAAACCTGGACGCCTCGCGACCGGTCATTCTCTTCGCTTCAAAGCTGCAAACGCGTAAGCGTTGCCAGGATCTCGTCGACGCCTATCTCAATCTGTCGCCTGGCGAAGGAGTTGAGCCTCATCCCTATCTGGTAATCGTGGGTGATGGAGAAGAACGCGCAGCCTTAGAGGAGCGCGTGAAACAGAGTGGCTGCAGCGGGATTCTCTTCTGTGGCTTCCGTAATCAGTCAGAGTTGCCGCGATTCTTCGATCTGGCAACAGTTTTTGTTCTGCCTTCGCTGGACGAACAGTGGGGCTTGATCGTGAATGAGGTGATGAACGCCGGCCGGGCAGTGATCGTCTCCGATGAAGTGGGATGCCAGCCCGACCTGATCACCGATGGCGTTGAAGGATGCGTCTTCCCCGCAGGCGATGTCGAGGCCCTGACAGAGGCGTTACGTAGAACAATCACGTCGCCCGAGGCTGCAAAGGACATGGGAGAGCGTGGATTGAAGCGAATTCAGACATGGAGCTACGAAGAAGATATTCGCGGTCTTCGGCAGGCGATTGCCATGACAACGCGGGGGCTTACCGCTTGATCACATCCATAGTATGTTCTCGACTCAAGAGCAAATCCGGCTGCTATGCTTAATGGCGGCGGTCGAAGACTGATGCGAATTCTCCACATCATTGGAACCCGAACCCGGAGGCTGGCGGCCCAACTGAGTCCGTCCGCGTCCTGCTGAGCTATGGCCCAATCGGTTACACCGGCGAGGTCGTCACACTGGACGATCCGGAAGCCCCGTACCTGAGAGACTTTGCATTTCCCGTGCACGCTCTCGGCCCCACCAGCACTACGTACGGTTTCAACTCGAAGCTGCTTCCCTGGCTGAGAGACAATCGTCATCGCTTTGACGGCGTGGTAGTGAATGGACTTTGGCAGTACTGCGGATTCGCGGCGTGGCGAACCCTGGCTGGCAATACGCCCTATGTGGTCTTCACCCATGGCATGCTCGATCCGTACTTCAAACACGCATTCCCCCTGAAGCACATTAAGAAGTGGCTCTACTGGGTTCCGTTCGAGTACTGGATTCTGCGTGGCGCATATCGTGTCCTATTTACCTCAAAGGCCGAAAAACGGTTAGCCGAACAGAGTTTCTGGATGCATCGCTGGAACGCATACGTCGTTCCCTATGGCGCCAGTGGACCGACGGGCGACCCTGAGGTCCAGATGCGGGCTTTCTTCGCCAAATGTCCCCAGGCAAAAGGTAAGCGGTTTCTGCTATTTCTTGGCCGTATCCATCGCAAGAAAGGATGCGACCTCCTCATCGACGCCTTCGCTAAGGTTGCTGCTACCGACCCGGATCTTTACCTCGTTATGGCTGGCCCTGATTCTCAACAGTGGAGCACGAAGTTGAAGGCCGCAGCCGCCAGCGCCGGAATTGCAGATCGCGTCTATTGGCCGGGCATGGTGACAGGCGACGCCAAATGGGGAGCATTCTTCGCTTCGGAGGCGTTCATCCTGCCGTCGCACCAGGAGAACTTCGGGATTGCAGTTGCCGAGGCCCTTGCCTGCGGCAGGCCTGTACTACTCGCAGACAAGGTGAACATCGCGGAAGAGATTGCAGAGGACGGCGCTGGCCTGATGGAGCTGGATACGCCCGAGGGAACGCTGCGGCTGCTGCAGGGATGGATCGGCATGACCATAGCGGAGAGACAGCGCATGGCCGAGCTTGCCTACCAGTGCTTCCACCGTCGATACGATATGCGAGAGAATGCGAAGGCAATCATCCGGCTATTTGGAACCGCTACGATTCTTACTCCCGCCGCCGTCGATTCGGAATAGGTAAAACGCCGATGCCAAAGCAGATTCACTACAACGCGGCGGAACATATCTCTGCAGCGACGGCTGCGGATCCCTACCTGCGACCGGCATTCTCCTTTCGCGACCGGCTACGGCGACTCAACTGGAATATCTGCTGGGCCATCCTCTATAAAATGTCACCAAGACCGTTACATTCGTGGCGGTCATTTCTTTTGCGCCTCTTCGGAGCGAAGATGGGGCCAAACTGCCATTTTTATCCGAAATCGAAGGTGTGGGCCCCGTGGAATCTGATCTGTGCCGATCAGGTCACTGCTGGTGACGGCGTCGAGATCTACAATCCCGCTCCAATTACGTTGGGATCGCACGCGATTCTCTCGCAGGAGGCATACCTGTGCGGAGCAACCCATGACTATGACGACCCTGCGTTTCCATTGATCGCCTACGCGATGAATATCGGTCCCTATGCCTGGGTGTGTGCGCGGGCTTCCGTGGCACCTGGCGTGAACATTGGCGAGGGTGCAGTGCTGGGCCTGGGTTCGGTCGCGACACGCACCCTTGAAGCCTGGACCGTCTATGCAGGGGTACCCGCTGTCAAAGTCAAAGAGAGACGCCAGTTTCCTGTTGTCTCCTCAAACAGAAGTTAGCGAACCGACTCCACGATTTAAAGTAAAAGAGCAGGACCTAAGCCTGCTCTTTCTACTTCTTCGATTCAATCGGCGACTAACCGCGCAGCTTGGCCAGAAGATCGGTTGGGTGAACTGGCTTCGCGAGAATTTCAAACTCGTGCCCCCGCGAGCGAGCCTTTTCAAGCAGGTCGGCGGTAGCTGCCTGTCCGGAAAAGAGAAGAATCTTACACTTTGGCAGTTTGCTGCGGGTGATGATCGCAGCTTCGATCCCGGTCATGCCGGTCATAATCACATCGCTGATCAGCATATCTGGTTGGAAGCTCTCGAGTAACTCGATCGCCTTCTCTCCGCTGAACACGGCACGTGCTTCAAACCCTGCCTGGTTGAGGATAATTGCCAGAGTATTCGCAATCACCTGCTCGTCGTCGGCGACCAGCACTTTGGGCTTCGGTGTTGCGGTTGATGTTGGATCTGCCATGCTGTGTGTCCCCAAAAGTAGAAGGTTTCAATCTTCAGTTTTATTAGCGTCCGCAGGCCGTCTTTATGATTCGCCTACACGGTAAATGATACGCTGAGCGCAGAGATGGTTGTCGGACAACCACCACAATTCAAAAGGAACGCCTACTGTACTACAAATTTTCTTATGCAGCCAGCTATCATACGCGCCGAACGTGTCGAGAAATACTACGCCCAACCAAGCGAGAATCGCATTCAGGTGATCTCGCCTACAGACCTCTCCATCGGTGCAGGAGAGATCGTTGCATTACTTGGGCCGTCGGGCTCCGGCAAGTCTACGCTGCTCCGTATGTTAACAGGACTATCGACCCCATCGGCGGGTGAAGTCTACTGGCACGAAAAGCCGATTGCCACCGCCGAGGTGAATGTTTCAATTGTGTTTCAAAGCTTCGCGCTCTTCCCATGGCTCACCGTTCTGGAGAACGTCGAAGCGCCCTTGAAAGCCCGTGGCATGGACCCGGCCGAGAGGCGCAAACGGAGCCTCAAGATCCTTGACACAGTTGGTCTGGACGGCTTTCAAGCCGCGTACCCGAAGGAGCTATCCGGCGGCATGAGGCAGCGCGTTGGCTTTGCCCGTGCCCTGGTCGTCGAGCCCGAGGTCCTCTTCATGGACGAGCCCTTCTCCGCACTCGATGTGCTCACAGCGGAGAACCTGCGCAGCGAACTGCTCGAACTCTGGCAGAACAACACCATCCCGACACGCGCAATCTTCATCGTCACGCACAACATTGAAGAAGCGGTTCTCCTCGCCGACAGAATCATCGTGCTTGGTCGCAATCCCGGCCATGTACGCACCGACTTTAAGGTCTACCTTCAACATCCGCGCGACCGCAAAGCCACATCATTCACGCAGCTCGTGGACTACATCTACAAGGTCCTCACACAGCCCGACGCGCAACCCCCTGCGCTGCCTCAAACCTCAACTGGCAAAGCCGTTCGCGACCAGCGGCAGATGCACTACCAGATGCTGCCTCACGCGCGTCCTGGCGGAATCGCAGGTTTACTCGAACTCGTCCTCGACCACAACGGTAAAGACGATATCTACCGCCTCGCCGACGATCTCGCCTTTGAGATCGACGACCTCCTTCCCATCGTCGACGCCGCGCAACTCCTCGGATTCCTCACCGTCACCGAAGGTGACGCAGCAATCACACCCACTGGCGCAGAATACGCAAACTCCGAGATCCTTCGCCAGAAAGAGCTCTTCCGCACCGCAGCCGTCGAGAACGTGCTGCTCCTTCGTCAGATCGTGCGCGCCATCGAATCCAAGAGCGACCGCAGCGTCCCCGAAGAGTTCTTCCACGACATGCTCGACGAGCAATTCAGTGAAGACGAGACTCTCCGGCAGCTCGAAACAGCGATCAACTGGGGCCGATATGCCGAGCTGTTCGACTACGACGCATCCCGTCGGCGCTTCATCCAATCCGACAAGCTCCATCAGGACGCAAACGCAAGCACCACCGCGGAGATTGACGCATGATCGATCTCCGCGACCGTCTCAGTTGGCTGCAGCCGCGGGAGACACTCGCCCGAACTCAGGTCCTTGAGCGTGGCTGGCCCTTCTTCCTCGATCTCTGCATCGCGGCCATCGGCCTCGCCTGCTTCTACGCCGTCATTCGCATCGCCATGTTCTGGGCTGGCCGCCCCGAGCCGGAGATCGTCGTCTCGCTCAGCCCGCGCGCCCTGCCGCACTATGCCTTCTACTCCATCGTTCGCATCGGCCTCGCCTATCTACTCAGCCTCCTCTTCGCAATCAGCTACGGCTACATCGCGGCCTACAACCGGCGCGCAGAAGCGTTCATGATTGCGGTTCTTGACATCCTGCAATCAATCCCTGTCCTCAGCTTCCTCCCCCCAGTCATGCTCGCCATGATCGCGCTCTTCCCCACCCGCCAGCTCGGCGTTGAGATGGGAGCGATCGTCCTCATATTCACCGGCTCGGTCTGGAACATGGCCTTCAGCTTCTACTCCTCGCTCAAGAGCATCCCCAAAGAGCTCATGGAAGCGACCAGCATCTACTCCTTCTCGCGTTTTCAGCGTCTCTTTCAGCTCGAACTCCCCTACGCCGCCATCGGCCTCATCTGGAACTCCATCATGTCCGTCGCCGGCGCATGGTTCTTCCTCATGGCCTGCGAGATGTTCCACCTCGGCTCGCGCGACTTCCGCCTCCCCGGCCTCGGCTCCTATCTCCAGACCGCCGCCGACGCAGGCAACGGCGCGGCCATCACCTGGGGACTCATCACGATGATCCTCATCATCGTCGCCACCGACCAGCTCGTCTGGCGTCCGCTCATCGCCTGGAGCGACAAGTTCAAGTTCGAGCAGGTTGAAAGCAGCAAGCGCATCACCTCGCCCATCCTTCACCTCATCACCCAATCGAGCGCACTCGCCAGTCTCGCCCGTCACACCTCACTCCGCTCACTGAAGGCCTCTACCCCCGCCTGGCAAAGCGGCGCCTCGAAAAGATCCATCAGCTCGCGACCATCAAACCTCCATCGCGCCTCCGTACCATCGGCGCTCGCGTTGTTGTCCTCGCCGTCGTTACCGTTGCCGTCGCGTACGCCTCATTCCAGGCCATCGCGCTCCTTCACCCTCTGCATGCATCGCAATACCTCCACATCCTCAAAGGCGCACTCGCCACCTTCCTCCGCGTCAACCTCGCTCTTCTGCTCGCATCTGCTCTGGACGATCCCCGTCGGCGTTGCCATCGGCTCGAACCCACGCCTCGCGCGCATCGCGCAACCCCTCGCCCAGATCGCCGCATCAGTCCCCGCGACGGCGCTCTTCCCCGTCCTGCTGCTCGCGCTGGTCAGGATCGGCGGCGGCATGGGCATCGGCTCCATCGCCCTCATGCTGCTCGGCACGCAGTGGTACATCCTGTTCAACGTCATCGCCGGAGCCATCGCCATCCCCTCCGACCTCAAAGAGGTCGCCACGCTCTTCCGCTTCAGCACCGTCCAGCGCTGGAAGACCGTCATCCTCCCCGGCATCTTTCCCTTCCTCATCACCGGCCTGGTCACAGCCTCAGGCGGAGCATGGAACGCCAGCATCATCGCCGAGTACTTCCCCATCAAAGGCCAGATCCTCCAGACCACCGGCCTCGGCGCCATCATCAGCGAAGCCACCGGCGGCGGCCAATTCCCCATCCTTCTGCTCGCCACCATCGTCATGGCCCTCATGGTCGTAACGACCAACCGGCTGGTGTGGCGCCCCCTCTTCCGCCTCGCCGAAACCCGCTACAAACTCGGCGGCTGAAGCATTCCCACCATGTGGCGATAGACGCGTTTGAAACGTATCACCCCAACTTAGACATCGACAGAAACGGAAGGCCATCTTATGTCGAATAACCTCGAGTGTCCGCGAAAACAGCGTTTCCTGCAACCAGAGTCAGCGATCTTATCGACGTGGGCAGATCTGGTAAAGTCGAGGGCAACTTAGATCTGACTGGAACTCAGCATGGACTTCATGAAGTTGCTCAAATCCCTCGACGACTTCCTTTATGAGGTTGTCGGTTGGATCATCTTTTACCCAATAACGTTAATTCGGTCCGTTTTGAAGCCTGTTGAGATGCTTCGCTACTCAGACCGTGAGCTTCTTCTGCCTGATGAGGAACAGTACACGGACACGTTCAATCCACCTATCTTTCTCCTCATCACGCTACTGATTGCGTATCTGCTCGGTAAGGTGATTCAGCCACAGATAAAACTCTCAAGCCTTCTCTCGAAAGATACCGATCTGCTGCTGTTCCGCGGCGTAATCTTCAGCATCTTTCCTGTCCTGATGGCTGTTGACCTGCTGAGACATCAGGGCAAGCGCATCGACCGGGTGACGTTGCGTCCACTATTCTATGGCCAATGTTTCATCGCCGCACCCTTTGCGCTCGTTGCTTCTGTTGCGGGACTGCTCGTTGAGTTCAAGAAAGTGCCGTTCGTGATCGCAGGTATCCTGGTCTTTCTCGTAGCCTTCTGCTGGTACGTAGCAGTCGAGGTCATCTGGTTTTCATCGACCCTCAAGGTCACAAAACTTCGTGCCACCTGTCACGTTCTCGTCGTCGTATTTTTGGCCAACATTCTCATCGTTTTGGTTGCTCTTGGAATTGAGTACGCCTCGAAGCACGCATCCTAGGCTGCCTAGGGTGTGCGCTTAGTGACGAAAACCAACTTTCAGGGAAAACCTACGTACGGGATGTGGCTCCACTGTTGTCTTGGCGACTACGTGCCGAACACACGCGCTCGAAGTTTCATGCGTGGGCGTTTTACCTGAGCGTGGCATACACCCGCCACATTGTCGTTGGCGTCCCTTGGCGGTAGGTATTCGTTTTGGGATGAACTAACCCTATAGCTGGCTCATGTCGAGTAAGAATCGCTACCAACGCCTAAGCCGTCGGCGGCGTCGGTGGCGGTGGCGGTGGCGGCTTACGAAACGCAAACACCACTGCCAGCAACGGTGGCGCCAGCAACACTCCCCAGAACGGGATAATAATTCCAAGCACAATAGGCCCCAGAAACGCAGCCCACCACGGCACCTTCGTGGTCCGGTGCAGCACATAAGGGCCAATCACCAGACCCTCCAGAATCACGATGAGACCATACAACCCAAGCACCAGCCCCAGGCGCCACTCATCATGTCCGCTGAACGCCACAGCAAGGACCGGCCCAATCAGCCCGATCATTCCCCCAAATGTTGGGATGATCTGCAGCAAGCCGCCAAGGATAGCCCAGAACGGCGCCCAGGGAACGCGGATCAGCTCAAGTCCAATCAGCCAAAGAATTCCGACGATCAGGGCGTCAAGCGTAGCCGCTCGCCACCAGTTGATCAGCGCTCCACCAGCGGTCTTCAGATTTGCCGTCGTATTGCTGTTTCGGATATCCATACCAACCTGACCGTCCCGTGTCGCATCTGACCTGCTGAAGCAGAACTATAACTCAACCCACTTCCTCAATGCCGATCCATCTCCAGTAGATGCGCTCGTGCGGAAAATCTGAATGGAGCACGAACACCATGGCTGTCATGATGCAGGCTTTTTACTGGGACTCGCCCAAGCACGACAAACAGGAACACAACTGGTGGAACTTCGTCGCAGAAAAAGTTGAAGACCTCGGCAAAGCGGGATTCAACGCTCTGTGGCTACCCCCAGTCTCGAAAGCCTCGAGCGATCTCTCCATGGGCTACGACCCGTACGACTACTTCGACCTCGGCGACTTCGATCAGAAGGGCGGAACAAAAACCTACTACGGCAACCGCGCCGAGCTGGAAGCTCTCATCGCAAAGGCACACGCAAACGGAATCGGTCTCTACGCCGATATGGTGCTCAACCATAACTCCGGCGCCGACGAAGAAGAGGTCAACCCGCTCGACGGGCAGAAGCGATGGACCAAGTTCAATCCAAAGAGCGGCAAATTCCCCCGCGACTGGAACTGTTTTCATCCGAGCCGCTACGAACAGGTGATGATGGAAGGCGAAAACTTCGCTGGCTTCCCTCATCTCTGTCATCGCAACCCCGTCGTCTACACCGCCATGTTCGAGTACGCCCGCTTCCTCATCGAAGAACTCGGCTTCGACGGATTCCGCTTCGACTTCGTCAAAGGATTCGGTGCATGGATGATCGGTCTCCTCGCGAAATATCGCTACGTCAAGGACGGAAACGAGTTCACACCCTACGTCGTCGGCGAGATGTGGTCGGGCGAACAAGATATCGAACGCGTGGCTCGACAGAGTAAACAAAATGACCGACACGCAGATCGCCGCCTTCGACTTCCCGCTGCGATACAAGTTGAAGGACGTCTGCGATAAACCCAACTACGACCTGCGCAATCTGACAGACGAAGGTGCCGTCGTGATGAAGCGCCCTCTGCACGCCGCCACCTTTGTCGACAATCACGACATGGGCGAAAACGCGATCGTGAACGACAAGATGATGGCCTACTCCTTCATCATGGTGCACGAGGGCTATCCAAGCATCTTCTGGTACGACTACTACAACAATGGCTTGGCTCGCCCACTCACCCCAAACGGTATCGACGCACTGATCACCGCGCATCATAAGTATGCCGGCGGCGATTCACAGATCCTTCACGCCGACCCCGACCTCTACATCATGCAGCGCGTCGGCTACAAAGACGACAAGGTAGACCAGCCGGGACTGATTTACGTTCTGAACAACCTCGGCGACAAATGGTCCGGCACCTCCGTCAAGACCAAATGGCCCAACCAGAAGTTCGTCCCCATCGCCTGGGACGGTCATGACACCGCCCATCCAGACGAGCGCACCACCGACGCCGAAGGCAACTCCGAGTTCCCCGCCCCCCGCGCGGCTTCGCCATCTACGCTCCAGCCTAAGTCACTTCGTGACCCGTATACGGCTTCGCACGGGCCTCCCGTTGGCGGCGAAAGATATCTCATCGCGACCAACGGGAGCACCAACCGAAGGGGTATACAAGTCACGAAGTGACCGCCCCGCGCGCAGCGGGCAGTTGCAAACCGCGCAGCGGGCAGTCTGCGAACCGCGTAGCGGACAGTCTGAAAAAACGCGGAGCGGGCAGTCTCAAAAATAAAGTTCAAAAACGTGGCGTATTTTTAGCGCCCAGAAAACGTGGTGCTAAACCACCACGTTCACCATGCAAAGCACCACGAAACGACCACAAAAAACCATCATTTTCCCCTGTGGAAAACGATAAATCCCCTGTAAAACCGCACCCTCGACCACGAACCAACTTTTTTGCCTTTTTATGCTCATTTTTGAGCCACTGAAGTGCGAATGCTATCCTTAAAATCTATGAAATTTGGCGTGCTGGTCTTCCCGGGATCCAACTGCGACCATGACACCCACCATGTCATCGAAGAGATCGCGCACCAGCCCGCAACCTTCCTCTGGCATGCCTCGGAAGACCTCCAGGGCTGCGACGCAATCCTCGTCCCCGGCGGCTTCGCCTACGGCGACTACCTGCGAACCGGCGCCATCGCCCGCTTCGCCCCTGTCATGCAATCGGTAAAGAAGTTCGCCGCAGAGCGGCGGCCTCGTCATGGGCATCTGCAACGGCTTTCAGATCCTCTGCGAAGCCGGTCTTCTGCCTGGCGCGCTCATGCGAAACGCAAGCCAGCACTACATCTGCAAGCAGACATTTCTGAGAACCGAGACCACGCATTCCCCCTTTACCCACGGCCTTTCCCGCGGTCAGGTGCTGCAAATGCCCATCGGCCACATGGAAGGCAACTACTTCTGCGACGCCGAAACACTCGCAACACTGAAGAAGGAAGACCGCATCGCTTTCCGCTACGCAACCCGCGAGGGCGAAGTGACCGCCGCAGCAAACCCCAATGGATCGCTCGAAAATATCGCCGGCGTACTCAGCGAAGGACGCAACGTTCTTGGCCTTATGCCGCACCCTGACCGCTCCAGCGAAGCCCTGTTGGGCTCTGCGGATGGTCTGCTGCTCTTCCAGGCAATGGCTGAATCACTGGCAGCAGTTCGATAGTAATGCGTACACGAAGGTACGGTGGTAACCTAGCTACGCGATGATTGACATTCACCATCACCTACTGTGGGGCATGGACGATGGTTCTACCAGCTTAGAGAACTCTCTCGCCATGGCGAGAATGGCCGCAGAGGACGGGATAACGCACATCGTGTGTTCCCCTCACGCTAATGGCACATATGTCTACGATCCGCCGCAGATTGCTGAGAAGATCGCCGAGTTGCAAGTGTTATTGGACAGTAAAGCCATCGCGGTGAAACTAGGCCGCGGATGCGACTTTCACATGTCGTTCGAAAACATCCAGGAAGCGAAGACAGACCCTTCAAAGTTCAGCATTAACGGATTAGGGTATTTACTCGTAGAAGTTCCCGACTACGGTCTCCCGCGCGGTTTGACCGAGATCTTTTACGACCTGCAGCTTGTGGGCCTGACACCAATCTTGACCCATCCTGAGAGAAATCCTACCCTCCAGAACGATCGGTCACGGGTGGAAGAGTGGCTGAAACGTGGTGTGCTGATACAAGTGACTGCAGGATCAGTAATCGGCCGCATGGGCAGACACGCCGAGCAGATGGCGCACGAGTTACTTGCCAATCGATGGGTTCATTTTTTGGCGACAGACGCCCACAATACGACCTCGCGCGTACCGAAGATGCGGGAGTCCTTCGAACTCGTAGCAAAAAAATATGGGTCTGACTATGCGCACCTGCTGTGCGTATCGAATCCACTCGCTGTGTTTATGGGAAAGCCGATGCCTCCGCAGCTCGAACCCCAGAATCTTTATAAAGATCTGAAGGAGCAGAGCTGGTGGCAAAGAGTGTAAAGCGGTAGCTGCTGCCACGCCTTGAGCGCGGGAGTGCTGAAGCCGAGTTATAGGCCAAGTCCACCATCGACGGCCAGAAGTTGCCCAGTGATGAAGTGCGGAGCCAGTAGCGAAAAATATCGCGGCTGCTGCTACATCGTCCGCCGTACCGTTGCGCTGCATGGGTGTTTTGCGCGCGAAGTGCTCGTAAGCCTCGTCCACCTCGCCCTGAACGATCATTCCGGGGGCAATGCAATTCACGCTGATCTCCGGAGCCCAGGCCTTTGCCATCGTCTGGAAAGCATATGGAGAGCTGCCTTTGACGTGCAATAGTGGGCGTGGGTGGCCCAAGGATGCAAGCCGCCAAGAGAGCCAATGTTGAGGATTCGGCCTTTGACAGCGCGCAGATGAGGATGCGCGGCCTTGGCCATGAGGAACGGAGCGCGGGTGTTGGTGGTGAACATCGCGTCCCACTGTTCGACGGAGATATTCTCGAGAGCTTCTGACTCAAAGACGCCCGCGTTATTGACGAGAAGATCGATTCGGCCAAGATCGTTTACGACCGCAGAGACTGTTTGCTCAATATCTTCAGGGTTGCGTAGATCGCAACGAATAGCGAGGGCGTCTACATCATGACCTGCCAGGGCATGTACAGTCTCCTCGGCTTCCGCCTGCGAAGAGAGGTAGGTGATAGCAACGTTAGCTCCGCGTCGGCGAAAGCCAAGGCGATTGCGCGGCCGATGCGTTTGGCCGCTCCTGTAACGAGCACGGTCTTCCCTTGTAGCAGCTTGTCCATGGTTATCTTCTAAGGCCTACTGCTATTGTGCGTTTGGAGCGGTAGGAGGCTGCTGTGGGGTTGCAGATGGAGCAGGCGGCGGCGTGGGTGCAGGTTTGGCGGCTGGAGTGGTTGGCCTGATTGGCTCCTGAACACCGGGCTTCCTGGTTGGCGGCTTTGCCCTCGTTGTCAACGTAAGATGAGATCTGCTCCTGCGGGCGAATCATGCGCGATAAAAATCTCTTGCGATGGAATCGCTGACCAAATAGTCTTCGGCGTAAGTTGCAAAGCCCGTGCGCAATGACCTGCACGCGGACGGTGCTGCCGGTCGGAATGACATCGATGGTCGCCTTGCCTTCGGGGTCAGTCTTGACCTCGAGATTGCCCTCATCCTTGCCGTCCATTGTCGGGTGAAAGATGACGGCGGCGTTCGAGATCGGCTTGCCGTTGAACTTCTTGACGACCGTGACTTCGACATGTGAGGTCGCGGGCGGGGCCTTGTACTTGCGACCGCGGCTTGACAGGTGCATCCTGCGCGACACGCGGCAGACAGACCAGGGACAAGGGCGAATGCCAAGCAACAAGAGGGACCGACAGGTGCGACGTGACGACATGGTCACATTCTACGACTTTTAACGAGATTGGTGACGGCTGTGACCTCGGAACAGTCCGCGGCAAGGCTGCGTGACTTTCACTCATATTTCACATCCACAGGTTGACAGCGGCGCACGAGATGCCTATCGTTAGCAATCGGAAGGCTAGAGTGCTAACGGGCTGATCTGAGTCTCGGTAGAACCGCATTCCACTCTTTATTTGCGGGGTCAGCCAAAGGGATGGCTGAGTCGCGCGCTGCAAATCGGACGGCTTATCCGCACGCCAAATCGTACAAGGAGATGTAAGCAATGGCAACAACATCATTTACACCGCTGCACGACCGTATTCTGGTTCGTCGCATCGAAGAGGGCGAAAGCATTCGCGGCGGCATCATCATCCCGGATTCGGCCAAAGAGAAGCCGCAGCAGGGCGAAGTCATCTCCGTCGGCAAGGGCAAGTCGAACGACGAAGGCAAGGTATTCCCGCTCGATGTGAAGGCTGGCGACAGCATCCTGTTCGGCAAGTACTCCGGCACCGAGATCAAGCTCGATGGCGAAGAGCTGCTGATCATGCGTGAAGAAGAAGTCCTCGGCATCCTCAAGAAGTAGTCACTGCGTGCGCAGACGCGCTTCGTGGCAGATGTCGGCGCTTCCGGCGCCTCGACAATCTCAAATTTAATCGAACTCATGACTGAATTACAGGAGCAAGACAATGGCAAAACAGATTCTGCATGGAGAAGATTCACGTCAGGCTATCCTGCGTGGAGTCAATATTCTGGCCGACGCAGTCAAGGTGACGCTCGGACCCAAGGGCCGCAACGTCGTTATCGAGAAGAAGTTCGGTTCGCCGACGATCACCAAGGACGGCGTAACCGTTGCCAAGGAGATCGAGCTCGCGAACTCGCTCGAGAACATGGGCGCGCAGATGGTTCGCGAAGTTGCTTCGAAGACCTCAGACGTCGCCGGCGACGGTACCACCACCGCGACGGTTCTGGCCCAGGCGATCTATCGCGAGGGCGTGAAGACGGTTGCCGCCGGTGCAAACCCGATGGCGCTGAAGCGCGGCATCGACAAGGCTGTCGAGGCCATCATCGGCAAGCGCGATGAGAATGGCGTCGTTGTCAGGGCGGCGCGCTGACGCAAGCTCTCGAAGCCGGTTTCGGGCGACATGATCGCCCAGGTCGGAACGATCTCGGCTAACTCTGACTCGCAGATCGGCGTCATCATCGCCGAAGCGATGAAGAAGGTCGGCAAGGACGGCGTCATCACCGTCGAAGAGTCGCGCACGATGGAGACGCAGCTCGATGTCGTCGAGGGCATGCAGTTCGACCGCGGCTACCTTTCGCCCTACTTCGTGACCGATGCGGAGCGCATGGAAGTTGCTCTCGAGAACCCCTACATCCTGATCTACGAGAAGAAGATCTCGTCGATGAAGGACCTGCTTCCCCTGCTCGAGCAGATTGCACGCACCGCCAAGCCGCTCATCATCATTGCTGAGGATGTGGACGGCGAGGCGCTCGCGACCCTCGTGGTCAACAAGCTGCGTGGCACGCTGAACGTGGCTGCCGTCAAGGCTCCTGGCTTCGGCGATCGTCGTAAGGCGATGCTGGAGGACATCGCGATCCTGACCGGCGGCAAGGCGATCACGGAAGACCTCGGCATCAAGCTCGAGGGCGTCAAGATCGAGGACCTCGGCACGGCGAAGCGCGTCACGATCGACAAGGACAACACCACCATCGTTGATGGCGGCGGCAAGGATGGCGATGATCGAGGGCCGCGTGAAGGAGATTCGCGCGCAGGTCGAGAAGACCACCTCCGACTACGACCGCGAGAAGCTGCAGGAGCGCCTGGCCAAGCTGGTTGGCGGCGTTGCGGTGATCAAGGTCGGTGCGGCGACCGAGACCGAGATGAAGGAGAAGAAGGCCCGCGTTGAGGATGCGATGCATGCGACGCGCGCGGCTGTCGAAGAAGGCATCGTCCCGGGCGGCGGCGTGGCGCTGGTTCGCTGCACCGCGGCTGTCGACGCGCTGATCAAGACGCTCGAAGGCGATGAGAAGATCGGTGCCATCGATCATCCGTCGCGCGATCGAAGAGCCGCTTCGCATGATCGTCTCGAACGCCGGCGAAGAGGGTGCGGTCGTGATCGGCAAGATCCACGAGTCGAAGGAGTCCAACTTCGGCTACAACGCCGGAACTGGCGCCTACGAGGACCTGGTGGCGGCCGGCGTCATCGATCCGACGAAGGTGACGCGCACTGCTCTGCAGAACGCGGCTTCGATCGCTGGCCTGATGCTGACCACCGAAGCCATGATCTCCGAGATTCCGGAGAAGAAGGAAGCGGCGGGCGGCGGACATCAGCATGGCGGCGGCGGCATGGACGGCATGTACTAAGAGCTGTTTTGTAGAAAAAAGGTGGAGCCCCGGAGCGAGTCGATCTCCGGGGTTTTGCTGTTTTTACTGGCATTTTTGAGGGGGGTTTGGAAAAAGCGGGTGCTTTTTGGATGGTTTTTGGTGGTGAAGTTGTGGTGATTTCGTGGTGAAAACGTGGTGGCGTTGTGGCGCTTTTCTGGTGGCGAAAAACACGCCAACAATTTTGAATTTCTTGTGGAAAACTCAAAATAGTTTGGAGTTGGCGGTTCTGTGGGCCGGTGAACGGCGATGGTCGTTGATGGATCGGTTTAGGATGGCTTGAACGGGAGGCTCGGTGGATGGAGATTTCGAGGCGGGAGTTTTCGAAGCTCGGGGCGATGGGGCTGGCGGCGCAGATACTGCCGGACGCGAGTTGCTGAGGCCAGGGTGAGACGCGCAAGGTTGGGTACTGCGTCATCGGGCTTGGGGACGATTGCGGATCATTTTATGCGTGGGCGTGCAGAAGAGTCCGAACTCGAAGATCACGGGGCTGGTGAGCGGGCATCGGGACAAGGCGGAGCGGATTGCGGCGCAGTACGGCGTGCCGAAGAGCTCGATCTACAGCTACGAGGAGATGGACGCGATTGCGCGACAACAAGGCGATCGACGCGGTGTATGTCGCGCTGCCGAACAGCATGCATGCGGAGTACACGATCCGGTCGGCGAAGGCGGGCAAGCACGTGTTGTGCGAGAAGCCGATGGCGACGACGGTGGCTGAGGCCGAGGCGATGATCGCGGCGTGCAAGGCGAGCGAAGGTGAAGCTGATGATCGCGTACAGGCTGCACTATGAGCCGCTGAACCTGAAGGCGATGAAGACTGATTCGAGATGGTGCGATCGGCACGGTGCAGACGATCGATGGGGCGTTCGGCTTCAATGCGAAGCCGGGGGAGTGGCGACTGAACAAGGAGCTGGCTGGTGGCGGATCGCTGTTCGATGTCGGGATCTATGTGGTGAATGCGTGCCGCTATCTGACAGGGGAGGAACCGACGAAGTTCACTGCGGCGTATCTTCGACGATCGATCATGATGGGCGGTTCGATGAGATGGAAGAGAACGTTTCGTGGACGTTGCAGTTCCCGTCCGGCGTGCGCTGGCAACAGGAAACAGCAGCTATGGGGCGCAGATGCCGGGATACTTCAAGGCGTTTGGGTCGAAAGGCTGGCTTGAGATTGATGCAGCCTACTCGTACGAGGGGTTGAAACTGCGAGCGGCGTATTCAGGCGGGACGAAGGGGAATATCGTGATTGACGAGTCCAACCCTGAGAAGGACCCCATGCAGTTCACGCGAGAGACAGAACATTTTTCGCAGTGCATCCTGCAAGACCAGATACCAGGCACTCCGGGCGATGAAGGTCTGAAGGACATGCGTTGCATCACAAAGATTTATGGGATGGCTGGGATGATTATCTGACACGATAGTAGTGATCTCGCTTCAAACCAGATGTTTTCCAGGTTGAACGCTAGCGGCACCATCAGCGGGTACCGCTAGCGTTCGAAGCAGGTTTTCACGATGATCAGTTGGCGACGATGGTTCCGGGGCGGACCTGGCTGGGGCCGCGGAGCTTTGTCTTCGGAAGGTCGGTCGCGAGCTTGAGGCTGACCATCTTTTTGTTAGCGTCGACCGGGAAGGTGGCGACGTAGGTTTCGGCTATGGCTTGCTGGAACTGCTTGAGGTAGGGGTCCAACGAGACGGGATTGCCCTGACCTTGATAGTAGGCGACACCACCGGTTCCCTGAGCGAGTTGGCTTAGATAGCTCTGGCCGCTGAAGCTGCCACGGCCACGGCTGAATCCAGCGTCGCTGAAGAAGATGGAGTAGACAGGAACACCGGCGCGTTGCGCGTCTGTGACGGAGGCGTCGACATAGGGGCTGTTCTGATTGAGGATGCTGGTGCTGCCGTTGTACGGGTCAACGCCGTTGGTGATCATCAGGACAAAACGAGCCTTGTGAGAGGGCTGCTGGGCCTGTACGGTCTGGCCTTCAGCAGTGGACGGCCAGTCTTTTACGAAGTCGGAGAGGCAGAAGTAGGGGCTGGCGCTGGAGCCGGGGATACCAGTGGGAAGATGCAGGCTTTGCGCGGCTGATGCAAGGTCGGCGGTGAAGCCTGTGAGATCAGTGCCGGCAACGACGCGGCCGTTCTGCATGTAGCCAACGAAGACCTCGGTACCTGCGGGCATGCTGGTGATAAAGGAGCGCAGAGCGTTGAGTTCGCGGCCGACACTGGTGCGGAGGCCATCGTCGATGAGGAGTGCGACCTGCGCACCGTTGGGACGGACGATGGAGAGGTTGGTGAGAGGGGTGAGGCGGTTGTCGACTTTTGCGGTAACGTCCTTTGCTGCGAGTGTCGCGGGTGTTCTGGAGTCGAGGGTGATCAGGGCCTGGGTGGGAGTTGCAGCCTCCTGTGCCTGAGTGGCAGTTGCTGCGAGGAGGGTTAGAGCAAGAAGATATCGGGTCATTTTTGTTTCCCTTCGGAGATTAGACGGTTCACAGTGGCTCATCGATGCGCAAGAGGCAACTACTTACACGGTAGAGACACGGAAGTGACAACGTTAGTTGCCGCCGATTCTGATCTTCGGGCCCGCGCGGAAGGTGAAGGGCAGGCCGGGGTAGCCGATGGGGCCGATATGTTGCTGACTGAGCAGATTGTCGAGCTGGGTGAAGACGGTGACGTGGCGTGTGGCGGTGTAGATGCAGTTGACGTCGAGCTTGGCGATAGCCGAAGTCGAGGTTGCGGTTGGGGAGGAGGAGGGTGTTGCCGCCGTTGCGGTCGTCGTCGAGTTGGAAGGTGGAGTCGTCGGTGCGGCTGGCGAGGGCACCTTTGAGGGCGGCGGTGAATCTGCTTGCCGGTGTACTGGACGGCGAAGAAGCCGGTGTGCGGCGGGCGGCGGAAGGGACGGCTGCCGACGAGCGGCGAGGCGCTCCGATGGGGATGCCGGGGAGGTTGGGTTGGTTGTGGGGCTGCCGTTCGCGGCGGCTGATGCGTCTGAGGAGAAGGACTGGAGGACCAGGGGTCGAGGTAGGTGTAGCCGCCGTCGAGGAAGAGGCGGCTGAAGGGGCTGGTACTGGAGTTCGGGCTCGATGCCCTGGGCGCGGAAGGCGAGAGAGTTGAGTGTGGCCGGAAGAACGTCGGCGATGTTGGCGTGGAAGCCGAAGTAGCGTTCGAGGCCGTTGGAGCCGACGTATTCGAGCTGGTGGTTGAACTGGTTGTGGAAGTAGCCGGCCTTGAGGATGAGCTTCTGGTCGAGGATGTTCTGGTCGACGCCGAAGTCGAAGGTGCGGGAGCGCTCGGAGCGTGATGGGAGTGACGTTGTAGGTCGCGATGTCGGCGGTGTCGCCGGCTGCTGAAGGCGATGCGTAGAGGCAGGAGAACTCGATCGGCGAGCGGATGGCTCCTGCACGCCGGTGGCAACGTTGGCGCGGAGGCGGGTGCCGTGGAAGCAGCGCTGTGCCGGGGCGGACGGGGACGTAGGCGAGGCCGAGGCGGGGGGTTCCGGCGATGCCGTAGAGGTGGTTCTTCTCGATGGCGCCGCCGAGCGGAGTAGAAGAGGCGATTCTTGATGTCGCCCTGGAACTGGAGGGTGTACTGGAAGTTGGTGCGCTGGAGGTCTCGGTTGTCTGACGTAAGCGGGTGTCGAGAGACTGCCGCGCTCGTTCTCGTAGCGGAAGCCGAAGAGCGCGGTGATGTGGTAGGGGAAGGTGTAGTCGGACTGGTAGTAGAGCTCGTCGCGGTTGGAGACCTGGTCGAAGCTGGGTGAGATGAAGGCTGGCCTGGCCGGTGGCGGTGTAGCCGTTGGCTCCGCGGATGGTGACGGTGTTGCCGTAGTAGGCGGTGGTAGGGAGGCCGTCGGTGATGGTGGTGACGGGCTCGCCGGTTGGAGTGAATGCTCGACCTGCTCGCGCTTGCGGGCGATGCCGTAGCGGACGAGGTTGTGCCAGTTCCCTGCCAGACGGTTTTCGAGGGTGAGGCCGGAGTAGAGGTCCTGGTCGGCACTGCTTGCCGGATGGCGGAGATGCCGTAGAAGTCGTGGGCTTGGGGAGGCCGATGGCGGAGTCGGCGTTGCGGAGGGTGAAGCGGGCTGGGTGTTCGGCGAGGATGTTGTAGCCGAGGTTGGCGGCGGAGGTGGAGGAGTGGAACTGGTCGAGCGGGAAGGGCGTTGGAGGTGTCGAAGCGGCAGAAGGCGGCCGAGGTAGTCGAGCGCTTGATGGTGCCGGAGAGGATGGCCTCGTTGCGTAGGTGTGGAAGTTGCCGGCGTCGCCGGAGTAGTTGAGCACGGGGCGGAGGGAGGTGCCGCGGGGGGTGGCGAGGCTGACGACGGAGGCGGCGGCGTCGGAGCCGTAGAGGGCGGAGTTGGGGCCGCGGTAGAGCTCGAGCGGGCCGAGCTGAGAGGCCGGTGGTGGAGACGGTGCCGAAGTCGAAGATGCCGCCGACGTCTTCGGCGGGGATGCCGTCGATGAGGACCTTGTTGGCGTCGGAGTTGCCGCCGCGGACGAAGAGGCGAGGTGACGCCGCCGTCCTGGCCGGTCTGGACGACGACGACGCCGGGCGATTGGCGGAGGTCGTCGACGATGCCGATGCGGGTGGCGAGGTCGTCGTCGGGGATGAGGGTGACGGCGGCGGTGATCTGCGGGAGCGGGGTGGGCATGCCGGTGGCGGTGACGGAGACCTCGTGGAGTGACGGTGGAGGATTCGCATGACGAGTCTGGGTGACGACGTCGGTGTTGCCGCCGTAGAAGTCGGCTTGCCGATGTTGGGGGTGAAGGGTGCGGCGGAGGTGAGGAGGACGAAGCGGCCGGGGACGGAGCTGCGGATCTCGAAGGAGCCGTCTGAAGGGTAAAGGTGAAGGAGGCTTGTTTGGCCCTGGACGAGCTGGACGCGGGCTGCCGACGGGCACGCCGAGCGGTGTGATGACGGTGCCGCGGACGACGACGGCATGGGCGGGGAGCGTGAAGAGGAAGATGGCGGCTGCGGAAAGGGAGCGGGCGCGGGTCGCGGGTGGGTCGACAGGGTTGAGCATGTTTCGATTGTAAGTTGCTGGGAGGGAAAGAGACTTCAGGTGCCGGGGTAACGATGCTCTGACGGCGGAAGACTGGCGACGAAGGAAGAGAGTAGATTCCTCCGCTTCGTTGCGGAATGACAAAAACAGAGGCAACAGCAATTGCAACTGCAATGGCAACTGTAACAACGAGTTGTTCTTGTGATTAGGGGATGAGGAGGAGTTTGCCGGTGGTCTTGCGGGATTCGAGGTCGCGGTGGGCCTGTGCGGCTTCGGCGAGGGGATAGGTGTGTTCGATGCGGAGCTTGAGGGTGCCCTTGGCGACGGCGTTGAGGACGTCGGTCAGCGCGGGCTTCGAGATCGGCGCGGGTAGCGACGTAGTCCTTGAGGGTGGGGCGGGTGATGTAGAGGGAGCCCATGGTGGAGAGGCGGATGAGATCGAAGGGCGGAACGGCTCCGCTGGCTCCGCCGAAGAGGACGAGGAGGCCGCGGGGGCGGAGGCATTGGAGGGAGTCCTCGAAGGTGGATTTGCCGACGGAGTCGTAGACGACGGGGAGGCCGGCTCCGGCGGTGAGTGCTTTTGACCTTGGCGGCGAAGTCGTCCTGGGTGTAGAGGATGACCTCGTCGGCACCGGCTTCGCGGGAGAGGGCGGCTTTCTCTTCGGTGGAGACGGTGGTGATGACGCGGGCGCCGCAGGCTCTTGGCCATCTGGGTGAGGAGGAGGCCGGTGCCACCGGCTCCGGCGTGGATGAGGACTGTGTCGCCGGGCTGGATGGCGTAGGTGGAGTGAGTGAGGTAGTGGGCGGTCATGCCCTGGAGGATGGCGGCGGCGGCCTGTTGGATGGTGACGTGATCGGGAATCGTGACGAGGCGGCGGCGGGGGCGACGGCGAGCTGCGGCGTAGGTGCCGGGAACGAGGCACCAGGCGACGCGGTCGCCGGGTTTGACAGGTGGTGACGTCCGTGAGGCTGACGGCGAGACGATGGTGCCGGCGGCCTCCTGCCCGAGGGTGTAGGGGAGCGCGGCGGGGTAGCGGCCTTCGCGGAAGTAGGTGTCGATGAAGTTGACGCCGGAGGCTTCGATGCGAATGAGGGCTTCGCCCGGGCCGGGGGTGGGGTGGGGAGGTCGTGGAGGGTGAGGACGTCGGCGGAGCCGGTGTTGAGGATCTGGATGGCTTGCATGGCGTGGATGTCAGGGTACAACATGCATGTGCGATGTCTGCTCCAAGACAAATTTTCCGGAGTCTAGTCGTTTTGGAGGACCTGATGGCTTCGTTCATCTAAACTTGAGATATCTAGATTTGTGACCTTGCTCTGCCGATTTGTCCGGATGTTGTAACCGAGCCTGATTTTCGAGTTTTGAAACTTTGAAGAGGATGTGAAGAATATTATGTCCAGCCGTAAGCCGCTTGCCGATTGCGATTTATTATGAGCAGCCGAACTGGTTCAAGCCTCTTGTTTGCGGAGCTGGATCGGCGGGGTGCGAACTACGTGAAGCTGGATGCGGTGGAGCATAGCTATGGCCCCGAGGACCAGCCGGAGGAGCAGTACGCGCTGGTGCTGAACAAGATGAGTCCTTCGGCGTGGAATCGCGGGCATGGGGATCAGATCTTTTACACGCTTGGGTTTCTGGAGCATCTGGAGAATCGCGGGGTGCGGGTGATCAATGGGGTGCGGCTTTTCGGAGCGAGCTGTCGAAGGCGGCGCAGCTGTCGATGCTGGAGGCGCTGGGGCTGGGGTATCCGAAGGCGCGGGTGATTCACCGGGCGTCGCAGGCGAGTGCGGCGGCGGAGGGGTTGCGTTTGCCGGTGGTGGTGAAGCCGAATATCGGCGGGAGCGGAAGCGGAGTGGTGAAGTTCCAGACGAAGGAGCACCTGGCGGAGGCGGCGGCGACCGAGAACGGGCTGATGCTGGGGATGGATTCGACGGCGCTGGTGCAGGAGTTTATCCCGGCGCGCGGGTCGTACATCGTTCGGGTTGAGGTGTTGAACGGAAAGTATTTGTACGCGATCAAGATACATATTACGGGTGAGACGTTTGACCTTTGCCCGGCGGATATCTGCAAGACGCCGCTGGGAGTGGAGCTGAACCGTGCGGCTTGCCCGATCGACGCGCCGAAGGACGGCGCTGGCGGTGGAGGCGTTCGATGCGCCGCCTGAGGTGATTGCGGAGGTGGAGCGGATGATGGAGGCGGCGGGGATTGAGCTGGGCGGCGTGGAGTATATGGTGGATGATCGCGATGGCGTAAGGATGTACTACGACATCAATGCGCTTTCGAACTTTGTGGCGGATGGAGCGAAGGTTGTGGGGTTCGATCCATTTGTGAGGCTGGCGGACTGGCTGGAGGCGGAGGCGAAGATCGTCAATGAACGCAGAGCAGACGTGCAGGAACTTGCAGAGGTGGGACGGTGAGTCGACGGCAAGGACATGATGCGGTACGGGTTCTGGTTGCCGGTGTTTGGCGGGTGGCTGCGCAATGTCGATGACGAGCAGATGGCGGCGAGCTGGGAGTATGTCCGCGACCTGGCGAAGAAGGCGGAGACAGATCGGGTACGATCTGACGCTGATCGCGGAGTTGAACCTGAACGACATCAAGGGTATGGATGCTCCTTCGCTGGATGCGTGGTCGACTACGGCTGCGCTGGCTGCGGTGACGGAGAAGCTGGAGCTGATGGTGGCGGTGCGGCCTACGTTTCATAATCCTGCGCTGCTGGCGAAGCAGGCGGCGACGATCGACCAGATGTCGCATGGGCGGCTGACGCTGAATGTGGTTTCGAGCTGGTGGAAGGATGAGGCGACGAAGTATGGCGTTCACTTCGACGAGCATGATGACCGCTATGCGCGGACGTCGGAGTGGCTGGATGTGATCGATGGGTGCTGGAAGCAGCAGGGATTTTCTCATAAGGGCGAGTACTATGACGTGCGGGAGAATGTGCTTTCGCCGAAGCCGTTGAGGAAGCCGCGGCCGACGCTGTATGCGGGTGGTGAGTCGGAGACGGCGAAGAATCTGATTGCGGCGAAGTGCGATGCGTACCTGATGCACGGGGATGCTCCGGAGGCTGTTGGCGAGAAGATCGCGGATATGCGGCGAGCGGCGCGAGAGACTTGGGGCTGGGGCCGATGACGTTTGGCGTGGCGGGGTACGCGATCGTGCGGGATTCGGAGGCGGAGGCGCTGCGCGAGGTGGAGCGGATCACGGATGTGAAGCAGTCGGCGCGCGGGTATGCGAACTATCAGCAGTGGGTGACGGGGTCGAAGCTGGAGACGGAGATCTCGCTGAAGGATTATTCGGTGTCGAACCGCGGGCTGCGGAGCGGGTTTGTGGGGACGCCGGAGCAGGTGTCGGAGCGGATGGAGGAGTTCGCGGCGGTGGGGGTGGATTTGGTGCTGCTGCAGTCGAGTCCGCAGGCGGAGGAGATGGAACGGTTTGGGGCGCAGGTGATTCGGAGCGGTGCTGGGGCTACGATTTAAACTGTCGCTAACCGATTTATTGACCGAAGCGCAGTGAACTCGCCAAGCAAATTTTTGGCCGATCATAAGTAATCGGCCTGTTATGCCGGTGCCTGACGATGCTAATGGATCGCAGATTCAGTGAGCTACTGGGTGAGGCTCTCTTCGGAGCGTAGACGCAGTATTCTGTCGACTGCGTAGGGTGCTCGGTGCGATGCGGTGTAGAAGTGGCGCACTTGCAACTCTCCAAGTAGCCCAATGCCCATCATCTGGATTCCCGCAAGGATGAGAATTCCGGCAATGACAAAGATCGGTCCGTGAATGCTCATGATGTGCTGGCCGGTGACGAGTTTGAGGATCAGGAGCCACGCCGCCATGCCGAAGCCGGTGACCATGCCGAAGGCACCTACCGTTCCGAAGAAGTGTAGCGGGCGGGTCATGTAGCGAAGCAGGAAGCGGATGGTCAACAGATCGAAGAAGACGCGGAAGGTGCGGGAGATGCCGTAGTGGCTCTTGCCGTATTCGCGGGCCGGATTCGAGATGGGGACCTCGCAGATCGTTGCTCCATACCAAGAGGCGAGGGCGGGGATGAAGCGATGCATTTCGCCGTAGAGGGGAATGTTTTGAATCACTTCGCGGCGGTAGGCTTTGAAGGTCGTGCCGAAGTCGTGAATGTCTACTCCGCTGAGAGCCGACATGAGCATATTTGCGGCACGGGAGGGTATGCGGCGCAGGATGAAGTTGTCTCCGCGCTGTGAGCGCCAGCCACTGACGACGTCGTAGCCCTCTTCGAGCTTTGCCAGAAAGTTGGGAATTTCCTCGGGGTCATGCTGGAGGTCGCCGTCCATGGCGAGAATGAAGTCTCCCTGAGCGTGATCGAAGCCTGCGGCGAGGGCGGAGGTCTGGCCAAAGTTGCGGCGTAGCTTGATGACCAGGACGCGGCTGTCTACTGCCGCAATCTCCTCAAGGAGCCGGTAAGTACGGTCACGGGATCCGTCGTCGACGAACACCAGTTCGAAGGAGTCACCTACCTGCTCCATAACGGCCTTGAGGCGGTCGTAGAGGGTGGTTACGTTCTCTTCTTCGTTATGGAAAGGTACGACGATTGAGTATTTCGGCACGTTTCAATGATACTCCCGCGGAAGTATATGTTGGATGATTCAATTCCAGATAAAGATTGCGGTCAAGGGAAATTTCTAATTGGGTGGTAGAAGGGTGTTAGAAGTGGAGATTCAGTACGAAGTTCATGCTTTGCGGCTTACCAAGGAACGAGCCTGGGACGAACTCAGCCTGTTGAGCTAATTCTGTTGCGGCGTCAGCAAGCTTCGCGTCACCTAGCTCGACCCTGATATCGCCAACTTTGCCGTCCTCTAATATATCGAGGATCAGTCGAACCTGGCCATGACTTCCATGACAGGACTTCCCGGCCCTGCAATCGGGCTTCGGGATGCTGACTAATCTTGGAGGGGTAATCGGGGGCCTGCTTTGCGCATGCAGCGACAAAGAAAAAGAGGCTGCAAAAGCGAAAAGAGATATCGCACAGATCAGGCGCATGGCCAATATTCTCACGAGTGGGCCTGTACACGCGTGATATTCCTCTGAATTCAGAGGTGATACAGCATTCTTAGGCTGAAGTTCGGACGCTATATGACGGAGGGGAGCTTGGAGATGCTAAAAAGCTGGCGAATTATCTTCGTGCCGCTTCGTCTGACCTTGTTTGTACGAGCCTAAGTCGCTATTTATCAGAGACTAAATGGTGGGCAGTGAGGGATTCGAACCCCCGACCCCCTCGGTGTAAACGAGATGCTCTAACCAGCTGAGCTAACCGCCCATCGTGAAGCTTAGCGCCTAAGACAGTGTATGTGACGTACCGGCTGGATGCAATGTTGACAATGTTTTGAGGGGAAACATCCTCCAAGGCGAGCGCAGTAGAATAATCTTTTGATACCCCTGGGGGGTATCAAACATCTAAAGGTTGTCGGACAGTTATCGGTCGGGCTAGAAGGAGATTAGAGATGAACGAGACGTTGACGTTATCGATTGAAGGAATGCACTGTGGCGCGTGCGTTCGTAGAGCGACGACCGCGCTTAGCAAGGTTGCGGGGGTGGAGTTGGATTCTGTCGATGTTGGATCGGCAAAGATGACGTTCAACCCCGAGCAGGCGACCGCTGAAGAGATCGCCGCCACCCTCGATCGTATCGGCTTTGTTGCGCATGTCAAAGAGTAAGCATTGGAGTAGGTGTGATGTCGAGCAATCTGAAGATCGAAGAGACCATCGCTAACGATACAGCGTTCGGAGTGGAGGAACGCGTAACGATCCCGGTCACAGGCATGACATGCGCTGCATGTCAGTCGTTCATCCAACGAACACTTGCCGACCAAGCAGGAGTAAAAGATGCAACCGTCAATCTGATGCTGCACAACGCAACGGTGACGTTCGATCCACATGCAACGTCGACTTCAGCGCTGGTGGAGACAATCCGAGATAGCGGGTACGGGGCAGAGATGCCTGTGAGCATCACTCCGTGCTTGAGGAGCAGGAGGAGCATGATGACGAGCAGTTGCGTGAGACAAAGCATCTCCGTGTGAAGGCGACCGTCAGTCTGATCGCTGGATTGTTCGCGATGTTGTTTTCCATGCCATTGATGAGTGTGAGCAATGCGGGGGGCATGGAGCGTGTGAACGATCCGCTTATGAGTTGGAACATGCGCGTGCTTGATCCTGGACTGCGCAAAGTGCTGCCATGGATGTACGAGTTGAATGCGGATGTAATTCGTTGGATACTGTTTGCGGTTGCGGCGTTCATCGCCGTCTGGGCGGGGCGGCGTTTCTATACGAAGGCCTGGTCGGCACTGCGGCATAAGACGGCAGATATGAACACGCTGGTAGCGCTTGGTACGGGGGCGGCGTTTCTTTATTCCACGGCAAGCACCGTAGCTCCTGGGTTTTTCCTATCGCATGGAATCGCTCCCGATGTTTATTTTGAAGCTGGAATTTTAATTATCGGATTGGTGTTGGTTGGAAATACGCTCGAAAGCCGGGCAAAAGGGCAGACAGTGGATGCGTTGCGCAAGCTGGTACATCTACAGCCAAAGACAGCATCTGTTTTGCGTGATGATGTTGAATACCAACTTCCGCTTGAGTCGATCAAGGATGGAGATGTTGTGCTGGTGCGGCCTGGCGAACGAATCGCTACGGATGGAGAGGTGATCTACGGCAAGAGCACAGTGGACGAGTCGATGCTTACCGGAGAGTCGTTACCTGTTGAGAAGACCGTGCGTGATCGGCTAATTGGGGGGACACTCAACCAGCGCGGATCGTTACAGTATCGTGCGACAAGTTTGGGAGCAGGTAGTACGTTGGCGCAGATTGTGAAGCTGCTGAGAGACGCTCAAGGATCCCGCGCTCCTATCCAACGAGTTGCAGATCGCATCAGTGCGATCTTTGTGCCAACTGTGCTGAGTATCGCGATCGTGACCTTTGCTGCATGGCGAATATTTGCACCGCATGCCGGAGTTATGCAGGCCTTTGCCACAGCAGTTACGGTGTTGGTCATTGCGTGTCCGTGTGCAATGGGCCTGGCAGTACCTACGGCAGTGATGGTTGCGACTGGCCGTGGAGCGACATTCGGAGTTCTGATCAAAGGCGGCGAAGCTCTACAACGCTTGGAAAAGATCGATACTGTTGTGCTCGACAAGACAGGCACAATCACAGTAGGTCGTCCGCAGGTCACAGATATTCTGTTGGCTGCGTTTGGCGACGAAGGTACAACTCTGCTGAGTGTTAAGGTTAAGAGAGAACCACGTCGTTCGCGTTGCTGCTGCACTTGAACGGGCGAGTGAACATCCTCTAGCTACAGCTGTGGTTGATTTTGCTCGGGAGCGCGGCGTCCATCTTCCGGAGGCGAAAGAGTTCGAGTCATTCACAGGCCTTGGAGTTGCGGGCATCGTAGAAGGACAAGTTACGCTGATTGGTAACCGTTCACTGATGGAGAAGTACAACGTCGATGTGGATGCATTGCAAGCTGCAGCTGAACGATTTGCCGAGGATGGTAAAACGCCGCTCTGGGTTGCTGTTGGCGCACGGCTGCGCGGCATCATTGGTGTCGCAGACACGATCAAGCCCAGCTCCATCGAGGCGATTCGTAAGATGCGTGTCGAAGGTCTTCGAGTGGTAATGCTGAGCGGCGATAGTGAAAACACCGCAAATGCCATTGCCAGGAGGGTTGGTATCGATGAGGTTATCGCAGGGGTTCTGCCTGCGGGCAAGGTTGATGCGATCAAGCGACTACAAGCCGCAAAGCGTTTAGTCGCAATGGTCGGTGATGGAGTGAACGATGCGCCTGCATTGGCGCAGGCTGATGTGGGACTCACCATGGCGAGCGGAGCTGACATAGCGATGGAGGCAGGAGATGTAACCCTGATGCGAAGCGATCTGGCCGGAGTTTCGACGGCGTTTGCTCTGTCGCGTGGAACGATGCGAGTGATACGACAGAATCTGTTCTGGGCATTCGTCTATAACGTGATCGGGATTCCGCTAGCGGCCGGTGTGCTGTATCCGGCCTTTGGTCTGTTGCTTAGTCCAGTAGTCGCCAGCGCTGCCATGGCGCTTAGTTCTTTCAGCGTAGTTACGAACAGTCTGCGTTTGCGCCAGCTAAGGATCGAGTAGGAAATATGTCCATAAAAAAAAGCGGTTCCATAGATAGTGCCGAAGATCGGGCGTCATGCATCACCGCGATAGATGAGTCGGGGCACAAAGCGATCGGCGTCGACGCTGAGATTAAAGCGTCAAATATCAGACGCCTGCCGGCGTCGGGGTCAGGTCCCGCGGCCTTCAACGCATGGTTGAAGGTGATCGCTACTGTGCAGATATCCTCACCCAAGTGTCTTCCGTGCAAGAAGCACTTCGGTCAGTCGCTCGAGCACTGATGCGAAATCACCTGACTCACTGCGCAACTCATGCGATTCAAAGCGGATCACCAGATGAGAAGCAGGCGATGTACGACGAACTGTTGGAGATGATCTACAAGAACGCACGATAAAGAAACGCCGCGCCACGTTCCTCATTGACAGCATGGGATGGGCTTATCGTGTGTTGCCTGGAGTTCCGCGGCCAGTGAGTTCTCGTATCAGCGTTACCTCATGCTCGCGATAAGGCGTTCCATCGTTGCGAAAGACCTCGTGGAACCAGATCGTTGGCTGAAGCAAAACGTACGGCCTCTCCCATGAGTCCCAAGGCAAGTAAGTTTGAGTCTTACCGGCCACCAGGCCCCAGTTGATTGCGGCAACGTTATATTTTTTTGCGACCGGAAGGGACCCGTCAAAGGTTGACCCAGCGCCTCGCGCCATGTACTCCGTGCATAGTAGTGGTCGATGATATGCCTGTAGTTCTTTGATACGGTCGGCAAATTCCTCTGGCCAACCATAGTTGTGAAAAGAGATCACGTCCGACTCCTGCAACTGGATCTTGGTCGTCGCGCTCTCCTTCTCAGGGTCGGACCAGTTCCCTGTCCAGACACCGCTCGTCAACGGCTGCGTTGGATGCACGGAGCGAGCCCATGCAAATGCTTTCGGAAGAAGCTCGTTGACGCGGGCAACCTTCGCAGGAACATCTTCCTTCTTGTCTCTGCCACCGTTGTCGGGCTCGTTCCAGATATCCCACCCGAGAATGCGATCATCCTTTGCGAAGGCGCCGACGACGCCTATAACGTAGGATCGCAGCTTGGGTTCGTCCGCTGATTGAGCAGACGTTCTTTGCCGGGACTTTGCACCCAACCCGAGTTGTGAATGCCTGGAATCGGAGGGTGCTGCGGCCCTAGATGTGGATTCGTCTCCCAGCAGGAGTCGAACAATACCAACAGCGGGCGGATGTGATGTTTGGCCGCGATGCCAAGAAAAATATTGAGCCGATCCTTGAAGCCAGCGGGATCCTGCTCCCACAACTGATCTTGAAGGAACACGCGTGCAGTATTCATGCCAATCGACTCTGCCAGTCCCAACTCACGATCGTTGATCGCAGGGTCAAAGGTAGCTGCCTGGAACATCTCAAGTTCATTGATCGCGTTCGACGGGATATAGTTCGCGCCGACGAGCCAGGGCTGCTTCGCGTACCAATCGTTGGCTTTGGCTTCCGACCACCTAGCGCTGCCATCCTCAGAAGGTTCTGCGTACAGAATCTGGCACATTTGAAATACGAACAATAAGAAAGCGACTATGAGGATGTGGCGATTCTTTATAAACACAAGATTCCTTCAAGATGAATTGAGTCAGCTCTGATGTGCCCCGTACGATAGAGTTGCTGCACTCAAATCGATACTGTATGCAGCTTGCTAGGTCAATTGAGAGGTTACCTGTGAAGTATAAGACTATGTCGTTCTTGATCGCCTTGATGGCTCCAATGTTCTTCTGCGTCGAACTGAGCGCGCAGCTGCCCGACGATCTTGCTATTTCGCCTTCGCGTCCCGTCCCTACCGGCAAAGCTCCGAACATGCAGGTCAGACAAATCAAGGATTCGCTGGAAGAAAAAGTCTACGCGGTCATCTTTCATAAAGGCGACGAAGTATTGAGCGGTCTGACAGATTTTTCCATTCGGTATAAGGTCGAGGACGCGCACTTTACGGCAATTGGCGCTACGAGTGGCGCAACGCTGGCATGGCTTGATCTCTCGAAAAAAGTCTACCGTCGAATCCCTGTTACGGAGCAAGTGGAAGTTCTGTCTATGATTGGCGACATCGCGACGTTTGATGGTAAGCCTATTGTTCACACGCACGTTGTGCTTGGTAGATCGGATGGAAGTACGGTTGGTGGCCACGTCTTCGAATTGAATGTGAACCCTACCTTGGAAGTCTTCGTGACAGTGGATACCACGCCTCTACGAAAAAAGCCGGACGCTGCCTCAGGCATGAAGATAATTGATCCAACGTTATAGCCTATATGACTCGATTTCCGGGCTAATTTCAGAGAATGCGGTGTCTTTTGCGTTGCGGCTCGTTCCCTAAAGTCTTTCCATGGGTTATCTACCTGGATGCTTCCAGAGAATCAAAAAATGCCTTTGCGATGAGTCAAGTCATGCCAAAAAGTCTCTCTGTCTGATACACTTGATTCTGTCGTTGCATGGGAAGTGACCGCTGCTCTACGAACATGCGGATTCCGAAGCAACTCACGTAGAACATTACATTTGTTGGTTCTACGTGGTATCAAACCAAATTGCCGAAATGCAATCTGGGGACGTAGCTCAGTTGGTTAGAGCGCTGCCCTGTCACGGCAGAGGTCGCGGGTTCGAGCCCCGTCGTCCCCGCCATAAACCTCAAGATAAGAGAGTTTGTGGCAATAGACCGAAGTGACAGTCACGAAAAAGAGTGCTGGCGAGGGTGCTGAACATTAGCTTGCCTCCTTTCCTCACTGCTTTTCCCCTGAACATCTCCCCCTTCAAGAAGTCTTGCTGAATTGCGCGAGGGTGCTGAAATCGTCTTCTTTCACGTGTCCAAAACTTCTGCATTAGTCGATCATTCGTTTCCAGCTTCGTGTAAGAGATAGCCGAGAGGCCGACTATTGCCTCGAAGATTCCTGTGCCCGTTCTCCTTACTTGACCAGTTCCTGTGCGAACGCCTCGATCGTCGTCGGCCCATGGAACTTCTCTGTTCCCGAATTGCCGAAGTGGATCCAGCCCGAGTTGAAGCTCTTCACCATTTCGATATAGAGCCCCGTCCGATCAGCTGGCGTACCCATCGCTTCCAAAACGTTCTGCCAGGCAGCCTCAGGTAATTGCACGGCCTTCACCTCACGGCCCAGCGCCCTGCCGAACGCGGCCGCCGTTTCGTGCAAATCGGTTCCACCCTCAGGCCCGTCTACCTCCAGCACACGCTCGCCCGTCCAGGTCTCCTGCAACACCTTGGCGCCCGCCAGGCCGATGTCTCGCGTGGCGACTAACGGGAATTTGCGATCAAGCGGCGCATAGAAGAACGGCATCTCACCCGTCGCACGGATGTGGTCCAACGCTCCCAGCCAGTTCTCCATGAAACTACCCGCGCGCAGATATGCCACAGGAATCGGCAGCGTGCGCATCGCCTCTTCCATCAGGTGGGTCGACGTGATCAGCCCTAGCCCGCTCGGTTGCTCCGAACCGATAGACGAAAGAAACACAGCCTTGCCAGGATTCGCCTGCTCAAGCGCCTCACGAATCGCCGCAATCGTACGCTTCTGGTCCGGCAGCCCGGGAGCCGGCGCAAAGTCCGGTGGAATCATCGCGAACACACCCTCTGCCCCCGAGAATGCTTTTGCGAGCCCCGCCGCGTCGTCATACGCGGATTGCACTAGTTCCACACCGCGATCAGCCCAGGCTTTCGCCTTCCCTGAATCGCGCACCACGCCCCGCACCGTTTTACCCGCGGCAAGCAGATTCTCCGCCACCGCCCCGCCAACTTTGCCCGTAATTCCCATCACTGTGAACATGTCGTTCACCTCCTATGCAAGTAGATACTTGTATTCCGAAGAAAGATGCAAGTTTTTACTTATATGGTCTCTTTTCTGCGAGAATCCTCCTGTGACCGTCTTTGATCCAAACCGCAAGCGCAACGCGCGTGGCGAGCAGCGCCAGCAGGCTCTCCTCCGCGCCGCTGCCGCAGTCTTCGGTCGTCTTGGTTACCACCAGACCACCACAAACGCGATCGCCACGGAAGCGGGCGTATCTCCGGCTACTCTTTACCAGTTTTTCCCCAATAAAGAAGCCATCGCCAGCGCACTCGCCTCAATGTACGCGCGCGAAATGGCCGAGGCAGAACGCGCAATCGACTCCGAAGGCGTGTTGAGCTTCACAGAAGCCGTCGGTGAACTGATCGATGTGTGCATGAGTTTCAACCGGAAGCGTCCCGAGTTTCACACCCTCGTGGTCGACGCACCGCTCTCACCTTCCGCCCGCGAAGACAAACAGGCTCTTGGGCAGGTTTTCGTCGACTTCATCGCGTCCCGCCTCCGACGCGAGCTACCCACACTCTCTCGCTCCGAAGCGGCCCACCATGGGCAGGTGGCCCTTATGATCTTCCGCGGAATTCTCGACGAACTGACCTTCGCCTCGCCTCATATCCGTCCGCGCCTGCAGCAGGCGATGCGCAATGCCGTTCTCCGTTATCTGACCCCTGTACTCACGGAATCGAAAGCGGGCGGCGCAGACAGCGGCGCATAGATGACGAGAAGCCGAATCGTCGGTCCTAATCGGGTGTCGATGAGCGCATTGGCGATTTGCACCAATGGAGAGCATTCAATTGCGTTCTCCGGCCAGTCTCGAAGGCGCCGATTGTTTCTCGTTCGAGCGAATCCTTTTCGCTAGAGAGCAGTCGAGAACAAGTTCAACCCTGTTCCAGATAATCATCATCAGGGACATATCTCTCGATCGTCTCCGACGATCTGTTCCACCACAGTGCTGTTCTCTGCTGGCATTTCCACCTCTATTCGTTTGGCCCCGCTAATAGATGAACTTCAACGCAAATTGCACTTGGCGCGGAGCACCCGCCGCAAGGATATAGTTGAATGTCGGCGAGCTGATGTCGCTGTCGGGCAGCCGGAAGTTCGTGCGGTTCAGGATGTTAAACAACTCCGCGCGGAACTGTATATGCGTTGATTCTGTCACGTTGAAATTCTTAAGCGCACCGAAGTCCCAATCGGCAAAGGCCGGGCCGACATTCACGTTGCGACCTTCTGTGCCAAACTGGCCCGCGTTGGCTGTGGGATCGAGTCGCTGGAAAGCACTGGCATTGAGCCATGAGTTAACCGTGCGCGGCCCGTTATTGGGATTGCCGACGAGATTGGGTCGTTGCGCGGAAAATCCGGTGATCTCCGGCGCCGTACCTTGCGCTGCGACGTCGTTCGAGTCGAACACAGTGAACGGCGTGCCGCTCATCAATGTTCCTATGCCATCCAACTGCCAACCGCCTAATCCCCACTGATACCAGTTCTGCGGATGGTTCCAGAACGGAAGCGCCCATACATAGCTCCCAACGAATCGGTTGCGCGCGTCGAACAGCGAGAGCCCACGCTCTGCTGCGAGATTGAACGGATCCTGAGCGAGATCGTTTTCGCCCGCAACAGGCTTCGCTGCCGATCCGGTTATGTTGAACGACGACACATCGTCGATCGTCTTCGACCACGTGTACGACACGAGAAATGACAGCCCATGGCTGAACCGCTTGCGCATTGACGCTTCCAACGCGTTGTACGACGAATTGGCAATGCCCGTAATCTCGCCGGTCGATGAAATCTTGCAACTGCTCGGCGAATCCGCGAGTGTGCAGCCTGAATAGAGCCGCCGTTGATCGGCATTGCTGGAATTCGAGATCGGCTGGCCGTTTACGGTTCCGGGGACGAATACCGCCGGGTTCGCTTCTATAAAGCGCGGCAGGCGCGTACCCTTCGTGCCCACATATCCGATCTCGAACAGCAAATCGGGCCCGAACGACTGCTGCAGGTTCAAGTCCCAATCCTGCGCGTAAGGGAGCGTCAACCTCGGCGATAGAGTCAGGTTCGTGAGTGGCGTAGAAAACGTTCCTACGGCAGGAGGGTGGCCGTTGAACGGATCCGCGAAGTCCGGCAGGCTTACCTGTGGCGTTCCGAGGAACGGAGGCGCACTGATCGGCGCCTGCAAAGGACCGCCCTGTCCGGTGTAATAAGGCTCGTAGAAAATACCGTATGTCGAAGTGATCAGCAACTTGCCGTTACCGGTCGGGTCCCACGCGACGCCAAACCGTGGCGCGAACGCCTTGAAATCGGTTTGGATCAAGCCATCGGGCACACCGGGATCGCCCGGATATAACAGTCCCAGCGGCGCATTCGGCATGACAGTAGATTGCTTCCCTGGCTCAAACAACGATACCCGGTTATGAATTTCGGTATACGGGATGGGCAACTCGTAACGCAGTCCGGCATTGATCGTGACTCGCGGCGCGACCTTATATGTATCCTGCACGTACAGGTTCGCATTGTTGCCGCGAATGCCACGCGAGAAATCGCCAATGCCTTGCAGGAAGACGACCGCCTGCCCGGTGAGGAAGCTGGCAAACGCGTCCGTAACCGGGAATGGCGCGAATACGAAAAAGCCGTTGGTCGCAATCCCTTGCAGCACGTTGATTTGTTGATGCTGATATCCTCCGCCGAATTTCATTGTGTGCTTGCCGCGTACCCAACTCACTGATCCAGAGTAATCAAAGACGTTTTCGTAGGTGTTGCGTGGGCCGGTGATCGGATCACCAATTGCGGAATAGCCATTCACCTGGATGAATGGAGGTCCAGTGGCGATAGCGAGACTCGGTTCGTATTGGAATCCAAAGTCTGAGGGCGGCTGATGATCCTCGTGCTCGCCGTAGAGGAACTTGTTGCGGAGAAACGAGAATCGCGCTACAGCGATAAGATTCGGCGAGAAGGTGTGCGTCTCTTGTGCGACAAAGATCTGCGCCCGCTGGTTTTCGCCTATTGGGAAGCCCGGCACGCTGGCGCCGCCCGGCGATAGCGGATCCACTTGGGAGAGCTGGTTGAACATGTAATTGAAGTTCAGCATGTCTCTTTGAGTAAGGTAGTCATCAACTTTGATTCCGAACTGATCGGTGTTATTGGTTAAAACTTGGGTGGTGGAGAACAGATTGGTGCCGTTGTTCGGAAGCGGGAAGAACTGTAGCAGGTTTTTTGAAATCGGGTTGAACTGGTCTTGCGGCACCTGGTTATTCAGGTAGGGTGCATTGGCGAAGACGTTGAAAAGCTGGTTCTGAGGGTTATTGCAGAAGCCGTGCGAGAAGCCTTCCGGGCAGAGTTGGGAGAAGTCACCTGTACGCTGCTGCAGCGACGGCACTGGGGTAAGTCCTGTTTCGCCTTGGCGATTGCGGAAGCCTTCATAGAAGCCGAAGATGAAGGCTTTATCCTTTTTGATCGGCCCACCGATCGTCGCACCAAACTGGTTTTGCTTCAGCGGCTCCTTCGACGACCCCGAGTAAAAGTAATTGTTGGCGTCGACTGCGTCGTTGCGCAGGAACTCCCACAACGCCCCGTGGATTTTATTCGTGCCCGACCGCGTGATGATGTTTGTCGTCGATCCTAGCGTATTTCCGAACTCTGCACTCGCACTATGCGTAATGATGCGGAACTCGCTGATCGCGTCCACCGGAGGCTTGAGGACGAATCCGCCGTCGACCCCGTTGAAGTTGTTCGCGCCGTCGATGAGGAAGTTGTTCGATTCAGGTCGCTGGCCATTAACCGCATATGCCTGTCCGGCACGGAGCGATCCGCCAGCTTCGGCTATTCCGGGCGTCAAGGGAACGACTCCAGGTTGCAACAGGCCAAGTTGCGAAAAGTTGCGACCATTCAGCGGTAGATCTTCCAATTCGCGCTGTTGGACTACCTTACCCATGCTGGTGACGGTTGGCTCAATCAGGTCGGCATCGGCGCTCACCAGCACCTGCGCCTTTTCCGATCCGACCGCGAGATGTGGCGAGACTGAAGCCGTCTCGTTCACGTTGAGCGTGATGCCATCCTGCACGTATTGCTGGAAACCTTTCGCTGCGACCTGCAGGCGGTAGTGTCCGACCGGGAGTTCCAGAAGAACGTAACTACCGTTGCGATCGGTGGTCGTGCTGCGAGAAAGGCCCGTTTCCGCCTGCCGTGCTGTAATTGCGGAGCCCTGAATGACAGCGCCGGTTGGATCTGTAACTGTTCCGCGAATGTTTCCCGTGATTTGCTGAGCAGACAAACCGAGACAAGCAAGCACTACAAATGCCAGCACATTGAAAACGATTTTCATGTTGCTTTCGAGCCTCCAAAAGACTTGAAACTACAAGCAGAGTGACGCCGGTGCTTCGCGTGAAACCCGTTACATGGATCGTCGCTACACTGTGCGCCAAAAACTATTGCATAGCGAAAAGTTCCGTAAGTTAGAGATCCCTGATGGAAATACCAGTGGTAGAGGCGCTATTTTCAAGGAAAGAAATTGCTTGGCGGACTACACGGATGAACGTACTAGTTAAGTCGTTGTACTGTCTTCCCCTAAGCGATGGGTATTTTTCTCAACCCTTGGGTTGACTCGTAACCGTAATCAGCCAATGCATTTGTGTAAGACTGCGCGGCTCGCCCTGAGCGATAGAGAGAGCATTACCTCCGGCTCCCGATAAGAGCGAATGCGCCATCACCGTGCAAATTTTAGATAGCCATGCTCGGTCAGATGCTCACCATTTGCGCGTACATGCTGGCATCGCGTGGCCGCAGGTATCAAGGCCGTCCACATAACGGTTGTACATGCAGAAGGCCGCAGCGATCAGAGCGGCATCATGGATCTTGACATCAGTTGCGCCCAAGCTGCGGCCGTGCGCCACATCATCTGCTGAAACGTGCTTGACTCCGCGCTGCGCTTTGCTTGCGATGACAAGTACGGATTTCAGCTTTGTAGCTACTCTCCGCATGCCTGCTTCTGTTTAGCAATCCTGAATTCAATTGTTGCATTCAGGCTAATGCACTCATCGAGAAGTTATTGGTTCGTGTTCCGGGTAGATTGCCGACAATACGGACATTTCGGGGTTACTTCCGGATGCCGGTTGTTTCTCGCTACAGAGTTCGCGGTTTCTCGCCGCAATTTCCATCTTTGACGGAGAACAATCGAAGGGCGTGCATCGTCTTACTCTCGTTCGTGCAGAGCCTCCGCGATTGCAGGGCAGTTTGACAAGCTTTCTAGGGTCAGTAGACTCGCTTTCCTGTGATGGTGTATTTCGCATCGGAAGGATCCTCTGAGACGATCACCTTCTTCTCAGCAGGCTTTATCGCCTCAGCAGGCTTCATCTCCTCCGCAGGCTTCATCTCCTCCGCAGGCTTCATCTCCTCCGCTGGCCTCTTCGCCTCTGCAGGTTTCACCGGCTCTGCTGGTTTCATCGCCTCCGCTGGTTTAACCGCCTCCGCTGGTTTAACCGCCTCGGCAGGTTTCATCGCCTCCGTTGGCTCCAATGCTTCCTTTGGCTGCAATGCCTCTGCAGGCTTCCCTGGGATCATCGCCCACGCGAAGCCGTGCGCGAGCCACAAAAAGAAGCTGGCGAAGAGGCACACCAAAGCAAGGCCAGCAAAGAGGAATACTATTTGGCCCTTCGTGTTGGCGTCGGCATACAACCAGATTGAGAAGAAGGCGACGGTTGCGAATGAGAAGCCGCCCGCGAAGCGCCCAAGTCGACGCGATAAAACACTCATGCGATTACTCATTTGGTCCTCCGTCGCTTGCGAAATAGTCCTTGGAAAGTTTATTGAACGTAGCCGCTTACCTACCTAGATAGGTTGCATCCTCCGACTAGCGCTTCAAGTCTATCCCGATTCTTCGGGGAGGGTTAGTGTACGAATTACCAGTTCGTGGATTTATAAAGAGACAGAGGTTCGGGATACGCGGCAGCAGGCTCAAAGGCTTCGATTCGGAACGCTGCACAAGTTGGTGGTGTAGATACGGACCATGCGGCTTACATCTCGGATGAGATGCGGGCTCTGTTTCTTGAGCCAACAGGTAAAGGGAGCTTATCAACGAGTTCTGAGCGGATTGTCCGTGATCCGGAAGATTAGGTCTCCGATGTTCCTGGAGTGCCCGGTGAGTGACTCGACTATTCACTCACCGAGGCCCAGCTCAATCTGCGGAAAGCACACAAACATAAAAGAGCCTATAGCTCCCACGCGCGTCAGGGCTTGACTACAGGCAACTCGATGTAACTGGCGTCAGCGGGTGAGTGGAAGATCTTCTGCTCGGCCTTCTGATAGTCGGCGGGCTGGGCGAAGAAGATGTTGGGGACGAAGGTCTGGGGGTTGCGGTCGTAGAGCGGGAACCAGCTGGACTGCACCTGGACCATGATGCGGTGGCCGGGCAGGAAGACGTGGTTCGCGTTGGGCAGCTCAAAGCGATAGGGCTCGGAGGTGTTGGCGGGGATGGGCTCGGGCTTCTCGAGACTCTGGCGATAGCGGCCGCGGAAGATGTCGGCGGAGATCATCAGCTGGTAGCCGCCCATCCAGGGTTCGGCGGCGACTTCATCGGGGTAGAGATCGATGAGCTTGACGACCCAGTCGGAGTCTGTGCCGGAGGTGGAGGCGACGAGGTTGGCCAGGGGCTCGCCGGCGATGGTGACGGGCGCGGTGAGCGGTTCAGAGACGAAGGTCGCGACGTCCGGACGGCCGGAAGCGCTGCGCTGGTCTGAGGCAAGCCAGTTGGCCCAAGGGCAGCCGGCGGTATAGCACGCGGGCTGATTAGGGCGCGGGAGGTAAGGCACGGGGTGGGCGGGGTCAGATGGGTATTCGGTGAAGGAAGCCTCTGCGCTGGTGGGCGCGGTAAAACTAAGCGTCGCGTTGGCATGCAGGTAGAGCCGGGTATTGGGCTGGGTGACGGGCCAGGCGGGGAGTTGCTGCCACCGGTCGGTGCCGGACTGGTAGGCGGTGACCGTGGGAATGGCGGGGGCTGAGGTGTCGTCCTTGAGGTAACGGGCGAGAAAAGGCGCGAGGACGTGCTGCCGCCAGTAGAAGGACGGATCGGCTGGGAAGGTGAGCTGGTCGGCACCGAGGTTGGTGCCGTCTTCGATGGCTCCGCCGTGGTGCCAGGGGCCGAGGGTGAGATGAATCAGGCCATTTTTGTCGTAGCGCTTGATGGCCTTATAGACAGCGGTAGCGCCGTAGATGTCTTCGGCGTCCCAGAGCGAGTGGACGAGCAGGACAGGCACGGTGGGCGGGTGCTTGGCGTACTGCGCGGCGAGGATCTTGTCGACAGCCTGCTCCTGCCAGAAGGAGTCATAGGCGGGGTGCGTTACGAGTTTGCGCCAGAAGCCCATCTGATCGAGGCCACGGCGTTTGCGCGAGTTCGCCGGCGGAGCCTGCATTCATGTAGGTGTCGTAGTCGTCGAAGTTGGAGGTCCACCAGTGCGCGGAGTTGTCGCGGGTGCCGTCCTGCTCGTAAATGTAGGGCTCGTTATTCTCGCGGAAGGCGCCGTAGTGGAACCAGTCGTCGCCGTGCCAGCCATCGACCATGGGATTCATGGGGACGGCGGCTTTGAGGGCTGGGTGAGGGTCGACGAGCGCGGCCAGCGAAGTGTAGCCGTCGTAGGAAATGCCGATGATGCCTACCTTGCCATTGGTCTCGGGAATGTTCTTGATGAGCCAGTCGATGGTGTCGTACGTGTCAGTGGAGTTGTCGACAGGGGTGGGATTGAGCGGGCCGCGGAAGGGCCGGTTCATGACGTAGTCGCCCTCAGAGCCGTACTTGCCGCGAACGTCCTGGACGACGCGGATGTAGCCGCCTTCGACGATGACGTCGGTGGCATTGTCATAGCCGTAGAGGCTGGCCCCGAGATGGTTGCTATACGATTTCGTGGTAAGGGCCGATGCGCTGTATGGGGTACGAGTGAGGACGATGCCGGCATTGTGCGCTCCGCCAGGGATGAGGATGACGGTGTGCAGCTTGACGCCGTCGCGCATGGGTATCATCACCTCGCGGCGAGCGTAGTCGGCACCATACTGCGCGGTGTTGACGGAGGCGGGCGTCTCCGAGGGCATGTCGGGGTATTGTGGCGTGGCCGTCTGCGCATGGAGGACAAATGAGGCGTTGGCAAGTAGGGCGACGAGGCAGAGGATAATTGGTTTCATATGAAGATTCCTTTTGCAAGAAACGGCGCTATGGGTCTAACCAATGTCTTGGGGCAAGAGTTTCGTAAGTGTAGCGCATAGTTCGGCAACCCAGAGGCCAGTTCTCTTCGCAAGGAACGGCGGCCTTCAATCGGCCCTTTCGTTCTGCATTGGCGGCTCCAGGCCTTAGCCACTCTTTGAGCTTTGGATTGAGATCGGTTAGAGGGTTAGTAACGGGAGCGCTCTTGTGTTGAGAAATCTCTTGAGTCATCACCGGCCAAACGCTACTTATGGCACGAAAAAATAGAGGAAAGTAGAGATGAATTAATCTAGTCTTCGCTCCCTGGTGGAAACGGAAGGCCGTCGAAGAGCCCCTGAAGCATATCGACAGTTTATCTTTCGTCACGACTATTCCCATCAGGTCAAACCTCTCCCTAAGGTCCGCGAACTATTGAGCAAATGAAAGAAGACGGAATAACAGTATCGCTCGCCTTCTCGACACATAAAGTTAGTTAGATGTCTACAAAAAGATCGCCAATATCTAAGCTCTTGTCGAGGAAGCAGATGGTCTCGCTAGCCGCATCGACTGGTTGCTAGTAAGGTGCACGCCTTTTGGGCTCAACTTACTGTGGGGAAGCCGATGTGTCAGACACTTCTTTGCGATCCACCACGGGAGCGTTGTTATTGCTAAAAATCACTATCTCGCCGACGGTTTCGATTACGGGATTCGCCCCATATTGACGAAGTTTCTCGATCGACTTCGCGCACCCCAGACAAATCACCACACAAGACTTGGGAGACGCCGCATCTTTGTACGCAATCGTCGGGTTGTTTACCGAAAGGTATTGAAAACTATGCCCAGCATCGGCGTTGTTAACTATCGCCATCATCGGATACTCGAAATGAAGCAGCGTCGCATCCAATCCGATGGACCGACAATCTTTGACTGAAGGCATATTAGCAGTTGCTATGAAAGACTCCGCCAAACGATGGTGGTCATCAAGAAAATATGTCTGATCTCTGGGTAGTTTTATTACAGTCCCAGAGAATCCATGCCTCGATAACAACGGTCTCATCTCATTCATCAAAGCCAAGGGCAACGAAAGAGTGAGCAACACAAACATCGTCACACGAACAGCCGATTGAGACCACAAGCGCGTGAGCACCAGAGCCGTCGCTACCGCTGATAGCATCAGCAACGCAAGCTGGTACCTCGCGTTCCACGGCGCCCATCGCAAGAGTGTGCAGTACATCACAAATGCCCCGACAACTCCCAGCATCAACCATCCGATATCTTTGTCCTGCGTCCTGTAATGCGCCACATACCAGGCACAAGCGACAACAAACAAAAAGAAGGTCCACTGGTTGGCGGTCATGATCTCGTTGCGGGACTTCCACTGGACCCGAAACGGTCGTGCCGTGCCATTAGGATTCCGAGTCAGTTGGCCAAAATCATTCGGATCGACACCAACAGCTCTAATCAAGTGATCGACAAGTTTTGTTGAAAGATCGTTCACCCTATCGCTCGGTACGCTCAGGTTTAGCGAGCCATTCCTCAACACACCCGCCACCGCCTGCGCCGGTCCTAAATGAGAGTTAGCGTACCTACGCCCTTCAACATCTCCCACCCCATCGAAGTACGACAGCCCGAAGACCGACCCGGTCATCCGATAGTTTCTTCCCCACAGTGGTCCGCAGATTGAGATCAGCAACAGCAATAGAATTGGCACCCGCAGCACAAACTTCCGCCGTGCACTTCCACCCCACATCATCCAACAGCCAAAAAGCAGGCAAGGCATGAACGTATACGCCGTACCCTTCGTAAACGCCGCGATAGATGCACTCGCGCCCACCGCAAACGCCAGCCACCAACTCTGATCCCGTTTCCACGCTACCAAGAAATATATCGTCACCACAATCCAGTAGCTCAGCACGTTGTCGTTTTTCGCGCCCGACGCTCCCAACAGTGCAGTTGGAATAGTAGCGGCCAGCACAGCAGCAAACGCCTGCGTTCTGCGACTGCCCCCAAACTCCTCCGTAACGATAGAGACGCCGATGATGCATCCCACATATGCGAGCCACTGTATAAGATTTACTAACCGGTCGGTTCCGTACAAGAGGTCAAGGTGCATCATGCCGTACTCGGCCATTGGCGGCATCGTTAATTGTTGCCTATCGATCGTCGGGTAATTCTGGACTCCCCTGTTGCCCATCCACTGCACAACACGCGGCAGATGATACGCCATCGCATCCCACGTATTCGGCGCGGACAGCAGAGCATTCAGAAACGCTATCGACGCAAGTCCGGCGACGATATACAGCGCCGTGCGTTCCCACCCGTCAATACCTGAAGAGCCCTCCATACGCGCAGACGTTATCAATGGAATCTGGGCGGAGGAAGAGGTTCTCGCTTGATATGCCAACCAGCCGGCGCCCAGCCCAACACCGAGAAGCCACGAGAGTGAAACACCAAGCCGTGTCAATCCATGAAACAGACTGAGAAGTTCCGTAGAGTAAACACAAATCAGCGAGTATGGGATCGACGCGTATACAAGTGATCTTCGCCAGCCAAATCCTTCACGACGAAAGCCAACGACCCAAAGCCAAAAGCAGACGACCGGCAAGACTACAAGCACTGGCACCCTTTCCGCTTGGACCCTTAAGCGATCAAATACCGCCAAGCGCGGCGTTACATCTCGACTTGTTGACAGATGAGCTCACCAGAAGTTTTTTCGGGCAACGCACTGAAAACAAGAACGTGATTTATTGTTTGCTCACCGCAAACTAAAAAGAATGATCCAGTCTGACACAGGATCAGAGCGTAGCCGGATAATTCTCTTCTTTTTCCGTCGAAGAAACGGCTATCGCGAGCCACTCTGTGACAACACGCCATATACTCCGTCATGCGCAAGAATCCTCCTCACCGTTTTCTGCCTGACATCGCATCGCGTGAGTGAAAAGTGCGCTCATGAGCTAAGCTCACCAAATTAGGCGAAGTTCCAGTTGACTTCGTTTCGCTGAACTAAACTCTGCTGGAAACGTCTTCAAAAGATGATTAATTTGTAACTGCTCAGATGGAGCTCGGACTTACATCCTTCGATAGATAGGCCGTCAATTGGGCTCGAAGCACCTGTGTTATTGAATGGAGTAGAAGAGCGCCGAAAGAGCAAGTTACAGGCCCTCGGCACATAGCTTGCCGAAGAATTGGTGAATTTTATACGCGATAACCCTTCGGCGTACCGCGAAGGTTATTTCCCAACCTGGACGTGAACAGAGCTAACCTTGGTCCATGGTTTTAGGTTAACGTTATTTGCCACCTAAATTAATTCGGTCGAACCGGCTAAAGAATCAATGTGCGCTGTCGAGAATTCCGGGGAACCATGTCACCGCATTGTCGTGATACAGCTTCCGTAGGGTCGATCGAGGTAAACCAAGCCCCTGCACCAAATGCCCCCTGTAAATTAGCCACTCAGTCGTGGCAAGAAAACGCCAGTCCAATGCATAAGAATCTTCCCAAGATTTAATTGTTTCTGTTTCATGCTCACCGGGGAAGATCTCCAGATCGGTCGCGTAAATAAGTCGGTCCTGATATTTGTCGATGAAAGGCAAAAGAAAGCTTCGGGGCTGAATGACCAAATAATCCATACGCGCCGCTAAATCCACAGCGAAGTTAGGATATCTGTCCAAATGCCTCCCCAACTCGCCAAAGTCAGCTTCCATACTTCCTAGATGGGCCCCAACCATCCTAAGACTTGGGTTTGCTTCCAATACATGATCCCTAGCACGGAGAATTTCAGGCTTAGATGGCGCGTCGGGCCTTCTGTACATATAAAATCCCGGGCTGCTCATATACCCGGTATAGTCGGGCGCAGCAGGGTTCGGAGCTTCAAATACTGTTGTCGGATCCGCGACATGGGCGATCAAGGTCTTATTGTGCGCAGCAATATCATCGTAGATTGGCTTAAATATTGGGTCGTCGGGTAGAACATATTTACCCTCTTCGTTTTTTACCTCTTCGCCAATGTTTTTCCATATTTTTAACGCAATCGCACCCCTATCAAAATCTTCGTTGATTTGAACGATTGCTTCTTTTGAAAAGTTAGATCCATTCAACTTGAAAGGATCAAACGTGGTGCAGAAAGATACCGCCCCCGCGCCGGCATCCACGATGCCCCAAGTGTCCTTGCGCTCTTTGGCTAAGTCTTTCCATTCGGCAATATTCTCCTGATCGTCGACCAGGATGATGTCCACGATATGAACATGTAGTCTTTTGATCATATTCAGGAAAGCCGGGGTGTTTACGTAGGCGTGAGTATGCGTATCGATCGGTTCAAGTGCAATAAATTGTTCGAGCTCTTGCTTGGAGAAGGGATGACTGACTGATTCTTGGCTATTCGTTGAGATTGGGGGAAATACCTTCTGTGGCTGTTCTTGGCACAATCCCGATACAGTGATACCGATTATCAAGCACATGACGTTCTTCATATAGGATCCCTTGAAGCTATTCGTTCAACGCTATCAGTCAGATGTGTAATTAGAAGGTCAATTTTGCCATAGTTGTTTTATAAGCGGATCACTAGAGCTTGTGATGCTCATAAACCGGATGAATTTACTGCATCGATAAAGGGGACACTGGACAGAAATTTTAGTTGACGCTGCTACTGTAAACCTGAAAACCAATGAACAGCATTCTCATGGTATATCTTTCGAAGGACGCTCTGAGGTAGAGCAAGGCCATGCACTTCCCTGCCGCGATTCGAAGAAACTTTATCCGTAGCGAAAAAGCGCCAGTCTCTGGCGTAGGTGGCCTCTGATATCTTCACCATCTTTTGTACGTCTGCGCCTGGATATAAGGTGTCATCTGTCCCGTAGATCAAGCGGTCCTGATATTTAAGGATGAACCCGATCGCTTCCGACCTGGGCATTTTCATGAGGTAGATAACACGCGAGGCCATGTCAACGGCGAAATTGGGATAACGATCAAGATGCTCTGCAAGCTGGGCAAAGTTTCCCTCCATACTTCCGAAATGCGCCCCAACCATTCGAAGATCTGGATTGGCTTCCAGCACATGGTCCCGCGCATGCAGTATCTGCTCTTTTGAAGGCGCACCCTTGATTTTGTACATATACCATTCTGGATGCTGCATGAAGTAAGACATGTCGCTCGCCCCAGGGTTAGGTGGCAACCATGCTGTATCTGGATCCGCGATGTGCGTAATCAACGTCTTATGGTGAGCAGCGATATCGCGATAGATCGGTTGCAGCGCAGGGTTGTCCGGCAAAATGTACGCACCCTTTGCATCTTTGACCTGCATACCGATGTTCTTCCACACTTTGACCGCAATAGCACCCTGATCGAAACTTCGATTAAGCTCCCGAATCGCTGTCTTAGCAAAGTCCGGCTCGTTGAAGAGATATGGGTCAAATGTAGTGCATGCAAAAACCTGACGAGAACTTTTATCAACTAGACCGAAAACGTCCCGGCTTTCCTTCCTTAGGTTCTTACGCTCTGGATTGGCATTGTCTGAAACATCCATGATGTCGAGGATGTGCAGATGCAACTTTTGCAGCATGGCGACATATAAGGAATCGTACTCGTAAATATGAGTATGGGTATCAATTGGATTGAGTGAGGCAAATTGCTGTAATTCGCTAGAGCTGAATCCACTATTGAAGGCTGCCTTCTGCTGCGCGTGCATGATGTTTATGAAGTTAGCGCCACCAATTAGACCTATGAGGCCCATGGTCATGATCCAATGATTTTTCATTGCAGCTCCGTAAACGCAAGAGACCTTGCGAACCTAACTAGGGAAACATTTGACTGAGGGATACTGCGACCAGTGGCCAAAACGGTATATAAATTTGTCATCACGGAATTACACGTAATCAGCGGCTTTCAGGAGCGTGGCCCGTTGATTCTGGATAGCACTTAGTAGCGGTCTTCTGTACAAAAATTTCAATCCCAGTATGGCGTAGCTACAAACACAGTTTCGTAGAACATACACCTCAAGATTCATCTCGGTTCGCCTGCCAGATCGACCGCCTGACGCATCGCCTCGAGCATACTTCTTTCGTCCGCCGTCCCTGTGCCTGCAATATCAAATGCAGTGCCATGATCGACAGAGGTGCGGATCACTGGAAGGCCAAGTGTGATGTTCACACCGGCATCTAATCCCAGCACCTTTAACCGGCCCGTGGCCTTGGTCGTGATACATGGCAATCACCATGTCGAAATCTCCGCGTTGGGCCAAAAAGAACAGCGTATCTGCGGGTAACGGCCCGATAACGTTCCATCCCTTGCTGCGGCAGGCGGCGATTGCTGGCGCGATCTTTTCCTCCTCTTCACCGTGGCCGAAGAGCCCATTTTCGCCGGCATGAGGATTGATTCCGCACACTCCGATCTTTGGATCTGCATGCCCCACTCTCTGAAGCAAGGCATACGCACGCGCAATGGTTCGTTCCACCAACATCGGCTCGATCTTTGCAATCGCGTCAATCAGGCCGATGTGAGTCGTAACATGCGTCACCTTCAGCTTCGGTGTACTCAACATCATCGATACTTCGTCCGTGCCCGTCAGGGCTGCTAAAAGTTCGGTATGGCCCGGGTAAAGGTGTCCGGCTGCGTTCAAAGCTTCCTTATTAAGTGGTGCTGTGCAGATGGCTGCAATCTGCCCATTCATCGCAAGTCTGGACGCCTCCTCCACATATCGGAAAGCTCCATCCCCTGCTACCGTTGAAAGCAATCCCCACGGCAGCTCTTTTGGAATTATCTTCAGATCGATGCAATCTACGGTGTCTCGCACGTAAGCCGCCCGGTCGAACTCTCTTGGCGTAAGACTTCGCACTGCAAGATCGGCTCCCACGATGCGGCCTGCCGTCCTCAAACGTTCCGCATCGCCAATCACTAGTGGTCGGCACCGATCATGAAGCTCAGGATGCATCAAGCTTTTCATGATCACTTCGGTCCGATACCAGCTGCATCGCCCATCGTCATAGCGATGATTGCTCGATCTCCCATCGGTCGCTTCATTATTAGATCCATCTCTTGTCTCGAGGCAAGATACTGCCTCGATTTTTGCCATGCAAAAAGTTTCGACAGTTGAGCAACGTCTCCTGCGTTCCGAAGTCGCCCGCCTTAGTAATCACGGGAAGTTGCCTGCTCCAATTCTCGGTTATTGAAAGAGGCACCCCTATTTCCAACTCCCCAAGTACCCGCAACTCCGTTACTCCCCATCGTTGAAGCACCGTACGAGCAGTCTCTCCACCCGCGGCTACCAGAGCACCTATTTTGTCACTGACCAAGGAGGTCATTTGCGCAAGCGCCATGGAGATCCTCATCCCTTCCCCGCTCATTCGTGGCGTTCGGGTTCCGCTTCGATCACAATGTCGCGATTCATCTCGACCGCTCGCAAGAGGTCTGCCTGATACTTGTGTCGGTGCGATGAGTCTGGGCCTTCGAGCAAAATATCGGCCGGAACTGACAACCTCAACGTCTCTGAAGAAGTAGTCAAAACTCGAACCTGCTCTTTGGAGTTGTTCGACAAGCTGCCAATCACAAAAAGAATCGATCCAGAAATCGGCGCCGGCTCAAGCTCTGTAACAGCCGTCGCCCCGATGAGCCTTGCGGCTCTTGGCAGATGGTAGGCTAGTCCAGCTGATCCTGCCCAGATCGTCTGCCTCCCCAAATTCATCGACGCTTTCGAAATTGCCTTCAGGTCCCCATCCGTCTCCGCGTCGCAGATCAACACGTCCGCCTCGCTCGCGGATGCTCTCATCGCGTCTACAACTGCGCGGTCAGCAGAACGGATAATATTAAGCGGAATGATTGTGCTCTTGAGACCTGCGCTCTGCAGCATATCGGGAATGTAGCATCGACCTGAAATGGATTGCAGCCGCCAGATATCCGACTCGGCGAGCGGCTGCCCATCCAACAATTGAAAGCCGTTCAGCGTGGTCCGCCGCATGGCGGGGAACGCTGGAGCCATTACGACGACCGCACGATCCGAGTGAGCGTGCAGGCTTCGGTGGGCAGCCAGTGCAGCGGCAAGTTCGATGCCCACATTGCCGCGCAAGGTCGAATCGATCTTCTTGAAGAGAAGCACCTTCTTATCAAGAGCATATTTGCGGACTAATATGCCAATTTCTTCCGCAGCTGGTTGTGCCGCCATGCGTCGTGTATCTGCATCAACAGATAAAACGTCTGAATGCATCTCGTTTGGGGTTTCTCCTAGTGCGACAATCGTGTTCAGACCGGCGATTGCGACTACAGCAGCGCAATCCGCCGCCCCCGAAAGATCATCCGCGATGATCAACATGTTTAACATTAATCCACGGCTCGCAGGGTTTGGTCGTCCACCGGCCCAGCACTTCCTTTGGTCATCCGAACATGCCACCAAGCCGTTAAAGGAGGTACGAGCAGGCTGGTGACGACGACACTCGATGCGACCAGCACCGTGGCTGAAGGGGCTGCTGAAGCGTATCGATGATTTGCGGCAGCAACGAGCGCAGGCACAGCCGCAGCATTTCCCGCTGTAGTTGCGGCAGCAATGCCCGCGGTTCCTTCTCCGCCCGTCAATCGATCTACGTAAATCAGTGCGACTCCCGATACCAGTAAGATGATAAGGCCAAGTGCCAGACCAACCAAACCAGCCTCCCAGACGTGGCGAAGATCGAGCGTTGTGCCCAAAGCAAACGCAAAGAATGGGATCATAACGGGGGCACCGTCACCTAGAAATATACGAAGCTCGTGGTCAAGATTGCCTAACAGCATTCCGATACAAAGCGGAAGAATTGCCCCGATTAATGTCTGCCATGGAAAGTTTGACAGTCCGGCAACTCCAAGCGTCACCATCGTTAAAAATGGCCCCGATTCCAGCGCCATCACGGAGTACGCCGCAGCATCTTCAGAGTTTCCGTATCTTCTCATCAATGCCATATATAGACCGCCATTTGTATCATTGATGGACACCACCACCGCAAGTGTCGATAGTCCGGCGAACCAGCCCGAGGAAACCGGCTCGATCCCAATGAGATGCCCAAAGAGAAGCCCTGCGATGACCCCCAGCAGTACCTTAGTCAGCAGTAGAGCACCGCCGCGCTTCACAATCCGCGGGAGTGAGTTCACCGGTATAGTTGCGCCTATGCAAACATAAAAGACCGCAAGAATCGGTAGAGAGCCGGTGAACAAAGCATTTGTAAACGAGCCAAAAAACGGCCCCACGTTCGGCGCGACCGTTGTGATGATCGCTCCGCACGCGAGCGGCACCATCATAAGACCACCTGGAACCTTTTCCATGGCATGCTTTATTCTCATTGAATCCGGGAACCCCGATCGAGGTTCATAAAATGAGCTCACGTTTCCATTGCAATTGGAGACATCGGTCGAATTCTCGATTGCATACTATCGATATTGCTTACCCATAATACATAGTTGCTGTCGGATGTTTAGTAATGTGATTTGACACAGCCATTGAAAGCGGACTGGGTGAGATGGTCTCTTCTCGGCAGCAAAAAGATCATCTGACGTAGACCCTAGTTCCCGAGAGCCGGCGCTACAGAAACGTAATCTCGGAGTTATCTGTAGTCGGAGTTCGGGGAATGAGTTTAAGTTCGGCATTCCACGAGACGTGCTCAATGACTACAGTCTCCTCTAGTTAGGTGGACGAAGCTCGATGTAAAGATCGATCCAGTAGTGCCTTATTCAGGCAAACCAGAGCATTTGTTGAGTTGGAAGTTGAGGAGTCCGAGATATTTCCATCTTGTGTGCAAACAAACACAACACACTACTCTTGGTTAGTGATGCAGTGCTTGCAGTCATTGTGAAGCAGATTCCGCTCCGGACGGCGGCATGCTGTCTGGGGACGACTGTGTCTGTTGGAGGAGACGGTACCCGTCACGAGTTCGAACGTGATACTTCTGCAGGTTTTTACCTACGAGTTTCACTGTGATGGTGCGCCAGCCTCGGTTCGGGTTTGGCTGAGGATAATAGCTGAGAGTGTAGAGGTGCGCCAGGTCATCCCGGATGGAACTGAACGCCTGCTTTTCGTCTCGCCAGCTCTTGGAAAAATAAGCTTTACCACCAGTCGCCTTACTCATACGTTCAAAGACCGCCGTTGAGACCGGCTCTGATTCTGCCTGCTGGGTACTGATCATGTAGATGATCGTTCCCGTCGATTGGGCGAGTTCGGCTACATCTTCTGGTGGGACCAAACTAGCGTTGTCGGGACCGTTGGAGAAGACAACGATTGCCTTCTTTCCGGTCAGCTGAGCAGCATCCTTTACGGTTAATAAGAGCGAGTTATAGAGCGCAGCGTCATCGCCAGCGACTGTGTTGCGGACGCCACGCAAGACCTGTGACCTGTCAGACGAAAGTGTGGAGACACGTGACAGGTCGCGACTGTAGGAATAGAGTGCCACTTTGCTAACACCCTCTAGTGAGCGAATGAAATCGGCAATAGAATCCTGCGCGAATACAAACCCGCGGTACATGTAGTTGCTGGTGTCGAAGAGAATGAAGACGTTGGCCCCGGCAGCCCACAAGGCAGGAAGTTTCGCTGAATCTGAAGTTGTCGGACCGCTCGGCTCCGACGCTTTAGCGACAGTCTGAGTCTGGGTTCGACCACCTCCTGGAGCAACGTCGATCAATCTACGCGGTGGTTCGTTACCTTCTTCAAAAGTAGCTGTCTTTTCTGGAATTTTATCTTCGACGATCGAGAAGTCTTCCGGGTTCAGGCCACTAATGTAGTTTCCCTTCCCGTCGGTAACGGCAACGTTCAGTTGCACAAGAACAACGCTTACTCGAATGCGCGACGCATCTTCCTGGGCGGACCCGGAGCCGATGCTGTAGAACGGAAATGAGATCATCCAGAGGAATAAAAGAAGTCTTTTTGTCATAGTCCTCCTATTGCGCAATTGGATCTTTCCCTGCCCGTTCTGGCGCAGTTGAAGTAGTGTTACCTGCCGGCAATGCGGCAATTTTGCCCTGACGAAACTCAGTCCCAGTCTCCTGCACAGCCCGAAGAATCGCTGGCCAATCTTCCGGCTCAGTTGCAAAGATTTTGGCGATCGCGTGCCGGCTCAGTTCGGGGATCAGGCTGTTGAGCGACACCGGTGCGTAGCCCATCTCGTCCGCCAGGCGCGCCCAATACAAGTTGCTAGACTCCCAGGACTCACCGAACATGCGGCTGGAATATGATCCGAAGAAAGGGAAAGGCTTTACATTTATCAGCTCGCGAGCATTTGTCAGGGCTAACGTTGGGTGAGGCACACCAAAGTCGATCGATATACGCTCCCAACTGACCTCGGTTGGATGCTGACGTCGCAAATCCTCAAGCTGCTGACTTGCTGGTCCCCAAGAAGAGGCCTCGTCAGGAAACCTCTTGTGATACTCGGCGGCCAAGCTCGAGGTCTCTATCGGCATCATTCGCGGAAGCATCGCGGCTGCGTCTTCCGGACGAGCAAGAGACTCTTCTATACGTTCCAAACGCTTGGGCGACATCCTGTCAGAGAGAATGACAGTCACTTTCTCCTTGAGCTGCGGGTCCCCTACGGATGCAGTTAGGATCTCTTCTCCAGACCGCTGATATAGAGTGACCGCATGAAGTTCGTTCGGCGTTACGTTCCACCAACGCGGGAGAGTCGCACCTACAAGAAGCTCTGGCACGAGATCCTTCCAGATGAGAGCTTGTACGTTCTCTGGTGCAATAAAGTCCTGCTCCGTCGATGCCAGCGCGTACGATAGATCCGCGAGTGAGCCCACCAGATAGGCACCACCACCTGCCGGTGATCCTGCTCCTAACAGTACGGGAGCGCTCCACAGGCGATCGTATCCCTCTATCGATACTCCCAGAAAGTCATGCGAACGAACGAAGAGCGGATTGTGGTGAAGCATTTGTGCACCCGGCGGTTCGTAGTAAGCGTAGTTCAAACCGACCAGCGTGTCCCGAAGAAACGGAGCGAGTTGGCCACGGGCTGTCTCGAGTTGAGCACGTGAACCAGGCGCTTTGATGACCTTCGTCAGATCCGTTCGAACCTGCAGTTCCGCGTGACGGGCAGTGTAATTCGGTGGCGCCCAGCTGATCTTCTCGCTGTTGGTGAAGATAGGTCGTGGCATATCGAACTCGCGGAGCTCTGCCGCGAGCGGTAAAAGAGCGTCTGCATTACCCTTTCCCTGCTCCATCTCCTTAAGGCCGTCACTAAGTGCAAAGAGCGTATCGAGGGAGACCAGGCGCTGATCTTCAAGAACGGAGTTAATTCTTCCAGTCAAGATCAGATGTACTCGCCTGCTATCAGAGCTCTCTTGAGCGGGCCCTCCGAGCAGGTTGACGATCTCATCTTGTGAGATGTGTGCTTGCCCGCCCGCGGCAGGCAGAAGCGCTTCCAGCGAACTACGTACCCCGTCGAAGAGCTGGGGAGGCGAAGAGATACCAGCAAAAGGTTCGATCATCTTTTGCCAGGAGTTGTTTAATTCGGCGTTCGGAATCTCTCCCTGGCGCGCCAATATCTGCCAAAGTCCGATGGTTGCCTGAAAAGATCCAAGTTCATTCGCGCGCAGAGTTTGATTGGAGGTTCCGTCGATCGTGTCCGCTATATTCACGAAGCGGACGATGGAAGCATCGTTCACCTCGGGAAATTCCGTAAAGACCAAGTACCAGCTACTGAACCTTGAAAACTTGTCCGCTAGTAAGTGGACGGTTTCAGCGGATAGCTTGCTTCCCTGTTGACGTCCGCGATCCAGTTCGCACAGCGTGAGGTAGATCTGAAGCGCTCCGACATCGGTGTCCAGCGAGGAAAGCGCGGTCAGAGCGTCGAGTAGCTGTTCGGGGCGATTCCAACTTTTAGCACGTTTGACCCAATCGCGAACAATTTTAGAATCACTCTTTTGAAGGAGGATATCCCGCCAAACCGCAAGGTCTCCTGGGACGTGTGGTTCGCCATTCGACTCCCACTGCATGCGAGTAAATAGCAGTAGAAGCTGCGGAGCTCTCGGGAATACACCCCTTACCGCGTTCGTGCCGGAATCGCCCGCGTGAAATACCTCGTAGAGTTGCTTCAAACGTGGGGTGTTCGTGAAATGTTTTTGCTGTTCCTGACTAATGCGAGATAACACATCAAAATAAGCGGCCAGCCACCCCCTATCCTTCGCGAGTAAGTGAACAACAAAATCTCCTGGGGAGTCCGGGCTTGCACCGACCAATTCCTTCCATTCGGCTTGTGCACTTACTCCTCCGGGAACGAGCACGTGTCCATTGTGAATACATATCTGGCTTCCATAAAAGTCCAGGACGTTGGCATACGGAAGCATCGCCCTCAGTCCTGGCGATCCTTCCAAGGTTGTTCTGGTTTCATCATCACTCTTGCCGAATGCCCAATAGAGTCTAGCTACGGATGCATCGCTTAAAAGAGCGTCCACAAGGCTTCCGTCACCTCTTCTGGGTCCTGTACTCAGGCCAGTCCAATCACTCTCGTGAAATAACGCGGGGACCCGGGTAGCGGGGTACGAATAACTGAAGGGTGTCCCCTTCTGAAGAGCTTCTTCGAGTTCAACGAGGGGAAAGCCTGAGTCAATAGTAAGGAACGCTCGCTCTGGATTTGCCGTCTCCAACGTGAAGTTCTTCTGGCCACAACCTTCTCGCAGTCTGTAACCGAGAATCTGAACTAAAGTGCCAGCATCATCGCAGCCGGCAACCCGAATCGTGTTGGTCGTCCCTGCCAAAATCTGAAGTTCTCTGGCCTGATGGATGTAACGGTCGATAAGGATCAGGAACTCAGTTGGAGCATTTTGCCGATAGCCGTGGAGGTACACATTGCGAGCGAGCAAAGGCAACACATCATCCGGAGTAACTTTCTGACTGATGCCCGCCATGCGTAGAAATGATCTCAGCGGCCCCGGGATGAGCACCATGTCTCCCGTTGGTGGCGCTGGCTTTGAGGTATGTGCCGTATCGGCGCTTGATGAGAACGACGCAGAACCTGCTCTGGTCGTCACGGTACAAGCTAGGAGACACAAAAAGGTAACTATAGGAACAAACGGCTTACGCAATGCAGACTTCATCGCCGGACACCCCCAACAACCATGGAGACTCACGTCTCTGTACGGAAAACCCGCAATCAACGAATAGAGCTGACGATGCAGCTGATCGCCGAAACCGCAAATACCGCGGAAACTCGGGTAAGAGCTGCGATCACGTCGACTGGGCCTTGCTTCCAACGGGCAAGTAAGTACGGCAGCCGATCGTTCCTAACGTTCCTAATCCAGAAGACTTATTGATGGCCTATCGATTTCCACGTACTCTACTCCCATCTCGCGACGTTTTGCCATAGCTGAAATCACAAAAACCATAAAATTACAAATAAGGCGTTTGATAAGGCTTCACACCGCATTGAAATGGAGATGGCTCGCGTTAGAACACGTGGAGGCAAATGTTGCGGGAGGTCGTCCGATCTGTTGTGCAGTATCCGTGACGGCCAGACTGAATCAAGAAGCACACTTCAATCCTCGACCAAGATAGAAGTATGGATAAAATTTTGATGGTTTGGCCAGGAGTTCAGCCTGTGGCGGGGCGTGAAGGGTAGATCACGATGAAAATTTGTTTGTAAAAGCGCCCTATCGTGGCTATATTGCGGACACATAGCGGTTCGTACTAAATCCAGCACTGAAGGGTAGCCTCATGCGCTTTACACCCCTTTCCTTCTTTGCGACTGTTACGATTGTCGCCGCCTCGACTATCTCCGCGCACGCGGACACAGTCGATCAATTTACGTTCACCTTCAATGGAATGCCTCTCATAATTTTCTCTCTTCCTCAACCTGCGTCTCCTTCGGGCGCGACTGCAGATGGAAGCATCCTCTTCAACGCTCCGATTGTTTTCAGCGGCGAAGCAACGACCGATCCGGTTGAGACGTTCTTCTCCAATCAAGGTTTGGGGGGCTTAGAGGTGATGTTTATGGCCAACAACACCGAATACGGTGCCATCGCCAACGGTCCTCAGCTATTCTCAGGATCACTTAACGCCCCAATCTTTTCTCATGGCACAGTGAACCTGGAAGATGGCTCGTTTGCGGTATTCGGCACATCGTATCCGACAACTGATAATTCAATAACTATCAACGAGACGACTTCTCCGGTTCCCGAACCCTCCGACGTTATGTTGTTTGGAACTGGATTTCTCGGCTTAGCCGGGCTGGCATACCGCCGGTTCTTGAGAGCATAAAGAACTTCACAGACGACGCGGCCGCCGCACAAGCCCCTTGAATGGGGCTTGCGTCTTGGTGGCCCGGGCAGGAGTCCAACCTGCGACCTTCGCGTTAGGAGTGCGCTGCTCTATGCAACTGAGCTACCGGGCCACGTTTCGGTAGTGTATCGCGAGGTTTGCGAGCGCTGCGGTGGTAAACTTGAGGGTGGAGAGTTTATGCCTGAGATACAGCGTCGACGTGCGGTAACGGTGAATATTGGTGGAGTTCGGGTTGGGTCGGATTCGCCGGTTGTCGTCCAGTCGATGACGAACACAGATACGGCCGATGTCGAGAGCTCTGTGCAACAGATTGCAGCGTTGGCACGTGCGGGTTCGGAGATGGTTCGGGTTACCGTCAACAATGACGAGGCAGCTAAGGCTGTTCCGGCGATCGTTGAAGAACTGGCGAAGAAGGGCTGGTCTACCCCGATCATTGGTGACTTTCACTACAACGGTCATCTGCTGCTGAAGAAGTATCCCGAGACTGCGAAGGCGCTGGCGAAGTACAGGATCAATCCGGGCAACGTTTCGATTGGACGGAAAGACGATGACAACTTCCGGACGATGGTTGAGGTTGCGGTTGAGCATCAGAAGCCGGTAAGGATCGGCGTGAACTGGGGTTCACTCGATCAGGCGCTGCTGACGAAGATGATGGACGAAAATTCAAAGAGTACCAATCCCCTTCCCGCTCGCGATGTGATGATGGAGGCGATGGTGGTGTCTGCTCTGGATAATGCTGCGGCTGCGGAGCGTTATGGGCTGCGGCGGGATCAGATTATCTTGTCGGCTAAGGTCTCGGGTGTTCGCGATTTGATTGATGTTTATTCCGAGCTGGCGAAGCGTTGCGATTATGCGCTGCATCTTGGGCTGACCGAGGCCGGGATGGGGATGAAGGGCATCGTGGCTTCGGCTGCGGGTCTGGCTCCTTTGCTTCTTTCGGGAATCGGAGATACGATCCGGGTTAGTTTGACTCCGACGCCGGGTGGGGATCGGTCGGAGGAGGTTCGTTGCGGACAGCAGATTCTGCAGTCGCTTGGGATTCGAAGCTTCATGCCGCAGGTGACTAGCTGCCCCGGGTGCGGACGGACGACTTCGACCTACTTCCAGGAGCTGGCGGAGCGAATTCAGGGCTATCTCGTGGCGTCGATGCCGGAGTGGAAGAAGCAGTATCCCGGGGTTGAGGAGTTGAAGCTGGCCGTTATGGGCTGCATCGTCAATGGACCGGGTGAGTCGAAGCACGCCAATATCGGAATCTCGCTTCCCGGTACGTTTGAGGAGCCCAAGGCTCCCGTGTATGTGGACGGCAAGCTGTTCACCACGCTGAAGGGCGACAGGATCGTCGAGGAGTTTCAGGTGATTCTCGATGAGTACGTCGAGAAGAGGTACGGACGCGTTCTGGTCGAGGTCTAAAGCTTCCTTATTTTGTTACTGACCACAAATTAGAGATCTTCGGGGGAGGGGTACCCCCTCCCCCTCGGGGTATCTTGTGCGCAAAATATTTGTATTCAATAGTTTACGGGGATATACCGCCTGCAAAATATTCATAACAAATGGGTTGCGCCTAAAATACTTGTTATCAATGAATTAGCCCCAGATCGTCTCCGGGGCTAATTCATTTTTCTCTTCTTCAAGTATAGCTTCTGGGACTAAACTCATGCGCCACGCGTAAGTTATTGATTTAAAATTGTTTATCATATGCAATGGCTTGACAAGCCAATCATCATAAAGAATTTGTGATATTCGTCGACGTTTACGCACCAAGAGTCAAAGATCGTGCGCGAAGCGCCTAACTTAGCGGCCAAGTAACGAGAAGGGCGTTTCTTGTTACTAATCCAGATCTGACGCTCCCAATGACGGGATGAGCCATCGGAAGAGCAGGGTTGCCGCAACTGCCCCAGCCAACTGAGCAGCGACAAATCCGGCTGCATCAGCGGGTCTGATCCCGGCAAACGTGTTGCTCACGGATCGGGCAACGGTAACAGCTGGGTTGGCGAAGGACGTAGATGCGGTAAACCAATAGGCCGCGGTGATATAGGCGCCCACCGCGAAAGGGACGGCGGAGGGCCGGTGTCTGGCGCATCCCCAGATGACGGAGAGCAGACCGAAAGTGGCGATGAACTCGCTAAAGAGCTGAGCGGGGCCGTTGCGGACGTGAGTCGAAGCAGCGAACAGAGTAATCCCGAACATGAGATGAGCCGTTGCCACCCCGGCAAATGCTCCGGCAAGCTGCGCCGCGATATATGCCGGGGTCTCGCGCCATGCGACACCACCCTGCCACGCATCGGCAAGCGTTACAGCTGGATTGAGATGTGCCCCGGAGATGGGACCGAATGCCAGGATGATTGCTACCAACGCAGCACCCGTTGCGAAGGTGTTGGCGAGGAGTGCGAGAGCGACGTTACCCGCCGCCAACCTTTCTCCCATGATCCCCGAGCCGACAACGGCGGCGAGTAGTAGGAGCGTTCCGGTGAACTCCGCAACGAGCCTTCGTAAGAGTGTTGGCTTCATTGTTTGCCGATGCTGTCTAGTTCTTTCTGAATTGCAAGGCTCTCCAGTGTGGAGAGGGGTAGTGACAGGAAGAGGCTGATTCGACGGTCTAAGACGGCGAAGGCGTCACAAAAGGCGCGGGCCTTCTCCTCGGGCGTACCCTGTACCGCAGCCGGATCGGGAACGCCCCAATGAGCGGTCATGGGATGCCCCAGCCAGATTGGACAGACTTCGTTGGCCGCGTTGTCACAGACGGTAAAGACGAAATTTATGTGTGGTGCGTCGGGAGTTGAAAACTCGTCCCATGACTTGCTCCGTAGCCCTTCGGTGGAAAGTCCGGCCGCTTCGATCTGTTGTAGTGCTTCGGGCCGGACTGTACCGGATGGATGACTGCCCGCACTGTAGGCAGTGAAGACGCCCTTGCCTCGATGCTTCAAAATTGCCTCAGCCATGATCGAGCGGGCGGAGTTGCCAGTGCAAAGAAATAGAACGTTGTAATGGTTAGGAGCCGTGGAGGTCATGTCAGGCTCTTCCTGAATTGGCTTCTGGCGTGCAGCATCCCGGCGCACAGCAAGGCGCTTCGGGCTTGGTAGCGCGAATGAAAGCGCTTAGGAATTTGCCTTCGACTTCAGGCGCAATTTCGTCGACCGAAATCCCAGCCTCCGTGAGAAACACGCGGGCGTCTTCGATGTCATACACGCGAGTTGACTCAAGGTCTACAGACTCGAATCCGGCGTCTCGCAGCTTCGCCCGATAGTCAGACTCCTCCAACGCTCCGGCAATGCAACCCACCCAAAGCAACATGCTTTGGCGAACAGCATCCGGCACCTCCCCGCGCACTACAACGTCAGAGACGGCGAAGCGGCCGCCAGGACGGAGTACACGAAAGGCTTCTTTGAAGACCCGCGATTTATCGGCGGAGAGGTTGATTACGCAATTCGAGATGATGACATCGACTGAGTTGTCCGGCAGAGGAATGTTCTCTATCTCGCCCTTCAGAAACTCAACGTTCGTCGCTCCGGCCTGACGCTGATTTTCTCGCGCAAGCGCAAGCATGTCATCCGTCATGTCGAGGCCGTAGGCTTTACCCGTTGGCCCGACACGCTTCGCTGATAGCAGTACGTCAATACCGCCGCCCGATCCTAAATCAAGCACAGTCTCCCCCGCCTTCAGCTCCGTGAGCGCCGTAGGGTTGCCGCATCCGAGGGACGCTAGTACAGCCTTCTCTGGCAAGCTTTCCATTTCCAGAGCGCCGTACAAGTCTTTGGTGATTGGATCGCAGCATCGCATTGCAGGATCGCAGCAAGCGGTTGCACCGGAGTCTGTGACACTTCTCGCGATAGCGCCGTATTTGTTACTGATATCGGTTTGGTCTGCCATTGCCGGCGCCCTCGTATGCGCCAAGACGAATGTATGACGCAATAAACATATCTGTCAAGGCGTATACTTTGAATATGGCACGGACTGCTAAATTCGATCTGGTAACTCTATTCGCTGCTCTCGCAGACCCGACGCGACTACGCTTGCTGAATCTTATGGATGGGCGTGAGGTGTGTGTCTGCTATTTCGTGGAGATTTTGAAGCAGGGACAGCCTAAAATATCTCGTCATCTTGCGTATCTACGGCGTGCGGGAGTTGTCGAGGCCCGACGCGATGGCAAATGGATGCATTACCGAATCGAGTGGCCCGATGATTCCAGGGCAGCTTCGATTCTGGATGCAACTTTACAATCCTTCAAAGCTGACAAAGACATGCAAGCTGATCTTGCGAGGTTGGACAAGGCATGTTGCGAACCTCAGCGTTTCGTTACGCTGCAAGGTGCACCAATACCGATGACCTTATAAACGCGATAAGTCCTCAGAAGTCGGCTTTCGTTTACTGATGTGCTCCAGTTCAAGGGACGCTAAAGGGGCTTCTCGGACACGTGACGGGCAAAGGCCGGGGCGGCGCTGCCAAGTGTCCGAAATGCCGACTTTACGGACAGGTGATCGTGAGAGTCTGATCGATCGTACAAGTCTTAGTTCCTGTCTTACCTGGTTCAGTCGGGGTGGACTGTGCTTTGAAGGCTGTACGCGAGGAAAAAAGGATCGAGAAGTTGTGGCCGTCCGCCTGACCGCTTGCGATAGTTGCAGGCAAGCCTGGAAGAGCACTTAGAGAGTCGGTGTATGTGCCACTGGTAGCGTGATACGTATTTTCCGCTTTGCCGATCAGGGTGAGGTCGTTTGCCGCAGCCGCATCTCGCGCCGCGTCCCGCGCCTTTTGAACTGCGGGAAGCAAAAGCGCAATCAGCACAGCTATGATCGCGATGACGACAAGCAGTTCAATCAAAGTAAATCCCGAGTTTGTGTTTCGACGAGTGATTTTTGCGGTATCCATTCTGCTCTCCTTTCGCGTGAAACGGTCGATCGGTAGCGCATCCGGGGCCCATCAATCCTAGCTGCATTCGTAGCTCACTACATTACTTCATTCGAGAAGCACCAAGTGAACATAAAACGGGATTTTGATACGACGACATGTGCTTAGCGAAAGGTGGTTGTTCTTTTTCGGAGGTCGGCGAGGGGGTAAAAGGTGCCTCGCCAGATGACGCCGCCTTGTTTCAGGGTGGTGATCGTCGAGCGAAGGATGGAGTAGGCGATGATGGCGGCGCTGATAGGAAAGAGGACGGCGTAGATGGGGGAGACGCGGCTCTGGCGGCTTGAGAGGACGTAGAGAAAGACGATCGAGGCGAAGGTCACGATCGCCGGGGTGCGAGTCTGAGAAAGGACGAGGAAGATTGCGGGAGCGATGCAGAACGCTCCAATGCAGAGGCAGGAGAGAAGGACGATTGCGGGATTGTAGCGACAGATGGCGAAGAGATTTTTCATCATGCCGTTGATGATTCCGGAGATGCCGCTGTGCCCAGTGGACGCGGACCAGGCCGGGGCCGGAAGCGATGCGCTGACGGAGGCGGTGTTGTTTGACGCGGCTGCCAAGGGTGAGGTCTTCGACGATCTCCATGCGAAGAGCTTCGAAGCCTCCTAGTTGCTGATAGACGGGAGTGCGGAGGAGATTGAATGCTCCGACTCCTACGGCGTCGCGGAGGGCTTTGGGGTCGGAGACACGCCAGGTACGGACGGCCCAGAGGCCCATGATCTGGAGGTAGCTGAGGAGCATGCCTTCGCCTGCGCTCTTGATGATGGCGGTGGGGAGAAGGATGAAGTGGTCGGCCTGCGTAGCGATGGCCTGGGCTAGAGCGAGGCGGATGGCGTCGGCGTGGAAGAGGATGTCGGCGTCGGTGAAGAGGAGATAGTCGGGGTGATGGGCCGAGATGGCGTGGCTGGCGGCCTGGGCCATGGCGTGGGTTTTGCCGAGCCAGCCGACGGGGAGTTCGGTGATGTGAAGGACGGTGAGTTTGTCGGGGTGCTGGAGGGCGAGGGCGTCCATGATGGCGCCGGTGGAGTCGGTGGAGCGGTCGTTGACGGCGAGGATGCGGAGGTTGGTGTAGTTGCTGATGGAGGAGGGACTGGAGGCAGGCGGCGATGTTTTCAGCTTCGTTTCGTGCGGGGACGATGACGGTGAGGGATGGGGTTTCCTGCGGGGTGCACGATCGTACTTCGGCTCGATGAGATTTGGGAACGCGACGTGAGTCCGAACGTGGCGGTGATGGCCTTCCAGAGCCAGAGGAGAGCGATGAACCAGGCGAAGAGCTGGAGGACGATGTAGATGCGGTAGGTCACCTATGCTTCCATGCTACCGGATAGGAATCGGCGGATGGTTGTCTCTGTTTGTTGCTACGGAAAATGCTCGATGCAAATTGAAATGTCGACAGCGTTGTTTGTGATGAAACGCTTCGGATGGATCTTATGCTGCGACAGTGTCGGTCTGGTGGTGGAGGGGCGGGGCGTAGCGGGAGCCGATGAAGAAGATGACGGAGGCGATGACCATGGTGATGAGGGTGGCGCCGAGGCCGATGCGGAGGTTGGAGTGGTCGCTGATGATGCCGATGATGCTTGGGCGAGCTCATGTCTCCGAGGAGGTGGATGACGAGGAGCTGGCCGGCCATGGCGGTGGAGCGGAGTCGCGGGCACGGCGTTGAGCGTGGCGGCGTTGACGGGGCCGGTGCCGAGGAAGATGAAGAAGACGGCAGCAGAGCAGGCGCGGGGAGCGTTGTGAGCTTCGGGCCGAAGAAGCAGAGCAGAGCGGGTGGGACGGCGAGGAGCGCGCTCAATGCCGGGAACGTAGTAGAGGGCCTTGGCGGTGCGTTTGGACCAGCGCTGGGCGAAGATGCCGCCGACGATGGTTCCGCCGAGGCCGGCCGACGACGATGATCGGACCCATGACGGCGGAGGCTTGCTGCTTCTGCGATAGCCGTTGACGCGCTGGAGGAAGGAGGCCATCCAGACGGAGATGCCGCCGAGGGAGAAGGTGACGGCGGCGTAGCCGAGGATGGAGGCAGGTAAGCCTTGTTCTGAGGAGCGAGAGTGATGGTGCCTTATTCGACTTGGCCTTTTCGTGGCGTGAGCTGTGCCGTACGCTGGGGTTCTTTGCATGAAGAAGAGGATGAGGATGGCGATGATGGCGCCGGGGATGGCGGAGACGTACGAAGGCGTGACGCCAGCCGTAGTGCTGCGCCGATAACGCCTCCGCCAGGTACGCCGAGGGCGGCTCCGACGGGGATGGCGACGTTGAAGATGGTGAGGACGCGGTTGCGCTGGTCTTCGGCGAAGAAGTCGGCGAGCATGGCTGGGGCGAAGATGCCGAAGCTGGCTTCGCCGATGCCGAGCATGGCGTGGCGGAAGTTGAGCGAAGCGTAGGAGTGGACGCTGGAGGTGAAGAAGTTGCATGGCGCTGATGAGCGAGCGCGGCGATGACGATCATGGGCTTGCGTGGAAAGCGGTCGCCGAGCCAGCCGGTGAGCGGCGAGATGCCCATGTAGGCGACCATGAACCAGAAGGTGAGCGAGCCGATCTGCGCGTCGGTGACGTGGAACTCGCCTTTGACCTGCTCCTGGACGCCGGGGAGGATGTAGCGGTCGATGTAGTTGACGAAGTTGAGGGCGGTGAGGAGGACGAGGGCGGTGGTGGCTCCGGTAATGCGGGTGGGGTTTGGCTTTTCGGCCGAGGCCATCTGGTTCCCTCTTTTCCTCGTTGGAGGTTGCTCTCTGAGGGAGGATAGCAGGTGTGTTTTGCGGATTTTTTTCTGGCGTGGTGAAGTGGTGGTTTTGTTCGGTAATACGGGGATTTTGGGGTGTTTTTGTGTGGCGAATATATGGTGAGTTTGTGGTGTTTGGTGTGGCAGACGTGGTGTTTTGTCTGCCACTTTTTGTGGTGCTTAAAAATACGCCACGATTTTGAGATTTATTTTGGCGGGACGGTCTCGGTGCGGGGGTAGGTTGCGGTGACGACGGTGGAGATGCCTCCGCGAGGACGGAAGTCGCCGACGATGACGGCCCAGATGGGGTCGGTGGCTTTGACGACGTCGTCGAGGACCTGGTTGACGATGTTCTCCTGAAAGATGCCGAGGTTGCGGTAGGTGAAGAGGTACTCCTTGAGGGACTTCAGCTCCATGCATTTGCCGCGGGGCATATAGCGGATGGTGAGGCGACCGAAGTCGGGGAGACCGGTCTTGGGGCAGACAGAGGTGAACTCGGGGTCGTCGACGAGGATCTCGTAGGCCTGGAATTGATTTGGCCAGGTTTCGATCGCGGGAAAGGTGGTGTCGAGGCCGGATTTTGCGTGGTCGTCGGTGTAGCCGGTGGTGTGTGGGGTGGGGATGGTCGCGGTGCTCATGCTTCTATTTTATCGCGTTTGGCGCGGGTTTTGATGGCACGAGCCACAGATGGAGATACTTGCATCTCGACGGCCCGAAGAGCTGCCGATTTTTCGTTTTCGGAATTAAGTTGTTCGAATCGGCTCTGGTGGTACGACGGTTTTGACCAGGCCAGTCGCTACGTCATACACGAGGCCGGAGAGGAGCCACTTGGCTGGCAAGGCGGGAATTGCACGGAGTAACGCAACGTCGGCGGCAACCGCGGCGTACGGGTCGGTGACGGCTTTCGCTTTGACTTCACTCTCGGGGATTTGGAAGTAATGCGCGAGCTTGTCGGGGTCGCCCGCGAGGCGAGTGATGCCGCAGTCGGTGTGATGGAGGACGATGAGGTGAAACTCGCCGCCGCCAGCGGGAGCCCCTCCCAGGACTTGACCGACTCGTCCAAGTAGACCTAGTTCCTCGAGCACGACTGGGGTGATTCGGCCACCAATGTTTCGGATCACGAGGGCTTCTCCAGGTTTGATTCCGAGGATGTGGACTGGGTCCACGCGCATGTCGGCGCAGCCGATGATCGTAGCTTTTACGTTTCCAGTCGCGGCACCAAGAGAGGGCATTAGTGTGCCGTCAGCAGACCGTTGAGCGGCGATAGCTTTATTGCGTTCTAACAGGGTGTCTAGATTACTCATGCTGTGTCTCCGTGAGAGATTTGAGAGATCGTTGGTCGGTCGCGAATGGTCAGAGTCGAGGCTTAGAGTCGTTATCGAGCGCGAAGGATTCATGGTCTTTGATGAATATGAAACAAAAAAGAGGAGACTGCTTGCGCAGTCCCCTCTTTCTCGTGGTTATTGTTGCGGCTTGTTACTGCATCTTTGGAAGCTCCATGAGCAGGCCGCCGTTGCCGGTCTGGACGGTGGGGAGCTGGCCGTTCCAGCGCTCGATGAGGGCCTTCTGGTTCTCGATCTTGCGGAGTTCGAGAAGCTGCGGCGTGAGGGAGGTCTGGCGGATTTTGTTGGCTTCGGCCTCGCCGTTGGCGCGGGTGACGGCGGCTTTGGCTTCACCGTCGGCTTCGGCTACCGTCTTGGCGGCTTCAGCTTGCGTCTTCGCAAGTTCGTTGCGGGCACGCTCTGCGTCCTGAATCGCCTGGGCCTTGGAGGTGATGGCCGCAGCGATGACAGGCGGGACACGAGGCGCGCCGATGAAGCCGAACTGCTGGATGCCGACGCCCACGGGCTCCATCTTCTGCTGGATGAGGGCCTGCACCTTTGTCGAGGAACTCGGCCTTTTGTTCTCCATAGATCTGCTCCACGCTGTAGGTGGAGGCGACCTCGTTGAGCGAGTTGCGTACGACGTCGCGGAGGATGCCATGGGTGAAGTGATCGAGGTCGCTGAGGCGATATTTCACGTAGAAATCAGGCACGCGGCGCGGGTCGATGGCGTAGCTGAGCGAGACGTCGGAGTAGATCTCCATGCCTTCTTTCGAGTTGAAGCTCATCTCCTCATTTGAGGCGCGGCCTTCGTTGAGATCGTGAGTCCATTTGACGGTCTGGACGAAGGTTGGGAACTCGATGATCTGGTGCGCAGCGGGCTGTAGAAGACCCAGCCGGTGCGGATGGGTATCTCCGCTGGCGCCGCGCTGCGAGCCGCTGAGGACGACTTCAACGCCTACGTAGCCTGCGCCGATGCGCGTGATGGACGCGATGTAGTTGAAGAAGATGAGGCAAAGGATGAGTACACCGATAACGGCTGCGCCGGTTTTTATCAACCGGGTTGCGCCCGGCATTTGAGCGTTGATGTTACGGCCACCACCGGGGTTGATTGTTTCTCCAAAGAGAGTCACGACTTCCTCCAAATCTTTCTGAACGCGATGAATCCACCTGCTGCGATGAGAAGCAGCAGGCACAGTCCGCCTAGGACAGCCCGATCACTCGGCAAATTGAGTAGGTGGAACGCGGTCACCATACCCCAGTAGAGGGGCAGCATGACGAGCAAAGAACCCAGCGACTTCCAGAACAGCATTGCACTTCCTGGCCGCTACTGCCTGGCCCAACAACTTACTGCAGACGGAAGCTTATGCCTGAATTCGTAAAGACGGCATAAAGATGGGCTACTCAGTGGTAACCACGCAGTATCGCCAGGAGTTGATGGGGTGGTAAACGAGATTCAGATTGTGGATGACGATAACGGGATAATTTGACAGCTCGCTTTCTCAAACAGACTTCGATTACACGAGCGGCATCGTAAAGGAATGGTCGAATGGCCTGAGGAGAGCAGCTTGAGCAACGTTGAGCAGATGAGTTGTGGTGATGGGGATGAGCTTGTTGGGCGGCCGGGATCGAAGATGGCCGCGTGTATAACCAGGAGAGATCTACTGGTTTCGGGAGGGGCGATGATGGGGGGTGCGGCGTTGGGCGGCCAGGCTTTTGCGCAGACGGCGGATAGCCTGGCGGAGAAACAGACGTGGCCTGGACGGGTATTCAGTGATGGGTTGTTGAAGGGAAAGGTGGCTGTGATTACGGGAGCGGCGCGTGGGATTGGGCGTTCGATCGCCGTAGATATGGCGGCGAATGGAGCGGATATTGTGGGACTTGATATCTGCGCGAAGATAACTCCGGAGCAGGCGTATGCGGTGGCAACCAAGGAAGACCTGGTTGAGACGGGCAAGCTCGTGAAGCAGCATGGGCGTCAGTTTATGGAGGTGGTTGGGGATGTGCGGGATATTGCTTTCTTACGTGCGACCGCGGCCCAGGTTCAGCAGCGGTTTGGGCATATCGATATCGTCGTGGCAAACGCGGCGACGCAGCGCTTCAAGCCGCTGATTGAGATGGAAGATTGGGAGTGGAATGATGTGATCAATAACAATTTGAACGGCACGGCGAATACGATTCGTGCGTTTGCGCCGATGCTGGTAAAGAATGGCGGTGGACGGATTATTGTGCTGTCGTCGATGCAGGGGAAGCATGGGTCGAAGAATATGGCTTCGTACTCGGCTTCGAAGTGGGGGATTATCGGGCTGATGAAGTCGGCTGCGCTGGAGCTTGGGAAAGACAAGATTACGGTGAATGCGCTGATTCCGGGGTTGGTGGACACTCCGCTGACGCACAACGAGACGAGGTGGAGTGCATTGATTGGTGAGGTGACGGCGAATGAGAATCCGCCGAAGAACCCACCGAGCAGGAGGCGTATGACACGCGGGCTCCGCATGAGCCGCTGAAGGTGGGATGGTTGAAGCCGGAGGATCTGGCACCGGCTGCGGTTTTTCTGGCTTCAAATCTGGCGGCTATGGTGACTGGTGCGACCTACGATGTGACGGGTGGGGATAACGCGAACAATCAGAGTTGATGGTGTGTCCTGCCGGACGGGCCCGCTACGCGCGGGGCGGTCACTTCGTGACTTTTATACCTATATGGGGAGGATCGATTTGCTTCGGTCCTCCCTTTGGTCGGGATTAGCAGCTTAGTTGCGACGGCCCAGGGTGGGTTGGTCGCTGGTGGAGTTGGCTGGATTGTTCGGGTTGTTGGGGTCGTTGTTGCCGCTTCCGCTGGCAGTGCGGCGGAGGGTGGGTTTGTTGCCGCCCTTGCCGTCGTTGATCTTGCGCTTGTTTTCGAGGCGTGCGAGGCGGGCCTTGACGTCGTCGAACTCGGATGTGGTGACCATGTAGTCGGGACGAGCGGGCAGGATGGTGGCGATCTCTTCCTCAGAGTGGAGGATGCGGTCGGGCGTCTGGGGATGGTCGGCAGAAGACCTTGGCGAGGGTGCCGGGCTTGTGCTTCTCGAGGGCGTCGAGTTTTTCAAAGAACTGTACGAAGGCCTGGGGATCGTAGCCGGACTTGTACATATACTGGACGCCGAGCCAGTCGGCTTCGGCCTCGTCCATGCGGGAGAACTGGAGGAAGCCGATGGGGATGGCGAGTTGTGTCGCCTCGTAGATGCCGTAGCCGGTCCAGGAGCCCTGGGTGAAGATGATGAGCGGGATGGAGCCGATCTGCGCGTAGTTCATCTTGGTCATCTGGCGGGCGGCGTGATGGGCGCAGACGTGGGCGGTCTCGTGGGCCATGACGCCGGCGAGTTCTGCCTCTTCGTCGGCGGCCATGATAAGGCCGGAGTTGACGTAGAAGAAGCCGCCGGGAAGGGCCATGGCGTTGATCTCGTCGGAGTCGATGACTTTGATGGTGAAGGGGACCTTGCAGTCGGAGTTCTTGACGATGTTCTGGCCGACGCGGTTGACGTACTCAACGATGACGGGGTCGTTGACCATGTGGGCGGACTTCTCGATCTCCATGGAGTACTGCTTGCCGGTGCGGATCTCCCAGTCAGTGGAGTACCAGTTGCCGACGCCGCGTCCGCCGATGTTGCGGGTGCCGACGGCGTTGACGTCGTCTTCGCTGCCGGGCTTGATGTTGGTCTTCATGTCCTGGCCGGGCGATGGGAGGACGTCGGTTTTGTTTTCAGCCTTGACTGCTTTGGCTGCGTCCTTGCTCTCTTTGGGAGTGGCGGTGGGATGGCCTGGGATGGGCTTTTCGGCGGGGACGTCGGAGATGACCTCGGTGGATGTGGTCGTCGTTGTTGTCGTGGGCTGCGGATCAGATTGAGGAGTCGCCGGCGGCGTCTGCTGAGGTGGGGTGGTCGTCGACGTCTGAGCAAATGTTGCGGCGGAGAGTGTGAGGAATGCGGCTAAGCCGATGTGCGTGACGGTACGCATAGTGTCTCCTGGTGGGCCGCTTCCCTGCTGACGGACGCAGCTCGACGAGTCTTAGACCATAGTATGCGCCTTTTCGTGAGCAGGAGCGAGAGTGGCGTCGACTAGGAGTAGACCAGGCAGCCTCGCGCTTTGAGGTTCGCGATCCAAGGGGGAGGGTCGAGAGTTGTCACCCATCGGAGGTCCAGTTTTTCAAGTCGGGGGAGGGTGGCGATGGAATCCGGCAAGGTCTTGAGAGGATTGCCCCGGAGGTCGATCTGGCGGAGTTCTGACAGCATTCCGACCGAGTCGGGTAATGTGTTCAGTTGGTTGTTCCTGAGGTGGAGCTCCCGAAGGTTCGAGAGACGGCCGATTGAGTCGGGGAGGGTGGTCAGGAGGTTGTCGGTGAGCCTGAGTTCGAAGAGGCCAGAGAGCATGGGGATGCAGTCGGGCAGGAGCGCGAAGGCGTTCGAACTGATGTTGAGGTAGGCGAGACGGGTGAGTTTCGCGAGGGACGACGGCAGGGAGGTCAGGCCGTTGTCGTGGAGGTAGAGGAAGTCGGTCAGGCCGTCGAGGTTGCCAAGAGAATCGGGTAATTGCCTCAGTTGGTTGTGGCCGAGGTCCAACGTGCGGAGCTTCTTCAGGTTTCCGATGGCTGCGGAGATCTCGGTGAGATCGTTGTCGGCGAGGATGAGGGTGTCGAGGTCAGTCTGGGCCCACACATGCTCCGGTACAGAGCTTAGGTGTTTCTTCCAGAGATTGAGTTGGGACATCTACCAGGTGCCGTAGGAGGTGCCGTCGGCGGCGGTGAGCTGGGAGCCGCTGTGGACGTCGTCGATGCCGGATTCGGTCTGGTCGAGGCTCATCAGGGTGTCTTCCTGAACGGGAAGCCAGGTGTCGGAGCGACGGGTGAAGGGGTCGACGGGCAGGGTTTTGATATAGCCGGCCTGAACGAGGTCGTCGAGTGTCTGGGGGGCCTTTTGCTTGTCGACGGTGTAGGAGTCGATGGCCTGGCGGAGGACGTGGAGGTCCTCTTTGAGGGTGGCTTCCTTCGCGTTGCGGATGTTGCTGGTGTAGGCAGGGATGGCGATGGCGGCGAGCAGGCCGATGACGACCATGACGATCATAAGTTCGAGCAGAGTGAAGCCTTGCTCGTGCTCTCGTGGAAGAGGAGAACCACAAGCGGTTCCCTTCGCGGCGCTACGGGTTGTCAACAAGCAAGAGCTGGCGGCGCGGGATGACATCCAGCGGGAACGGGCGGCTCGGATTGGAGATGTGGCTACCATGTGGAGTATTTTGTGCCGTCTAGAGCGGTTCCGTTGCTCTTGGTGTGGACGTCAAAGACGTTCTGGCCGCCGAAGGAGTCGGAGTCGGCGTCATCCTGATTGGAGCGTAGACCCCATTCGGTGCTGTTGGTCATGGGGTCGACCGGGATACGACGAAGGAATTTGACCTTTTTGTCCTGTATTTCGACGCCGTCGACCAGGGTTTGCAGGTCGGGCGGGTAGTTGAAGCTGTCGGCTTTGGTCATCATGGCCCCCTTGTCGGCGGCGTCCTTGTAGCGGTCAATGGCGTCGCGCATCTCCCAGAGATCGCGGCGGAGTTCGCGCTCCTTTACCCGTTTGACCTGAAAACGGGCGATTGGGATAGCTGCGGAGGCGAGAACAGCAACGATCGCGACGCAGATGATGAGTTCGACCAAGGTGAGGCCGGACTGGGGGTTGACGTCGCCGGGATTTCCCGCTTCCGAGGAGTCGGACTTGGGGAACCCGGTTTGGTGCAGCGTCTCACTTCACATGTACCACGGCCTGCGAACCGACGGCCGGAAGATTGGCCTGCGCGCTGTTGAGAGCGCCGACTTTGACGAGGGAGAGGGTGGACTCACCAGGCGCTATGGCCTTGAAGGTCAAGGTGCAGAGGCTGCCTGAGCCACTGACACCTGCGGCGTTGGGTGGGCGATTGGTGGAGACGGCGACGAGACCGTTGCCGTCGTCGCGATGGACGATGGAGGTGGCCTGGCCGTCGCGGCCGAGGAAGTCGCCTGCGTCAACGTTGACCAGTTGGAGCACGGCCGAGTTGAACTTCAGCTGGAGAGGAACGGAGAAGACGTCTTTTCCGTTGTTGAGCATGACGGCGACCTGGAAGGTGCTGCCGACGGTCTGGTTGGAGTCGGCTGGGGCGACGGCGAAGCTAATGGGCGGAACAGATCCCGCACCGGGTTGAGCCTGCTGGTTGAGTTGCTGCATCGCGCCGTTCGCGGCGGTGGCTGCGGCAGCCGCACCGTCGGGAACAGCCGGGGGCTGCGCCTGCTGGCTGAGTTGCTGAACCATGGCGTTGGCAGCGTTGGCGGCAGTGGTGGCTTGTCCGATTTTTGGCTTGGGGTAGAGAGGATTGGCACCATCGGCGCCACGATCGGCGGCGTTGGGATCGCGACGCAGCTCAATGGATTGACCGGTGCCGGTATCGATGGCACGTGTGTTCGCGCGGGTGAGTACGGACTCACGGACGATATGGGGTATGAGAAGAAAGACGATCTCCTCTTTGTTGGAGATCTTGTCGCGCGAGGAGAAAAAGTATTTGAGGATCGGCAACTCGCCGAGGCCCGGAGTGCCGCTGATGTTGAGCGAGTCGGTTGAACTGATGATGCCGGAGAGCAGGACTGGGTTCGCCGTCCTTGAGCTGAATGGTCTGCTCGACGACGCGCTGGCCGATGATGGGCTCGGTGACGCCGGAGATGGTGACGCTATGAGCTTCGGAGGAGATCTCGACCTTCAGTCTTGAGGGTGACCTCGATGGTCGTAGTGAACGGTGGGAGTCATATCAATGTTGACGCCAACGTCGAGGTAGGTGAACTGGGTCTGCACGCCGATACTGGCGACACCGGTGGAGACACCAGCGTTATAGGAGCCGGTGGCGATGGGGATCTTTTGACCGATTTTGAGGGTGGCGCGCTGGCCGTCTGTGGCGCGGATGCTGGGGTTTTGCAGGATGCGCGTGTCGCGTCCGTGAGCAGCGCGTTGACCGTGCCGCCTGTGATGGCTACGGCGAAGTTGTTGGCGTTGAGATGGGCGAGCGAGTTGAGCGTGAAGTTGGAGGTGGTGTTTGTCGTGCCGCCCGATGTGTTCGTCGAGGTGTTGACCGTCGCGTTGGGATTTGCCTGCGGCGTAATGGTGACCGACTGCGGGAGCGTGATTCCGAGGTTTCGCTCAAAGTTTTTATTGACCTCAAGGACGGCAACATCGACTACGACTTCGGGTCGGGCCCGGTCGAGATCGTTCAGCAGCTTTTGGGCGAGGAGCAACTGGTCCGGGGTCGCACGCATGACGATGGCGTTCTGGCTGGGGACGAGGTAGATCTTGACGCTGGGGTCGAGCAGGTTGCGGATGGCGATGAGGACTTCGTTGGCATCGTTCTGCTGGCTGGCGTTGGTCAGGTAGAAGGTCTGGACGGCCTGCTCATCGAGATCGGTGCGCTTGGTGCGGGTGTTCTGGGCGACGAAGATGGTGTTGGGGGTGACGGGCTTTGTAGAAGGTGCCGGCGATGCGTGCCGACGATGCGGAGGGCGTCCGTGAGGCTGACATTGGTGAGGTCAACTGGGATGCGCTTGGAGGTGTAGTCGGGGTCGAAGAGGACATTGAGGCCTGCGGCCTTGCCGATCGCCTGATAGATAACCTTTACGTCTTCGACCATGTGCAGCGTGATGGGGTCGTTTGAAACCGGCTTGAGTTCTACAGGGCCGGAGATGGAGCCGATGGTGTCGAGGGTCTCGTTTTGCCTCGACATCTGCTCATTTCGTTCGGGGGTTGCGCTTGCTTGCGGGTTGTCTAATACCTGTTGAACCTGATCGATCTCCTGCTGGGCCGTTTGGTTGGAGGAGTCGATCTGGAGGGCGCGTTTGAACTCGGCGAGTGCGCCAGTGAGATCCCCGCTTTGACGCAGGACGCGACCGCGGTCGACGTGGCCGACTGAGGCGAGAAACCTGGTGTGTTCGTAGCGGGTTTTATAGCGGAGGTCGCTCGGGTTCTTGAGCACGGCCTGGTGGTAGTCGTCCATGGCCGCGTCGTAGTTCTGGCGCGCCTCTGCTTCCTGCCCGCGCTTGTTCCATGCGCTGGCGGATTGGGCGTGTGCTGTCGCAGAGCCAAGGGCGGCAGCGCAGCAGAGCAGCACGAGGAGGAGGGCGCGACGAAGAACTATTGATAGTTTGCTGATTGATTTGTACCCGCGGCCCATGCTGCTTCCGTCTTTGTCCTTTGCACCGTGAAGAGTATGGCAATGGCCGGATTTCTTGCCTGCCGGGAGGTTGTTCCGAGTCAAGACGCTGCCTGTTGGGGCGGTGCCTGCCAGGCTGCTGCGTTCGGGTAAGTATAACATTTGGTGCAATGTGAACCTCGTCAAAAGTGGGCAGGAAGCTTGCATGGTCCGCGGACGTTTGAGAGTACGTCTCGCAGCTGAAGGACTTGGCAGACTCATGCCGGAAGCTATACCGGCGATTGAGGTTTCCTTTTAGACGCGCGGTTCTGCAAGCGGTGAGGCGCGCGGGGTAATTCTAAAGTTGCATACATGTTAAAGTAAGAGATTGTATGCCTCGTTCTATGTCCAATCCGACGGTCGCCCACCAACCGAAGCCGGTGGTGAAGGAGAAAGACCGCGATCCGGTGGCAGCGGGCAAGAGAGACGCTGCGTTCAACCGGTCCGCTAGTTTAACTATTTTTTGACGACAAGTTCGAGGCGGGGGTTGCGCTGCGCGGGACCGAGGTCAAGTCGATCCGCGAAGGTAAGGCGAACTTGAAAGACGCCTATGGGCTGTTGAAGGACGGCGAGTGTTTTCTCTTGAATGCGCATATCGGTCCTTTTTCCCACGGCAATGCGATGAACCACGACTCTTTGCGTACTCGCAAGTTGCTACTGCATAAGAACGAGGTGCGGAAGCTTGAGGGTATGACGAAGCAGAAGGGATTTACGCTTATTCCGACGCGACTTTATTTCCGAAACGGACGGGTGAAGTGCGAGCTGGCGCTGGCGAAGGGCAAGCAGGAGTGGGATAAACGCGCCACAGAACGCAAGCGCGAGGCCGATAGCGAGGCGAAGGCAGCAGTTGCACGGAGCCAACGAAGGTAGCTCTACTTTCGTTGTATTTAGTGCGAGGCTATCGGGCGAAAGTCGAGTTACGATAGATCCATGGAAACAAAGTTACTTGTTCAGGACGCTGCCGGATCGCAGACGCCGATGCTGGCAGTCTTTGCTGTGGACATTGCTGTTGGTAAGGATGCGGAGCCGTTGCCTGCTTTGTTGACGACTTCGGACGCGCTAACGAACGCAGCAGCGAAGGTGTTGGCAACGGGTGAATTTAAAGCGACCCTGGGAGAGACGCTGCTGCTGCATGGGCCGGGTGGCCTGAAGGCAGAACGGCTTCTGGTGGTTGGATTGGGCAAGGCGGAGACTCTTTCGTTGGATGGGGTTCGGAAGGGTGCGGGGGCGGCGGTGCGAGCGGCCAAGCCGCTTGGCGTGCGGGAGATGGCGATTGCATTTCCTGAGGATCATGCGCTGTCGGATGAGCATTTGGAGACTCTGCCATGCACGCTGTTGTCTCGCGCACTCGTGGAGGGTGCGGAGCTGGCCGAGTGCGATTGGGATACCTATCGGAGTGATCGCAAAGACCGGTCGGTGCGAACGCTTTCCGTGATCACGAATGAAGCGGAGAAGTCGACCAGGGCGGAGATTCAGGAAGGATTCGATGACGGGCTGATGGTGGCGGCGGCGCAGAACTTTACGCGTTCGCTGGTGAATGAGCCGGGAAATGTTTTGACACCGACGGAGCTGGGGCGACGCGCGGCGGCGATGTGCGCGGAGGTGGGGATCAAGTGTGAGGTGCATTCGACCGCGAAGCTGCAAGAGTTGGGAATGGGTGCATTTGCCGCGGTGGCGCAGGGATCTGAGCAACCGCCGGCGTTGATTGTGATGACGTACGAGCCAGCGCTGTCGAAGGGTGAGACACGGGCTGAGGGCGCTCCGGTGGTCGGACTGGTGGGGAAAGGGATTACGTTCGATACAGGCGGGATCTCGATCAAGGGCGCCGATGGCATGGAGAAGATGAAGTACGACATGGCGGGCGCAGGCGCGATGATCGGCGCGATGCAGGCCATTGCGCAGTTGAAGCCGAAGGTGAAGGTGATCGGCATCGTGTGCTCGGCGGAGAATATGCCGGATGGAAAGGCGTTCAAGCCGGGCGATGTTGTGACGGCGATGTCGGGTAAGACGATTGAGGTGGTGAATACCGATGCCGAGGGTCGGCTGGTGCTTGCGGATGGACTGCACTATGCGAAGACGCTGGGATGTACGCACCTGATCGATGCGGCGACGCTGACTGGGGCTTGTGTCGTGGCGCTGGGGACTTTGAATGTGGGGCTGTTTTCGAACGATGAGCCCACGTGGCAGAAGTTTGCGGACGCTGCGAAGATCTCAGGGGAGAAGTTCTGGCGGCTGCCTTGCACCGACGACTATAAAGAGCAGATCAAGAGCCAGATCGCGGACATGAGGAATACAGGAGCGAATCGTTGGGGTGGGGCGATCTCGGCGGCGATGTTCCTGAAGGAGTTTGTGGGAGAGACTCCGTGGGTGCACCTGGATATTGCCGGGTGTGCGTGGAACGATGAGAGTAAGCCGTGGATTGCGAATGGGCCGAGTGGGATTGCGGTGCGGTCGATTCTGGAGTGGGTGCGGGCGTACGAGGCCTAGATTTTCGTGCGTGGAGACGCCTCCTCTTGCGGATGCATTTTTACGGATATTTACGCGCTCGGTCGCACTACAAATTACTGGGCCATAATCGCGTTGAAGAACGAGTAACAACAAGAAGACAAATACGGGGGTCTCTCCACTTCGCTGCTCACGATGAAACCGTGAGCAGCTTCGGTCGAGATGACGATCTCTCGAGGGCACCTTGGAGAGAACAAGAACATTTGTGCAAATTGCAGTTACATAACAGGTGGGGCTTCGATGCCGAGGTAAGCCGAGGGCGCGGATCATCTCGCGTTGGGCTACGGCGGCGGTTGCGAGTAGGAGGGTTTTGCGGGTGGGGTCGGTCTCGTTGAGGACGTGGTGGCGGTGGTAGAAGTTGTTGAACTGCTGGGCGAGCTGGAAGGCGTACTTGGCGAGGTAGGCGGGCTCGGCTGTGGCGATGCACTGCTCGATCAGCAGCGTGAGTTTTGAGGCGAGAAGCCATGTCTCCCAGAGGCTGGTTCCCTCTTCGGTATCGAGTAAGTTAGACAGGTCGAGGGTGGCGATGGCGGCGAGGGATTCGGCTTCGGTGGTGTTGGCTTTGCGGAAGATGTTGGCGGCGCGGACGATGGCGTACTGGACGTAGGGGCCGGTCTCGCCTTCGAAGCTGAGGGCGTCTTTGAAGTCGAAGGCGATGACAGTGTTGCGGGTGAAGCGGAGCATGAAGTAGCGGAGCGCGCCGACGGCGATCTGCGTGGCGATGGTGAGGCGCTCGGGGGCTTCGATCTCGGGGTGGCGGGTGTCGACTTCGGATTTGGCGGCGGCGATGAGCTGGTCGAGGAGGTCGTCGGCCTTGACGCCGAAGCCCTTGCGGCCGCTGACTTCGATGAAGGATTTGGCGCGGTCTTCGTCGCTGATGGTGTAGCCGAGGTCGATGGCGCAGCGCGGCGTGAGGGCGACCATCTCGTAGCTGAAGTGGGTGTAGTGGTCGGCGGCTTCGGTGAAGCCCATGCCGCGGAGGGCCGCGATGACGTTGTTCTGCGGGTCGTTCTGGCGCGAGTCGATGACGTTGTAGATGTGCGTCGGCTTTGCCGAAGGTGGGGTGCGGGGTCTCGCCGTGGGCAGGTGGAGATCCAGCAGGTGTGGTCAGGATACTCGTGAAAGTTCTGGTAGCCGAAGTCTTTGCCGGGGAGGAGGCCGAACTTCCAGAGGTGGTAGGCGATGTCTTTGCCGACGTAGGTGACGGTGCCGTTGGAGCGGACGATGACCTTGGCATCTTCGTCGGGGAGGTTCGGGTCAGTTCCCTCTTCGGCGATGATTGCTTCTGTGCCGGCGCGGCGCATGACGTAGCAGCCTTTGTTTTTGCCTGCGGTTTCGAGGTAGAGGACGCCTTTTTCGAGCATGAGTTCGCGAGCTGCGTCCCAGAAGTGGAGGGAGAGAATCTCGCTCTCGCGGGGCAGGAAGTCGTACTCGATGCTGAGGCGCTGCATGGTCTCGAGGTGGCGGCGCAGGACAGCGGTGGAGATGAGGTCGGCGATCTCGGCGGTGTCGTTGTTGCCGACTTCGAGGGCGTGCAGAGTGTCGAGGCGGAGCTGCTTGCGGGCGGCGAGGTGCGTCGGGGTCCGCGGTGTACCACTGGGAGACGCGGGCGTAGAGGTCCCAGCAGTAGTAGTCGATGCGCTGGTTGGTCTCGAGGAACTCGGTGAGGAGTTCGCGGGTGCTGGTGAGAGTCTTGCCTTCGAGGTGGACGAGGCCGACGACGACGTCGGCGACCTGCACGCCGGTGTTGTCGATGTAGTTCTGGACGCCGACTTCGTAGCCGGTCTTGTAGGCGTCGGGGCGGAGCAGGCGCTGGAAGGTGTCGCCGAGGATGGCGTTGCGGAGGTGGCCGATGTGCGCGGCCTTGTTGGGGTTGATGCTGGTGTGCTCGACGAGGCGGAAGCCGGGGCCGCCGATGTCGGCGTGCTCGTCGGCGGCGATGCGGCGGACGGCGGCGGCGCGGTCGAGGCGGATGTTGAGATAGCCGGCGCCGGCGACTTCGACGCTGGCGACGCCTTCAGCGTTGGGAGAGCTGCGGTAAGCTCGGCTGCTAGTTCGGTGGCGATGGCGCGGGGGGCTTTGCGGAGGCGCTTGGCGAGCTCGAAGGCTACTGGCAGGGCGAGTTCGCCGAGGGCGATGCTGGGCGGCTGCTCGACTGCGAGCTGCGTCAGGGTGACGTCGTATTTGGCGAGGAGGATGGCCTGGATGCGGGCCAGGAGAGACTGCTGAATTGTGCGATACATGCTTCGGATTCACCGCGTTCGGAGGGTTTTAGGGCTGAATTTAGTCTACTAGAGGGTTTTGGATGTGGTGTCCTGCCGGACGGCCCACTGCGCGTGGGGCGGCCACTCCGTGGCTTTTTATCTTGTCTTGTTATGTTTGATTATTTTGCCCCCTCCCGCTGGTCGGGAGACTCTCTCTCTTTTTACGGCATTTCTGCCGGGAGCTGTTCGATCTCTTCGAGGAGCGGCTTGTGATTTTGGATGCGGAAACGATGGATAAGGAAGATGATTCCGCCTGCTCCGGTTACTGAGATGAGCATCCATGCGTGGATGGCAAGACCGAAGACCGCGGCTTGCGACATGGAAGCGCCGTGGTTGACGAGGGAGGTTTTGACCGCTAGTTCAAACGGACCGATGGCTCCGGGTGAACTGGGAATGAGGTAAGAGAGGTTGGCAAAAGAGACTGCCAACCAAGCGGCGATTCGGTCGACGGGCAAGCCGAGCAGACGGATGGCAGAGAGGAAGATCATACCTTCGCAGGCCCAGATGACGACAGTTTGCAGTAGAAGCAGCAATGAGCCGGTGACACCGAGTCGGCCGGTGGCATCGAGGGCAAGGGTGATCCAGTGTTCGATCTTCTCGAGCTTGGGATTCGCGGGCAGACGGGTGAAGAGGCGCTGGACGGGTGGTTGCAGACTGCGTGCGGCGACCAGAAGGATCAGCAAACCTATCGCGGAGATGGCGAGGGAGACATCCGCAATGAGACGCAGATGTGGGGTGGCAATGCGGCCTACGGTGGAGACAAACATCAGAACGAGAACGAAGATGTCGAGGAGCTTTTCGAGGATGACCGTGCTGAGAGTGATGGAGGGCGAGGTGCCGAGATCATCCGCGTAGGTGAAGATGCGCATAATGTCCCCGATACGCAGGGGCAGGATGTTGTTGGCGGCGAGCGAGGTCATGAGGACCCGGGCGCAGACCATGAAGTGGGAACGGAAGGATTGCCGTCCGAGGGGCATCATCTGAGTCCAACGCAGACAACGCAGGGAGTAGCCGGCGACAGTGAAGCCGACGATGCCGAGGATCCAAGCGGGATGGGTGATCCGCAGGGCGCGAATCTGGCTGAAGGAGATTCCGCGAAAGGTGTACCAGAGGAAGAAGACGCTGACGAGGACGCCGGGGATCGTCTTGAGGATGTTACGACCGTTTGTGGTCGTTGCTGTGGCACTCATGCGCGCTCTCGGCCAGACCAGAAGCTATGGGCCGTGACGCAGGGAATATATCGGCTGGGGAGACGAAGGAGCATGCATGTTCGATTGTATCTTCTAGGCTTTGGTCTGCATCCACAGCGCGAGCAGCGACAGTCAGGCGGAGATAGAGACGTAGATGCTTCGAAACTCTTCCTCGTCGGGCTGTGGTTGCTTCTTGCGGTCAGGATCGGCTTCCTGGCGGGCATCGACGCGGGTGACGAGATCGCCATCTTCCTCTGAAGCGAAGCTCGTCAACTGACGGCGCACCTCGGCTGCTGCCCTTCGGGTTGCCATAGCCTGCTGGCTGGCCTGCGTTGCCCCGAGCGGGGTGATCTGGTTATTTAGACTGCCATGAATGTGCACTTGTTGTCCCTTCGATGACCGCACCGCTAAAGAGCAACGGAAGGGCCACTATGTCGATCCGGGTGATGAGAGGATTCTTATCAAGCTGGACCTTTTCTTTGGCTATTCGACGCCAAGTAGGTGGATGATGTGATTTACCGTCTAACGTTGTTGGAACTATTCGCTTTTGCGATGGTCGTTCCTCGCTGCCGGGTTGAGATATGGATCAGGATGACTGGTGACAGTACAGAGAAAGATGTGTTTCAGTGAGAGAAGCAGGTTGTGACTATTACATTGCGGCGGGAGCAAGAGGTATTTGGCTACATCGTTAGCGTCACCCATCTCTGCGGAAGAGCTTGAACGGGAGGAGTACCGGCGTGAGCGAAGCTTCGCGGCTGCGCTGGTGACGGCGCTGACTTTTTTTGCGTTGCTGATCCATGGGTATCACCCGTACGCCGAAGACGGTGGCCTCTACATGCCGGAGGTCAAGCGGCTGCTTGATCCGGGGTTGTATCCCTATGACACAGGGTTTGTGGTGGGGCACCTGCAGTATTCGCTATTTGCGCGATTGGTAGCTGGATTGGTGCGTGAGTCGCACTTTGGTGTCGAGACGGTTTTGTTGCTGATGTACCTCGTGACCTTCTGGATGACTTTGTTTGCAGCGTGGCTGCTGGCGGCACGATGCTATGTGTCACGTGAAGCGAGATTTGGCGCGGTGGCGTTGCTGACTGTGTGGTTGACGCTGCCAATTGCCGGTAGTTCGTTGATGCTGATGGATCCGTATGTGACTGCACGGAGCGTCTCGACTCCGTGTGGGCTGTTGGCGTTGGTTGGGGCGCTGGAGTTTTTGGTTCCGCGGTTCTGGATCGACGAAGAACGCTGGTACGGTTTGGTTCTTTGTGGTGTGTCTGTGGCGATTGCCGCCGCGATGCATCCGTTGATGGGTGGGTATGCGATCGGATCGGTACTGCTGCTTGGGTCGCTGCTGTCTAAGCGTCGCGTGGTGCGGATATGGGGGACGGTGGGGCTTGGTTTGACCGCGGTGGCGATGGCTGCGGGATTGCAGGTGACGGCTCCGGCAGAGAGTGCGGAGTACCTGCGGGTGGCGTTGACTCGGACGTACTGGTTTTTGAGTGAGTGGCACTGGTATGAGTTGATCGGGTTGGTGGCACCGCTGGCGATTCTTTCAACGGTTGCCCTGGGGCGGCGGAGGGATGGAGATGCAGCACGCGTTGGCCTGGCACGGATGGCGATGACGGCAGGTATCGTAGCTGTGACTGTGGCGCTGCTGTTCGCAAGGACTAGCTTGTCGACGCATCTCGTAGCCAGACTGCAACCTCTGCGGACTTTTCAGCTGGTGTATGTCGTGATGATTCTGACGCTCGGAGCGTGGTTGGCGGAACGTGTGCTGCAGCGACGGACATGGCGGTGGCTCGTGGCGTTTTCGCTACTGGCGGGAGTGATGATCTGCGCTGAAAGACGAACGTATTCTGCTTCGCGGCACCTTGAACTGCCGGGAACGCTGGCATGGAATTCACATAGCAGCGACGGGAATGCCTGGGAGCAGGCGTTTGTCTGGATTAGCCGGAACACGCCGAAAGATGCGATGTTCGCGCTGGATGCCGAATACATCACGAGGCCAGGTGAGGACGCGCAGGGCTTCCGGGCGATTGCGGAACGGAGCGTACTGCCGGATTATTCGAAGGACGGTGGAGTGGTGGCGAATAAACCTGCGCTTACGGGCGCATGGTCAGATGGACAGGCGGCGCAGACGGGGCTGAGTAGCGAATCGGACGGTAAGCGATCTGCCGAACTACGTCCGCTCGGGGTGACGTGGGTGGTGCTGGAGCGGAACGCGGCAACGGGGTTTGCCTGCGAGTACGCGAACGAGGCTGTAAAGGTGTGCCGCCTGCCTTGATTGCAACATCGAACCAAGGCAGGCGACGAGACTAGTTCCCTGCTGGCTGGACCGGCTTGGCGGAGGGAGATGAGGTAAGGACGATGGTCTCCTGATCTTTGTTTTCCATCTTCGAATAGAAGCTGCGCAATTCCGGATACTCTTCGGTTTTGAAGTAGATCACGCCAAGAGCATAGTCACGATGCATGGTAACTGTAGTCGGAGTGGATTCTACCTTCATGCCGTAGAGAGCAAACTTCTGGAAGCTGGCTGTGTCGGATGCTGGAATTGATTCGACGGTGAGGCTTGGGGGGAAAGTGATGCGGACTGCATCCTGCATCATGTGGGAGTAATTGAAAAAGACGGGTATGTCGCGCTTCTCATGCGGAAAAGCCGGCTTCACATTTGCTTCAAAGATGTCGCCCGGGATCAGTAGACGCTTCCCTGTCGAGGAACCGAGCCGACCTTTCACGTCGAGCTTTACCACGAGTGGTTGATCGTAGTCTTCAAGCTTCTCGATTGAACTGACCTTGACTTCGAGGCCGTTGGGAAGGAGATGCTCGACGCTGGTGCTGAGTTCCCGATCAAGACTGGCGGCATCGCCCGTGAGCGCTTGCTGCCGCCAGTTTAAGCCGGGAGAACCCATATAAGTCATCTTGATGTTTCCGGTGACATCGCCGTCCTTGTCCATGGTGAGATTCGCGACCCGCTGAGTGCGCGAATAGGTATAGGCCTCTCCAGGAGTCTGAACTATGTCTGCGCCGGATGCTGTCTGTCGAATGCCAGCGCTCTGAGTGTGCTTCCATGCCAGATGCTGGTAGGGGCAGTATCGGGCCCCGGGGTCGAAGTACTGCTCTTTGCCGTCTACATTGACGATGGCGACTTCGTCATCGAGCTGCGAGAGGCTGAGATAGGCAGCGAGAAACAAGCTATGATCGCGATTGGTGACGGCTGCAAGGTACGCCTTCATGCCGGCGGCGCGGGCCATGGCAACAAAGAGCTCTGCGAGCTGGTCGTTGTCACCGCGCTTGCGGGTCCAGATGTCGTCGGTGGTGCGGACCTCCTTGAAGCCTTCTGCCTTCTCCTCCTGGCTGGAGTGTTCCCGGGTGAAGCTGGTGTTTTCGAGCTTCATAACTGCGGCGTAGATCTTGCGCAGCTTCTGGTCCTGAGTATCGGAGGAGTGGTGAGATCGCTGTACGGCTGCGGTGACGCCGGGCCGGGTCCGATGAACTTGTCGCGTAGCTTGGCCCAGTGTTTGCCCTCATTCTTCCAGAACTCTCGCCGGTGCGATAGGGGGAATAGTAGAAGAGGACGCGGTAGGTGAAGCTGGAGATGGGCGGCATGTACTCCTCATCGCGGAGCAGGAGGTATGTCGTGAGCATTACCTCGAGGACAAATTGGCCCTCGTGCCCCATTCGCAGCGCGGGAAGCTGGTTCTTGATTAGCTGGGTGCCGGCGGGCAGAATTGGGGTCCAGAAGATGTGGTTGGTGAGCTGACCGCGCATCGTCACTGGTGATCGAGCTGTTCGTCGGTTGGCTTCCATAGATAGTGAGACTTTCGTGTGTATAGCTCGGACTGAATGTACCAAGTTGGTGCTCTGAACCAGTGATCGCCGAGCCGCAACTTGTAGCGATACTCGATGATGCTGCCAACCTCGACGTCAGGCAGGGTGAAGACCTTCGCCATGAACTTTAGCCCTGGGTTTTTTCGACGAGCTTCTCGTATGGCTTGCCGGTGAAGGGGATGATGGTTCCATCGGGATGAATGGTTCTGCCCTGAACGTCTTCGATGACTGTGGAGCCGCCGTCACTGTTGTGTTCGTAGTCTAAGCTCGACGTTGGCGTAATCTTTGCCGCGTTCGGTGAGGACTTTGAGCCGTACATAGATGCTGAACATGTGCAGATTGTCTTCGGTGATCTCTTCGCGAAAGAGGTAGACGGCGGCTGCGCCGGGAACTTCGGGTTGCGAGGTCATGGACAGTTCTTCGGGGGTGGGGACGGTCCACTGCGCGTGGGCGAAGGGCGTGACGACGAGAAGCAAGGCAGAGAAGAGAGAGAGCCAAAGAGAACGGCAGCTTGAAGTATGAATCATTGGAAGGTCGTCCTTGGTGTTTTACTTCGTAAATGATTTGCCGCAGATAGATGGATTCAGAGGATGTTGCTTGTAGTCGTTTTATTTTTTCTTCAGGACTGCGTTGTTTTGTTCGTCGGCTGCGATGACGCCGGCGAGCTTCTGGACATCGTGCGTATCGGTCGGAAGGCAGCGTGACCTCGCGAACCGTGTAGGTGCGGGTGTAGTGCAGGATGTTGTCCTTGACGCTGCTGGAGCTCTCGTAGGAGGCAAAGCCAAGGTCGAGCTTGACCGGATCGGGAATCTCGTCGACTGCATAGCCTGAGGGCAGCTCGATGGCGTAGTCGTCGTTCTCCTGCATGGTCTCGTCGAGATTGATGGGCACGGCGTAGCGTTTTTTATGATCGGCTTCGAGGTCGTTCGCTGCCGAGCACGCGGGGGCGAATCATCATCAGAGGCCCATGGGCTTGCCGAAGCGGTCTGCGGTCACGGTGTAGGAGGTGGTGAGATCTTTGTTCAGCGACTCGGCGTTCTCCACCTTGAAGTCGGAGACAGTGAAGGTGGTGAAGTCCTGCCCCAGGACGTGGTCGAGATACTGGGTCTGTTCTTTCGCGTCGCCCGTGGTGTAGAGACTGCGGCGGTTTTCGGAGAGGTCGCCGAAGCGCTTCTCGGTGACGTGCCTTTGAGCGAGCCGTCGGATGCAGTTGAAAGCTGGCGGTGCGGCGGATGGTGTTGAGCTCGGGAGAGAGTACGGGAAACTCGATGATCTGGCTGTCGTGCCTTCCATCAGGACGCCGTAGCCGCCCTGGAGATCGTGTTCGAGCTGGCCAAAGGCGGTCTTCTCCCAGGTGGGATCGAAGATGAGATAGCGCCGTCCGGTCTTTGCGATGTGACGACGCTGCGCAGCTTCGGCGAGCTGTAGCCTTTGGGAATCTCGATGGCGGCGATCATGTGGTTGCCGACGATGGAAGGGGCGTCGGGATCGATGACGCCGCGTCGATGGTCCACCATCACCAGAGCGCCGTGGATGCCGACGGTGGAGAGCATCGCGGAGAGCAGGGTCGCCTTATCCTTGCAGTCGCCATAGCGGTTGTGGAAGATGTCTCCGGCGGAGTGCGGCTGGTAGCCGCCGATGCCCATCTCGATGACGAAGTAGCGAACCTGCTTCTGGACGAACTCGGCGATGGCCTCGGTCTTGTCGTAGAAGTCGGTCTTGCCGGCGGTCAAGTTCTTTGGCCTTTGCGGCGATCTCAGGAGTGGCGACGAGGCGGTCTTTGCGAGATTGCCTGATACCACTCGCCGATGCTCTTCCAGCTGCCTTCGGTGGGAGCGGGAACACTGGGGCCTGCGTAGTGCACGGTCATGCGGCCCTCGAGCGAGAAGGCCGCCGGGCTCAGCGGGACGTGGTCGAGATCAATGGCCGGGGTGCTCTTTCATCTCCCAGCGCCAGCGCTGGTGTTCGAGGTCGGCGGCTTGGACTGCTTTGCTGTGGGCCCAGACGGTGCCGTAGGTGAAGCCGGGCGGGAGCTCAAGGGTGAAGCTTTGATTGAGGTGCGGGATATCACTCTGGAAGAACCAGGTCTTCTCGGTTAGATAGGGATGGCTGCGCTGCTCGTACTCGTAAGCGACGACGCCGCCGGGGTCGCGGCCTGGAGCGTTAGCGGCTCTGTACCTTGAGGTCCATGAAAAAATTGCCCTGTCCGGGATAGCCGTCTTCGACCATCTCGTTGTCCTTGACGGCGTACTCGTGGCCGTCAGGGCCGATGCTCCAGACGTGCATAGAGAGGATCTTGGTGTCCTTATCGAATGGGACAGCGACGATGCCTTCTTCCCGGCCTTGAGGGCGGAGAATTTTGACGACGCGGCGATAATGCTCCACGGCGTTGCCGTCCGGAGCGACGGTGTAGGTGGTGTCTTCGAGGAGGACGACTGCGTTCGTTTCGGGCGGGTAGTCGGGAGTCTTTTGCTGAGCGGCCGTGCGAACCCAGTCTGGAACGCTGTCTGGTTTTGACGCGAGAGCCGGGAGCGTGGTGAGGCTTACTATTCCGAGAAGAGAAAGGGTCGAAAGATAGAGAGGAAGTTTGCGCAATTGCTCTGCTCGCAGTTTCGTGCGTCGTGCCATGAGGCCTTTAATAGCCAACCCTCGTCGTAACTACACAAGAGGCTGGTTGAAAAATTGTGTACGTTCGTGAGTTATACGTGGGAGGCGACCGGATTTTCAAGGGAATAAGTTGAGGCGCGTACACCGAATGGGTCATGATTTCCCTGTCGAACCAGGCTCGGCTTTTGCGAGCCATGAGCTACCAGTTCAATCACATCAACTGCGGGGCGGCGCGTTTACGCGTGGCTAGTAGTTCCCCTGTAACCTGACTCGCGCTTTCCGGCGCAGGGTGGAGCGGAGAATGATGGCGAGAATGAAGCAAGACGCCAGGGTGGAGATGACCATCAACCACTGGTACTCCGAGAAGAGCATGTTTAGCTTAACCCACAACGAGAGCGAACCGACGCGATAGACGTCATTGCCGATCCGGTACGAGACGAAGCGGGATCCGTGCAAGACGCTCACAGATTGTGAGACGTCGGAAGATTGAGATGTTTTGAGGAAGACGGACAGGAAGTTGGGAATGACGTCTTTGTCACGTAGAGCGATGACGACGACAGAGCGATTGGATCCCTTAGGCCATTCAATACCTTCGATGAGGGCGTCGGGAAGACCGCCTGCGGTCTCCAGTTGGCCGGACTGGATACGGTCTGAGCTGCGGACCTTCCACCAGGCGTGCTGCAACTGTGCGAAGAAGCCTTGAGTGTCTTGAATGTGGAGACCACTGCCGTCTACGCCGACGGGTAGCGAGGGATTGAGGCGGCCGATCGCGGGTTGATCGTCGATCGTACCCAGCACGAGGTAGTCTCGGAGGCTGTCGGACTTCATGCCGTCAGTGTTGGTGACAGAAACGCGCAGCACCGGGTAGCCGGTTTGTGCGCCGAAGTGTCCCATCAAGGTGAGAAACATCTCGATCTCTTCAGGGCTGGACCTGTCGGGCATTACGACGGCAGTGTCGGCGAGGTCGGCTTTGCGTGTGAAGGGGTAGCCAGCGTTGGCGAAGATCTCAAGGTTTGGCAGGACAGCCCAGTGGGGAATCCCCTGTATGTCGAGATAGGAGTCTTTGAGGATCGAGCCCTTCTGATTGTTGTTGGAGGCGACGTCGTTGCACTCTGCTTTTTGGGCCATGAGGAAGATGAACCGCATCAACATAGAGTTCGAGAAAGGGCGCATGTCGGAGATGGGCACCGAGATGACTGTGGATGCCTTGTCTGTTTGAGCTAAGACTGTCGAGCCGATGAAGGAGTCGTTCATGAATACATGCAGAGAGCTTTCGTTCGAGAGCGGGATGCCGTCGTAGCGATAGCCAAGGTGAAGTGGGAGATCCTGCCGTGCGCCGTAGTAGAGATCGGGTGGAGGCGCATGTAAACGGCAACCGGATTTGAGCCATCGGCCTCGAAGCTGGTGGCTTGAGCAATGTCACCGAAGCGGGTGATCTTCTCGGTGCTCAACCAGCGGGGAGCATCGTCGGGCTCTCGCGCGGCGGGTAACTGAATGGAAGGAACGCGGATCTGGTCTCCTTCGAAGAGATCGCGCTGCAATGTGAGTGCCATGGCTGCGGTGAGGAGATCGTCGGAGGAGTCTCCAGTGAGTACGAGGACCTTCGCATATGGATCGGACGGGTTCGTTCGCATGGCGATCGTCGGCCCGGATGGGGTGTTCATCTGAAGCGATACAGGGAGGCTCGTGCCGCTCTCGGCAATAACGATGGCGTTGCCGGCGGGTATTGCTCCCACGGACACGGAAAAATGTATGGGACGTGAATCCGCGAGGAGACCGAACCACGACGCTACGATGCCAGCGGCTTGAAGAGCCTTCGGTGATGGTTGGCTCAGGAACGCGATGGGAAGTGTCGGGCGGAGATCGACGAGAGAGTCGTAGAACGGTGAGGGCAGGAGCTTCAGGTCATTTTGAAGAGGGTTCAACGTTCCGGTGAGTTCGATGGTCGAGCTATTGTCTACATGAGCCCACAGTGTAGAGTGGGACAGATCTTCACACTTCGTGGCGTAGTGGCCGATGAATTCGAAGGTGAGTTCGTTGGTATGCGCCAGCATCTCGACAGGCAGGTTGAGGGTCGATGTGAGTATGAATTATTGGCGCTCTCGATGCTTTTGGCGACTGGCTGCATGCTGCGCGCGGCGACTTCTTCAGGAGGCGGCGCGACGGGGAAGCGTTGCCAGGAGTTTGCCGTTGAGGCTTATCTTGAGATGGCTGAGAGAGGTATCAACGCTAGGCGAGAAGCTGTAGCGAAGGTGCAGGGTCGCTGTTTTGACGGTTTCCGTTTGAGGCAATGAAAAGTGGACCTTGTTGTAGGCATCTACGCCCCGCATTGTGATAGGTTCTCGTACTCCGATGTCGGAGAAAGCGATCCATCATCCAAAGCGCAAGGGACCGGGGTGGTGGTTGGCGAGACCGTTTTGAGCCAGCTATGGGGGCTTGAAGGGGTGCTGCAGGCGGCGTTGTGGAAGGTAGTCGGCCTTCTGAGGAGGCGGCTCAGGCGCGGGTTTGACCTGGTCTGTTTGGGCTGGGGGTGGGACTGGTGGCTTGGTCGGCAGCCTGTGCCATCTGCACGAAGGGGGCTTCAGCTGATGACGAGCGAACACCAAAGAAAACTACAAGTAGTAGAAGCGGAACAATACTGGCTACCAATTTTACTTCAGGGGCAGCAGAGTGGTCTCACTTGGCTAGACTTTTTATCGCCTGCCCAAAGTTATGAAGTGCGAGACGCAGGATGCGGCGCAGGCTGGTTAGCGGCCTGTCGGCTTCGCGAGTTTCACCCCAGCCTAGCCATGTATCGGCACGGGAGTAGAGCACTGTGGCGAGTGCCTCCTCTTCCTGCAGGGTGAGCGGATCGAATTGAGCACGAATTACGTTGCCATTGATGCCGACCAGAGTGGCCGGCAAGGTGGCGTCTCCGTCGATAGCCGGAAGAGTCAGCTTGATGGAGTCGCCTGAACTGGCGGTGCAGTGACGCTCCATGCGAACTTTTAACACCGCCTGTGGACATGTCCACGGTGACGCCATGGACAACGGCTCCGTTGGCCAACTGGACAGCGGCGGGCACCGTCATCGGGAGGCGCACGGTCTGCCTGCGCTGTCGGCTCTCCCACGCAACCGAGGTGGCAACGATAAGGATGATGAGGTTGAATGTGGCCCAGATCAGGTTCATCACGATGGTGCCAGTGTGGTTGCCGTGGTACATCCCGGCGGGCACATTCAAAGGCCAGGTTCTTCCGGTTCCGGGAAGTTGAAAGAGCCTTGGAATCGCACAGAGCATACCGATGACGTTGATCGAGATCATTACGAGAAATGGCTGGGCGATGCGTGCATCGAAGAAGCGTCGACTGATCACACCGCCTTTGCGGTGACTTCGAAGCGGCCAACTTTGGATTGATCAACGCGAGACAACGTGGGGAACAAGATGTACGGCGCGAGTACGGTTTCGTAGATCTCGTTCCAGAAAGAGTGGCGATGCTGCCCTTGTATGCGAGAGTTCGTGATGCTTGAGAGAACCAGGTGTGGAAGCGCATAAGCCAGAATGGCAGCCCAGTAGCCGGGTATGTTGACGCGATGAAAGATGAGATAGATCAGGGGTGCGGTTAAGAATTCAGACGTGGCAGGGCAT
>CAVPTN010000011.1:0-112381 GCA_963708755.1 uncultured Acidobacteriaceae bacterium
GCGACGAGGAAGAAGAAGTCGGGGAATGCGACGTTGGTGGCGGGTGCTGTGTAGTCAATCTGTTGGTTGCTAGCGCCAGCGGGCAGGGCGACCTGGAGGATACGTGATTCAAGTTCAGACTGTTGCGGGACTTCGGCGCTGTCCGCCATCGAAAGACAATCGAGCGGTCCGACATCAAGATCGGAGAGGTGAACCGTAGAGATGTGGGTGACACCAGCGAGTTCATATCTAACCGTGCAGGCGACTAGTGTCGGGTTTGGAAGGATCTGGCTGAGCCAGGAGTCGAGTGCGGGTTCGGCGAGCGCTCTCGGGTGCTTGGTAATGGCGCTCCACGGAGCGGCGTAGGTGGGGTTGCCCGCGAAGAGAAGATTCACGCGATGAGTGAGGTCAAGTCCTCCACGCGGAGTGGTGAGGATATCGGGATCAGGCGGCCGATCACCTTTGGAGATAGCGTCCATCAGGCCGCCAGCGCGACCGTAGTTTCCGCGGACGATCTGGAAGACTGCTTCGGCAATGGATATGTCGCCCAGTGCGTCGGAGTAGTCGTCGATAGTTTTGAGCAGCGTGAGGACTGAAGTTTGATCGGAGCCTGCGGGCGGAAGGCCGGTGCCCCAGTTTCCGCCAGCAGCAAATGTTCCTTTCTCAAAAGCGGCGGCCAGGGCAACACCGTCAACAACGTTGGAAGCGGCAACAGATTCGCTGGGATCGCTCGACGGGGTGAGCTGGTTGGCGACGACGGGGAAGAGATCGCGAAAGGGCTGGGTGTACTTGTCCAGACTGAGATCGTGAAGGCCGTTCTCGAAGAGGTAGCCGAGGAGTGCGCTGAGGTTCTGACCCTGACGAACGCCGTCCAGAAGATAGAGAGCTTTGCGTACGCGGTCGGAGGAGATGTCGAGCGAGAGAAGGCCTTCATCAGCAGTACCTTTGTGAGTCATGTAGCCGTTGCGAAGGATCGCCGCCGTGCGCGCCTGCTCGAACGAGGGCGCGAAGATGAAGCCACCATTGTCGGCCATAGGCTGAACGGGTGTAGGCAAGGCTGACGTGATATTGACGCGTTGAGAGCGAAGTCGATCAGCAGTTTGGACGCTGGCTAGTTCGGGGCCGTGAATAGGAACGCCAACCGCTGAAGCGTGAACTTGCTCGACCCAGCCGAATGCTCCAAGGTGGATGTCGTTAATTTGATTATGACGAGTGCGAGCTAGTAAGGCGTTTGCAACTGCGGAGGCCCAGACGTCGAGGCGATGACTGCACGAGTCGAGGAACTCCGTGAGGAGGCGATCAAGTTCGGCGGTTGGGAGCTTTGCGAGCCGGTCGAGACTATTTCGCAGGTCGGTGAGACGAGCATACGGTGACTCAGGCGTGGGGTCGACAGTGACCAGATATTGCGCCCACGTGAGCGCGGGGTTGGGCTCCGAGGGGCGGGCAAGAATCTCCCATGGGGAGACAGGAGGCTGAGGCGCTGGCTGCGCAGGAGGGATGCCCGCGATCTCGTTTTCGCGAAGCTGTGATGCGACAACGCGGCCGGTTAGAAGCTCTGTGTTGGTCGCGAGCGTGACGTAGTCGAGAAGTACGGATTGGCGCAGGATCTTATAGAGAAGAGATGTGGGTTTAGGGCCAGGATAGTTTTCGGCTCGGATGTCATCGATGACAGCTTGCCGGAGCCACTCGATGTAATTGACCTTTACACCGCCGCCAAGATCGGCGTCATCCGCGAGAGGATCCGTCTCAGACAGTGGAGGAGTTTGTACGGTGGGAAATGGAATGGGAAAGTTAGTGGGAGCCATGCCGAGATGAATAAGGCGTGGATCCCATGTGTTGTAGCCGAAGTAGTCCAGTGCCTGGCGTCCCGCAACTAGGTGTGAGGTCCACCACGATTGCTGGCTGTTGGATGGAGTGCGAAGAAAATTTAGATAGTTCCAAAGGAAGTCATCTCCCAGAACAGTACGGCCGCGGAAGGCCATGGAACTGGCATCCATGCCGAGGACGCTCGTGAGCTGTTGATCGGGGTCTCCGCTGTTTTGCATGTGTGGCGCCGTGGCGGAGCTTTGCAGCCAGATGGGCCAGAGGCGCTGGATGAAGTCGACGAGAGGCGCTTCGATGGAGGGAGCAGCAGTGCGACTTTGAGTTGGCTTGTATCGTTTGAGCGAGGTGACAGGAAGCACGCCGTAGGGAGTCTGGCCGGTTCGAAACGCAGGAATTGCCCCGCGAGGAGCTGCGTTGGCGAGGACATACTGACGAGCATCTTCGATCTGGTCGACGCTGAAGACGTTGGACATCATCTGCGAAAGAAAGTAGCCCAGGGTAGATGGCCATAGTGCATTGACAGAGTCTGCTGAGCTCTGCTGATCGATGCCGTCTGCGTACTGGACGTGCGAGAGGATCTTGGGATCGAGGCCGAGCAGCGAGGCAAAGATGTTGCCGTCAGAGTTTGAGGCTGCGTCGAGTGCGTCTTGCCGCTCGACCGCGAAACTAATGTCAAAGGTCGGGTCTTTGCGGGAGAACGCGGAGCTCGCATCGGTGGTGTTGTTGGTGGGTGAGCCTTGAGGAACAAGCGCGAATCCGTCAGTGTAGTGATGGGCATCAATGAGATCGGCGAATTCGGTCGCGTTGCCCTTGCTGCGCAATCCATAAACAAAGACTTGATCGAAGCCGGTGCTACGTTGCTCGGGGGTAAGCGGGATCTTCAAAGCCATACCGGCGGCAACGGCCTGATTGAAGTCGACGAGCCACTGGAGGTTTGCGTCGACGGGCGAACCCGGAGGGAAAGAACCGGCTCCTGGTGTAAAACCCACAGCAAGATCTGAGGTAATTGGACCGCTACGGAAGACGGCGTTAGTCGCTCCGGAGACCAGAACGACTGTCCAAGCGTCCGGCAGTGCGGCAGCGAAAGCAGTCTTCTGCCATGAACTGTCGCGGGTAGGCGGCGTTGGAAAGACCGGCGGGGGAGTTGGTGTAGATCCGGCGGGTGTGCTGGCTGTTGGCTGCGATGACAGGTTGGTGGGCGTCATCTGTATAGCGATCCATGCGGCTCGGGGTGCGCCATAAAGAGATGCGAGGCCGCGCCATGGAGCTTGAACAGCGTCAAGAGTCGGCGATGGGAGGCCTGCAGCCCACACGGTATTCCAGTAGCTTTGGCCGTCAGCTATCTCTTGTGTGGTGAGTTCGGGCTCGTGTGAGTTGATGGCGATTTGATCAGGGTAGATGCGAACCCAGAGTTCATTCGTGTCGCCGCTGGACATGAAGCGCGTCTCAATGTTGACGGGCAGCATAAGCAAAGGCGTCTGTGCGTCGAGCCCCCGAGGCAGGCCTATGTTGCTGACATCTGTGACGTCAGTGATTGCGCTCTGCGGCGATTTGAAGGTTGTATTCATTGTGTTGGCAACATGAGGTCCGCGTGGATAAGAACTCTAAAGGGAAGGCGCAACAGAATGTATGCAGTCTGCGCGCTGTTGACGCCCCACTTGTTATTGGGGTCGTTGGGATTATTCGCATCGGCGGCGATGGCCGTGCGAGCTGGAGAGATAGCTGGTGACAGGATGTCCGGAACAGCATTATTAGAGACGACGAAGTTGAATACTTGGGATGCGAGACGCCACGGATTCTTCTTGATGATCATGGCACGAGTATTTTCTCCAAGGTCAGGAAGCTGATAGATGCCGCCACCCGCAGGCGCGGGGCCGAAGTTCGTCCATGCGAGATCTGCCCAAAGCGTGGTTGGGTTGGTGGCTTCGGTTGGTTCAAGACCGAAGCGAGGCTCCGACGGCTGTTGCTGAAAGACGAAGAAGTAGCCGTACGGCGCGTCTGTAGTTCCGCCGCGTGCGTCTTCCTTGCTGAGGTTGAAGCCCAGGAAGGTGATGTCGTCGGAGAGTTCACCGCGGAAGATGTGGTACTTGTAGGCGCTGTCGTCAGACTCGTCAATGTCGAGTGTGTCGCCGGTGCGGATGGCTTTGGCAGCAAAGACGACTGCGTTGGGATAACGTTTGAAGATCTCGCCACGAACCAGCAGGACGACGTTGTCGAGCGGCACGTCGGTACGGTTCGGATGATCTCCCAGTGGGACGGTGAGCGGCCAGGTGTTGATGGGTGGAATGTCTTTGAGGAGTTCACTGAGCGCGGCAGGATCCGTAGGATCGCTGGGTTCTGGAACGTAAGAGCTCACGTCCCAGAACTGGCGGAAGTAGCTGCCCCGCTGATCTGTGGGGTAATCGTTCCAGAGTAGTTGGCGAGCCATCTCGTGATTGAGGCCAACCATGTACGCCTCGATGAAAGCGTGATTCGAGATGACAAGCCCAACTGAATTTTGAGGAACGAGGTTGACGCCCGGAAGGACGTACTGCTGATCAAGGTCGCGGAGAGGAGCATACATGGGTTGCGTGAACGATGGAGCAGCCATGATAGGAGCGATCGGATCAAGAGGTTTCCATGGAACCAGAGCAGAGAGATTGATAAGAGAGTTGATTCTTTGCGGCACGGTGATAGCCGGATTGAGACGCAGCATCAGAGTGGTCTTAAGGGAGACGAGGTCGAGCGCAGGCGCTTGTGGAGCATCGATGGGGAGAGCCTGCACGTAGGTGAACAGATCAGAGGTGGCAGAGCGGAATTGAGCGGCCGCCGCGCTGTCTGCCGTGCCCGTGGATGTAATGGGCGGCGCAACTCCGGCTGCGACGACTTGAAAGGATGTGTTCTGTGGAATCGAGACGACTATCTGCGGAGTGAAGCCGGAGACGTGGAGCTCGTTCGAGAGAGTTACATTCGCAATGGCGGCCTTGGCTTTACTCCACAACGCGACGGCCGCTACTGCGCCTGCAGCAGCGACTGCGACTGCTGCGGCAAGTCCGATAGTGAAGCCAGCAATGATGGCTAGCACGATGGCTGCAATGATGATCAAGATGAGCCAGAGCTTCCAGTTCTTCGCGAGAGACTGGTCGGAGGTAGAAGCGATCTGGTCAGAGATTTGATCGATGGAGACCATCCCGTCGGGCGGCTTGGGTGCTGGAACGATGGTCAGCTCGCCGGAGTTCACTCGGGACAGGATGGATGGCTTTACAGCGATGCTTGGTGTGGCGCTCGAAGATATTGCAGGCGTAAGTCTTCTGACAGGCCGTGTGACTCTACGGAAGACGGGGGAAAGCATACGCTCGGGAACGCGACTGGCTCGAATCGTGGCGCGGATAGTGATGGGACTTGCCATGAGACGGGAGTGCAGTGGCGCAGTTAACAAGAGGGCAGTATCGGGCTGCATGATCTGAAAGTGTTGGGTGTAGATCTGCTGCAGAGCAGCGCGTGCGAGTTGTGCCTGGCGAAGTTTTTGATTTGCAGCAAGTACGCCGTCGACTTGTTGCCATGCAGAGGCCAGCACTTGCGTAAGTTCTTTTTGGATGACCTGTGTGCCCATACCACCGGCGGCGCGGTTGCGTGGGTCAAGATTGAGATCGTTGACCCATCCAGGCGCAGTGCGATCTACACTCTGCACAGCCGCATGCCACCGGCCGTAGATCGGTGGTGCGATGACCGGATCATCAGGAATAGGGTTGGCCGGATCATCGACGAGGGCAGACGGCTGATTGATGAAAGTTTGCACAGCCGTCTGAAAAGCTGTCTTGTCGGGATCTTTCCAATCGGTTGACGTGGTGCTGACGCTGCGCAGAGCACCCTCAAGTCCAAGCGCCGGGCCAGCCGAGGGAATCCCTTCCTCCGCATGCTCCACGTCCATCAGACGGCTTCCTACGCCGTCTGTCAGCACAGTTGGTGTTAAAGCGCGCACCAGCGATTCGAAATCACCAGCGTCGCTAGTGTGAAATTGAAACTGATAGTAGTACGGGACCGTGAGCGGAACCGCCGTTTGGTTGGGGCCTTTGGCGATAGTCCATGCGGGGTCGGAGTGTGTAACGGCGGAGATATCCTGGCCGAGACCAGCTTGACGGCCGATCTCGAATGCGGGAACGAGGAAGGCTGTGTAACCGGTCTCGGGATCAAGTCGACGCGGGCACAGGAGACGTGAGATGACCGTGCCGGGCGCGGACGACATGGCATCGACGATGGGAGTGTCGCCGCTAATCTGCGTGTGAGCCCAATTCCATGAGTCGGCAAGCTCATTGAGCGGCGCGAGGGTGGTGATTTGAATGGCGGGCAGCGGATTCGGTGGAGTCGTGATGAGTTTGAACTCGTCCGACTTGAGTGCGATGAGAGCAACCCAGGGGCGAAGACGATCGCCAACGGGGGACGCGGGAGTAAAGAGCCAAGGAAGGTCGGGCGAGTCAAACTCGATGCCGCAGAGATAGTTCGGTTCGTAGTTGGTGGTGAAGTTTCGTGGCTCGGTACGGATGATGTGGCGCGGGTCGATGCCGATCACATCGCCGGGGCCGAAGATCTCAACGGTCTTTGCATCAGCGTTGGTGACAGTGGTGGTTGTACCTTGAAGCGAAGAGATAGCGAGCTGAACACTGAGGCTGGTGCGAGACGGCAGTTCACCTTGGTCAGGCTGTTTGATACTGGTTGCGACACCGCGTCGCGTCCATGCCAGGAAGTGGTAGCGGGCGAGGGCAGTATTGCTCATACGGCCACCTCATGAAGTGGAACGATCTGCAGGTTGCCGGAGTCTTCAGGGTGAAGAGTCAGGTGAGTTGCCAGCGTCGCACGTGCGGCAAAATAGGAAGTGCCAGACGCATTCGCTATGTCGGCGCGAATCACCATATCATCCACACCCGTGATGACGAATACAGGATCGGCAGTGGTAATTGGTGTTGGCGCCGAGGCTTGCCTGTACTTCGCGAAGCCCGTATGTTTCACGGCGGACATGTAACCGGATCCCTGCTGCACAAGAGATGCATGGACGTTAGCGCTCATAGAATAAAAGCGTTTGAATGTGGAGAAGGTGGTTGGATCGATCTGTATCTCTTCATAGACGACCGTGCGGGCCGAATCTGCGCCGGTGAGAATTGGTGAGGAGCCAATCTTTATGCCCGCGTCATAGTACTCGAAGCTGGGGAGGCTGAGCTTATCGGCGTCGCTGAGTGTCTGGAACTGACCGGTGGCGAAGTAGTCCTTATATGGTGTGTATGGAGTGGGTGGGTCTACTTGAGCGTTGATTTGAACGCCGCTGATGGAGAAGAAGGTGCCGTCCGACGGAGTCGCGTTGCCGTATTTTGTAATAGCGATGTCGAGAGGAACAACATTTTCTTTGACACTTAGGATGCCCAGAGGATGGACGCGGAGCGTGGTGTCGTCGGGCTTTGGCGTCGAGAGCGAGACGGCCTGCACGGTGTTGTCCGGGAGTATCGCGCTCCAATTGCTCGGAGCGTCGAAGGCGGCGAGGAGGTCTGGGAGGACAGGTTTCGACGGCAGTGTGACTGGTGTGGAGTCGCCCCACGAAAGGTCGACCGATGCGCTGACGCTGAAGAAGAGGATGTCGATGCTGGCGTCGCCGTGGAGATGCCACGGACGCGGACCAGAAAAAAGTCCATCGACGTTCAGGCCTAAGAGAGAGTGCCCATCGTAGGAGACATCGAAGCCCGCAGAGAAGTCGAACTCGAAGGAGAAAGGAGAGTAGATGATGAGAACGTCGTAGCCGAGATAGCCGTGAATCGCGAAGCCGCCTGCCGAAGCATAGGCTTCGACGTTAGCGCCGAACTGGAGAGAGTTCGAAGTGATAGCGAAGTAGCTGTTGGCGCTGATGCGTGGGTTATCTCCATCGCCGATGCTGACCGACATCCTGACTAGTTTAGGTATGTCGAGTCCCGCGGTATTGAAGTGCGGGTTGAAACCGCCGAGAGAGAAGATAAAGATTGGGTTGTCTCCCCAGCAAAGACGGAAGAAAAGATCGCCTGCAAGAGAGAAGATGAGGACGCGTGAGTCATATAACGAACCGTCTAGCTCGAATGTTTTGGTGCCGAAGTCAAGAGTGCCGAGTACATCGATGTGGAGTTCGATGAGAGGTGCATCTTTCGTGGGAAGACCGGCGTCGATCAGACCAAGAATCGCAATGCGTATCGGATCTGGAACTTCTAGAATTATCCCGATAGCCAGCGTGATAAGCGTCGGTGTTCCCCACCCAAGCTCGAACATCGGACCGAAGACATAGCGGCCGGGAGCAACCGGAAAGAACGATCGAATATTGCTGATGATCTGCGGTGCATTGGCTACCGGGTCAGGCGGGAACAGAATCGTATCGAGCGTATGCGCGCGGAAACCTGCGTGCAACGCATCGATCGACATTGTGCGGTTCACACCGCCCAGGCCGCCGACTCCGTTCAACGTAAAGCCGAACCCGAGTTGGATCGGCGGAAAATCGAAGGTGATGATGAGCAGGAACGCGAAGCCCGTCGATCCGTCAGGCATGATCGTGTCGATAACCCCGATCACCTTCACCTGAACCATGTCGAGAATCGAGACGTCGAGTACCCCTGCATACTCTCCCTTGGCCGGGTCCAGCGATATGTAACCTCCACCGGCCGCTACTCCGGCGTCGATCTCCAGACCAAGGCCGTTCGGCGGCTTGAAGCTTATAGCGAGATTGGCAGCGCCGAGATTGCCGCCATGATCAGGAAATGAAAGCAGACCGGTCACGCCGATACGATCAACAGAGGCCTGTATCGGCCCCAGAATCAAACCCAACGCCACAGATATTTCGAGAGGGATGCCGGCATCACTGACTCCGGCAATCAGGTAAAGCGTCTGCACAGTCACAGGACCAAGGCTCACATGCAGCGGAAGGTCAATCTCGAGTTGCGCGCCTCCCGTGATGTGAAGGCCGACATCAGGCCCCCATGTTGCTGCGATGTCAAACGCAGCCTCGACGTTAACACCCGAAAGCACTGTCGCGATAAAGCCATCGGAATCCGACGTATCGATGACAACTTTTCCTCCAGTGATCGCCGCCTGTACCTGAGGTTCAGCGATGGCTTGTCCAACGCTGGAGTTCCAATTGATGGTGAGCCCCGCGCCCACGGAGAACGAATCGGTTTGTATTCTGCTCCCACCCGTTTGCCCGATGACAATGATTGGATGCGATGTATCCGCACCTTTGGCGACCAGATCCATCTGCAGTAAGCCATTCAACGTGCCTGAAGGAGGCAGCAGCGAAACGTTCGCGGGAGGAGTGATCGTCGCCGCCAATCCAGCATCGATCGCCGCTTGCGCCTGCACGCGCACCGACCAGATCTCGCTCAATGGCAACGTAAGGTCGAGACCGGAAGAGATTGGATACTGCACAGTCGCTAACAACCCTGGCGGATTCGTCGCTGGATTTGCTTGAACCGTGAAAAGCGAACAGCTAAGGACGGCAGTCGGCCCGGTCCCGATGATCTCCGATACAAATCCGAGAAGGTTGAGAGTTGCACTCAACCGTGGCAGAAGCTGCTGACCATCAAAGGTCGGACTACCCCATCCATAGAGCGTGTTCAGCAAATCTGCCGGTGAGGTAAAGAGTTTACCCAGGTTGCCGAGCTGTAAATGTTCAGCAACGAACGCAGGATGCGTGGCATCGCCCGCGATGCCGGGATTGGGCAGATAATCCAACACGCCCAGAGAGTTGAAAACCCCAACAGCTCCAGCCGACACCGTTCGCAGATAAGAGATCAGGAGATAGCTCAGGAGGTTCTTTGCAAGATTCGTGGCAAAGGTTCCAACCTCAGCGGGATTCATGCCCGGTAGGCTGCTCGCGAGGCTGTTCATTTCAGTGCCAATCTGCTCCAGCGCGGAAATTGTCTTTCCCACTTGCTGAATCAGCTGCAGCCCGTCCTGCAGAATGCCCGACTCATTGTCGCCTTCGATGTCGGTCGCTAGTTGCGTCAACAATGGCGGAAGCCCACCCGCTGCGGTAGCCCCTGCACCGACTGCTGTCATGAAGCCGCCTGATCCGGTAAGGGCAGGAGGAAACTGCAAGCCGAGCTGCGAAAGAAAAGGGATAATATTTTCGGCCGTAAGCTGGTTCTCCAGCGGCTGCAGGGCTAAGCCGACCTGCTGCGCGAGCACCTCCAGCGTTCCAGCTTTTCCTGCCATGCCTATTCTCCATTCCTAAGTCGTAACGTGGCTAACATCTGCGGATAAGTGAGGCCAGCGAAACTCTTCAGACACTCTGCAAACCGCGGAAGATCGGCGGCCAACGCTGGACTCGCGTAACGCGCGAACACCTGCCTCATCCGCTCGAGACAATCAGTGAATGGTCTACCGTCGATGCTCTCTGGCATCGGCTCATCGTGTCGTTGCAACATGCGCAACAATGCATTCACGATCTCCGGGCCACCATTGCGATGCCATGCGGTTGCCACGCGACGATTGGAATTCACCAATCGCTGCGTCTCTGCAAAGTGCGTCTTAACCAGCTCCGCATACTGCGCTCCCTCCGCAGTGGCGGAGATCTCTTTCTCCGCCTGCACCAGCCGCTTTTCAATAAACGGCTGAGGAGAAGCAGCGCGCCGCTGCTCATCAGCAACCATTGCCGTAGCTGAACTCGGAACTGTACGAACGTCGCCAGGAGCATGTCCTGCCTCAGGAGCTGGCGCTGCGTTCAATTGAAGGTATGCGAAGGCGTCGTTGATCGCATCAATCGGAGTGGCGTATGCGTCCAGATCTACTCCAGCGAACACAATTCCTACAATTGCATGTGCGCTATCTAAAACCGCCGCTCCGGAGTCTCCGGGTAAAACAAACGGCCCATTATTGGGCGCCAGCGAGGCAATCTGAATTGCATTCGTATAGTGGCGATCGAAGGTGGTGCTTTCAATATCACCGCTCACATTAAGAAAATCGACCCTCCCTGTAGTCGATACGGGAAGTGTGCGGCCCCGTTTGATTACGTTCAAAGAGATGTCAGCCGGAGTAAGAGGACGGACTCCCGTAACCAAACCGAGATCCTGGACTTCCGGAACCCACTTTTGTCCGGCGTCCAATTGAACCACGGCAACGTCGAGGTCGGTTCGGGAATCGATCACCCGCCCTATCCGATGACTGCAGCAGTGAGAACATTTCGAGCCAAAGCTATTATCCGGCTGCCCTACCTGCGAGTCGTTCTTGACAATGCACGACACCGTCTGCGTCTGAGTGAAGTTCACGGTATTGGCAGTTGACGATACGGTAATCGGGGCCAGCACACCGGTAAGGTCATTGAACGCCTTGGCAATCGCAGTCGCGACGGAGCTCAGCGTGTCCCCCTTTGCGGGGTGAACAAACACGCCGCAGGTAGGGTGCCCACCTCCCGCACTCGCAGACGTATAGATGCCATAGTTATCACCGTCGACGCTACCGGTCAGGGTGAGCGCTGACCCCGCTACCCTTGCTGTCAGAGCAGAGTCAGGGTCAACCCTGAGCGGTCCGTACGTATTGCAACTCATGGTCATTCCTGCAGGCAAAACAGCGGCCACCACAGCGCCGCTAGAGGTCGCACTGACGCCCGTAATATTCCTGCAGCCGTTATTGCGGCCGCCACGCCGGTCGCAATTCCGATAGGCATGTCACCCGCAACGGTTGAGTAGAAAGCATCCTGGATGATCGTAAGACTTCCCGACTGCGTATCGAACTCAACTTTCACTATGCAGTTCAGGGGAATTGCCGCAGCACTGTTGGTGCTGAAAGTGATCTGATTTGTGTTCACCGTCGCTACCAGGTTTGTGGTCAGGTCGTGGGACTCGGCGACCACGTGCTGACAGGTGATAGCGACGACGGTACCTTGTGGATCTGAAACCGTGTCGGCGTCGTTGCCAAAAAGCCGATCGTTCCGAATCCTGCGTGAGCGCTGCCAGGCTGAATCTGAATTCCGCCGCGAATGTGATCGTCGAAGTATTTCTTATCGTCGATGGCAGTGATGTCGCAATGAGTGATGGTGCAGGTTATGCCGGCTGCAGGCATAAGCGTGACTTGCGCCCCTGAAGCGGTCGCTGAAATACCAGATCGCTCCATTCGTAACTGTCGGTGGCAAGAGCAGCCGCAATGGTACTTTGATTGTCCCTGGCAACTGTTCGTTTGAAGGCCACATATGGGACAGGCGCGGAGGTGCCGCTCGTCACCGAGTAGTCCAGCACAATCACAATGCCGGCCCCAGGCGGGTTCTTTCCAGAAAAGGTAATGCTAAGCTGGTTGGCGCTCACGACAAACTGAAGGTTGGCCGGATTCGCAGCCATCATCAAACGCGGTTTTGCTCGTTCTATAACATCGGTCTTTAATCCCATTGATCTGCGAAGGAACAACCTCGTGCGGAGCCAACTCGCTCAGTGGCTTCTTCTTGGTAACGAACACCGCAATAGCCAACTCGTCCGTGAATGCACCATTCACCGACTTCTTGCCGATCCCGACGGCGTGGACGCCAGGAATCGCGCGCAGGCCTTTCTCGGCGTCTTCCTTCACCTTAACGAGCTGTGCATGGTCAGGCATGACGTCTACTCCGTCTCCTTGCAGGAAGAACGATCGTCGACTGCTGTAAATCGAAGGCAGGCCCGGGACAATCCTACAAAGTCGCCGAATCGGCGAAGGGTAGCGACATCAATGGGGAAGCGCCTGAGGTCTTGAATCTCGACATACCCAAGGAGTTCTCTGATGTTTCCGCATGGCTGCGAATTCAGAGAGGGGCCTACGTGCTCAGTTCCCGCGTACTGCTACCTGGGACGGTTCTGGCAGCCTACCCGCTGGAAAATTTGGTGTCAAGCGGAGGCAGTCTGAATCTCGCTTTCTCAGTTAGAAATGAGTCGTGCTATCGTGCGTTGCATCCAAATTTCAACAGGTTCGAGAGAGGCGAGATGAAAAAGGGTTATTGGGTGGTTGCGTACCGGACGGTCGCTGACGAGGAGACCATGAAGAACTATGGCGCGTTGGCTAGAGCGGCGCTTGGGCAGTTTGGTGCACGTATTCTAGTGGCGCCGTCAAGCGCCGTTACGGCTCTTGAAGCTGGCTTGAAACAAATGACAGTCGTGGTGGAATTCGACAGCTACGAGATTGCTTTGGCTGCGTATCAGAGCGCAGATTACAAGAAAGCGCTGGATGCGCTTGGCACGGGCGTAGAAAGGGACTTCCGAATCGCTGAGGGAGCCTAGGCGCAAACGCAATAGGCGAGTGATTCGAGCCGACGCGTATCCCCACACCTCACAGTCGAGCTAAATAGAAGGCCCCGCAACTGCGCTACAGATCCCGATTCAATCTGGAATCCTGAAATCGTAGACCCTTCCCGCAGCGGCGCCTCCCGATCGGGCTCCCCCTGACGAGCCGCCGGCCATGGTTGCCTGTTGGCCTGTGCCCATAAAGAAGGCGTACTCTCCTGGCTTGATCGCTGCATCGAGCTTCACCTTGTAGGTCCTGATTCCTGCATGCTCAGCGGTGAAGGCGATCTCCTTGTCCCGCTTGACGCCCGATTTGCCGCCAGTGATACCGCCAAAGCTTCCTATCTGGAACTCCCTGCGATCACCTTTCTTCTCGAGGATGATCAAGGCGAAGTCGGATGCGCTGGCACCATCAGGAACGTAGAAGTAGAAGACCGGCTGACGGTCGTTGATTATGTTCTTCGATTGCGGTCCGTTCAGATAGGCATCCCAATGTTCGTTACGCATGCCGTAGGTGAACATGCTGCCTGCCTTGCCTCCGACCTTGGCCTGGCTGATCGCCTGTCCCTCAATGAGGACGAACGCGTTGACGTTCTTCCAGTAGACGCCGACCTCCGGTGGTGGGAGGCTGGGATCGTTTGAGATCGGTGTGGCGGCGACGACAACCGCGGCAGCGGGAGGTGTGGGATTAATCATCACCTTGATGACATCGTCGGAGACCTTAGCGGCCTTGAGTTCCTTGAGGCTGTCGATACCGGTGTCGAACTGTAACGTTCCTCCGGCTGCAGCAGCGCGGATTTTAGCGATAATGACGTCGTCGGAGAGGCCGAGACCGACCATATCGATAACGTCTTTGTCTGTGATTCTTTTGCCGAGCTGCTGGCTCCACGTCGCTGAGGGAATGAGAAGGAAGAGAACTGCAAGCAGAAAGGTGCGTCGTTTCATGGGACCTCCTGACAAAACTTCAGGTCGTTACCCCGGAGCCCCTTGTGTGTAGGTCTAGAAATTTAGCACAGTCGTAGCGAGTGAGAACGATCGAGCAAGCAGTAATGAACTTCGCGAACCCTTGGGAGCAGTCGAAAAGTTCATCGGAGCCGGATTCATGCATCGGCCCTAATTCGATCGAACCCCCTGAAATGAACCCGTCCCTCCTCGATCGTGGAACGTCCCATTGAACGTATTTCCCTGAACCACGCCATCCACACGCGGCCCATCGACTCGTCCGCGAAACGTAAGAACATCACGCGTCTTCGTATGCACCACAAGATGCTGGTTATCGATTGTGCCCTCTACTCCACCCGACTGATTCGGTCCTTTGAAGTGTCCCGAGATCACATTACCTTTCTGCTGAAGCTCAAGAAACTTGGACGAGGTTGATCCATTCGGATCCTTGCAATATAAAGTCCAGTTACCCGCGGCATTGGCCGGCTGTTGTTGCGCTGGCGGTTGCTGCGCGAACGCAAAGCTACTGGCGAAGATCACCAAAGCAAAACAAAACACGAAGACTCTCAACCCATATCTCTTCACTACATCCTCCAAAGCAACCTTACGCATAGCAAAATCTACAGCAATTCCGAAGCTCTTTCATCTTTTAAAACGCCGAAGACAAAGCAGGATAAAATCCTCGTCAAATCACAAAGACTACTGCAGAATGGTTTATCGAAAGGACACTTGCGGCAATGCCGAACCCATCAACACGAAGTCCCTTCCGCCCAACCCTCACCCGCAGAACCCTCCTCCAAAATCTAGCCGTCACCGCCGCAGCTGCAGCCGCGCCGTTTCCCAAAGCCTTCGCCCAGGCACAGTTTGGAGGCTCCAACGGTCAGCAGCGTGGCGAGATGGGACGCATCGCTGGAGCCTTCCGTCAGCAGTTCTCCGTCCCCGCCACCTCCATCGCCATCTCCCGCAACGGCCAGTTCGCCTACGATGAATCCGTCGGCATGGGCGACCGTCAGCATCTCACGCAAGTCCAGCAGGACAGCCTCTTCCGCGTCGCATCTCTCTCTAAACCGATCACCTCCGTCACCATCTTCACCCTCTTCGAACAGGGCAAGCTCAATCTCACCGACAAGGTCTTCGGCCCCTCCGCCATTCTCGGCATCAAGTACGGCAAGCCGCCCTACAAGCAATGGGTTGCCGACATCACCGTCGACCAGCTCCTCACCCACACCTGCGGCGGCTGGCCCAACGACGCCAACGACCCCATGATGCACAACGACGGCTGGGACCACACCAAGCTCATCACCGAGACAATCGCGAACCAGCCCCTCACCAACCAGCCCGGCACCCACTGGGCCTACTCCAACTTCGGCTACTGCATCCTCGGTCGCATCATCGAACAGCTCACCGGCCAGCCCTACGACGCCTACGTCAAAGCCAACATCCTCGCTCCCTGCGGCATCTCCACCATGCAGATCGCTGCCAACAAGGAGAGCCAGCGCGCGCCCAACGAGGTCGTCTACTACGGCCAATACTCCGAAGACCCATACAAGCTCAACGTCACCCGCATGGACTCGCACGGCGGATGGATCGCCTCTTCAACCGAACTCGTCCAGTTCCTCAACCACGTCGCTGGCGCCCCCAACATCCCCGCTCTCCTCAAGCCCGCGACCATCAAGCTTATGACCACTCCCGCCCCAGCCTATCCGCCCGGTGACGCACGCTATGCCCGCGGATGGATGGTCCGCGACAACGGTGCAGGGAACTGGTGGCACAGCGGCAGCCTTCCCGGAACCACCACCGTCATGGTTCGCACCCCCACCGGCTTTTGCTGGGCGGCTCTCGCGAACACGCGCACCCAGCCCTCCAACGAAATCGACACCGCCATCGATCAGATGATGTGGAACATGGTCGGCACCGTCCCATCCTGGGACGCATGACGAATCAACCCATCTCGCACCGCCAACGCTTGACGCCTGATCCTCGCTCCACTACTCTCCAACCATGCACTCTGTCGCTGCAGCCCGTTATTGTTGTCCGTCCAGCCGCCTCTAGCTGACGACGCATAGGCCATCACTGCAACTCCCCTCATTCATCGTCAGTTATGCGAAGGTCCAGGCGCTGTCATTATCCCGACCGCTGTCGGAGATTACCTCCCGCTTAAGCCAACGACGAACGACCAACGGAGTGCACCACAATGAAAAGATTTCACCTCGGTTTTATCGTCCTCTTCCTGGCCTCAATCTTCATCACCGTTACGCAGGCTCAATCCTCTTCAGCTTCACCGAAGCCCTACCTCGTGGAGTGGGTCTACCGTGTCCAGTACGGTCATCAGGATGAATGGTGGGCGCTCTTCCGCAAGTACCAAATCGCGGCTCTCGACCGCGAGCAGCAGCTCGGCTACATCACCGGCTACACCGTCTACGGCCCGGGCCTTCACACCTCCGAGGACAGCCGCTGGGACTACCGCATCGTCATCACGTACAAAGATCAGTCCTCCTCTACCCACGAGGGGGAGGTCCTCCGACAGCTCTTCTCCGACCAGGCCACTCTCCGCAAAGAGGAGAACCGACGCTGGGAGCTTACCTCAAACCACTACGACCTCCCCATCCACGTCGTCGACCCTCATGCCGAATAACTTCAAGCCACCATCAGGTAATAATCAAGCACTTCGCACGCAAAGGAGCACTACAACCATGAGTAAAATCCTCACCGAAGTTCTCTCCGCCAACGAAAACTACGCCAGTAACTTTGGCGCAAAGGCCAATCTCGCCCTCCCGCCCGCTCGCGGCTTCGCCATCCTCACCTGCATGGACGCCCGCCTCGACCCAGCAAAATACGCAGGCCTCGCAGAAGGTGATGCACACGTCATCCGCAACGCCGGCGGCCGCGCCAGCGACGACGCCATCCGCTCTCTCGTCATCAGTTACAAGCTCCTTGGTACCAAAGAGTTCTTCGTCATCCACCACACCGACTGCGGCATGCAGTTCTTCACCAACGACGTCATTCGCGGTCTACTCGCCAACAGCCTCGAAACCGCAGCCCTTACCGCCGAAGGTTTCAAAGACGTAGGCAAAGGCCCAGGCTCAACGGCAGCCGAGTTCGTCGAATTCCTCACCATCAAGGATCAAGCCGAATCCGTCCTCGCCGACGTAACCCGCATCCGCACCAGCCCACTCGTGCCGAAGTCCATCCCCATCTACGGCTACATCTACGACGTAAAATCCGGCAAGCTGATCGAGGTACCCGCTGCAACAAACGCTGGTCGACCTCACTAATCCTGCTCTCGCTGAACCAGCAAACAACGAAGCGGTCTGTGATAAACGGACCCTTTGATCTTGTGCTTGAAAACTCGCTTCCTAGTTTTGCGGAACACAAGCCGCGAATTCAACATCGTTCGACGAAGCGCCTTCCACCTCAGTATGAAGAAAGCTGATACTGCACCAGCACGCCATTCACAAAATCGGCCTGCACACTCGCATCTCTACCTCGAAACACGCACGATGTGACTGTCATTCCATTCACCGCATGGTCATGCGATTCGACCGCCTTCCCATACATGACCTCCACCTGCTCTCTGCTCATCCCCTTCTTCAGTCCCTGCGCCGAATCAGCAGGCTGATCTGCAGGCCGAGCCACCAGCGTCGACGGCGCGCTCGGCGGAGCAGTTACAGGCTGATGGCTGTCACCCGGAAACTCGACATACTGCGCCAGCGCATCTTCAACGACCTGCGGCGTCAGCGAGTCACCCATATTCTTGGCATCCAAACGAATGTTGAACCTCGAACCACCCTGCTGGCGGCCAATACCGACCTGCTGCTCTCTCCTCGCAGCATCGTCCTCAGCCCTCGCACGATCGATTCGGTCGCGCCTCTCCCGCTCCGATCTCACATAGTCCAGCTCGCGCTGCAGCGACCTTCGCCGATCCGGATCCGTCTCGTCGCGCACTTGATTCTCCAGCTCCTTTTCTCTGTCGCTCTTATTCGCTGGTGTAAAGTGCACCGCCGTATCCGTGTTGTCCCTCGCAGTCCCAAACCCTCCGCCACCAAGCTGAAACTCGATATTGTCTTTGTTCACCTTAACCTTCGTGACCATCACCGAATCGCCCTTCTGCACGGAGATACCAAAGTCCTTCAATCGCTCCGAGTAGCTCTTCACATCCAACGGTTGCGGTCGGCCCGGATAAATGTCCACGCCCTTCTGCGTCCCCGGCATGTCCATCTTCACCACTACCTGTTTGCCCTCAAAAAAAGGGGATAGCGCATCCGGGTTCTGCGCAGCGGCAGTACCCAAACCGGCGAACACAAAAACGGCGCACGTCGGCAACTTAAAGTATTCGAACAACCAACGGGATCGGAGCATACTCTTCCTCCTGGCAAATTTGGGGGGAATGAAAATGTAAGTTTACGCATCAAGCAGTGTACTCGGCAAAACTCAATCACACAGCACGAATAACTGCATAAGTCAGCACGAGCATACCCGAAAAAACCAAATCATCTGAATGGATTTACGCAAAAAACCAAATTTCACTCTGCCGAAAATCAGGCTTGCGGCCCTTCTATTGTGAAAATCCGTTCGTACATCACACCTGCAGGAGCCGGCTTACTTCTTCTTGGCTGCCCGTTGCGCGAGCACCGCGGAGTTGGCCGCCACCGCATCACGGATGAGTTGCTTGAATGCCGCCTCGTTGATCTTCTCCCCTTCGCGGAGGTCGATCGCACGCCGTACATTTCCTTCAAGGCTGGAGTTGAAGAGCTTCTTCGGGTCTTTGATGGAGGCTCCGCGTGCGAAGGTGAACTTCACGACCTCCTTGTACGACTCCCCGGTACAGACGATGCCGTCATGAGACCAGACAGGGGTTCCAGCGGAGTTTGCCTTCGCCCATTTCCGCTCCTCCTCGATGTCGGGGTCCGCATCGTGGATAAGCTTACGGACATGAGCGAGCGTCTTCCCGCGCCAGTCTCCAAGTTCTTTGATCTTCTCGTCGATGAATGCAGAGGCAGATTCCACGCGTACGCCCTTTCATATACAGCTTCAACTCTCGCACCTAATTTAGCTATGCTCAGCACAACCTGCAACCCCGCAGAGCTTCCCCGACATTTCCGTCCTCTACCACTTGCCTCAAAGAAAGGGAGAGCCATGAGTGCGTAATTTTCTCGACCAGCTTGAGCGAAAGACGTTTGGCCTTTCGACGGCTACTCGACCTGCTGAGCCGAGTAAGTGACTTCCCCTGCAGTTGTTTAAACTTTGCCTATTTACGTGAGTGATCAAAGGGATGAGTCTGTAGATCAAACGTCGTCAGCCGACAAAGAGGCGCGGCCGAAGCCGCGCCCTCGTCCGAACCTTCCAACTCTTCTACTCCCAGTGAGCCGTCTGCTGCGCTTTATCGACAACCTGATGCGCCCGGTCGATGTGCAGGCTTGCCCGGTCGCGCAACCCACGCGCCTGCGGTACATCTTCGGCACGCGCCAGGTCGTTGTGCGCTGCGAGCAGCAGTTCATTCGCCTTCCGAAACCGGTCATGCGCGCTCAGGTGCGCATCCATGTGGAAGGGGTCATTGAGTCCCTTACCATCGTCAATCGAAGCCTGTTTGATCTCGTTGATAGCGGCATCGATCTCGTGAATCGCCACATCGTCGTCGTGCTTCACCGGCGCCCACGCCCATCCATCGTTCAGATAGTGCCGAGCCGCACGTAGGTCGCTCAACGCGTGCAGATAAGCAGGGTGTGGTCCCGGAACTTCAGCTTGCATCGCCACCGGCGCTGCCGCCGCAAAAAAAACAGCTGTCAAAACCATCAAACGTGCCTTCATAAACATTACTTCTCTCTCCTTGGGCTACATTCTGTCGTGCCCGCATCCTTCAATACCCACCTTAAGCTGCAAAGTTGTGCGCAAAATCTGCCTCTCACCCCAAAGTTGCAGATGCGATCATTCGCAACTCCTTGACCAATTTCACAAGCAACTGCTGACAATCTCGCCGCCACACCATGCGATACTTAGTTCTGACATGTACAAAAGAGTCCTTCTCAAGATCTCAGGCGAAGCCTTGGCCGCTGGTAAGGGCTTCGGCATCGACGCCGTCTTCATCCACAAAATCGCCGCCGAGATCGCCGCCGTTCACGCCCTCGGCTGCGAGATCGGTATCGTCGTCGGAGGAGGCAACTTCTTCCGTGGCGTCGCCCAGCAGGCAATCGACATGGATCGTGTCGCCGCCGACCACATGGGCATGCTCTCGACGGTAATTAACGCCATCGCGCTCCAGGACGCCATCGAGAAGCTCGGACTCTTCTGCCGCGTCATGTCCGCCATCGAGATGCACGAGGTGGCCGAGCCCTACATCCGCCGCCGCGCCATGCGCCACCTCGAGAAGAACCGCATTGTTATCTTCGCCGCCGGCACCGGTAACCCGTTCTTTTCCACCGATACCGCCGCCAGCCTCCGCGCCATGGAAATAAAGGCCGACATTCTTCTCAAGGCCACCTCCGTCGACGGCATCTACACCGCCGACCCCAAGGTCGACGCGACCGCAACAAAATTCGACCAGATCACCTACAGCGACATCCTTCGCCTCAATCTCCGCGTCATGGACACCACCGCTGTCTCACTCTGTAAAGACAACAACATGCCCATGATGGTCTTCAGCATGCGCGAGCCCGGCAATATCGTCCGCGTAGTAAGCGGAGAAAAAATCGGATCTCTCGTCACCGGCTGACCACCGATTCGGTAGCTCAAACATCAGCCCGAGTATCACTTCGCCGAGCAGACTCTGTGTCGTCGCATGTCTTCTAGTGTCTAAGGATGCCGTTTCTGAATCGCCTTGAAGGCTTTCAAGGGTTCCGAGCACCCCGTAGCGCGAAATATGTCATCTTACTTCGATTTCGTCGCGTCAAATCTCCAGGAATTGCGTTAACAAAGTTAGATCCCGATATCATTCAATAAGCAGGACAAACCTGAGTGAACACCAGCCTCCTGGAACCACAGATCGAGCGATGGCCTACGCAACCTGCGCATTCGGCGGCCTCGGCCCGCAAGCCGCCACTGCCGGCGCTTACCGGCATCCGCACTCTCCTCGCCATCTTCATCATCCTCTTCCACTTCACCCCGCCTCACCTCGGGCTCCTTTATCCCATTATCGATAATGGATACGTCTTCGTCGGCGTCTTCTTCCTTATCTCCGGCTACGTTCTCACCTACAACTACGCCGATCGCGCCAGGACTCTAGTCAAGCGTGAGTTCTGGCTGGCTCGCTTCTCCCGCCTTTACCCTGTCTATCTCCTGGTCTTGATCATCTCGTTCCGCATGGTTCAGGAAGAGTGGCACGCGCGCTCCCACTTCGAGTTCTGGCAGGGAATTATCCTTACTCCGCTAGTCCTGCAAGGCTGGAGCCCGTCGGTCGCAACATTCTGGAACACCGTCGCCTGGACCCTCTCCAGCGAGGTCGTCCTCTACGCCGCCTTCCCCTGGCTCATCCGCGCTCCCTGGCCCAAACGGCCTCTGCACCTTGTCCTTCTCTTGCTCGCCCTATGGGCGATTGGCCTCATCCCTCATTCACTCTACCTATTCCTAAACCCCGACCACATCGTTGGTCCCGTCGACCGTTACAGCTCCACCCAACTCATTCGCTTCCTCAAGTACACTCCACTCCCCTATGTCTGCACCTTCCTCAGCGGCGTCACCCTCGGCAAACTCCAGCTTGCCCTGACTCTCACTCCGCGCCAGCGCTTTATCCTTTCTGCGATCAGCCTTACTGCGTGTGGGACTCTTCTTCTACACCCTTGTCCTTCACACCCCTTACCTTCTCATGCACGCTGGTCTGATGACTCCCGTATTTGCTGCCCTGGTTCTCGGCCTCAGCGGTCCTCATCCGATCTCGGCGCTCTTCTCCTGGCGTCCCCTCTTACTCATAGGCGAGAGCAGTTATTGCCTGTACCTGCTCCACTTCAACGTCTTCCAGCTTCTGCACATCTATCACGTCCCCGAACGGCTTCATCTGGCAGCTCTGGATCCCTGGCTCTCTTACGGAATACTCATCCTGCTCTCGCTGGCCGCCTTCCACTTCGTCGAAACTCCTGGTCGCAAAGCCATCCTCAGTCGCTTCTCCCGCAAGCCCAAACCCTCCTTGTCCAGCGCCGTCTAGGAAGTATCTTCACGGCCTATCGAATTCCATCTGGTATGACAATGTCCTTAGCAGCTGTTTGTCTGTCCAAGTGCCCGAACGATGATGTTCTCCTGAGCGAATCAAGTCAGACGAATACGGTTGCAATCGGGCAGCAAAAAGCCCCGCAATCGCGGGGCTTTCTTACAACTCGAACAACGAGCGATTTAGTTCACGATGATCTGTGTTGGGTGCGATCCATTTGCAACCGCCACCGCACACGTTGGCAATGCGCCTGAAGGGAACGGAGTATTCTGCACTTGCTTCAACCCGCCATTATGCGGATCAAGCTGCATTGCGGAAACGTCACCCTCCAGATTATTCGACGTATAGAGATAGATGCCCAGCGCTGGCTCGATCGCCACACACGTAGGTGCGGTACCCGTCGCAGTGGAGCTAGAGCCAATAGATCCAGTCGGTGTCCCCGAGTTTACGTCAAGCGCATAGGCGCTCACGGTGCCGGAGGAGAAGTTCGCGACATACAGGAACTTGCCTCGCGGATCGATGGTCACTCCAACTGGGAAGATCCCCGTCGGGAACGGGCTGTTCACCATCGGTGTCAGCGAGCCATCGTTGTTAATGTTATTGCCATACAACTGATTCGTGGCTTCGTCCGTGACATAAACCCATCGTGAGGAAGGGTCAACAACGATCGCACTCGGCGTTGTTCCTGCGCCGTATCCGGTCGCCACTGTCCTGCCAGTGCTGTCGGTAGTAATCGTGGTGCCTGGAGTCGGCGTTAGACCGCCAGTCGTTGCATTCTGGGCAAATCCGAGCACAGTTGCCTTCGGCGTCGTTGTGGTCTCTTGATCGATGACATACACGAATCGACCAAGATTGCCGCTCGGAGGAATATTACTTACGTAAATCCCGACCGGAGTGTTGCCGACAGGGAAGTAGTTCAGCGGATTTGCTGCAGTAGTTCCCACCGTCGTGTTGGCCACTGGTGTGCCGAGGCTACCGTCTCCATTGATTGGAAATACAGTAATTCCGCCCGGCCCAGGCGAAGCCGAGGAATAAAGCTGCTGTCCCTGCGGCCCAAGCTGGTATTGGAATGTTACGTAAAGAAAGGCGCCGGCCTGGTCGATTGCAATCGAAGTCGGGTTGCTTCCCGTGATGCTAACGGTGTTCTGCAGGTAGATCTTCCCATCGGTCCCGATCTTGTACTGGCCGATGGTCGAGTCATCATGGTTCACAACGTACAGCGACAAAGAATCCGGAGAGGCCACCAGCGTTACCGGATTCCGGCCCGCAGGTATCGGTGAATCTGCCAGAGGCGTAAGCGAGCCAATCTGGTAGTCCACCGCATACGCACTGATGCCGCCATTCGGAGAGGTACTGGTTAGCGGCTTAGCCGTAGTCACATACAAATACGCCAGTACATAGTCGCGGCTGCACGCCGTTACGCTTACCAACGCCAGAGACAAAATCGAGGCCAATGATCCGCGGCCCATCTTATTCCACTTCATGCTTGCCTAACTCCGGGGCAAATCGTTTCCGCCCACTGCTGCTGTCGCGATACTCAGAATGTCTTACAACATCCTGTCCTGGTTTCTCCAGCTGCCTTGCTGCCAGCTAGTCTACGTTGCCGCTTACCGCAAGGCATGTCGCCTGCCCTGTCGCTGTAAAGGTCGTCACTCGCTTCAAGTTAGAGAGCTGGCCGATAGTAGAGATAACCTTGCCGGTCACCGTACCATCGCCGTTCGAGGTATAGATGTACTGGTTCGACGGGTCCTCCACCATGCAGACAGGTCCCGCTCCAACAGGATACGGGTTGTTCCCAGCATCGGGTAGCGGCTGCAACTGACCGTTCGCCTGAATGTTGAACGCCGAAATGGTACTGTTCGGATTCGTCGTGTTTGTCGTGGACTGGTTCGCCACATACAAGTGAGTGTTCGAAGCGCTTCCGCCCGTCCCGCCAACCAATGCGTACACTGGGTTAGACGCTGGAGAGATGTTCGCCGTAGCGCCGCCCGTGATCGTATTCAACGAGCAGGACGTCGTTCCGACCGTGAACGGAAGAATCTGTCCCGGGGTGTTTGGCGCCCCGGCATCTGTTATATAGATTCCGCTTCCGCCAGCAATAATCGACGTCGCCCGTGTCGCTCCGGTCGTAATCAGCGAGTTCGTTGTCTGTGTCAACTGACCACCGTTGCCTGCAGCGTAGGGAAATACCGTCTGGTCGGCAGAGTTCAGCGTAAAGACGCATCCGCCGGAGAGCGCCAACATCGTAGGCTGATTTCCAACCGGGAAGTAAGTCAGCTGCAACCCCGTATTCGGGTCTTTGATCTGCTGGTTCAGTACCAGCGTCAGCCGTCCCGTATTCGGGTCGACCGAAAACACCGTGATATCTCCATTGGGAGGAAGAGCAGGATTGGGATCCGCCGTAGTCGCGCTCACAGGGGGGGCCTGTTGGTCGAGCACATACAGGAAGTTCCCCGTACTATCATGGGCCGCCCATACCGGATTCGTTCCCTGGCTCTGGAAGCACTGCTGGAAGGTCAAGACACCTTGGCCGCCAACGCTGAACTCGCTGATGCTTCCTGATGTTCCGCAGGCGGGATTGACGCCGGTATTATTCGACCCACCCTTATTAACGACATAGATGAATCGACCACCTGGCTTCACCACAATCGAAACCGGATCTGCCCCGCCCGTACTGAACGGCGAGTGCGGGATCTGCGTCAGATTGCCCGAGAAGTCATCAATCTTAAAGCCGGCAATCTGGTTGTACTGCGTTCCTAGAACCCACATGAACCCGATCGTGCCGCCACCGCACGCCGTCATGCCCAGACCCATCGCTACGGACGCTACCAAGGCCATTGATACCCGGCCAATCCTACTCAACTTCATGCGTTTCCTTAATCCTCGCCAGTGGACGATCTTCGACCACTTTCTGCCGCGAGCAACTCTGTAGGGTACGATTCCTTCGCTTATTGTAGAAGCTGTCGAGACTTTGTGCCACTTATCCCACACATTCCAGTCAATGAATGACCGGAATCCATGAGATGGTTACCAATTCACTGGCCGCAGAAAACAAAAAGTCACGACATCTTTTCAACGGCGTTTTCTGATAGACGCAGCACGACGTCATCGGTTGTCCTACCGCGTCGCACAACAGGCTTACCAGCTCCTCGACTACTCTCCCAGGCTCGCCCTCAAGCTATATAGATTCTGCGGCTGCACCCTAATCACCCCGCCCCGCGGGCTGTCGATATCCGCAATTAGAAAGAATGAGATCGCAACCACCAGCGGCAACACCATCAACAACCGCCCGTCGCTCCTCTTAGACCCGAACCCCAACAGCACATTGCAGAACAGTCCGATCCCAAACATCAAACACCACGCCCCCACGGGAATCCGATTCCACCACGCCGCCTGCGTATACCCTTGCGAATTGATCACGTCGTTCATACCCGCAACCGCCAGCGCGGCTACCGGCGTCGGCTGAGCCACCGCTGGCTTCGAAACCGCAGCCCAGAGATCGTCCTGCATCTTTCCCCTCGTCTGTGCGAGTTGAGTCCGGTCGTCCCAGTTGCGTGCGTTATAAAACTGGATTCTCAGGTCCGTGTACTGTCGCAACAGATCCCGCACCTGTGCTCTATCGGCCGCAGGCAGCAGATCGGCCCGGACGTACTCGGTCCCAATCGCATTCGCCTCTTCCTCTTCGTAGTGCTTGCGCAGGTCATAGCGCGCCGTCGCCATCGAAAAACTGAATCCGATAATCAAACCCAGCAACGTCAGCGTTGCTGCAAGAACCGTTCCGTAGTCCGGACGGATATCTTCATCCAGACCATGGAAGCGCTGGCTGATCCGACCGCCCAGCCACGCTGAAACCCACAAAAGAAAAAACGTGAAGAAGAAGATGAATAACGGATAGTTCAAAGGATTCCACAAACCTTCCCGCCTCTCAGGTCACCTCGAAGAGCCCGACTTCTCGCCGAAAGGCAGCGGCCACTCAAGTCCTTCGAGACTCCCTCTAAGAATTTTTCTTCACTGCGGACCCGAAAAACCCAAACAGCATATGCAAAACGGCCAGCGCCAGCGCCCCAAGAAACGCCGCCTTGAACGTCGTCACCGCAAACCCCGGCACAAACTTACTCGAAAACCAGAGAACCACCGCATTGACCACCAGAAAAAAGATCCCAAACGTCAGAATGCCCAACGGCAGCGTAATGATCTTCAGAAACAATCCCAGCGTCGCATTGAACAACCCAATCACGACCACCGCAATAAACGCCGACACCACATTGCTGACAACGAACCCCTCAACGAAGTGTGACACCACCAACAGAGCCAGGGCATTCAAAATCCAGTGCAAAAGCAAGCGAAGCATAGTCCGTCCTTACGCAACAAAATTGAATCTCGATTTGCGACCAGCATATCTGACGTCGGTCTCTTTCCGGCACAAATTCTGCCGCCCCCTCAACGTTCCTCCAAAGCCCCTCACTTCACCGCCCCATGGTCATAGCTGATCACCCGCGAAACCTTCCACGCGCCATCCTTGTACTGCCACAGAGTGACGAACTTCGCCTCGCCCGCCGGCCCCTCCATGCCCGGATGATAAAACCGATGCGTCCCGATCTCCACCGCGCCATAACCATGCAGCGGATAAACCTCCAGCGACCCCGCCACCAGCTGCCGTGTCACCTTCCCGCAGATATTGTTCTTGATCGCATCCAGAAACACCTGCTTGCCCACCGCCAGCCCGGTCTTATCGTGATAAAACTCCAGGTCGTCCACCACCAACGTCCCCAGCTTCTCGATATTGCACGTGTTGTACGCATCGAACAGCTCTTTATCCAGCGTCGTAATCGCCTTCGTCAGCTCTGCATCACTCTTGATCTCATCGAGCGACGGAACCGTTTGCGCCCGCGCACCAGCGACCACACCACCCAACGCAACCATCAACACCAAAGCACAAAACTTCCTCATCGCCGCTCTCCTCGATTGAATCGCTCGCATCCAGATTTGAATTCGGAACACTCACGGCAGTACGCAGCCACAACGCACAATGTTCGCGCCAACGGAAGTCTCTCGAAGTCTTTACCCAGGAAGCAGGGAACCCAAGCCTCAAGGCGCGCTTGAAGTCACTCCAATCGTCTTCATCCAGACATCCACCAGATCCGGCCACCCCGTCACCGGCAACTTCGTCCGCCGCAGCCCATACCCATGACCACCCTCGGCATAGATATGCAACTCAGTCGGCACCCCGGCGTTCTTCAGCGCAAGAAAGTAAGCCGTGGAATTCTCCACATGCGCCGTGTCGTCATCCTCTGCCTGCAACAGAAACGTAGGCGGCGTCTCCTTCGTCACCGGAATATCCGGATTGAACATCATCCCCTTATCCGCCAGCGCCAGATATCCCGGATAAAGCACCACGGCAAAGTCCGGCCTGCAACTCAAATCATCCGCAGCATCCACCTTCGGGTACAGCCGCGCCGCAAAGTGCGTACTCACCGCCGCCGCCAGATGCGCGCCGGCAGAGAACCCCAGCACCCCAACCCGCTTCGGATCAATCTTCCACTCCGTCGCATGCGCCCTCACTAAACCGACCGCCCTCTGCGCATCCTGCAACGCCTCATCCGACTTCGGATACGGTCCCGTCCCCGGCACCCTGTACTTCAACAACACGCACGTCACCCCGCGCGAGGTCAGCCAGTCGCACACCTCCGTCCCTTCAAGATCGATCGCCAGAATGTTGTACCCACCCCCCGGAAACACCACCACCGCCGCGCCATTGCTCCCGCCCTTCGGCTCAAACAGCGTCAACGTCGGCGCAGACACATTCCCCAGCCGAACCAAGGCCTTACCCGCAATCTTCTTATCAGCCGCCGTCGAAGTATCCGCTTCTGGCCCCCTCGTCGTATTCGGTCCCGGCGCGCCCTTCGGCCACAGCGTCACCACCGTATGCCCCGGCCCCACAGGCCACCCCGTAGACTGCGCCCACGCCACCCCACCAAAAACCGCCATCATCAAACCAAACACAACTCGCCGCATACAAAACCCTCCACAAAACCCGCAGCCATCATCACAACAAACCCCACCACACGCAAGGCTCGACACGAACAAAAACGAAACGCGACTCGATGACGATACAAGAACGGCGCAAGACAAGAACGGCGCTAACAAGGAAGAACGCTGTTGCGGTTGCCTTTGCTGTTGCGTTTGCCTTTGCTGTTGCGGTTGCCTTTGCTGTTGCGGTTGCCTTTGCTGTTGCGGTTGCCTTTGCTGTTGCCTCTTTTGTTGTCATCCCCGAAGGGGATCTCCGTTTGCCGTTGTCGTTGCCGGTTTTTCGCCGTTGCCTGTTCTTCGTTTTTGTCCTTGCTTGTTCTCTTGTTGTCATCCCGTAGGGATCTGCTGTTGTCTTCGTCTTGTCTTATCTCACTTCTTTCTCTCACCCCAAAAGATCCAACCGCACGAAACATTTAGACTAGAAGCCGTCCATCATGAATATTCTCACCGCTTGGCTCCGCTCCTACGTCCCCAATATCCCGGCCGATGACCACCAACTCGCCGAAGACCTCACCCTCCGCGGAATCGCCGTAGAAGGCGTCCACAATCTCGGCCCAAACAACGGCCACCTCTTCGAGATGGACATCACCACCAACCGCGTCGACGCCATGAACCACTACGGCATCGCCCGCGAAGCCGCCACCATCTACAACCTGCCTCTCGCGCCCTTCAACACCAAACTCCCCATCGGCACCCTCGTCGACGCGCCATTCTCCCGTCCGCATCTCCCCCGAAGCCAAAGGCCTCTGCGGCCGCTTCACCGCCCAGGTCCTACGCGGCGTCACCATCGCCCCCAGCACCGGCGAAATCAAAACCTACTTCGAAGCACTCGGCCAAAAACAAATATCCAACGCCGTCGACGCCAGTAACTTCGTCCTTCTCGGCATGGGCCATCCCACCCACGCCTTCGACCTCGACAAGATCTCAGGCGGCATCGTCGTCCGCCTCGCCCACAAGGGAGAAAAATTAAAACTCCTCGACGGCACCGACCGCACCCTCGAAGCCGACGACCTCGTCGTAGCCGACGAAGTCAAAGCCCTCGCGCTGGCAGGAGTCATGGGTGGATGGGACTCCATGATCACCCCCGAAACAAAAAACATCCTCGTCGAAGCCGCATGGTTCGACCAGGCCACCGTCCGCCGCTCCTCCCGCCGTCACGGCCTCCACACCGACGCCTCCCACCGCTTCGAGCGCGGCGCCGACTTCAACGCCGCTCCCATCGCCAACGCCCTCGTCACCCAGCTCATCCTTCAAGCCGGAGGCAGCATCGAAGGCGAACTCATCGACCTCATCGACCCCGAAGTCGCCACCCGCACCGCCTCACGCCCACCCATCGAGCTCTCCGTCAAACAAGTTCAGCGCCACCTCGGCACCACCATCGACCCGCAAGGCATCACCTCCGACATCGTCTCCCAGTACCTCACCTCGCTAGGCTGCGAACTCCTCCTGCAAGGACTCGACGTCTACTCGGTAAAACTCCCAAGCTGGCGCCTCGACCTCGAGCGCGAGATCGACCTCATCGAAGAGGTCGCCCGCGTCTACGGCTACAACCGCTTCGCCAACACCCTCCCCACCCCCGGCATCGTCATCGACCACCCCACCGCCGCCAAAGAAGCCGCAGTCCGCACCCGCCTCCTCGCTCTCGGCTTCAGCGAGTCCGTCTCCAGCACCTTCGCCGGCCAACAAGACGCGAACCTTTTCTACGCTTCAGCAGCAGAGCCACAAAATCCGGGTGGCCCATCCTTTGCAGCCTCATCGCAAAGGGTGGGTTATTCGCAAAGCGAACAGTCTTCTTCTAACGTGGCAACCACAACCGTCCCCATGGAGAACCCACTCTCCGAAGAGGCCAGCCTCCTCCGCCCCTCGCTAGTCCCGGGCATGGTCACCATGCTCGCCCACAACCTCAACCGCGACGTCAAAGAAGTTCGACTCTTCGAACAAGGCCAGATCTTCACCGGCACCATCCCCGCCGACGGCACCTTCATCTCCGAAGTCCACGAAGCCCCTCAGCTCTCCCTCGGCCTCACCACCGCAACACCACAACCAACCGCCCCACTCCAGATCGCAGCCGACGCCCCCTTCTTCGAGCTCAAGGGCGCAATCGAATCCCTCCTCTCCCTCTTCGATCTGAACGCGGCAAACGACGCATTACCCCGCGTTGTCGCGTCAGAGGTTCTAGCATCAGAGAAAGAGTCGTCATCTCGACCGGAGGCGGCGCTTTTGCCGCCGGAGCGGAGAGACCCCCGTATTTCGTCCGCACCCGCACAGCCGCTTACCTTCTCAGCAGAAGCCCCAGCCTGGCTCCAACCCGGCCGCAGCGCCACAGCGCTCCTCAACAACCACCCCATCGCCCACTTCGGCGAACTCGCTCACACCCAACGCGAAGCCCGCAAACTACGCCAGCCCATCTACCTCGCCCAGCTCGACCTCGCCGCGCTCTACGATCTCCCCCTCAAAAAGATCACCGCCCACGATCTCTCCCGCTTCCAGGCCGTCGAGCGCGACTTCTCCTTCGTCTTCTCCGACACCATCCAGTGGCAAGCCGTAGCCTCCGCCATCCACGCCCTCGCCATCCCCGAGCTGCAAAGCCTCAAGCCCGTCGAAGTCTGGCGCGACGCAAAGAAGTACCCCGGCGTCTACTCACTCCTCCTCCGCACCGTCTTCCAATCCAACGACCGCACCCTCCGCGACGAAGAACTCACCGACTGGTGGACAAAGATCATCGCCGCCCTCACCGCTCTAGGCGGCACCATCCGCGACGGCGCTGCCACGTCCGCCATCTAACGCCACCCGCGATCAGGTCCTTCGACACCCACGCACATGATCTTTTTCGACCTACGCCCCGTATCTGGTCCTTGACACTGACGCTACCCCGATCTGGTCCTCGACACCCACGCACCCCGATCTGGTCCTCGACACTGACGCCACCCATCCCGCGTCGTCATCCTGAGCGCAGCGAAGGATCCCTGTATTTCGCAGTTGCTAGTTTTTTGTCATTCCGGAATGAAGCGAGGAATCTGCTGGCCTCTGTCTTTGCCAACGCAGACACCCAACATAGACACCCAAACGCAGACACTCAAACATAGACACCCAAAAGCAGACACCCAAAAGCAGACACCCAAACCACCGTCTCATTGTCCGGTTCAGGCATCTAGGTAAGCCAAGGCTTTAGCCTTGGCCTCTGTGCCCCCAGCAAGAATGGGGCTTTAGCCCCTGGGGTATGCCTTCTCACTCTCTCCGCACCAACGAGCATCAAAGCTTAAAGTCTGTCCCCAAAAATAAATCTCAAAACCGTGTCACATTTTTCCGCACCAGAAATCCACCACACAAAACACCACATCCACCACACCAATCACCACAGTCGCACCACAAATTCACCATCAAATCACCACACAAAATCTCACAACCCCCTTGAAATAAGCCCTCTTCACCACAAACCAAATTTAATCCGCACAAACTCGCACCCAAATAGATTCCACTTCGTTTTTCCCAGCGAAAATCCACGTCCTCCGCCGTCTATACTGAGAACAATATGAGCACTTCCACCATCAGTCAGAACATCAGCGCAGACGAGTTCCAGGCGCTCGAGCAAAAAGTTCTCCGTGCCGTCGAAATCGTAAAGCGTGAGCGTGAAGCCCGCGCCGCAGCCGAAGCCGAAGTCGCCACACTCCGCGAGCAACTCGCAGAGCAGCAAAGCCTCGCAGCCATGACCGAAAGCGAGCTCACCACACTCACCAAGGAGCGCGAAACCGTCCGCCACCGCGTCGAAAAGATGCTCCAGCAGATGGACGAACTCCTCTAAAACCTCACGTAAAGGAGACCCGATGGACCAGACCCTCGAAGCCGCAAAGGCCCCAGCCGAGCCGACGCAAAACCAGTCCATCGCCGTCGACATCTACGACCAGGTCTACAATCTCCGCGGCACCGATCCCGCCTACATCGAACGCCTAGCCGCCATCGTCGACGCCAAGATGCGCGCCGTCTCCTCCCACGGCGGCACCGTCGACAGTCTCCGCGTAGCCGTCCTCGCCGCACTCAACATCGCCGACGAGCTCTGCTGCGCCCGTGACCGCAACGACAACCTCGCCGGCAGCCTGCAAAACTCGCAGCAGTCCCTTCGCTCCCGCGCCGGAACCATCGCCCACATGCTCGACGAGGTCCTCGAAGAGCGCAAAGTCGGCTAGCTGCCACATCCGTCGAACGGCGATTTTTCTTGAGTTTCCCCGATCCTGATGCAATGATCGACAGCGCCGATCATCATCACCACGGAGCTCCTCGATGCGTCGTCCGACCCTGCTTGCTGCTCTTCTCTGCGCCGCCGTTTGCCTTCCTCCCGCCATCGCGCAAACCGCTCCAGACTACAAATCCGACCCAAAGTTTCAGGCAGCCATCACAGAAGGGAAGAAGCTCAAGCACGACCGCCAGATCTTCTTCGCCATCGATGCTTACAAAAAGGCCAGCAAGATCGCCGACGGCAAAGACCTCGACGTCCTGAACGAGATCTTTGCGCTTCAACTCAGCACCGGCAACTACAAAGACGCTGTCTCCACTGCATCTTCTCTTGAAGCCGCATCCACCACGCCTATTCTCAAATCCCGCGCCGAAGCCAACCGCGGTTATGCGCTCTTCCTGCAAGCCGGCGAGAAGAACAAACCCGATCTGCTGAACGCCGCCGACGCCGCCTTCAAAGCTGCCATCGTCGACGATCCCAAAAACGCCACCGCACTCTATCTCGACGGCACAGTCCTCGCCCACCTTGGCAAGATGGACGCAGCCCGCGAGCAGTTCAAATCCTGTGTCAACTGCGTCAACCCCAAAGATCCCAGCTATCTTCGTGCCCAGCACTTCGCCGAAGACCCCTCGCTCTCCCTCCACAAGATGGCCCCGGCCATCGACGTCGTTGCGCTCGACGGATCGAAGTTCAACCTCGACGCCATGGGTGGCCGCGTCGTTCTCATCGACTTCTGGGCCACCTGGTGCGGCCCCTGCAACGAAGAGCTTCCCCACATGAAGAAGATCGCCAAAGAGTTCGCTGGCCAGCCTCTGGTCATCATCAGCGTCAGTTGGGACTCGGACGAGACCGAAGTGGAAGAACTTCATCGAAAAAAATGAGATGACCTGGGTCCAGTATCGCGACGCCGACCACTCAACTCAGCAAAAAATTCGGCGTCGAAGCCATCCCGCACTACTTCACCATCGACTCCGACGGCGTCCTCACCGCCGAGATGCTGGGCGAGGGCTCCGACGTCGAAGGCAAGCTAAAGAAGCTCGTCGCCAGAGCCAAGGTCTCCACCCCGCCGACAAGCCAGGCTGGTAACTAGCTCGAAACTCTGGCAGATCAAATCCAAGCCTGCACAGCTCCGTAACTTGCTAATCCTTCGCAGCACGTTTAGCATCCAATCTAAGAAACCGGCCTGCAAAGCAGGTGCGGGACCTACGCTGGTTGAACCAATATTCATTGAACAGGGACCTGGCTCGTATACATGGTTCGGTGTGCATGTCCGCCAGTCCGGAATGCCTAAAGAGCCACGGCGGGGTCCCGCCGTCTTAGACGGGTTCACCAGCGCCTCGACGCACGGCCCAGTGGGTCGGTCTTCTTGCTAAACCCAGCGGAACGTTTGATGTTCACTCCGTTGCCGATGCTCTCGTCGTTGCTGTTGCTTTGCCGTTGCCTGTTCTTTTGGTTGTCATCCCGTAGGGATCTGCTGTTGCTGTTGTTCTGCCCCCGAACGTGCACCCCTACCTCTTCCACCTCGGTCATCTCCTCCTCCCTACCTTCGGCGTCTTCGCCGCCGTTGGCCTCATGGCGCGCTCTCCCCTCAGCCTCCGCACCGCCGCCCCGTCGGCATCTCCCCGACAGCCTCTGGGACGCCGGCCTCTTCACCCTCCTCTCTGCCTTCGTCGCTCTCCCGCCTGCTGCTCATCGTCGACCAACTTCCAAGAGCTTCATCGCCTACCCCCTCCTCCTCCTCACCCTGCCCTCCCTCACCGCCGCGCGGCATCCTCCTCACCGTCCATCGCAACGGTCGATCTACCTCCGCTAAGCAGCTTCCCCATCCTCGCCACCCTCGACGCCTGGCGCCCCTGCGCCGCCCTCCTCTGGGCCTTCCTCGCTCTCGGACACTTCGCCGAAGGCAGCGACGCCGGCCTGCCCACCACCCTCCCCTGGGCCATCACACATCCCACCCATCCGCCCGCCTCCATCCCGTCGCCGCTCTACGCCGCCATCGCAGCGCCCTCCTGACTCCTCGCTCTACTCCGCCAACTTCACCGCCGTCAGCATCCGGGCGACACTGTCGCCCTCGCTCTCGCTCAGCCGGAGTCATCCAGTTCCTCCTCACCTTCTTCCGCCAGCCCTACCCCTACACTCAACTCGGCGTACGTCCTCCTCGACCCCATCCAGTGGATCGCCCTCGGTATGATCGTCACAGCCGGCCTCATCGTTCTGCTGCCAACGAAAGCTGGTCACCCATGCCGTCTAAGAACATGCTCCCCAAGGGCCAGCGCCACCACTCCGTGCGCGCCGAATACGTCGCCACCCGCGGCGTCGAACCCGAAGCCGCCCGCCCCCAGTCCCCGTCCTCGACTTCGACGAAGACGACGCCGACACCGACGCAGACGGCATCCGCACCTTCACCGCCGACCCCGCCGCCGCCGGCCTCCGCCTCGACCAGTACCTCGCCCAGGCCATCCCCGACATCAGCCGCGCCCGCGTCCAGCTCCTCATCGAAGCCGGCCAGGTCCGCGTCGACGGCAAGCCCGCCAAGCCCAAGCAGAAGCTCGCACGGCGGCGAGGCCATCGAGATCGAAGGCGCACCCCAGCCCCGCAGCCGCTCCACGCCATCCCCGAAGACATCCCCCTCGACATCCTCTACGAAGACAAGTACCTCGCCGTCATCAACAAGCCCGCCGGCATGATGGTCCACGCCGGCGCCGGCACCACCGACGACGAGCGCAACCGCGGCACCCTCGTCAACGCGCTCCTCTTCCACTTCGACCAAGCTCTCCGACGTCGGCGGCGACCTCCGCCCCGGCATCGTCCACCGCCTCGACAAGCAGACCAGCGGCCTCATCGTCGTCGCCAAGGACGACAGCACCCACCGCAAGCTCGGCGAGATGTTCTCCAGCGCCGCCAGGTCGCACAAGACCTACCTCGCCCTCGTCCACGGCCACATCGCCAAGGACGACGTCACCGTCAACCTCCCCATCGCCCGCGACCTCGTCCGCCGCACCCGCATGACCACCCGCCGCGCCGACGGCCGCACCGCCGTCTCGCACATCACCGTCCTCGAGCGCCTCGCCACCCCCTACGGCCCCTTCACCCTCGTCGAGGTCAGCATCGAGACCGGCCGCACCCACCAGATCCGCGTCCACATGCAGTCCCTCGGCCACCCCGTCGTCGGCGACACGCTCTACGGCGCGCCCCACATCGATCCGCACCGGCTGGCGGCACCGGCTCCTGACGCAGACCCCACTCTCGCTCGAACGCAACTTCCTCCACGCCGCCCACCTCGCCTTCACCCACCCCCAGACCGGCAAGCCCATCGACCTCGAGGCCCCCCTGCCCGCCGAGCTCGACGACGTTCCTCGAAGCCCTTCGAACGCGATCCGCTCACAGTTCAGTAGAATCATCCGAGTGACCGTCCCCAAGCCGAATGACCGCATCGTTAGGCTCAAGCCCAGTCGCACTGCTTCCTCTGAGCCGTATCTCCTCGCTCGCCCAGCTCAGCCACCGCTGACTCAGCGCCCCAGCTGGCTGCACCGTCTCCGCCGCTCCATGCGCCATCCGTCACTGCGCAGCTCCGACCTCGCCGCCGACCGCAATCGCCGCCCGCGCCCTCAGCACAGCCGCACTCCGCGCCCGCTCCGCAGCCCCTGCCGCGCCGCAGCCACCGCGCCCGCAGCCCAGCACGCCCGCGCCGCAGGACCGACAGCACCGTCCACAGACCGGCCCGACCCGACCAGACCCCATCACCGTACCATCATCGTCCGCGTCAACGAAGTCAACCTCATCTTCACCGTCACCGACAAGAACGGCCACTTCATCACCGGCCTCCAGCAGCAGAACTTCGGCCTGCTCGACGACGGCCAGCCGCCCGACGCCGTCATCCGCTTCACCCAGCAGACCAACCTGCCCCTGCGCGTCGGCATCATGCTCGACACCTCCAGCTCCATCCGCCAGCGCTTCCAGTTCGAGCAGGAGTCCGCCATCGAGTTCTTCCTCCAGGTCCTCCACCCCGACGACCGCGCCTTCGTCGAAGGCTTCGACATCCAGACCGACGTCGCCCAGGACTTCACCAACAACATCGACCTGCTCGACCCGGCATCCGCAAGCTCCGTCCCGGCGGCGGCACCGCCCTCTTCGACGCCCTCTACAAGACCTGCCGCGACCAGATGCTCACCCTCCAGCGAAGACGGTCGCCGTCCGCAAGGCCCTCATCCTCGTCTCCGACGGCGACGACAACTACAGCCGCGCCCTCGAGTCCGACGCCATCAAGATGTGCCAGCGCGCCGAAACCATCGTCTACACCATCAGCACCAACATCAGCCCCAGCAAAGACAAGGGCGACGACATCCTCAAGGCCGATCGCCGACGCCACCGGCGGCCAGGCCTTCTACCCCACCCGCATCGAAGACGTAGCCATCGGCTTCCACAACATCGAAGAAGAGCTCCGCAGCCAGTACCTCCTCGTCTACAGCCCCGCCGACTTCAAACAGGACGGCTCCTTCCGCACCATCTACCTCCAGGCCCTCGACCCCCGCTACAAGGTCCGCGCCAAAAAAGGCTACTTCGCCCCCCGCCCAGCCCAGTAAACAGATATAGCCCGCAACTCTCAACTACGGTGTTACATCGCCAGCTACAACCAGCGCCAATGTGGCATGCATCACGTCATATCCGGAGTGGTTCGGATGGACGCCATCCAGAAAAAACTGCGGACTGTTGAGCATCGCTTGGTAGTAGTCGATCAGCCGATACCCATGTTCCCGGGCGATCTCCCGGATAGCGTCGTTCGCCATCGTTACCGGCTTCGTCCGATCCACCCCGCCGGAGTTCAGCGGAGGTATCGTACACAGCACCACCTCTATCCCAGCTGCCTGCGCCATCGCTCCCATCGCCGCAATATGCGCCGTCGTATCCGCTAGTCCCTCGTAGTTGAACCAGATATCGTTAGTCCCCCCCAGAATCACGACCCGCTTGTAGCCATGCTGCAGAACGTTGGCCTGAAACCCCGCCAGCATCCCAGCCGTATCCAGTCCGGGAACTCCATCATTATGAATAGGCAGCGGCCAGTGCGCTGTGATCGAATCGCCGATGAACACCGTACTACTGTTCAGCTGGCTGTCGAAGATGTTTTCGGCAGCAACCGCAGCAGGTGAGATCGTGACGCCGGAGCCACAGGCGACCAGACCTGTAGACAAGCCAACGGCCAAAGCTACTCCCGCCCTCACAACCTTCCGCATTGCCCTCCAACCCGATCCCTTTGCCACGAGCGACTTCATCTCCACAGCGTACCAAAAATCCCCCCACTCTCTTCATTGCCTCCCGCCTCCAGAATCTTTCGCGGTATTATGGAACTCCTCAGGAAAACCCGGGTCTAAGCAAACAGGGAGACACCATGAAACTGCGCCCCGTCCTCTTCGCCTCTTTTCTCTTCGCTGCGATAGCCCTCTCCAACGTCGCCGCCCATGGTCCACCTCCAGCCGACACTCCCGTGACATACAAGGCGCACTCATGAACCTGGCCGATCAGCCCGCCACCCACACCTCATTCAGCTTCGATCGCAGCATGATTCAAATAGCTCAGAATCTTCTCGAGTCCAACGGTATGGACGCCAACCGTGCCCCCGCTGCACTCACCGCCATCTCCGTCGACAACTACCGCTATCCCCGCCCTGCTTTCTACACACCTGAGACGATGGACGCCATCATCGACTCCTATCACGCAGCCGGCTGGAAGCACCTCGTCAACGCCAACCAGACCTCCGCCAACACCGCCCAACCCCGCAACACCGTCACCGACCTCTGGCTGCACTTCGCCGGCCCTGACATCACCGGCGTTACCGTGCTCTCCCGCTCCCCTCGCGACATGAGCGTCATCCAGATCACCTGCGAACTCCGGCCCCTCGACCTCGTTCATCTCAGCGGACACTTCGGCATCCCAAAAGTTGATCCCAACGCCGTTATGGTTCCAGCCCCAAACGGTCGATAACGCAGCTTTGGTCAATTCGATTGAAGTTTGCAAAAAAAATATTTGAAAATCGTGTGCTCTCTGCTAATGTTTGCAACATTGCCGCAGCTTGCATTGAAGGTATCTATGCTGTAAACTGAGTTAGAACTTTAGAGAGCAATCAATTTAAACCAAAGTAACCTAAAGTAACATTCCTGGTTAATTTCTAAAGAATTGCATATTCAATCAAAGTAAAGTCAGCCTGAACTCAATAGAGTCAGGTGCATGACGTTCGTTTTTTTCGAACCTTTGCGTGGTTTTGCCAACTAAACGTGTAAGCTGAAACCCACCCGTATGAAGCTGGGGAATTAGTATCGGCGACCTGGTAGCGTCATGGTAGTTCCCAGGTTAGACAAAAATCCCATTGTGCCCATAGATCCTTCCGAATCGGGACCGCGCACAAGCATACGAGTTTTGCACCACATTTTTCTCTCTTTCCTCTTTATCTGCTCAAGATCCATGTAATTTGCGCAAATTAAAGAGGTAATGAGTGCCCTATCGCAATTCTTTTTCTAAATCCGATCTCCTCGTACCTATCCCAGCCTCCACCTTCTCGTCTCCAAAACGAGATGCGCAGCGCCTCTTGCCCACAAAGAGACGCTCCCTGCTTGGTCGAGCGCTTAGTACTCTAATTTTTATGCTGGCTTGTGGCGTGACGTTTTCCGCCGCCGCCAATGCACAGACCACACTTTTCTCAGCAACTTCGAAACCCGTAACGATCGACCACGGCAATCCAGCTCCGACCGAGGTTGGGGTTAAGTTCAAGTCTGACACCACCGGCTACATCACTGCTCTGCGCTTCTATAAAGCAAGTACAAACAAAGGCACCCACTACGGGCATATCTGGTCCACGTCCGGGATGCTCCTGGGCAGCGCGATGTTTACCAACGAAACTGCATCCGGTTGGCAGCAGGTTAACTTCGCCACCCCCGTCAAGGTCACCGCAAACACTGTTTACGTTGCCTCCTATTGGGCGCCCGTAGGCCACTTCTCCATGGACATGAACTACTTCGCGAAGGCGGGGGTAAATAAAGCTCCCCTCCACGCGCTGCAGAATGGTGTCAACGGCGGAAATGGCGTCTACGTTCACGCATCAAAGAGCAACTTCCCGCGTGGCAACTACGAATCCTCGAACTTCTGGGTCGATGTTGTATTCTCCGGACAACAGACCCCCGCCGCCCCGAAGCTCACGGTCAGTGCCACGACAATGAACTTCGGCAGCATCGCCGTTGGTTCATTGACGACCGGTACCGTGACGCTTACGTCTTCTGGAAGCTCTCCCCTCACGATCAGCTCCGGTGCAGTAAGCGGCACCGGCTTCAGCCTCACCGCAGGCAGCTTCCCGACAACTCTGAATCCAAACTCCTCGATGACCCTCCAGCTTCAGTTCAAGCCCACTGCAAGTGGCGCTGCAACTGGCAAGCTCACCATTGGCAGCAACTCGACCACTGGCACCTCAACGGCCGTATCTCTCAGCGGTACCGGCGCAGCCGCCAAACCGCAGCTCAAAGTAAGTGCCACCACTCTCGCCTTGGGTAGCGTTGCCGTCAACACTGCGACAACCGGTACAGTGACCCTTACCTCTTCAGGAACTTCCGCGGTCACAGTGAGTTCGGCTTCCATCAGCGGAACCGGCTTCTCCATCGTCGGCGGAACCTTCCCTGTCACGTTGAACCCGAATCAAACGTTGGCCCTGAAGGTCCAGTTCAAGCCAGCCACAGCGGGAGCGGTGACTGGAAAACTCACCCTGAATAGCAACTCGACAACCGGAAGTCCCACAACGGTCACTCTCAGTGGTACGGGTACTTCAACAGCCGAGCAGATCGATCTCAGTTGGCATGCACCAGCCAGCTCAGCCGACCCGGTTGCTGGCTACAACATCTACCGGGCCGTGGGTAATGGGGGTTTCCAATTGGTAAATTCGGGGATCGACAAGAGCACGACCTACGTCGATAGCTCGGCCACATCCGGTAATACCTATCACTACCTCGTAAAGAGCGTCGATCAGAGCGGTGTCGAAAGCACCGGCTCAAATGAGATCACGGTGGCGGTGCCATAACCCACCCTGTCTAACCTCCCCATAACTGCATAACCAATCAAAGCAATGCCAACCCGGACTCAACGGAGTCCGGGTACGGCCAACCTTTGCCTGATTTTGCCAACTACAACGTTTCAGCTAAACCAACCTGACGCCTTGAGCCATGCAATTTTTGTTCAACTTACGAGGTAATGAGTGCACTATCGTAATCTCCTCCCCACATCGGCCCCTGTTGTATCGACTCTAGCTCTCAACCTCAACACCTCGTCTTTTACACGAGATCAACTCCTCCGGCCTGCAAAGAGACGATTCCTGCTCGGCAGAACGCTTAGTGCTCTTCTTCTGGTACTGGTTTACGCTGTGGCGTTATCGTCCCATGCTGACGCCCAGGTCTCCCTCCTCTCGACGTCTGCGACTCCCGCGACCATCGACAGCGGCGACAGTAATCCGACCGAACTCGGAATGAAATTTACAACTGACACCGCCGGCTACATTACTGCGTTGCGCTTCTACAAAGCATCCACCAACACAGGCACCCATGTTGCTCATATCTGGAACATGAAAGGAGTCCTCATCGGAAGAGCCGTCTTTACGGGAGAAACGGCATCAGGCTGGCAACAAGTCAATTTCGCCACACCCGTTAAAGTGGCTGCAAACACCGTCTATGTGGCGGCCTATTATGCGCCCAACGGACACTACTCCACGACCGCGAACTACTTTGCATCTGGTGGGATAAATAACGCTCCCCTGCATGCCCCGCAGGATGGTGTCAGCGGTTCCAACGGCGTGTACCATCACGGCGTTGGCCCTTTTCCGACTATTGGCAATCAGGCTTCGAACTTCTGGGTCGATGTCGTGTACTCCGGACAAGCTACTCCCGCCGTCCCCAAACTAACGGTGAGCGCCTCAACCCTGAACTTCGGCAGCATCGCTGTCAATTCACAAACGACAGGTACTGTGACGCTTACCTCCTCAGGCTCCTCTCCTTTGACGGTAAACTCGGCTGCAGTCACCGGCACCGGCTTTAGCCTCGTTGCTGGAACCTTCCCGACAACACTGAATCCGAACTCATCGATGACTCTGCAGGTTCAGTTCAAGCCCACAGCATCCGGCGTGGCGACTGGCTCGCTCACCATTGGCAGCAACTCGACCACCGGCAGCTCAACGGTCGTGTCTCTAAGCGGTACCGGAACTGCCGCAAATCCGCAACTCAAAGTGAGTGCCACGACACTCAGCTTCGGCAGCGTCGCAGTCAACACGGCAGCGACCGGTTCGGTGACCCTTACCTCCACCGGTACTTCCGCTGTGACCGTGAACTCGGCTTCGATGAGCGGCACAGGTTTCAGCATCACCGGGGGCTCTTTCCCGGCGACCTTGAACCCAAATCAAACGATGGCCGTCCAGCTTCAATTCAAGCCGACCACGGCTGGGGCAGCCACCGGGCAGCTAACGATTAACAGCAACTCGACAACCGGTAGCTCAGCGCCTGTTGCTCTCAGCGGTACAGGCACGGCAACAGCCGAGCAGGTAAACCTCAGTTGGAGTGCACCAGCCAGCTCATCCGATCCGGTTGCCGGCTACAACATCTACCGGGCGTTGGGCAGCGGGGCCTTCCAATTGGTGAATTCGGGGATCGATAAGACCACAACCTACGTCGATAGCGCCGTCACATCCGGTAATACCTATAACTACATTGTGAGGAGCGTCGACCAAAGCGGTGTAGAAAGCCCCAACTCAAACCAAATCGCGGTGGCCGTCCCCTAAACCATCTCAACGATTCACTCCCGGTACGCTGGCCTTCGTCATCTACTAACGATTGGCCAGCGTACCGATTTCTTTCCCTCAACACCCGTTTTTTCGCAGCAAAAATCCCTGTCAAGCCCCAAAAAGGCAAATCCCCCCGTCAATCCTGCACATTCGCGTGGCGTATGAGTTAGCAGCCGCCAGCTATACTAGAGATAGAACATTTGGAAAGCCTCGGGCGACCGAGGCTTTTTCACGTTTAGGACGGAAATAGGGAGTAACCCATTTGATTAGAAATATTTAGCCGTAAGTCGTCTAGAATGAAATATTTGAAAGTTGTTAATTTATTAAGTGGCTCATTCAAAATGGTTTACGAGTAGGTATGGGGGGGGGTACCCCTCCAAGATTAGTATCCGTACTGCTCAACACGCCGCAAGAGATTCAGCTTCCGCTCGGGCGGCAGAAAGCTTGCCTCCACGGCATTGGCGGCAAGTTCCCGCATCTGCTCCAGCGAAAACTCGAACTGCTTCTGCACCAGCACGTACTCCTCCAGCAGATTGCTCCCGAACATCGGTGGATCGTCCGAGTTGATCGTCACCATCAGCCCCGATTCGAAGTAATGTCTTCACCGGATGCTCATCAAAGCTCTTACAGCATCCCGTCCGTATGTTGCTGGTAACATTCAGCTCCAGCGGAATCTGCCTCTCCGCCAGTACCTCCAGCAGCTCCGCATCATGCTGTGCCGAAAGGGCATGGCCCACCCGCTCCGCTCCGATGTTGATCGCCGCCCAGATGCTCTCCGGCCCGATCGTCTCGCCCGCATGAGCCGTCAGCCGCAGTCCGGCAGCCTTCGCCTCCGCATACGACTCCCGAAACAAATCTGCACTCCCCCGCGCCTCATCCCCGCCGATGCCGATCCCAACGATGCTTGGGTAGAGTTCCCGCAACACCGCCGCCTTCCGGAACACCTTCACGGCCTCCTCCGCCCCGAAGTGCCGTACGGCATCGATCAACCAATAAACAGTGGTCCCAAAATCCCTCTCGCCCCGCACCCGGCCGCGCTCGATCGCCTCGACATACGGCTCCACCTCTTCATTCTTCCAGTAAAAGATGATCCCGAACGAGATGTACACCTCAGCGTGCACCACACCTTGGGCCGCCAGGTCTCGAATCATGTTGTAAGTGATCAATTCATAGTCGTCCGGCCCCTTCAAACGAGCCGAAACCGCCTTGAACGAGTCCATAAATCCAAGAAAATTCTCGTAAATATACAGCTTCTTCGCTGCTGCAACGGTCAACGGCTCTGGATCGTGCCGTTTGCTCAACTCCATCAAAGTATCGAGTTGAATCGTTCCTTCAAGATGCAGATGCAACTCAACCTTCGGCAGCTTTCGCAGCCACTCAACGACGTCGATCTCAACCTCTTGCTTCGTCTGCTTTCGAGCCATCTATCTATCCTAGGCTTTCGGCGTATAAAACTCACTACGCTTCCGGCTGTAAAGGACATAAACGAACAACCCAATGATCAGCCACACGAAGAACCTCAGCCAGGTCTTGGTAGGCAATCCAGCCATCAGCAGCACACAGAACAGCACGCTGAGAACCGGAATCACTGGTCCAAACGGCACGCGAAACCCGCGATGCCGTTCGGGCTCCTTATATCGCAGCACAATCACGCCAATCGACACCAGAACGAACGCGAAGAGAGTCCCGATGTTGGACATCTCCGCAAACGTCCCGACATCGAACAGGCCCGCAGGAATCGCCACCAGAAAGCCAGCAACCCACGTCGCAAACGCCGGCGTCCGAAACCGCGGATGCACTCTGCTGAACACATCGGGCAACAAGCGGTCCCGCGACATGGCATACCAGACTCGAGCCTGTCCCAGCTGGAACACCAGGATCGACGAGATCATTCCTACCAGCGCACCGATGAGCACTGCAAGCTGAACCCAATGCAGCTTGTGTCCATCGGGCGTAAGCGCGACCCTCTTCAGCGCGTTGACGACCGGAGCAGCATCACCTGCAACCGATTGCCAGGGAACGATCCCGGTCAGCACGATCGCAACACCGATATAGAGCAGTGTGCAGACAACTAGAGTCGCCAGAATCCCGATCGGGACGTCGCGTCGAGGGCGCTTACACTCTTCGCTGGCGGTAGAAACCGAGTCGAATCCGATATAGGTGAAGAAGATGATCGATCCACCCGCCAACACGCCGCTCCATCCGTTCGGGGAGAATGGGTGATAGTTAGCCGGATGTATAAAGCTGAGGCCGAAGAATACGAACAGGAGGATCGCAGCGATCTTCACCAGAACCATGATGTTGTTGGTCCGCGCCGACTCGCGTATCCCTCGCACCAAGCACAACCGTAAGCAGCAGCACGATCAGGAACGCAGGGATATTGAATCCTGCATGCCAGCCTGTGGCATAGATATCCTTACCTTGCAGATCTTGCAACCCAAGTGGCAAATAAGCTGGCGAGAGCCACTTCGGCGAAAGCGGCACCCCGATCCAGTCCAGCAAGGCAACCACATGGGCCGCAAAGCCAACGCTTACACTCATGTTGCTGAAGGCATACTCAAGGATGAGATCCCATCCGATGATCCAGGCAATCAACTCTCCGAGAGTCGCGTAGGTATATGTGTACGCCGAGCCCGCAATCGGGATCATCGACGCCAGCTCTGCATAACAGAGGCCAGTCAGCGCGCACACGATCGCTACCAGCACAAGCGAGATGGCAAGCGCCGGCCCTGCCCCTGGCCGCCCAGCAACCGCACCATGGTGTAGAAGCAGATCAATAACCGGGGAATCACCAAACGAGGCCATTGCCGCCGGATTCCCTCCGATTGCCACGCCAATGACTGTAAAGATGCCCGAACCAATCACTGCGCCGATGCCCAGCGCTGTAAGCGAAACCGGACCAAGCGTCTTTTTCAACGCGTTCTCCGGCAACTCCGATTCAGAGATCAGCTTATCGATCGACTTAGTTGCAAAGATTTGCCTGGCCAGCGCGCTCGCTCCTGCTTGCAAAGAATTGGTGCGGGGCGTTTCCGACTACACAATGCGATTTCAGAAGACATCATCTCTCAGCAAGGGCCGCGCGGCAACAAAATCCGAGCAGCCTTGTTGAGGATCTGTTACCGCTTGCTCTGGCCGCGCGATGCCTTCTTGACCTTTTGCTTGTTCTCACCACGAGCGCCTGTGCGCGGACCCTTTGGTGCTGCTGCCTTACGTGCTGCGCGCTTTAACTTTCTTGCGCTCCTGAGTGTCGGTGATGCTTTTGGTATTTGCCATGTATCTTGCCAATCTTTCTATAATTGCGATTTTCAGAACTTTAGAGGCGCTCCAGCTGGGCAAACTTCTCCACCAGCTTCTTCACGCCGTGCTGTTGAAATTGTACTGTAATCTTCGCGTCATCCCCATCGCCTTCGCGACGAAACACGGTTCCTTCACCATACTTGGGGTGCCTAACCCGCGAACCCTGCCTCAGACCGGTCTTTCCAGACGGTTCTGGGATGGTCAGCTTCGGCCGCGAGATCTTCTGTCCTCTCGCCGCAAAGAAGCTGGCAATATTGTCTAATGACTGCCCGGGAGCTGCGGTCTTGCTCGCATATCCCGCCCGATTATTCCCTCCGGGCATCCCCGAGGTTCGTTTCGAACCGCGCTCTCCGCTTTGGTCCTCGTCCTCGTAGCTATAGTGTCGCTCACCCTCCTCAGCGTTCGCGCGACCAAACCGATTCGTTTTGGGATATGGTGTCGCGTAGGCGCCACTGTAGCCTGAACCATACTCCGACCCGGAAAACTGAGGTCGTGCCGGAGGGCTTCCAAGATCTTCCACCAATCGACTGGGTACCTCTTCCAAAAACCGCGAGGCGATGCTCGACTCCGGCATATCGCTCCCATATCGTCGCCGATATCTGGCCCTTGTCATGACGAGCGTGTCCATGGCCCGCGTCATCCCGACGTAACAGAGTCTCCGTTCTTCTTCGAGCCCAATAGGATCGGTCAGTGTGCGCGAGTGAGGAAATAACCCCTCTTCCATGCCGGTCAGAAACACTAGCGGGAACTCGAGCCCCTTGGCTGCGTGGAGCGTCATCAGCGTTACTCGTGCTTCTTCGCTGTAGCTGTCAGCGTCGCTCACCAACGCTGCGTGGTCGAGAAACTCGTGCAGTGTCTCCCCGCGCTCTTGAGCATCTTGAGCCGCATTCGCCAGTTCTTTCAGGTTCTCGATGCGCGAGAAGGACTCCGGAGTAGCTTCCTCTTCAAGAGCCCGAATATACCCACTGCGGTCATTTAAGAACTTGATCAGCTCCGGCAACGTAGCCGCATCCCCAGGCTTGCGAAACGCTGGCTTCTCGTCTCCCACTTTGATCTCAGCAGCTCTCTCCATCGTCGTACCTGCAGATCGCTTCAACACGACGGGAGCAAAGGGGTTGAAATTAAACGCGTCAATCCCGTGAGCCTCATCCGAGTCCAACGCATTTTCAGCCGCGATTGTAGAGATCTCCTCGCTCGGTCCGAAGTCGAAACCAAAATTGAAGCTGGTATCGAAAGAAGTATCTGCTCTCTCCACTTCTTCTCGAGCGGTAGCAGCACTCTCCTCACCAAATCCGAACGAAACATCTACGTCTGCGTCTTCTGCATAGTCGGATAAGAGAGCCTCGTCTTCGGGGCCAGCAAGATCACTCGTCAGCTTCTCTGCAAACCCTGGTCCCAACATCGCACGGGCATCCTCTATCAATCGTTTGAACCCGGCCAACGCCTGTAGCGCCCGCGGTGGCAATAGCTTATCTTCAATCGCCCGACCAATCGCATCCCACGTGCTCATGCCACTCGACAGCGCCATTCGTTCCAGCGTTTCCATCGTCGTCTTCCCGATTCCACGAGGTGGAGAATTCACCACCCTGCTGAGAGCAACAGAGTCATGCACATTTTGAACTAGCTTCAAATAGCTCAGAATGTCTTTGACCTCAGCCCGGTCATAGAAACTGAAACCTCCCACCATGTGGTATTGAATCTGATACCGCCGCAGCGCCTCTTCCACCAGCCGAGATTGCGAGTTGGTCCGATACAACACGGCACATCGAGGCAGATCCGCCTGCCCACCAGCCTCTCTCAGATACCTCTGTACCCGATCTGCAATAAACAGCGCCTCATTCTCGCCATCCGGAGCCTCGTAGTACCCGATCAGGCTACCCACCTTCGCGCGTCGTAAAAAGATTCTTGCCCTTGCGCTGCGTATTCTGCGCCACCACCGCGCCCGCGCCCTCAAGAATCATCTGCGTCGAGCGGTAGTTCTGCTCCAGCCGAATCGTCTTCGTCTCCGGAAAGTCCTTCTCAAACTCCAGGATGTTCTTGATGTCCGCGCCACGCCAGCTATAGATCGACTGGTCCTCATCGCCTACGACGCATACGTTGGCGTCGGGCCCTGCCAGCAGCTTCATCAACTCATACTGCGGCCGATTGGTGTCCTGATACTCATCGATCATAAGATATTTGTAACGCCGGTTGTATCTTTCCCTGGTCTCGCCCGAAGACTTCAGCAACCGCACCGTCTCCAGCAGCAGATCATCAAAGTCCAGCGCATTCGCCTTGAACAACTCCTTCTTATAGATCTCGAAGATATGCGCAATCTTCTCCTCCATCGGGTTCGTGCTCGCAAGAAAGTACTCCTGCGGATCGATCATGTGGTTCTTCGCCCACGAGATTCTTCCCAGCGCCACCCTCGGCTTCAGCGACTTGTCATCGATTCCCAGCCGCTTCAGCGCCTGTTTCACCACCGCCTGCTGATCGGTCTCGTCATAAATCGCAAACGTCCGCGTCAGCCCCACCCCACCCACCCGCATCGCCTCGATATCCCGCCGCAGCACCCGCACGCAAAAGCTGTGAAACGTCGCCAGCATCGGCTTCGCCAGCAGCTATGCCCAAGAATCTTGTCGACCCGCTCGGCCATCTCTTTCGCGGCTTTATTCGTAAAGGTCACTGCCAGGATCGAATCCGCCGGCACGCCTCGCTCCTGAATCAGATAAGCGATGCGATGCGTAATCACCCGCGTCTTACCCGATCCCGCTCCTGCAAGCAGCAGCACCGGCCCATCCACCGATCGGATGCCCTCTTGCTGCTGCGGATTCATATTTTCTAAAAGTCGACTCAACTGCACACACTCCAATCTCTATTTTAAGCTCTCCGAGTCAACGCCTGCTTCTGTCTCTTGAAAACTATCGAAAACCCGCATATTTGCTGTCCATTTGCGAACAAGCTGTCCGCGCGTGGACAAGAACCAAATCGATTAACGACGAAACGATTAATTCGAAGATCAAAGTGAGTTTTTTGGGAACCAACTTCGTCCAACCTGCGTAACTCAATTCACGACGGGCTCCCTGGTCCATGGCAGAGAACTTCAGTCGGAATCTTGAGGTACTGGAGCTAATATGAAACGTCACAATCTCGTCACCGTCGCAGTAGTCGCTGTCTCACTCCTTGCAGCTCCGGCTGTCTATGCCGCGCCTGCCAGTATTGCGTCTCCTGTCCACGCAATGTTCAGCAAGACAAAAATAAGCACAGTTAAATTCAACCTTCGCAACGAAACCGGAACACCTTTGGAGGTTTTGGCGGGCGATAAGGCGATGACACTTGAGCCTGGTAAGCTCGTTGCTCTCGATCTTCCCGTCGGAACTAAGATCGTCGCTAATAGCGCCACTCCGAACCACGCGGTAGGATCGGTTATTGAGCAGGTTACAAAAGATCACGCTGGCGCAACCATCACCATTCACTAACTCTCCTGATGTAAAAGCCGTTTCAACCAGGCATCTCTCTGGGCCGGCCGCTCTCTTTCACGCATCGGTCGGCCTACACCCCTTTCAATGTCGCAGTTCGTTTTCCGATACCGACATCGCTGCGCCTTGATATTCTCGAGTGTATGATTCGTAACGTCGCCGTCTTCTGCGCCTCCGCCAACGGATCGCGCTCCACCTATCGAGATGCGGCAGAGCAGTTAGGCAGGGCTTTAGCCGGTCTAAACATTGGAATCATCTACGGTGGCGCCAACGTTGGCCTTATGCAGGCTGTCGCCGAGTCGGCGCTCTCTGCCGGCGGCAAAGTGGTCGGGGTCATTCCCGAAGTTCTGGTCGACCTCGAGGTCGCACACCACGGCATAACCGAACTTCATGTCACAAGCACGATGCATACCCGCAAAGCGCTTATTGGGGAAAAAGCGGACGCCTTCGTGGCGTTACCTGGAGGTTTTGGTACGTTCGAGGAACTCTTTGAGGTTCTCGCTTGGCACACTCTTAAACTGCACTCTAAATCAGTCATCCTGCTCAACATCAACGGTTTCTACAACCCGCTGCTCGCCTTCTTGGATCATTGCGTCACGGAGGGGATGCTCAAGCCGAAGAACCGCGAAATTATCCTCGTCGCAGACACTGTAGAAGAAGCACTTATCAAATTAAAGGTCGGTATACCATCAGCGAATCTACCGTTTCTCAAACGCGACTAATTCGCAAAACGATCACGAGACTAAAAGCTTCTATCCGCTCAGCGTTAAGGGTCTCAGCGATTCCATCCCAAAGCACAATACGCGCACGCAACGCCATCTCCGCCGCGTTTGTCGCTTCCTGCCACTTTGTCGCATCGTCCCCGCACAATTCGGCGACCATTCGTAGCGCCATAGGGCCATGCTCTTCCCCATCCACTTCGATGTGCCGCTCCATATACCAGCGCATCGGTTCAAGGCGCCCATGCAGCTTCTCATTTTGATCGCGAATAAATCCCCGAAACATATCTGGAATAAGATCCTCGCGCCCGAAGGTAAATGCTGCCGCTATTGCATGTAGCTTATTGCTGTCAATCACAGCGAAAGTTGTTCGTACGAATCGTTGCGCTGCGGCTGGCGCACCACTCATCGCCAAAGCTCGTTCCCATCCTGCGCCATCATGCAACTCCTTCAGCAAGGTCTCGATAGCAGTGGTTGAAGCATCGCACTCTCTCATCGCTCGCAGGTACAGTTCAAAGTGGCTCACCGTCTCGGTCCCGTATATGTCGCTCTCTTCGCCCAACACGATCTCATTCACCAGTCGTCGGCTTAGGGCGAATCGGCTAGGCAACCATGGAACGTCTACGCACGTGAGGCCACGTTGCAAAGTCTTCAGCAACGACATGAAATCCCATACTGCAAACACGTGCGCTTCCATGAAAACATGCAGGTCTTCCACCGTCTCAAACGATCCGTACAAAGGATGACCCGTCAAACTGTCATATAAGGGCCGCAATCGTTCTGCTAATACCTGCAACTTTTCTGTCTGCTTCGAAATACTCATAGACTCCCCTACAATTTTTGCTTCGTCATACATGCCTCACAACGGCACACACGGCGTAGATACTCCCACGAATAAATTCCACTCTCGTGGCCATCGCTCCACTTAAATTTCAGCGCGTACTTGCCCACCGGACTTACTTCAAGCGGCTTTACTGGAGCCTCATACATCATCAACAACGTCTGTTCCCTCGGCTTCGCCACGCCCGGCAACCTGCCCAACTTCTCCCGCTCTTCGTGGCAAGTAGCGCAAGGGCAGGCATTCCGCAGCCACGCAAAGTTCCAGACGCTCTGGTGTCCGTCTTTCCAATCGATCTCGATACCTGTTCCCTCAGTCTTTTTTACGCGCACCTTCTCCGGAGTTATCGAATCCTTCGGCATCGGCTCGTGCGCCGCATCTTCCCGCTGCGCCTGCTCCGCACTAACAATGCGAATTCCCTCATGACTCATAGTTTGTCTCCACTGCTATATCTTTACTGCTCTGCCATATTGCTGACAAAAATGCACTCACTATAGCTGGTCAACCGACTTTCCAAAAAAAATAAGCAGCCATCAGGCATCCGGTAATTACGACGATCGTTCGCAACACGTTCGCATTTATCTTCCGAGCATACTGTGCGCCAACATAGCCACCAACGGCGGCAAATATCATTGATGTCAAACAATAGTGCCAGATCACCGCGCCGCTAAACACAAAAGTCACCACTGCGCAAAAGTTGGACAGGCAGGCCGCCAGCACTTTCATCGAGTTCAGCGCATGCATCTCCTCTACGCCAAACAGAGCTAGTGCGCTCATAATCAAAAAACCAGCACCAGCCCCAAAATAACCAATATAAAAGCAGACCGGAAGCAGTACGAAGAACAGTGGAATTATCGCCGGCGCTTTTTGTATATGGGGCGAATTCGATCGCCTCCGTAGCCATCGTGACACCGGCCCACTAATGCCGAAGAGCAGGGAAGCGACGAGCAGAAGCCATGGCACCATATGCAGAAACGTAATCTGTCGGGTATGCAGAAGAACCACCGCTCCGCTCACGCCACCAAGGATCGATGCAGCACAGACCGCCGGTAGCAGATCCCGTCTAAGATCCTTGCGCAGAGCAGTCACCGACGTCAACTGGCCCGGCCAGAGAGCGACCGTATTGGTTGCGTTTGCTTGAACTGGAGCAACGCCCATCGCTAACATAGCTGGGAATGAGATGAATGACCCGCCCCCTGCCATCGCATTCATTACCCCGGCAACTGAAGACGCTAAGACAAGCCAGAGGTAGTGCCAATGCGAACTAAAACTCGAGATCATCCACCTTCCATTGTATCGATTTAAGGAGGAACGATGTTCACCGAGCGAAACGCAAGCCAACTCGCTCAAATTCCAGTGGGGATCTCCGGAGTCGCCGCAATTAGCCGCCGCGTATACTCGTCTCGCGGAGTATCGCATACCTGCTCACAGTTACCCAGCTCCAAAAGTCGCCCTCGCTGCATCACCGCGACGCGGTCACAGAGATATCTCACCAGAGGCATCGAATGCGAGATAAATAAGTAAGTTAGACCATAAACCTGCTGCAAATGTCGGAGCAGATTTACCACTTGTGCTCCTACGCTGACATCTAGCGCGCTTATCGGCTCATCTAGTACAACAAACTCGGGCTTGAGCGCCAACGCGCGCGCGATGTTGATTCTTTGCCGTTGTCCTCCGCTAAACTCATGCGGAAATCGATCCAAGGCCGAGCTATCTAGTCCCACCGTCAGCAGCATCTCCGTCAGCCGAGCTGTCAGTCCTTCAATCGGTCTTTCATTATGAATTGCGAACGGCTCCGCCAAAATCTCCTGCACCCGCATTCGGGGGTTCAACGCTGCATACGGATCTTGAAAAACGATCTGCATTCGTCGTCGCATCCCTCGCATCTCACCCGGTGTCATCACCAGCAAATTCCGTCCCCCATAAAGAACTGTACCCACTGTCGGCTCCACAAGTCGCAAGAGCATTCGCGCTACCGTGCTCTTTCCTGAACCTGACTCCCCAACCAACCCCAGGGTTTCTCCGCGCCTAATCGCAAACGAAACATTATCCACGACCCGCCGCTCTGAGTCGTATTCCTTCACCAGACCCCACGCTTCCACCAACGGCTCCCCATTCGTCGCCATAGCTGGATACTAGCATTCACCGAGACATACGCAACGAGATGCTCCCACGATCGCCGCTTGACTTGTTGTTCAGAGTTGTAGCTCGTCCCGCAACCCTGCTCACGTCACTTGGATTTAGCCACTCGAACGCCCTCTACCATGCGTTGCCCTAGCTACTAGTGGAGCATTACGCTAAGACACCCACGATCAATCCAGTTGAAGACCTTCACAAATCTCACACTATGCAAGGCGTATTGACATTGGACTTTGGAAGGAGAGAGGGGGCAAATTTTCTACTTGTCTGTCATCCGGGGTAAAAACGGGTTGCGATGATCTGCGCACGTGGCGCGGTGGCACCAATGCTGCTGGTCTCGACCAATAGTTCGAACGATTTAAGTGAGCCGCTCGATGAGGCTTGCTGGAGTATGGGTATCATGGCATCTGGGTTAAATAATGTATCGGCCGCGGCCTGGGTTCCCGCCATATTAAGCCCCTGAATTATGAGCACATGGCCAACTCCGTCAAGGCTCGGAACGTAGTCGATGACGCCATAGGTGCAATTGACGGTTCTATCAGTTCCGTTCCGGTATATTGCTTGCTCGGTTCCCGTGGGATGTTGATTTAATATGGAGGATCTGTCGACCTCCGACGTGTATTGAAGTTTGAAGTTCAGCTTGTTATCGAAGAGAGTGACCCACGGGTTGCTATGGCTTGAACCAAGGAGGATTGCATTCGAGCCTTTCAGATCCTCGGCGGTAATGCTGCGTGCGAACCGGATCTCGGAGCGGCCTGCGGCGAATTCGGGAAGTTGAGAGATCATCGACGTTATGTTAAGGGAGACGACGCTGGTGTAACGCTGGCGACGCAGATCGTTGAGGTTGTCCACCCCGATCTCGTGCTGGGGCTGTATGTCGATGGGATAATTTCCGTTTGCGTACTCTTCGAGCGGGACTAGATGTCCAGTGAGATTTTGTAGGATACCCAATCCGCTGTCGGCTGGAACGATGAGTGTATTGCGATTTTTTTGGAAGAGCTGCGCCCAGATGATGTGCGCTGCGCTTCGCTCTCTCTGCTCCTGTATGAAACGCGCTGCAAACCACGCAACGAATGCAATGGCGATTCCTAGTGATGTTCCAAACAAAAGCGAACGCCATGATATCTCTCGATGAGGTTTGGAGATATTGTTCTGTTCCCGAAGTGGCTCGGTTTGCTCCGGTTCGGGAAACCCTTCGATGGAAGCCGGTAAGTCGGCGGTTTGCGGATTAGCGTCAGTAACAGCCACGAATATTGGGATATACCCGCCTCGAGGAATGACAATTCGTATTGGCTCTTCGGATCCTTCGCCTGCGAAGTATTCGTCAAGACGCTTTCGCAGCATGCGAGCGTAGCTTCGAACTATATTGTCTTCGCTGGGGTTGTATCCGGTATGACGGTTGAAGATCTGCGTACCGATCCGCTGCTCGGTGATCTGGTGTTGTTTTCCCATAAGTTGCTGCTCGCATACATAGAGGAGAAATCGGGGTAGAAGGTCCGATTTGCAGAATCGCTTGCTTGCAGCGACGCGGCAGGCTAACTGCCACTCGTGACGAAAACGCAACTGTTCCAGATCGAGTACTACTTCCTCAACGAGGACGCCCACGGTGCTCTCAAAACGAGAGCTCGAGTCGACCCAGTCATCAGCTTCCTTACGAGGCTGCCCGGACCCTTCAAGCGATGGGGCACGCTTATTCAGCATGCTTACAGCTTAGTCTTGATATATGAAATTTCAATAAACCGAATGCAGGAAACTCCGAATAAACCCGTGAAAAATGTAGGGGTGAGACGGGGTGAGGCCACAGGGTAAGCCGTTTTTCCACGATCCGCACCCTTTTGCGCCTGCTGCGATAAAGCCATGATTGTGGCAACTGTACTTCTAATTCACGTACCGGTCTGCCTGGTCACGAAGTGCAACCCAATTCTTGTCAGTGACGAATTACAGAAACTCTGGAGCTATTGTGAAACGTATTTTCTGGTTGGCCATGATGGTTTGTATTCTGATTGTTAACTCCGCGCCCCTGTTTGCGCAGTTTGAAACCGCATCTGTTCTTGGTTATGTGCGGGACAGCTCAGGGGCCGCATTGGCGAACGCAACCGTTTCTCTTGTCAATCAGGAGACGAAGGCTGCGGTGACGGTGAAGTCTAATGCCCAGGGCGGATATGAGTTTACCGATGTTAAGGTTGGTGATTATCAGGTTAAAGCTCAGGCTGACGGATTTGATCTCAGCGCCACGCAAACGTTTAGCGTTTCAGTGAATGCACGGCAACGTGTCGATGTGGCGCTGAAGATTGGATCAGCGAATCAAACCGTAACTGTTAGCGACGCCGCTGAGCTGCTTGAGACTGAATCCAGCGAGCGCGGCCAGGTGATAGGGACCCGCGAGGTAGAGAATCTTCCTCTGAACGGCCGCGCGTATGCGGATCTTGCCGCGCTTGTCCCGGGCGTTCGCCGTAACGTTTTGGAGAACACGACCGATAGCAGCCGCGATGCCAGTTTCAACGTCAACGGTCAGCGCAGCGAATTCAACAACTTCTTACTCGATGGGTTGGACAACAACGCCTACGGTACTTCGAACCAGGGTTTTTCTAATCAGGCCATTCCCCCCTCTCCTGACGCCATCTCAGAGTTTCGCGTGGAGACGGACAACTACAGTGCAGAGTATGGGCGCTCTGCGGGTGCCGTCATTAACGTCAGTATTCGCAGCGGAAGCAATAAGTTTCACGGCAAGGCCTATGATTACATTCGCAATACCGTCTTCAACGCCATCGGGCCGTTCACTGCACCCTCCAATCCGATTACCAAGGCTCCGGAGAAGCCCGTCCTTCTGCGCAACCAGTTCGGCGGAACCTTCGGTGGTCCCATCTGGAAAGACCACACATTCTTCTTTGGCGACTATGAAGGAACGCGTCAAGTCGTCCACACCATCCTTCAAGCTACCGTTCCGACTATCGATCAGAACGGAACCAGTCCGCTCGCGCTTGCAAATGGCGGTTACACGTTCCTTACGGCTTCAAACACCCCTGTTCCTCTCATCAATCCCCTCACGGGCCAGACCTACACGAACGGTGTGATCCCTTTCAACGATCCCTCTGTCTCCACCTTCGCTAAAGGTGTCCTCGGTGCGCTCCCCGAGCCAAACGTGCCCGGTGCCCCCTTCGGGAATAATTATTCGTCTCTGCCCTCTGATACGATCAACAACGATAAAGGTGACGTTCGCGTCGATCAGACCTTCAATCAACGCACCACTGCCTTCGTCCGCTATAGCCAAAATCAGGGCAAGATCATGTCGCCACCGAACATTCAGGGACCTGCCGGCGGCAACAGTAATGGCAATGTCAACATCTTCAATCAGCAGATCGCCGGCGGCGTGACGCACATCTTCAATCAGAACTCCATCCTCGACGCCCGCTTCGCCTTCACCCGCACGGATGGCGGCAAGAGTCCATATGGCGCAAACCTGCCAAGTCTGATGGCCGGCATACCTGGTCTTCCGACCAATCCCCTCGTCGTTCGCAGTCTCAACGTCCAAAGCGTCAATCAGTATTCTCAGTTCGGCAACCAGGGCAGCAATCCTCAGTTTCAGAATCCGTACATCTTCAATCCCAAGGTCAACTACACCTTTATCCGCGGACGCAGCACCTATAAGGTGGGATACGAGTATCAGGCAATCTTCACCACCATCGACGACTTCAACCCTGTCTATGGTCAGGACACGTACAACGGCAGCTTTAGCTTCGGCGGAATCGGGGGCGTTCAGACCTCGACCGCTTTGAGCAAGGCCGACGCCGGAACCAAAGAAGCAGTCTCGCTGGCCGACTTCATCTTCGGCGCACGCGACACCTATCAACTCAACAACTTCGTCAACGTGCATCTCAACCAGCGCATGCATAACCTCTACTTTCAGGACGATATCCGAGTAAACTCCCGGCTCACCGTCAATGCAGGTCTGCGCTATGAGCTCGTAACGCCGCAGTGGGAGTCGAACAATCTGCTCGCCAACTACGATCCGGCAACCCAGTCTCTCATCACAGCAAGCCCCGGCTCTATCTACAACCGTGCTCTGGTCAACATGCCTAAGCTCGACTTTGCCCCACGCTTCGGGTTTGCTTACTCGCTTGATTCCAAAACCGTCGTCCGCGCTGGTTACGGCCTTGGCTATGCTCAGTTCAACCGTGAAGGTGGAGAAAACCTCCTCTCCTATAATCTTCCCGCGATCGTAAACACCAATATCGTCCAGGCCCCGCAGTTCGCGTTGGCTGGGATTCGTACCCAGCCCGCCCAGGCCACGTGTACCACAGCCCAGGTAGGCGCTTCTTTCAACTCGACAAACCCCAACCCATGTTTCCGGACCACGTCACAGGGCTATCCAACAGGCTTTACCAGCCCCGCCAACGTGACTGCGGCCAGCAACCTCAGCACCGAAGCCCGCTACATTCCTAAGAATCTGCCTACAGGCTACGTCCAGAGCTATCACCTCACTCTTCAGCGTCAGTTCGGCAACAACACTACTTTTGAGGTCTCCTATGTCGGAGAGCACGGCGTCAAGATTCAGGTGCTCGCTGACCTCAACCAGTCCGAAGCCAACCCTGTCACAGCTACTTGCAATGCAAACGGCAACACGACGGGCTGCCTCAGTGTGGCGGCACGTCGTCCTATTCCAACCTTTACCACCATCGAGGAGACGCTCCCGGCCGGTTTCCTCACCTATAACGGTCTTCAGACCAAGCTTGAGCATCGCAGTGGCCATGGTCTTTATCTCCTGAACTCCTTCACATGGTCCCAGGCAATCGACAATGCCGAAGGCCACCTCGAAGAGGTAGCGGGAGATAGCGGACGCATCAATCTAGCAAATCCGCTGGGCGACCGCGGTCCCTCCGGCTATAACCAACCGCTGAACGAAGTACTCTCGCTGGTCTACGATCTGCCTTACGGCAAAGGGCGCATGTTCGGCGGCGACGCCCCTCGGCTTATGCAGGAGATCTTAGGAGGGTGGCAGATCACCGCCATCAACAGCGCCAGCAGTGGCCTGCCGGTCAACATCACCTACTCTCCGAATAGCGCACAGTCGGTCAGCACCATTCTGGTTCAGCGTCCAAACCAGATCTCAAAAAACGTGGTGATTCCAAAGAACCAGCGAATGAAGATAGGTGGCAACCAGGATAGTATCGCCCTCAACAGTGCGCGCATTCGCCATTCCGGATGACAACCACCCGTACGGCAACGTCGGTCGTAACTCCGTCCGCTTCGACCCCTTCTACCAGCTCGATATGGGCCTGCATAAACAATTTGCCCTTCGCCCCGAGGGCACCTCGTTCGACTTCCGGGCCGAGGCCTTCAACCTGCTCAACCAAACCAACTACTCCTTTCCCCAGAGTGGTGTTGGTTCAAGTAGTTTTGGTGTTGTTGCAGCCGCATCCACCTTTCCGGCCCGTATCCTGCAGTTCGCCGGAAAGATCATCTTCTAAACTTTCTTTGTAGAGGTTGCACTTATGATGAACCGCAGACAATTTGGAGTTCTAGCCGGCGCATCGCTCGGGAATCTGCTCACCCAAAAACTCTGGGCTGAGCAGGTCCGCGCGCTCGCTTCGCCCGACAAGTTCTACTTCGCACTCGTTGCCGATACGCACATCATAGACAACTTCTATGTCAAAGGAAGTGAGAACAGCGTCGAAGACAACGAAAGCATTCTTCTGACCACACCTCGGTTAATTTCGGCCCGTGACTTGATCAACTCCCTCAGTCCAGCTATCGAACAGGTATTCCTTGTCGGCGACTACTTTCACAACTATCCCTCCACCGACTATGACTTCTACTTTCAGAACACAACTCGGCTCGACAACGCCAAGGCGATCACTGACGGCTTCAAGATGCCGGTACATCTTGGCTTTGGTAATCATGACTACGATGTCCGGCACATTTCGCGTGCGATGAGTCATCGCCTCTTCGAGGCGAAGTTCAACACCAAACCTTATTCAGTCCTGGACTACAAGGGTTACAAATTCATTCACCTGAATAACTTTCTTGGCAGTACCCAGGACAGCACGTCGTCCGACTTCAATCCTGGCATCGGCTCTCTCGGGGAAGAGCAGCTGCACTGGTTTGAAGCGCAGCTTCAGCAGCACAAACCTACCTTTGTATTTATCCACTATCCGCTCAACCTCGAAAAGCCAACCGAGTTTGCTGACTACGGACTCTTTCCGCTTCTTCGCAAGTACCAGGACACAATTCAACTTGTTGTGTCGGGCCACGTCCACAAATGGATCGATTACGGTCATAACTACGGACCGCAGCACTACACTATGGCCGCCACGCGGTACGACCCCAATGCCTACATGCTGATGGAAGTCGATACCAAACATGCGACGTGGCGTTTTATGAACATCGATCTGGTTGAGTGGTCCACGCATTACAGCATGCCTTACCGCTCACTCTGATCCGGTCTACCCGCATTCTTCTGGAACATGCATGGGCTAGCCAAATCGTGCGCCATCGGCACATTCGACGAAAAGTTGGCAGTCTTTCTTGGTCCTACACGTAGATGACTCGGAACAACCTGTTCGCTATGTTCGTTCAATGTGATCCAATAAACAAGAATGAGACAAGCAGCCAATACCTCACGACTAGCCTTGCTCTCTCTTTGTTGGAGCGCGCTTTTGGGGTGCAGCGCACGACCGCCCTCGTGTGCTGAAACCAAAGTCGCCTACTGGACCAAACATCACATCACTGTCCACGGCAAGAGAGACATCAACCCCGTTCCTGTGACCCCGGAGAATATCGAAGACGGTAAGCAAAACTTCACATCATACTGCATGGTCTGCCACGGTCTCGATGGTCAGAACACCGGTGTACCCTTTGCCACATCGATTTCGCCACCGATTCCCTCACTCGCCAGCGCCGAAGTGCAGGCTTATACGGACGGTCAACTAAATTGGATCATCAAAAACGGTATCTATCCCTCTGGCATGCCTCCTTCGGCTGGCGATTTCTCCGATGAGGATATGTGGCGCATGGTTCTTTACATCCGTCATCTCCCGAAAGCTGGCAGCTTGGGTGATCCCCCTGTCTATGGAGGCGCCACAAAATAGCGCTTGTCGTATTTGTTGTGCCGGACTACCTTGCTAAGGTCCGCCACGAAGCATCCATTTCGTGAAGACTGATAATAATGCGCCCGTTAGAGCGGCTTGAAAAAGTGAATGTCCGCGGTGTAAACCGCAAGTTAGATTCAGGATTTAAACATGAAAGCCGCCATGGGCTGAGCAGACCATGGCGGCTATTTCATCTATACCCATCAGGCGCCACAATGCCGATAGCACTAATAGCTATGCGCAGTTGCAGCAACTTTGGCGCCCTACACCCGACTAAATATCAAGATTCTTCACATCCAGCGCATTCTCTTCAATGAACTTTCTTCGGCTCTCGACGTCTTCACCCATGAGCGTGGTAAAGATCTCTTCGCAAGCTGCAATATCTTCAAGCTTCACCTGAAGCAGCGTGCGCCGCTCTGGATCCATCGTAGTTTCCCAGAGCTGTGGTGCTGTCATCTCGCCTAGTCCCTTGTAGCGTTGCACCTGGTATTCTTTTTTGCCCTGTTCGATCACGTACTCGAACACATCGCGTGCCGTTTTCTTCTCTACCGGATCCTGCGAAGCTTTGTTCGCTCTCTTGCCGGGCTTGATCTCTGCGACCGTCCCCGGCGCAGAGGCAGTCTCGGCAACTCCCTCTTCCGAAGCGATCTCTTCGGCCTCTTCTTCGGCCTCAGCAGCAGCCTGAGCTTTGGTCTTCGTTGCATATTCGATGAAGAACGGCGCGACCAGCTGTTCTTTGATCTGTGCGTGCTTAGCAAGCATCTGACGGCTTTCCGGAGCCGAAGCCAGCGCCCAGTCGATCGTTCTTACTGCACCCTGAGCATCGGTATAACTCACCGAGTAGCTCCTGTGCTCCTCATCCATCACAACATCGCCAACATTCTTGAATTGGTAGGTTTTCTGCATCGCTACGAGGCGCTGACGCATCGCCTCGACCTTCGCGGACGTCTCAAAGTCCACGCGCCGTACCGAGTCCTTACCTTCGTGCGCAAACAGTTCAGCAAACGCCTGCGTCACATCGTCATTCCGCAACCGCTTCTGCACCTTATCGAAGAAGCCAAGGTAGTCGTTCAACTGACCCATGTACTTGGTCAGCGCGGCACCTTCAAGCCTCCCGCCGTCCTTGCCGTAACGAATCACCATGCCGTCTGAGGCACGCTTCACCATCACGCTCACATACTCGCGATCGTCTTTAATGTACTGCTCGAACTTGCCCTTCTTAATGCGATACAGCGGCGGCTGAGCAATGTACACATGTCCACGCTTGATCAACTCCGTCATATGCCGGAAGAAGAACGTCAGCAGCAGTGTGCGAATATGCGATCCGTCGACATCAGCGTCGGTCATCAGAATCAACTTCCCATAGCGCAGCTTGCTAGCGTCGAAGTCGTCCTTTCCAATCCCGCAACCCAGCGCCGTAATCATGGCGCGGATCTCTTCGTGCCCTAGCATCTTGTCGTAGCGAGCCTTTTCGACGTTGAGAATCTTTCCCTTCAACGGCAGAATCGCCTGGAACTTTCGGTCGCGTCCTTGCTTCGCCGTTCCGCCTGCGCTCTCTCCCTCTACGAGATAAAGTTCGCAACGATCCGGCTGCCGCTCCGAGCAGTCTGCCAGCTTACCCGGCAACCCACCACCATCCAGTGCTCCCTTACGCCGTGTCAGATCGCGCGCTTTACGTGCAGCCTCGCGCGCGCGAGCAGCGTCAATAGCCTTGTTGATAATCTTCTTCGCAACCGAGGGGTTCTGCTCCAGGAACGCACCTAGACGCTCGTTCACAAACGCCTGCACGGTCCCGGCGATGTCCGAGTTCAGCTTACCCTTCGTCTGTCCTTCGAACTGCGGCTGACTCAGCTTCACGCTGATCACAACCACAAGACCTTCGCGCACATCGTCGCCACTAAGGTTCTCCTTCACATCCTTGAACAGGCCCAGCGACTGCCCTGCCGCATTGATCGTCCTGGTCAGTGCTGTCTTGAAACCCGAAAGATGCGTTCCGCCGTCAACAGTGTTGATGTTGTTCGCAAACGTAAACACCGTTTCGGAGTAGGCATCGTTGTATTGCAGCGCAATCTCCATGGCCACGTTATCCCGCTCGGCCTCCATGTAGATCGGCTTGTCATGCAACACGGCTTTGCCCTTGTTCAGGTGCTTGATGAACTCAGCGATTCCGCCAATGTACTTAAACTCCTGATGCTTGTACTCGCCGGTCTTCGAGTCGGTCGTGCGCTGGTCCGTCAGGTGAATCTCCAGCCCCTTATTCAAAAAGGCGAGCTCACGCAAACGCTGCGCCAGCGTGTCGTAGTTGAACTCCGTCACCGTAAAGATCGACTTGTCCGGTAGGAAGTGAACCTTCGTGCCCTTGCGCATAGAAGATCCCATCTTCCGCAGCTTGCTGATCGGCGCTCCCTTGGAGTAGTCCTGTTCCCAGGCATGACCGTCGCGCCAGATCTCGACATCAAACTCTTCACTCAGCGCATTGACGCAGCTGACACCGACGCCATGCAGACCACCCGAAACTTTATAGTTCGAAGCATCGAACTTACCGCCCGCATGCAGCATGGTCAGAACAACCTGCACCGCCGGCATCTTCTCACCGTTAATCACCTTGTCGTCGACCGGAATACCGCGACCGTCATCGACCACAGTGATCGAATTATCGACATGAATCGTCACATCGATCTTGGTCGCATGCCCACCGAGCGCCTCGTCGACCGAGTTGTCGACCACCTCATAGACGAGGTGATGCAAACCCTGCTCACCGGTCGAGCCGATATACATCGCTGGCCTAAGCCGCACCGCCGCCAGGCCTTCCAGAACGGTAATGTTCTCGGCTGAGTAACCGCCGCCTTCTTTTCCCTTGGTGGAAACGTCCTTAATTGCGCCAGTCTCAAGCTCTAAAAGAGCACCTTCGGTGGGGATTGCAGTCGATGCCATGTATCTCCATTCAGCGGTTGCTGAAGTTGCAGAATTTTCAGCCCATCCCGTGTCGCGCAATCTGCGAAAACCCACGCCGTTACAGCGCTTTACACAGGTTCCAGCCTGACTCTCAGTGTCTTAAGTATAGCACGTTGTAGAGCGTCTGGAGGCTGCCAGGGACCAGGGTTGAGGCTCCCTTTCAAGCAATCGCTGGCCCATCGGTAACCACCGCCGCTGCTCCGAAAGTTGTACTCCCCTAACACCTGTGGCTTGTTATGCTTCGCCACGTAACTCCCCGAGGTGAACCAATGAAATTGAACCGTTTGATCGCTGTATCGATCGTTGGATTCTCACTGCTTACAACCTCCAGCTCCGCTTTTGCCTGTGATCACGATCACGATAACGGTGGCAGCTCGTGGTCCTGGTTTGGCTGGTGTCATCATGACCATGACCACGATTGCGACCATAACAAGGACAAAGGCGGTAACGACTGTCCCGGCCATGGCGGTGGTGGCGGCGGCACAACCACTCCGCCCTCAACAGGTCCAAAGGGATAATCCGCGGCTTTGATCGAAAAACTATGCTCGTGAGAGCCCAACGATGACCCTTTGCGGAGGGTCATTTATTTGCTCCAAAACTAAAGCCATGGTCGATGGCGGCTCATGGGGATATGGCCCGGAAACAGCGGTTTAGCCCCTCGCCATTTGGAGACCACATAGAAAATCGTGATAATCACGGCAATGATCTTCGTTCCGGCAATATCTACTGATATCGATGAGCTTGTTCTTTTCGTCAATGGCGCCTACCGTGGCAAAAATGCCGAGCTTGGGTGGGCAAGCGAAGATAAACTGGTTTCAGGGCAGAGAATTGATGCGGAGATGCTTGCCGAAATGCTCTCCGCGGGTGACACCATCCTGCTAATGCGAGATCAGACGAGTGGCCCGCTTGCAGGATGTGTGTCGATCAAGCCGACGGATGATCCGTCAGCATGGTATCTTTCCATGCTGGCCATCGACCCACAGCGCCAAGCAGAAGGTTTAGGTCGCACCTTGTTATCCGAGGCGGAAAACCGAATCAAGGCTCGAGGTGCTTCTCTAGTAAAGATCTCAGTCATCTGGGTTCGTCAGACCCTCCTCGAATGGTATGAGCGCCGTGGGTATCAGCGCACCGGTCAAACTGAACCTTTTCCATATGGAAATGAGCGCATCGGTGTGCCTCTCCGTGACGACCTCTACTTTGTAGAGCTTGGGAAATCCTTGGAGTAGAGCACTCGCCTGCTGCGGAGGATCGCCGCTAAGTTATCTGTTTGTAATACTTTATGGGTAAGTAGTTGTGAGTCGTCTGTAGCTTGATGATAAATCGAGACAACTCATAGGCCAACCTCGTATATACTCAGTAAGTTGTCCAGAACACAGTTTTCGTCAGGAACACCAATGCCAAAGTTGAAGACCCACAGCGGCGCAGCCAAGCGCTTTCATAAGACCGGCACCGGCAAGTTCAAGCGCGGCCAGTCCAAGATGCGCCATATCCTCACCTCAAAGGCGACCAAGACCAAGCGCAAGCTCGGTGGGTCGGCGCTCATCTCGGAGGCGGATCAGCAGAAGGTCGCCCGCATGCTTCCTTACGCCTGAGTTGTCAGGCAGGGAATCATCAGTTCTTCAAGTCGAGCCGCTCCAAAAGAGCAAAGGGCCAGTCAAAGCGTTCACGGCCCCTGGAACCGCGTTAGCGATTCCACCGAGACTTGAAGTTGCATAGCGAGTGAAGAGGCCACATCGTCGTTCTCACAAGCTCCTTTCAGAATATCTACTGATTGAGATGAGAATGCGACCCTTACCTCCAGCCGCTTAAACGAAGTACGCAAAAGGAGAAGCACCATGCCCCGTGTAAAACGGAGTACAAAACGCAACGACCGCCGCAAAAAGATCCTCAAGCGCGCGAGTGGTTACTTCCTCACCAAATCCAAGCTCTACCAGGCAGCCCAGGAAGCCGTCGAGCGCGGACTCATGTTCGCCTACACCGGCCGCAAGCAGAAGAAGCGCCAGTACCGCGCCCTCTGGATCGTCCGCATCAACGCAGCCTGCCGCATCAACGGCATGAGCTACTCCACCTTCATCAACGGCCTCAAACTCGCCGGCAACAGCTCGATCGCAAGATCCTCGCCGACATCGCCGCCAACGACGCCGCTGGCTTTGCCGCGCTGACCGTCCAGGCCAAGTCCGCCCTGAAGACTGCAGCAGATAAGCACGCCGCAAACCGGGCCACCGCTGCGCCTAAAAGCAGCGTTACAGTACCAGAAAGAGGCACGGCCTACGCTGTGCCTCTTCCTTTTTAATTTGAGCCCGTCGATACATCAGCGACGACACCAAGTATCCTGTCATCTATGCCCGACCCTATCGCAACAGAGGAAGCTACACAGGTCCAACCGCTCCCTTCGAATCCTGGGGCCGCTACCCAACCTACGGCGCAAAGCTTCTTCCGCTCCACTGGCAGAGCGACTTTCCCGCAGTCACCGCAGGCTTCCACAACGGCGCACTCCCCGTCGGCATGGGCCGCAGCTACGGCGACGTCTGCCTGCTCAAGGACGGCAACCTCCTCGTCACCACCGGCATGAACCGCCTGCATCGCACTTCGACCCCGCGACCGGCCTCCTCACCGCCGAAGCCGGCATCACCCTCGCCCAGATCCTCGACTTCGCCGTCCCCCGCGGCTTCTTCCTCCCCGTCACCCCCGGCACCAAATACGTCACCCTCGGCGGAGCCATCGCCAACGACATCCACGGCAAGAACCACCACGTCGCCGGAACCTTCGGCTGCCACGTCACGCAGTTCGAGCTCGTCCGCTCCGACGGCTCCCGCCGCCTCTGCACTCCCGACAGAAAACCCCGACTGGTTCGCCGCCACCATCGGCGGCCTCGGCCTCACCGGCCTCATCACCTGGGCCACGCTCCGCCTCAAGCCCATCGTCTCCCGCAAGATCGACTACGAGGGCATCCAGTTCCACGGCATCGACGAGTTCCTCGACCTCACCAACCAGGCCGAGGACATCGAGTACACCGTCAGCTGGGTCGACTGTCACCTCCACCGGCCAAGAACTTCGCTCGCGGCATCTTCATGCAGGGCGACCACTCCAGCAGATCCCGACGAACTCACCAACCTCACCCAAGCCAAAGCTCGTCTTCCCCTTCGAAGCCCCCGGCTTCGCCCTCAACTCGCTCACCGTCCGCCTCTTCAACACCGCCTTCTTCCACAAGCAGATCCACAAGCGCGTCGTCGCCCTCCAGGACTACGAGCCCTTCTTCTATCCGCTCGACAAGGTCCTCCACTGGAACCGCATGTACGGCAAGCGCGGCCTCCTCCAGTTCCAGTACGTCATCCCTTGGGAGCACGCCCGCGAAGGCACCATCGCCATCCTGCAGGAGGTCGCCAAGTCCGGCCTCGCCAGCTTCCTCGCCGTCCTCAAGGCCTTCGGCGACGTCCCCTCCCCCGGCATGATGAGCTTTCCCAAGCCCGGCATCACCCTCGCCCTCGACTTCCCCATCAAGCCCGACAAAAGCTTCCCCCTCTTCGAGCGCCTCGCCGACATGACCCGCGAGTTCGGCGGCCGCCTCTACCCCGCCAAAGACGCCGCCATGACCGCCCCTCAGTTCCAGGCCTTCTATCCCCAGTGGCAGCACTTCGCCCGCTACCGTGATCCGCTGCTCACCTCCAGCTTCTGGGAGCGCGTCACCGAAGATTCATAAGACCTGGACAAAACAGCGCATATGAGCACGACCGCACCAACCGACCACTGCCGACAGCCCCAGCAAGATCCTCGTCCTCGGAGCCACCTCCGGCATCGCCGAAGCCACCTGCCGCATCTGGGCCGCGCAAGGCGCACAGCCTCTTCCTCGTCGCCCGCAACGCCGAAAAACTGGCCGCCGTAGCCGCCGACCTCCGAACCCGCGGCGCCAGCTACGTCGACACCGCCGTCGCCGACCTCGACGACACCGACAAGCACCCCGCGCTCCTCGCCCACGCCATCAACTCCCTCACCGGCATGGACATCGCCTACCTCGCCCACGGCATCCTCGGCGACCAGACCGACGCCGAGCAGGACTTCAACACCGCCGCCCAGATCCTCCACACCAACTTCATGGCGCCGGTCTCGCTCCTCACCTGGCTCGCCAACTTCTGCGTCCAGCGCCACTCCGGCACCCTCGCCGTCATCTCCTCCGTCGCCGGAGACCGCGGCCGCAAGTCCAACTACCTCTACGGCTCCTCGAAGGCCGGCCTCTCCGCCTTCCTCGGCGGCCTCCGCAACCGCGTCGACCGCGAAGGCGTCACCGTCCTCACCATCAAGCCCGGCCCCACCAAAACCGCCATGACCGCCAACATGCCAAAGAGCGAAAAGTTCGCCGACCCCGAAGCGGTCGCCGAATCCATCGTCACCGCCATCGACAAGCGCAAAGACAACCTCTACGTCCCCTTCCAGTGGCAGCCCATCATGTTCGTCATCCGCAACATCCCCGAGCGGATATTCAAGAAGCTCAACCTCTAACCGGCGCGAAGATCCTCTCAAAAGCGCGTCGCAGCAGAGCTCATTTCAAGAGGCTCTTCGGAGCAATCATCTTCCAAGCTTCAAGGATATACGCAGCCAGCTCCTCTTCTCCTATTCGATCCAGCTCAATCCCAACCCACCCCTTAACTCCCACATATGGCGGCCGGAAGAAAGTATCGGGCGAAGCCGCGATCAAGCTGGCTTGCACACCGGGAAGTGTTGGCAACCAGGCTGCGACATGACCATCGTTGTGATGGTTATTGGCGAACATGACGAACACACGCTTGCGCACAAACCACGTCGGCTCCCCGTGTGACAGCTTCTCCTCACAGCTGGCATGCTCATGCAGATTCCCCGCACTCGTCGCGTATGGTCTTCGGCCGCATTAGTTTTTTCTTTGGCGACCATCTTTGCTTCGCCTCCACACATGCGATCTAAGCAACGTCTTGAGAAGCGGCATGCAGCAAGCGCATCCGCGTCTGCCTCCGAACGAGTTCGCGCAATTAGCCTAATGGTTTCTGTTGTTGCTGTTGCGCCATCTGCTGCTGCCGCGTCGGTGGCGGTGGCTGTTCCGGCAGCTGCGTCGCCTTCTCCACCAGGATCGACCAGTCCTCCGGCACCGGCAGCTCCTGATCGAGCGAAGGTGTCCCTTCGCTCGGCGTCACTCGCACCGCCACCGTCAGCTCGCTCTTCGCCCGCCCACGAAAGATGCCATGCGTCGGTGGAACATCGGCGTAGTCCCGGCCAATCGCCGTACGAATGTGCCGATCGCCCGCCACCAGCCAGTTCGTCGGATCGAAGCCCACCCAGCCCAGCTGCGGCAGCAGCGCCTCGACCCACGCATGCGTCGCTGAGCTGATCGACCGGTCCATATCGCTCTCGCCGTGAAACAGATATCCGCTCACATACCGGCACGGAATCCGCAGCTTCGACCGCACCAGCGCAATCATGATGTGCGCAAAATCCTGGCACACCCCGGCCTTGGTGCTCAAGCGCCAGGTCGATCGGCGAATCCACCTTGGTCGACTTCGGCTTGTAGTCGAAGTACTCATACATCTGCTGGTTCAGCTGGTGCAGCACCATCAGCGGATCGTCTCTGCGCCGCACGTCCAGCTCTGCGGCCAGCTCATCCAGCGCCGGCGTCGGCTGCGCAAACTCGCTCGGCAGCAGCATCTCCCAGTAGTCGCCCTGCTCGCACCATCGCATCCAGGTCGTCCCACGCATCGGGCGCCAGAAATGCCGGCATCGGCGCCGCTGGCTGCATCTCCACCAGCGACTCCGCCACGATCACCAACTGCCCATGCGTCCCCGGAATATCGAAGTGATGGACATGGTTTGCGAGATGATCGCGATAGCTGAACACCCGGCATCGCGGGCTCACCGAAAGATGAAACGTCAGGCAGCGCTGGTTCTGGTCGCTCCGCGGATGCATCCGCGTCTCCATCATGCTCTCGCTCACCTCGTTGCTGTACAGAAACTTCGTCAGATGGCGAATCGAGAAATACATAGCCTGTCCTTTCAGCTCCATGTCGACGGTCTTACGGTCATCGACAACCATTCGTGAGCGTTGCGAGCATCTCCGGTCCTTGTTTCATTGCGACCTCATCCCGCCAGCGCCGCCTGGATCGAATAATCGACGTACAGCTCATAGATCGTCTCGTGGATCGCACGGCACTGCTCCTGAATCTCTCCGAGATAACCCACCACATCCTGATTCAGAATCTCATCCACGCTGCTGTAGTTCAGCGAGGCCTGCAGCCGTCCACCCAGCCGCCGCAATGGCTCTGCCCGGCTCCTGCCGCTATCTCCCTGGATCTCCTCCAGCGCACACTGCAGGCTGTCGATCGAGAACCGCAGCGAGTGCGGAAACTCCTCATCCAGCAGCAGAAACTCCAAGATCTGATCCGGCGTCAGGTCCGCCGTATACACCTTGCAGTAGGCCTCAAACGCCGTCGCCGACCGCAGCAGCCCCATCCAGTCCAGATACTCATTCCCTTCAGCGACTCTTCCGGCTGCCCCCACAAATCCGCGTGATAAGCCTCCAGCAGCATCGCCGTCGCCGCTAGCTCGCTCGATGTAGCGCCCCACCTGGATGAACTGCCAGCCTTCGCCATGACTCATCGTCGAGTCGCTGACACCTTGAAACTGGTGCACCGCCTCCATCACCTGCTGCAGAAACTCACTCGGCTGCTCCGTCCCACTCGTCAGCGCCTCGGACTGCCTTTGCTCTGCATCTCTGGCCGCGTCACCTGCAGGTACAGGCTGTTCAACCGATGCCACTGCTCCGTCGAAATCTGCTCGCGCACATGCCGCGAGTTCTCCCGCGCCGAGATAATGCACGAGAGAATCGAAGCCTTGTGCTCCGTATCGAAGGTCAGCGTCTGGGTCAGTGCATACGGCTCGCCCGTCCACTCGATATCCTTTGGCTTTCCCAGCGCCTGCAGCACCCGCTGCCATCGCCGCTCTGCGCTGGTCGGGCTCTCATCCAGCATCAGGTTCAGGTTCACATCGAGCAGCCGCGTCGAATGCTCTGCGCGCTCCAGATACCGGCTCATCCAGTACAAACTATCCGCAACGCGAGACAGCATCGGCATCTCCCTGTCACTGGCTCAGCACCCACGTATCTTTACTCCCTCCACCCTGCGAGGAGTTCACCACCAGCGAACCCTGCTTCAGCGCCACCCGCGTCAACCCACCCGGCACAATCGTCACCTTGTCCCCGTACAAAACATAAGGCCGCAGATCCACATGCCGCGGCTCCAACTCATCGCCAATCAAACAAGGCGCGCGCGAAAACGAAATCGTCGGCTGCGCAATATAGTTCCTCGGATCAGCCTCGAATCTTCCGCGCAAACTCCTCTCGCTGCGCCTTGGTCGACTGCGGCCCAATCAACATCCCATAGCCGCCGCTCTCGCCCACCGCCTTCACCACCAGCTTGTCCAGATTCGCGAGCACATGCTGCCGCTCCTTCGGCCGCGTCATCAGATACGTCTCGACGTTCTTCAGCACCGGCTCTTCGCTCAGGTAGTACTTGATGATCTCCGGCACATACGCATACAGCGCCTTATCATCCGCAACTCCCGTCCCAAACGCATTCGCCAGCGTCACATTCCCCGCGCGATACGCATTGAACAGCCCCGCCACACCCAAGTATCGAATCCCCACGAAACGCCAGCGGATCGATGAAGTCGTCATCCACCCGCCGATAGATCACATCCACCCGTCGCAGACCGCTCGTCGTCCGCATGTAGACGACGTTGTCATGCGTCACCAGGTCGCGGCCTTCAACCAGCTCGATCCCCATCTGTCGTGCAAGATAAGCATGCTCGAAGTAAGCCGAGTTGAACACCCCCGGCGACAGCAGCACAATATTCGGCTCCGGCCGGCCCTCCGGTGCCAGCGACCGCAGCGTCCCCAGCAGCAACTGCGTGTACTGCTCAATCGGCCGCACGTTGTAACTACGAAACAGCTGCGGAAAGATCCGCTTCATTACCCTGCGATTGGTCAGCATATAGCTAACCCCACTCGGCACCCGCAGATTATCCTCGAGCACGACAAACTCGCCGTTCTCCAGCCGGATCAAGTCCGTCCCGCATACCGCGATATAGACATTCCGCGGCACCTGCAACCCCGCCATCTGCCGCCGGAAGTGCTTGCAGCTATACACCACCTCACGCGGCACGATCCCGTCGTCCAGAATCCGCCCCTCGTTATAGATGTCCTTCAAAAACAGATTCAGCGCCGTAATCCGCTGCGTCAGCCCACGCTCGACGGTCGCCCACTCAGCGCTGTAATGATCCGCGGCAGCAGGTCATACGGAAAGATCTTCTCCGTCCCCTCTTCGCGCCCATACACCGTAAACGTAATGCCCTGGTTCAGAAAGCTGAGGTCGGCCGCCTGCTTCCGTCGCTGTAACTCATCTGATGGCAGCGACGAAAGTGCTCCAGCAACGGCTCGTAGTGTTGATGCAGGTCGCCGGCCCGCTGAACATCTCGTCATAGGCGTGATCCAGCAGATAGTTCTTCAGGGCCGCATGCTCGAACTGGGGTGACTGAGTTGGAAGCATTGAGAGCCTTGAGTATAGCGGCACATCCCGAACCATCCAAACTCAATCTCGCCGCTCCTAAGCCACCCAAAGAAAAAGGCCGCCCGAAAGGCAGCCTTCTCCTACGTAATTTCGTGAAACTTACATCCGTTTGCCGCCGGCTAACATCAGGGTCTGGCCTGTAACCCAACCCGCATCGTCCGAGGCAAAGAACACAGCCGCCGTAGCGATATCCTCTGGCTGCGCGATGCGTCCCAGCGGAGTCGTCGCCTCGGTCTGCCTTTGGAAGTCGCTATTTGCGAACCCAACCGCATGCAGACCTTCTGTCTCGACCATGCCGGGATTCAGCGAGTTCACGCGAATCTTTTTCGGTCCAAGCTCCTGCGACAGGGAAACCGCCAGGGAATCGACAGCGGCCTTCGTCGCACTGTAGACCGATCCGGTCGGAGCTGGCATCTGCCCCACAATTGAGCTGATGTTGATGATCGAACCGCCCTCCGGCCCAATCAACTTCACCGCCTCCTGCGTCGTCAGCAGCAACCCAAGCACATTTAGGTTGAACTGCTTATGGAAGTGCTCCGGCGTAATCTCTCCCAGAGGCTTGAAGTCGTAGATACCCGCATTATTGACCAGCACATCGAGCTTACCGTAGGCCTTTTTAGTCTCGGCAAACAGGCGAGTAATATCTTCTGGCTTTGAGACATCGCCCTGCACGGCGATCGCCTTCCCGCCCTTATCGGTGATCTTCTTGACCACGGCATCTGCGCCAGCCTTGCTGCTGCTGTAATTCACCACAACCGACGCCCCTGCGGCGCCAAAATGTTCGGCGATCGACGCTCCAATGCCCTTCGACGCCCCTGTAACCACTGCAACTTTTCCGGCGAGCTTGCTCATGACTGACGTTCTCCTATGGTCCAATGAATGGTTTGATAATTCGATAACCATCTAACTGATGAGACCATCTGCAGGAAAGGTGCAAACGTTCTTCAAACATTTACAAATGAAATCGATCTACCTTCCAGCACGTTTCTTATGTCGATGACACATAAGGCTCGAGCGCGATTCACCCACCCAGGCGGCGCATTCACCGTATCTTCTCCGAAAGCGCGCATTTAGGAGGCCAATCGACGGCCAAGTAGGCTAAACTAGTAAGGACGCGCACTTTCCCCAAATCATCACCTTTAAGCGCCCAGACAGGATGTAAACCCGAGTGAGCAACTCAACCGCAATCGCCGTTAAGCCTATCTTCAACATCGCCATCATCGCCCACGTCGACCATGGCAAGACCACTCTCGTCGACGCCATGCTGCGCCAGAGCGGCACCTTCCGCTCCAATGAGGCGCTCACCGACCGCGTCATGGACTCCAACGATCTTGAAAAAGAGCGCGGCATTACCATTCTCGCGAAGAACACCGCCCTCTATTACCACGACAACAAGATCAACATTGTCGACACCCCGGGCCACGCCGACTTCGGCGGCGAAGTCGAACGCGCCCTCAAGATGGTCGACGGTGTCGTTCTCCTCGTCGACGCTTCGGAAGGCCCTCTGCCTCAGACCCGCTACGTGCTCTCGAAGGCTCTTGAAGCCGGTCTCACGCCAATGGTCGTTATCAACAAGATCGATCGTCCTGACGCCCGTCCCCAGGAAGTCCTCAACGAGGTCTACGATCTCTTCATCGACCTCGACGCCGACGAATCCGTCCTCGACTTTCCTGTCCTCTACACCAACGGCAAGCTCGGCACCGCGACCACAGATCCCGCCGTCCCCGGCACCGACCTGCAGCCGCTCTTCGAGCAGATCATCACCACCATCCCAGTCTCCAAGGGCGATCCCGAAGGCGCACTTCAGATCCTCGTCACCAACCTTGACTACTCCGACTATCTCGGTCGTCTCGCCATCGGCCGTGTCTTCAACGGCACCATGCGCACTGGTCAGGAGTACTCGGTCGCCAAGATCGATGGGACCTTCACCAAGCACAAGATCACCAAGCTCTTCAGCTTCTCTGGCCTCAAGCGCACCGACATTGAAGAGACCCAGGTCGGCGACATCGTCGCCATCGCAGGCATTCCTGGCATCACCATCGGCGAAAGCTTCTGCGACGTTGAGAATCCGCAGCCGCTTCCACCGATCGTCATCGACGATCCGACCATTGCGATCCAGTTCAACGTCAACAACGGTCCGTTCGCCGGCCGCGAAGGCAAGTTCGTCACGTCGCGCAATCTGCGCGATCGTCTCGACAAGGAACTCCTCACGAATGTCTCGCTGAAGATGCAGGACACTGGCTCGCCCGATTCCTTCAAGGTTCTGGGACGCGGCGAACTCCAGCTCGGCATCCTCATCGAAATGATGCGCCGTGAAGGCTTCGAGATGATGGTCAGCCGTCCCGAGATCGTCACCAAGAAGATCGACGATGCCGTCATGGAGCCGGTCGAACACCTCTCGATCGACATTCCGGAGAACTTCGTCGGTACTGTCATCGAGCGCCTTGGACCAAGAAAAGGCGAGATGACCAAGATGGTCAACCACGGCTCCGGCCGTGTCCGTATGGAGTTCCGCATCCCTTCGCGTGGTCTCATCGGTCTCCGCTCTGAGATGCTGACCGAGACCCGCGGGACCATCATCATGAACTCGATCCTCGACGGCTACGTCGCCTACCAAGGTGAGATTCCGCAGCGTCTTTCGGGCGCATTGATCTCCGATCGCCAGGGCACGACGACCGCCTATGCGCTTGAAGGATTGCAGGATCGTGGCGTTCTTTTCGTTACGGATGGCGTGGAAGCTCTACGAGGGCATGATCGTTGGAGAACATAGCCGCGACAACGACCTGGACGTCAACGCTGTTCGCGAAAAGAAGCTCTCGAACATGCGCGCTTCCGGTTCAGACGATGCAGTCCGTCTCGTTCCGTACAAGCAGCTCACTCTCGAGCAGTGCATCGAGTTCATTGCTGACGACGAACTGGTTGAGGTGACTCCTAAGTCCCTTCGCCTGCGCAAGAAGGTCCTTCAGGCCAACCGTCGTCCCCGCAAGGGCTCCAGCAACGAGTAGGCACCCTTCTTCTTAGTTCCCTTCAAAGCAACGGCTGGACTGCATTGAGCAGCCAGCCGTTCTTTCTTGTCCGGGCTCCGCTCTATGCCGCTGCGAACATACAACGGTAAGAGCGTTGGGGTACCCCCCTATATATCTTCGTAAATATTTCATTTGCAAAGGCTTAGTAAGAGTGGGTCTGGCCAAATATTTGCAAACAATAGGGTTACGGCTAAATATTTGCATCATAAAGACTTACGGCCACTCATCGATGTTCTCGAACCGCGGCTCGCCTGTCTCAATATTCTAAGCTTCTACTTCAAGTATAGTTGCTCGAGCATAACTCATACGCCACGGCTATCTTGTTGCAGTGTATTGGGTTAGAGGGGTTGAGGACTTGACAGCTTTTTGATTCTGCCCGACAGGGGTCCATTCCACTCAACGAAAAAGAGGGCCGCAAGCGCGGCCCTCTTTGGATACAGTTACTGGACACGGTTAGATGTCAGCTATTTTTTGGCAATCGCGAAGCGCTTGTTGATTTCGTCCCAGTTGACGGTGTTCCACCAGGCGGCGAGATAGTCCGGGCGCTTGTTCTGGTATTTGAGGTAGTAGGCGTGCTCCCAGACGTCATTCCCGAGAATCGGGTAGTGACCCTGCGAGATGGGGTTATCCTGGTTCGCGGTGGTGACGACCTTCAGCTTGCCGCCCTCGAAGATCAGCCAACCCCAGCCGGAGCCGAACTGCTTGGCTGTGGTCTCGTTGAACTGCTTTTTGAAGTCTTCGAAGGAGCCGAAGTCGGCCTTGATCTGAGCAGCGATCTCGCCGGTAGGTTCTCCGCCGCCCTTGGGCTTCATGATCTGCCAGAACATGGTGTGGTTGACATGGCCGCCGCCGTTGTTCTGTACTACCTTGCGAACATCTTCAGGGATGCTGGCGAGGTCTTTGATCAGCTCTTCGGGTGTTTTTTTACCAATTTCGGGGTGCTTCTCCACGGCGCCGTTCAGATTGGTGACGTAGGTCTGGTGGTGCTTGTCGTGGTGAAGCTTCATCGTCGCTTCATCGATGAAAGGCTCAAGCGCCGCGTAATCGTAGGGCAAAGGAGGTAGTTCGTAGGCCACAGTAGTTCTCCTGTCGTCGTTCGTTGTGTCAGTCAGGAGGATCCTGACCGCCTGAGTGTGTTCGATGCTGTCCGGAGGGTGCGCGATGCACTCGGGAGAGTTCGCACGAACCTCCAGAATCATAACGCACCTGCAGATTCATCGCTCGTTGACGGGGGAATGTAACCATTCCTGAAAAATTGCGCTCTAATAGAGACCAATGAACGATCTAACTTCTTCTTACCGCTGGCTCGACGACGACGGCCCCGCATTTGGGGCTCCTGGAATAGCACCTCGCTGGACTTCGAGCGAGAAAGACGCGGTTGCTACCGCGTATGCAGCTTCGAGCCGCGTGTGGTTTACGGTCTCGCACGGCACTCTGAACGAGATTTACTATCCGACGATCGACCGTCCGCAGACTCGCGATATGGAGTTGCTTTTCACCGATGGGGAGACGTTCCTTCACGAAGAGAAGAGGAACTTCGAGTACGACTTTCACTACATCGATGAGGCTGCGCCAGCGGTTCGGGTGGTCGCGAACGATCTGGATGGCAGATACACGGTGACGAAGGAGTTCATCAGCGATCCGCATCATCCGGTGGTGCTGATGAATGTGAAGATCGCGGGAGATGCGGATATTCTGTCGCGGCTGAAGTGCTATGCGTTGCTGGCTCCGCATCTGAATGGTGGTGGCGCGGGGAACTCTGCGCGGTCGATCGACGTGGCGGGTCAGCGTTGTGTGTTGGCCTGGAAGGGCGAGACCTCGCTGGCGTTTGGTGCTAATTGTGGCTTTGTCCGGTCATCGTGCGGCTATGCAGGTACAAGCGACGGGTTCCAGAACCTTTCGCAGGATATGCGTATGAGCTGGCAGTTTGGGCAGGCTCTTGACGGCAATCTCGCGGTGATGGGAGAGATCGACATCGCGCGGAATCCAGAGTTCACGATCGCGATCTCGTTCGGCGATGGCCATCACTCGGCTATCGCGCAGATGATGCAGACGCTGGCGACACCGTATGAAGACCACCAGAGACGTTTTGTGGATCAATGGACGCGGGTGAATTCGCCCGTTGGCCTCGCCGCTGCGTCTACCGATGGCGGCAAGCTGATGCGGATCAGTCAGAACGTGCTGTTGACTCATGAGGACAAGACCTACTCGGGTGCGTTCATTGCGTCGGCCTCGGTGCCGTGGGGGGCCTCGAAGGGCGACTCGGATCTGGGCGGGTATCACCTGGTTTGGACGCGGGATATGGTGCAGACGGCGAGCGCTCTGCTGGCGTGTGGAAGGACGGATACGGCGCTGCGGGCGCTGGTTTATCTGGCCTGCACGCAGAAGCCAGACGGGAGCTTTGCGCAGAACTTCTGGATCGACGGGACGCCTTACTGGACGGGGATTCAGCTGGATGAGGTGGCGTTTCCGATCATTCTGGCCTGGCGGCTGTGGAAGCAGAACGGGCTGGGAAACTTCGACGTGTTTCCGTTCGTCGAGCGGGCCGCTTCGTTCCTGGTGCGGTATGCTCCGGTGACTCAGCAGGAGCGCTGGGAGGAGGCGGCGGGGTACTCGCCTTCGACGCTGGCGGCGGTGATTTCAGGGCTGATTTGTGCGGCGGATATTGCGCGAGATCGTGAGTCGGTGGAGTTGGCGGACTATCTGGAGACTTATGCGGACTGGATCGAGTCGCATCTGGATGAGTGGACGACTACGACGGAAGGGGTTCTGCATCCTGATGTGAAGTATCACTACATGCGGATTCGTCCGCCGGCCAAAGGCGAGCCGTTTCATGATGACTCGCTACCGCCAGGGATGATTCGGATCAATAATCGCGAGCCTGGGGAGAAGTATGAGTTTGAGGCGCGTGAGGTGATCGATGGCGGGTTCCTGGAGCTGGTGCGGTATGGGATTCGGCGGGCCGATGATCCGTTGATTGTGGATTCGCTGAAGGTTGTGGATCACGTGCTGAAGATTGAGACGCCGTATGGGGTTTCATGGCGGCGTTACAACCATGACGGCTACGGTCAGAAGAAAGATGGCGGACCGTATGACGGTTCGGGGCAGGGTCGCGCATGGCCGATTTTGACTGGCGAACGCGCCCATTATGAGCTTTGCGCGGGCGACGATTTCAGTAAGTACATCAAGGCGATTGAGCAGTTTAGTTCGGTCGGGGGAATGCTGCCAGAGCAGGTCTGGGACTATGACGATATTCCCTCGAAGGGGATGTATCGAGGGCGGTCGGCGGGCTCCGCACAGCCGCTGGTGTGGGCGCATGCGGAGTATCTGAAGCTGCTTCGTTCAGCGGCGGATGGCCGGGTGTTCGATCGGATTCAGGCTGTGGAAGACCGCTATGCCGTTCCGAAGGAGAAGCGTTCGTTTAGTAACCACATTGAAATATATGAGTCGGGGCGCCCGATTTGCTCGCTCTTGTCAGGACATACGCTCCGTATCGTCGACAGGGAACACTTTCGTGTCGTTTATACCTACGACAACTGGGCGACGACACTTAATCTTGATTCGCGATCGGTGGGGTATTCCGGATCATTTGTGGATATTCCAACCGGAGCGGACCAGATAGGCAAGATCACATTTACCCTTGTATGGCCAGTTGAAGGCCAGCCGGATCGTTGGCTGGGACGAAATATTGATGTCTCCATCAATCCGGTTTCTGCATCTACCGAGGTGTAGGGATGCAGTGAGTGGGCCCGCGCTAGTACACTGTTAGAGTTTGACCAAATCTTCCAGATTCGGCGTTGGCAACGGCGCTCGAGTCTCCTGAAAGAGCAAAGGGAACAGAATGAGCGACCAGCAGGATTCGAAGCAGCACGAAATTGATCAGATTTCCATCAACGCCCTCCGCTTTCTCGCTGTCGATGCCGTGGAGAAGGCGAAGTCCGGGCACCCCGGAGCCCCGTTGGGATGCGCTCCGATCGCTTATTTGCTCTATCACAAGCTGATGAAGCACGATCCTTCGGATCCGAAGTGGATCGATCGGGATCGTTTCGTACTTTCGAATGGACATGCGTCGGCGCTGCTGTATGGCGCGCTGCATCTGTCCGGATATGACCTGCCGATCTCGCAGCTGGAGCAGTTCCGGCAGTGGGGTTCGCATACTCCTGGTCACCCGGAGTACGGTGAGGCCCCTGGCGTTGAAGTGACGACCGGGCCGCTGGGGCAGGGCTTTGCGATGGCGGTTGGCATGGCGACTGCGGAACGGCACCAGGCTGCGGTCTATAACCGCGATACCTACAATATTGTCGATCACCACACGTACGTGCTCTGCGGTGATGGCGACCTGATGGAAGGGATCTCGCATGAGGCGGCCTCGCTGGCTGGAACGCTGGCTCTGGGCAAGCTGATTGTGCTGTATGACGACAACCTGATCTCGCTCGATGGACCGACAGAGCTGTCTTTTACCGAGGATGTGACGAAGCGTTTTGAGGCTTACCACTGGCACGTGCAGTATGTGGCCGATGGAAACGATCTGGTAGCGATCGAGAAGGCGATTCTCGCGGCCAAGGCCGAGACGACGAAACCTTCGCTGATTCGCGTGCGCACGGTGATCGGTTATGGCAGCCCGAAGGCTGGCACCAACAAGGTGCATGGCGAGGCGCTTGGACCTGAGGCGACAAAGGAGACCAAGAAGAATCTGGGCTGGCCCGAGGACAAGAGCTTCTACGTCCCCGACGAGGCTCGCAAGAACTGGGACACGATCAAGCTGCGCGGTAAGGATCTGCATGCTTCGTGGACGGCGGAGTTTGAGGAGTATGCGAAGGCGTATCCGGAGCCTGCGGCGCAGTTCGACCGGACGATCAAGGCCAAGCTTGCCGATGGATGGGAGACGAAGATTCCGACCTTCCCTGTAGAAAAGCCGATGGCAACGAGAAACGCCGGACAGGCTGTGATGCAGGCGATTGAGAACGTGGTGCCGGAGTTGTTTGGCGGCGCTGCTGACTTGACTGCTTCGACGAAGACAATCTTCAAGGATTCACCGAGTTTTCACGTGGACCCTGCAGGACGCAATGTGTTCTTCGGCGTGCGCGAGTTTGGCATGTGCGCGATGGTGAATGGCATGGCGGCACATGGTGGACTGATTCCGTTTGGGTCGACGTTCTTCACGTTCTCGGACTACTGCCGCAATGCAATTCGTCTGGCTGCTTTGATGAGTGTTCACTCGTTGTTTATCTTTACCCACGATTCGATTGGATTGGGCGAGGATGGACCGACACACCAGCCTGTTGAGCAGTTGATGAGTCTACGTCTTATTCCGCAACTTACCGACTTCCATCCTGCGGATGCGAATGAGACGGCAGCGTGCTGGCAGCTTGCGCTGGAGCGGAAGAGTGCCAGCTTCATGGCGCTTTCGCGACAGGATCTGCCGACCATCGACCCCACGATTGCGCGCGCTGGAGCGCGTAAGGGTGCTTACGAGGTCGTTTCGCATGGCAGGGATCTGATCCTGATAGCGACTGGCTCTGAGGTAGGGCTTATCACCAAGGCTGCGGAGGAGTTGAAAGGCTGCTGGCATCAACGCAACCGTTGTCTCCATGCCGAGCTTCCACATCTATGAAGAGCAGAGTGACGAGTACAAAGCAAAGTTGTTGCCGGAAGCCACGCCGAAGCTGGCAGTGGAAGCCGGTGCGACGCTGGGTTGGTACAAGTACGTCGGCCATAACGGCGGTGTGATTGGCCTGGATCGCTTCGGCGCTTCAGCTCCCGGGCCGGTCGCTCTGGACAAGCTGGGCTTCAATGTTGCGAACGTCGTGGCACATGCCAAGAAGCTGGTAAAGAAGTAAATCGATGGGCGGGGCAGGTTTGCCCCGCCCATTTGTCTTATGGGCCTTTGGGTTTCTGGCTGAAGGGTAGGCTGGGACTCATTTGCGTCTTGTCGCACCTCCAGAACATCAAACGCTGAGGCCATATGAAGATTGCCATTGCTTCCGACCACGCTGGTTTTCCTTTGAAGGAAGAGGTGCGTGAGTATGTCGCGAAGCTCGGTCACGAAATCAACGATCTTGGAGCGTACAACACCGAACCCTCCGACTACCCTGACTTTGCGCTGCTTGTAGGCAAAGCCCTGATGGCGGGTGAAGCTGAGCGTGGAATCCTTATTTGTGGCTCTGGCGTGGGTGTTTGCGTTGCCGCCAACAAGATGCCTGGGGTTCGTGCGGGAATGTGTCATGACACGTATTCCGCGCATCAGGGTGTCGAACATGACCAGATGAATGTGTTGGTGATGGGCGCACGTATTATCGGGGCCGCCCTTGCCTTCGAGTGCGTCGATGCTTATTTGAAGGCTAGATTTATCGCGAACGAACCTCGCTTCGTGCGCCGTCTCAACAAGGTCATGGCGATTGAAAAGCAATACATGCCTGAGGCTGCCGGAGCACAGTTGAAGTAATAAACATATGACAATCGGTGCACAAGTTCAGAGTATTTGGAGCGTATGACTCAATCAATCCAACGTGTCTGGTTTATCACGGGAGCGTCGACAGGCTTTGGCCGCCTACTGGCGGAAGAGGTTCTGAAGACTGGCGGAAAGGTTATCGCGACCGCTCGGAATATTGATAAGGTTGCGGACCTTGAAGTGAAATATCCAGAGGCGGCAAAGGCGCTTGCTCTGGATGTAACTGATGCCGGTCAGGTGGATTCAGTCGTGACGCAGGCATTTGCGCAGTTCGGCCAAGTGGATGTTCTGGTCAACAACGCAGGTTACGGGGTTGCTGGCGCGATCGAAGAGGTCTCTGAGGCAGAGTTTATGCCGATGTTCGACACCAATGTTTTTGGCTTGTTGAAGGTGACGCGGGCGTTTCTTCCCCATCTGCGTAAGCAACGCAGCGGTCACATTCTCAATATTTCGTCGATCGGTGGTCTGATTGGCGGACAAGGCATCGGCATGTACAACGCTACCAAGTTTGCAGTCGAGGGATTGTCGGAGGCGTTGGCTGCAGAGCTTGCTCCTCTGGGAGTTCGGGTCACGATTATCGAGCCGGGACCTTTCCGCACCGATTTCCTTGGCCGCTCCGGGGTGATTGCGAAGACTCGCATCAATGATTACGACAACACTGCCGGCACTATGCGAAAGTACTTTTCTGAAAATGACGGAAAGCAGAAGGGCGATCCGGTGCGCGCTGTGCAGGCGATGATCCAGGTTGTCGAGTCTCCGAATCCTCCGCTTCATCTTTTGCTTGGTGGCAGCGCGCTGCAAAGGATGCGGGCCAAGCTTGACGGATGGCAGAAGGAGATTTCGGCGTGGGAGCAGGTAACAGCAGGAGCAGATTTTCGGGAGGGTGAGTAAGCCTATCGCCTTTCATCCATACGGCTCAGAGATGAGCGCGCACAACTCGGCATACAGCCGCCTAAAGAAAGGAAGTACATGGAACTCGGAATAATTGGCCTTGGCAAGATGGGCTTCAATATGGCAGAACGTCTGCGTCTTGCGGGGCACAAGGTTGTTGGCTTCGACTTTAATAAAGATGCAACAGCGAAGCTGACGGCGGCCGGTTCACTCGGAGTGAACTCGCTTGAAGATCTGATAAAGAATCTGGCTGCGCCGCGTGCCGTGTGGATCATGGTTCCGTCGGGCGACCCGGTCGATCAGACGATAGCGAGGCTTGAGCCGCTGATGCAGAAGGGCGACACCTTCATCGACGGGGGCAACTCGAACTATAAGGACACGCAACGCCGCCATGCGGAGTTGACGAACAAAGGATTCGAGTATGTTGATTGCGGTACGTCGGGCGGAGTGTGGGGCCTGAAAGAGGGCTACAGCATGATGATCGGTGGCGATAAAGCGCCGGTCGAGCGTCTTACTCCTATCTTCGAGACGCTGGCGCCAGCAAAGAACGAGGGTTGGGGACATGTTGGTCCTTCGGGCGCGGGGCACTTCGTCAAGATGGTTCACAACGGCATTGAGTACGGCTTGATGCAGGCGTATGCGGAAGGCTTCTCGATCATGAAGGCCAAGACTCCGTTGAACCTCGATCTTCCGCAGATCTCGAAGATATGGCAGAAGGGTTCGGTGGTTCGTTCGTGGCTGCTCGATCTTACTTCTGACGCGTTGGCCAAGAATCCTACGCTTGAAGGGCTGGAAGCATTCGTTCCGGACTCAGGCGAGGGCCGTTGGACAGTGACTGAAGCGATCGATCTCAACATCTCCGCGCCGGTAATTACTGAGTCTCTTATCCGTCGCCTGCGCTCGCGCGAGGAGAACAACTTTACCGATCGCATGATCTCGATCATGCGCGGCGCCTTTGGTGGCCACGACGTTAAAAAGTCGTAGTCTCACAACTTTTAGAAACCAAGTTCTAACAAAGAGTATGAGGTAAATCGAATGTCGATCAAAGTAAGTGATACAGCAGCAGTCCCGCAGCCGGAGCGTACGCCCGATCCGTGCATCGTCGTAATCTTTGGTGCCTCGGGCGACCTGACCAAGCGCAAACTTCTCCCGGCGCTCTACCATCTTGAACAGTCCGGGCTTTTGCCTAAAGACTTCGCGGTTGTCGGCGTGGCGCGACGTCCGCTTGAAAAGAGCTTCGCGCCGGACATGAAGGAAGGCATCATCAGCGGCGGCGGTGTCGAGAAGGATGAAGCCAAGCTTGATCCGTTTGTAGGCCGCATCCAGTATCACGCGATGAACTTCGACGACGCAGCTGGTTATGACGCTTTGAAGAAGGTGCTCGTCGATATCGATAAGAAGTTCGGCACGAAGGGCAACCGTCTGTTCTACCTTGCGACTGCGCCGGAGTACTTCTCGGACATCGTCAAGTATCTTGGCGATCATGGCATGGCCAAGCCCGAGATCAAAGATGGTGAGGCGAAGAACTGGGTTCGCACCATCGTCGAGAAGCCGTTTGGTCATGATCTGGAGTCGGCCAAGGCGCTCAACAACGAGGTCAATAAGGTCTTCAGTGAAGACCAGATCTTTCGTATCGATCACTATCTCGGTAAGGAGACGGTGCAGAACATTCTGGTGTTCCGCTTCGGAAACGGAATCTTCGAGAATGTCTGGAATCGCAACTACATCGATCACGTTGAGATTACGGCGGCGGAGAGCATTGGTATTGAAGGCCGCGGGCCGTTTTATGAGACCGCTGGAGCGCTTCGCGACGTCGTTCAAAACCACGTGATGGAGCTGCTCAGCTTTGTTGCGATGGAGCCACCGGTCTCGTTCGAAGCATCTGCTGTGCGCGCTGAGAAGGTGAAGGTGTGGAAGGCGATTCCTCCGATCCACCCTGCCGATACTGTGCGCGGCCAGTACGGGCCGGGTACGGTCGATGGCAAGCCGGCGATTGGTTACCGGCAGGAGGATCGCGTTCATCCGCGCTCGCAGACCGAGACCTACGCTGCGCTGCGGCTGGAGATCGACAACTGGCGTTGGGCCGGTGTGCCGTTCTATATCCGCGCTGGCAAGCGGCTGGGCAAGCGCGTGACCGAGATTACGATTCAGTTCAAGCTGCCGCCACAGATGCTCTTCAAGGATGCGCAAGGGAAGGGTGCGGAAGGTATTCAGCCGAACGTTCTCTCGATGCGTATCCAGCCGGACGAGGGCATCACGCTTCAGTTTGGTGCGAAGGTTCCGGGTCCGACCATGACTATCAGCAAGGTCGACATGGACTTCAGCTACGCTGAGGCGTTCGGTAAGTCTTCTGCGAACGGCTACGAGCGGTTGCTGCTGGATGCGATGCTCGGCGACGCGACGTTGTTTGCTCATCGTGATGGCGTCGAAGCAACCTGGTCGCTGATTACTCCCATCCTTGAAGCGTGGGCGAAGGATCCGATCAACAATCTTCCGAACTACGCGGCAGGAACGTGGGGCCCGGCTACAGCGGATGCGATGCTGAAGTCCGACGGTCGTAAATGGCGCAAACTCTAACTCTCTGAACGGATACGAATCCTATGCCCCGTGCAGTCAACATTACCTATCGTGTATTGCCAACGCCGGCGGCCACAGCTCGGGCCGCCGCGCAGCTGTTCACGGACTCCGCGGTGAAGGCCGCGGAGTCTCGCGGTCTCGCTCGCATTGCTATTTCGGGAGGCACGACTCCGAAGACGATGTTCGGGCTGCTGGCAGACCCTGCAGAGCCCTTTCTCAAGCGGGTTCCCTGGGACAAGCTTGATCTCTACTGGGTCGACGAGCGCTGCGTGCCGCCCGATAATGTCGAGTCGAACTATCGCATGACCAACGAGGCGTTGCTGTCGAAGGTTCCACTGGCTGCTGAGCGCGTCCACCGCATGGAGGGCGAGCTTGATCCTGAGGTTGCGGCGGCTCGGTACGAGTCGACGATTCGCAATACGTTCAAGCTCGAGGGAGCAGAGACGCCAACTTTTGATCTCGTACTGCTAGGAATGGGGGATGACGGCCATACTGCGTCGTTCTTTCCTCATACCGAGGCGCTGAACGAGATGAGCCACATCGTCGTTCCGAACCATGTTCCGCAGAAGGATACGTGGCGCATCACTCTGACCTGGCCTGTGATCAATCAGGGCAGGGAGGTGGCTTTTCTGATCGAAGGCGCGGGTAAGACGCAGGTGTTGCATGATGTCCTGCTTGGCACGTACCAGCCCGAGACCTATCCGTCGCAGCTTATTCGTCCGGCGAGTGGGAAGCTTATCCTCTTGCTGGATGCGGCTGCAGCGGCTAAGCTGCCTGCACCGGCGAATTCCGATTCGACCGGAACTTTGGAGCTCAAATAGATGATTCTTGCTGGCGACGTTGGCGGAACGAAGGTCCACCTGGCACTGTACGACTTTACCAACGGGCGCCTTCACCCGATTCGTGACCAGAAGTTTCCGGCGCACGAGTTCAGTAGTCTCGACGATGTGGTCAAACAGTTCCTCGGAACGGGTGGGGAGAACAAGGACATTATTGCGGCGTGCTTCGGCTGCCCAGGGCCGGTTCGCGATGGGCGGCTGAAGCTGACCAACCTGCCCTGGATATTGGATACGCGTGATCTGGTCAAGTCTCTCTCGATTCCTCATATCTCTCTCATCAACGACCTTGAAGCGAACGGGTTCGGCATTCCAGAGCTTGCGCCGGATAAGATTTTTACGCTGCACCCGGGCAATCCTGAGGCTGACGGCCATGCTGGATTGATGGCGGCGGGTACTGGGCTTGGCGAGGCGCTGCTGATCTGGGAGGGGACGAAGCATCGTCCGATTCCTTCCGAGGGCGGTCACGCCGACTTTGCCGCGCGGAGCAATCGTGAGATCGCTCTGCTGGAGTACCTGCGCTCTACGCTCAAAGGACGCGTGAGCTGGGAGCGCGTTGTCTCCGGCCTTGGCATCAAGAACATCTACGCGTTCCTGCGTGACGTCGAGAAGATCACCGAGCCTGGCTGGCTTCACGACCGCATGTTGGCTGAAGACCCGAATGCTGTGATCGGCCAGTGCGCCGAAGATGGCTCCAGTTCGCTGTGCTTCGAGACGATGAAGATGTTCGTGGGCGCGTATGGCGCCGAGGCGGGCAACATCGCTCTCAAGGTGCTGGCTACGGGCGGAATGTATCTTGGTGGCGGCATCGCTCCCAAGATTCTGAAGACGCTGCAGAACGGCACCTTCATGCAGGCATTCATTGACAAGGGGCGTCTGTCGCCGCTGCTTGAGTCGGTCCCGGTGCGCGTGATCCTGGATGATACGTGTGCGTTGCTGGGTGCTGCAGCGTATGCAGAGGCTCGAGCGTCTGAGATCTCCGGTCACTCGGAGCGTGCTGCCTCTCTACAGGCATCCTAGTCGGTCTCCTCAGGGGGTACCCCCCCCATCACTATCTGTAAGTTATTTATTTGCAATCATTTACTGGATTTGCTCTCTGCAAAAATTTGATTCTAAATGGTTTACAGCTAAATATTTCCATTCAAACGACTTAGATGGACTTAAGTACAAAGGCCCCTCTTGGGGCCTGTTTCTTTTGTTGCCGGTTTTATCCCTATATTTAGTGTAGCGGATTCGAGGAAACTCATACGCCACGCCTAAGTGGTTGTCGCAGAAGGAGTTTTGCGAATTGGGGACTTGACAGCGAATTTTGTTGGTATTTAGCTGTTCGGTTGGAACTTGGTGATGGTGATAAGAAAGACAGGGATCCTTCACTGCGTTCAGGATGACGGCACATGAAGATGGGATGACGGCGATGAAGTCAGGATGACGGCGATGAAGTCAGGACGACGGCGATGAAGTCAGGATGACGGCAATGAAGTCAGGATGACGGCGATGAAGTCAGGATGACGATGAATGACTGCGAATGAATTCAGGATGATGGCCAATGCCCACATGTCCGCTTCTGGATTCACGCGACGTGGTGTTGTGCTGGTTTGATCGCACGATTGAGCAGGTCGCGGACCTCGTCATCGGTGGTTTGGGTAAAGCTTCGATACCACTGTCCGACGGCGTCGAGATCTGCCGGAGTGTAGAGGCAGACAACCGCGTCCGCTTCTTCGCTCGAGTTGTTTGCGGACAGAGTCAGCAGCGACTGGGACAGCTACGATGACTAGCGCGGGATTCTGTTGCCGGACGGCAGAGATAGCTACCCGCATGGTGGATCCTGTTGCGACTCCGTCATCCACCAGAATCACGGTGTGGCCGCGGATGTCGGGGGCGCCTCGGTCTCCTCGATACAGATGCTCCCGGCGCTCCAGTTCTCGCTGCTCCTGAGCAACTCTGTCCGCAATTTGTTGCTTCGAGATATGGAGGGCATGGACGATGCCGGAGTTGATGAGGTGTATGCCGCCTGAGGCTATCGCTCCCATGGCCAACTCCTCCTGACCTGGCACACCAAGTTTGCGTACGATCAGGAGATCGAGCGGGGAGATCAGGGTATGGGCGATCTCGAAGGCGACAGGTACCCCGCCGCGCGGTAAGGCAAGCACAAGAACACCGTCACGACCCGCAAACTGACTGAGTCGTGAAGTCAATCGCCGGCCTGCATCGGCTCGGTCTTTGAAGGACGCTTCGGGGAATAATACTTCGGGGCCGAATAACATTTCGCAGCCCTTCCGGTTCACTGCTTCAGTTCGATGCAATGTGTCCGGCGTGGTTTTCTTAGCTACTCACAAATCGTAAGGCACTGGCCGTATCAGTCGTCGTTGAGGTGAAACGAGCGGTCGCACTGTCAAGAGCTGGAACACGAATCGAGACAAAATAATTGCAGTCTTGCTTTCCGTAAGTTGTGTAATGTCAGACGTTATACTGATCCAGGAACACTTTGTCTTCGACCTCCATCCCGTCGCCGGAAACTGCTTCACCTGAAATAGTCGGCTCCAGTTCTTTCGAGAGCACGGCAACGGCCCATCTGTCGACCTTCCCTGGTGTACTCGACTTTTCACGGCGAGCTGATTTGATTGAGCTGATGGATCAGCCCTGTAGCTATGCGGAGCTTCGTGCGTGTCTGCATGACATTGCGAAGGTCAATCGACTTACCTTCGCGGATCGTCCGACGCTCAAGTGGCTTGAAGAGGTAGTTGCGACTCATCCGATGTCGGCCGGGCCGCTGCGCATTATGGATGTAGGGTGCGGTTATGGAGATACGCTGCGGCTGATCCATGGGTGGGCAGCTAAGCGCAATCTATCTGTAGCACTGACGGGGATCGATCTGAATCCGGATGCGATTCGAGCGGCGAGAGAGGCGACGCCGCGGCGCCAGCGCATCGACTGGCTGGTCGGCGATGCGTTGACGGATGATACGGCAGAGAATGTCGATGTCGTGATCTGTTCGCTGCTGACGCACCATCTGACCGATCCGCAGATCGTGCACTTCCTTCGGTGGATGGAGCAGACGACGCGACTGGGATGGTTCATCAATGACCTGCATCGCAAGCCGGTTCCGTACCATCTGTTTCGGTTGTGGGCGCGGTTTACGAACTGGCATCCGTTCGTTATGCATGATGGGCCGGTGTCGATCCGGCGGAGCTTTGTTGCGGAGGATTGGCAGAATCTGTGCGCTGCTGCCGAAGTTGTTGCTGAGACAGTCTCAATCAGAGAGTACCGTCCTGCCCGATTGTGCGTTGGCCGCATCAGGTAGGGCGATTTCGCTGCGACGCGCTTTTCAATTTCCAGAAACAGATCTCTTGTTCGATAAAGGCCACTTCATGTTTGGACGGAATGCTGCACTTGTCTTCTCTGCCTTGGTTCTTCTCACAACAACTGCAGTTCAGGCGCAACGACTGCCGGGTGGAGTGCATCCGGAGCACTACGGGCTGAAGCTGACTCCGGATTTGAAGGCGGCAACCTTCAGCGGCGAGGAGACGATTGACGTTGTGCTGGATGCTCCGAGTAAGAGCATTACGTTGAATGCAGCCGAGATTAAATTTGGCGAGGTGAAGGCGTATTCGCTGCCGATTGCCAGCTATGAGTATGGCAAGCTGGGATCGGCTCCGAGGCCGCTGACACCGATGGAGGCGGATAAGCGTCCGCAGACGGCAGTCACGACGCTCGATGGGGAGAAGGAGCAGGCTACGTTTACGTTTGCCGATGAACTGCCCGCAGGCAGGGTTACGCTGGCGATTCGGTATACGGGCGTGCTGAATGACAAGCTGCGTGGGTTCTATCTTTCGAAGACGAAGGCGCGCAGCTATGCGGTGACGCAGTTTGAGCCGACCGATGCGCGGCGCGCTTATCCCAGCTTCGATGAGCCGGCGCTGAAGGCGACGTATGACATGGCGATGACGGTCGATAGCGGGGATACGGCGATCTCGAACAGCGAATATGATCTCGGATAAAGCGGGGCCGATTGCGGGCAAGCATACGCTGCGTTTGCGACGACGCCGAAGATGTCGACGTATCTGGTGGCGTTTCTGGTGGGGGATTTCAAGTGCACGGAAGGGCAAGTCGGATGGCGTGCCGATTCGTGCGTGTGCGACGCCGGATAAGGTGGAGCTGACGAAGTTCGCGCTGGAGGCGGCCGAGTACATTCTGCATTACTACGACAGCTACTTCGGCATTAAGTATCCGATGCCGAAGCTGGATATGGTGGCGATTCCGGACTTTGAGGCGGGCGCGATGGAGAACTTCGGCTGCATCACGTATCGCGAGACGGACTTGCTGGTGGATGCAAAGACGGCCGGCATTACCGAGAAGAAGCGGGTGGCGGTGGTGGTGGCGCATGAGATGGCGCACCAGTGGTTTGGCGACATGGTGACGATGCAGTGGTGGGACAATCTGTGGCTGAACGAGGGGTTTGCGACGTGGATGGAGACGAAGGCGCCGGCGACGTGGCATCCGGAGTGGGGCTTTTCGCAGGATGATGCGCAGAGCCTGGATGAGACGCTGAACTTGGATTCGCGGGAGGACGACGCGGGCGATTCGCGCGACCGCTGACACGCCGGCTGAGATCAACGAGATGTTCGACGGCATCGCGTATGGCAAGGCGGGCGCGGTGATCGGCATGGTGGAGAACTACGTCGGGAAGGAGGTCTTCCGGCAGGGAGTGCATAACTATCTGCAGGCGCATCTGTATGCGAATGCGACGGCGGAGGACTTCTGGAATGCGCAGACGGCGAACTCGCATCTGCCGGTGGATAAGATCATGTCGAGCTTTGTGACGCAGCCGGGGGTGCCGCTGCTGACGCTGTCGGAGAGGCGTGCAGGGGGCGTTCCAGTGGCGCAGAGCAGGTTCTTTCTGTCTGTTGCGGAGACGAGTCGCGCTTCGGCGGGCGGTACGCAGTGGACGGTTCCGGTATGTCTGAAGACGAATGGGGAGCCGATCTGCCGTGTGCTTCGTCCTGATGATGCGGCTATACCGCTGCCGATGGATGCCGGTCTGCCGATGCTGTATGCGAACGCAGGGGCGAAGGGCTACTTTCGAACGGAGTACACGCCTTCGCAGCTGGGCGCGATTGTTGCAAAGGCGGAGAGCTCGCTGACGCCAGCGGAGCGGATTGGGCTGCTGGGCGATCGCTGGGCGATGGTGCTTTCGGGACGTGCTCCGGTCGGCGACTATCTCGATCTGGTTGTGGCGTTGAAGCAGGATCCCGGCGCTGTGTTGCTTGATACGGCGTATGAGCAGATCAAGAAGATTGATGCGGAGATTGCATCGGAGGAAGACCGCGCTGAGCTTGCGGCGGTGCTGCGGCGTCAGTTCGGGCCGGTTTATACGGCGCTCGGTAGTCCGGTGAAGGGCGAGTCGTTCGATCGGCAGCAGCTGCGTGGGACTCTCTTCGAGTTGCTGGGTGATGCGCATGATTCAACCGTGCTGGCTGAGGCGCAGTTGCTGACTGCCCGGACGTTCGCGGTGGATAACAAGAAGGATAAGACGCTCGACCCGGCGCTCTCGGATGCGGCAGTGCTGGTCAGCACGAGAAATGGCGACGCTGCACTTTACGAGAAGCTGCTTGCCGCAAGCAGGAACTCCAGCGAGCCGGGGCAGCAGAGCGACGCTTTGCGTGCGCTGGCTCGGTTTCGTGATCCGGCGCTGGTGACACGGACGCTTGACTATGTGGCTTCGGGGGAGTTCGCAATCAGGATAGCTGGACCATTCTGACGGCGTTGCTGCGTGACCGCGAGACCCGGGATCAGACGTGGGAGTACATCCAGAAGAATTGGGATAGGATTCATGCGCAGTTGACGGTTTCGTCCGGGGCGGAGGTGGTGGCGGCTACGGGATCGTTCTGCACAGTTCGGCAGCGGGATGAGGTTGCCAGTTTCTTTGCGACGCACAAGGTGGAGGCGGCAACACGCACACTGGCTTCGGCAGTCGACAGCATCAACGATTGCGTTCAGTTGCGCTCAGTACAAGAGCCGAAGCTGCACGCGTGGCTGGCGGCTCAGGCGAAGTAAAAAGCGATTGTAGGTACAACTTAAGTGTAAACAGGTCAGCGGCTGCCATAGGGCGGCTGTTTGGCAAAGTTGCGAGTGATTTTGCGACAAATACTGATGTATTAAGAGGTTAGATGGCGGCGAACGGGAGGGTGCTTTGTATAGGGGAGTGTGAAAGCATTTTTGATACCCAAAAGTGTTACGGGCGCAAGGGGATTCTGCGTTGACTTTCAACTTTCGTGTAGGTACCTTCCCAATTGAGGACACAAATGAAGAAAACCTGTCTCTTACTCGCTGGCATCGCTCTCCTCTCATCCGTCGCCCTCCCGCTGTATGCGCAAGGCGGATGCACTGAATCCCCTGAAAATCCAACAGCTATCCTCGCCGTTGTGGGCTCTGCGGGTGCATTTTTCGTTTCGGCACGTGCTCGTATCAAAGCTCGTCGCAGCCAGTCCAAATAACAACTCACTGGAAGGCCACCTGCTACTCCCCTGGTGCGCCACCTGAATTGAATCGAATCGGTATGCCAACTTTTCCTGCTGCTGCTGAAGTCAGCCCCCTCCATTCGGCTGGAGCGGAAAGGCCAATTTGTTTCAGGCCGCAGGACTCGCGGCGGTTGTCGCGGTCCTCGGCCTTTCCACAATCTGGTCCACGGTGAACGCTCTGTGGTCGTTGTGGACGACGGACGCGCTCAAATCGATCGGTATGTTCATTCCGCTGGTCAGCTTCGTGCTGATTCTACGGGTGTGGCGATCGCTTGGGTGGGAGATGGAGGGCAGCTGGTGGGGGCTGGCCATTCTGGTCGTCACTGCGGTTGTTGTTCACCTCCGAGACCAGTCGGTCCTGATATTTGTCTTCTCGCCGCAGTGGTCGATCTTTGTTCCGCCGCATTCGCTGGTCATGTTCGCGTATGGCGCGGGGGTGGTGCTGCTCTTTGGCGGGACGCGCCTGTTCCGTGCGTCGTTGTTTCCGCTGATTCTTCTATTTTTTGTCAATCCGGTTCCTCACATCTTCAATGTGTTTGTCGATCTGCCGTTGCAGCGTACTTCTGCGCATGTTGCCCGTGCGTTCGCGATTGCGCTGGGGCAGCCGTTGAGTCCGGATCAGTTGCGGCTAATGTTCACGCCGGACTTCGGCATGTTCATCGCTCCGGGGTGTAATGGCATTCGGGGCGCGATAACGATGGGCTTTATTGCGCTGATCGCCGGTTATGTCTACCGCTTTCGCTGGTACGCGCATGCTGCCGTCGTCGCGGGTGCTGTGTTGCTGGGGTACGTCTTCAATTTCGCACGCCTTTGTCATGCTGGTTCTTTATTACCTGGTTGCGCTGCACTTTACCTGGCTGCAGAATCAGGCGGAGATGGGCGATTACGTGATCGGTGGCGTGCCTGTTTCTCTTAGGGACGTTTTTGCTGTTCTATGTCGTCCGCCGTCTTAGCGAATCACCGGGCCAGATCAAGCCTCCTGCGATAACCTCCTCCGCTTCGGGCGAAGTGGTGCGAGGATCTTCCTTCTATCTGCGGTTTGCGGCCATGCTCGCGCTGACACTATTCAGTGGCTATGGGGTTGCGCGTGCGTATGTGCAGACGCACAATGCCAGTTATACGGCGATGAATGCCGATCAGGACGCTGCGGGACAGTTTCCAGCACAGGTCGGAAGTTATAAGCTGGTTCGCTCCTGGAATGACACGATCTTTGCCGGGACGCTTCTGTATCATTGGGCCGAGTACGCTCCTGCCGATGGCGGGCCTCATGTTTCTTTGGCCGTGTCGCCGGTTCTTGGATCGCACGACACGTTGATCTGCCACTCTGCACGCGGGGAAGATCCTATCTGGAGAGATCAAATTACTCTTCCCACTGCGGGTAATGTGCCGGTCAATTTTTCGGGTTCCTTCTTCAACGACGGCGCTACACAGTATCTTGAGGCGACCACTATCTGCAATGGCGGCTCGTGTGGGGAGTACTCCAGCGACCGCACTCACTTCGGTTTTGTTTATAGCAAGCCTGATGCTCGATCACTCTTTTCGCAGGATCCGCAGCGTCCGATTCCGATTCTGCTTCGGGCCGAGACTATCGACACAACCCTGCCAGCAGAGGTGGCTCGCCAACAGATGACGACTGCTGTCCGGTCGTTTCTCGCGTCCGTCGATCTTGCTGGTCTCACACAACCGTACCGTCACCGCTAACACCCGACGCCTTTGTTATCCTTGCCACTCCAGTGAAATCGATCTTGCACAGTACTCAAAGGCTTCTTACCGTAGCGATGGCGGGCGCTCTGTTTTGCTCACTCGCGGGTTGTGGTGGTGGTGGCTCAACCACCACTCCTCCGCCTGTCACTCCGCCACCTGTCACCCCTCCAAACCCTGGCGTGAGCTTTAGCGGGAAGGCGATGGCAGGCACCGCGCAACCGATTGTGGGAGCGGCCGTTCAACTTTACGCGGCTGGTACGACGGGAAATGGATCGGCCTCGACTGCACTGCTGACGGCTACGCTGGTTACGGATGCGACGGGGTCGTTCACGGTGCCAGCCGGTTACGCTTGCCCTGCGGCGGCCTCTCAACTTTATGTCGTGATTCGCGGAGGGCAGGTAGGGGCTTCGCCGGATAACTCGGCGATCGCTTTGGCCAGCGCGCTGGGTGCGTGCAACCAGATTGTGTCTGCGTCTAAGTTTGTCGTCAATGAAGTTACGACTGCTGCGACGGCGTGGGGACTTGCTCAGTTCCTTAGCGCTGGGGGGAATGTTGGAGCGACGGCGACCAACAACCAGGGTCTTGCCAATGCGTTTGCGACAGTTGCAAATCTGGTGGATCCCGCCAAAGGAACATCGCCGGGAGCGGCGTTTCCGACGACCGGTGTATCGCCCGCTGCGAAGATCAACACATTGGCTAATGTGCTTAACAGCTGTACGGCGGCTGCGTCGGCTTGTAGTCAACTTTTTTCTGCGACGACGCCCAGTGGAGGATCTGCTCCAGCCAATACTTTGGACGCAGCTCTGAATGTCGTGCGAAACCCAGGGAATAGCATCGCCTCTATCTATGCGCTGCAGGCCAGCGGCGCTGCTTTTGCGCCTGCGCTTACTGCAGCGCCCTCGGACTGGACGCTGTTCATCAACTACAAGGGCGGTGGCATCAGTGTGCCGTCCGGGCTTGGGATTGATTCGACCGGCAATATCTGGGTTGCAAGCTATGCGGGTGTCGCGTCGAAGTATTCGAATACGGGCAATCCGGTATTTGCGAATGGCATTACTGGCAGCGGCTTGATGAGTATCTACAATCTTGCGATCGACGCGCAGGATAATGTCTGGATTCCTAATCAGCAGAGTACCGGTGGCTTTGGCAGCGTAACGGTGCTTAACTCGAGCGGGCAGCCGATCTCGGGCGCCACTGGATATAGCTCCGGCGGGATTTACTTTCCCGAGGCGATCGCGATCGATACCAATGGAACGGCCTGGATTGTGAATAATGGGAACTCGAGCCTGACCTTGTTGTCGAGCAGCGGCCAACCGTTGTCGGGGGCAAAGGGGTACACCTCGAGCCAGCTGGAGTTTCCGGTTACGGTGGCTATCGACGGGAACCACAACGGCTGGGTGACAAACTACTCAGACATCGATACCGTGACCAAGGTGTCTGCAGATGGAACTCAGTTCACCAGCTATGCGTGCTGCAATATGCCGGACGGTATCGCTATCGATCAGCGCGGCTATGTGTGGATCGCAAACTATGCTGGTAACAGCATCAGCCAACTGGCCAGCGATGGAAGCGTTATTTCGAGTGGGTACAGCGATATGAAGGCCAGCATCAACCATCCGCAGGGGCTGGCTATCGATGGATCGGGCCATGTGTGGGTTACAAACTATCGGGGACCATCGATCACCGAGCTGGCGGGCTCGGCGGCCTCGTCGCCTGGGCAGATTTTGTCGCCTACTGCTGGCTATGCTGGAGACGCGAAGCTGCTGGAGGCGTATGCGATCCAGATTGATGCGAGCGGGAATCTGTGGGTTACGAACCAGGGGAGCAGCCTCCTGACTGAAATTGTCGGGCTAGCTACTCCGGTGAAGACTCCACTGATTGCGTTGCCACAGACTCCCTAGTTGATCTCGCGTTATTGCGGCGACGTTATGGTTTTACCGTTATCATCACGACGCCATGACTTGGCACTTCGGCGGAGTAGGCTCCGCTTTGTTTGCCTATGTCCTTTGCGTTCCATAAATCTCGCACTGAAGCCGAGAGGCTGTCGGGATAGCCGATGTCGGTCCACGCGACGGACATCTTTGTGGCCGCAGAGCCCCGGTTCAACAATGCCACTGCTCGTCCGCCATCCTGTAACTGCTTGGACCAGATCTCAAGATCGCCCGTCTTCTTTACTCTGCGGGCTTGCTGCCCGAGTGTGTCCTGATCGACTGCGATGACTTCTTTGTTCAGCAGTATTTCCTTCGTGTCCGCAGACATGTTGGAGACGTCGTTGCCAGCCAGCAAGGGCGCGGAAAACATCGCCCACATGCTGAAGTGCGCGCGATTCTCTTCCTTCGTAAGGCCGCCGTTGCCGACCTCAAGCATGTCGGGGTCGTTCCAATGGCCTGGGCCAGCGTAGGTTTCAAGGCCGCTCATTTGGTCGATGATTTGTACCACTCCGTTGCCGCCCCAGTCTTTTTTGCAGTCCCAGCAATCTTGAATGTCTCCGGTTGAGCGCCAGAGGTTTCCGACTGGGCCTGCCCAGAGCCAGGGCTTGGTCGATCCCCACTCGCAGATGCTGAAGACGATCGGTCGCCCCGAAGCTGCCAAAGCGTCGCGCATGAGAGTGTAGGAAGACTCGCTGTTCTGGTTTGGCAGCGTGCTGCACCAGTCTTCCTTCAGGTAGTCGACGCCCCAGGCCGCGTACTGCTTCGCGTCCTGATACTCATGGCCGATGCTTCCCGGACGCTTGGCGCAGGTCAGCGTCCCGGCATCGGAGTAGAGACCGAACTTCATTCCTTTGCTGTGGATATAGTCAGCCAGCGCTTTGATTCCGGAGGGGAAGCGCTCGGCGTCGGCGAGGATGTTGCCGTTTGCGTCGCGGCTGGTCTGCCAGCAATCGTCGAGGATGACGTATTGATAGCCGGCGTCCTTCATTCCGTTGGCCACCATCGCATCTGCGGTTTCGCGAACGACTTTTTCGTTGAGTCCTTTGCAAGCGAACTTGTTCCAACTGTTCCATCCCATCGGCGGGGTCTTTGCCAAACCGTTGTCCAGGGCATGTCCAGCGACAGGTGATATAGCAAGCGCCATCATCACCAGCCACAATCGTGCGACGAAAAAACGTCGTAGCATCACAGTTACTCCTTTTTTGAAAACGGTGTTAGCCCTATAGCAGGCTTCGGGGAATTTTACCCTCTTTGAAATGGGTAATGCCTGCGATGTCTGACGGGATGAAGTTATTGCGATAAAAAATTAGAAGCTTAAGTTGTGGTGAGGCGCTTTTCGTAGCAAAGGAAGCGCAACCCCGGCCTGAACGCGAGACTGATCTCGCCCGCGAGTTGATAGCCGAGCTTTGGGAAGAGACGCTGGGTTGCTTCGTTTTGCGTGTTGGTGTCGACACGAAGCACGGTGATGGCACGCTCGGCAGCGACCTCCTCCGCCTTTTGCATGAGAGCTCCCGCCGCTCCGAGTCCACGAAATGCCGGGTCGACCGCGAGTCGATGCACGACTATGGCTGGCTCTTTAATGTCCCAGCCCACCTGGGCGTAGTCGGGCTCCTGATCCATTGTCACGGCAGCAACACCAGCGATGTCCGTGTCTACTTCGGCTACCCAGAGTTGTCCGAGGTCGATGTCGCGCTGAAATACTGTCTCGTTCGGGTAGTTTTCGATCCCACTGCAGATTGCCCGCGGCGCGCATCAAGGGGACGACTCGATGCAGCAGCTCCATCAGGGACGGAAGATCATTCTTCGTAGCGAGACGTATACGCATGATTCTTCCAGCGTATCAGCAAGGGCGGTGTCGCTTTATTTGAAACTTTGCTAGTTACATAATTCGAAATCGTTCGCGCATGAGGCGTTGGAAGCGTGGCCGCCAGATGAGGTCGTAGGCGAGCTCTTTGCCCGGGAACATGGCCAAGAGCAGCCTTCCTGCTGTCTGCGATCATCTGAGACGCATCGTCGACGGTCAACGATCCGTCCTGGGCGATCACCTGCATCACCATGTTCATCATCATCTGCAGCCGGCGAATCAGTTTTTGCTCTTCGGCGCGCTCTTCTGCGCTGATTGTGACGACCTCTGCATTGGTCTCTTCGTTCAACTCCATCGAAAACCCTCCCGATCAAGTTAACTACTCACTGATTAGACGCATCGAGAATCTCACGGATTCGGCCATCCCGTCCCAATAGAAATGTAGTCAGGCCGAACTCGTCTGTTCGGTACAGCTTAGTACGTGCTTCTGCGATTCGCTCTATGACTTCGTAGCGGGGGTGACCAAATGTATTCCCCTTGCCTACGGATACTACGGCGTCCCTGGGAGCGGCGGCATTCAGGAACTCCTGTGTTGTTGAGGTACGGCTTCCGTGGTGGCCGACTTTGAGCAGCGTTACAGCGGCGACGCGTCCATTGGCCAGCATCGCGCGTTCGCTGGGGGCTTCGGCGTCACCTTCGAGCAGGACGGAGGCATCGCCGTATTGCATCCGCATCACCAGCGAGTCGTTGTTCACTGGCTCTGCGAGGTTGGTGTAGCCGCTCTCGGGGGCGAGCATCGTTATCCGGGTTCCGCCCCACGCCAATCTTGTCGCCCGCATAGAAGTGACGCACCGACGACTCCAAAGGTCTTTGCTTCCGCAAGGAGGGCGCGGTAGGCATCGAGTTGGGATCGATGCTGACCCATAGTTCGCGAGGCCTGAAGTTCCGCATCACTGCAGGCATTCCGCCCATGTGGTCGCTGTGGGCGTGGCTAAGGACGAGCACATCAAGACGGCGAAATCTGCGTGACCAGAGATACGGCGACACGACTTCTTCGCCGACGTCGAAGCGGCTGGTTGCTTCTGCGGCTTCGGTCACTCCGCCGACGGGGCCGCCTGCATCGATCAGCATGGTTGCTCCGTCCGGGCCTACGACGAAGATGGAGTCGCCCTGTCCTACGTCGATCGCGGTGACCTCCATCATGTCCGGCGATACGAGCTGCTCGTTCGGGCCACAGGACCAGTGAGGGCAATCAACGGCAGCGCAACGACCGCAGCCCATGCCCAGCTGCGTGATCGTACGCACGGCCCAGCAGCAGAGCGCCCAGCCCATGACGGCGGCCATGGCGACCCACACCATTGGCGCAGGAACGCGCAGGTCTGCTGCATGAACGGCGCTTACGCGGCCGATGATGCCGGTGACTCCGTGCAGCAAAAGAGCGGTCGCTCGCACCCGGCAGCATCGCTAACCAAGGGCTGACGAGGGACGCGCAAAATGTGACGACGGCCGTGGGAGCAAGGATGGCGACCAACGGCACGCTCAACATATTGGTGGGGACGGCGAACATGGTTGCGCGATGGAAGTAGACTGCCATCGGCAGCACCATCACCATTTCGGCGACGACGCCGATCAGCGCCAACTCCAAGGCCCAAAGGGTCCAGCGCAGCCGACAGGGGCAATAGCTCTGCCGCCCACTTGCCGAGCAAGTTTGCGATGGCCTCGCTCCACAGGCGCAGCATCAGGCGAAACTGCGCGACGCGAGGCGGAAGGGTTCCGTCGATCCACTTGTCTTCGAGGTCTTTCGCTGCGTGAGCGTAGGGAAGAAAGCTGCGCTCCGCTAAAGGGATTGCGATGCCGCCGATTGCGATGATCGCGAGGAACGTCATCTGGAAGCTGGCTTCAAACAAGGCCGCGGGAGACCACACCAGCACGCCAAGCGCCGCCGCTCCGAGCGCATTGAGAACGTTGCGGTCCCGCGACAAGAGACGAGCTAGTAAGAAAGATCACCGTCATGAAGAGCGCGCGTTGCACTGGAGCCCCAAAGCCTGTCAGCACCGCATAGCCGAAGGTCAGGCCAATGGTGAGCAGAGTTGCGAGCCATTCGTGCAGCTTGAGTCTTCTGCGCCAGCCAGAACACAAGGCCGGCGAGGAGCCCAACGTGCATTCCCGAGACGACAAAGAGATGAAACGAGCCTGTCCGCTCAAATCCGACGCGCTGCGATTTGTTTAGTCCGGCACGGTCGCCGAAGAGCATCGCGTTGAGCATGCCGGCGTCATCTGAGCTGAGCCGCATAATCTTGGGTAGTCTGCGATTTGCTTTGGAATGAACATAGCCGAGTACGCGTCCAGAGGCCCAGCTCTGTGCGGTAAAGATTTTGCACTGCCACTGCGCTGCGGGGTCGGCTGGGGTAGATCGTGCTGAGTTTGTTTTGTCGAGGACCATCACCTTCGAGGCGCGCACACTGGCGTGAGCGCCGATCCCCTGTGCGAGAAGATAGTCGGCGTACTGCCACGCTCCCGGGTCGCGATAGTATTCGGCAAGCTTCAGCCGCATCGGAGCTTCGACGATGTCGCCGCACTTCAACGTTGGAAGCGGGCCGAGTGTTGTGAGTGAAGCGCTCCGTTCGTGGTTGCTGCAGCGTTATCTTTCGGTGGCTTGTCGGCGATGACGTTCATGCGGACGCCGCCTGTCTCGGGGACCATCCGAGAGATGTCGGGCGTTACTTCTTCTATGGAATCGACCTGGATGATCGACCGAGAGTGCGCCGATGGCTGCGGTCTTCGTCTGTCTCTTCTTTCTCGGCCCACCAGTCCAGCTTCTTTATCGTGATCGGAGTCTTCTTGCTGAGGGGGCAACTCGCGTACCCGCACTACGCGTCCGCGCACCTGTCGGCTTAGACCGTCCGCATACGCTGCTAGCGAGTGCTGCGTTGAAGGGAGCTGGCTGTACCTCCGCAGCACCAGATGACCTGCTGCCATCCAGACCGCCGCGAGAGGGACGATTGCGATCCGCAGCGACCACCGCAGCGCAACAACCGTCAGGCACAGTAGAAGGGTGATTGCGATGAGCAGAATAATCGCCGGGGCGATGGTTCCGCGCCATCAATTCACCCAGCGCAAACCAGCACACGGCTGTTAGAAGAGGGGCGCGACGGAACTCGAGCGCTGGGACGCGTGCAACCGCCTTCGGCCAAAGATCAGGGTTCGGCTCGTTCGTTTTTCCGGTCTTCAAAGCTCTGCCTGCGGACCGCACTCATCAATCATTTCACCACAGTGATGGCCAGATCATCTGCGTAAAACCACAACCGTCTCCAAGATGAAACGTCTGAGGAAACAGGTCCACCATGTGCAGGTCTGCGACGTTGTAGCCAGCCTCTACCAGCATCTTCAGATCGCGGGCCAACGTTATTGGATCGCAGGAGACGTAGACGATTTCGGGCGCCGAGATCCGCGCCAGGAGAGAGCAGACTTCCGCTCCTACGCCGGCGCGCGGGGGATCCATGACGATGAGTTCGGGCCGCTCCCGCTGCACGACTGCGTTCGTAGGAATTCGACGGTGGTTGCTTCCACGGCACGCTTACCTGGTCCGCGAAATGAGTTTGCGAGATCGCCTCCGGCAGCCTCGACTGCCACGACTTGCTGGAACTCTTTGGCCAATTGCTCGGGAAAATAATCCCACTCCGGCGTACAAGTCCCACGCCAGTTGGCCACGCTGGTCTTTTTCGACGATATTGATGAGTTCGTCGACAAGAAAGCGATTGACCTGGAAGAAGCCGCCTCGGCTGACCCAGTAGTCTCTCGTGCTGCGGCTGATAGCTCAGCCCTGTTGTTCCCCAGCTCTTCGAGGGGACGCGGCTTTTGCATCTGTCGCTGTGGACTCTTTGGCGAGACAAGAAAAGAGCCTGCTCCGGCCAACTCCGGAAGCTGCTGCTTCATTTGTTTGCAAAACTCGGCGAAGCCAGGTTGATTTTTTCTGGACGAAGAGGGACATCTGCAACTTCTTTTCGTCGGCGGTGGTGAAGAACTCTACCTCCGATATGTTGCGGGCCCAGCGTCCGGCAGTGGCGCTGTTGTCTGCTGACGGCCAACACGACTCTCAGCCGCGCGCCATAGGAAGCGGCGCGAAGATCGGGCACTCTTGAATCGCAAGAAACTGATTGGAGCCGCGTCGGTTGTAGCCAACTCTCAGACGTGCCTTCGACGTCTTCGACTCGCAGACGCGTTCGGTTTCGGTAGCCCCATTGTTCCGCGGTGTGAGTCTGTATCTCTGGCAGTCTGTGAGCGCAACGTGCTCCAGCGTGTCCATGCAGGATCGTTGTTTTATACTTAATTGCGCGGGATATTTTGCGTGCTGGTAGTGACAGCCGCCACATTCGCCGAAGTGTTTGCATCCTGGTTGGACGCGATCTTCGGAGGCGCTCAGTACTTTCACGTAGCGAAGCTTCTTCGTGGTTGCTTTTCTTTTCTGTAAGCTGAGCTTCGACCAGCTCTCCCGGCAGCGTGAACGGCACAACACTGCTCTTGCGGCGCCATCGCCTTCGGTGGAATGGGCGAGGCCCGCTCCACCGTACATCATCTTTTCGATTTGTAACTTCATCCGTGGCTCATATAGAAGAGGCTGAGCCGAGGGAGTTTGCGTGCTTCCAGCATTCGCTTTTGCAGGAACTGCTGCTGCACCTGCTTGATCTGCACGGCCTGCATTTTGCCGCGGTACGGTGCGAGTTCTCTCGCCGCTTGCTCGCGCAGCGCAACCAACTCCTCCTCCGGCGCAGCCGTCATCAGCGCGGCGAACATCTTTTCTTCAAGCACGGTGAGCGTTCGGTCGAGCTCTTCCAGCGAGTGCGCCGGACTCGGCGCGCAGACCGAGCGCCAATGACCTCGAAGGCTTCCCGCAATCTCGGCGGCCATTGCGTCGGCTGGAGGATGGAGTGTTGCTGTTTCGATGGCGGCCGCATTTTCTTCCAGATATCGTCGCAACACGTTCGGTCTCGAAGCCGCTCTCTGGCGACTTGGTCTGCCGACGGCGCGGCGCCGATCGATGCCTCCATCGCCTGCTCAACGGCCTCCATTACGCTCTGCGCGCACCATGCCAGCCCATTCACTTTGCGTGTTCTGCCGGAGGAACGCAAGTGCTTTCGCGTCATGTTTGTCGAAGGCGTTGTCGATGCCGCGCAAGACCGCCTCCAGAGGAACTCCGGCTTCGCGCCAGGTCTCAATGAGCGCCCAGTCCAGCGTGGAGAGCATCAGCAGCGAGCCGCGCCGCTGCTGAAACCGCTCCTCGATCTCCGTAAAGTAGTTGAAGTAATTCTGCATCCGCTCTTACAGCTTAATCCCATGTGCTGGAGCATGCCTAAACTGTGCTGCGTGAGTTATGCTCCACGCTTCTTGTGCCGGTCCAGATTGCGCTCGTAGATGATGCGTAGGCCGGTCAGGGTCAGCATCTCGTCGACTGCTCCGATGTACTTTGAGCCACCCGCGATGAGCTTTGCGAGGCCGCCGGTGGCTACGGTTTTGGTCTCAGGTCCCATCTCGGCGATCATGCGCTCGAGGATGCCGTCGACGAGCCCGATGTAGCCGTAGTAGAGGCCGATCTGGATGTTGTCGACGGTGCCGGTCCCGATTACCTTGGCGGGCTTTTTGATGTCGATTCGCGGGAGACGGGCGGCACGCGAGAACAGTGCGTCGGCGGAGATGCCAAGGCCCGGTGCGATTGCTCCGCCGAGAAATTCTCCCTTCTTTGAGAGCACGTCGAAGGTTGTTGCGGTTCCCATATCGACTACGATGCAGGGGCCGCCGAAGCGTTCGAAAGCCGCGACGCAGTTGACGATTCGGTCGGCGCCGAGCTCCGCGGGATTGTCTGTCAAAACTGGTATTCCGGTCTTCACGCCGGGTTCGATGAACACTGGCTTGACATGAAAGTAGAGCTCGCAGACCTGCCGCAGTGTCGAGTCCAAGGGAGGGACCACGGAGGAGATCGCGATTCCGTCGACGACGCCAATCTCCAGTCCCTTCAGGGCAAACAGATTGCGCAGCAGAATGCCGAACTCATCGCTGGTCTGCTTGGACGATGGCGTGGTGATTCGCCAGTTCGCTACCAACTCCGGTCCGGCTGGCTGGGGTGGTCGCATCGCTCGCCAGACGGTAGAGCCCGAGGACCGTGTTGGTGTTGCCGACATCCATTGCCAGTAGCATTTGCGCTATCTCCTACTATCTTTCTGGTCAATACGACGAACGCCGCCTGAGATTACGGTGTGCAAGCACGTCCGTCGTCGCCAGCCACGAGCAAAAAGCCGCGTGGATCGAGCCCAGTCGTCACGCCAGTATAGCCGCCGGCTTCGTCTACGCGAACGCGTTTGCCGCGGACCCAGCTCGAGGACTGTGGCAAACCGGTCCAATAGCGTGGGGGCGGTGGATTCGTCCGCGTAACTCGGCTTCGAGAAGAGCGACCTGCTGCTCCAGCGCTCGCAAGAACTCGATCAGTAGATGCTCTCTCGCGCGAATGTCTTCCACTTTCGCAACGCAGCGAGGTGGCGAGTGCTTCAAGTTCTGCGGGGAAGCTTTGATGGTTTACGTTGATGCCGACGCCGATGACGACGTAACGCAGTATCGCGGGTGTGTCTGACTGTGAGGCTGGCGTGGAGGTTTCTACCAGAATTCCGCCGCACTTTTTTTCGTCGATCAGAAGATCGTTGGGCCAGCGAATGTCGAGCTTGAGGCCGGTAACGGTTGCGATGGCTGACTGTGCGGCGAGGCCAGTCGCGAGCGAGAGCCAGAGCGCGTCGACGAGTGCAATCTGTGGGCGGAGGAGCACGCTGACGTAGAGGCCATCGCCTGCAGTGGAGTGCCATCCGTGACCGCCGCGTCCTCGTCCTGCGGTCTGCTCGTCTGCGACCCATACGCTGCCGTGCGGAGCGCCTGCCTGCGCTGCCGCGAGGGCCAGCGAGGTTGGTGGAGTCCACGGTCGCGAGATGTTGAAGGCGGCCTGCGAAGGGTGTTCCAGCTAGTGCCGCTGAAACGCTGGATGCGTCGAATGAATTACTCACGCTGGTCCTCAGTAGATGTCAGCCGTGATTCGCATGCTGAGGTCAGCAGCGGCGGCAGAGTGCGTGAGAGCGCCGACGGAGATGAAGTCCACGCCTGCTAACGCATAGGCGCGCACTGTCTTGAGAGTCATGTTGCCTGAGGCTTCGATGGGAATGGTCGGTAGCGTTGCTCGGATCTGTTTGACTGCTTTCTTTACCTGCGATGGTGTCATGTTATCGAGCAGAATTGACTCTGCTTTGCCGGCGATTGCCTGGTCGAGTTCGATCTGGCTGCGGACTTCGACTTGAACGACTTGTCCGGTTTTGCGGCCTTGTAGTGCACGTTCCAATACTGTTGGGAGGCCGCCGCCGAGGGAGATGTGATTGTTTTTGATGAGGATTCCGTCCTGAAGGTCGAGGCGGTGATTGACGCCGCCGCCGCAGCAGACTGCGTATTTGTCGAGTGCGCGCAGGCCGGGGATTGTTTTGCGGGTGTCGAGGACCTTTGTTTTTGTGCTGGCGAGGGCTTTTACGAACTCGTTGGTGAGCGTGGCGATGCCGCTCATGCGTTGCATGAGGTTGAGGATGACTCGCTCGCAGGCCAGGATTGACGCGGCGTTGTGACGGATGACTGCGATGGTCTGGCCCTTCTTGACCTTGACGCCGTCGAAGATTTCGGGGTGGCTGACGACTTCGAAGCGGCCGGGCGGGACGGTGGACATCTTGGCGAAGATGTCGAGAAAGACGGGGATACAGCCTAGTCCGGAGATGACGCAGGCCTGCTTGGCTACGATGGTTCCGGAGGCGCGGAGGCCTGGGTCGATGGTGAGAGCGGTGGTGACGTCGTTGGCTGACTTTATCTTCCGCCAGGGCAGCTTCAAGGATGGTGCGAATCCGTTTGCTCTTCCAGTCCATTCTTCAATCCTAAACCTGTATTTTTTGCGGGAAAAAATTTGGGGGTGGTGGAGGGGAGTTTTTGTTGTTTTTTGGGTGTTTTTTGAGGGGGGTTTTGAAAAATTGATGATTTTAACGTGGTGTTTTGGTGGTGAGTTTGTGGTGGCTGGTGGTGAGTTCGTGGTGTTTTGGAGACATGCTCTCGGGAGGCGAAAAATGCGCCACGTTTTTGAAATATTTCTGTGGAAAGTTTTTGAGCGGGAATGGTGCGGCGACGAACGAAGGCAAATACAGGGATCCTTCGCTGCGCTCAGGATGACGACTTCAAGAGATAACGCAGGATGACGGCTCTCGCGGTGATGACTCTTACGACGACGACTCTTACGACGATGGTTCTTACGGTGTTGCTTAAAGGAAGCGCCTGAATCAGCGCTTTCGGGGTCAGGCTGTTGCGTAGAGGCGGCAGTGTTCGAGGTAGGCGGTCTCGTGGCTGGCGATGAGCTCTACGATGCTGCGCCACATCCAGTTTGGGGCATCAGTTTTTTTGATTGGTTTTGATTGAGTTGCGCTGCCCAGCGTTTGCGGGTGGCTGCGTTCATTTGACGGGCGTGGGCTTTGCCGACGACTCCGGCCAGGTAGCTGGCGGCGGCTACGGCCTCTTCACGGGTGAGGCGGTCCATTTCTAGCTTGAGGTCCTGAGGCATCAGCTCGCGCAGGACGACGGAGCGGGAGAGAAACTTTGCGGCGAGCATGCGCTCGCCGAGATAGGGCGAGAGATTGCAGGCACCGGTCACGACACGCTGGGCGAAGTCTTTCGGCATGTCGGCGTTTTTTGCAGCGGGTGCGGCGGCGCGGATGGCCTCTTTGATGTCGACGAGGCAGTACTCCTGGTCCTTCTTTGGACCGACGCCTAGGAGGACGGCGTAACGGAGACGGCCGAGGGAGCTGCAGCCCTTCATCCAGTAGGCGGCGTCGAGTACGCGGATCTTCGCGTCGTCGTCGCGGTGCTTGAGCGAGGTGATGAGCTTGCGTGCCTGTTCGGTTTCGAAGAGCTTGGTGATCTCTGTCTTCTCTTCGTCGGATAGCGCCCAGAAGCGATCGCCGAGCGGGATGGTTGGCTTGACGTCTTCGATCCGCTCCTGCGCGAGATGCCGCCACTCGCGATTGACTGCCTGGTGGAGAACTGTTTGGATGGGCCGTACTTTTTGGCGGGCTTTCGGGGCCTTCTTTGCGCGGCTGCGGGAGCATCGCCTGCTGATAGCCCTTGATCATCTGCTCCATCATGAGGGCGGTGGTGACGCCGGGCAGGTCGGAGCTGCGGGAGGCGGTGGCGAGCGAGAGGCCGAGGCGGATGAGATCGTGGGCCGGGTTGCCGATGACGGTCTGGTCGAGGTCGCGGATCTCGATTTCGACCTTGCCGTCGGCGTTGGCGACGGGGCCGAGGTTGCCGACGTGGCAGTCCCCGCAGATCCAGATGGGTGGACCCTGGGGAAGCTTTGCGGACGAGTCTGTTTTGAGCCACTCGTAGAACTGAAGCGTGCTTCCACGTACGTAGGCGTGGGCGGAGCGAGCCATCTTCAGGCGGCGTCGTTCTTCCAGAACAGTGAGACGGTCTGTTGGTTTGATTTCAACTATTTTTTTCGGCATCAACAGTGTCTGATGCAGGAAATGCATAAGTGGTTTGTCTTCTGGCTTTTGAACAGACCTCGGCGGAATAGTGCAGCAACGAACGAAGACAAATACAGGGATCCTTCCCCATTCGACTACGCTCAGGGTCAGGATGACGACATAAGAACGCTTGCGTCAGGATGACGACGTAAGAACGCTTGCGTCAGGATGACGACATAAAATCGTCTGGTTCAGGCTGACAACGTAAGACGATACTCGCGGCGCTCGTTCAATGCTCCTCAGTTGTGGTGCTGTCTATCAAGGAAAAAATGCTTGACGTATTGTTAGGTAAGTATTAGCTTACCGTAAGTGAAAACTTACGAACAGCAGCAGCTTGATGCACTTGGTGATGTTATGCGGCGGGCTCTGCTGGAGAAGCTTCGCCGAGGGCCGCTGCCGGTTGGTGAGCTGGCGCGAGGTCTTCCGGTGAGTCGGCCGGCGGTGTCGCAGCACCTGCGGGTGCTGAAGGAGGCCAGGCTGGTGCGTGATGAGGCTTCGGGTACGCGACGGTATTACAGTTTGGATCCGAATGGTTTTGCGTTGTTGCGATCGTATCTCGATAACTTCTGGGGCGAGGCTCTGGAAGCATTTCAAGCGAAGGTAGAGGAGAGATGACATGCCGGGGAGACAGGTGTCGGTCGATGAAGCGACGTTGTTGACGGACTTGCAGGAGTTGGAGCCGGTGCGCAAGAGTCTTCGCGTGCGGGCCGATGTTGCGAAGGCGTTTCGCGTGTTTACCGAGGAGATGGATAGCTGGTGGCCGAGGACACACCACATTGGCAAGTCGCCGATGAAGCGGGTTGTGGTGGAGGGGAGGCCGATGGGGGCGATCTACACGGATCAGGAGGATGGAACGGTGTGTCCGTGGGGTTCGGTGCTGACGTGGGAGCCGCCGCATCTTTTTGTAATGGCGTGGCAGATACGTCCGGACTGGAGCTTTGAGCCGGACTTGAGTAAGTGCAGTGAGGTGGAGGTGCGGTTTACGCCTGCAGATGATGGGACGACGCTGGTGGAGCTGGAGCATCGTCATATCGAACGGCATGGTGCGGGCTGGTCGAAGATGCATGAGCAGGTGAATGGTGGATGGATTGGTGTGCTGGAGAAGTTTGGTGCGCAGGTGGATGCGGCATGAGGGCGGTGGTGTGGTTGCGCGTTGCTGCTGGGTTGATGGTGCTGTTTGCGATCGGCCATACCTATGGATTTTTGAGCTTCCGTCCGCAGGCGGCGGAGGGCCGCGCGGTGTGGGATGCGATGAACAACGTGCACTTTTCGGAGTCGGGCTCGACGATTAGTTATGGCGAGTTCTATAAGGGCTTTGGTCTGTCGATCTCGGCGTCGCAGATTTTTACTGCGTGGCTGACGTGGCTGCTCGCATCGATGGCGGGGCGTGGGAGCACCGATGTCCGCACGATTGCGTGGGGATTGTTTGTGTTGCAGTGCGTTGGTCTTTGGCTCTCGCTGCGATACTTCGGAGCTGGGCCTGCGGTGCTTTCGGCGGTTGCGGCGGGGTGTTATTTGATGGGTGCGATTTCGCTGCGGAGATCTGTTGCTTGAATGAAGTTATTTCGCGCACGAGTTCCATCGTCGCGGGTGCATGTGTTGTCGCTGAGTCGAATTTTGCTTAGAGCACTTCTCCTTTGGTGTAATGACGCTGCGATAAGAGAGACAGGGATCCTTCACTGCGTTCAGGATGACGACGAAAACAACCTCCCGCACCTGCAGGGGAACGGCTCTAGGTGCAGGAGCGCAAGGGCACGGTGGGTGCCTAACTCGGCTCCTGACCGGACAGAGGAACGCGCGGGAGGCGGCTAGTTCAGGTCGATGTCGAGGACCTGGATGGTGTACTGCGGAACGGTGTGGGTGAAGGTGTCGGCGGCGTTGGTGATGGTGGTGACTACGGGGACGATGCGGTTGGGGTCGGTGATGGAGTTGGTCTCCTGCGTGGTGTTGCCGCTGAGCGTGGTGACGGTCGGCTTGGCTGTGAACGTGGGCTGCTCCGGTGAGTTTGATCGCGACCGACTGCGGCAGTCGATGAAGCGTTGACCAGCTTGAGGTGCAGGCGATGGGTCTTCGAATCGTAGGTGGCGGAGTCGAAGAGGCGCGGATTGGTTGCGTCGAGTCTGGCGGCGAGGATCTGGTCGCCGAGATGGGTGCTGAACAGGACCTGCGCCTAGTAGCTGGGCGAGCCGTAACTGATGGAGCGCGTCGTAGCCGATGAGATCGCTCGGCCACTGCATGCCGCCGGGATTGACGTTGACGAAGAGAGGCGCGTAGGAGGCCATGACGACGATGTCGCTGTTGCGCTCGAGGCCGGTCATCCAGGCGGCGTCGCCGAGGGCTGCGCCGAGGTTGGTGGTGGGCGAGCCTTCGCGCGTGGCCCACTCGCCGACGAGGATTTTCGGCCCGCTGCGATCGTAGTTGTCGTAGCGGTGGGTGTCGACGAAGAACTGCTGCGCGGTGCGGTAGAAGTGGGTGTGGAGGGCGTGGTCGTTGTCGTCGAGGATGTCGGGGCGAACGAGGTGACGGGAGCGGCGGCGACGAGTTGCAGGTCAGGGTGCCTCTGTTTGATGGCCTTGTAGAACTGGGCGAAGCGGGCGTCGTAGGTGCCGGATTCGTCGTGGTACTCCTCGTTGCCGATCTCCATGAAGTGTGAGAGGGAAGGGCGCGGGATGGCCGTCTTTGGCGCGCTCGGCTCCCCAGCGGGTGGAGGTGTCGCCGGTGACGTATTCGATCTCGTCGAGCGCGTCCTGAACGTAGGGCTCGAGGTCTTTGCCGCGGGCGATGTGTTCCTGGAGGAGGGAGTAGCCGGAGAAGACGGCAAGGAGCGGCTCCATGTGCAGGTCTTCGCACCAGGTGAGGAATTCGAGCAGGCCGATGCCGTCGGAGGAGCGGTAGGTCCACGGCGTGGGATGCGTGGGGCGGTCGACGAGCGGGCCGATGGTCTTCTTCCATTCGTAGTGCTCGTTGAGGTGATCGCCTTCAGATAGTTGCCGCCGGGGAAGCGGAGGAAGGCGGGATGCAGGGCGGCGAGCTTCTGCATGAGATCGATGCGCTTGCCGTTGGGCTCGTCTTTGTAGGTTGGGGGGAAGAGCGAGAGGAGCGGAGAACCACGCGGTGCCGGGGTGTTGCGCGAGGAACTCGAGGTGATTGGCGGCGGATGGGCGTTAGGGTCGCCGGTCTTGAGGGTGAATTCGTATTGCTGCCAGGAGGTGCCGAGGCGGGGACGGTGGTGGAGGCGGCGACGGCGCCGGTGTTGTCGTTGACGAGGCGGATGGTGAAGCTGCCGAGTGCGGGGTGTCTGGCTTTGGCGTAGAACGAGCCGTGGTAGGTCGTCGAGGGACGGACGGCCATGCCCCAGAATCCGGTGTTGTAGAAGCCTGCTTCGGACTGTCGGGTCGGCGGCGGTGACGGTGAATTTGAGGCTGTGCGGAATGGCGGCGCTGGGGCCGGTGGTCTTGTCGATCTCGATGTTGGCGCGGGAGTTGCCGTTCTGGATGAGGGTCCAGTGTTCGAGGCTGGGGCCGCGGTTGGTCTGGAAGGTGCGGTTGCTGACGAGTTCGGCGTAGAGGCCGCCATCGTAGGAATAGTTGATCTCTTCGGTCATGATGCCGTAGAGGGTGGGGCTTACGTCGAGCGACGGGTTTGGCGGTGTCGATGGTGAGGGTGGCGGTTCCTTGAGCGATGGCGGCGGGGAGGGAGATTGCGAGGAGCAAGGAGCCTTGGAGGAAGAGACGCATGCGGTGGAGACCTCAGTTCGCGGCGGGATAACGTTTACTTAATGCGTGCAGCCACACTAGTTGACGGTAGGTTCGGCGTCAAGCGTTGGGAGGAAAGATCGTTTGTTGGTGTGGGCGGCGAGGCGGCTTCGGCTTTGAGGGGTTTGCAGGATTTAAGGCTTGTCGTTGTGTGCGGTTGTATCGAGGTACTTGATGAGGATTACTTCGTTGCCGGTTGCGTTGTAGATCAGCTCGTCGACGGTGCCGCTTGCGAGGAGGAGACCGTATCCTCCGGCGCGCATTCCTTGTTCCTTGCGTAGCAGGATGTGGGCGGTGGGATCGGTAGCGGGATTTCCAACGGCTGCGTGGGAGAGGGACTCTTTCTGGAAGCCGGTGCCGGGGTCGCGGACCCGGAAGACCATGGTGCGGGCGGTGCGAATGGCATGAACTTCGACGACCTGCTCGGGGTTGAACTTCGCTCCGTGTTCCATGGCGTTCATCAGGATCTCGCGGAAGGCCTGGATGATCTCCTGTCTCGCGTCCACGGGTAGTTGGGCGCTGAGCTCTTTGGCAAACGAAAGAAGGCGCTCGGCTGTGACGAGGCGGCAGTTGGCGCGAATGGAGACCCAACCGGGCCGGGCAGAGATGATTTCGATGTCGTCTCGGGATTGGTTGTCGGACGCCGCCTTGGCGACCAGGGTCGCGATTTCGTGAGTGTCGAAGGGAGGGGTGAAACAGCCGAAGACCCGGGCTTTCAGAGCGGCGATGACCTTGTCGGGGGTGCTGCGCTGGGCCAGGACGATGCACTTCAGGTCGGGCCGGATGGAACGCATCTCTTCGAGAAGCGCGAGGTTCTCGTCGATATCGCTGTCGGCACTGGTGATGACGACGTCGAAGTGCCGGGAGCGCAGGCGCTTCAGGGCATCGGCGGGGCCTGCCGAATACACCGTAGGCAAGTGAGCGGCAGTGAGTGCGCGGCCGATCTCGCGGCTGATCGGGGTATGGCTTCCGATGATGAGAACTCGGCTCATGCTCGTGCTCCGAGAGGCGGTGATGATTTTAGATCATCAACTTATGCGAGACCATCGCTCGATGGTGTGATCGGTCTGCTCCGTCAATTGCCGAGAGCTTCGAGGGCGGCTTTGGTTTTGTCGTAGAGGATGCGGGTTTCGGCGGATTGTTTGCGCAGGCCTTCGATGATGTGGGCAGGGGCTTTGGCGGTGAAGGCTTCGTTGCTGAGTTGCTTGTCGGCGGAGGCGAGACCCTTTTCGAATTTGGCGAGGTCTTTGGTGAGGCGTTCGCGCTCGGCGGGGACGTCGATCTGGCGCTCGTAGATGACGGCTACGTCGAAGTCGGCGGTGGAGCGGGCGTTGGTGCCGGTGAGTGGTTCGCTGGCGAACTCGACGGCGTGTACGCGCGCCATCTTTGCCAGGACATCCTGATTTGCGTCGGCAAGGGCGTTGATGCGGTTGCTGGCGTGGATGGTGATGGGGGCGGCTTCTTTTTCGGGGACGCCGAGGTCTTTGCGTAGGGCGCGGACGGTGACGATGAGTTCCTGCAGCGTCTTCATTGCGCTCGTGGCGACGGGGTCGGCGGGGAAGTCGGCGGCTTGCGGGTAGCGGGTGAGAGCGACGGACTTCGCCGGTGGTGCGCCGTTGTAGAGGGCGTGCCAGAGCTCTTCGGTGAGGAAGGGCATGAAGGGGCTGAGAAGGCGGAGGGCGCTCTCGAAGACGCCTACGAGGGAGGCGAGGGTGAGGGCGGTGGTTGGGTTGTGCTCGGCGCCTTCGGCGAAGTTGAGGCGGAGTTTGACGAGTTCGAGGTACCAGTCGCAGAACTCGCCCCAGAAGAACTGGTAGATGGCGTTGGCGGCTTCGTCGAAGCGGTAGTCGGCGAGGGCGCGTTCGACTTCGGCGGAGACGGCGCTGAGGCGGTCGAAGATCCAGCGGGTTTCGAGTGGTGTGTCGGCTGGGAGGGCTACGGTTTCGGGATGTGCGGTAGTGGGCGAAGACGGTCGAGCTTCGCTCGATAACCCACCCTTCGCAAAAGGCGCGAAGGATGGGCCACCCGGATTTGTAGATGGGCTTTGAGGGTGGATGT
>CAVPTN010000012.1:0-417140 GCA_963708755.1 uncultured Acidobacteriaceae bacterium
TTATGTTTATGCATCTTACTGGTTAGATTCTGGTCTGCTAGCCTTTCCTCTCCAGCACAGACTACCGGATCGTGTTAAAACCCCTTCTTTTTAGAGGTCCTCCGACAGTATCCAAGCCCTTTAAATGCTGTGTATATTGCATCCTCCTTAGCATCAAGCTCTGGCAAGTAGTGGGGGATATAACGCCAGGGGATACGCCCGGTAGAAGGGTGATGCCAGGAGCCAAGCTTCTCAAGCCTCCTCCTTTGTGGTGTACGTAGCTTTGGACAAAGACGACGTGCCTTCTGAGGAGTGGAGCGATAAGTATCACCCACCTGATCTGGTATTCTGTGACTCCTAACCCCTGGCAGATTTCCTTGTATGGTCTCTTGAATAAGAGTCCCGTCTGAATCATCAAATCTCAAGTCGCGTGAGGTCTCATCGCTGTGACGGTGACGATTTGGTGTGGAGGGTTGCCCTTATTTCTTCTAGCAATACGTACTGTTTTGTCGTCGTCTTCGACTACATTACGTATTGCTCCAATAGGACGTAACGGAACGGCTTTCCGAGTCCCCCCAATCGACGAAGTGTGAGAATGTAGAACGACAAACCAGAGACATCAGCTATGCTCCTCCTGCAATTGCAGCAGTTGAAGCTACCTTTCCAATGAGACTTCCCATATTCCCTGCCATCCCGCCGCTCCCCCAAAGATGGCCTGAGTCATGCTCGGAATGAAGAGCATATTAACGATGAACGCGATGAAAACCATCACGCAAGGGATCAGATTCGCAAGCCACATCTCCATCGAATAGTTGCCGTTGAACGTCTGCTGAATGAAGGCGTTCATGAAGCCGGCCCACACGAAGATGAAGGCGCCAGCGACGGCACGAATCATGGCAAAGCTAATCAGCACATCGAGGAAGTGAAAGAATTTGCGATTGGAAGGTCTTCGTCATGAGTAACGGGACGAAGATCGGACCAAAGAGGGCGGTGACGCCGTAGAGAATGAAAGAGCTGCAATTGATGACAAAGAGAATCGCGGACGCCAGGCCCAAAAGAACCTGCACAAGGATGTAGCAAAGAATCTGAATGGGTGCCGTGATGGACGGCATAGCAGTGTTGTCTCCAGCCGTCTTGAGTAGCTGAAGCAGGTTGTCAAGAGAGTTCTGATCGAAGACGGCCACCATCGACTGAGCGATGTAGGAAAAGAAGTGGTTGATCCCGAAGCTGGCCCCCGGAAACGGATTGACCCAATAGTTCTCGAGCAGACAGCAAATGATCAACCGCAAGAGGAAGTTGGTCATATCGCCGACCCGTACTGGCTGCGTGTGGAAACGAAGCGTCATGCCGGTGGTATTCCAATTGATGACCATACTGATAAGCACAAAGAGCGATATGGCGCTCAGTTCTGTGAGTCCTAGCTGAGTCAGCGCTCCGCCGTTTTGCGTCGTCAGATTCGTGAGGTTGTTCGTGAACTGGTAGAGCCAGTTCACGCCAGAACTCGCGCTTGGAAGGGCTTGGGCTAACAGGACGATCGATGCCATCGGGACACTCTCTCTCAATGAAGTTCGTCTTGTTACGGGACGTACGTCTTCCACGTCTTGCCTTCATTCGCAGCGGCAGAGTTGTGTTTCTTCTTGTTCTTCTCTACCTGCTGCCGGAAGGCTTCGTCCCGTTTCTTCTGTTCTTCCGCATCCGTCCGTTGTTGCTGGAGAATGGCGGCGGCTTTCTCGGCAGCGCGACGTTGATAGATCGCGGCACCGCCGATGACCGTCAGCGCCGCAAGGATTGCAAGGAGGATCTTCGTATTGATCGCACTCAGCATTGGGAATCAACTCCGTTCTAAGGAAGATAGGTCTGCCAGGTATTCGACTCGTTGGCAGCGCTGTATCGTTCGTCGAGCGCTGCTGCTGCACAGCAGCTGCTGTATTCAGGTCCTGTACAGCAGCATTACGTTGCTGCATGTTGGCGACCGTCATCTGAGAGGCAAGGCAAGCCTGCAGCGTACCTTGCGCCTGCATCTCCGACATTCTTTGGGCTTCTGCTGCGTTCAATAGGTTGAGTTGCTCGACTTCACTGTTCGTCGAAGACGTGATGTCGAGTTGCTGTTGAGCAAGGAGCGAGTTGGCGTTGGAGTTCTGGTTGCGACCGCTTCGATATGTGCCCACTGCAGTAAGGCAATCGGGCGAGATCGCATCCGAAGTCTCGATCATCGCGAGCTGGGCACGTTGCGCGCTATTGGCGTTCTGCGCCTGAAGGTAGGCTGACGGTGCTACTGCTCATCGGCATCGTTGCGGTCTTCCAGCCTGTCAGCGATGCCGACGGCGAGTTGGCATTCAACGCAATGTTGATTCCCGCCGTCTCTCCGAACATGCTGGCGACGTTCATGTTTTCGAGCTTGGTGAGGGCCGTCTGCCACTGCTGTTTTACCGAAAAGTGCTCGACGTTGCTCTGAATGGTTTTGAGCTGGTTGAGAGCCGTTGTCGCCTGCGAGACGAGGCTGGCATAGCTGGTTGGGTCGAAAACGATGTCGCCTACACCGAAGATCGCGAAGCTGGGAGTGGCCGTAGCCAGAACCAGAGCTTCCAACGATGAGGTACTTCTTCATGACTTTGTCTCTGATTGGATAAGCTTTCGATAACGGGCACTCCTGACATCGGGTTGAGGGGTCGAGTCTGCAGACGGCAGTCACGAGTGGGACTGCCGCTACCATCAGCTCAGCGTAAGCGATTCACATACAGAGCTCGGTCCGGAGATCTCATCGGCTCTAAAGGGTTGAGTCGACGCGGTGTTCCGCGTAAGAAGGAATCAAGATGTCTCTCCCCACATACACGCGGGCACGGGAACCCTCTTTCAGCGTGATGATAGGTAGGCGATTCAGGAAGTGATTGAGGACCTGTTCTCCCTCTTCGGCCATTTGCCCGGAGATCCCATTGCGAATCTGGGTGGACGGAGAGAGGATGCTGCCGTCGTTCCCGATTTGTGCGAGTCCGCCCAATCCACCGAGCGCGGCAGCAGCGGCAAATGCCTGCAGGTAGCCGTGGTCGACCTTAGTGGCTAAGCCAGTCGTTCCAAGCGGATCGAGGCCGATGTACTTGTCGAAATCCAGCGAGAATCCGTCTGGGCAGACGGCGCGATGGAACGTGACGAACATCTTTCGCTGTTGGGCGTTTCCGACACTCTGAACGGTGCCGATCAGCCTGGTGCCTTGAGGCATAAGAAGCTGCTGATGGTCGTGAGAGTAATAATCCGTCGTCAGCATGATCAAGGATCGGTCCAGTCAGCCCACCGTCGATGTGATTCGTGACAACACCCTCGAAAACAGTTCCCTCGAAGACTCGATATAAGCGCCCCTGATAAGCGTCAAAGTCATATCCGGCCATCGGATTGGCTTTGGCGTCGGCCTTGGAAGGCTGGTCGGATGCGACCTGCGGAGGACTCGGACTTCCTTCGCCAGCTAGCGGCGTCGGCCGGAGTGGCCGTTTCCGCTGTCACCTTGAGGGGAGTTTCTTCGCGTTCACCAAGCACCGCGACCGGTGGCTGGTTTGGGGCTGTGGACGCTCCTCCTGCGTGCGCGAAGTCGATAGCGACCGTGTCGCTATTGATAGCGTCTTGTTGCTGCTTCTCGCGAGCAAGCGCCTTCTGTTTGGCCTCAGCCTGCGCCTGCGACACATTTGACGTCTGAGTCGGAGCGTTGGGGCTATCGCCGTAGATCGCCGCCCGCTGCGCCGCCGTCATCGGCGGCGCACCGGATGCTTCTGGGCCGGGTACGGCTTGCGCCGCCTGGAGTTGTTGCATCGCAGCCGCTAACTCCTGCTGGCGCTGCTGATCCTCCGCGTCGCGCTTCGCTTGCAACCGCTGCTGCGTTTCGAAGCTATTGACCTGGGCCGCGTTAGGGGCGGAGGGTCGCATCGGCAACGCGCTCGCTGGGGCAGCCTTTTTATTTCCGCTCACCAAGCTGGAGAGATTGGCGATGCCGATCAATGCGACGATGGCAACGAGGGCAATAATGACCGGCGCACCCTTACGCAGCGGTGGCTTGGCTTCCGGCTGCTCCGGGACGGTTGCGGCGGAACTTTGGGTTGGTTCTTCCATGGCTATTTCTTCTCCGTGATGCGGCTGAAACTCGACCTTCTGTTTGCCGATGGCGAGATACCCGTTCTCCAACTGCTTCGGAACGGTGTAGAGACCATCGCTGTAGTCGAAGTTGATCAGTGAGCCCTTCTTGTCCTTCAGTTCGTAGAGGGCCGGAGTTTCCTGGAACTGGCCTCGCAGATAGGTGAATTTGTCATCACGCCATATCTGCTGCAGCCCGACCTCCTTCGCCTTCTTCTGGTCCCAGACGAAATCAAAGTGAAGGCTGCCGGGATACTGGCTGCGATACTGCTCGGCTTTGGTCTCCTCTGCCTTTCGCTCGGCGGCCTCTGCGGCCTTTGCGGATGCCGCTTCCTGTTTCACCTTGTCCAGTTCGGCGGCGGGAACGAAGACAGGCAGTTCGACGAGCTTGTCCTTCGCGGCTTTGTCGCCAGGAGCAATGAACACTTTCGAATCGAAGTGCGAGATCTTCCTCACTCGAAATCTCCCGCAACTGAAGCGTGTATTCATTGCCGTGGTCGGAGACGATGTGAATGTCTGTCGAGCTATTCGCAACCTTCGGCTTGATGCTGATGAAGCGACTGGCCACATGTCCGCCATCGAAGACCCAATCGACCGTGTCACCTCCGAAGACAGTGGCAATCTTCTCCTCGACAGGCAGCAGAATCAGCGTCGATTGCAAGAGGCCGGCTCGAATCTACAGGTGGCGTCGCCGATTCGGTGACCGTGACCGTGCGCGGAGCGCTCGGCTCAAGGTGGTGCGGTCCCGTGGAGGCGAAGCTCGCGGCGGAAGAGCCGAAGGCAAGTCCACACGCGACAAAGATGAGAATGGGTGGCTTCACGATGAGTCCTTTCGGTTGAGGGTTGATGGTGTGTCAGACAGTCTCGCCCTGGGCGAATCGGGTGATGCCTTCTGCAAGTCCGTACTTTTCGATCAACTTCGTCCGCCTGACTCGATCCTTTGGCTTGGTCGAGAACGTTGCATAGCTTCGGTTGTCGAGATTGAGAGTGACAACCTTCGTAAGGCCATCGCGCCGCATATACAATCCTTCGCGATCCTGCAGGCTCTCGAAGAGAGCGATCTGCTGCTCGTTCATCTTGAAGAGCTCTGCGTATCGCTTGCGGTTGAAGGTTGCGTCCTTGAGAAACAGGAAAGAAGTGCAGGAGTTGACGATGCTGTCGGCGTTCGCTCCGAGGTCGTCGGCGGACTGGCCAATCATGGTGACGCCGCCAAGGTTCTTGCGAACCGTCTTGATGGAGGCAAGCGCTCCTTCGAGCAGCTGCTTGTTCTTCATCGAGGAGAAGATCTCTTCGATCAGGATGTGCTTCGGTACGCCGAGATTGGCAGGGTTATAGAGCACATCGTTGATCCGGCGAAGAAGCCAGACCATCAGTGGTTCGATCAGGTCGGCATACTGCTCGTTGTTCACTCCCTGGAAGTCAAAGCACTGGACGCGAGAGAGTGAGAGACTGTCCTCCACGTTGTCGAAAACCGCGTTGTAGATGCCCTTGCCGACCCACTTCGAGAGATAGCGGTCGAGCTTCTTTGGCAGGAAGAGATTCGACAAGCGCCGGTTCTCTGGGTCGAGCAGGTACATGTCCTGCACGGCCTTGTGGATCACATCGTCGTCTTCCGGCTCTAGTTCAGCTCCTCCGTTCGTCAACAAGAGCTTTACGAAGGAATAGAGGAACTTGATGTTGCTCTCGGTGGGCTCAAGGGCGAACGGGATTCACGCGCGGGCCGTCTTTGCCGACTCGGTCAACTCTTCCGCCGTAGAGTTCGACAACGCTCTCGTAGCTTCCGCCGATGTCGAAGATGTAGGTGAATCCGCCGTACTTCTGTTCGAGGGAGATGATCTGGTTGCCATGGACCGACTTGCCGGTGCCGGTTGGCCCGATGATGAGCATGACCCGAACGCCGTCCACATACACGTCCTGAAAGAACGGCGTCCGTGTGCGGGTCTCGAAGATGTTGAGGTATTCGGCGTCGAGATCTTCTGAATGCGGATGGCCGAGATGGGGAGCAAACACAGAGGAGAGGCGAGCGTGGTGATCCTCCGCCAGCCACAGCGGGAAGACGTTGAACTTGTGATTGCCGGGAAACATCGCGTAGAACGCCGATAGGTTGCCAAGAGTCTCCTCCATTACCTGTGCGCGCGCGTCCACAAAGATGCGATGAACGGCCGGCACTGTATCCCGGAGTTGTTCCGCACTCCGGCGCCGCCAACAGAAGGCGCAAGGAGAACTCGCCTTGCGCCTTCTTATCGAGGGCGCGAATGACTTCGCTCAAGTCATCCACATTGCTGTTCGCGGCCTTTGCTCCGGCTCCCGTTTCAAGAGAGGCCGTATCGCGACCGCTCATCACGCGGGTAAGTACGCCGACCTTGAAGAACGAGATGAACTTCTCCTGGGCGTCAATCTCACTGCGGGCGGCCGACGCCGACTTCACCCGCCAGGAGGAACACAGCACGCTGTCGCAGTCGAGAGAGAAAAGACCAGAGAAGAGACATGGTCTCGATGCTTCTGGGGTTGTCTTCAGGGAGAACATCTGAACGTGGCGCTTGCCCACTTGCAAATGATCGCTGTGCCAGGCAACGGAACTGTTGACGATCTGACGATCTACTCCGGCATCAGTGCGAAGCTGATACTGCTCCGACCATTCCTCAAGGTTGAAGAGATAGCTGAAAAACTGGAAAGCCTCCGCCTTGCCAAGAAGCCTGAGACCAAGTGAACTGCCAAGGTGGGTTTCAAGGACGACCGCAGTCTTTTCCAGGTCGGCCAGCATTCGCGAGGTGTCGAGTGCGTTCTCATCTGGCTTGCGTTCGAAAGCCTTTACCTTTGACGGCTCAAGGGTCAGGCACCAGTGAAGGTCGATGCGGCGAAAGGCTGCGGACTTCTCCAGAAAAACGAGGCGATCAGTTGCGAAGACCTCCGTCGCTGGGTTCGCATACTTCGACTGACGGGGAAGATGGAAGCCGGACATCACGCGGGCGTATTGGTATAGGCACGAGCCTTCCGGAAGTCCCCGCAATGCTCCTTCAATCGACCGCATCCGAGAATCGAGTTCGAGATCGGTCAAGCCTTCTTCATCAATTCCCACGAGGGAGAAGAGGCATCCATAGCCTCCGCCCTTCAGCGCGAAGATGTTCGGTCCAACGAAGCGGGAGATGGGAACGATGCTGCAGGCTGCTCCGGCTTTCGCGAACCACGGGGTGTGTTTGACTTGCTCAGCGTTTGCGCGGGTCATAGTAGGATCTTCTGGTTGAGGCTGAGGCCCCAGAGTTGAAACATCTTTGGGTGTTTGCGGACGATGAGCCATGCGCCGCCCACCATCATGGGAAAACTGAAGATGGCAATCATTCGGAACCCAACGAGGAAAACCGTCACCGTGACGAATACGATCGCCATCCATGCTGAGAGATCGAGTCCAAGTTTGGCCCTCGGTCGATTCAGCGCTTGATTGATCGGTAACGGCTCTCCTCGCTTGGTTGTGTGCATGGCTGACCTCACATCGATTGGCCGGTTAGTGAGCCAATCCAGCCAGCACCCCATCCGAGTACGCCTGCACCAAACAGCGCACCGAATAAGCCGGGAATTGCATCTTGAAAGCGGCCGCTCATCATCCGTATTCCGGCAAAGATCAGTCCTCCGAAACAGATGACAGCTCCCGCATAGACAGCGAAAGTTTTGAACGTTCCCATAAGCGTTTGAGCCCCGGAGAAATCCATCGTTCCTTGGGCATTTGCAGCCGTGGCAAACGAGAGTGCCACGAGGGCTGGTGCGATGGCGCGTATGGCACGACGCACGGTTTCTTTCCGAGCGGCTGATAACCCCCATCTGGAGGTCCCTCTCGTCGAGGGATAGCCGGATCTAAAAGGCAACCGAACGGATGACTTATCCGATCGAAGGATGGGTAGGATTTGGTTCACTTTGCACCTCCGCTGACTGGGTGCGTCAGCATGGCGCAAAGCTAGAACGACCTGATCGGCCGAGTCCAATAACCTTTAGGAAGGCCATTATTCCAAGAGGGAATAGTGATCGCTATGCGATGTAGTCGCGAAGTACTTCCGGAGTCCCAACTCCAGTCTGAATCAGACTGGCTTTGAGGGAGGATTTGTTCTCCAAAATGCACGAGAACGAGGCGCCATCGTTGAAATCGATCTGCAACTCTGCGGCATCGGGATCAACCCGATATAGCCTTAAACATTTCACGACCTTACCGACGACTTCAGTGCACTCGATGATGTCTTCAGGCATTTCCGAACTCTCCGCACTACCCGCACTTGGTACAGACTTCGCCATTATCACACTCATCGTGTGTAGACTCATAGTGGTCATAATCGAAGTATGGAGGTGTGCCTCCTACTTCCATCAAGTCTCGCTTCGGCTCAAGAATACGGAGCCTCCGCGATGACCGTGGATTTTCTCAAGAAGAACTGGCGGAGCGCGCTGGACTACATCGCAATTATGTCGGCGGAGTAGAACGGGGAGAACGCAACATCGCCCTTGAGAACATCGTCAAGTTGGCGAAGGCACTTTCAATTCCCACGCGGGATCTATTCACTGACTTTCCGTGATCAATGGGGAAGGGAACTGTCGTGGGCGTGTATTGGACCTAACCGGAAGGACCGTCGGAAAGACGGCATTTTGTCGATAACCCTAGGCACCGTTCGACTGTCCGTTTAGGCGTTTCGAACAGGAACTAGCTCCCAAAAGACTGTGGGGGGTTTTGTGGGGAGAACACGTCAAAAAGGTGGGTAATCTTGAGTAATCCCCACAATCAGAAAATTTCCTAAGCACGCAGCAAGCCTATATATATGAGGCACATATCTTACCCATGAGCAGTGCTGAAACTAGCAAATGTCTAGCTGTTAACCGAAGGGTTGTAGGTTCGAGTCCTACCTCAGGAGCCATATTTATAAAGCACTTAGAAGACATCCTCTCCTAAATTTAACCAAATTGCTTTCGGACCCTGAAAAAGGCTTCGGAAGTCGCTTCACGTTCCGACCCGTTAGGCCCATGCTTTCCACCGCTGGCGTCCAGCCTTCCAGCACGGTCGAGGCATGAGAGTTCACCGTCCGAATGACATTCTCTTCGACCACCTTCACGTACACATTGCCTGTCGTCGTGATGCTCGCATGACGCAATGCGGCCTGCGTGTCGTTGAGCGTGCCCTGGCCGGAGAGGTGAGTTCCCGGGGATCTGTCGGATACGGCAGCAATCTATGTCGCTCGCAGCTATCTATTCGAGCGGTCGGTCAGCTCTTCGATCTGCTGTTCAGCGCGTTGTCTGCGTTCTCTAGAACTAGAACATCAGCCATCGGGGGCTTGAGCTTGGCCGACTTCTGCGCGAACACCATGCCTTGTTCCAACAGGAACGCTCGTATCTGGTTGATGACTGCCGTGCGCCGCGCGACAAGCCGATCACGAATCCGGTGCACCTCGCTCGCGGTGCAGACCGCGTAGTCGGCTTATGATTAGAGGATCGGACGGCACGAATCTCTCTTAATAAATTCCGTAGGGATCGTAACGCGCTGCGATGGTTGATCTGGTTTGGCGATGCGATTCAGAATCATCTCGACCATTTGTTTTCCTAGCTGCTCGGGAAACTCCCTGATCGTCGTCAGACTGGGATAAAGCCACGATCCAACGGTGTCGTCACAACCCGCAACGCTTACATCCTCAGGAATCCGCAATCCACTATCGCGTAAAGCTTTATAAACACCGTGCGCCGTCTGATCGTTGCCCGCAAATATGGCTGTGAGCGGTTCGCCGAGGGCCAGCAGAGACTTCGCGCCGAGATATCCGATCTCAGTATCATCTTCCGAGTCGATACTGCTGTGAACCGGAGTCAAACCAGCCTCCTCCATTGCGCGATGGTACCCCGCGAAACATCGCGCAAACCACGGCAGCCGGATATTCCCCACAAAACCAATATGAATATGGCCGAGGCTAATTAGATATCGGGTCATGTCATGGCCGCCTTGGGTCTCATCAGAAAAGATCACATCATTCTTCAAGTCCCGTGTCTCGCCGATGACGTTATTGCCCAAAACTACATAAGGGATGCCTTTGTGGTTCAGTAACTCGATCAGATTTGTAGAGTTTGTTCCGGCTAATATTACCGCCCTAACAATGTCCCGCCGTTGCACTACCTTCGGTAAATGGAGCTCGCTCCAGTGAGCGTTCGATGAATAGTTGAACGAAAGAAAGACCATGTCCCACTCATGAAGGGCGCAGCAGGCCTCCGCGCCATGCAGGACTCGCGAGTGGAACGCATGTAGCATCGCACGATTGCTGAGAAGGAAGGCTAGGGCTTTGGTCTTATTGCGTTGGGAAAGATCTACGTTGAGCTTCGCCGCCGCATTCATGACGGTCTTTTGAATGACAGGGTCAACACGTGTGCTTCCATTTAGAACTCGGGAAACGGTGGCAATGCTAACATTCGCAGCCTCTGCGATCTCTCGAAGGCCTGTTTTATTTCTCTGAGGATCAACACTCATGCGGGCTAAGTCCTGACATTCCAATAAAAAAGCGTTCGTATCATCGGTCAATAGTATACGCAGCTGTGAAAATTTTCTCTACGCCGAAGAGAATCCTGCGACGTCTAGATAAGACTCCAATATTACTCATCTTCTAAATTCAAGGTAAATCCCAGGGAGCGATCTTAACCGAAGTCTGCAAACTCCCGTTCCTGGTTTTACACACATATGAGAAATTTTTCTCTTATGTGAGAAATTTATCTTGACAGCGAGATGAATATTCACGTATCACACTCTATATCGTTCAGCAAAACCAAGTAGGCCAGGTGATAACGCCGATAGAACTCCGAGGCCTACTCGACCTGCAACTGTCCGAGGCTTCATGAGGCGAGAGATCTGTTCAAAACACCATCAGTGCGTCTGGACCACAAATGCACTAATGGCCGACCGTCTTAACCCGGAAACCTTCAGACAATCGCCCGGCTTGCCGCAGTTAGCAGCAAAACGCCTGTTACCACTTATTGCTCAACTGACTAAGTACATCAGCTAAAAGAAAGAGACCCTTGATATGAGTAGTGAACTTAAAGAAGTCGAACATCTGAAATTGGGCGCACTGAAAGTACAAATTCATCCTAGCGGTCGAGCAGCAGGCATTGCGGCTGCGCAAGCCACCGCAGACTCTTTGAAAGAGTTACAACAGCTTCACGATACGTTCGGTGTGATCTTCGCCACGGGTGCCTCGCAGCTTCAGACTCTTGACGTGCTTACTAGTATGGAAAACTTACCGTGGAACCGAGTCCTCGGCTTTCATCTGGACGAATATGTTGGCATCGATCCGGGGCACCCAGCTTCTTTTCGTCGTTATTTGAAAGAGAAACTAACTCAGAAAGTGCAGATCCTGAAATTTTCTGAGATTGATGGAAGCTCCCCAGACCCAGATCAAGTATGTCGAAACTATGCTGAGGAACTGCGTGCGGCTAGTCCGCACTTATGTCTACTTGGAGTTGGAGAGAATGGGCATTTGGCCTTTAACGATCCCTCCGTTGCGGACTTCGAAGATCCTCTAGATGTAAAAGTTGCCCATCTGGATGCGGTATGTCGGCAGCAGCAGGCAGCCGAGGGCTGGTTCTCGAGTCTGCAGGAAGTTCCGCATTACGCTATTACCCTTACAATTCCAGCGGTATTTCGTGTTCCTAAGCTAATTGTCTCCGTTCCTGGAAGCCGTAAGGCGGCAATAATGCGACGGGTGCTGGAGGGGCCTATTTCAACAGAATGCCCCGCGAGCATACTACGCACTCATCCAGACGCAACCATCTATTTGGACGCGGAGTCCGCAGCTGAATTGGACCTAACTACGATGACCCGTTGACTACGGATTCTCCTGATAAACACGGCAGTGTTTTACGACTCAACTACCAAGGGCAAAAGAGAGAGGAAGTCAACTATGACTGACCAGACAAATCATGGAACTGACCGACGAACGTTTGTTAAGCAGGCAAGCGGAGCACTGCTGGTTGCAGGAATGGATGCTCGTTCTTACGGTCGTGTGCTAGGTGCAAATGATCGGATCAGATTGGCGCAGTTGGGTTGCGGGGGGCGCAGTGAAGGGCATGTGCATATGGTCCATCTCGCTTCCAAGCTTATACCGGTTGAAACTATAGCTGTCTGCGATATTTGGAGCCTTGCTAGGGAGCGGCGTGCGGCTCAGGTGAAAAAGGCTTTCAATCTGGAGCCTCAATCATACAAATACTCCGAAGAGATGCTGGCTCGTAAGGATATCGACGGAGTCATGATTGCCACGGGTGACTTCCAACATGCCAAGCTATGCACAGAAGTCGTGCGGGCGGGCAAGGATTGTTATGTAGAGAAGCCGTTCGCCAATGTACTCTCTGAGGCCAAAGAATGCAGGGATACTGTCAAGGCTTCTAAGCAGATGGTTCAGGTTGGTTCACAGCACCGTAGCGAACCCTATCAGTTAGCCGTTCGGGACATCATCCGGTCCGGACGTATCGGCGAAATTGTCCATGTTGAACAGGAATGGAACGTCAATGAGGAGCGGTGGCGGTTTGTAGATATGGATACCGGCGTCTCGCCAGCAATGGAGCAGGATCGGAATAATGAGTGGAAGAAGTTACTCTTCGATCGTAAGTCAAAACTTCGCGAGGAAGATACAGATTGGAACCGATGGCTATTAGGTAAGCCTCACCGACCATTTGATCCTCATGTCTATCTTGAATTCCGTCTTTACAAAGATTTTTCCTCAGGGATCTTCGATCAGTGGATGAGCCATGGGAGCGACTTAGTGCATCTCTGGACTGACGAAGCGTATCCAGAAAGCGTTGTCGCTAACGGCGGCATTTTTACATGGAAAGACGGGCGCCAGAATCCGGATACCTGTGTTGCGGCTGTCACGTACCCGAAGGGTTTTCTCTATACCTATAAAACAATCTTTGGGAATAGTTATCGAAGCTTTTCCAGGATCCAGGGACGCGACGGTACTATCGCAAACTATGGTGGCGAAGGTGCTTCGCTGTTTTCGGTCAGTAAAGAAGGCGGTCGAAATGAATATTCAGGGTCAGTAAATATCAACAAACTACCCGAAGTGGGCCCAGTTGCTGATCAAGAGGAGATCGTAAAGGTCGCCGGCGCCGAACCGCCAAACTCGCGGGGGCCAGGGGATGACAGCGTCATTCATGTAACGAACTGGCTCAAAGCCATGCAGTCGCGAAATCAACCAAATGCAAACGTGGATCACGGCTTCTCGCATTCGATTGTAATCATCATGGCTGCACAGTCTTACTGGAGCGGAAAGAAACTCTACTGGAATCCAGTTACAGAAGAAATCGTAGATCAGCCCGTTGCCCCACCTAGTTAAAAGAGCTTCAACGCGGCACACATTGTGGTCGATAAATCAGATTCTCTTTCAGGCGTACTGCGGAGGACCAAATGCACGTGTATATTCCGAATGAAACAACGAAATACCGGCGCTCCCTAAACCAATTATTCCTCGGAATAGCGGTCTTACTGTTATCTCTACCATGTAGCTCCCAGACTGCAGGAACTGGAAGTATCCAAGGGGTCATAAGTGACTCCACTGGCGCCATCATTCCAAAGGCTTCGGTTGCGGTCACCAATACGGCGACCCAGGTAAAACATACTGCAGTCACGGGGTCAGACGGACTCTATAGCTTTCCGAACCTTGCCATCGGGACTTATAACGTGGACGTGGCGGCTGGCGGGTTTAATCGCTACCGCCAATCGAACGTCGTTCTCGATGTCGGCAGCAGCATTGCGGTTAATGTAGTCATGAAGCTAGGTGCAATGGAACAAACGGTAGAGGTCCAGGCAAGCGGTCTGGCCTTGCAGACCGAAGACAGTACACTCAAGCAGACTGTCGACCAAAAGACCCTCACGGAGCTGCCACTCAACGGACGGCAAATGACCTCGCTCGTCACTCTAATGGGCGGGGCAGTGAACGCCAATGAGAACAATGACGTCCAGGGAAGTAAGACCTTTTATAGCTCTGCTGTCATATCGATTGCCGGTGGACAGGGTAACTTCACTGACTACAGACTAGACGGCGCCGACAATAATGACTACATGACCAACATCAATCTACCTTTCCCTTTCCCGGACGCAGTCTCCCAGTTCAGCGTGGAAACCACGGACATGGGCCCGCAGAGTGGTCTGCATCCCGGCGGACTGGTCAATGTAGTTACCCGATCAGGAACAAATCAGTGGCACGGGTCGGCTTTTGAGTTCATCCGCAACAACTATATCGATGCGACCAACTTCTTCTCCACTTCGAAGGACACGCTGCATCAGAATCAGTATGGTGGCACGTTCGGCGGAAGAATTATTCGAGACAAACTCTTTTTTTTCGCGGGATACCAACGTACCGAGAGTGATCAGAGCCAAAGCTTAACCCCTGCATACGTACCCACGGCTGCTAACCTGTTGGGGGATTTCTCGGCGACGGAAAGTACAGCCTGTCAGCCAACCGCCATTCAACTCGTGAATCCTCAGACTGGCGCAATCTTGCCTAACAACCAGATAAGCCCAAGCTATTTCAACTCCAGCGCTCTTGCCTTAGCCAAATATCTTCCTGCCGCGACAAATGAATGCGGTCTCGTTACCTTTGCGATCCCCAATCGGACAGCTGAGAACCAGTTTGTGACACGTGTCGATTGGACAATCAATTCTAAAAATAGTTTGTATGGACGCTATTTTCTTGATGGCTATCAAAGTCCCGCCTACTACTCTCCGACCAATATCCTGATTACCGCGCAGGCTGGTAACTATGATCGTGTCCAGGGACTTACTCTTGGTGACACCTACGTACTCACACAAAATCTAGTGAACTCTTTCCATGCTACTGGTACCAGACGGCGTGTCAATCGGGGAACTGCACCGGACGGCATCAACTCGAACTCGGTTGGCGTCGATATGTATAATTCGGTTCCCGTAGGTCTCTATTTGACGGTGACAAATAAATGGACATCATACTGCGGCCATTGCGCTACTGGTAATTTCAATGTCAACACGTTCTCTTTTGCGGACGATGTTAATTGGGTGAGGGGCAAGCACCAGGTTGGATTCGGTGGGGAGTTTGTTCGGACTCAGTTCAACGAAAACAATATATATGAGGGAAACGGAGAATTTGGATTCTCCGGCGTCTATGGGCAATTCGGTCCGGCCGGGTCGAGTGAAGGCGGCACAGGTGCAGATGCGAACCTGGACTTCTTAACCGGCTCCATGAATACCTTTCAGCAGAGCAACCCTCAGCAAGATGCACTACGCGCGACGGTTCCGAGTCTCTATTTTCAGGACACATATCACGCAACCAAAAAGCTAGTGTTGTCAGCTGGGGTTCGCTGGAATCCTGCCTTCTTTCCAACAGATAACTTTGGCCGCGGTTCGACGTTCAACATGAATGCGTTTCTGAATAACACATCCAGCCAGGTATACCCGAATGCGCCTGCCGGAAGTCTGTTTTATGGAGATCCGGGAGTTCCGAAGGCCTTCACGAAGAACACACCATGGCAGTTTTCTCCTAGAATTGGGGCTACATTCGATCCTGTCGGAAACGGCAAGACGGTCTTTCGTGTAGGTGCTGCGTTGGTCTATGACCAGGTAGACCTCTTCATGGGGCAAAACATGAACGAGAATCCACCCTTCTCCGTGTCTGTTACAAATAATCCCGTGAATGGCCCTTTGAACTTCAGTAGCCCGTGGTCTAGTGGCACGGTCACAGCGAATCCGTTTCCGCTGTCTTCCAAACCCTCGTCCTCCACCATATTTCAGCCGGGATCTCAATACATTGTGCTTCCAACGCAATACCATCCACCCGTGATGTTGCAATATACAGCCAGTATGCAACAGGAGTTTGGTCGGGGTTGGCAGTTTCAGATCGACTATATCGGAAACAGGACAAACTTTAACAGCTACGCTTCTCCGATGAGTCCAGCCGTTTACATTCCTGGGACATGCGGCGATGGTCCGTGCTCTACACTCGGCAATACAGCTTCTCGCTTTGCTCTGACTATCGCCAATCCTACCGCAGGTCCGTACTATTCAGGCGGAGGTCAAGGCTCGACGTTCGTCGTGACTGGAGCAAACGCAAGTTATAACGGCTTGATAACTACCATTCAACATCGCCTCTCGTCGAACTTTGTGTTTATGGCTAACTACACTTGGTCGCATTGCATCGACATTGCCGACAATGTGGGGGATACAGAGGCAGTAACTGTACAGAATCCCGCCAATATCAAGGCAGATAGATCGAACTGCGGATTTGATTTTAGAAACATCTTCAACAGCACACTTGTAGCATCTAGCCATTTTTCCTTGACGGGATGGAAAGCTCTGCTTGCTAACAACTGGCAGATAGCCCCACTCGTGCATATCTCGGACGGTGCCCCGTTCACAGTCGTAATGGGAGTAGACAACTCACTTACAAATATCCTCAATGATCGCCCGAATCTGACCAACCGAACTCTCGTATATACACATAAAAAGATCATGAGTGGACAGTCAACCAACGCACAGTATGTAAATGCCGCTGCGTTTACTCCGAATGCGATTGGCACATTCGGAAATGAAGGAGCGTATGCTTTCCGCGGTCCTAAGTCCTTGCAGGTAGATAGCGCGTTGAGCCGCTCTTTTGAGCTGCATGAGCGATATCAGATGACTCTTCGGCTTGAGGCCTTCAATGTCTTGAACCATCCCAACTTTGCCACTCCAGAGAGCAGCGGCTACATCGGGCAAACAACATCGCTGACTTCTCCAACCTTCGGCCAGATCACAGCCACCACAAACGGATATGGCGCCAGAATCTTCCAGGGCGCCATCAAGTTCACTTTTTAAGATGATTGTGGTGTCTCTCCTGCCATACCACGGTGGGAGAGACGTCTTGGCAAATGGAAGATGAAACATCGTAGGAGCTATGCTCCATAACCTAATATCATAGGCCCACCTAAAACACCGGGAGAGCATTCCTGGCATTGCATTCAAGACCAAGAGCGACGTCGAAGGGCGCGTTAAGATGAATTCCTCAGATGCCATGCCGAAGCCAATCGCCCCCATAGTTGAGAAAATGCGTAGCGCCGGCCGGACGAGATGGTGGATTGTTTGGACGCTCTTCTTTTCCACCGTCATTAATTACATCAGTCGCCAGACGTTCTCAGTACTGTCGCCGGTGATCGCTGCGCAGTTCCACTTTACTCACACGGACCTCGCAAAGATCATGGGCGCGTTTCAGATCTCATATGCGCTCACATGGCTCTTAGGAGGTATATTCCTGGATTCCGTGGGTACCCGAATTGGCTTAGCCGCGGCAGTAATCTGGTGGTCTCTGGTAAACATCCTCACTGGGTTTGCAAGTTCTATCGTCGGCTTCATTGTCTTTCGATTCATGTTAGGAATTGGAGAAGGCTTTAACTGGCCAGGAGCCAGCAAAGCGGTTGCGGAGTGGTTTCCAGGCGAGGAGCGGAGTATTGCTGTCGCAATCTTTGATAGTGGCTCCAGTGTAGGAGGAGCCTTAGCGGCTCTCGCCATTCCATGGATCGCGCTGGCCTTTGGTTGGCAACGGGCCTTTGTATTTTCGGGACTACTCGGATTTGTTTGGCTGTTCCTATGGTTGCGCATCTATCATCCAATCGATCAGCATCCCACAGTTAAACCACAGGAAGTCGCCTTCATCCGCGCCGGCCAGGACATGCCTCGGAAGTCTGAAGGGGACGGCTTACAACGATGGCTCAATTTGGCAAGAGATCCGAATGTGTGGGGCGTCGTTCTGGGCCGTGCTCTTACAGATCCAATTTGGTGGTTCTATGTGTTCTGGCTGCCGCAGTATCTGAGCGACGCCCGAGGCTTCAGCCTGAAGCGAATCGCTTTATTTGCCTGGATACCGTTTGTTGCGGCTGATATTGGAAACTTCACGGGCGGCTTTATCTCGGGCTATTGTATTCGGCGAGGTATCTCCGTAATCCAGGCCCGAAGATGGGTCTGTGCCGTAAGTTGTCTGCCGATTCTCGCTGGAATCCCAGCAGCTCGCGTCCACAATCCTTACTTGGCGCTGGGGCTGATATGCGTGGCTCTATGGGGCTATGCAAGTTGGTCCACGATGGGGCTTACTTTACCTTCAGATCTTTTTCCTCAAGATGTCGTTGCCACGGTCACGGGTCTCAGCGGGTTTGCGGCAGGTCTTGCGGGAGCAGCTTTTACTTTTGCAGTAGGGCTATCCGTTGACCGATTCTCATATGGGCCTGCGTTCCTGGCCGCTGGGCTGCTGCCGCTTCTTGCCACAGCTTGCCTATTTTTGCTGATCCGTCCACCTCGCACGGACGTGCCGATCCGCCGATGACCTAGTTTGCGCTGAATGCAGAGCCGCTAACGGCAATGGTTTGCGCTATCTCAATTTATACCGACTAATTGCGACGCCTAAGGCTGCTCCAAATGCCATTCCAAAGATGACTCCAAGAGCCATATTGTGCCAGATGAAACCCAATATGGCTCCTGTCGGAAGCGCCAGAGAGAGAGCCAAGGTCATAGATCTCTGTCGTCTATTCATTCGCCGTTTTCGGCTCATCCCTTAGCGTCCCTGTGTGATGTAGGTATTTTGAAAGCGCTAGTGTAAGTCACAGGTTTTACGAAAGACAAGCAGAACTTGCTAGGCACGTTCAATCTCTAAAAAACTTCATCACTCTCTCCTGTTGTTACGTCCTCCTGCGAGTTACATCTTGACTGAGTTGCTCCTGCATCCTGCGACGCATCGTAGTATAGAGAGTGTTCGTCCGGGGGTGCACCTCTTCAAGGTGTCCTCAAGGACTGGATTCGGAGTGGATCGCGTGCTGGTATTCCTGAATGTTCAAGTCGGACTGACACGTGAAAGCCAGGTTGAAGCGTCACTATGAATGCACCTCTCGAAATTACTCTTATCTCCTGCGCGGTACTCGGGTTTCGTCACGGATTCGACTACGATCACATTGCGGCGATCTCGGACATTACCAGCGTTCAGCAGAAGCCTTCGAGCGCGATGCGGCTTGGGCTACTCTATGCGGCCGGTCACGCCGCGATGATCGCGCTGCTTGGCAGCCTGGTCATTCTGTTTCAACTGTCGCTGCCGCACCGTCTTGATTCTTGGGCCGAACGACTGGTTGGGCTGACGCTGATCGTGCTTGCAATCTATGTGATGGGGAGCCTGGTTTGGGGAGACCCACACGCCATTCCACCCTCACGCGCTGCGCTCATCATTCGCGGATACCGTCGGCTTCGGAGCAGGTTTTATCCGACGCCCCAAGATGTCATCTCAGCAGCAAAGGAAGAAGATCTCAACTACACCGGGCGGCTTGCCTTTGGTGTCGGAGTTATCCACGGACTCGGAGCGGAGACTCCCAGCCAACTCGCGCTCTTTTTGCTGGCCGCGAATCTTGGCGGTGTCGCCAAGGGCATCGGAGGCATGGCGATGTTTCTGGCTGGCTTGCTGGTAATGAATACGCTCATGACAGCTTCGGCATGCGGCCTGTTTCACGGCAGCGCACCCCACCCGAAGGTTATGCGGTTCTTTGTCGGACTTACAGCGGTCTACAGCTTCGTTGTCGGTTGCGTGTTTCTTCTTGGTTCTTCCGGCCGCCTTCCGGCGATCGACTAACGAGGTTGACCTTAGCCGTACGGTTTGATACCCCCACCCCCCCATACCTATCGTTAAGCTATTTCTTATCAGCTACTTGCCGATTTAGGTGTCTGCAAATATGTGATTTAAAATGGCTTAGAGGCAAAAATTTGATTCTAAACAGGTTATCTGGGTTCGTCCTGACGCCCATGAATGTCACGACAAATTCTGATGTCATCTATATCCATTATAGTGTGGGCGACATAACTTTTACGCCACGCGGAAGTCACGTTTTTATAATGACTTACGTCATTTAGGGGCTTGACAGGATTTTTGGCGTGTCTCGTATAAAGCGGCATGGTTAGCGTTTGGAGTGGATGGAAATTGTTCAAGTGGGTGCTGACCAGCCTGCTGGTTATCTACCTCGTCCTGCTTGTGGCGGTACAGATCGGCCAGCGGATTACGCGGAAGGGCTGAGCATTTGCTCTCAGACCTCCGAGGGCTGCAGTGAGAAGAGTCCTGGAGCGATGCACAAGTCGTTGATGCAGCGTTGGGGTAGGCGGGGTCACTACGAAGGCACCTGCGACGCGGATCATTGTGATTATTGGATTCACTTCGACTCGTAGGAGCGACGACCTGGCCAGCCGTAACGTCGGAGCGATTTCTGATCTCTGTATCGATCTCTGGAGATAACGACCAAATTGCTAAACGCTCACGTGTCCGATGTCCAAGGAGGGTTCCACCTCAGAATAATTTGGTGGTCGGGACTTCGTTTTCGCTCGAACGAGTGTTCCCGAAGAAGGCTCACTCTTTAGCCGTGTGATAGGGACAGTACACGCGACCTTGAGAGATACGATCTCTGGCCGGAGAAAGATCCGCATTTGGAATACCATACAGTTTAAGGACGGGAACCATTGGCTACTTCTTCACGAATTCACCGCGGCAACGAAGCAGGAAGACGTCGAATGGCTCACTGCGGTCAACTTTTCGTGCATAACACGTTGGATTCCATGTACCGAGATGGATGATTTGCTACCATATGCCTGGGCCAAATATATACCAGAGACGAAGCTCAGGCCAATCAGGCAGCGAATCGCTTATTGCGCGTACCCGCTTAAAGACCTAGTAGAAGCTTCAGAACGTATCGCCCTTGTGCAGGTTGAGAAACCCAACTCCCAAGAGCATCAGTGGTCCCTGTACGCTGCACGGTTAGTTGAGAGCCTGAAGGGATCGGGTTCGTGGCACTCGGGTGACGTCCGTAAAATGATGGTCGGGATTGGATCCAATCGCACCGACGGAGATATTGCTTTTCACAGAGGATTCAGACCCGGTTTACCCTCATGATTGCGGCGAATTCCTGCGACCCCTGACAATCTGCGGACCGTCAGACAGCCGTCGAGGGCGCTATTGACGGTCCCCGCTCTGAGCCTTCGTTTTCAGTAGGCCTGAGAAGTTTCGCATTGGTGTGAGGAAAGCAAAAGCAACGGCAAAGGCGAAAGACAGGGATTCTTCGCTGCGCTCAGAATGACGACCGTTCTGGCTTATCTCGAAATGACGAACTTCTATGTAGGGAAACAGGTCGCTTTGAGCTGATCAGGGGACTGTTACGTCGAAGGCTCCTGTTTCGATCGTGGCGCCGTGCTTCATTTGGACGAAGATGCGGTAGCGGCCTGAGGAGGGGAAGCCGTAGGGAAACTCGACTGTGTTTGAGAGTGGCTTGCCGTGGCCGCTCATGTCCATATCGCTCATATCCATTCCGGCGGGCATGCTACCGGTTTCGCTTCCGCCTGGGTTGGTGAGAGCCAGCGCAGCCATTGGGGCTGAGCCGTCGGGATGAGTGTGGGCGAAGACGGTGCCGTCGGTTTTAACGAAGGCTGCGTGGCCTGCCATGCCCATGTAGGGCTGCATGTCAGTTGCGGGCTGGCCGCTGGGATCCTGCAGATGGAAGCGGAAGTTGTAAGCGGTGTCTGCAGTGATGGTCGAAGGCCGATCCCAGACCATCACAAATCCATCGGGAAGTTTGTAGGAGTCGCCGAGTTGGCCCTTGCTGAGGGGCTGGGGATGAGCAGTGGCGTCGTCGGGGCCGGGTGCGCCTCCTGGCATATCTGGAGGAACGGTGATGGTGGAGACGAGCGTTTCGGGAAAGCCGTTGGCGTGAACGATGTCGCCATAGAGCTTGTACTCGCCAGGTGGCATTGCAGGGAGAGACATGCGGAAGTCGCCGCTTCCGGCAAGTTCGGGATGCAGATGGAAGACTGCGTCCATCTCCGGCTGGCGGATGGCGTAGAGGTGCATGAGGTGGCCGTGGTCGGGAAGGAAGTCTTTGTTGGAGCGGGAGGCGCGACCTTTTCCACCGTCGTAGGCGAGCACGTTGAGGTCGAGCTGGTTGCCGTTGAGCAAAGGGTTGACGGTGAGAGGGTGATAGACGTCGAGTGAGTAGCTGGCTGCTTCGACGTTCCACCAGGTTGCACCGCCCCAGATGAGGAGTGCCATGAATGCGAGGCTGCCGACGGTTGCGAGGATTGCTCGGCGCTTGCGGCTGGGGGAGGGGATTGCACCGGGTTCGAGGCGCGCGTCGCGGACGGCAGCGGCAACGATGCCGGCCATGCTTATGACCAGAAAGAGACCGAGGATTGCGAGGACAAGGCCGAGACCGCGCTGCATCTTGAGTGTCGACAGGGCTACGGCGGGGACGGGCACGGCGGCGGTTTGATTGCCCGCGTTACCGGTGATCTCGAAGCGAACCTGCCAGGAGCCGCTGGCCATCATCCAGATGCTGCCGGTGTAGAAGGCGGGGTCGGCGGCAGAGGGTTTCATCGGGTCCGCGGTGGGAGGATGCTTTGACGCTTCGCCGGTGATGGGAAGAGGTGTGATGTTGATGCCGTTGATCGGAGCGCCGCTTGAACGCACCTCGACCGTAGCTACGCCGGGGATGACAGTCGGCATGCGGATTGTGACAAAGAGTTTGTAGGGGCCTGCTTCAACCTGCTGAAAGACGTCTTTGCTGCCGACGTGAGCGTGCGCGATCTGCGGGGCAGCGAAGAGACCGACGAGCATGAGTACGGCAAGACGAAAGAGGTGCGAAGGCTTCACCGTTGCACGCTCCGCATCCAACGGCCGAAGCTCAGACCGATCCATGTGCCGATGGAGCCATAGATGGCGGCGCGCAGTAGACCGGCGAAGAGGGTGAATCCGTGATCGCTATCTATGAAGTGAGGCAGCGTGTGCTCGGGACGTGTGCTGTAGTCGAAGTACATCGTGCCGAAGAAGCGATTCTGGGAGGCTTTCGTCATAAGGAAACTGGCGAAGGGCCATTCGACGATGGCAAGTACTGCAATGAAGACAACGCCTGATGCGAGTGCAATCTGCCAGGGTTTCCACGTACGGGCACGCTGCCAGAGAAGATCGAGTGCGATGGCGGGCGCGATGATGAGGATGGGAAACGCAGCCGGAACCATGTGGGTGACGGGATAGAAGACGGGCCCAAGCTTTGGCTGCGCAGGGAAGAGGGGAAGGATGAGGATCTCCGCGATTGCGAAGAAAGTGTAGACGGCGGCAGTGTAGGTTGCAGCCCAGCGATAGCGAGAGGCCTGCGACAAAATCGCGAAGACGAGCGGGATCGCAATAGCTATGGCGACGTAGGGTTGTACCGAGTGGAGGTGCCCACGCCAGGTGTACTCAAGCAGAAAGAACATCTGGCCGCCAACGATGAGACCGCCAACATAGAGGAAGATGCGCTGGAGGGTCTTGTATGTCTGCTCGTTCGATTGCGAACCTTCTGATGCGGCGCGGTTCATCGCGGCGAGGATGAGAAAGAGCACGCCGACACCGACACATCGGATGCCGAGAATGAGCAGCGTGTGAGGCGGACTTACGATTTTGACGTCGAGACCATAGGCTGCGTGCCACCAGTTATCGAAGGGCGCAGAGGTGATCATGGCGATACCGCCCCATGCTGCAATGAAGGCTCCGAGAGGAGCGCGGAAGCCGAGCACGCTGACCGATGCGGCCTTCAGCTTGGCAGAACCGCTAAAGGTGTAGGAGAGGATGAGGTAGCCGCAGATGATGGCGGCCAGCACACCGCAGGCGTAGATGGCCATGTGGGCCGCTGTCCAGAAGGTGTCGCGACCGATGGAGCGATGCCAGGAGACGTCCCACGCTCCTCCGATTGAGGCGGAGGTGACGGCGAGCGCGCCACACCATGCGTACCAGGGGACGGTTGCGGCTTGCGTGGTGACTTGCCCGAGCGTCCGGGCGTGAGGGAGATGTGCAGAGGCAGCTGACGTGGCCATAAAACCTCACTGGTTCTGGCGTTATCTTATAACGTTGCAGCGCCTCCAGTTACGCCGCGTTTGTAAAGACTTTGTCGCTGATAACGAGGTCGGTTTGTGGGCTGTGTTGAGGCGGCATATTTGCCGGCAAGATGTGTTTAGGTTTTTGCGGTGCGGACAAGAGTTTTTTGCGAGCGCTTTTTTGATGCGGGTACATGGGCGCGAAGGTTTGGAGAGGTCTTCGAGGTCTTCAAGGTCTTCAAGCTGTTGCGCTCGATGCTTTTACCTTGGATGGTATTGGCTACTGCGTGGAGAACTTCGTTGGATAGGGTGGGATCGTCGACGGCGCGGGCTACCACGAGTGCGCCGACGAGACTTGCGTAGAGGGCGAGAGCTTTCTCGCGACGAATGCCGGTGGAGTTGCCGTGAACGATGTTCGATAGATACTCGAGGAAGGGGCGAAGCTCTTCTGTGACCGCATGACGAACGTCGGCTCCCTGGCGAGCGACCTCTGCTCCTAGCGCGGCCATAGGGCATCCGCGGCCAGTGTTGTCGCGGTGCCTCGGGTTCAAGTATCCCTTGGCAAGGGTTTCGAGGGGGTCGGCAGGGGACTGGCTGATGAGCTTGATCCAGTTATCGCGCATCTTTGCGATGGCTCGCCCGCATGCTTGTGCTACGAGGTCTTCCTTGGACTTGAAGTGGCCGTAGAAACCGCCGTGGGTCAGGCCGGCGCCCTTCATCAGATCGGCGACGCCGATGCCGTCGATGCCGCGCTCACGAAAGAGCCGGGTAGCTACGTCAAGAATTCGTTCGCGGTTCTCCGCAGCCTGAGCACGGCTTACTCTCATCTCATTCAACCTCGGAAGTACATCTCACTTTCCACTCAATTGTATGACGATCGTCATGATTGTGATTCGATGGGTTGACGGATGCTCGTGAAATTAAGCTGACTGGCACACGGTTTTGCGATAGAGTAAACACAACTTTTTCAAAATCCAGTTTCAGTCGTTCCCGTTGCTTCGAGATATGCGGTTTCCGCGGTGTCTTTGGCGGAGCTGCATTCCTTTTAAGGCTTTCAGAAGTGTTCGTTCTCTTGCATTTGCATTGGATTTGAATTCATCGAAGAAAGAGGTGGCTTGATGGGGATCTCCCGACGCAACTTTTTGATGCGTGTAGGACAGGTTGGCGGCTACAGTGCTGCTTTTGCAACGATGCAGTCCCTAGGGCTGGTACCGATGAAGGGTGCTCAGGCGGAGACGATTCAGGCGGCGGCCGGGTCTGGCAAAGGCGTTAAGGTAGTGGTGTTGGGCGGTGGAATTGGCGGGCTGGTTTCAGCCTATGAGCTGAAGAAGCTAGGGTACGATGTAACGCTGCTGGAGGCTCGCGAGCGGCCGGGTGGACGCAACTGGACTGGACGAGGCGGAACCGAGGTCTGCTTCTGCGATGGGAGCAAGCAGCCGATTCAATGGGAAGAGGGAAACTACCAGAACCTTGGGCCGGCGCGGCTTCCGAGCGTTCACCTGACCATGCTGAACTATTGTAGGGAGCTGGGCGTTCCGGTGGAGGTGGAGGTCAATACATCGCGCTCCACGCTGCTGCAGAATGACCTGGCGAATGATGGCAAGCCTGTGGTGCAAAGAAAGGCAATCAACGACACGCGGGGGCATGTGTCGGAGCTGCTTTCAAAGTGTATTGCGCATGGGGCGTTGGACTCGGAGTTGACGAAAGAAGACCGCGAGAGAATGACGACGTTTCTGAAGATCTACGGCCCGTTGAATGATAAGGGTGCTTATACGGGGTCGGACAGGGCGGGGTACAAAACTCCTCCTGGGGCGGGAAGTCAGCAGGGCATCGATGAAGCGCCGATGGATATGCGAGTTCTGCTGGATGAGAACTTCTGGAACGATCTTTTTGTGGAAGAGGCGTGGGACTGGCAGGCGACGATGATGCAGCCAGTGGGTGGAATGGATCGGATACCGTATGCGTTTGCGAAGGCGCTGGGGCCGGTGGTGCAGTACAGCTCGCCGGTAACGGAGATTCGCAAGACGCCGAAGGGCGTTCGCGTGTCGTACACGCAAGACGGCGCTACGAAGCAGGTGGAGGCTTCGTATTGCATTATCGCGATGCCGTTTTCGATGCTGAAGAAGATCCCGAACGATCTGTCGAAGCCGTTCAAGACTGTGGTGGACGAGAGCACGATGGGTGGCGCGTACAAGATTGCGTGGGAGAGCAGAAGGTTCTGGGAGCAGGACTACAACATCTATGGCGGTCTGTCGTATCTGATGGAGGGACCGAGCCCGATCTGGTATCCATCGTCGCGGTTGATGCATCCGACGGGCGTGGTGGTGTCGGGGTATACAGATGAGCTGGGCACTCCGTTTTACGATCTGACGCTTGCGCAGAAGCTTGAAGCTTCGAGAGCTTCGATTGAAAAGCTGCATCCGGGGCATGGGAAGGAGCTGAGAATCCTGTGTTCTGCGGATGGAGCCGCGTGCCGTGGAATGAAGGCTCGTGGATCAACAGCTACGGCGGTGGCAAGAGCGGCTATGACGTGATCATTCAGGCCGATGGCCCCATCTATTTTGCCGGTGATACCGCCAGCCACATCGTTGGCTGGCAGGAGGGCGCGGCGCTGAGTGGGCGTCGTGCGGTCGGTATGATCTCGGACAAAGTGAAGATGGCGAAGTTGTCGGGTGATCCTGCTGGCGCGGTAATGAGCTGACGATTGTGGACAGGGAGAGAATGATGACGATGAAGCAAGGTGTGATGGCGGCGGCGTTGATGGCTGTTGCGTGTACGATGCAGGGCCAGGTCGTGGTGAAGCATCTTCAGCCGAATGAAAAGTCTCCTATTGCGAATGGAGTGTGGGCGGGTGACACGCTTTATTTGAGCGGCCAGCTTGCCTCTCCGGTAACTCCGGCCGACGAGGCGAAGGGAACGGCTGCCGTGTATGGAGATACCAAGACTCAGGCACTGAGCGCATTGAACAAGATTCAGGCTCTGCTGAAAGAGCAAGGGTTGGACATGAAAGATGTGGTGAAGATGACTGTGTTTCTGGCGGGAGATCCGGATAAGGGGAATAAGCTGGATTTCGCTGGCTTGCAGGCGTCTTATACGCAGTTCTTCGGCACGAAAGATCAGCCGAATAAGCCGGCTCGGAGCGCGGTTCAGGTTGCTGCGTTAGCGGCTCCCTGGGCGCTGATTGAGATTGAGGTTATTGCTGTGAAAGGGAAGTAAATTTTTTGCAGCAATTATGTAAGTGCGGCCCCGGTTCCCACCGGGGCTTTTCTTTTCGACCGCGTGGGGCCAGCCCGCGGCCTATCTTAACGTTGCTGGCGTGTGTTAGAAAAGTCACTCGTAGTTGCGCCACTTGAATGATGGCGAGTGATCAAACGTTCGTTTGCGATGCTCCTGACGGGGCCGCTGTGGAGACATGAGATGGCAGAGGCAACTTGCGATATCGGATTGATTGGGCTGGCCGTGATGGGTCAGAACCTGGTGCTGAACATGAACGACCATGGGTACAAGGTTGCTGTGTTCAACCGCACAACCTCCAAGGTCGACGAGTTTCTGAACGACGAGGCCAAGGGAACGAAGGTGGTTGGAACGCACTCGGCGAAGGAGCTATGTGAGTCGTTGAAGCTACCGCGCCGCGTGATGTTGATGGTGAAGGCAGGCGAGGTTGTCGATCAGACGATTGAGCATGTGCTGCCGTATCTGGAGAAGGGCGACATTCTGATCGATGGTGGGAACTCGTTGTTTACCGACACGAATCGTCGGACGAAGGAGCTGGCGAAGAAGGGGATTCTGTTTATTGGCACGGGTGTTTCGGGCGGGGAGGAGGGTGCACGGTTCGGTCCCTCGATCATGCCGGGAGGAAATCCTGCTGCGTGGCCGCATGTGAAAGAGATCTTTCAGGCGATTGCGGCGAAGGTGGAGGATGGAACTCCCTGCTGCGACTGGGTTGGTGAAGATGGTGCAGGGCACTACGTGAAGATGGTGCACAACGGAATTGAGTATGGCGATATTCAACTGATCTGCGAGGCGTATCAGTTGTTGAAGGATGGATTGGGGCTGACTGCGGACCAGTTTCATGATGTGTTTACGGAGTGGAACAAAGGTGAGCTCGATAGTTATTTGATTGAGATTTCGGCGACGATCTTTGCGAAGAAGGACGACGACGGCACGCCGATGCTCGACAAGATTCTGGATACGGCGGGACAGAAGGGAACGGGGAAGTGGACGGCGATCTCGGCGCTCGATCTTGGGATGCCGGTGACGTTGATCGGCGAGAGTGTGTTTGCGCGGTGCCTGTCGGCGCTGAAGGACGAGCGTGTTGCTGCTTCGAAGGTGTTGCAGGGGCCGAAGAAGGTGCTGACGATCTCGGAGAAGAAAGAGTTTATCGAGGATGTTCGACGCGCTCTTTATTGCTCGAAGATGATTAGCTACGCGCAGGGTTACATGTTACTGCGCGCGGTTGAGAAGGAGCAGAAGTGGAATCTGAATATGGGTGGCATCGCTCTGATGTGGAGGGGCGGCTGCATCATTCGGAGTGTGTTTCTTGGCGACATCAAGGCGGCGTTCGATAAGGATCCGAAGCTGCAGAATCTGCTGATGGATGAGTTCTTCTCGAATGTGCTGAACAAGTTTCAGTGGTCGTGGCGCAAGGCGATCATTCACGCGATCGAGATTGGTGTGCCGATGCCGGCGTTTTCAACGGCGCTGGCTTTCTATGACGGCTATCGTACGGAGCGGCTGCCGGCGAATCTGCTGCAGGCGCAACGCGACTTCTTTGGAGCGCATACGTATGAGCGCATCGATAAGCCACGGGGCGAGTTCTTCCATACGAACTGGACGGGACGAGGCGGGAAGGTCTCTTCGTCAACGTATAACGCTTAAACTTTGCTGCAGAAAGACGAGAGCCTTCACTGGGAGAGCGGATTTGCTGCTTCCCGGTGAAGGCTCATCGATCTAGGTTTTGTGGGGCGGTGGCGGATCGCAGAGGTAGAAGTCAGACCACCTGTGCGGAGCCTTGATCCTCTTGAAGGATCTACCGCAGATGTTGCCAGGCGTCGTAGGTGAAGATGCCGACGATACCAGCGGTCATGACGGCTGCGGCGACGCCAAAGACACGGACAAAGGGTGCTATCCGATTGACCTTGCGTACGATCTCCGACTGAACCTGCTGTTCATGGGAGAGGGTTTCATTGAGGAAGAGTTGGTCTTCTTCGTAGCGGGTGAGCTGTCCCTTGTAGGCGAGTAGCGCGAGGAAACAGGCTGCAAATACCGCCCAGACAATTAGGAGAACAGGTAAAGCGCTCATAGCGTTCCTCCGCCCTGTAACAGGGCCGACGTTTTAGGGCGGTCCAGGTACCGGGCTGTAGCTTCTTTGGTAGTGGGCCGTCTTGCGGCAATGATACGCCCTGAATATGGCAATAAAAAGCCTTTTTGGGGAGGGGCAGCCAGGTTGTAACGGGGCCATTCTAGTGGTGGGAGGCCCAGTGGATCGCCAGACCCGCGATGGTGGCGACGCCGGCAATGACGGCAGCGAGCATAATGACGATGAACCAGGCGGCGCGGTTCGCGGCCTTTGGCGAGGGCTGGGTGATGCCCATGGTGTTGATGAAGGCGTTCGAGATAAGCAGTAGGAGTTTCATGGTGGTACGGGCCTGATGGTAGCAGGAACCTGTGGTGTTTTTGTATATTTCGCGCTGAATCGGAAGGGGCGGTGGCGCATCTATACAATCAGGGCTTGCCGGAGCGGTGGCAGGCGCATACACTTAAGAAGTCTGAATCAGACAAGGAGATTTGCCGATGTCCACTGCAACCGTAACCCCTGAAGTCGTTGTTGGAGCTCCTGCTTCAACCACGCCTGTAACCCTGACGCCTGCCGCGATTAATAAGGTTCGGGAGATCATGGCGACACAGACCCCGGTTCCTGCAGGGCTGCGCATTGGTGTGGTCGGTGGTGGATGTTCGGGTTTCCAATACTCCATGTCGTTTGAGAACCAGAGCGGCATGATGGACAAGGTTTATAAGTTCGAGGATCTGAAGGTGTTTGTAGACGCCACCTCGGCTATGTACCTCAGCAACTGCACGGTGGATTACGTGGAGACGCTTGAGGCGGCTGGCTTCAAGTTTGAGAATGCTGCGGTAAAGAGCACCTGCGGTTGCGGATCGAGCTTCAGCGTTTAGTCTTTGAGAGTTCTTTAGAACAAGAAGCTCCGGCATTGGCCGGGGCTTTTTTTGTTTGGGGCGTTGATGGCAAAGGTGGATGCACCGCTTCGTATGAAGTCGGTCGAGTTACTCGCGGGTGAGGAGTGCGGGCAACTCGTCCAGCACTTTATGGAAGGCCTTGGTGTCGTCGAGGACGCGGCCAAGGATGAGGGAGCCTTCGATCTGGATGATGGCCTGCTCGGCACGTTTACGCGCCTCGGAGGCAGGCAGGCCGCTTTCTTTTGCGATCTCGGTGAAGGCTTTAAGCCAGGCCTGTAGGGCTCCCCTGAGTATCTGGGTAAGTTCCGCGGTTCCACCGGCGAGAGAGAGCACCTCAAAGGAGCACGGCATCGTGCCGTCTACATAGCAAAGTCGCAGCTGGTCTGTGACGGCGCGGAGCTTTTTGCGGGGATCTCCTGGCTCTTTGAGCGGCTCGAAGACGTTCTGCTGGAGCCACGCGTGCGTTCCCTCTGCGACCGCCAAAGCGATCTGTTCTTTTCCTCCGGGAAATCGGTGGTAGAGGCTTGCTTTCTCGAGCCCTGTCGCCTGGGACAGGCGGCTTAGGCTCGCTCCCTCGAAGCCGTAGGTGCGAAATACCTCTGCGGACCGGATGAGCAGTTCGGAGTCGCTGACGGTTGAATGCGCCATGTGAGTTCTCCCTTGGTTCCAACTCTATTAGAGAATCCCGACCGGTCGGTCGGTTCTTTTTGGACGTTCGTCCGATATTTTGAGAATATCTGCAACTTTACCGAACGTTCGGTATCAAAGGAAGTGAGCCAGAGATTAAGGCTTGCAGCTTACTTCAAGTAATGAGGAGAAATTTTATGTCACGTCTTTCCGCTATTGAGCCCAACGTTGCGACCGGCAAAGCCAAGGATTTACTTAATGCCGTCCACGGCGCGCTTGGGATCGTTCCAAATATGACCAAAGTGATGGCGAACTCGCCTGCTGTCCTGGAAGGCTATCTCGGGCTGAGCGGTGCGCTCGGCAAAGGTTTGCTTGACGCCAAGACACGGGAGCAACTGGCCCTTGTGGCCTCACAAGAGAACAAGTGCGACTACTGCCTGTCCGCGCATACGGCTATTGGCGCGATGGTTGGCCTGACACCGGAGCAGATTGTGGAGGCCCGCAGCGGGCGTGGCAAAGACGCTCGCACGACTGCGGCATTGACGTTTTCCCGGCGGGTTCTTGAGACTCGCGGCCAGATCAGCGATGCGGATTTGGCGGCGGTGCGTGAGGCCGGCTTCAGCGACGGGGAGATCGCGGAGATTATCGCGCATGTTGCGCTCAATGTTCTGACGAACTACTTCAACAACGCTGCGCAGGTCGACATCGACTTTCCGAAGGTCTCGTTTACAAAGATCGGCTAAGGGTTGCTCTGTTTGCCAAGGTCTTGCACCGGAGAGGATGAACTCTCCGGTGCGAATGGCTGTGCGCGGGGAAGAGTGGGACGGAGGGGTTAGTGGGCTCCTTCGGATTTGCCGCTGGGTTTGAAAGTTCTTGGTCAGCAGTACCAAGGGTGCGGCGATGAGGGTGATGACGCCGATGATGTGGAAGCAGTCCATGAAGGCGAGCAGCTGGGTCTGGGCGTGGAGCTGGTCGTAGACGCGGCCGTAGGCTGCGGTCGACGGCGTCGGCTGGCGAGAAGCCGTGGGATTGCAGATAGGCGGCGGTCTGGTGGATGTTCTGCTGCAGCGCGCGGCGATGGAGGCGGCGAGTTTGCTGCCGACGCGCGCCTGGTGGAAGTTCTGGCGGCGCTCGGACATGGTGGTGATGAAGGCGATGCCGAAGCTGCCGCCCCAGTTGCGGAAGAAGTTGGTGAGCGATGAGGCCTTGTTGTTCTGCGCCGGGCTTAGCTGCGAGTAGGCGATGACCGAGAGCGGCACGAAGAAGAAGGCGTAGCCGAGGCCCTGCAGGGCGCGGGCCCAGGGCGTAGTGGCTGTAGTCGGTCTGCGAGGTTGAAGTGGCTGTAGTGGATGAAGCGACATGCCGACGACCATGACCGCTCCGAAGAGCAGGATGCGCGGATGGACGATGCCGCGCTGCACCAGCTGCGCGCCGACCGGGGCGAGCAGCGTGATGACGAAGGCGCCGGGTCCGAGGACCAGGCCGGCATCGATGGCGCGGTAGCCGTAGAGGGATTGCAGGATCTGCGGGATCATCGTGGTGGAGGCGAAGAGGCCGAAGCCGAAGACGAAGTAGAAGACGTTGGCGATGGCGAAGTTGCGGACCTTGAGCAGGCGGAAGTCGATGACGGGGTCCGGGATGTGCGAGCTCCCAGAAGACGGCGGCGGTGAGGCAGCCGACGCCGATGACGAAGCATCCAGCATGATGAAGGGGGAGCCGAACCAGTCGTCGATCTGGCCGCGGTCGAGGAGGATTTCGAGCGCGGCGGAGCCGAGGCCGATGAGGGCGATGCCGATGCCGTCGACGCGGAGCTTGCCGTTGACGCGGACGGTCTTGCGCTCTTCGGCGAAGGCCGGCGGATCGTGGACGAAGCGGTTGGTGAGGAAGAGCGAGAGCAGGCCGATGGGGATGTTGATGAGGAAGACCCAGCGCCAGTTGTAGTTGTCGGTGATCCAGCCGCCGAGCACGGGGCCGATGGCGGGCGCGGTGACGATGGCGACGGTGTAGAGGGCGAAGGCGGAGGCGCGTTTGGCGGGCGGGAAGGTGTCGACGAGGATGGCCTGCTCGACCGGGGCGAGGCCGCCGCCGCCGATGCCCTGCAGGACGCGCGCGATGAGCATGATGCCGAGGCGTGGGCGCGATGCCGCAGAAGAAGCGAGGTGATGGTGAAGAGCGCGACGCAGGCCATGTAGTAGTTCTTGCGGCCGAAGACGCGGGAGAGCCACGCGGACATGGGCAGGACGACGGCGTTGGCGACGAGGTAGGTGGTGAGGATCCAGGTGACTTCGTCGTAGGAGCGGCCGAGGCCGCCGGCGATGTAGGGCAGCGAGACGTTGGCGATGGAGGTGTCGAGCAGCTCCATGAAGGTGGCGAGGGTGACGGTGAGGGCGACGACCCATGGGTTGATGAATGGGCGGGGTTTGGGAGCCTTGGCTACCTTCTGGGGAACACTTTGAACTGGCTCACTGAGGGTGGCGGTAGCCATAGTTGATCGATCTCCTCCCGAATCGCCGGCTCGGCCTCAAAAAAGAGACTGATCGGTTTCTTTAAGCATCTGATTCAGGAGAAGTGCTGCTCGATGCGTTTTCTTCCGGTAGGATTTCCGGGCAGGGTTCGGCGAGAGGGTAAGGGTATGAGTAAAGGTGAGTTGACGCGGCAGAGGATCATTGAAGAGGCGGCTCCTATCTTCAATCAGCGGGGTTTTGCCGGTTGCTCGATGCAGGATGTGCTGGACGCTACTGGGCTGGAGAAGGGTGGGGTGTATCGGCACTTTGCCAGCAAAGAGGAGCTGGCAGCAGAGGCGTTTCAGTATGCATGGACGCGGGTGTCTAAGGCCCGGCGGGAGGGGCAGGATGCGATTCCAGGTGCGGTGGAGAAGCTGAAGTATTCGGTGAGACGGTTTGCGGAGACCCCGGGAGTCTTTCCTGGCGGATGCCCGCTAATGAATACGGCGATCGATGCGGATGATGGGAACCCGGTGCTGCGCGATCTGGTATGTGCGGCGATGAAGTCGTGGAAGGCGAGGTTGGCCAGCATTGTGGCAGATGGAATCGCTAACGGAGAGATTCGCGCCGATGTGGAGCCGCGGCGCATTGCGAATTCGATGATAGCGATGCTTGAAGGGGCCTTAATGATCAGTCGATTGGAAGGGAATCGTACAGCTATTGAAGATGCAGGCAAGACGCTGGAGTTGACGCTGAATAAAATCGCAGTGGGTGCCTAGTAGCTTGAGGTTAGTGGGAGTCCGACGCAATATCGCTGATGGGTCAGGCTGTTGAGGAGACCAACGTCGGGGCCTCGAGTACGGTTGTGGATTCGACGCCAGTAGCGAGGCGGGTGATGGTGAGGACGGTGATGTCGTCTTCCTGACCGAAGGTGACAGCGGCATCGCTGGCCTGCTTCGCGTCGGGCTTGGTGGCGATGAGCTGCTGGAGACGCTCGAAGCTGAAGATCTCTCCTGAGGGGCTGCGGGCTTCGAGGAGGCCGTCGGTATAGAGGGTGAGGCGGTCTCCGACTTCGAGCTGGATGGTGACCTTGTCGTAGCTGGCGGAGGCGACGAGGCCGAGGGGAAGCTCGGGCGGGAGATGGAGCTCGTTCTGGTTGAGGTAGGGCGGGAGATGGCCCGCGTTGGCGAAGGTGCAGCGTCCGTCGGGTTCGAGGCTGAGGATGAGGCAGGTGACGAAGCCTTGCTGAAGACGGTTGTGGAGGCGACGATTGAGGCCGGAGAGGATCTCCGCGGGGTCGTCGGACATCTCGGCGAGTGTGCGGACGGTGCCGACGATGAGGGAGACGGCCATGGCGGCCTTGAGGCCTTTGCCGCTGACGTCTCCGAGGACGAAGAGGGAGGAGCCCTCTGCTTTGCGATGAGCTGGAAGAAGTCGCCACCGACCTCGGCGGCCGGGCGGTAGGCGCTGGTGACGGCGAATCCGGGAATGGGTGGAAGCGTTTCGGGAATGAGAACGCGCTGTAGTTCCTGTGCGCTCTTGAACTCCTGTTGAATGGCTGCCTGACGATGATTCTGGTCGACCGAATAACGATAGACGGCGTACACGATGGAGACGAACAGCAGTGTGTCTACGATCACCGTGAGGTTGAATGGATTGTCATTCAGGATGAACAGTGGTTTGTCGATCACTGAACCGATTGTCCAGTGAGTGAATCTTTCTCCCTGCTGAACGGCTGCTCTGATGACGGTGAGCATCTGGCTGAGAAAGGCAAAGAAGACCACCAGCCACGTCGCAGTGCCCAGCCGCTTTTTATTTTTGATGGCGAAGGCGATCAACACGAGGGGCCAGATCTCGATGACTGTGAAGGGAACGGTAAATATGGCATCGGCCATTTGTGAGAACCGCCCGCTCCATTGTGCCCACGTGAAGACCACGAGACCGTCAAGAGACGTGCTGATTATGGAGACAAATGAGAGAATTTTTGTCCATCGCACCAGGCGCGGACGGTCGTCGAGCTGCAGCAGATACAGCAGGAGGAACCATAAAGAGATGTCCAGCACTGAAAACATCGGCTGCTGAATCGCCATCACGACGTGGTAAGGGAATGGGATGCGGGTGCCTCCCACAACTTCCAGCACTACTGGAGCGAAGGCAAAGAGCGACATCCAGAGGAGCAGTCGCCTGCTTCGGTTTTGCAACCACGCCAGCAGGCTCAGGATGGCAACCACACCATAGAAAAGAACGAGTGCGAACGAGTACTGACTGGATTTGAGCCAGAGATAGTTACGGCTTGTAAGCAAAGCCGTGATCGCGTCGTTGGTCCCAAGGTAGGGTGGGGAGTACAAGCCACCGGCAATGCCTGAGTCGGACGATGCGGGAACGCTCTTCCAGATGCGGATGGCCAGTACACCGGGCTCCGCCTTTCCGAGGTTGTATACATGCGGCAAGCTACCCCAGTAGTAGCGGCTATGTGGCGGCATCGTGCCGTAGCCGCCGATCTTCGTGCCATTCCAGTAGATCTCGTAGACATCGGAGACAACGCCTACGGCCAGAGTGAGGTTGAGCTTGTCGCTCGGGCCAGGGGCGAAGTCGATGTGACGCCGGTACCAGGCGTATCCGGAGTATCCGAAGTGTTGTTGCGCGCCCCACGGCTTGTCGGTCTGGATGCTCTCCCATTGGGAGTCGTCGAGGGTAGGGGAGGCCCAGGCGGGGTCGTCACCGGTGTGGAACTGCCACGTGCCGTCGAGCATCACGGTGGGTTTGCCAAGGTCTTCGACGGTGAGGTGCTGCTGTGCGGGAGGGACCGCTGCGCGAGTGAAGAGAGATGCAAAGAGGAGCAATACCAGAATGGCTGTAGCTTTAGCCCGCAACAGATGCCTCCGAGTCGATGAGTGAATCATAAAGCCTTCGCTGCAGGCTTTAGCGGTAAATTGCTGGTTCTTCGATGGAAAAACTTGCTCGCGTTCGTGATGCTGCAAGGTAGTTGTATTTGCAGGCTCGGCTGTGAGGGCTAATTTGTTGTGAGACCGTCTAAGATGAAGCTATCGGGATGAATGAAGCTACTTCAAGGGGTGGTTGGTTAGAGGTCTATGACTGAGTTTGTCATCAAGCTGGCGGATGAGCGCGGACGAGTGATGGAGCAGAGCCACGCAGCGGCAACTGCGGAGGAGCTGAAGGCGCGGTTTACGCAGGCGGGGTACTACGTCTATTCGGTCAAGGCGAAGAGCGTGCTGGGTGGCGGCAGCAAGAAGAAGGTGAAGCTCGAGACCTTCCTCATCTTCAATCAGCAGTTTTTGACGCTGATCAAAGCTGGGTTGCCGATTCTGGGATCGCTGGAGCTGCTTGCGAGGAGACAGAAGCTGCCTCATTTTCGTGCGCAACTTGAGGATGTCGCGGCGCGCGTGAAGACGGGCGAGTCGATCTCGCAGGCGTTCGAGGCACAGGGTGGATTTCCGATTGTGTACACGACGACGCTGCTGGCTGGGGAGCGGTCGGGAAATCTGGAAGAGGTGTTGCAGCGCTTTCTGGACTTTCAACGCGTATCGCTGACGTTTCGGAAGAAGTTGAAGGCGAGCTTGATCTACCCAGCGCTGCTGGTGGTGATGGTGATCGGGCTGTTCATCTTTTTGATCACATTTGTGGTGCCGCGTTTTGCGCAGTTGTATGACCAGTTGGGGACGAAGCTGCCGGCGTTGACGACATTTCTGCTGAATTTAGGAAAGAGGCGCAGGAGTATGGGATCTATGTCGCCGTTGTCGTGGGGGCGGTTGGATTCTTCATCTATCGGTGGTCGAAGACGGATGCGGGCGGCAGTATGTTGGATCGGATTCGAATTGCGCTGCCGGTGTTTGGAAGCGTGTGGTTGAAGTATCAGGTGGGGTTGTTCTCGCGGACGCTCTCGACGCTGCTGACGGGCGGTTTGCCGCTGGTGCCTTCGCTGGAGACGGCGGCGAAGTCGATCGATTCAAAGCAGATTGCGAGCGCGGTTTACCGGTCGGTCGAGACGGTGCGCGAAGGTAAGGGACTGTCGGTCAGTCTGCAGTCGACGAAGGTGTTTCCGGAGTTGGCGATCGAGATGATCGAGGTAGGGGAGTCGACCGGTGCACTGCCGCAGATGCTGAACTCGGTGGCGGAGTTCTTTGAAGAGGATGTGCAGACGAATCTGACGGCGGCGATGAGTCTGATTGAGCCGCTGATTTTGATCATGATGGGGTTGGTGGTGACGACGATTCTGATTGCGCTGTATCTGCCGATCTTCAGTCTGAGCGCGGGTTCGGGCGGTGGTCAGTAGCGGATCGGTTGTCGTGATGCGGTCGCGGTTACAATTTGTAGCTTGACGGAGGTGTGCAGGTGGAGTGTCGTGTGGGGATTCGGCGGTATTCGCTGGGAGGTTTCGTTGCGCTTGGGGTGATGGTGATTGCGCTGGTCGGGTGCACGAGCACGTATTACAAGACGATGAGGACGTTTGGTAAGGAGAAGCGGGACATCCTCGTGTCGCGTGTTAAGGACTCGAAGAAGGACCAGCAGCAGGCGAAGGAACAGATCAAGACGACGATGGAGTCATTCCAGGAGTTGACGGGGTTTCAGGGTGGGTCGCTGGAGAAGAACTATAAGAAGTTGAATGGGGAGTACGAAAAGGCTGCGGACAGCGCTCAGAAGCTGCATAATCGCATCGACTCGATCGATCAGGTCTCGAACGATCTCTTCAAGGAGTGGCAGAAGGAGATCGATGGGATGGAGAACAAGAAGTTGAAGGCACAGTCGGCGGTGATGCTGCGGCAGTCGCGGCTGAGTGAGGCAAATTACGTCAAGTCCATGCGGCAGACCGAGGCTCGAATGACCCCGGTTATTACTGCGTTTCGTGATCAGGTAACGTTCTTGAAGCACAACCTGAATGCGCGTGCGATTGGGTCGTTGAAGGGAACTTCAGCGAAGATGTCGACCGATGTGGATGTGCTGATGGTCAGCCTGGATGGGTCGATGGCGCAGGCCGACGCTTTGATTAATTCGTTGAATGCGGATCAGCCTTGAAAGACTGGTGTCCTGCCGGACGGGCCTCCTGCGCGGAGGGCGGTCACTTCGTGACTTGTGTACCTTTTCGAGGTGAGTGAGAGGCGTGGGTCCTCGCGATGCTCGGGCCGACCAGCGGGAGGATTATTGCCTCGTGAAGTTGCGTGACCGGTATACACGCCACGAAGTGGCCGCGCTCCGCGTAGGAGGCCCGTCCGGCAGGACACGGTCTTTAAATTTCGTTGTTGAGGGCGCGTTTAGCGGCCAGCGAGAGCATGAGGCGAGAGAAGCCGCTGAAGATCATGCTGATGCCAACAAGCGTGCCGATGACCCAGACGGTGCTGGCAGGCCACGAACGCCAGATCATGATGGCCAGAATGAGGGTGATGATGCCGTCGATCAGCAGCCAGTTCGCGCCGTGGCGGGGACGAACCTGGAACGACTGGACGACCTCGACCACCCCTTCAAAGAAGAGATACACAGCGAGGATGAGGGTAAGCGCGATAAGCGCGCTGAGCGGATGCATGAGCAGGTAGATGCCCGTGACCAGGTAAACGGCGCCGACGATGATCTCCCACAGGACACCGCCGGTGGTGTGGGTTTTGAAGGCGAAGACGAAGTGGGTGATACCGCTGAAGATCATCGCCCAGGCGAAGATGAGCGTAACGGCGAGCCCGGAGAGCGGCGGAATGAGGATGGCGAAGAGGCCGGCCAGGATGAGCAGGATGCTGAGGGCAATGGACCAGTTGATGGCTTTGGGGGCCAGAGCGGAGAATGGGGTAGCTGCTGTGCTCATGGGGTGCTCCTCCAGAAGGGGTAGATACAGGGCCCGGCAGATGGGCGGAGAATACCATAAGAACCGATTTTGCTGAATAATAGAAGATTGGACGGCAATCCAGTCCGAGACGAATCTCGACATACTGGTATGGCGGCTCTGATCATTTGAATGCTGCGTTAATGACGCCTTGGTGGGAGTAACGGTTGAATGAAATAGGAGTCTTAGCTATATGGCAGTAGCACCCTTGGCAATTCCGATCAATGAGGCGGGGATGAGTGAAGCGGAGCGCTCGCAGGTTCTGGCGCGGCGCTATCATGCTGATTTCGTTGACCTGAAGAACTTCAAGATCTCGCATGAGCTGTTCAAGAGCGTCCCGGTAGACATGATGTTCCGGTACAACTTTGTGCCGCTGGAGCAGATGGAGGGGCGGCTGGCGATTGCTGTGTCCGATCCTTCGAAGTTGATGGTTCTCGATGAGATCTCGGGACTGCTGGGGCAGCGGCTGGTGACGCGGGTTGCGACGCTGAGCCAGATCACCGAGTTGTTGAAGAAGACCGAGCAGTCGCAGCGCGTGCTCGATGAGGCCAGTGAAGGACTTGCGTTCGATGTGTTGTCGGGAGATGACAACCAGGACTCGAACATCTCGATTGAGCGGCTGACGAGCGAGGACGATATCTCGCCGATCATCCGCCTGGTGGATACGACGATCTTTACCGCGCTGGAGCGGCGGGCTTCGGATATTCACCTCGAAACGTTCGACGATTCGCTGCTGGTGAAGTACCGCATCGACGGTGTGCTCCAGCAGGCGATGGCTCCGATTGCGCGCGAGCATCACCAGACGATTCTTTCGCGTATCAAGGTCATGAGCGAACTGGATATCGCCGAACGCCGCGTTCCGCAGGACGGACGTTTTCGCGTTCGATACAAGGGCAGGCTGATCGACTTTCGTGTGTCGATCATGCCGACGGTGCATGGTGAAAATGCTGTGCTCCGCGTGCTCGACAAAGAGTCGATGTCGGAGAAGTTCACGAAACTTTCACTCGATGTCGTGGGGTTCGCAGCGAAGGATCTGGAGCGGTTTCGTCGCTATATCAAAGAGCCGTACGGCATGGTGCTGGTGACAGGGCCGACGGGTTCCGGTAAGACGACGACTCTATATGCTGCGTTGAATGAGATTAAATCCGAGGAAGACAAGATCATCACGATCGAAGACCCGGTCGAGTATCAGATTCGCGGGATCACACAGATTCCGGTGAACGAGAAGAAGGGGCTGACGTTTGCACGTGGATTGCGTTCGATTCTGCGTCATGACCCGGACAAGATTCTGGTCGGAGAGATCCGCGATGCGGAGACCGCGCAGATTGCGATCAACTCGGCGTTGACGGGCCACCTTGTATTTACGACGGTGCACGCCAATAACGTGGTGGATGTGTTGGGCCGGTTCTTGAACATGGGCGTTGAGCCATACAACTTCGTTTCGGCGCTGAACTGCATTCTGGCGCAGCGGCTGGTGCGGCAGGTCTGCGAGTTCTGCGTCAGGGATGTGCGCTACGGAGAGGCGGATCTGTTGGCCAGTGGACTTGATCCGGCTGAGTGGCGCGGGTTCAACTTCCGCGAAGGACCAGGATGCATTGAGTGCGGCGGGACGGGGTATCGCGGGCGTTCGGCGATCCACGAACTACTGGAGCTGGATGACGAGATTCGCGAGATGTTGCTGGCGAAGAAGCCGGGAAGCGAGATTCGCAAGAAAGCAAAGCAGAAGGGGATGGCTTTCCTGCGCGACTCGGCGCTGGAGCGCGTGAGGGACGGGATTACGACGTTGAAGGAGATCAACAAAGTCACGTTCATTGAGGCGGGCAGGTAAGCAGACCACGGGAGACGATTTGCGCGTGCGCACCACGATGGTGACGTAGTGGCAATCGATAGAGCAAGGTAGTCTAGGACTGAATGGAAATTTTACCGAAGACATTGGGGACGCGGCCGCGGCTGGCGGTAGAGGTTCGCGCAGAGGGCATAGTAGCAGCGCGGGCTGAGGATGCCGCCGCTCTGTTGACTACTGTAGCGCGGGTGGATCTGCCGGACGGCGCGGTGGCGCCTGGCTTGAGGCCCGGCAACATCGTTGATAAGTTTTGCGTTTCGGCTGCAGCGCGGAAGGCACTCGATGCAGTTTCGGGGCGCGGTTCAGAGCGGGCGGAGCGGGGCGCAGGACGTTTGAAGGATGTGACTCTGGTGGTGCCGGATTCGGCGGTGCGGGTGCTGTTTCTGGACTTCGATCAACTGCCGACGAAGGTCGCAGAGGCGTTGCCGGTGGTGCGCTTTCGGTTGAAGAAGCTGCTGCCATTCGACGCGGATGACGCCATGGTGAGCTACCAGGTGATGTCAAACGAGAAGGGAACGATCAAGCTGCTGGCGGTTGCGATACCGAAGGCCGTGCTGGAGGAGTATGAGGCGGTAGTGTTGGCCGCTGGTTATCTGCCCGGGGCTGTGTTGCCGAGCACGCTGGCCGCATTGGCGGGATTGGATGAGACGCCGTCGCCGTCGCTGGTGGTGAATGCGGGGTTGGGTGCGGTGACCACTGCGATTGTGCAGGCGGGAACGTTGCTGCTGCATCGTTCGGTCGATATGAGCGCGAACGCGAACGTGTCCGCCCCGGTGAGCGTCGTATCGACAGCGATTCCGCTGGTGGATCGGGAGAGTTCGGCGCAGGAGTGGGCGCAGCAGGAGGCGCTCGGACCAGAGGGGTGGGACCGGTTTGATGCGGACGATGTGATGCCGACCTCGGTTGCGCGTGAGATTGAGATGGAGACCGTTGCTCGCGAGGTCGCGCAGGCTGTCAGCGTGGCGGCGGCTTACTTTGAGGACTCATTGCAGACGGTGCCTGACCAGTTGCTGGTCGCTGGGACGCTGGGAGCGGAGACGCTGTCGGCTGTGATGGCGGACAGCGGGCTGGAGCGTTTGCGTGTGCGCGAGATGGTGGATGCGGGAATGATGCAGGCGGGAGCGGTGACGGCGAGTGTGCCGCGAGGCTGGCTGGCCGGCGTCCGGGGAGCGCTGAGAAACTGATGCGGATCTCTGTTAATCTTGCGAACCGTCCATTTGTTGAGTTGCGACCTCTGTTCGCAAAGCTCCGTCTTGCGATGGTGGTGTTGGGTCTTCTCGCAGTGGGGCTGGGCTTTGCGCTCCACTCGCTGAACGCGAAGGCCACAGCGGCGCAGGCGAAGATGAATGCGTTGAAGGCGAAGACACAGCAGTACCAGCATGAGCGCATGGTGAATGAGGCCAGAATGCGGCAGCCGCAAAACATGGCCGTGCTCGACCGCTCGCAGTTTCTCAACGCCGTATTTGCGAGGAAGAGCTTTAGCTGGACAGCTGTGATGATGGATCTCGAAAAGGTACTGCCGGTTGGTGTGCAGGTGACGAGCATTGAACCGGTGATTACGAAGGAAGGCGATGTGAATATTCGCCTGCGGGTGAGCGGCGACCGCGAAAAGGCAGTGCAGTTGGTGAGAAATCTGGAGACGTCGCAACGGTTTCTCTCACCGCGGCTGGCGTCCGAGCAGGCGCAGACACAGGAGGGCAGCCGCGCAGCGAGCGCGTTACAACTGCCCCCCGGCGCAGTGCAGTTTGATGTCTTGAGTGGATATAACCCGCTGCCGGAGAAGTCTGTGAAAGAGGCTTCGGCTACGAAGAATGACGGTGCGGCGGATAGTGATTCATCGGCAGGCGAAGCGAAGAAGAAAAAAGTGACTCCGAGAGCCGCAAAGGGCGCGTCTCACAGAGGTGGCGTCGTGAAGGCTCCCGCGCAGAAGGGAGCGCCGCGATGACAACTGTAGCTGAGAAGAAACGGACGGCGGTTGCGGCGAGGCAATGGGCAGAGAAGGCGCGGCGGCTGGGCACGCTTCTGAATCTGCACATCGCGGGCGTGGCGGTGCTTGGGCTGGTAAATCTTTATCTGCTGGCGCACATGGCGTTCGCATGGCGTGCGGCAACCAGCGATGACGCGGCGGCGCTGGCTGACCAGACCATCGCGATGAAGACCGCGGAGATTGCACGACAGCCGCTCGAAGGCCTCGATGAGAAGCTCGCGCAGGCGACCAAGGACTCTGACAAGTTCTATAAGCAGCGTCTGCCATACTCCATCGCGGAGATGGCCGGGGAGATGGGAGCGCTGGCGAAGAAGCAGGGAGTTAAGCTGACGCGCGTCCAATATGCCTACTCGTCCGTGATGGACGGCACAGCGGGAGCGCTGACCGAAGCGCGTATCGATGCAAGCTTGAGTGGAGACTATCGGCCACTCGTCGTGCTGATCAACTCGCTGGAGCGCGACAAGATGTTCTTCCTGATCCGAGGTGTGACACTCACCGGTCAGCAGAGTGGAACGGTGGGACTGCGGCTGTCGATGACGACGTATCTGAGGTCGCCGGTGGGAACAGAAAGCTCGGAGAAGAACGCGAATAGTGCGAGTACGGATGCACCTGAAGGCGCGACCGACAATGATGCTTCGACTCCTGCTGCGGGAGGCCGCCGATGATACGGCTTACTGCGGATCAACAGAAGAAGGGCGCTGCGATGGCTGCGTTTGTGCTGATCGCAGGTTCAGTTCTCTACTACGAGCTGCGAGACGACAGCCCTGCGCCGATTGCGCCGCCAGTTGTAGCGACCGTTCCAGTGAAGACGACAACTGCGGCAACACCCGGGGGTGGGCTGTCAGTGCCTGCAGGCAACGTTGCGGGTGCAGCAGCAAAGAAGTTGGGGACGACCTCGGCGCAGCTTGATCCAACGCTGCGAATGGAGCCGATGCTTAGAACGGAGTCGCTTGTTTATTCAGGGAGCGGGCGAAATATCTTCTCGGCCAGCTCAGCGCCGATCGATATACCGAAGCCGATTGCGCCTGTACGACAGGTAAAAGCGCCTCCACCAGGACCGCCACCACCGCCGCCGGGACCACCGCCGCCACCACCGATCGACATGAAGTTCTTCGGGACCGCGACAGCAGCGAACGGTACGCGCAGAGCATTTTTGCTGCATGGAGACGATGTGTTTCTGGCGTCGGATGGCGAGATCGTGCAGCGGCGATATAGGATTTTGACGATCTCTGCGAACTCCATTGTGGTGGAGGATATGGCGAACAATAATCGGCAGACGCTGCCGTTGCTGGCGCGTTGAGAGGTTGAACATGAAGAAGGTCCGCTTCTGGCTTCGGCATCGTGGTTTCGATTCGCGTAGGCGCGCGGATGGTGCCAGTGGTGCGGACGGTGAGCAGGGCTTCATGCTGGTGGGGCTGATCGTTGCGATCTTTCTTATTCTTCTGGTGCTGAGCATTGCTGCCCCCAAGGTGTCCAAAGAGCTGCAGCGAGAGCGCGAAGTAGAAGCGGTACATCGCGGAAACCAATATGTGCGGGCGATTCAGCTCTACGGCAGGAAGAACGGTGGTCAGTTTCCCGCTACGATGGAGGCGCTCGAGAAGACAAACAATCAGCGGTACCTGCGCCAGCGTTATGTGGACCCGATGACCGGCAAGGCGGACTGGCGGCTGATCCACGTGGGCGAGGCGAAGACGACGGTAAAGGGATTCTTCGGCAAGCCGCTGACCGGTCTGACGCAGGGTTTGGGTTCCGCGGCGGGGCTGGCCTCTTCAGGAGGAATCGGGGCTGGGGCTACCGGCTCCAACTCGCAGTCAGCGTTTGGTTCTTCGTCGCCCGGATCGAGCGCATTTGGATCTTCGTCGCCGGGGTCTGGTGGTCTTGGCTCCTCATCGCCGGGAACGAGTGCGTTTGGATCCTCGTCACCCGGAACCAGCTTCGGGGCCAGTTCGCCAACCACGGGTTCGACTCCGACGAGCGGAGCTACGAGTGGAACCGACACATCGGGATCGACAACCCCTGGCTCTCCTGGCGTTGCGAGCCAGTCCGCGACGAGCTTCACGGGAGGCGGATCGCCCTTCGTCGGGGTGGGGATTCCGAAGGAAGGGACTTCGATTGTCGTGTTGAACGAACAGACTTCGTACAACACGTGGGAGTTCATCTATGATCCGCGAATCGAACAGATGAAGGCCAACGTAAGTATCTTCGGCGGTGGTCCGGCTACGGCGTCTGGAAGCGGCAGCCTTGGATCGGCAGGGTCGATGAACTCAGGAACAGGGACGACTGGCGGTACAGGTTTCGGCGCAACCCAGGGTACGGGCTTCGGTTCAACACCAGGCTCGGGGTTTGGTTCGCAACCGAGTTCAGGCTTTGGGTCGAGTCCAAATACGGGCACCGGCACGACGAATCCCACTCAGCCAACCACGCCGCAACAACAGCAGTGATCTTGGCCGCAAATTTATTCATGTAAAAGATGCGTTTGCTTACGGCCTAGCAGGTGGATGCGCTGGCGCGGTTTTTGTCGGCGCACTCGGTGGGTTTGGCGTGATGGTGCGAAGCTTTCCGATGCGTCCGTGCGGGCCAACGACGAAGGGAAGCGAGAGTGCGTTCCAGTTTTTGTCTGCGTCGGGCGGGTCAGTAGCCGGAGGGTGTGAGGGGACGCCAGTTTTTGCCGTCGTCAGTGGAGATGTCGGTGCCGTTGGGGCCTACGGTGATCCAGAATTTTTGCGTGGGCGTCGTAGGCTACGGAGGAGCGGTAGCCGTGGGGTGGGGTTTTGGAGAGTTGATCCACATTGTTTGGATCGGCGATTCGAGTAAAGCTCTGTCTATGCAGTGGGTCACGATGTCCGGATTTTGATAATCTCCCCCGACGGCGACTGTTGTACTGTTAGAACTCAGTTACTTGCAATCGAAAAGCGCTCACTCGGGTGACGCAGAGCTATAGAGAGTCTTTACGGAAGAGTCTGTTCCGCAGAAAGCAACCTGATGGTTCCAACTAAGTTCGGCGTCAGGTTGGAAGCAGAGTTTGTTCAATGACATGTCGTTGGTATGGTCCCGCAGATATATAGAACTGAGATCGCGGTGCCACCGTGTCCACCTGTACGGAACATTCGATAACCAGCGTAGCCACGTCAGCTAACAGTGCAGCCGAATCGCTTGCAGCGAAGATCCTTCTCCATTGACGTATTCGAGTTGGTCGCAGCGATTGCCGTTCTCCTCATCTTCAGAACCGTCGATCACAAAGTCAGGCTTATGAGGCGATCGAAGATGATTGTCGACTGGATCGCCTGCAATAAAGCGCCAATGTTCCTATTTGAGAACTGAATGAGCATCCCAGAAGCCGTCTTTGTCGGGGTTGGTGAAGAGCAGCTTCCATGTCTGGCAGCCGTCCGTGGTCTTGTAGAGGCGGGATTGGTCGCCGGGGCCACTGGACATGACGATGGCGGTGTTTTCATCGAAGGCCTGGACGCCGCGGAAGTCGAGTTTTTCTGCGCCGGGTGGGATCGCGCAGGTCTGCCAGAGGTAGCCGCCGTCTTCAGTGCGGAGGACGGTGCCGTTGGTGCCGCTGGCCCAGGCGACTCCGCCGCCTACGTTGTGGATGCCGCGCAGACTGGCAGTGGTGTGAGATTCTTCGATGTCCCATTGAGCATGGGCTTGCGCTGTAAGCAGGGTGACGACGAGAAGAAAAAGGCAGGATCGCATCTGCTGATTAGTGTATGACGGGATCTCGAAGCACAAGCAATAGTGAAGTCTGTTCCGGCCTACTTGGGCGCTGTCTGACTGTCTATTTCGGATTGAGTGTCAGGGTGTGAGACGGTAGTCGCGTTGACGGCCGCGTTACTGAAGGGCATGGGGAAGGTGTTGCCGTGATACCACGCGGGCCACTGGTCCATGAACCATGGGCTCGCGGGATTGGAGGATTCACCGAGGACCAGGTTCAACGTGCTGTGGTCGAGGTCCGACAGATCGGCGGTGAAGCGCTCCGAGGGACCGAAGCTGCGGCCAACCTGTTTGACCGTGACGTCGTCGCCGCTCTGAGGCTGAACGCCCGTGCCGATGGGAAGGCCGATGACGCGTTGCAGGATGGGCGACTGACTGTAGATTGGGTGTTCGATGTCGATGGGGTGGAACTGGCCGAAGCGCCACTTCGTGAGATCGTAGGGCGCGTGGGCATCGACCAGAGCTTTGGAGACGGCCGAGGCGAGGAGGTCGTCCCAGGTGACATCGGTGGAGGGGAGCCAGCGGCTGGGCGTGTGCATGATCAGCCACTCTTCAGCGTACGATTTGTTGCCCCACGTGTAGAGGGATGCGGCTGTTGTGGGAGCGGCACTGGGCTGCAACTCAAACTTTGCTTCCGGCTGAGACTTCAGTTGTGGATTGAGCAGCAGAGGCCAGAGAGCAGCGCGTGTTGCGACGACGATGGCAGGTGCGGTCGCATCGGCGTCCATGCTTCCATTCCAGTCGCGGAGGATGTCGGCGGCCTGGTGGAGGCGTTTAGCGGCGGACTTGTTCGTGGTGAACTCGGGCCGTGTGGTGTGGTCGATGGCGTAGGCGAGGCGTTCAGCGAGGACGTGGTCGAGGTCGGAGTAGACATCTGTCTGGAGCGCGAGCATGTCGGCTGGCGTGAGATGGTCTTTGGTCGCAACGGATCGTTCGGCGAGCACCTTCCATATGCGCTCGTTGCGGTAGGGCGCGGCCCAGTTGAGGGTTATTGGGTACGGGTAGTCGTCGCTGGTAACACGAGCGTTGGCGGTGGCGAGGATGCCGTTCGGCGGATCGACCGACCGCGGCAGATTTTCATAAGGAATCGTGCCGACCCAATCCTGCGTTACGTCGAGAGCGTCTGTGGGGACGGGGCTGATGGGGCTGGGTGCCGCGATGTTGCCACGAATGGGGATCTTGCCGACGGAGTGATAGCCGATGTGGCCCTGGTCGTCTGCGTAGACGAGGTTCTGCGCAGGGCCGCCGAAGGTGGAGAAGGCAGAGACGAGGCTGGCGCCGTCTGTGGAGCTGTTGATGGCAAGGAACGACGGCGTGACGTTGGCGGGGTCGTAGATCGTCCAACGGAGCGAGAGGCTACGCTTCTCGGTAGGAAAGATCCCGGAGATGATCGGCGTGACGGTCGTGCCATGCTGCGTCGCGGGAACGTCGAGCACGATGTCTTTTGCTCCCTTGACGTGAATAACCTCCTGCTGATGAAGGAGCGGATGCCAGCTTCCGTCTTTAGCTTCGTATTCCGCAGTGCTACCCGAGCCGCGAGTGTGCTCGATGTAGACGTCTTGCACCTCCGCACCGAGGTTCGTGAAGCCCCACGCGACGTGGGCGTTGTGGCCGACGATGATGAATGGCACACCGGGAAGCGACACGCCCGCGACATGCAGATCGCCAGCTTCGAGATCGGCCTGGTACCAGATTCCAGGTACGTTGTGGGCGAGGTGCATGTCGTTCGAGAGAAGCGGCTTGCCGGTCGCCGTGTGCGCACCGGAGACGACCCAGTCGTTGGAGCCTGCGAAGCAGCCGTCGCAGATGGGATTCTTCAGCGTCTGCTGGAGTGCAAGTAAATCCTCAAGCGACGCCGAAGAGAGCGCAGGCTTGCGGAGCTTCGTCTGCGATTCGTCGAGCGGCACATCGGGAATATCCGTCTGTGGAGCGGTGAGATCGACGATAGGCTGCGCGGGCGGATGGTCACGCCACGAGCCCACGGGATAGAGGTCGGCGATGAGATTTTCCGGGAGCCGCGCCGTCAGAGCCTCGCGGTTCAACTCCTGCGGAAAGCTCGTGGTGAGGTCCTGAAACATGACGAGGCCGACGAGCAACGAATCTCGCGGCGTCCATGGAGCGGGTTGATAGCGGATCAGGCGGAACTCAAGCGGAAGGTGGGCGCTCTGTGCAGCGATGGAGGCGTTGACGCCGGCAGCGTAGCGCTCCAGAAGATGAAGCTGATCGGGCGGCAGCGTGGCCAATGCGCGATCGGCAGCAGCGCGAATCTGCAACGTCCGCTGAGCACGATCGTGAGGGATGAGTGCTGCGCCGAGGATCTCCGCGAGGTTTCCGGCGGCGTGCCTGCGGAGAGCGTCCATCTGCCACAGTCGGTCCTGGGCGGTCACGAAGCCCTGAGCCATAACGAGGTCATCGAGCGTAGCAGCGCGGAGGTGGGGAACCCCATGCTCATCGCGCTGCACCGTGACAGGCGCTGAGAGCCCGGAGATGGAAACGGAGCCGTCAAGCTGGGGAAGAGCATCGCGCATCGCCTGGCGCGTCCAGTGTCGGCCGTAGAAAAACCCGATGGTGGCGAGTACTCCGATAAGTACCGTAAAGATGACGACAATGCGGACGAATCTCTGGCGACGACGGGCTTGCATCGCGGCAAGGGTTTCTTCAGGAGTAGTGACAGCGGAGATGGCTTCGTACGGGTTCATGGCCTGATCGAAGTGTAAATGAGCGTAGTCGGGGAGGAGGTTCTATGTCTAACCAGACTGACATTATGAGCTTGAGAACTCGGCGCAGTGGAGTTTAATTTGTTTTACTGAGGACGACGTCCGGAGTTGTGCGAATCTACTCTTATCCGGATGTGAGGTTGCGGAGGGTTGTCGATGGAGTTGGGCGAGAGCTTCCATGCAGTAGAGATTCTGATCTTGCTGCTGCTGGTTTTGGTGGCGATCTTTGCCGTGATGGCGAATCGGCTGAAGGTGCCGTATCCCATTGTGCTCGTCATTGCGGGTTTGGTGATCAGCTTCTTCCCGCGTATGCCGCGCATCCCGCTTGACCCTGATATTGTCTTCGTAATCTTTCTCCCGCCACTTCTGTACGCGTCGGCGTGGTCTGCGTCGTTGCGGGAGTTTAAACGAAACGCAGTAGTGATCGGCCTGCTGGCGGTTGGCCTGGTGGCCTTCACGGTGTGGGGTGTAGCGGAGTTCTCCGATCACTTCATCACGGCCCTCGATTGGAAGGCTGGGTTTCTTCTTGGCGCGGTCGTCGCGACGACGGATGCGATTGCGGCCACATCCATCGCGAAGAGCATCGGGCTGCCGAGAAGAATCGTCGACATCCTCGAAGGCGAGAGCCTGCTCAACGACGCAACCGGCCTGCTTGCATTGGAGATGGGCCTGGGGATCATTCTTCGCGGTGAATCGCCCACAGTTGGAAGCGGCGCGCTGCGACTGCTGACCCTCGTAGTGGGCGGCGTCGTCATCGGTCTGCTAATCGGCGTCGTGGTGGGATGGCTGGAGAAGTTCATTGACGACGGGCCGATCGAGTTGGTGGTCAGCCTTGTCGTTCCGTATGCCGCATATCTCGCGGGAGAGCGCGCTCACGCCTCCGGCGTCCTCGCTGTCGTGGTCAGCGGCCTCTACTTGAGCAGGCAGAGCGTGAACTTCTTCTCGCCGTCGGTGCGACTGCAGGTGAACGGAGCATGGGAGGCACTGACCTTCATTCTCAACGGTCTGGTCTTTGTGCTCATCGGCCTGCAGTTGCCGTATGTGCTCGCTGGCATACATGGAAGGTTTGGGACGAGCACGCTGATCTTCTATGGCACCGTGTTCACCTTCGTGCTCATCTTGCTGCGAATGATGTGGGTTTTTCCGGCAGTCAAGATCGCGGAGTTTGTTGAGAACAAATGTATGGGGCATAAGGAAAAGCCCCTCAAAAAAGCCGAAGTGTTCGTTGTGGGATGGACAGGGATGCGCGGCGTTCTGGCTCTGGCGGCGGCGATCTCAGTGCCTGAGGTCTTGGGAAATGGGAGGCCTGCGGAGACGCGGAATCTTATCGTCTTTCTAGCCTTCTGCGTGATCCTTGTGACGCTAGTACTTCAGGGTTTGACGCTGCCGGCGCTCATTCGCAGGTTGGGTCTGGCTGGTTCGCCGGGAATGGACCCGGAGGAAAAAGAAGCGCGAAGAATTGTGCTGTCAGCAGCAATTCACCAGTTGGAAGAAGGACGAAAGATCGAAGGCAAGGGAGCAGAACACCTCTACGACGACATCCTGCATCGATACCGCCACAAGCTGGCCGCGGTTGGTGGCGGCGGCGACGGCGATCTCGAAGCTGTCGATACCGAAGCCATCTTCAGGCTACGCAGAATTATGGATCAGGCGCTCCAGGCCGAGAGGCGCACGCTGATCGGCTTGCGAGACAAGGGCCGCATCGGCGACGACGTCCTGCGTACGATGGAGCGCGAACTGGATCTGGCATACAGCCGGTATCAGGGCGACTCAGTCACCTGACGCCGGCTACGGCTCGACGCCTTGCGCAGAAATTGGTGTGTAACCTGCGTTAGTGCGGGGCAGTGTGATCAGGATGATAGCGACGATCAGTGCAACGATAAGCAGAATGAAGACGCTGCCCTCAGGGCCTGTAGCGCCTCCGCTCAGCAACGGCTTGCCGACTGGATGAGTCGCAAGGAATCGGTGCTGGGCGATCGTTCCGCTATCGGCTACACCGTATAGGAAGGATTGAGCCCAGTCCCAGGACGTGTGAAAGCCGATCGCCCACCAGAGAGAGCCTGTGCGCCACAGACTCAGGCAGAACATCATCGATGCGAGACTGGCAGTAAATAAGCCGATGGGAGATTCGCCGGGGTTGCTGCCGTGGGCAAGTCCGAAAAGAATCGAAAAGATTACCGCAGAGGTCCAGAAGCCCAGCGCTGAGCTATTGCGAGTTTTGAAGACCGACGAAAACAACCCCGTAAGGCCCCGCGTCAAGGTGTATTGAAGATAGCCGCGAGTGAAGTACTCCTCGAGCAGGCCAACGGCGAAGAACACACCCACCCAGACGATTCCGTAGCGAATGATGTCGCTGCCGAAGAGAAGGCGACTGTCGAAGACGAGGTAGCCACCCTTCCAAAGGATCAGTATCAGGGGCGTGAGACAGGTGATACCCCAGGCAAGGCCGGCAATAAAGTGGGGAACCTTGCGTGTACCGCCAAGGCCATAGACACCGACGCGACGACGTTCGATCTTCGCCATGATCCAGGTGACGAGGAGCACCCCCAGCAGGGGAACCGTCTCGTTGATGAACATAAATGTTGGCGAAAAGGTGTTGTCCGACACGCCATGGTGCGTCGGCGGGTGGATCTTATGGGAGATGATGTTGGCCGCGTAGAGGTATGCGGCGATGAGAGCGACGAAGATGAGAATGCTCCAGCCAGCGCGGAGTCCATCGGGGCCGAAGAAGACTCGACGCAAGGAGGAGGAAGCTGGCTCGATTGGCGGTTCCGGCGTGTTCTCGTCGGGCATGAAGAGATCTTCGATTTGATGAGTATCCAATGGGTCTCCTCGTGGGTCTGAAGACGTATACGCGGCTGAGCAACCGGAAGTTCCGCAGGGAGGATTGGTTGCAGAGCATACCATGTGCGCTATGCTGGAGTCTTCGCACCTGCACGAAAGGTGTCGAGCACGGGAGACGGCAGATTGGACTGCAGGATTTTTTATCACGATAAGTGCTTCGATGGAGCCTGCTCGGCTTCGCTGTTCACGCGGTTTCACCGGGAGTGCGTGAAGACAGCCGACTCGTACTCGTATCACGGGCTGGTGCACCGTGCTGGAGCATTGTTTGACGAGAGCGAGTTCATCAGCGAAGAGAACGCGATCGTTGACTTCAAATACTCCGCCTCGCCGAAGGTGACGTGGTGGTTCGATCATCATCAGAGCGCGTTCCTCACTCCGGAAGATCAGAAAAACTTTGAGGCAGGCCAGGCAGATGGATCGCAGCGCATGCGAAAGTTCTTCAACCCGAACTACATCTCGTGCACGAGCCTCATCGCCGATATCGCGCAGGTCAACTTTGGCTTCGACACGTCGCCCGTGCTTGAGCTCATCAAGTGGGCAGACATCGTGGATGGCGCTCGTTATGAGAGCGCGAAGGCCGCAGTAGAAATGGCCGAACCTGCGATGAAGTTGACGATGGTGATCGAGAGCTCCTCAGACAACACTCTGGTCCCGCGGCTGATTCCGCTGCTGACCGAGATGAGTCTGCAGCAGGTTTTGGACAAAGATTTCGTGCAGACACTTCTAGGTCCGCTAATGGAACGGCATTGGGCAGCATTGGAGTTGATCAAACAACGCGCTACCGTCGATCAGGGTGTGATTACGTTCGACATCACCGATCAGCCGACCGAGGGGTACAACAAATTCATCCCCTACTACCTGCATCCGGACGCGACGTACAACGTGGGGCTGAGCAAATCGAGCTTCCGCACCAAGGTGTCGGTCGGGACAAATCCATGGACTCAACTGGTCCCGTCGCAGTTGGTAAACTTAGCAGCGATCTGCGAGCGGTATGGCGGCGGTGGCCACGCCCGCGTAGGAGCAATCAGCTTCCCGCCGGACAGAGAAGATGAGGCGCGCAAGGCTGTCGGCGAGATTGTGGCTGAGTTGCGTCAGGCTTCGTCGGCCAATGCAAAAAATAGTTGAAAACCGTGGCGTATCTTTCGCAGCTCAAAAAGTGGTCGTCAACGCACCACATTCACCATGCAACTCACCACGTTTTCACCATCAAAACACCACGTTAAAAACACACTTTTTCTAAAACACCCCTCAAAAACACCAGCAAAAACGAAGAAAACCCCGGATCGAGTCAGGCTCGAGCCGGGGTATTTTTTCTGCGTAATTTTTCAGGTTTACGGTTTGAGTTTGGTGAAGAGATTCAGCTTCGTCAGGTCGTTGAAGATCACAAACGCGAAGAACGCCAGCAGGCAGACAAAAGCCACCTGATAAACGCGCTCCTTGATCTGCTGATTCACATCGCGCCGCATGATCGTCTCGATCAGCAGGAACAGAATCATGCCACCATCGAGAATCGGAATAGGCAGCAGGTTGAAGATCCCCAGATTCAACGAGATATACGACATCAATCCGATAAGCGGCATCCAACCCGGCATCTGCGCAGCCTGGTGAATCTGCTGCCCAATCCCGATCGGGCTCTGCAGACTCTTGACCGAAACCTGCCGCGTAAACAGCCGCTTGAGAACCTCAACAATCAGCAACGATCCCTTTTTATTGAACTGCCAGGACGCGGCTATCGCCTTGCCTAAAGGCAGGCGCTCAACCTTTACCGGCGGCTGAACCGCAACAAAACCAAGCCGATAGTCCTTCTCCTTAGGCCCACCCGGCGTCTCTGCAAGTTCAGGGGTGACCTGGATGGGAATCGTCTGGGAAACACCATCTGCCCCGGTGCGCTGGATGAGCAATGACGCGGGTTTGCCAGCCTGATCCTGCAGATATCCAAGCAAAGCTTGAACCGAGTGAAGCTGGAGGCCGTCGATGCTCAGGATCTTATCGTGCGGCTGAAGGCCTGCGCGGGCCGCGGGCATCGTGGGTTCGAGCGCATCGACCTGCACGGGCGTGTTCTGCATCTTCGGGATGAGTCCCAGCCTGTCGAGCGAGAAGTCGTCCGGAGCGCCTTTAGATTCAATGAAAAGTTTGGTGTCGACACGCTGTCCGTCGTGGATGAAGGAGAACGGAATCGTCTGATTGAGGTTCAGGAGCGAGCGGATGCCAACCTGATCCCACGTGGGATTCTCAATGCTGTCGTAGTGGACGATGGTATCGCCGCTGCGAATGCCGGCTTTTGCCGCCTGTGTGTTGATCGCGATGTAGTCCGTGTTGGCCGGGCCATCGATAAACTCCTGCACCTCGTTGTGAAGCATGGAGACGCCGGTCATGAGACCAAGCGCAAGGATGAAGTTGGCGAAGGGCCCAGCAAGAGCGACAAGGATGCGCTGCCAGCGCGGATGAGCGTTGAAGTCGCCCGGGTCAGTTGGCGCGACGCTACCGGGAGTGAGCTCGTTTCCGGAAAACCCCATCTCGCCAGCCATTTTGACGTAGCCGCCAAGGGGAACGGCGGCGATCTGGTACTCAGTGTCGCCACGGCGGAAGCCAAAGAGCCGCTTGCCAAAGCCGATGGAGAAGACCTCGACACGGATACCACAGAGCTTGGCAACAGCGAAGTGGCCGAATTCGTGGACCAGAACCATAATGCCAAGAACGATGGCAAGCTGGATGATTGTTGACATGGAGAGTGCGGGACCTCGTACCTTTGCTTCGAGTTTTTTGCTACCTTCGGGCGCCGGTTAATTGGCGGGCAATCACTTCGCGCGCACACTCACGCGCGGCAAGATCTGTATCTAGCACATCGAGGATAGACGCCGGATGTTGACCGGATGTTAGCTGTAGCACAGTCTCTATTGTACGCGGGATGCCCAGGAACGGGATACGTCCTTCGAGGAAGGCGGCCACGGCGATCTCGTCGGCGGCGTTGAGAGCGATGCAAGCCTGTCCACCGATCTCAGCTGCCTCGTAGGCGAGGCGTAGACAGGGAAAACGGTTCAAGTCGGGGACGGAGAAGTCGAGCTGGCTCAAGGTGGCGAGGTCAAAGGTGAGGTCGGACGGTACGCGCTCGGGGTAAGCGAGGGCATAGAGGATGGGAAGGCGCATGTCCGTAACTGAAATCTGCGCGAGGATACTACCGTCCACGAATTCGACCAGCGAGTGGACGGTTGATTGAGGGTGGATGGTAGTTCGGACCTGCTTTGCGGGCAGGTTGAAGAGGCGGCAGGCTTCGATGACCTCGAACCCTTTATTCATCATCGTCGCGGAGTCGATGGTGATGCGCTGGCCCATGACCCAGGTGGGATGTTTGAGTGCTTGCTGTGGGGTGATGTGTTCGAAGTCGGCGAGGGGGGTGTTGCGGAAGGGGCCACCGGAGGCGGTGAGCCAGATCTGTTTGACCTCGGCTGCCGTTCCGCCGCGCATGCATTGGTGGACGGCGTTGTGCTCGGAGTCGATGGGGAGGAGGGCTACGTTGTGCTGTTTTGCTGCCGCAATGATGAGCTCGCCTGCGGCTACGAGGCACTCCTTGTTGGCGAGGCCGATGGTCTTGCCTGCGCAGACTGCTGCGTAGGTGGCTTCGAGACCGGCTACACCAACGATCGCTGAGACGACGAAGTTGACCTCGGGCAGGGTGGCGACGTAGACGCTGCCTGCAGTGCCGTGGACGACTTCGATGTTGGTTATGCCCTCGGCTCTGAGACGGGTTTGAGGGTCTCGGCAAGGGCTTCGGTTGCGAGGGAGATGACCTTGGGTCGCCAGCGCAAGCACTGGGCGAACGCTACGTCGATGTTCGTGCCTGCAGCAAGGGCGACGACTTGATAGCGGTCGGGGAAGGATTCGCAGATGGAGAGGGTGCTGTGGCCGATCGAGCCGGTTGAACCGAGGATCGCTAATTTTTTCACGTTCTTTATTTTCGCAGATTTGAAGGCTACGAGCGGACAGGAGTCTTTTCTCGAGTCTGCTAGAGCTTCAGGCCTGTCAGCCAGCCCTCGAAGTTGATGTTCGAGGGCTGGCTCGGTCATCTTGGTGCGTTGACGACGATATAGGTCGTCGAGCTCCCGGACATCTGTGGCTGATACCACGTGCTTCCGCACTGCTGGTAGGCGAGTCCGTTGACGATGGTCGTCACGCAGCCGGAGGGCGGCTGGTTGACGATGGAACCAACGACCGCAGCCGTTACTACTGCGGTGGCTGTGACTGCGGCGGCAACGGCAACAGGATGGTAGCAGCAACCACCACCGTAATAACCACCACCACCGTAGTAGCCACCACCGTGGTAGTTGTTATTTACATTCACGTTGACGTTGCGATTCACATTTACGTTGTTGTTGTGATCTTACGTTGGTGTTGTTATTGCGATTTACGTTGTTGTTGTGATTTACATTCGTTGTTTCGGTTTTGATTGGCGCTCCGGTTTTGGGGGGCGTTGACGCTGGATCGAGCGCTGCTGCGGGTACCGCCGCCACCTCCCCGCGGGCCACCCCCGCCTCCACCACGGCCACCACGTTGAGCAAACAGTGTCATTCCAGATACCAGGATGGCGATGGCGAATATGGCGTAGAGCTGAGTTGATCGCTTCATAGGTATCCCCTTATTTTCCTGTCTCTGTAGCGTCGGAGTTCTCAGCTGCAAGGATGACGCGCTTGGCATCGGGCGGTGGGTCGAAGGCAAAGGCACCGTCGTTGAAGGAGGGTGCGAGGTTCCAAGTGAGGGTGTCACTGTGCTGCGGTCTGGCGTCGTCGGTCAGGGTCGTGATGACGAGTTTGCGCGGCAGAGGAAACTCTCCGAGCTGAATCCAGATCTGCCAATCGACACCTTCCTGATGGAAGGCATAGTGTTCGCAGGTGACACCTTCAACCGTGCTGGGGCCAACGTCGATTGCGGTTTTGATCTTGTTGATATCTTCGTCCTTGGTGCCCCAGTTGTAGAGGTCATACAAGGGCAGGTCGATGTCATATTTTTCAGTGACTTTTTCGAAGAGTTCGCCGATCGTCGGCGGGGCCGGAACGGTGGCGTAGTAGTTGACGAGCCTGGCCCAGACGGTGAAGTTTTTGCCGTCGTAGAGGTATAGCCTGTGCCTCTCATCGGAGGTGACCTCGATCCGCATGCGGTTGGGCCTTGCGAGGAGGTAATCGACCTTGCTGTTGGATTGAACGATCAATCCATCTTCAAGGACGTCATCCTGAGTGACGTTGTCGATGACTTGGTAGGACTTCAGCGTGTGCAGATAGGCGGCCATTTTTTTGACCGCATCGACGGCGTCAGGGTCGATTGAGGAAGCTTGGGTCGGAGGCGCTTCTTTTGCTTCGGGTTGCTGTCCGCTCTTAGCAAGGACGTGCGATCCGACGGGCACACAGAGGATGGTCGCAACTGTCGCGGTCAGGACCGCAAGCCGGCTCGTCATCTTAGGAGAGACCAGGTTACTTTCGGATCGGGCTGATGGGTCGGCGAAGACTCTGGGGCCGAGTGAATGGAAGATCTCTCGAATAGGCTCATATCTTTTTCTTTCTACCTCGCGAATCTTTCGGGTGAAAGTGCAGATTTACTTGAATGGATGTTCCGGAGAATGCGACATCGCTAGCTCTCAATCATGCGCCAGGCAGATGGTAGGTCTCTTGCCCTGGCTTAGCAATCGGACCTTAGTCCTAATGAGTGGTCAGAAGCGGCCGAGGTTGTAAGTCTTCAACATTTCAACAAGCTAAATGTTAGAGAGCGAAGTCGATAACTGTTAAAAGTAGTAGGTCGACTCCGGGTGTAGGCGCGGGGAGCAGCTAGAAGCGGCCGAGGTTGAAGTGGTCTTTGAGGAGCAGGGCGAACCAGAGGACGGGAGCGGCAAGCAGGAGAGCGTCGATGCGGTCGAGGATGCCGCCGTGGCCGGGAGCATGGTGCCGGAGTCTTTGACGCCTGCGCCTCGCTTGATGGCGGATTCGAGGAGGTCGCCGAGTTGGGCGGCGATGTTGAGGATCGCGGCGAGGAAGAGCGATTGCCAGATGGGCTCGGAGATGTGGAGGAGGGTGTTTCCGCGAGCGGTGAGGGCGTCGGCAATCGCTATGACGATGCCGGCCGCCAGCATGCTGCCGACGATTGAGGCGATGGAGCCCACCCAGGTCTTGCCGGGGCTGAGACGAGGGGCGAGTTTGCGTTTGCCGAATGCGCGGCCGATGTAGAGGGCGGCGATGTCGCCTGCCCAGACGCAGACCATGAGGAAGAGGACCAGCGCGGGGCCGTCCTCCTGCTTCCAGAGGAGAGGAATAAGGGTAAGGGGATAGGCGATGTAGATCAGGCCGAAGAGGCCCTGGGCGGTGTCGGGCAGAGACCTGAATGAGGGGGGCGCGGAAACCGTTCCAGGCGAAGAGGATCAAGGTGAGGGCGCTGAGGACGGGGAGCTGTGATTCGACGGGACGTTGGGAAGCGTCACGACAAAGGCCAGGGCGGTGCCAAGGGCCATCCACCAGACGGGGATGCGGAGGGTGGCACCGTGGGCTTCGGCGCCGACTGCGGCGAGCTTGAGGTACTCGTAGGCAGCTAGCTCGGCGACGATCGCGGAGAAGAGGGTGATCATCCAGAGCTGCCGAAGAAGATGAGGGCGAAGACAGCGAGGATGAGGACTGTGGCGGTGAGGATGCGTTTCATGCTGGCCTGAACAGGATATATCCAGTGGCTTTGGGATGTGCATTTTAGTTTATATCTTGACATATCAAGATATATCATAATAATATCTCGGCATGAGAAGACTACATCAACAATTCAGAGGTTTCTGCGGCGAGGAAGAAGGCCGTGGAGAGAGACATAGGGACGATAAACATCGCGGAGGATTTGGCGATTTTGGCGGTGCACGGCATGGATTTCGTGGTGGTCGCGGCGGGCCGATGCGGTTCTTCGGGGCCGGCGACCTGCGATACGTGATTCTGCAACAGATTGCGGAGAAGCCGAGCCACGGGTACGAGATCATCAAGTCAATCCAGGAGCGCCTGGGCGGGACGTATGCACCGAGCCCGGGCGTGGTGTATCCGATGCTGACGATGCTCGAAGAGATGGGTCATGCAACGGTCGTCTCAGAGGGTGCGCGGAAGCTTTACACGATCACGGAAGGAGGTTCGAAGTCGCTGGCTGAGAACAAGGCAATGGTGGAAGCTCTCTTCGCGAGAATGGACCAAGTGCGCAGCGAGCAGGGAAGCGATCGTTCGCCACAGATTGAACGGGCGGTCGAAAACTTTCGCATGTCGCTGCGGATGAAGAAGGGACCACTGTCAACCGAACAGATTCACGCGATCACCGACATCATCGATGCCGCGGCGAAGCAGATCGAGAGGGCGTGAGATGAACTCTTATCGTTACAAAATTACGGTTGAAGCGTTGACGGGAGCGAAGGGAGAGCCGGTCGAAGGACGGACTCTCTCGTTCGAGGCTGCGAATCATGACGACATTCTTGGGATCGTGGAGAGGATGCGGGCTCGGTTGCCATTCGATGGCGATACGGTCGCGTCCCTGGGGATAGGGCTGAAGCTGTTCTCTGAGGTTGCGCTAATGCAGCGAGATGATCCGATGTTTGCGATGATTCGGCCGGCGCTGGGGGAGTTTGTGCGTGGACTAAAGCAGAGGTCGGCTGCGGAAGCTTCCGGTTAGCCTTGGTGGATTGCTGTAGTTCGCTGGCGAGGAAAGAGGAGCGTAAAAGTCCTCTTTCGCGGAGTTGTCGGAAGACCTAACGGCGGATGAGGACTGCGTCGGGTTTTGCTTCGGACTTGGTCTCTGGTTTCGTCTCAACCTTTGGAATGAGATGATCCTTGATCTCTGCGGCGACCTCTTCGGCGGGCTGGAGGTTGTCGAGGTCTTCGTCGGTGAAGCTTTCGCCGAGGCCACCGAAGCGACGTTCGCGGTGCTGATAGGCGTCGATGGCTTCGAGAAGATGGAGGCCGTTGAAGTCGGGCCAGAGGCGGTCGGTGACGAAGATCTCGGAGTAGGCGATCTGCCAGAGGAGGAAGTTGGAGATGCGCTGCTCGCCGGAGGTGCGGATGACGAGGTCAGGGTCGGGCATGTGCGCGGTGTAGAGGGCGCGGGCGATGCTGGACTCGTCGAGGGAGTCGAGGGCGCCTGCGCCCGAGGAGGTCTTCGACGGAGCAGCCGCGGGTGTGGGCTTCGGTGGTGAGGTCGGTGAGGATGCTGCGGACGGCGTCGACGATCTCGGAGCGGGCACCGTAGTTGAGGGCCAGGGTGAGGGTGGTGCCGGTGTTCTTTGCAGTGGCTTCGGAGGCCCACTGCATGGTGTCCTGCACCTCTTGCGGGAGGTCGTGGGTGCGGCCGATGTAGGCCATGCGGACGTTGTTGTCGTTCATGCGCTTGACGTTGCCGACGAGGTAGCTCTTGAGGAGCTTCATGAGGAAGCTGACCTCGGATTTGGGGCGGCGCAGGTTGTTTTCGAGCGAGAAGGCGTAGAGCGTGAGCCAGGGCAGGTTGATGCGGGAGGCCGTTTCAACGACGTACTGGACGGACTCGGCGCCCTTCTGGTGGCCGAGAAAGCGCTTGAGTGCACGTTTGCCGGCCCAGCGGCCATTGCCGTCCATGATGATGGCGATGTGCTGGGGAATCTTTGGCAGGGTCGAGCTGGTGGTAGACACTCTGCTCTTCCGGAGAGAGTTCGTGGCTGCGATTAGGGAACGCGGCGGTTGATTCGGTAAAGGTGTTGATGCGCGCAAAGCGACCTCGCAGATATTGACGCTAGCACACCGACGTAGGGTGCGCAATGAACGTGTGTCGTTCCTGAAGACCGCTAAGGAGTGCAGGCGCAGACGGAAGTGTCATCTACTAGATGGATTTACGTTTTTTTCTTCGAGCTATTTGCCGGCTCGCGCATCCAACAGATGGCAAATGTTAGCTACATGTCGATGCAGGGATTTCTGCGACGTTACGCAGTGCAGTGTTCGATCTCAGTGCTGGACGGAGAGGAGAGCGCCCTGATGTTATGGGCGCTCTCCGCGGAGGTTGTGATCAGGTCCAGCAGGCTATTAGGCGGTACGACGGCGTCCCGCAGCCAGCTCGCGAACGTGATTAAGGAAGATGGAGCGTTGCAGGTCGTCGAGCTGCGAGGTGTACAGTCGCGATCTCGGCGAGGAACGGGTCGGTCATGAGGACCGCTGTCTCGTCGCGATGGCGGGTGTTGGAGTCGCGCAGCAGGGCGGAGATGTCGACCTGGAGAGCGCGGGCGAGACGATCGAGGGAAGACAGGGTGGGCATGGCCTTGCCGTTTTCGATCTTGGAGATGTAGGTGCGTGGTACTCCCATGCGAGCTGCGAGCTGACGCTGCGAGAGATTGCGCACGTGGCGCAGGTCGCGAACGGCGTGGGCTACTTGCAGGCCGCCTTCCTGGGTTGTGGGTGGGGGAACCAGCGCCAGTGGTGCGGGAGCCGGTTCGGGCTCTTCGACCTCGAGGCATTTGTGGCAGCGGCGGCACAGCGTATTGGCTGTCCGGAACTGCACCAAACTGCAGTGGTCGCAACGTAGTACCTCACGTTGTTCGACAGGTGCCATCATGGTTGCCATAAGTTGTCTTGTAGCGAAGGGACCCAGAGCAAGGACCCACACATGTCCGATAACGGAGCGTGTGATGTGCCTAGATTGACACTGGTGTACTTTGGAGTCAAGGGGAAACCCGCTGATTCTGCCAGAAAGACCTAAAAAAACCGAAGATGAACCAAGTTGGTAACTTGTAAAGGCACCAATGACGAGCTTAGGCACGAGAGAAGAGGAGGAATTTTGCATGGCTGAAGAGTTCGGACGGTCGCAGGCTTTGTCGTTGTTGCACGAGTGGACTCAAGGCGAAAGTTTGCGGAAACACGGCATGGCGGTGTCGGTCTGCACGGAGTCGTACGGCGTGCTGGAAGCTGCGCGGCTGGGGCTGAGAGGGGTCGAGGCTGATTCGTTCGTTGAGCTGTATGCGAGTGCTGGGCTGCTGCACGACATGGACTATGAGCGGCATCCGACCTTGGGCGAGCATCCGTTTGTTGGAGTCAATCGACTGCGGGAGTTGGGATGGCCGGAGGTGGTGCTGCACGCGATTCTTGCACACGCGGACTACTCCGGGACGCCGAGGGAGACGCATCTGGATAAGGCGCTGTTTGCGTGCGATGAGCTCGCGGGATTTTTGACGGCTTGCGCGTTGGTGAAGCCGAGCAAGTCGATCCATGATGTCGAGGTTGCCGGGGTGAAGAAGAAGATGAAGGATAAGGCGTTCGCGCGGGCGGTGCTGCGCGAGGATATAACTGGCGGTGCGGAGTTGCTTGGGTTGAGCGTGGAGGAGCATGTGGGTAATTGTCTGCGGGCGATGCAGGCGAGGGCGGGGGAGTTGGGGCTGGAGGGTAACGGGTCAGTTGGCTAGTTAGCAGATCAGTGGAGTGGACGCGTGGGATATTCGCTGCGGCGAAGTCTGCGTTGGTGGCATCGACGGAGCCGGATAAGTTGACGGCGCGGGTGGCGTCTTCGATGACGATGGTTTCGAAGCCCAGTGCGCTGCCGTCGATTGCGGAGTAGCGGACACAGAAGTCGTAGGCGAGGCCGCAGAGGAAGAGGCGGGTGTAGGTTGCGCTCGCGGAGATAGCCCGCGAGGCCGGTGGGTGTGGTGTGGTCGTTTTCGAGGAAGGCGGAGTAGCTGTCGATGTGGCGGCGGAAGCCTTTGCGCAGTATGAGCTCGGCGTGTGGGATGTTGAGAGCAGGGTGGAAGGCTGCGCCTTCGGAGTGTTGGAGGACGTGATCGGGCCAGAGGGATTGGGGACCGTAAGGGGCTTCGATAGTTTCGTACGGTTGTTTGTTCGGAGTGGGTGGTCGCGAAGGAGATGTGCTGCGGTGGGGTGCCAGTCCTGGGTGAGGATAACGTGGGCGAATTTTTTGCCGAGGGTGTTGATGAGAGGGACGATGGCGTCGCCATCTTTGATAGCTAAGGCACCGCCGGGCATGAAGTCGTTTTGGACGTCGATGACGAGGAGGGCGTCGGTGGGGTGGAGTTGCATGATTTGATCGTAGTTCGAAGGGACGCAGAGTGTGCGATCGTCCTTCGGACGATGGCTCGTATCTGATCGAGAATGGGGCACCGAGATTTGTGGTTATGGCTTTAGGTTTTTGGTGTCCTGGATGGTGCCGATTTTGATGTCGGAGTTCTTGCAGTTCTTGTCGAGGCAGAAGCCGGTGATCCAGATTTCGCCGTCGCCGATCATGACGCCTTGAGAGTTGACGAAGAGGGCGTCGTACTTCTGCTTGTAGATGGCGGCTGCGATGTCGGCCGTGATGATGCGGTCGTAATCCTTGATGAATGCTTTAGGATTTTTGATGGTGATGGGGCGTTTGCCAGGATTGACCTTGATGGGATAGTGAACGAGCGCCGCGACGGCAGCAGCATTGTGCTGCGACACCGATTGCTGGAGGTCGGTAAGAAGAGTCTGAACCTTAACGTGATTATCCGACGGAGAGGTCGATGGATTTATCGAGGTCGGTTGGGCCGGTTTGGGCGGGGCCGAGGGTGGGCGAAAAGGACGTGCTGGCGAGTAGGATCAGGGTTGCGAGTTGAGTGCGAGCGTCATTCCGTCTCCGTATAAAGAATCTTGAGGTTTGTGTCGAAGATAGCCTACACGTGTCTCGGCGAGACAGTGAGAGCAATGTGTAGCTAAGATGCTAGGCTGACACGTTTTTGAATGACGGATGGTGGAGGATTGAAGTTGGAGAGTGCGTTGGGGTCGAAGGTGGATGTGAAGGCGGCGCGATTTGGTGCGAATCGGCGGCGTTGAGGGTGTTGATGGCGGCGTTGCGCGACTGAGGAGAGTGAGATTCGGCTGGGCGGTGGGGCGAAGGCGGCGGAGTCGCAGCGGGCCAAGGGGCGGCTGACGGTGCGGGAACGGCTGGCTTTGTTGCTGGATCCGAGGGCACGGAGTTTCTGGAGTTGGGACTTTGGGCGGCGTATGGGATGTATGGGGAGTACGGTGGGGCGCCGGCTGCGGGGGTGGTGACAGGGTTGGGAAGGGTGAGCGGGCGGCTGTGCATGATCGTGGCGAATGACGCGACGGTGAAGGCGGGAGCGTTTTTTCCGATGACGGCGAAGAAGGTGCTGCGGGCGCAGACGATTGCGCTGGAGAATCGGATCCCGACGCTGTATCTGGTGGACTCGGCTGGGGTGTTTCTGCCGCTGCAGGAGGATGTGTTTCCGGATACGGATGATTTTGGGCGGGTGTTTCGCAATAACGCGGTGATGAGTTCGCTTGGGGTGCCGCAGATCACGGCGATTATGGGGATGTGCGTGGCGGGCGGCGCATATCTGCCGGTGATGACCGATACGGTGTTGATGACGGAGGGGTCGGGTTGTTTCTGGCGGGGCCGTCGCTGGTGCAGGCGGCGATCGGGCAGAAGACTGGGGCGGAGGAGTTGGGTGGGGCGGCTATGCATGCGGAGATCTCGGGGACGGTGGACTTCAAAGAGCCGAACGATCATTTGTGTCTGGCTCGGTTACGTTCTTTGGTGGGAAAGATTGGTTCGCCGGCGAAGGCCCCTTTCAATGTTGTCGACTATAATGCTGCAAAAGATGCGCCGAAGTTTGCGCGGAGGATTTGTACGGGTTGATTGATCCTGATCCGGCAAAGGCTGCGAGCAATGTGTATGACATGCGGGAGGTGATTGCCCGGATCGTCGATCGTTCGGAGTTTGATGAGTACAAGGCGGAGTTTGGACGGACGGTGTTGTGTGGGTATGCGCGGATTGGTGGGCGGGCCGTGGGGATTGTGGCGAACCAGAAGATGCATCAGTCACAGACGGTGGCGGTGGGGCCGCAGGCGGGAGAGAAGCGAACGGAGTTTGGCGGGGTGATCTATACGGAGAGTGCGCAGAAGGCGGCGCGGTTCATTATGGATTGCAATCAGAGTCTGGTTCCGCTGATCTTTCTGCATGATGTGAATGGGTTCATGGTGGGGAAGGATGCGGAGTGGAGTGGGATTATTCGCGCCGGGGCGAAGATGGTTTCGGCGGTGAGTACGAGTGTGGTGCCGAAGATTACTGTGATTGTTGGTGGGAGTTTTGGCGCGGGGCACTATGCGATGTGTGGGAAGGCTTATGATCCGCGGTTTTTGTTTGCGTGGCCTACGGCGCGGTATGCGGTGATGAGTGGGGCTTCGGCGGCGAATACGCTGGCGGAGGTGAGGGCGAAGCAGATGGAGCGTGGTGGGAAGGTGCTGTCGGAGGATGAGAAGAAGGCGCTGTATGACGAGATCAAGTCGTCGTATGATGCGCAGGCTGATCCGAGGTATGGGGCGGCGAGGCTTTGGATCGATGCGATTATTGATCCGGTGAAGACGCGGGAGGTGTTGATGATGGCGCTGGAGGCGGCTAGTTTGAATTCTGAGGTGCCGAGGTTTAATCCAGGAGTATTGCAGACGTAAACGCGAATTCATGGAAGATTTGGATGAAAAACAGGTCAGCACAAAAGCGAAGCGGGGGAATTCTGCGGTTCAAATGGCGATCTTTGTGGACGACAGGTTGGGTGAAGGTTAGGAGCTTAGAGTGGCAACGAGTGTAGTGAAGATTATTGAGTGTCCGCGGGATGCTTGGCAGGGGTTGCCGAAGAATATGCCGGCGGAGGTGAAGGCGGACTATCTGCGGGTGTTGATTGCGGCGGGATTCAAGCACATCGATGCGGTGAGCTTTGTTTCGCGCTCGGCGGTGCCGCAGATGGCGGACTCGGAGCTGGTGCTCGAGTATCTGGATCCGCCGGATGATGTGGAGATTATCGGGATCGTTGTGAATGCCAAGGGTGCGGAGCGAGCTGTGAAGACGGGAAGCGTGCAAACGCTGGGGTTTCCTTATTCGGTGTCGCCGACATTTTTGCAGCGGAATCAGAACCAAACGCCGGAGGAGTCGCTGGAGGAGTTGGAGAAGATTGGTACGCTGGCGTACAAGGCGGGGATGGATGTGGTGGCGTATATCTCGATGGCATTCGGGAATCCGTATGGTGAGGCCTGGGATATCGATGAGGTGGTTGCGGCGTGCGATCTGCTGTCCGATAACGGGGTGACGCAGATCTCGTTGGCGGATACGGTCGGGCTTGCGACGCCGAAGCAGGTGAGTGATCTCGTCGCTGATGTGCTTGCGGTGCATGAAGGGATAGAGATTGGCGTCCATCTGCATGCAAGACCGGATCAGGCTGCAGAGAAGATTCGAGCAGCATATGTGGCTGGGTGCCGTCGGTTCGATGCGGCGATAGGCGGCTTGGGTGGGTGTCCGTTTGCTCAGGATTCGTTGGTAGGAAATGTGGCGACGGAGGTTCTGCTTGCGCAGTTGAAGGAGCTGGGTGCTGAGCTGGATCCACTTCGTCCGCTGGATGGGTTGTTAACTGCGAGTGCAGAGATCTCCCGCAAGTATGGAGAGAGGGTGCAGTAAGGCAGCGCGTAAGGGAGGGCTCATGTGTTATTCGACGATTCTGGTGACAGAAGAATACGGTGTGTGCACGATTACATTGAACCGACCTGAGCGGCGGAATGCGATGACGCCAGAGATGCAACAGGAATTAATTGCAGCAATGCTTGAAGCTGCTGTGAGCAGTTGCCGTGTGGTGGTTTTTGCTGGAGCAGGGGAGTCATTTTGTGCTGGACTTGATCTGAGTTCTCTCCAAAAAATGAATGACAAGTCAGCGGACGAGCATACCGCGGATGCTGAGCGAATTGCATTGCTGTTTCGAACGCTGTACGAGCTGCCAAAACCGACGATTGCAGCGGTCCATGGCGCTGCGGTAGCTGGGGGGACGGGGTTGGCTACGATGTGTGACTTCACTCTGGCCGTGCCGGGCGCGAAGTTCGGGTACACAGAGGTGAGAATCGGATTTGTGCCCGCGGTGGTGTCGGCATTCCTTGTACTTCAGATTGGAGAGAAGGCGGCGCGGGATCTGCTGTTGACGGGGCGGTTGTTTACGAGTGAAGAGGCGGCGCAGCTGGGGCTGGTGAATGAGGTCGTGCCGCTCGATAAGCTGGCCGCTCGAACTGTGGAGTTGGTTGGGTTGTTGAAGGCGAATAGTCCAGAGGCGTTGGCCGCTACGAAGAGGCTTTTACGGGCACAGAGTAAGGCCTGGTTGGATTCGGCAATTGCAGAGGCTTTGGCGGCCAGTGCTGAAGCACGGACGACGCACGACTTTCGAGAGGGTGTTGCTGCGTTCCTGGAGAAGAGGAAGCCTGTTTGGGGATGACTTAGTATGGAGTCCAGGCGGCGCTGTCGGTCTGAATCGCGGCTCAGATTCGGTAGACTATCAGGATGACTGAAGTGTTGGCAGCGAGACATGTTGGTGAAGCTCGGGTGCGGGTACGGTATGCCGAGACCGATCAGATGGGGGTGGTATACCACTCGAACTACCTGATCTGGTTTGAGGTTGGGCGGGTGGAGCTGATTCGCAGCATGGGGTTGGACTACAAGCGGATGGAAGCGGAAGAGGGCTGCGGGATCGCGGTTGTGGATGTGCATGCCAGATATCGTGCTCCGGCGCGGTACGACGATGAGTTGGTGGTGGAGACGCGGCTGCTGGCGGCGCGGGGCGCTGTGATCCGGTTTGGATATAAGGTGTTGCGGGTTGCGGATGGTGTGCTGCTGTGCGAAGGGGAGACGGTTCACGTCGTTGTGGGCAAGGATATGAAGAAGCAGTGTCTCCCGCCGAAATACGCCGAACGATTTGGTGCTTATCTGAAGTCTCAGGCATCTCATACCGAAGTGGTTTGAAGTCAGATTAGAGGATGAGGTGAGTTGATGAGCACTGACAAGAAGGTTGCGCTGATTACGGGTGGGAACAAGGGAATTGGGCTGGAGACGGCTCGGCAGTTGGGAAAGCTTGGGATTACGGTGCTGATCGGTGTTCGCGATGAGGCCAAAGGAGCGGCTGCGGTTGCGGAGCTGAAGAAGGATGGCGTTGAAGCTAGGGCTGTGAAGCTGGATATGGACAATTCAGCCGACTTCGCGGCGGTTGCCAAGTTGATCGAGAAGGACTACGGAAGGCTCGATATTCTCGTGAATAATGCGGGCATCTTCCTCGATGGCCGGAAGGCGAATGAGACGTCGACGACCTCGAAAGATGTGTTGCAGAAGACGTTCAATACGAATTTCTTTGCCGTGGTGGAGCTGACTCAGACTCTGCTGCCGCTACTGAAGAAGAGTCTTGGCGGCCGGATCGTGAATCTTTCGAGCATTCTGGGTTCGAATACCCTGCATGCTACGCCGGGGTCTTATGTCTACGATGCGAAGACGTTCGCGTATGACGCTTCGAAGGCTGCGCTCAACTCTTTCACTATTCATCTGGCTCATGAGTTGAAAGATACGAAGATCAAGGTGAACTCGGCGCACCCCGGGTGGGTGAAGACGGATATGGGCGGTGAAGGCGCGCAGCTTGACATCGAGACGGGTGCCAAGACCTCAGTGGAGTTGGCGACGCTGCAGGATAGCGGTCCAAATGGTGCTTATGTCCATCTGGGGAAGCCGTTGCCCTGGTAAGGAAGCGGTTCGCGCTCGCGCGCGAATGCCCACATCTCAGAATCGAGATATGGGGCACCCAAGTTGTTGCTAGATACTCAGGTTGTTGCTAGATGGTGAGTAAGCCGCGAGGTTTTACGTGCTCGCGGATGAAGGTGATGGTGGTTTCAAGCGGCGTTCCCGGCCCGAAGATGGCCGAGACGCCGTTTTCTTTTAATTTTGGCTGATCTTCGTCGGGGATGGTGCCGCCCAGGACGAGGAGGATGTCTTCCGCTCTTTGTTCGCGCAGGAGGGCGGTGATGCGCGGGACGATGACGTTGTGTGCGCCGGAGAGGATGGAGAGGCCGATGCAGTCGACGTCCTCCTGAATGGCGGCGGAGACGATCATCTCCGGGGTTTGGCGGAGGCCGGTGTAGATGACCTCCATGCCTGCGTCGCGGAGGGCGCGGGCGATGATCTTTGCGCCACGGTCGTGGCCGTCGAGGCCGGGTTTTGCGACCAGAACACGGATTGGAGGAGTAGATGGCATCGGGTTTCGAGTATATCGGGCTCTATCGGTTGCTGGGTACCCCCTCCCCCTTAGGGTATTTTGCGGGGAAGTAGCTTGTTTTGTTTGGTTTAGCCAGCGTCTTTATTCGTAAAATATTGATTCTGTTTGGGTTGCGCGCAAAATGTCTGGAATCAGTTAGTTATGGCTCGGTTTCGTAGACAGCGGGTGATCCAGTACTTTGCGTGCAGTGTTTACCCTTCTCTCTCAATGATTTGTCTTCTTTCTTTTAATTATAGGGAATCGGAGGGGGTAGATACGCCAACCGAATCGCCAGTGTGGGCGCGGGTTTTCGCTATCTGGGGGCTTGACAGGATTTCAGTAAACACTGGGATAGGCGTGCTGGAATCTCAGCACGCGCCAGGTTTTGTTGTCCAATTGAGTCGCAACTTTGTGATGTTCCATGTCCGGTTGGTGCAAATTTGTGGTGCTTCTGTGGTGTTTGGGTGGCGAAGCGTGGAGTTATCGCTGGTGTTAAGTGTTGGGTTGCTCGATCAAGATAATGTGTTCGTTGGATCAGGGAGAGTGCTGTTCGCGCCTTCGCGCGAATAACCCACCCTTTGCGATGAAGCTGCAAAGGATGGGCCACCCAAATTTTGGGGCGGGCCGACTGGGTTTGTGTCACTTGGTTTCTAGGGTCACCTTGGTTTTTGGAGTCATGCCTTTTTCCGGCTCGTTATTGCTGCGAAGCCCCTTCCTGCAGCAACTTCTGAATATTTGCTTCAAAGCTTTCCTTATCCGCCATGCCCACGTGGGCAACTGCGACTCTGCCATCGCGATCGATCAGCCACGTTACCGGAATCGTCTTCAAACCAAACTGTGGCACGAGATAATCATTCCCAAGCACCACCGTATAGTCCATCTTCTTTTGTTCCATATACGGCTTCACCGCAGTCAGGCCATCCTTGTCCATCGAGACCCCGACCACTGCCAGCCCCTTGTCTGCATACTTCTTCGAGAACTCGCTATACCAGGGAACTTCAAACTGACACGCCGCACACCAGGTTGCCCAGAAGTCGAGCAGCACAACCTTGCCCTTGTATCCGGACAAACTTACGGAATGACCCTGCGTATCGTTCAACGTAAAGTCGGGTGCAGCCTTCCGTTGGTCGGCAGGAATCAGAGTGTCGGGAAGTCCTTTCACTGGAACCGTGATTACCTGGGTTGTCGTCTGTGCAGCCTGCGCCCGAACCGATCGAGCCATCAAGCTCGCACCACCCAAGGTCGCTACACATACAGCAGCAGATATCCATGGCTTCAGCGGTAAGGTCTGAACAAGCTTCATTGTTGGCTCCTGAGATCCTCAAAAAGTAGAGATAGAAAAATAGAGATGGCTTTCAGCAATGGGCAGACATAGCCCTACTTCTTTGATGCTTGTTCTTCTTCTTCCAGTTTCTCCCGCAGAAAAATCCTTCCAACTATCGAATCGTTGGCGAGGACAGGCGGGTGCTCAATGGTAGTTGACTTAGTTGCGTCTGGTGGCGATGTACTTCGATCCGACGGCGCGGATTCTGGTTACGTCTTTGGGATGGAGGATGACCGAAAATTGAGGGCCGTTGTCCATGGTGGCTACGTTAACGGTTTGAATGGTTACGTCGTTGGGGCCGAGGTTTCGGATATCGACGAACCAAGCGGCACCGTTGTTGCCGGGTCCTGGAACCTGCACGGGCAGACCTACTATGTCATGGGGACTGAGGAGTTCGATCATCTCTCCACGAGCAGCGACGGGAATTGAACCCGCATGGACAAGGCGGACGGTGGTCTGCGGCGTGTTGCTTTGAAGTTGCCAACCGAAGAGTGCGAGGCAAAGCAGGAGCGTTTTCATTCGTTGTCCAGGTTTCAGTAGTTTATTCGTGTGCGGCTTGAAGTCTCACTTTATCCGTTTTCAATTTGTGAAGGAGGATGGATTGGTCTGATGTTCGATCAGTTGTCGAAGACGAATACGTTGACGCTCCACGGCGGGAGTGTTGCCGTGAAGTTTGAGTTCCACGATCCGTGTTTTGAAGAGACGGGCGCGGCTGACCAATCGCCCTGGCGGACCTTGTCGTATTGCGCCCTGCCGTATGTCCATTGCTGCACGGATCTGCCTGAGGTCTTATTGGCAAAGGCGACTGGAACTGTGTGCGATTCGTCTCTGTCGCGGTTGATGAGGATGACGGCGTAAGAAGATCTGTGTGTTGCTGCATAGCTCAAGAGCCAAGGAGCCTTTTGCATGTCAGTATGGGTGCGCAGCATGTGCTCGCCTTCAACCACAAACCCGCTTTGCGAGAGGATCTGGAAGGCCCGAGCGGAAGGATATAGATCTCCGGGATGAAGACCGACTGCGACTTCTCCTTTGTTCGCAACCGGGCCTGTGTAGACGAGTGCCGGATTGCCACATTTCCACCAGCTATAGGCGGTCTCACCTTTGTAATCGTAGTTGAATGTTGAACACACGTTCGTACTAGTCTGCGCAAACCACGTTGCAACCTGAACTCCTGCCATCATATATTCGGCCAACTGAGAAGCGGCAAAGAGTGGCGCGGCAGCGCCTATGGTTTGTCTGGACCACATATTTCCAGCCTGCTCCCCATTCCACTCCGTGACCCAGATGGGAGCGTCGCCCTTTCCTACATTCAAAAGGGCAGTTTTCACAGCGAGTAATTCTCCACGGACACGCCCCGTTCTTGAGGCTACACGATCCTGATATAAGGTGGCACCGTCGGTAATTGGATCGTTGATTGGATAGTTGTGAAAGATTACTGCGTCGTAGCTTGCATTCTTAAGGACGGGATAGGTGAATCCCATTTGATAGGAGTAGATGGAGAGGGCGACAGGCACTCCGATCTTTATAGAGGGGTCTTCGGCTTTCATCGCCTGATAAAAGGCCGGCTCGTATCTAGCGTAACTATCACCACTGCTGGGGTGATCATGAAAATCCGTTTCGCTGTTGCCGGAGTAGACTTCGTTTCCAATCTCCCAATATTTAACTCCGTAGCCCTTCGTGCGATTCACGTAGCGCACGAGGCTGGCGCCATTGATGTCGGGATCCCCGCCAGCGTTGCATGCAGGAGGATTGGTTCCGTAGTTGACGGTGTAGACGATGCTAAGCTGCAGTGGCTTGGCTATTTCTTGAATGTAGTCGTCAGGGCCGGGCGCGACGGCATTAGCAACTTTGCCTACGACGCCGGGCGTTTTTGTACAAGCTCCGCGACCCTGCCAATCCTGGAGATCGGCTTCAATACCACCCTGGCCTTCGGCAAAGCGCAGCGATGTTACACCCGCTGTTTTGAGGCCGGAGAGCAGAGCAGCACGCACCTCTGGACTCGAAGTGCCTGGGCTCATACCGGCGAAGCCGAGTACATCTTTGTGAATCGTTCCGAGCTTTTCCGCGCCGATGAAGACGCCGCCGCGGGGAATTGTAGGAAATTGAGGAGCGAAGTCTGAAGCGACCTGAGTTGAACTCCATGCCTGGTTTGCTACAGATACCTTCGCTAACGTCATTTGCTTTGTGGCAAAGCAACATCCTGGAAACAGCTTGTAGTAGAAGATCTTGTTATCCAGCTCTCCTGTATATTTTCCGTTCGCAACAGAGGATCCGTCGACAAAGAGGCTGAGATTGCCTTCAGACCATGTCAGTACGACCCGATGCCAAGTGTTCGCGGCGTATCCGCATTTTTGGACACTCGACGCTGTGGCATCGGCATTTGTGTAACCGCCGCTGAAACAGATACCGCCGGTGTTACCGACTTTTATTGCGATCAACGACTTGCCTTGTACTGCTCCGAGGAAGACCGCAGGCACCGGATAGTTTGGTGCGTCCGCGTTGATCCAGGCGGAGATAGTGCCTTGATGCGTGTTGACTGGGAGGCCCTGGTTCGCAATGCCGTAGCTCGCATTTGGGACTGAGGCTGCTGTCTCTTCGTCCGCGACGGGGCCTGCTACGCCACCAGCAACATGTCCTGGACCGAATATATGGTTTGCTGAGGTAAAGTCGTATTGCCCAACGTAATCATAGAGTTGAGGTGGGGCACCCGCCTCACAGAGAGACCAATAGGTGTAGACGCCAGGCTCTGTGGCGTAGAACTGGTCGTACTTTGACTGACATGCATTTTCGTTTGGCAGAGTGAAGTTAGAGCCAGGTGGGATCTCTGAGGTACCAGTTTCAGCATTTGCTGCCTGGAGTGCAGCTGCGCTCTGGAGAGTGCTAATCGATAGTATCCACAGGAGTATCAACCATATCGCCTTGATCTTCATTCGAGGTCTTCCTATGTTGCGGAGCCAATAGCAGTAGGCGGCGATGTTGCGTTTCGCCGTCAGGCTTTTGCGGCCGCTGTTAGATGAGGTGTAGCTTCCGTTGAGATTTCCTGGATTACCTGTTCATACTGCTCTCTGACGTTGTCCCAAAGAAAGTGTTTGAGATAGGAAGCATAACCACTTCGCCCCATCTCTTCACGATAGGTGACGTCTTCTATCAACTTCTTAAGAGCCGCCGCGAGTTCCTCAGGGTTGTTTCGAGGTACGAGAAGACCACCACCATACGCTAAGGCCTCTGGAATGCCGCCAACGTTGGAGGCTACGACAGGAAGACCAGTTGCCATGGCTTCCAACGGAGCGAGTGGGAATGGATCGTTCCAGATCGACGGACAGCAGAAGATGTTGGCATTGCGAAGCATCTCAGCGAGTGCCTCTCCAGATTTGTAACCGACGAGTTCCGTGTTGTTTGGCTTCAGGCGCTCGAGTTTTCGCGTGTATCTTGTGCCTTTGCTACCACCGAAGCCTGATCCTCCTACGATCTGACATTTTGCGATGGTGCCGTTTTTTTCGAGGATTCGCATTGCCTCAAGCAAGACGTGAACGCCTTTGTACGGTACGACGCGTCCGGTGAAGATCACTGTGGGGACAGCAGTATGATCTCGAGTGGGCGGACGAAATTTGACGCCATCGGCTCCGTTGTAAACGATAAATGTCTTCTCGAATTTGTTCGGTAATGCGGTGATCGCTTCTGTTCTGAGGAACTCGCTGCAAAAAACGATCGGGGTGTGGCGGAGAGCGTTGATCTGTCCTTTGTTTGCTTGCAGAAGCATTGAATTGTGCATGTGGAGCACAACCTGGATTCCGTATTTCTCCGAGATGGATGCGAGAGTCGCCGCACATGCGGGACGATTGTGAACATAGACTACATCTCCTCTCTTAACTTTTTGCAGCGAGATCTTGAAAGAGGTAGATATAGGTCAACTTTTGAATCGGCCAAGGCGATCTGTAGATGATGGGATGGACCGTAGCCACTGAACTCCAGCGTGGCATTTCGTATAGCCGCTCCGTTGGGAACCCGTAAGAACCATCGAATGAGGGGCAAATCACGACCTCATCGCCGCTACGGAGTGCGTTCGCAGCCCACCGAGAGATGGCCCCCCCGTTGATCTCGGAAAAAGTCTCTCTTTCGTCGAGCAGATGATATACCGTCTTCACAGAAGCACATCCTCCATATTGAGTTTCTAGTCTACAGGCGACTCGATGGGATCAATAGAGATGCGGACATGTCTCTGTTCTGTTTAATGTGGATTAATTAACTATTCTGCCTTGTTGTTAGTTGCCGTCAGTGGCCATTTACGTGCTGCGTGTAGCAGCCGAACAATACTTCCTGAACTCGAGCGTTCGAAGCTGCATTCGCATTGTCAGATTTTTTTCCACGCATCGAGAAAATGGTTGCCTATAAAAGCGGTAAATACATGCACAAGTTTTCGCATTCATCCTCTGGGCGCAGATGGTAGAGTAAGCATATGTGTATGCAATAGTGGAATTTTGAACAGAGCAAATAGCAGTCTAGTCAGATGAATTAAGTTCTTGGACGCATTCGATACACGCTGTAGGCTAAAGGGTAGTGACGATTGAGACTCATTCGAGGTTCGATTGTACTTTGGAAAGCCAGCGTCGATGTTGGGGTCTTCGGAAGAGCAGATGGCTCCTGAATTGCTTTCATATGACTTGTACGCGGTCAGTCCGGTTGTTGTTGAGTGATGTTTTACAGCTTTCCCTCCTGTGTCCTTTCGGAGGCATCTCAACATCAAGAGCTTTGTTCCGGTAGCCAATTGTTCTAGGGTTGAATCGCTTTCTGTACATGCGCTTCGCGGCCCGTCGCAACCAAAAGGAGAGGCGAGCAAAACCTATGTTCAGGATCAACGTCAATCACTCTGTTTTTATGTTAGCGGTCCTGGCAATCGCGGGATCGACAGCGGTTGCTCAGCAGCCAACAACTGTAGCGACAAATTCACCTGTAGCGACAACTTCGCCAAACCAGACGTCAGGCTCGGGTCCGCGGCCTCAACTTCAACAACACTTCCCACGGTATGTGATTCATCGCCAGGACTCCTTGTTGATCCAGTTCGCGCTGTCTCCTGAGCTCAATCAGACTGTGACTGTACAACCCGACGGGTATATCAACCTGCAGAACGCAGGAAGCATACACGTTGAGGGGCTGACTGTTCCTGAGCTGGCAGATGCGGTAAAGCAGGCATACGCAGGAATACTGCACGATCCGATTGTCAATGTCGATCTTGAAGACTTTCAGAAGCCGTTATTTACCGTAACGGGCCAAGTAGCAAAACCGGGACAGTATGAGCTTCGACAAAATATCTCTGTGTCGGAAGCGATAGCAGTTGCGGGTGGACTGCAACCTTCGGCAAAAACACAGATCTTTCTGTTTCATCGAACTCCTGACGGCTCCATGTTCCAGGTACAGAAGTTCGATTTGAAGGCTGTATTGAACGGGAAGAATTTAGAGGAAGACGCGACCGTGAGGCCGGGTGACATGATTGTTATTCCGGAGAAGTTCATTGTGAATTTCAAGAAGTATGTGCCGTACTCGTTCAACGCTGGCACTTTCCTTGATCCAGCCCAATTCTGAGTGCGCTACTTATTATCGTGAAGAAAACCGGTTAACGTTTGCAACCTAAAGGTGGACACCGCATGGCAAATATGACTACAGATCACTGGGCAAAAGAAACTCCCAAGCTGATTTCGCCACGAGAGTTGATTTCTCCTCTGTTTCGTCGGAAGAAGTTGCTGTTCGTGGTGTTCCTGTCAACGTTCGCGGCCATACTCCTGCTGGGATATTTAATCCCGTCGCCTTACAAGTCCCAGATGTCGATTCTGGTGAACCGCGAGCGCCAGGATCCACTCGTAACTCCTCAGTCCACTACTCAGACGCAGATGGTTGGACAAGAGGTAACGCTTGAGGAGATCACTTCCGAAGCTGCGCTTCTATTGAGTCAGGATCTCCTTGAGAAAGTGGTTCTCGCCACAGGATTAGCAGAGCCGCATGGATTTACGATCTGGAATTTAATTCACCCGTTTCAATCAAAAGAAGACAAAGTAGCCTTTGCCGTCAAGACACTTGCAAAGCAAATTAAGGTTACGAACGAAACGAACTCTAATTTGATTGATGTCGCTTATAGCTCGCACGATCCAAAGACTTCTTATGCAGTGCTCAACGCGCTTGCCACCTTCTATCTTGAGAAGCACGTAACTGTGCATCGCTCACCTGGTTCCTATCAGTTCTTTGCCGGGGAGGCTGACCGATACAAAAAGGCGCTGGATAACTCGGAGCGTGAACTAAGAGAGTTTGGACAAAAGGAGGGTGTGGCCGCGCCTGATATCGTCCGTACGGACATGGCGCAGCAAGTAGCGCTTGCAGTCGGACAGTTGCACTCGGCTCAGCAAGCAGCGGCCGCAGATGAACAGAGAATGCAGAGCGACAAAAAGCAGATGGCGGTAATCCCAGCGCGATCCGCTACGCAGCAGCTCTCCACCCAGGCGAACGCGCTACTGGATCAGTACCGCTCAACTCTACTTGCTGCGCAAGCGAAACGTACCCAGTTAGCTCTGAAATATGATCCACATTTTCCATTGGTACAAGAGGCAGATCAGGAGATTGCTCAAACTCAAGCTGCGATTGCAGAGGCTGAGAAGACGCAATACCTGACTCAGACCACTGACCGAGATCCGACCTACGAGTTGTTGCGGGAAGACTTAGCACGGACGCAAACGGATCTTGCGGCACAACACGCAACGGAGGCCGCAGCACGTAGCAGCATCCAGAGCATGCAAAACCAGATGGTCGATCTCGACCAGAAGGATTTGACACAGCACGATCTGATGCGCGAGGTGAAGGCGAATGAAGACAACTACCTGCTTTATCTCTCGAAGCGTGAGCAGGAACGAACTACGGATGCCCTTGATAAAACTGGAATTGCAAACGTGGCCATAGCCGTACCGCCAGCCATTCCTGTTTTGCCGGTATACGCGTGCACCTTGGGTTGTGCTAGCTGCTTTAGTCTTAGGAATTTTCTTTAGTTTCGCAGCGGCATATCTCGTCAACCACTTCGACGCAACTTTCCATACTCCCACTCAGGTCATCGAAACGCTTGGTATTCCAATCGTGGTGAGTATGCCCAAGAAGGCAGCCTAGGTTCATGCGATGATATTGGACTACTACAGACTGCGCGAACAGCCTTTTGGCGCTACGCCCGACTCGCGATATTCTGTTTGCGAGCGAGACGCACAGGGAGGCGTTGGCCTCCCTGCTGTATGGTGTTGGTGCTGGGCGCGGGTTTGTTGCGTTGATTGCAATGCCGGGCATGGGTAAGACAACGCTGCTCTTTGAGAGCATGCGTAAGCTGCGAGGAAGCACCAAAACGGTTTTTTTGTTTCAAACGATCTCGAGCCCTCACGAATTTCTCGTCGCATTGCTTGCAGATCTTGGAGTCGAAGACACGAGCGGAGGCCTGATCGCACTGCAGGCGAAGCTGAATGACATTCTTGTGGACCAGGCGCGCCGAGGAGAGCGTCTTGTCGTGGTGATCGATGAGGCACAAAACCTTGATGACTCTGTGCTTGAGTTTGCGAGGATGCTTTCAAACTTTGAGACAGAGCAGCAAAAGCTGGTGCAGATTATTCTGTCTGGCCAGCCGCAGCTTGCGGCAAAGCTCGCATCTCCACAACTGATGCAATTACGACAGCGAATTTCGATGATCGCTTATTTGAGACCGCTCTCATTGGAAGAGACCGGGCTTTATGTTGCTCACAGACTTCGAGTCGCTGGTCACAGGTCGGATAAGCCGTTGTTTACTTCGGCAGCACTTCAGTTGATCGCTCAGCATAGCAAAGGAATTCCACGAAATATAAACAATCTCTGCTTCAATGCAATGTCGTTGGGTTGTGCTTTGAAGCGGAACATGATCGATGTTGAAGTTATTAAAGAAGTTATTGGAGATCTCGATCTTGCTCCTGCGAAGTTTCTTGAATCTGCGCCAGCGCATAAAGGAAACCGCTTTATTTTTTCAACTTTAGGTCCAAGTTTGAAACGCAAACTTGGTGGTTGGATTCCAATACTAGGCTTCGCGGGCGCAGTACTATTCGTGACCGGATGGATACTCATTGATGCGATTCGATAACCAATTTTGCCGCAACGAGAAAGCGATGAATTCAACTTTGTGAAGTGTGCCTGCATCGCAAATCTCGCAAGCAGTTTGACTGATATTACTTTGGGACACAGAGTCAATTCGTTCCCGGAAATGAGCTGTCAGAGTCAGTATGAATCCTGATAGATCCATCTTTGAGCAAGCGAACAGTGGAGGCAGCCAATGAGCAAGAACTTTGAATTATTGCAGCAGATGCAACGCGATCAAAGTGATTCAGTCTCCTCACTTCTTGAGGAGAATCGCTACGCTGGTGGTGAGTGGGCGAGTGATGAGTCACTTCGGCTGGTTCAACAGATTTTTCTCGCACAGACGCAGAATCCTCCGCGCGTGGTAGTGTTTGCCGGAATTGAACACGGCAATGGATGCACAGAGATTTGTGCCTCGGTAGCTGAGACGCTGGCAAGGAACACTTCCGGTTCGGTCTGCATTGTCGAAGCTAACTTTCGCACGCCTGGACTCCCGGAGTTGTTGGGATCAACCAATTCTCTTGGCCTAACGGAAGCGCTACTGCAGGACGGTCCGATCCGATCGTTCGCGAACCCTATTGGCATTGATAAACTCTGGCTTCTTTCGTGCGGAAAACTTACGGCGGACTCAGCGAGTCTTCTTAGTTCCGAGCCTTTCAAAGCGCGACTGGCTGAGTTACGTGGGGAGTTCGACTTCGTTATTGTGGATGCTCCGCCGTTGACACGGTATGCAGATGCAATTGCGCTGGGTCAACTAAGTGATGGAATTGTCATGGTTCTCGAAGCAGAGACCACGCGGAAGGAAGCTGCACAGATGGCGGCCGCTAATCTACGAGCGTCCCAAGTTTCTATATTGGGCGCAGTTTTGAACAAACGAACGTTCCCCATCCCTGAGAAGCTTTACAGGTTACTTTGAAGACCGAGATGTTAAGGGAGTTCGCGAGCGATCGCTGTTCAATTGAGTAGATCAAAGAAGGTTATCCTAACTGACCTCAAGCAGAATGAACAGATATCTGAAGAATTCGACCAACACCCTCTGGCGCTGTCGAGCATCAAGCGTTGCTAGCTATGCTTATATCAAATAACACGTGTCGGATTGCCTAGCTTCACGAGAGATCAGATGCCGACTGTATTGCTAAAACCCCGTCACTTGATAACCGAGGCGCAGCCTCCCGCTCACGCTGTTCAACAAAGTTTGAGCTGGACTCTTATGCTGCCTTTCCTTTTCTTGATTGATCACGGTACATTTTCTTTTCAATCTACGGGAACTGCGGTTGGAGGATTCTCTCCGGGCGGTGTAGCGACTCGCGATCCTGGTATTTTCGGATATCTTTTTGCAGCTGTCACTTATCTTCTGGTGGCATGGCTCATCAAGAGCAGGCTGAAAGGTGTCATCGATCTTGCGATGCAGTTTAAGATGCTGACTCTGCTAGCGTTGCTGGCTGTTTTTTCTGCTCTGTGGTCGCAAAGTCCTGCGAGATCACTTTTGTATGGAACTCTTTATTTCATAGGCACTCTATTCGGCTACTACCTTGTGGTCCGCTTCGAGCGTGAAGAACTCATGGAAATGCTAACCAGGCTAGGTATTTTGGTATCTGTTCTGGGCCTTCTGATGGTTGTGTTTCTTCCCAACTTTGGCTTAACGCATGGGGATGCTCGAAACGGTGTTGGGTGGCAAGGAATATTTAGTGATCGAACGAGTGCGGCGAAGGCGCTCGTGTTCCTCATAAGTCCGGCGTTCATCTCCCGAGGTAAACGAAGCACTGCTGGCTGGCTATCAACTATAGCTCTGATGGGATTAATGATTGTTATGGCGCATGCCGTAACCGCTATCTTCGTACTATTCATTTACCTTGCCTTCTTATTCGTGCTGCGCATAAGCCGCAAAGTAGATTCCAGACTTTTTGTGATGGTCATCGTTATTGGAGCCTTCCTTTCGGTTCTGGCGGTCTTTTTTGGAATTGAGTATGGCGCAGACGTATTGAGAGCCTTCGGTCGAAATCCAAACCTAACGGGTCGAACCACGATCTGGAATGCGTTGGCGATTTCCATTCTCAAACGTCCTCTGCTCGGCTATGGCTACTTTGCTTTCTGGCAAGGGATAAAAGGGGAGTCGGGAAGGGTTATTTACCTAACCCACTGGACATTCGGCTATGCCCACAATGGAATCATCGAGATATTTCTCCAACTGGGGACGACGGGAGTCGTTATTTTTTTCATGACTTTTTTCAAAGCGATAAAAGATGCCTGGTATATCTTCCGAAACGATCACTCAGGCACCTATGACTGGTATTTGGGTTACTCGTCATAACAATTTTCTACAACATCGACGAGGCCACGGTGGTTTGGCCCAACGACTTGCTATCAATTCTTTATATTGTGACGTGTTGTGCATTGGCGATGGGGGCAGAGCGACTGCGGCAAGAAAAAGCGTACGGGGCAATGCATGGGTTGAGCGTTATCTCTCGTTCGTCCGGCAGATCGCAAACTGTCTTTGGAAGGTATGGGGGAAGTTTAGCGAGATCTTGCGAACGCTTTCAACAGGACTAGCAACTAATCATGTTCTGTGGACTGTACCTTTATGGCTCTAATTTCTTATATTTTCGGCTGCGGTTACAAAAACAGAGTATCAACGTCTACATCAGGAATTGCTTTCATGAAATTTTTGTCCAAGAGTGTACTTGCTAAGAATGCTGGATGGATGTTCCTCGGGCAAGGACTTGGTTACGGTCTGCGCATGGCGTACTTCATCGTAATAGCGAGACTGCTAGGTGTATTGCAATACGGGATCGTTGTTGGAGCCTTTGCACTCGTCAATCTGGTAGCGGAGTACGGCAGATTAGGTACCGGGACCGTGCTGCTCCGGTATGTATCGCCGAACCATAGCCGGTTCGCCGTTTACTGGGGCAATATTCTGGCGGTTACATCCGTGATGAGCGGTCTGCTGATCGTTATCCTGCATCTGGTCGCACCTCATGTTGTGAGTCCGGCCACTGCGGCAATCGTTTTTATCACGGCGATCGGCACTTGTTTCTTTGAACAGATCACTGTAAGCGCGACGCAAGCGTTTCAAGCTTTTCAGGATATGCGGACTGCAGCTCTGTTCAATCAGATGACGTCGATGTTCCGAACAATTGTTGCTGTCGGCATGCTTGTGACTTTGCACCATGCATCTGCATGGCAGTGGGCGATCGCTTCTGCCATTGCTTCCGCGATCGCAATGATATCCGCATTGATTGTGGTGACTCGGCGACTAGGTTGGCCTAAGTTCTCTCCGCACCTGGCCTGGCGACATAGTAAGGAGGGCGTGGAATACGCGTTCGCATCATCGACGACGAGCGCTTATAACGATCTCGACAAGACCATGCTCAGTCACTATGGGATGAGTGCGGCGAATGGCATCTATGGTATGGCCTATCGCATCATAGAGATGGGTACAGCTCCGCTGACGTCGATACAGCTTGCCGCGCAGCCGCGGCTGTTTCAATTGGCGGAGTCTGGTGCAGGTCAGCCGATTCGACTTGGTCGACGATTGCTGAAGCATAGCTTGTTGATAAGCGCAGTTACTGCGCTGGGTATGTATATTTTGGCCCCATTGATACCGGTTATGGCTGGTCACGGGTTTAGTGAAGGCACTTCAGCCTTGCGCTGGCTTTGTTTCATCCCTATCTTCAGAAGTGTGCATGCTACTTCGGGTAGCGTTCTTACGGCGATTGGCCGGCAACGCTATCGAACTATCACGCAGATCATAGTTGTTGCTTTAAATTTCGGGTTGAACGTTTGGTTAATTCCTATCTACGGTTGGCACGGGGCTGCATGGGCGAGTCTGGCGACCGACGGTACACTTGCTCTTTTGAATTGGAGTCTTCTGGAGAGAGAGGGCAGGAAGTTTGGGAAAGAAGCAACGCAGGTGGTTACGGAGCGAGGGTCGCTGATCATGAGCACAGCCGATATTTTGAAACCGCTGGTCTCGGTCATTATCCCTTTTTACAACCAGCCGAAGTTTGTGACAGAGGCAGTGCTCAGTGCAAAGAACCAAGACTATCCCAACGTTGAAATTATCGTTGTGGACGATGGTTCTACGGTTCCTGCCGATTCTTTGATCGAACGAGCACCGGGTGTAACGATACTGCGTACCGAGAATCGCGGTGTTTCGGCTGCGAGAAATCTTGGATTCAGTAAAAGTTCAGGAGAGTTTCTCATCTTCCTTGATGCGGATGATCGACTGATGCCGGGCGCCATTGAGGCGCACTTGCGGGCTCTTGAGAATCACCCTGAGGCTGGCCTGAGCTTTGGGCCTACAAAGATCATTGATCATGATGGAGTGGAGGTGCGGCCAGCTCATATCTGCAGGCCGCGAAAGGAGTACTTCCTTCCTCTTCTGGAGAGCAATCTGATTGGCTCTCCGGGGGCGGTTATGATGCGAAGAGAGAGTTTCGTTGCTGCAGGAATGTTCAACGAATCTTTCTCGATGGGTGAAGACTACGACCTTTATCTCAGGATTGCGAGGCAGAAACCTCTGGTCCGGCATACGTTCTGTACGTTGGAGTACCGCGAGCATGGCTCGAATACTTCACAGGCTCAAGAAAAGATGTTGATGGGTACGATGCTCGTGCTGGATCACCTGGAGCCTGCGCTCACGATTTCAGAGCGAAGAAAATTAATACACGCACGGCGTCGATGGGAGCATGCGTTCCGCCCTAACACCAGCTTCAAGTATCGGTTATGGGATCTTTACTACAGTTTCCGGACGATGTGGAATGTTCCCATTCGTTCTTATTTTGGGAACAAGTATTAAGTACACTTTTTTTAGTCGTTGCTAGACATGCCAACAAAGGCCTTGATTTTTCACTTTAGAAAAGCTTTGCCCGGAGACAGCTTCGGATCATTTGACGAATGAAAGGAGTTGGAATGAATCGTGTCTGCCTCGATCAAGTACAACTTGATCCGGTAACAATGGATGAGACAGTTCATCGAATTACGACGATGATGGGTGACGCCAGGTCAGACAGCATCCACGTCGTCACGCTCAATGCTCAATTCGTTCAGATTGCACGAAACAACTCTGAATTTGCCAGTCTCATCCGAGGTGCTGATCTATGTGTCGCAGACGGAGTATCTCTGGTTTGGGCATGCCGGTTTTTGGGCCAGCCAATTCCTGGACGGGTGAATGGAACCGATCTTATGGTGCGGATGTGTGAAGTCGCTGCAAAGAATGGGTATACCACCTATTTCTTGGGCGGTCGTCCAGGGGCGGGCGAAGGGGCGGTTAGCAAACTCAGGGAAGATAATGCGAACCTGAAGGTAGTGGGGATCGATTGCCCTCCGATGGGCTTTATGGATAATCCAAAGCTTGCCGCTGAGGTGTGTGAACGCATCCAACAAGCAGCACCGGATTTTCTATTTGTGGGTCTTGGTGCTCCGAAACAAGAGTATTGGATTCATAGCAATTCGGGCCTTAATGCAAAGGTGATGGTAGGTGTCGGCGGCAGCTTTGAGCTGGTTGCAGGTGTTACACAGCGAGCGCCATTGCTGATGCAAAAAGCTGGCCTCGAGTGGTTGTGGCGTCTGGTGATGGAACCGAGAAGGCTTTGGAAGCGGTATCTTGTTGGAAATACCGTGTTTGTCTTGGTAGTGTTTCAACAATGGGTGTCGCAGATGTTTGCGAGCAGGACCCGAGCAGCGGCGACTGCCAGAGCGGAGAGGCGATCAAAGTGAACGTTGTTTTGCTCAGCGACACCGCATCAGTAAATGGCGGCGCTGCAAAGGTGGCGTTAGATGGTGCGCGCGTCTTAGCGAAGGCAGGCCATCAGGTGTTCCTGATATGCGGCGCTGGAGCAATAGCGCCAGAGTTACGAGATCTGCCAAATCTCAAGTACATCGTGTTGGGAGAGTTCGATATTGTCGACGACCCAAATCGGTTGCGTGCAGCGGCAATAGGATGGTGGAATCCGCAGTCACGTAAGATGGTTGGTGAAGTTCTGGATGCCTTGGATCGTAAGAACACGATTGTCCATGTGCACAGTTGGACTAAGGCGCTCTCCTCCAGTGCGGTTCGAGCCGCGGTGGACCGCGGCTTCCAGATTGTGTTCACTATCCATGATTTTCTGCTTGCATGTCCGACAGGAACGTTTTTTCTGCAAGACACACATGAAGAAATGCACGATTCGCCCAATGAGCGCAGCTTGTATTTGCAGGGATTGCGATGTACGCAGTTACCAGCACAAGGTGTGGCGAGTGGGACGTCGACTGGTGCAGGATCGCTTTGGATATGTCCCATCAGGAATCGGAACTTTATTCATTATTCGCAGTTAGCCATCGATGTTTTAGGTCCATATCTGCCTAAGGATGCCACTTTTCACTCTGTGCCGAATGCCATTGAGGTTGATCACAATGAACCGGCGGATGATGGCAGAAAGTGACACATTCGTCTTTCTCGGGAGAGCTGGAGCAGGAGAAGGGTGCTGTGCTTATTCGCGCGCGCTGCGCTGCGGAGGGCGTGAGGTGCCGGTTTATCGGCGAGGGAAGCGCTCGTGAGGAGGTTGCGCGGGCAAATCCAAAGGCCATTCTGTCGGGTTGGATGAACCATCGTGATGGTGTGAATGCGCTTCGTGAAGCGCGTGCGCTTGTTTTTCCTTCGCTGTGGTACGAGACTCTCGGGCTGGTGGTTCTAGAGGCCGCGGGAAATGGTGTGCCGAGCATTGTGCCGGATACCAGTGCTGCCCGCGAGTCTGTCGTCGATGGTGTTACGGGGTTGTACTTCCGAAGCGGTGATCAGGCTGATCTTCAGGCGAAGATGGCAATTCTTAGAGATCCGGTAGTCGCTGCGCGCATGGGCCAGGCAGCTTACAAGAGATTTTGGGCCCCTCCAGGATTGGGCATGGACTTGCATCGCAAGCGATTGGAAAAGACCTACGAGCAGATTCTGGCAGCGAAGTATGCGTCGGCTGAAGCGATGAACGTACGAAGGCTCCTCCAAGACGAGTAAGAAGGCCGTGGATCTTCCTTGGAGCTTCCTCGCACTACTTCGGAGTGAGGCGTCATCGACGGCAGCGTCAGTTCATTTCCTCGTCGTCTCCGATGGGCATGCCTGGTGGGGCTGCGATGGGAGCGGCAGGGACGAATTTCGCTGGGTCGCGCTCGAACTGGTTGATGCGGTCGATGAGGGCTGCGCGGTGGATGGCTTCGGCCGTGTCAGCTTGGGTATCGATGGTGAGCTGTTTGAGGACATCGTTGACGTGGGAGCGGGCGATGGCGCGTGCCTGGGAGGATGCCTGTGGATTGACGGCGAGCGAGAGCATCGCTTCGAGGGCGCGGAACTCTACTGCACGTTCGACCTCAGAGGACATGGTGTGTCCGCCTTCGGGGCGCTCTGCAGTGGCTTTGGAGACGGCTTCGAGGACGCTCCGGAGGGAGGGAGCGCCCGGGACTCGCATGTGATATTGGACGAGTCGCGATGCGCGGGCGGGGTCCAGGAGAACGGCGAGTGTGAGGTCGGCCGAGGACTCGGCGGTGGCGATCGGGTCGAAGGTGAGCCCGGTTTCGGAGGGAAAGGATTCGCGAGTGCGAGCAAGGCCTGGAGGGCGGGGTGGAAGGATCTGGAGGAGGGACTCGGGGAGCGTGAGGGTTTCAGGGGAGAGGGTTTTCAGGACTGCGGTGAGGGCTTTGCGCTGGGCGTCGGGCGGGACGATGGTGGGGTTGATCTGTCCGTCGCCGCGGAGGTTGTACCGGTAGTCGAGGCCGCCAATCTCTTTTGCCGCGGCCTCGGTCTGGTAGCGTTCGAGTAGGTAGAGAGGGACGAGGGTGTCTTCGAGCTGGGCCATTGGAGTGCCGGTCTTAATGGCATTTTCGCCGAAGCGCTTGAGGGCGGCGGCGCGAATGGTGAGGATGCGGTCGAGTTCGTCGGCGGGGTCGGTGCCGTTGTCCCAGAGATGGCCGTGAGGGTGTGCGCCGCCAAGGGGGCGGGCGTCTTCATCGGTGATGTAGACGAGGCCGGTCTTCTCCGAGGCAGCGAGAATAGCGTTGAGGGCGACGGGGTCTTCTTTCGGCTTTCCTGCGGTGTCGAACTCGCGGTAGCCGTAGTCAATGGCGACTTTGTCCCAGATCCCGATGTTGACGGCGTAGCTTTGGGCGATGTTGGGGACGCCATTTTTATCCAACGTGATCCAGGGGTGAGGGTAGTCCATGACGGAGACGGACTCTTCCGGTGTGTGGGGGAAGCTGCTGGCGGCGAAGTTGTGGGCGAGGCCGAGGGTGTGGCCGGTCTCGTGGGCGGCGAGTTGGCGGGTGCGGGCGAGAACCATCGCTAACATGGGATCGGTTGCCGGTGGGAGGGACTTGCCGTCGAGGTAGGGGCTGAGGAGGGCTTCGTCGATGAGGTAGTCCTGGCGGCTGCGGAGGGAGCCGAGGGTGACGTTGCCTTTGAGGACCTCGCCGGTGCGGGGATCGACTACGGCGGAGCCATAGCTCCAGCCACGAGTGTATCGGTGGACCCACTGGATGATGTTGTAGCGGATGTCCATGGGGTCGGCGTCGGCGGGGAGGATGTCGACGCGGAAGGTACCTTTGGCCCAGCCTGCGGCCTGGAATGCCTGATCCCACCAGCGAGCGCCTTCAAGCAGTGCTGTGCGAATGGGTTCGGCTGCGCCTCGGTCCACGTAGTACTGGATGGGGGCGACTGGCTCGCAGGCGGCCTTGCAGGTAGGGTCTTTTTTGATGAGGCGGTGGCGGATGATGAACTGCTGATCGAGGGATTCGCTGACGGGGACGTTGTAGTCACGGTAGCCGGTAGGGAAGTAGCCGGCGCGTGGGTCGAAGCGGCGTGGGGTGAAGCCGGGGCCGGGGAGCTCGATGAAGGATTGGTGTTCGCGGACGGTGAGGGCGTGAGGGTCGGGCGTGACGTTGGCGACGAACTCTCCTTTGGATGGATCGTCGGCGGTGAAGGTGAGGATGGATTCGACCTCGGTGTTTTTGGGGAAGGCTTTGGTGGCGTCGAGAGCGATGGTGGAGCGGGTAGGTTCGACTTTGTATGTGCCTTGCTTGGTGTGGGTGAGAGCTTCGGCTACGCCGTGGGCGTCGCGGAGATAGAAGTCAGTGGCATCGACGAGGACGGCACCGTTTGGGTCTTCTGCTTCGACCTTGAAGCCGAAGAGGACGGACTCGGGAAAGGACTGACGGACGGCGAGGAGTTCGGATGGGTCGGTGGAACTGGAGCGGAACTGCTGGTTGGGTTGAATCAGCAGAACTTTGGGACCAGTGCGCTCGAAGCGGACGATCTGGCCTTCGGAGATCTGGCCGCGGTCGAGTCCGAGGTCGTTGGAGCCGGTGCCGTAGGGGAGGGAGTGGGTGTAGAGGATGTCGGTTTCAAGGTGGGGGATCTCGAGGTAGAGCTTGCCGGTCTTGGCGTCCCAGTCAAGCGGGAGGTAGCCGTCGATGTGCTTCATGCCAGCCGTTTTGCTGGAGATATTTTGTGCGGAGAGCGTCGCGGGAAGCATCGCAGCGACAGCGAGGAGAGCCAGGGTGAGGCGTTTGGACATGAGTTTGTTTTACACCAGGAGGTAAAGACAGAGGTCGAGCTTCGTGGGGTAACTCGTCTTTGCGGTGAGCTCGTACGAATGGGTCAGCGTGGATTTGCTACTTCAGTATATGGAGGACGCTGGTCTTGCGATGGAGAGACGATCCTTACTTGGCCGCAACAGACTTGCGAGTAGTCTGCCAGGCTTTGGCGTACTGCCAGCTGGTGTACGTGGAGTGGTAGAGGTGGAGGAGGAGGCCTTCGCGGCCGTCAAGAAAGCCGAGGCGAAGAAGGTAGTTCCGGATAAAGGTGAGGGTAGGGAGAACGAGTACGTTGTACCAGAGAGCAAGGGCGGAGCTGCTGGTGTGGCCTTTTTCGATGACGATCTGAGCGCCGAGGGTGCTGTAGCGATTGAGGCTCTCGATGTAGCTTTCGAGCGTGGGGTAGGCGTGGTGGATGAGGTCGTAGTTCAGGGTCTCGATGGTTCCACCGATGGCGATGGTTTCGTGGACGGGGCGATTGGTGAAGCGAGCTGGAGGAGCGAAGTTGGCTGCGTGGCGGCGGAAGAGCCGGAGGTGGGGGTCGGGATAGTAGCCGCCGTGGCGCATCCAACGGCCGAGAAAGAAGTTGCGCCGACGGAGAAGGTAGGCGTCGGCGGCGGGTTGGCCTGAGAGGAGGTGGTGAATCTCCATTTGAAGCTCGGGGGTGAGGGCCTCATCGGCGTCGAGGGAGAGAACCCAGGTGCCGGAGCAGCGCTCGATGGCGAAGTTCTTTTGAGCGGCGAAGCCTTGCCATGGCTCGAGGAAGAGCTTGGCTTTGAACGATGCGGCGATCTCGAGGGTGCGATCGGTGGAGCCGGAGTCGACGACGATGATCTCGTCTGCGAATTGAACGCTGGCGAGGGTGCGGGCGAGATTCGCCTCTTCGTTGAACGTGATTATGGCAACGGACAGCTTCGGTGTCATGATGGCTATCCCATCCTCCCAAGTTGCGGAAGCAGTTCGTTGTAGGTTGTTTATTTTCTGGCCGGGCTGAGATTGGCACCGGTAGTGAGGACATTCTAACTTGCTTTGTGCAGTCTGCTGCACTTTTGTTTTTTCTCGTGCAGCGAACGTTTTTGCGACTAAGGAAGGGAGATGGTGGGGTCGCTGAGGTGTTCGCGGAGAAGACGCTGGGTGAGGGCCTTGAGACTCTCTCCGGTCTTGGCGAGTGTGAAGGCGCTGGTAGCCTCGGACCAATCGAGTTTGAAGCTGGTGGCCTGAGCGGAGATCCAAACCTGGCGGATGGGAGTATTGGGGGTGATGACGAATTTGCTGGAGCCGTTTCCGAAGATGATGTTCATGACACCGTTGTTGTCTTCGAACTCGAAGGTCCCATCGTCGTCCTCGGCGGAGATGAGAGACTGCTTCAGGGCTTCAAGGGCACGGTCAGATTCGCGGCGGAAGGTGGCTTCGTCGATCATGTGGCTAGTGTAGCTGCTTTGTCCGATCCGATGATTGATGGAGTGGTACGACTTCGTTTTAGGGCATACCTTCAGCCGGTAAATTCTTCGTCTGCGGTTTCGGCGATGGCAGCCTTTGCCACCGACTGAGACGCCACGAGATGCCCGGCAGCGACCGCGGCCAGACACAGGATGACTGATAGAAAGATATTCGCCAAGGCTCTACCCCAGGCGCCTGAACGAAGTAGATCGAAAGTCTGAAGGCTGAAGGAGGAGAAGGTGGTGAAGCCTCCGCAGATGCCAACCATGACGAAGAGGCGGACGTTGTCGGAGACCGGATATCTGCCGCTCTGTAACGTGAGCGTTCCAAAGTACCCAATGATGAAAGAGCCGAGCACGTTGATGAGGATCGTGCCGTATGGGAACGCGATGCTCTGTGTGAGTGTCAGCCTGGTGATTGCGTAACGTAAGAGCCCGCCCAGCGCACTACCGATTGTGACCCAGAGATAGGACATCATCTGCCTCGTTAATTCTCGCTATTCTTCATGTTAAGAACATCGAATTGGCAGAGGTCATCAGCCGGATCTCAGGCGGTTTTGGGAGACCTCATTCCCATGGCTTATCGTACAACATCACGACGGTGGTTTTGGTAGATGGAGTACCTCTGGCAAAAAGCTACAAGCCCCTGGTCAGGGGCTTGTAGTGAGAAATCATAAACCTGCGGTTCCAGTAGATTCAGGCTCTAGACCGCGCCACTCTTTTTGAATACAGCGGGGATGGTCCTTGCCAGGATCTTCATATCGAGAAGCAGAGACCAACGATCGATGTACTCGAGATCTAGTTTCATCCAGTTGGCAAATGACGTATTGCTTCTTCCACTTACCTGCCAGAGGCCGGTAAGCCCAGGCTTGACGCTGAAGCGGCGCATCAGGCTAGCTTCCGAGAAGTTGTTAACATCGCGCATTGGCAGCGGACGCGGTCCTACAAGTGACATATCGCCGAGCAAGACGTTGAAGAACTGGGGAAGCTCATCAATGGATGTCCTTCTAATGATCTGCCCGACGCGTGTGATTCGAGGATCGTTGCGCATTTTGAAGGCGTGGCCATCGTTTTCGTTGAGGTGCTCGAGTTCCTTTTGGCGGACCTCGGCATCTTCAACCATACTTCTGAATTTGTACATCCAGAAGGTTCTCTTATTGAGGCCATACCGCTTCTGGCGAAAGATGACCGGCCCTTTACTCGTCATCTTGATGGCGATGGCGACAAGTAGCATCAAAGGCGCCAAGATGATGACTCCTATGGCGGAGCAGGCGACGTCGAGTGAGCGTTTCAGGAACTTGTGGTGGCCGTTATGCACCATGTGAAGCACAACGGAGGAGGCATCATGCTCTTCAAACGACCTACGCTTAGCAACCTCAGTTGAGAACAGATCCAGCGAGTACCCGGACTGTATCCCTGCGCGCTCGCACGCTTGAATCGCCTGTTGGATGCTGTCATACATGGATTTCATTGGAAGGGCGATGATCACTTCATCGACGACCTTCTGCATGAGAATGGAATCGAGCTGTTCGATGCCGCCCAGGACACAACGTGGATCACATTGAGGCTCCGAGTCAACGAAGCCCAATACGAAGTAGTGCCACTTCGGGTGGGTTGTTAGCTCGTGCGCGACTTGCTGGGCTCGGCGGCCGCTGCCGACGATAACGACCTGTCTATTTTGGCGCAGCAGGGGCCGGACGTAATATTCAAAGGCAATGAGGATGGCGCGACCAACGCTGAGCAGGATCATGCTGACGAACCAGAAGGTCGCTATCATGGAGACCGACACCCGATCCGGATGACGAAGGTACATGATGATGGCTGCGATTCCGGCGCATGAGGTTACGCGCAAGAATGTCTCGATCCCCAAAATCGTTACTGAGGCTGTGGATCGGTCAAAGTGTAGTTTGGTGAGATTGAAGCTGAGACGCCAAGCGATCAGGCACGTGGCGGCCAACATAAAATTCAGAAGCGATACGCGAAGCTGCAACACCCTAGCAAAGCTCAACTGGTGGCCACGGATCTCAGGGCCAAGCAGCAGCATAAGCAATGTAAAGGACAGCAAGAGCAGGTCCAACTTCACCCACGAAGCACATATAGCTCGGGACACACGCTGCGCTCTATGGTCGAACTTAAACGAACTTGGCCGCAGCAAATCAATTGGAGAAACAGGAACATGAGGTGCAGTAGTCAAGTGATCCCTCCGAGTACAAAAGTCTCGATCAGCGAACACGTAGCATTACAAAAAGTGGAAAGAACCGAAAAGGGTTAGTCCCTTCGGGACTAAGATAACACGAAATTGGCAGAACTAGCTACAAACTATTTTGTTCACTAATTCTGTATGGGATCAGGTTAAGGAGATGCATCACCTAATGCAATGGGTTGCTTCATTTTCCCGATCCCTAATTACGCTTTTGGGACCGGCTGGAAATTCAATTCGCGAATGATGTGTAACACACAGACATACATTTCAAGATGAAGTTGGAAAGGAGAACTTTTTTTCATATACCTGCAATAAATTGCTGCATAAATGGATCAGTAAAGCCGGTCCACAAACTCGTAACGTCTCAATGAGGATGATTCAAAACAGCTTCCGGGTCGATTTTAAGGCTTTTTCAAACGGAAACACGCGCAATCTCTATGTCGACGAATCCGTCGGTTATTTAGATAGCACGTTAATGCCCTTTTGGGCCGCGGTTGGCATATCAATAACCGGCTCGATTTGACCTGCCATCGCTTCAAAATCGACTGCCGTCCTTACCGGAGGCCAAATCATGTTATGAAGCCTGGCAAAGAAACTCCGATCACGCCAGTCTCTGTTCATGAGCTCGCGCACCAGTCTTGGTTCACCCCAGGGAACGTCGACGTAGGAGGTTTGCAGGTACGGGAACTTCGCGTTCGACATGATTGCCTGGGGGAAAAATACGATTGTCTTCTCGCAAAATGACCTTTGCTGCTGGTGGGGATTGGCGTTGGTGAACGCCCTGCAAAATATGCCAGCGAGATCACCTTGAACAGGAAGAGCAAGATGTCCCAGTTGAGTGCAGCGCGGATTCATCTCGATCAAGTACGTGTGTCCAGTCTCGTTCTCGATGATGAAGTCTAGACCGTGAAAGCCGGAGAGTTTGAGCCGCTCGGCGACCCGTTCCGCCGCCGTGCGGATCTCTTCATTTTCAATTAGGCGCACCGCCATGGCAGCCCCGGTTGAGCCTTGTGCGCACAAAACTTCCACTGTCACCATTGCGAGAACTTTGCCGGCCTGACAAACCATCATCGTATTGGCCGGCCGGCCGGCGATGAACTGTTGCAATATCAAACCAGGACGCCGTCCATTTGTTCTGCTCCAAAGCGCTAACGCATCATGAATGACCAGCCATCGTCCGATGGCAGTCAAAAGAGTTACCGGACGAAGCATCTTAGTTAACGCTCGTCTGGCCTCCTGGAGAGAATGTACGACCTGAACTCCCTTGCCCCCATTAGTTCCATCGAGCTTGAGAATGCCGGATGTACCTGGTGAGGAGAAATATTGATCAAGGTCGCTGGCTTTAGAGATCTGCATGGTCTGCGGCACTCGGATGCGTAGTTCCTGCGCGAGTCGCAGGAACTCTGCACGTCCGGAGAGAACTTCATATGCTGAAGGTGCGCCGAGGGACCGCTCGATCAGTGGTTTTAAACTCTGGCTTGGTTCGGTGAAGCTCATGCAACTGCCATACCACTCCGTCATCACACGGAATGAGAAGCCATGGGTTGCTCTGAGTGATCGCCTCATAGAGGGATTGCAGCGAATCCAAACCACGATACGGATAGATTTTGGTTATGCCGTCGACAAATGAAAATGGATGGTCCGGCGGACAAACGCCCTCGACTTTGCAGCCATAGTTGGCCAGCGCAACAGCTAACTTCGCAGAAGAGGGCCACCAGACGGAAGAAATAATCAGTAAGCTCGATTGAGCGTGGTCTTTGCCGCAAGGATCAGATTGGCTCATCGGGGCATAATCTCAACAATCGAAAGACGCAGCTGATACTTCGCATATCCAAGAGAAGCTTCAGTCTAACTGCGAATTCTTCGCATGTAACTACATAATTTGGGGGTCTACATGGGATGGATGACACTGAAGTAATCAATGCTGTGATTACTTACTACGGTGCGTAAACCCTTCTTGCGCGCCTGCTGTGGCAGCTCTGGAGTCTGCGACGTAGCTCGTGCCGACTGTCGAAATACATATTGCATATTGTCGGATGAGACTTCGAGACATTCGGTCTCGACGTAAACGAAAGCTGTCACTTATCAGGTGCTGTAATGCCGTATCTAGCACTATTGCTAGTCGTGACTTTAAGCAGGGTGAGATATAAGGCAAGTACGTACTTCATCAGCGATATGGGCTCCTGTTTCAGTCGGGGGAAACGAAATGCACGTGCGACCAAAAGTTGGCAGTCTTTTCCCGAGGGCGAGTAAGCCGGGTGTACTTTGTTTGCAGCACAAACCGAAGCTCAGCGCTGATATTGCCGTGATCATTGTGGGTACGGCCGTGTTTTTAGGGAGCCTCGGTTGTGAGAAGAAAGAAGTGGCACCACCACCCATGCCCCCCGAGGTCGAAGTTACTAACGTAGTGCAACAAAACGTCCCGACGTACGAGCAGTGGGTGGCTCAACTCAATGGACAGGTGAATGCGGATATCACTCCGAAGGTGCAGGGATATCTGTTGAAGCGTGCCTATACCGAGGGTTTTTTCGTTCACAAGAATCAACTGCTTTACGAGATCGATCCTCGTCCCTTTATCGCCGCGCTTGACGAGGCAAAGGCACAGGTAGCGGTGGCTGTGGCAAATCAGTCGGAGGCGGACAATAATGTCACGCGTGACCGGCCGCTCGCCGAGCAGCACGCGATACCACAAAAACAGTTGGACACCGACATCTCGACTCTGGCGGCCAATACCGCACAGGTTCAATCCGCGAAGGCAAACATGGTTCAGGCTGAGTTGAACCTGTCCTGGACGAAGGTGTTGTCTCCCATCGACGGCTTGGCGGGTATTTCTAACTCGAACGTTGGCGATCTTGTGGGGACTGCAACCAAGATGACGACGGTCTCCGATATCAATCCGATCCGTGCATACTTCAACATTAGTGAGAGTGACTACCTCGGCAGAGCGCAGTTGATTTCGCGGGCGGTCCGGGGCGGCAAAGGACAAGCAGGGTCATTTCCGGTCGAGTTTATCCAGGCGAATGGAACTACCTTCCCGGCGAGGGGCAAGATCATGCTGGTCAGTCGGGAGATTGCGTCGCAGACCGGCACGATTCAGCTTGCAGCAGATTTTCCAAATAAGGAGGGAATACTTCGCCCTGGGGGCTTCGGCAACGTTCGCATTGAAACCGGGATGACAAAAAATGCGCTGCTGGTTCCGCAGGCTGCTGTTATTGAAGTGCAATCGATGTATCAAGTTGTCGTCGTCAATCCAGAGAACAAAGCAATGTTTCGGCCGGTCAAGGTGGGCGATCGCGTAGGGACGAACTGGATCATTACGGAGGGGTTGAAGCCTGGGGAGAAGGTCATCGTTCAGGGCTTCATGAAGGTGCGGGAGGGTACCCCGGTCAGTGCTAAACCCTATGTCGTTGCGTCCGTGCCCGAGGGCAACTGACTATGTCCAAGTTTTTTATCAATAGGCCGATTGTTGCGATTGTTATCGCGATCCTGATGGTCCTCGCCGGTATCGTGTCGATGTTGAGCCTGCCGACCTCGCAGTTTCCGAACATTGCGGACCCGCAGATCCAGGTCATCGGCAACTATACGGGAGCGGATGCTCAGACTGTCGCGCAATCGGTGGCGACACCGATTGAGCAGCAGATGTCGGGCGTCGACAACATGAACTACATGTATTCGCTGAACGCCAGCAACGGGCAGATGACGTTGACGGTGGACTTCAACATCGATACTGTCGCCAGCACCGATCAGATTTTGACCCAGATGCGCGCGTCGCAGGCGAACTCACAGTTGCCAAGCGCTGTGATCAACCAGGGGATCACCGTTCAGAAGTCGACTGCTGCGCCGTTGATGCTGATCGATCTGACCTCGCCTAACAATAGCTATGACAATATCTTTCTGGCGAACTATGCCACGATTAATTTGAACGATGCACTGACGAGGGTACCGGGCGTCGCTTCGGTATCGGTGTTTGGTGCTGGTCAGTACGCGATGCGATGCTGGGTCGATCCGGATAAACTGGCGAGCCTGAAGATCACGGTTCCGGAGATTATCAATGCGATTCAAGCCCAGAACAACGTGAACCCTGCAGGGCAGATTGGGGGAAATCCTGCTCCGCTGGGACAACAGTTCACCTATACGGTGCGTGCTCCCGGACGTCTTCCTTCTGCAGAGGAGTTTGGCGAGATCATCGTGCGGGCGAGGTCAGGCGAAGGCATTTTGCGCTTGAAGGATGTAGCGCGCGTGGAGTTGGGCGCGCAGAACTACAACATGATTGGCCGCCTGAATGGGAAGCCTGCAGCTCTGGTTGCGATATACCAAGCTCCCGGCGCGAATGCTGTTGCGACTGCCGCTGGAGTTCGGGCGCTGATGCAAGAATCGAAGACCCGCTTTCCCCAGGATCTTGATTACATCGTGGCACTCGACACGACGCTCGCGGTTACGGCCGGAATCAAGGAGATTGAACACACGCTCTTCGAAGCGCTTGTGCTAGTCATCATTGTGGTCTACATCTTCCTTCAGGGATGGAGAGCTACGCTGATTCCCCTGCTTGCAGTTCCGGTCTCGCTTATCGGAACGTTCATGATCTTTCCGCTGCTGGGTTTTTCTATCAACACACTTTCGCTTTTTGGGCTGGTGTTGGCGATTGGGCTGGTCGTCGATGACGCGATCGTAGTTGTCGAAGCTGTCGAACATCACATCGAAGGTGGCATGACTCCGCATGATGCGACCGTTAAGGCGATGGAAGAGGTGGGCGGCCCGGTCGTTGCGATTGCGTTGATATTGGGTGCAGTGTTTGTGCCGACTGCGTTCATTCCTGGAATCACCGGACGGCTCTATCAACAGTTTGCCGTGACGATTGCAGTGTCTGTCGCGTTCTCAGCGTTTAATGCATTGACCCTGAGCCCTGCTCTCTCGGCCATGTTGCTGCGACCTAAAAAAGAATCCCGCGGTCCTCTGGGAGCTTTCTTTCGCGGGTTCAATCGCATATTCGGAAGAGTCACAGATGGGTATGTCGGTGCTTGCAGACACCTCATCCATAAAGCGGGTTTTGCCTTCTTACTATTGCTGGCGTTCGCAGCATGTGCGGGATATTTCGGAAACAAGACACCGGGGGGCTTCCTTCCTGATGAAGATCAGGGCTACATGTATGGCGGGTTGCAGTTGCCGAACGCATCGTCGCTGGAACGTACCTCGAACGCGTCGAAGGTGGTCGAGAAGATCATGATGGAGACGCCGGGCGTGCAGTATGTCAGCACGGTTATCGGCTACAGCATGCTGAGCGGCGTGAATACTACATATAGCTCCTTTTTCTTTGTCTCTTTCAAGAATTGGGACGAGCGCAAAACTATCGAAGAAAGCTACATGGGAATCAAGCGGCACCTGATGGGGGCGCTCTCCAGGGTTACATCGGGAATAGCCTTCGCTTTCCCGCCCCCCGCTATCCCTGGCGTGGGAACATCGGGCGGATTTACGTTCATTCTCGAGGACCGATCCGGCAGCCCAATTGAGTTCCTTGCAAAAAATGCAGAGGTATTTATGGCGGAAGCACGCAAGCGTCCGGAGCTGGCTGGAGTGATGACCACTGCGTTGTTTGGAGTGCCGCAGGTGGGAATCACTGTGGATCAGGAGAAGGTGCTGACGCAGCAGGTAAGCCTGGCGAACGTCTACCAGACGCTACAGACGTTTATGGGCGGATCGCTGGTGAACTACTTCAATCGATTCGGGCGGCAGTGGCAGGTCTATGTCCAGGCAGAGAGCAACTATCGAACTTCTGTGGACAACCTCGGCAAGTTTTATGTGACCAACGCCACTGGCCAGATGGTGCCGTTGAGTACGTTGACAGGAAATGGCCCACGGAGCGGTCCAGAGTTCATCATGAAGTACAACCAGTTTCAATGTATTCAGATCAACGGCTCTGCTGCACCTGGGTATAGCTCGTCTGAGGCGATTGCGGCGCTTCAAGATGTATTCAAAAAGACGATGCCGAGCCAGATGGGCTTTGACTATTCGGGTATGTCGTTTCAAGAGGTCAAGGCGGCGCAGGGAGTCAAGCCGATTGTGGTCTTCGGGCTTTCTTTCTTTATCGTGTTTCTGATCATGGCTGCGCAGTATGAGAGCTGGACGCTTCCGTTGAGCGTTCTGCTTGGCGTTCCAATCGCCGTCTTTGGTGCGTTTGCCGCACTCTATATGCGACGGCTCGACAATAACGTTTACGCGCAGATCGGTCTCGTGATGCTCATCGGATTGTCTGCCAAGAACGCTATTCTCATCGTCGAGTTCGCCAAAGCGGAATACGAGGGTGGCAAATCGTTGATCGATGCTGCGCTTTCCGGTGCGAAGCTGAGGCTTCGACCGATTCTGATGACCGCGTTTGCTTTTATTCTTGGGTGCGTTCCTTTGTGGCGGGCTTCAGGCGCTGGCGCTATCTCGAGGCAGGTACTGGGCACGGTAGTGATTGGCGGCATGCTGGCGGCTTCGCTGCTTGCGATTTTCTTTATTCCCGTCACCTTCGATGTGATTGAACGTTTCGGCAATCTCTTCAGCAAGGAGAAGGCACCGGTGGCAAAGGATGAGTCCGCTTCGAAGGGGACCAGCACATGATCGGTACGAGAAAGTTCGCAGCCATTGCGTTGGTTCTCCTGCTGAGCGGTTGCAAAGTAGGGCCAAACTACAAGCGCCCAGTGGTGGTGACGCCGGATCAATACCGAGGCGTTGCACCTGACCTGTCTGGGCAGCCTGCAGCGCAGCCATTTGCGGAGATGCAGTGGGAGGCGGTTTTTCAGGATGAGGCGCTGAGAGCACTCATTAAGGAAGCTTTGACCAATAACTACGACATGCAGATCGCGGCCTCGCGCATCGTGCAGGCGCAGGCAGTGGTGGGGATAACTCGTGCCAATCAACTGCCGAGCGTTTCCGGTGGGGCAGGCGTCGATTATCAACGCAACGCAGCGGCTCTCAATGGACCGACGATTGACTCAGTTGGCATCTCGCTCAACTACATTGTGGATTTTTGGGGTAAATATCGCCGCGCCACTGAGGCTGCGCGGGCGCAGTTGCTCGCGAGCACTTACGCGAGAGGGATCGTTCAGACAACTTTGATCTCGAATGTTGCGATCGCCTACTTCCAATTGCGTCAGTTCGACGATCAATTGGACTATGCGCAGAAGAATGTCGATGCTGATACCGACATTGTGCGGATTAATACCATCAGATACAAAGGTGGCGATACTGCAATCACCGATGTGTATCAGGCCGACCTGCTGTTGCAACAAGCCCAAGCGCAGATCTTCAACAGTCAACAATCGATCGCTCAGGCTGAGAACCAAATCAGCATCCTGCTGGGACGCAACCCGGGACCGATCACTCGCGGTATCGCACTGGTCGATCAACCTCACCTGGCTACTGTGCCTACCGGACTTCCTTCAGCTCTGCTCGAGCGGCGTCCGGATGTCCGGCAGAGCGAAGAAACGCTGGTCGCGGCAAATGCAAACGTTGGGGTTGCCAAAGCGGCTTTCTTCCCGCAGATATCTTTGACGGGGCAGTTTGGAGCGGCAAGCACTGCTCTGACCAGCTTCCTTCAAGGACCAGCAACGGTATGGTCGCTAGGTGGGGAGGTGTTGCAGCCGCTGTATGCCGGCGGCGCTATCACGAGTGCTTACAAGCTCGCCTGGGCGCAGCGCAATGAGTCTGAGTTGATTTATAAGCAGACGGTGCTGAACGCTTTCGGCGATGTAGCCAACAGCCTTGTCGGTTACAACCAGTCCCGACTCTTTCGGATGAAGATCGAAGAACAGACGAACACCTACCTGGAGACTGCGCGCCTTGCGAACGTACGTTATTCAGGCGGAGTTACGAGCTTCCTTGAAGTGCTTGTTACTCAACAACAATTCTTTACTTCGGAGTTGGCACTTGCTTCTGCGTGGAATACCGAGATGCAAAACTACGTCCAGTTGTATCAGGCACTGGGCGGAGGCTGGCAACCGTAGCCGCCGAAGTAAGCCCCTACGTGCAATATCGTTGTAGCAGGTGAGCCTTTCGTATTGAGACGCTCATCGTATACACGCAACATTTTCCGTAAGGTATCCGTCAATTGTATTGTGCCTAACTTCTTGACGTAGACGTCCGGGCGATAAGTTGGATGCCGAGAAATTGACGTGACTCGACCCGCAAATCCTTAGGCCGATTGGACACCCCAACGTTATGCAGCAGGCGACACTGCAATCATTCGGCCTTACGAACGGCGCGGTCAATATGGCGTGGCCTCACTAACCGTGGGTTATCGACTATGTCATTGAACGTTGGAATACTACCCGGCCGAGAAAGGGTGACATCACTCAAGCAGGTACGAAGGAGCAGGTTGCGAGCACTGGCCGTACTTGCTCTAATGAGTTAGCCATGCTTTTGCGATCCTTGTTTCTCGAATTGAATATTGCCGAACTCGAGATGAGTTGTTTGTGGCGCTAAGAAAAAAAGCTCGACGCAGCTATATCGCGATGGTGGGGTTCATGCTCGGGCTTATACCGGCGCAAGCGCTGGCGAACTCCGATGCGACGCAGCCGCAATACACGCGAACTGTGTGGAAGGTGCAGGATGGGCTCCCAGAAGATACGGTACAAGGACTTGCAGAGACCAGCGACGGCTATCTCTGGATAGGGACGACCGGAGGACTTACCCGCTTCGACGGGACACGGTTTGTTTTGTATGGTCTCAATGTGCCGCACGTGCCTGGCGTCAACAGCGTTTTTTGCCTGGAACCATCGCGAGATGGTGGTCTGTGGATTGGAACCGAGGGCGGAGGCCTGTTGCATCTGCTCGACGGCCAAGTGCAAAGCTATGGCGCGACTGAGGGGTTGACGGACGGCTTTGTGCGTAGCGTCCATGAAGATCGAAGTGGGATTGTATGGGTCGGCACGGACAACGGACTGTTCCAGGTGAGGGGCAGCAAAGTAGAGCGCGTGGAGATGCCCACGGGTATGGGACCTCTCGCGGTGCATGTAATCTCCGAAGATAGGCAGAATCGAATCTGGGTCGGTGGGTCTCGGCTACTATCGATCACTGACGGCAAGCAACTCTTTTATGGTTTGCCGGGTAGCTACAGCAGCAATCGCGTCAAGACCGTGCTCGAGACCAGGGACGGCACCGTGTGGGTGGGGACGGTAAGTGGACTCGAACGGCTGTCGGGGCAAAAGTTTGAGCGAGTACCGGAGATATCGGGTACCGTGCGAACGTTAAGACAGACGAGTGATGGAACGCTTTGGATCGGCACCATCGGTAAAGGGTTGTGGACGTATAAGAACGGAACCTTCTCGCGGTTGAAGAGTCTATTGCCGGGCAATACGGTGCTGAAGATCTTCGAAGACGACAGCCGTCAGGTCTGGCTCGGGCTGCAAGATGGGCTGGTCCGGTTGAGCCGGACACCGGTACGGGAGGTATCGCTTCCGGGCGGATCGGACGCGGACTTCGAGACTATCTCGGGCAATGGCGACAACAGTCTGTGGGTAGTAGCCTCCGGGGTTTATACGATCCATGACGGCGTAGCCACGCCGTATCACTTTAAGGAACTGCCGAACGTGATGGTACGAAACATCTTTCGCGACCGCGCGGGAGATCTTTGGGTAGGCACCGACGGCAGTGGCGCGTACCGAATTAGCAATCGCGGCGTCATTCATTATTCTGCTCCGCGCGAGCTGACGAATAACTTCATTCGCGCGTTTCTCGAAAGTCGGCGCGGCGAGATGTGGATCGCGACTGATGAGGGCGTGAGCCGGCTGACGGAGCAGGTTGTCCAGCGATTCACCATGAAGGATGGTCTGGCGTACTTCAGCACACGTAGCCTCTTTGAAGACCACACAGGAGATATCTGGATTGGTACGGACCAGGGGTTGAGCCACTGGCATGAGGGAGCGTTTGTGCACGATGCGGCGACTGAAGCATTGCGGCACGAGAAAGTGTGGTCTTCCCATGAAGACCCGACACATACGCTGTGGTTTGGAACTCGGGATCATGGATTGTTTCGGTATCAGAATGGGCGTATCGCACAGTTCACGACAGTGCAGGGACTCGCGAGCAACAGTATTTATCAAATCCTTGAAGACCCACAGCGCAGATTCTGGCTAAGCGGGCCGAACACAATATCGTCATTGGACGAACGCAAAATGCACGGTGGGGTGATCGGGAGTGAGCACTTGAGCGTCTCTCTCTACACCATGCCATACGGCGCCGAAGATGCCCAGATGTACGGAGGGCGGCAACCGTCTGGGTACCTCGATCCAGATGGTCACGTATGGTTCCCCAGCAACAAGGGTGTGATGAAGGTTGAATTGGAAGATCCGATCGCACCGGTGGTGCCGCGGCTGGTGCTGGAGGGAATCTCGCTGGATGGTCGCGACCTGCCCCTGGAGGGACCTATTCGGGTGCCTTCCGAGATGAAGCGGCTGGAATTTCACTATGCCGCATTGTCATTGCGGCCGCAGGAGGGCATACGCTTCCAGTACAAACTTGAGGGCTTCGATAAGAAGTGGGTGTATGCGGGGACAAACCTTACTGCTTCGTACACAAGCCTGCCAGCGGGGAGCTATCGTTTTCGTGTTGCCGTCTTCGATGTGGCGAATCCGGCTCTGCTTACGGAGACCTCTGTTGTCGTGTGGCGTGCGCAAGTTGTCTGGTTGACCTGGTGGTTTATCGCGTTATGCATGGTGACTTTAGTTCTGGCAGCGTGGGGGATCTATCGTCTACGAATGCACCAGGTACAGCTTCGTTTTCGTGCCGTACTGGATGAGCGCGGTCGCTTGGCGCGGGAGATGCATGACACGTTGATTCAGGGATGTACCAGCGTGTCTGCGCTGCTGGAGGGAGTGGCGAGCCAGCAGACGAAAAATCATCAACTTCAGGAGGATCTGCTGCGCCATGCGCGGGCACAGGTCAGGACGACAATCGAGGAGGCGCGGCATGCTGTATGGGACCTGAGACACGAGGAAAGCTCGGAGTTAGAGCTGTCAACCTCAGTGCAAGCTATAGCAACGCAGACGATGATGGAGTTTGGAGTGGCCGTGCGCTGCACCGTTGAAGGCGAAGCCTTCGGCGTGCCGGGGGCCATCTCTCGTGAGCTGTTGATGGTGGTGCGCGAAGCGGTCTATAACTCTGCGCTGCATGCAAATGCGGAGCAGATCGATATTCAGATTAATTACAAGCCTGAATGTCTGGCGCTGGCCGTGGCGGATGATGGCATCGGCTTCGACGTGGCCACAACTCCAGCGGAGGGCCACTACGGCATCATCGGTATGCGTGAACGGATGGAACGAATGGGTGGGATATTCCGATTGCGCAGAGCGTCGCACGGCGGAACGCGAATAGAACTCGCTGTCCAGCGTAGAGTTCTACTTGCAAAGGCCGCACAGGCTCGTCGCTGGGCGATGAGCTAACTCGCCTCTTGATGGAGTCCCGTCGTGGTTCGATGCTGGGCTCGCATGTGAATGTCTCCTAAGATAAGGGGAGGAGCTTTGAGATGGCACGATTTTTATTGTCGCGGGTAATAGCGAGCCTGGTGATTAGCCTGGCTAGCTTGAACACGCTAGCGCAGCAGTTGGATCGACATGAGGTAATCAAGCTGTGGCCGAACGGTGCACCGGAGGCACAAGCCGATAGCAGGCCGGAAGCAGTGCGGATGACGCCCGAGGGCGACCACGTGATCACTCATGTCGCTGAGCCTTCGATCGCGCCTTATCTACCTTCGCGGGAGATAGCAACTGGTGCGGCAGTGATCATAGCGCCGGGCGGAGGGCACAGTGAACTTTGGATCGATCACGAGGGCTTTCGTGTGGCTGAGGTCCTGAGCCAGCACGGCGTTGCGGCTTTTGTTCTGAGATATCGGTTGGCTCGCGAAAAGGGCTCTGCATACACGGTGGAAGCAACGGAGCTAGGCGACATGCAACGTGCGATTCGCGTGGTGCGCAGCCGGAGCAGTGAGTGGGGAATCGATCCTATGCGCATTGGCGTTATGGGGTTCTCGGCAGGAGGAGAGCTGGCCGCACTAGCCAGCACGCGCTACGATGCAGGACGTTCAACTGCAACTGATACCGTAGATCGACTGAGCTCGAAGCCAGAATTCCAAGCGCTCATCTATCCGGCGCTCCCGCGCGATCAGAAGTTTAACCGCTGAGACCCCGAAGGCGTTCCTTGCTTGTGGGGCGATGGACCGGCCGGATATTTCGCAGGGTCTGGCCGAATACTATCTCTCGCTGGAACGGCTGCACGTCTCTGCTGAGCTGCATATCTATGCCGGCATCGGTCATGGATTCGGGGTACGCAACAGCAATCAGAAGCCAGTTGCGGACTGGCCAGAGCTCTTTCTCGAGTGGATGCGCGGAGAGGCTTTGTTGAAGAACCCGTAATCTTGCGGGCTGTTGAGGGGTGTAGACCAGAGCGTACGATGGTTAGCAAACGGAGGCTCGCTGTTTCTGAGCGTGAGTGATGGAGATATCGAACACATCAAAGATGAAGGTGCTTATCGTCGACGATCACCCGTTGATGCGGGTTGGGATTGCCGCGATCATTGACGCGCAGGCGAAGATGATCACGATAGCGCAGGCAGGTTCAGGCGAAGAAGCAATCCAAATGCACGAGCAGTACCTGCCGGACGTCACTCTGATGGATTTGCGACTGCCCCAGCTAAGTGGCGTGGAGACCATTCGCAGCATACGACGGCTGCACCCGCAGGCAAGATTTGTAGTGCTTACGACCTATGAAGGGGACGAGGACATTCATCAGGCACTCGAGGCCGGAGCTCAGGGGTACATCATTAAGGGGATGCCGTTCGAGTCGCTGATCCAGGCGCTTGAACGCGTGCATGCAGGAGGTCGTTTTCTTCCTGTACCAGTGAAGCGCGCACTGGCCTCGCGCACGCCAGATTCAGATCTAAGCCATCGCGAGCGTCAAGTTTTAAATTTGTTGGCGACGGGCAACAGCAACAAACAGATTGGCAAACTTTTGGGTATTACGGAGGCCACTGTGAAGAGTCACGTCAGCACGATTCTGATGCGGCTGAATGCAGCGGACCGGACCCAGGCCGTCGTATCGGCCTTGCAGCGAGGCCTGGTCCACATATAACGCAACGTGCCGATCCACGTCAGCTTCGCATGCTATGGAAGGCGGTCCAGTTCTCATGGAAGTGATCGGCGGACTTGGTTCCTGTCAGGACGATGCCATCGAAGGGTTGGCTGTTGAGGAATTCGAAGGCGGCCGTTTGGGTCAGGGGCGGCTCACCGTAGAGTAGACTGCCCATGCCGAAGGGGCGGTTGGTTACGGTGAGTATCCCGCTTGCTGTTGCGCGGCGGGCGGTATCGACGAACTGCAGCGACACCGGATTTAACGGAAACTGAAGCACCGAGAAGCTCTCCAGCGAAAGCGCAAGCGACGCGGATTCGAGATCACTTACGCTTGCGCCGAGATTGAAGATGCCGAGAGAGTGTGCGTATGCGAAGGCCCGCTCGACCTCGCGGCTGCGTAGAGTTTCCGGAGTAGTTTTGTGAAGTTGCAACACGTCGATGTGACCAAGACGTTCCATGCTTTCGTCCAGACTTCGTGTAAGAGCGTCATAACTATGATCGACGAAAGATTCCTGGCGATTGTGGTCCCAGTGCTCACCAAACTTGGTGGCAAGGGTCAGTGAGGCACGTTGTGTAGATGTGAGGCTGGCGAGAAAGCTGGAGAGACGCTGTTCACTGATGCCGTACGAGGGCGCGGTGTCAAGGTAACGGATGCCTAGCGTGAAGGCTGTCTCAAGAACCTCCCGGGCCTGCTTTTCGGGAGGGACAGCATCGTCGCTGTAACCCCACGGCTTGCCGATGCCGATCAGGCCAAGGCCAAGTGCGAGCCGCCGCCCTGCGAGCGCGAATAAAGGATTTCGCAGCGACCAGCGTTGCAAGGGGCGGCTTAGCGCTGATTCAGAGGAAGGTTCGGTCATGGGGTTGTTCGGAGGGTAAGTTGGTACTGCGGAATGGCACGGACAGAGCGAAGCTGGTCGACCTGATCCATGACTGGGAGATTCTTTCGAACCTCATCTTCGAGAAAGATGGGACTATCAGCTCGCAACGGAAGAATCTGGAGCTTTAAATCAACTTTTTCGTTCCGATCAAGAAAGCGCTTCATCCCGATCGTCCATGGAGTACCGTTGAAGAAGTTGTCGTCAAGCAAATGTTTGCCGTCTGCCAGTCGGGCGACGTCGCCAGTGTAATCGACACGCAAAAACAGATTGCTTAATCCGCGTAATGGCTCCGGGCCGAGATCGATGCTCCATTGAGCGGCGGTGGCGAAGGTTGCCTCGGTAGGAGCCTCGGCAACACCTTGCGGACGCCAGGATGGTGGCGGCCCCAACTTCACAGCGGGCACATCGGCGGCCTTGCGAATCGAGGTGAGGGTAAGATGAGGCTGCACGGCAGTCATGTGGGCTGAAAGCTCAGTGCTGTCATTTGCCAATTGTCTGATCGTCAGTGGGCTACTTGCTGCAGGAGCGGTCTCAACAGCAGGGAAGAGTGTCATCCTGAAGCTGGAATCATCATCGGAGTTTAAAGTTATCTGATCATCGCTCGCAAAGAACTGCTGAGGAGTGATGAGAATATGTTCCTTCCCCCCGAGACGAACTTTCCACGCGTTCTCAGCGTCCTCTTTACTAAGCACGAGCACACGAATCATCTTGTCGCCAGAGCGTTGTAGCGAAAGGATCGTCCTGTCACCATATTTCAGGTCAGAGATCGTGACGTTCCCTCTGCTTCGCGAGACGTGGCCACTTGTAGTTTGGACAGTGAGCCCATGCTCGTCAGCGAAGGAAAACTCGCAGCGGATACCGGGGATGCAAAAGAAAACGAAGGTGTCGGGGGCATCAAGCTGGGTAAAGAGCTGGGCGGTACTGTAGCGCAGGTGCAGGCCGTCGAGTTGCATGTTGAAGGGCCAGATGAAATAAGCGCCTGACGGAACATCGACGGCTCGATCCGGCATCAGGAGATCTCCTCCGGGAAGCTGAATCTTCACCTGGAAGGCGTGCCTTGCTGGCATCGAAGCGCCTCGGAGATAGTTATTGACGAACAAGTATCCGCGATTATCCTGTGTCCGAACGGCGAGCCGCGGGACCGAGACATCAGCCGGTCCTTTGGGCAGTATGTTTGGAGCGTGCGGCAACGTCGGCGCGAGTTGGTCGCCAAAGGCGTTGAGGAAGTAATTTACTAATTTAAACTTGCGAAACGAATCGCGCTCCTCGCCGAATTCTCCAAGCGGCGCCTGAAAGTCGTAAGACTTGATGGGAAGATCGTTCGGGTAGCCGGTGGCCTGTGACTCCTGCAAGGTAGAGAGTTTGCCCTCGGGATTCTCGCCGCCTTGGAACATGTAAATTCCATAGAGGTTGACGCCAGATCCTAACAGAGTGGGAAAGATTGCTGCGACATCGTCAGAGGAGATGATGGGCCTGCGATGGTATGTGTCTTCGATGCCACCGCCGACCTCAGCGGTCAGGAACGGCGTGTCCTCGAGCGTAGGGGGCGAGGTCGCAACTGGAGTAGCGCCCATCGCCCCCATATTGCCAGTGACGCGGCTGTGAAAACGAAAGCTGTAGACCTCATTTGGTGGCAGATTGTTGAGGGAGGCATCCCAGGGTGCGTCGGGATATCCTCCGTAGACAGGGAGTGTGGCACCATGAGGAGTCGCCGCGCCGTCCCAGCCTGTGACGCTGTAATACGGCACGTCCAATCCAGCGGCGAGGGCAAGGCGTTTCAGCTCCAGTATGTGAGCTGTGCCGCCGCCAAGTGTGCGATTGGAGTACTCGTTTTCGAGCTGCACCCCAATCGCCGGGCCGCCGTCTTTCCACATCATGCCGTGAAGTTGCTGCCCGATCGCGTTGTAGAACTTTGCCACATATGAAAGATAGACGGGATCGTTGACGCGGGTAGGTCCCTTGGCGAGTAACCAGTCGGGAAAGCCGCCGTTGCGGACCTCACCATGCGCCCACGGACCGATGCGGACATAGAGCAGCAGGTGATGTTTCGCGCAAAGCTGTGCAAAGCGGCGAAGGTCACGGTCGCCGCTCCAGTCGAACTGTCCCTCAACCTCCTCATGGTGCAGCCAGATCACATAGGTGGATACGACATCGACTCCGGCAGACTTCATCTTGAGAAGTTCGTCCTCCCACTCGGAGGCCGGAACACGAGAGAAGTGAAATTCACCCATTACAGGAAGCCAGGGCTTGCCGTCGCGCGTTAGGAACCGTTGGTTGAGGCCAAGGACCTGGCCATCGGGGGCCACAGCGGAGCCAACATGAAAGGAGGAAGGTCCAGGCGGGAGGGAGGGTGCGTTAGCGTCGACAAGGATTTGGGCGCCCGCATTCGACAGGAGGCAGGGAATCATTGCGCAAAGCAGGGATGCAGCGCGGACGAAGGGCATAACGTTGTTCGACAAAGATTCACCTCGGAGCCATTAGCGCGGATGTTTAAGAGTCGGCCCCCGTCGACAGGCGGAGTGGAGGCATTCGGAAAGGGTACTCTTCAAAACTATTTGAGTATTCCTACTTTCGACTGATTCGCGTCGTAGTTCGGAGCGAGTACTGTGTGTTCGATCAGCAATTCGGGTGTGCGCCATCACTTACGGTTAGTGAGAAAGAGGCTAAGACATCTGTTTGTAACATTTTTGGAGGTTGTAACTTGAAGGTTAGGATGTCAGTATTTCGGGGATTAGGGATTTTCGTGGTTTTCTGCATCATGTTCTTCGGGCGCGGAGTCTTCGCACAGAACGCAACGCTCAATGGCATTATTCTCGACAACGCTGGCGCCTCAGTACCAGGCGCTCACATTACGGTCGTCAACACCGGGACCAACGCGACGCAAGCCGGCGAAAGCAACGACCAGGGCATCTATTCCATAGGGCAGTTGGCACCTGGCACCTATACCGTGACCGTCGAACGAGCAGGATTTCGCAAGGCAGTCGAGACCGGCATTGTGTTGACGGTCAACCAGTCGGCTACTTTGAACGTGCCGCTGCAGATCGGAGATGTGGAACAGAGTATTTCGGTGTCGGCGGATGCGGCTCTTATCAATGCGACGACGGCGGAGATCAGCACTGTCGTCGACCAGCATGCGATTTCGCAGCTTCCGTTGAATGGCCGCGATCCATCGAGCCTTGTCTTTCTTGCCCCAGGTGTGACCAATGTACTTAACACCGGCGGAGGATATCTTCAAACGGGTTTCTCGTTCCCCACTGAGACAGGTGCTTCGGCCAACGGCGGGCGACAAGGAAGCACATACTATCTGCTGGACGGCGTGCAGAACATGGACACCTATCTACTGTTGGCCGCGCCATTCCCAAACTCAGATGCAGTGCAGGAGTTCCGCGTCATCTCAAATAACTTCGATGCACACTACGGCTTCTCCCCCGGCGCGGTGGTAAGCATACAGACGAAGTCGGGCAGCAATCAATGGCATGGTGGCGCCTTTGAGTTCATCCGAAATAGCGACCTTAACGCAGGCAATTACTTCTCTCACGCAGTAGATACCCTGCGACGCAATCAGTTTGGCGGGTATGTGGGCGGTCCGATAATCAAGAACAAGTTATTCTTCTTTGCGAACTATCAGGGAACTCGCTCGAGCAGCCAAGGAGCAACCAACCCTACCTAAACTCCGACGGCCGCCATGCTGAATGGAGACTTCAGCGCGGTACCGGTTGCGTTGAAGGGGCCGTTCGTGAACAACATGGTAGACCCGGCCCAGTTCAGTCCTGCTGCGGTTACGATTGCGAAGACCGCACTCCCGCTTGGCGGTGATCCGGCGAGCGGCCTGACGAACTATGCGAGCGGCAGTATCAAGAACTCATTGGACGAAGGAACATTCCGTCTCGATTGGGAGCTTACGAGCAAGCAGCATGTTGTGTTTCGAACCTATATTAATAACTTTGATCAACCGGCGAGCAGCGTCAACGGAAACATACTCTCCGTACTGCAGGAGACGCCTTACAACGCGATCCAAAGTAATCCGATCAAGTACTACAACCAGATCCTCACTCATACCTGGACAATCAATCCTTCACTCGTGAACGTCGTCTCGGGCTTCTGGACGCAGGAGTCCGCACACAGTTCTGCGCAAGTGTTCGACCAGAGCGGCCAGCCTGTCTGCCTGTCGCGATACATCAAGGTAAACGAGTTGCCGGGCCAGTGCTACATTGAGGGACTTTCGGTCAACAATGGTTTCAGCACGGCCTACACCGAACCCTCCCAAGAGATAAGAACAAGCTTCGGCGTGTCGGATGCTGTGACCAAGACGATCGGCAACCACTCACTCTCATTTGGCGTTGATCTCTGGCATCAATATGCGAAGGAGTTAACGCAATACCCCACCCAGCCGATCATCAATTTCAACGGGTCCTACACAGGTTTCGGCCTCGCTGACTTTCTGCTGGGCAAGGCTGCGCAGTTCACTCAAGGCGCTGGCGAGATCGCCGATGTTTCAGGCATCGTACTGGGTCTCTTCGCTCAGGACCAATACCGTATCCGTCCAACAGTGACGCTGACGGCAGGCGTCCGATGGGATCCCAACCTGCCTCCGACTTCGGCTGGCGGGCGCGGTGCGGCGTTCGTGCCAGGGCAGCAGAGTCAGAAGTTCCCCGGCGCTCCGCTTGGGTTGAACTTTCCAGGTGACAAGGGCGTGAACTCTGCACTGATGCCGACGAGCTACGGTTACATCGAGCCTCGTATTGGCGTGGCGTGGCAACCGCGTTCTCTCCCGGGCACATCATTTCGCGCCGGCTTTGGAATGTTTACCGCGCCGCTGCCGTATTCGGTATACAACCATGCTGCAGACATCGCGCCGTTCAGTCCCACACAAGGCTTCGATGCGACGTCGACAAACTTCATATCGTTCGACGACCCATACAGTTACCTTGGGGCCACAAGTCCGTTTCCGCCCTTCGCCAGCATAGGATTTGTGCCTCCATCGAACACAAACTTTGGAACCAGTCCCATAGCGGTGCAAGCGATCTTCTCAAACAACTTCCGGCTCGGGATCACTCAGAGTTGGAATGCCTCAGTCGAACAGCAGTTTGGAAGAGATATTGCGCTTCACCTGGCGTATATCGGAAGCGAAAGCTACCACCAGGAAACAGTGATCGACCAAAACCCTGGCATCTTCGCAACCGGCGGCACGCGCTCGCTCTATCCGGACTTCAGTAATATCTTGACGCTGGCCAGCATTGGCACGGCCTCGTACAACTCGCTGCAGGTAGGAGTAGAGAAGCGGTTCTCGCACGGGCTGCAGTTCCAGTCGAACTTCACTTGGGCGAAGACCATCGATCTGGCGGGATCAGGCAACGTGTCATTCGGCACTCCGCAAGTCCCGGATCCGTTCGACATTCGTTTCAATCGCGGCATCTCGCTGTTGAATTTTCCATATGTCTCCGTGAGCCACCTGGTCTACACGACGCCAGAGCTGCAGGGGCATGGAGTCCTTATGCGGGAAGTGCTCGGGGCGTGGGAGTTGAGCGGAATCGTGACTCTTCAGTCTGGCCAGCCGTTCGGGATCTCGGGTGGCAACGGCAACAACAACTCGGGGTCGTTGCAGTTCGGCGATCGCGCGGATGTCGTGCCGGGTATCCCCCTGAACGTACATCAGGGCAGCAAGGCGCAGTGGCTGGCGCATTATGTGAACCAAGCTGCCTTTGTGACCAATGCGCCAGGAACCTTCGGTGACTCGGGCAAGAATCTCCTGCGTGGCCCAGGAATCGCCACCTCGGATTTAGCGTTCGTGAAGAACTGGAAGGTGCGCGAGAGTTATGGAGTACAGTTCCGATGGGAGATGTTTAATGCGTTCAACCATGCCAGCTTTGCAACACCTAACAACGATCCCACCAGTGCGAACTTCGGCCAAATCACCAGCGTCGGTCCGATAGCCCCGCGCGTTATGCAGGGAGCCTTGAAGCTGAGCTTTTAGAATAGATACACCTTCGAGACGTGGTCTTTAGCTAAACCTAGGATGGCTGATTTAATGGATAGAGATGATCTTCTTCGGGGGATGGGAACATTGCTGGCAGCGGCGACGCTGCGGAGTGTTCCCGTCTTCGCCGAATACCTTCCCGCTCACGGACGAGCAATTCTTGAACTGACTCTCACCCCTGTCGCAGCAGAACCGCTCTAGGAGTCGCGATCATGGTAGGTATAACTGGCGCCGGTGTCTCGAACGTATTTCGGTGGAGAACAAACTTTTTGCTTGCGACTCTCACCTTCCTGCTGTCCCAACCTTTGCTGTCGCAACAACCTCCGGCAATTACCGGCATCTCGCACGTCACGCTCTATGCGGATGACATCCCAGCGTCACGCAAGTTTTACGTAGAACTTATCGGCTGGCAACCTGTACCTGCGACGGGTACAAAGCCTGGGCTGCGTTTCTATGCAAACCATGCGCAATATATTGAGCTTCTTCCCCCACCTGTCCGTGGCCAGGACCACCGCTTGGACATCGTAGCCTTCGCAACCTCCGATGCGGATCGTCTGAGGCAGTTTCTTGCCAGCAAAGGGATAGTCGTGCCGGCTTCGGTAACCATAGAGAGCGATGGGACTCGCAGTTTTCTAGTGCATGACCCAGAGGGGAACCCGGTCGAATTCACACAGCAGGGCAGAAAGTTGCCTTCGCCGCCGCCAGCAGCGCTCGAGCGAGCTCTTAGCACGCACATCATGCATGCAGGCTATGAGGTACACAATCGCGCCTTACTCGATCACTTTTACAGGGACGTGCTGGGCTTTCATCTTTACTGGCAGGGGGGTGCCAAGGTGGGCGACGTAGACTGGGTGATGATGCAGGTCCCAAACGGGACTGATTGGATCGAGTACATGCTTTACCTGCCTGCAGATCCAACACGCGGACAACTTGGCAGTGCCGATCATATCGCCCCAGGCGTTGTCAGCGTCGCAGATTTGCAGAGGCGATTGGAGCAGCGCGGATGGACGCCACCTGGGGGTAAGAATCCGCAAGTCTTAGGGGTTGATGGCAAGATGCAGCTCGATTTGACGGATCCTGACGGGACACGCATTGAGTTCATGGAGTTCAAGCCGGTCAAGCCGGCATGCTGCTCGCCGTATACAGGCATGCAGCCGATGCCATCGGCTGCATGGTAAGCGAAACTTTTCTCGGCTGGAGGAAAGATGAAATGCTCCATACGTGCGCTCGCCCAGCTGGAACGAGGCGGCTAAAGCGCACAGTACGAGCCGCTCATGCTCGTTGGGTGGCAAGTCGCTGAACATCAGGCAATCCCAAAGATTGCCTCATCGGATTGCCTCCCGAAGTATTCATCTTCAACAACGAGGCCTTCACAATATCCGCGAACCGGGCCGGTGTGGGGAAGGGACTTGCAGCGCCTTCCTCACCCCTTCCCCGGCTTAATGACAGTTCACGAGACCCATAAATGGGCACGCAATACAAGAACCATTTCTAGAAGGGGATGTCGTCGTCGGTGATGCCGGTGTCGGCGTAGTCGGGCTGGCTGGCTGGAGTGCGCTGGTCGAAGCTGGCGGTGTTGGACTTGGAGTAGCCGCCGCTGGTTGCGCCGCCGCCGTCGGACTTGCCGCCGAGGAGGGTGAGTTCGTTGCAGAGGATCTCGGTCTTGTACTTCTTTTCGCCGGTGGTCTTGTCGTCCCAGGAGCGGGTCTGGATCTTGCCTTCGACGAAGAGCTGCGAGCCCTTTTTGACGTAGTCGCGGACGATCTCGGCGGTGCGCTGGAAGCAGACGAGATTGTGCCACTCGGTCTTGTCGGCCCAGTTGCCCTGAGCGTCTTTTGCCGGTCGGCGGTGGCGAGGGAGAAGCTGGCGACGGTCATGCCGCCGGCGGTGGAACGGATCTCGGGGTCTTTGCCGACGTTGCCGAGGAGGAAGACTTTGTTGACGCCTTTTGCCATGTGAAATGCTCCGGTCAGTGCAGGTTTGCAAGGTTGAGGATAGCAGATGAGACGCTGTGCGAACGCGGGCCGGGCAGGGAACTAGCGGCGGCGGTCGCCGATGAGTTTGAGCGGCGAGAAGCAGGGTGAGGAAGCCGGTGGGAAGGCAGCCCATGGCGAGCATGAGGGAGAGCCAGCCGAGGTTGGTGTGGGGGCCCTGGTGCGCGTGATGCCGCCGAAGATGGTGAAGATGAGCGCGGCAGCGATGGCTCCGGTGCCGAAGATGGGGAGGCCGGTGCGGAGGAGCTTGCGGGTGTCTGGCTGCATAGGCGGTGATGGTGGTTCGTACTTCGGGTCTTGATAGGTGCAAGTGCTTTAGTGGATAGGGGCCAGCATGGCGTAGACGATGACGCCGGTGACGGAGACGTAGAGCCAGATGGGAAAGGTCCAGCGGGCGAGGCGTCGATGGGCGGGGAAGCGGCCGGTGAGCGAGAGGAAGAAGGTGATGAGGATCATCGGAAGGGCGACGACGGAGAGGAGGATGTGGGAGGTGAGCAGCATCCAGGTAGAAAGCGGCCACCATGGGCTGAGGCGGTTGGAAGTGGGTGTCGCCGTGGAGGCGTGAAGTTGACGATGTAGGAGACGAGGAAGAGCGTGGAGAAGAAGAAGGCGGCGAACATGGCGTTGCGGTGTGCGGTGATGCGGCGGGAGCGGATGTAGCCGAAGCCGACGAGAAGAGCGATGGTGCAGAGGGCGTTGAGGACGGCGTTGAGCCGGGGAGGAAGCGAGGTGGGTGCCGGCGACGTCGGCGGCGGGTGGATAGTAGACGAGCCAGCAGAAAGAGCGCTAGCGACGGCGCTGACGCCGATGATCGCCGCGATGACTGAGGGCGGAGTGCGGTAGCGGGGTTGGCGGCAGGGTGCTTGAACTGGGATTTCGTGTTACTGAGTGAGCGAAGTATGCGTCGGCATTAGAAGAGAAGGCGTCCTTGGGCGTCGAGCATCATGGCGGCAGGAGAGCGGGAGGTAGATGACGGAGACGTTGAGGAGATTGCGGGCTACGAGGCGCGAGGCTGTCGGTCGTGGGTCGCGGAGTAATGCGGGCGAAGCGGATGGTGTACGCAGAGATACCCGAGGCCGAGGATGCGTGGCGACGATGGCGTAGAGGAAGCCGGTGATGTGCGAGCCAGCTGGGCCAGAGGCTGACGGGGATCATGAGGACGGCGTAGAAGAGGGCCTGGATGACGGTGCTCTGCGCGGCGTATCGGGTGTCAGGCAGGGTGGCGGTGAGGCGGATGCCGGCGCGCGCGTAGTCGTCGCGGTACATCCAGCCGATGGCCATGAAGTGGGGGAACTGCCAGACGAAGAGGATGGCGAAGAGGGCGACGGCGGGCCACTCGATGATGCCGCGGGCGGCGGTCCAGCCGATGAGCGGCGGAGAGCGCTCCGGGGAAGGCTCCGATGAAGGTGTTGAGGGTGGTGATGCGCTTGAGCGGGGTGTAGATGGCGACGTAGCCGACGGCGGTGAGCAGGGTGAGGGTGCCGGTGAGGAGATTGGTCGTATAGGCGAGGATAGAGCGAGCCGAGAGAAGGTGGCGGCGAAGCCGAGGACTGAGACCGTGAGGCGAGGGAGATGCGTCCGGCGGCCATGGGGCGGTCGGCGGTGCGGGGCATCAGACGCGTCGGTGTTGCGCTCGAGGGCCTGGTTGAGGGCGCTGGAGCCGCAGGTGACGACGGCGATGCCGAGGAGAGCGCTTGAAGAGTCCGGGGTGGAAGGGGCTGATGCCGCTGCGGAGGCGAGCCGAGGTAGAAGCCGGCTCCCGCGGTGATGATGACCATGGCGAGACGCGGAGCTTGAAGAGGGTGGCGTAGTCAGCGAGCAGGGAGTGGGCGCTTCGCGGTCGCAAGGACGTTATCGGTTGTCGCGGAGGTGGCCACGGTATAAGGATAACGCGTTTGGGGCCGCGCGCGACGGGCAGCGCAGCCCCTGACGCGCTATTCGGCTGACTCTCCATGTTTGGCTTCCAGCGCCGCGGCTTGCCTGGTCTGGACTTCTGCTGAGGGCGAAGGAGAGGAAAGAGGATGACGTCGCGGATGGATTTGGAGTTGGTGAGGAGCATCGTGAGGCGGTCGATGCCGATGCCTTCGCCTGCGGTGGGTGGAAGACCATAGCCGAGGGCGCGGACGTAGTCTTCGTCCATCTGGTGGGCTTCGTTGTCCCCGCGTTCCTTTTCCGTCATTTGCTGTTCGAAGCGCGCGCGCTGGTCGTCGGGGTCGTTCAGCTCGGAGAAGGCGTTGCCGACCTCGAAGCCGCCGATGTAGAACTCGAAGCGTTCGACCCAGTCGGGCTCGTCGGGCTTTTTCTTGGATAGCGGGACTAACGGCCAGCGGGAAGTCGTAGATGATCGTGGGTTGGATCAATGGCTCTTCCCATTCGTCGCTCCATTTCGATGCGGATTTGACCGACTCAGCTCTCAACTCGAAGAAGTCCGAGATCGCTTTACCGTAAGGAACACCGAGTTTTTCCATGAGTTCAAAGAGAACGAAGTGACAGTCGCCGCCGAGTTCATTGAGTACTCGCCCGTCTGCGACCTCTGGTGAAGCCAGCTTTTCTCCTTCGGTGAGTAGGGTCCTAACTTTGGATTCTGAAGAAAAGTCGTCCATCGTGGGCTGAATAGGCGCGTTTTTCGGCCACCACTTGATGATGGCTTCGCGCATGGAAAGCTTTGTCCACTTGCCCAAATCGATCTCGTGGCCGTTGAAGGTGGTGTGAGGAGTTGCCATTTACTTCTGTAGCGACGAAGGTTACAAGCTCCTCGGTGAGTTTCATCAGGTCGTGATAGTTGGCGTATGCCTGGTAGAACTCGAGCATGGTGAACTCGGGGTTGTGACGAGTGCTGATGCCTTCGTTGCGGAAGTTACGGTTGATCTCGTAGACGCGGTCGAGGCCGCCGACAACCAGGCGCTTGAGGTAGAGCTCGGGTGCGATGCGGAGGAAGAGGTCGAGATCGAGCGCATTGTGGTGGGTGGTAAATGGCTGCGCTGCAGCGCCTCCCGCGATCTGGTGCATCATGGGAGTTTCGACTTCGAGATAGTCGCGACGGTCAAAGAATTTACGGATGGCGCGAAGGATGGCAGCGCGCTTGACGAAGACTTCGCGGACGTTGGGTGTTTCAGGTTCGGCGACTTCAGAAGAGGATTGTGAGCCATCACCGGGGTCGGTGGCTGCAGCAGCGGCTTTGGCGGCGCCGGTGTTCATGAAGAGGTCGACATAGCGCTGGCGGTAGCGAAGCTCGGTGTCTTCGAGGCCGTGGTACTTGTCTGGCAGCGCGAGCATGGCCTTGGTAAGGAACGTCAGGGCGGCCAGGTTGTCGAAGCTGCCGACGTGGACGGTGAGTTCGCCGGTGCGAGTGCGGAAGAGATGGCCACGGACACCAATGTGGTCGCCCAGGTCGAGAAGCTTGTAGATGGCGAAGGCGTTTTCTCCGACCTCGTCCTTGCGAACGTAGATCTGGAAGCGCTGGCCGCCTTGTTGGAGCTGCGCGAAACCGGCTTTACCCTGGACGCGAATGGCCATGATGCGGCCAGCGATGCTGACGCGGATCGGGTTTGCGTCAAGCTGCTCGGCGGAGAAGTCGTCGTAGGCGGCGCGGAGTTCTGGGATGGTGTGGCTGGCGGCGTAGCTGTTGGGGTAGGTCGCCTGCGCGTAGCTGAGGCCGTCGAGCTGACCGATGGCGGCTATTTGCTGAAGCTTGTCACGGCGCTGCTGATAGAGATTTTTTTCGAACTCCGACTCGTACACTATGGATCCTTTGGCTGGATGTTGCTGACATCCCAGTATAGCGAGGTGCAGGGTGATCTCTGGAGAGACAAATGTGCCTATCGGAGGGCGTGCGTGGTGTAATAGTCCTTCTATGGCGGACGACGGAGCAGGGAGTAACGGTAAGGCATCTGGCGGCGGGGGAAAGGGTGCGCTCGGGGATCTGGTGAAGGCCGAGTCGATGATTCAGTTGGCGCTTGCTCTGCCGGCTGGATGCGTGATTGGCTGGCTGGGGGGGAGTTGGCTGGACCATCACTTTCACCAGAGCTGGATCGCGATAGTGGGGATCCTACTGGGGGCGGTCGCAGGGTTTGTACAGATATTCAGGACTGCTTCGCGATACATAAAGCGTGGCTGAAGAGGCAGATGGGGGCAAGAACTGTGAGAACGTTGGATAACTTCAGCGACGCGGACTTCAAACGAACGATTTTGAGTGCGTTGCGGCTGTTGGTGATCATTACGGCGGTGGCAGCGCCTTTGGTCTGGTGGAAGCTGGGGTGGCAGTCTGCCGTTCTGCTGCTGGTAGGTGCGCTGATCTCAGGGTCGGGACTGTTCGAGTGGCTGCGACTGATGACGGCGGTAATGGTGCGGATGGATGGTGGCGGAAAAGCAAAGCCAATGGGGCTGGTGTTATTCGGTTTCTTCCTGCGCCTGGGGCTGACCGTGGTGCTTCTTTATGTTAGCCTTAAGATTCTGAATGGTTCGGTCTACGCGCTTGCCGCTGGCCTCGCTCTGGGTGTGTTTGCACTCACGATCGAAGGGCTGAGGCTGATGAAGGCGTGGACGGTCTAGACCGGTCGTTCGCGAATTTCCGAAACAGAGCTTTACTGATTTTTCTATATGCCAACACAGTTATTACTTACCAGAATTCTGAATCAGTACTTTGCTGCGCCCGTCACGGCGTTTCTGAGTGCTTTGCACGTGCACCCAACGTATCCCCAAGCTCCGATCACGAACGCATTTGCGATGGAGCTGTTGGTGTTTCTGGTCCTGGTTGCTTATTTCGCCCTGGTGCGGGTGTCGCTAAGCGTTGAAAAGCCGGGCGGCGTGCAGCACCTTGCAGAGATGACCCACGAGTTTGTCTCGGACCAAGGCGAACAGATTATTGGCCACGGGTCCGAGCGGTTTGTAAGCTACCTGACGGCACTGTTTTTGTTCATTCTGCTGAGCAACCTGCTCGGCTTGATCCCTGGTCTTGAATCGCCAACCGCGAACGTCGTTGTGCCGCTGGGTTTTGCGCTCGTGACCTTCATTTATTACCACTACCATGGTGTGCGAGAGAACGGCTTCGCGTACATCAAGCAGTTTCTCGGGCCGGTTTGGTGGCTGTATCCGCTTCTGCTTCCTATCGAAATCATCTCGCACTTTGCGCGTGTCTTATCGCTGACGGTTCGTTTGTACGCGAATATGTTTGCCGGCGATCTGTTGACGCATTGCGTTCTTTTCGTTGATCCCGATTGGAATTCCTCTGGTATTTCTGGGGCTGCATCTCGGTGTGGCCGTGATTCAGGCTTACGTGTTTATGCTGCTGGCGGCGATTTATCTGTCACTCGCAGTGGCGCACGATCACTAGAACAATCTCAAGTTTCGCTGCGTGGGGCCTCCTCTCGCAGTGTGTAACAACGCCGCATAGCGTGAGGGTGCCAGCACGGTGAGCATCAACCACCCACTGGCGGCGTATCCACGGGAGGCAGGAGTAACATCATGAAGAAGTTGCAATATCTATTTATGTCGTTGGCCGCGATGCTGCTTGCAACGCCGGCTTTTGCGCAGGGTGGCGAGGTTGCCAACCAGTGGGTTCCGCTCGCTGCCGGTCTCGGCATGGCGCTTGCTGCTGGTCTTTGCGGTCTGGGTCAGGGTAAGGCGACCGCTTCGGCAACCGAGGCGCTTGCACGTAACCCGGGCGCTCGTCCTGGAATCTTCATCTTCCTGATTCTTGGTCTGGCGTTCATCGAGTCCCTCGCGCTCTTTACCTTCGTCATCATCTTCCTCAAGGTAAAGTAAGCTTCTACCTGAAGTTCGTAGCAAGGAAAAGCCTCCGCGGTTCGCGGAGGCTTTTCTAATTGCTGAATAGAGGACGGCCTACTTATTTGACGTCGAAGTCGAGCTGCAGATGGCAGTTGTCAGGAGACGCCGCGCACTCCTGGCGGCCTTGCTCGATCAAGGTGGAGTGGCTGGCGTACTCGGCGAAGGAGACGGCGCCGTTGGGCAGAATTCCAAGAGCTAAGGTCGCAACCGCCGCAAGGGCGAGGCCGACGGCCGCAGGGACACTGATTGGGCGAAGTTGATCAAGGCGGGAACTCTCCGTGCCGGGCCTTGTGTAGACGGCGGCCAGCAGACGCAGGTAGTAGAAGCACGCGACACCACTGTTGAGCAGACCGATGACAGCGAGCCAAACGTTACCGCCATGTATCGCTGCAGAGAATACATAGAACTTGCCGAAGAAGCCGCCGGTGAAGGGAATTCCGATCAGTGAAAGCAGGAATAAGGAGAGCAGTGCGGCAAGGTACGGGCGCTTCTGGGCCAGTCCTGTGTAGTCGTCGATAGTGCGGACGCGCTCGTCATAGCCGCTGATCTGGGTGAGAACTGCAAAGGCTCCGACGTTCATTGCGGAGTAGGTCGCAGTGTAGAAGCAAGCCGCGGCGATGCCGTCAAACGGAAACGCGGTGAAGGCGACGAGAAGATAGCCAGCGTTGGCGATGCTGGAGTAAGCAAGCATACGTTTGACGTCGCGCTGTAGCAGGGCTCCCAGATTTCCTACCGTCATGGATAGAGCAGCCAGACACCACATCAGGACGGACCAACGATGCTGATAGACCGGGAAGCTGGTAAAAGTAATGCGAAGCAGGACGGCAAAAGCTGCTGCCTTCGGCGCAGTCGACATAAGGCCAACGACCGGGGCTGGTGCACCCTGATAGACATCTGGGGTCCAGACGTGAAAGGGAGCCGCGGACACCTTGAAACCAAGGCCAATTAAGATCAGTGCCAGAGCAGTAAAGGCGAGGGCTGGCGTCGTGGTGGTCTCTAGGCCGTGTGCGATGGCGTAAACGTTGGTCGAGCCGGTGGCACCGAAGGCCAGGGCTACGCCATAGAGGAAAAACGCTGTGGCAAAGGAGCCGAGCAGGAAATACTTGATAGAGGACTCGGTGCCTGTGGCCTGCCCCTTGCGAAAACCGCACATAATGTAAGTGGAGATCGAGGAAATCTCCAGGCCGACAAAGACCATCAGAAGTTCAACCGAACAGGTCATCAGCATCATGCCCACGGTGCCGAAGAGGGTGAGTGCGAAGTACTCGCCAGCGTGGCTGGCATTCCCCTCGAAGTAATCCAGAGAGCCGAGAAGCGTCACGAGCAAGACCGAACCGATCACAAAGTGGAAGAGGATCGAAAAAGCGTCTACCTGAATGGTGCCGTAGAAAGCATGGACCGTGCCGAATTGGATCTGATACCAACTGGCAACGATGGAAAGGGCTGTACCAATGATGGCAAGCCATCCAAGAGGCTTGCGGCTGGCATTGAGTTTGAGGCAGGGCTCAGCCAACATGACGAAGACGCCAGTGAGGGTAAGGATCAGCTCCGGAAGAAGGGCCAGGACGTTAGGGGACATTTACTTCGTGGCCTCCTGGGCGGCAGTTGTTTGCGTCTGTTGGTCAACCGGGCGGACGGAAGCGGCTGGTTCGGTGGGTAGCGGCTCTTGCGCGAGATAGGTTCCAGCAGTGTCGATCGCGCGCAGCCAATATGGCGAAGCAACTCCCATGAGCAACATGACAGCGATTAGCGGCCAGAGGGCAAGATGCTCGCGAGCGGTAACGTCAGGGACCGGAACGTCGGCGGTGTTTTCGTTCAGGTCGCCGTAAAAGACGCGCTGGATCATCCAGAGCATGTAGGACGCAGTAAAGATGACACCGGTAGTGCCTAGAACCGTCCAGGCTACGTGGTGGGCGACGACCGACTGCATGGCCCCGGTAAGAACCAGAAACTCACCGACGAAGCCATTGAGCATGGGCAAACCGATCACTGACAGGGTCGTGATGACGAAAAGCGTCACCATCCACGGAAGCTTCGCAGCGAGACCACCATAGTCACGCATGTCATAGGTTCCGTAACGTTCGTAAAGAATACCGAGAAGGATGAAGAAGGCACCAGCTCCAATGCCCTCGTTGATCGTGGCGTAGATGCCTCCGTCAATCCCGGCGATCGTGAAGGTGAAAATACCCAGAACGACGACGCTCACGTGCCCGAGGGTGCCATAGGCGGCCAGTTGCTTCAGATCCTTCTGTACCAGGGCGATGAGTGCACCGTAGACGATGCCAATAGCTCCAAGGGCGATCATCAGCGGGGCGATATGGCGAGACTGTTCGGGAAAGATGCTGAAAGAGAAACGTAGAATCGAGTAGAGGCCGAGTTTTCCGACCAGAACCATCACTGCAGCAGTGGGTGCTTCTGCGATGGCGTCCGTGAGCCAGCCGTGAAGCGGAAATACCGGAACCTTGACGGCGAAGGCTACCAGGAAAGCGAGTGAGGCCAACCACATGGCCGCGGAGCTGCTCGAAATGCTGTGGGTAGCTGCTAGTTGGGCGAGGTCAGGAAGCTGGAAGGTGCCTGTACGGGCGTAGACCCAAAGCATACCGACGAGCAGAATCGCTGATGGAATAAAGGTGTAGAGGAAGTACTTGATGGCGGCGCGACGACGATTCGAGGAGCGCCCGAAGGTCGCGATGAGCAGTGTCATCGGAACCAGCGAGAACTCCCAAAACGCGTAGTAGAGGAAGAGGTCGAGCGAGACGAAGATGCCGAGCATCGCGACCTGCTGGAGAAGGAAGAGCGTATAGAAGAGCTTCTTGCGATCGCCGATGGTATTCCAGGAGACGAGTACGCCGAGCGGTGCGAGGAAGCCTGTAAGAACGATGAGCCACATGGAGAGACCATCGACGCCGAGGTGGTAGCGGATGGCGGGAGATCTGATCCAATCGTAGTTTTGCTCATACTGGAAGGTCCCAGCGGCCGCGGAGTAGTCGTAATGCGCGGGCAGGTGCAAGGTACAGAGGAAGGTGATCAGGGTGACGGCCAGCGCGCTCCACTGCATCAGTTTGCCTCTATCGGGCAATAGCGCCAGCAGGACCGCGCCCGCGAGGGGGACGAAGATAATGACGGTCAGGATGGTGTGGTCTATATTCATCGCGGGTTCATCGTTTCCTTTGGTGCAGCGGTACTAAGTGAAGCGAGTTACTTAATGGATCCAGATGGAGCGGCCGAAGATCATGACAAGCAAAACGGCGGCGGCTCCAAGAGCCAGCCAGCCAGCGTAAGAGCGAATATTGCCAGATTGAACGCGACGGACGAGCGAACTGAACCCTTTGGTGATAGCGCCAGCAGCTGCGCCGAAGCCGTTAACGACGCCTCCATCGACGACGCCGCCGAGGAAGAGTCGGGTAAACATCAGCAGCGGGGTGACGATGACGGCGCTATAGATCTCGTCAACGTAGAACTTATTTTGAACGAGGTTATAGAGGGCAGGAGCGCCTTGGGCGAGAGCTGTGGAGGTGCCGGGTTTTTTGCAGTAGAAGAAGTAGGCGATGCCCACCCCAGTAAGTGCCACGAGCACAGAGACGGCGGCCAGGCCAAGCTCGAGACCGTGACTGGCAGCCGCAACTTCAACAGCTGCACCTGTGCTGAAGACCGGATCGAGAAAGTGTTCGATCTCGTTATGGCCACCCATTGCAGAGGAGATACCGACCCATCCGCCGACGACCGAAAGAATGGCGAGGACAGTAAGCGGGAAGAGCATGATCCATGGTGATTCGTGGATGCCATGGACGTGACTCTCTTCGTGATCGGCCAGCATGACAGCGTGCGTGCCGGAGTGGGCGTGGACGGCGGCTCCATGTTCATGAAGCCCGGTGCGATCTTCGAAGTACTCGGGGCCGAAGAAGGTCTTGAACCAGAGGCGGAACATGTAAAACGACGTCATTCCGGCGGTGAAAAGACCAACGAACCAAAGAAGTTTGCCGAGAGGATTGGTCGAGACGAATGCCTGATACAGAATCTCGTCCTTCGAGAAGAAACCAGCCCAAGGTGGGAGCCCGGAGATAGCGAAGACACCCATCGTCATGGTCCAGAAGGTAATGGGGATGCGCTTGCGAAGGCCGCCCATCTTGCGCATGTCCTGCTCGCCAGAGAGGGCGTGGATCACGGAACCTGCTGAAAGGAAGAGGAGTGCCTTGAAGAAAGCGTGCGTGAGTAGGTGGAAGATACCAGCTGTGTAGGCGCCCACTCCGCAAGCCAGAAACATGTATCCCAGCTGAGAGACGGTGGAGTAGGCGAGCACGCGTTTGATGTCTTGCTGCACCATGCCAATGCAGGCCGCGAAGATAGCCGTGGCAGCGCCAATAATGGCGACCACACCAAGAGCGTAGGGGCTGCGGTCAAAGAGGACATGGCAGCGCGCCACCATATAAATACCAGCCGTCACCATGGTCGCTGCATGAATGAGCGCAGAGACCGGCGTAGGGCCTTCCATAGCATCGGGAAGCCAGACATACAGGGGAATCTGAGCAGATTTACCGACCGCGCCAAGGACAAGCAAGAGAGCGATCGCAGTTAGAATGCCGCCATGCCACTCCGGATTTACCGTGATGGCTTGAAAGATATGAGTGAAATCAAGTGATCCAAAGTGATCTACCAGCAGAAACATCGCTAGCAGGAAACCGAAGTCTCCGATTCGGTTGACGATGAAAGCCTTCTTACCTGCATTCGCAGCGGAGTCTTTCTTGAAGTAAAAGCCGATCAGCAGGTAGGAAGCGAGACCCACGCCCTCCCATCCCACGAAGAGCAGCAGGAAGCTTTCGGCCAACACCAGCACGGACATGAAGAACATGAAGAGGTTCAGGTAGGCGAAGAATCGCCAGTAACCTTCTTCGTGTGCCATATACCCCACTGAATAGAGATGAATGAGGAAGCCCACGCCAGTAACCACGCCGAGCATGATCAGAGTGAGGTGGTCGACCGTGAAAGCAAAGTCAATCTGAAGGCCGGTAATGGCGATCCACGGCTGGGAGACTACTCGGATAACTTCAGGAGCGCCATCCGCCTTCATGATGATCCAGAGCCACGCCACGATCGCCGCAGGAATAGCAGTGCAGATCAACGCGATTGCCGTGACCAGAGTGCGGGGCAGCTTGCGGCCAATGGTTCCGTTGATCAGGAACCCGGCGAAGGGGAGCAGCGGGATCAGCCAGAGGTAGTCGGAGATCATAGAGACTGAGGGCATAGAGTTCACGATTTCATCAGGTCGATCTGGTCGACGTTCAGCGTCTGGCGCGTGCGGAAGATGGCGATGATGATGGCAAGGCCGACGGCAGCCTCAGCGGCCGCGACGACCATCACGAAGAACACGAAGATCTGACCGGAGACCTGGTGCCACATGTGCGCGAAGGCGACGAAGGTCAGGTTGACGGCGTTGAGCATCAGTTCAATCGACATGAAGATAGTGATGACGTTCCGTTTGATAAGAAATGCCGCGACGCCGACGGAGAACAGTACGGCGGCGAGGATAAGGTAAGCAGCGATCGGAACCTGCGTGGACATGACTACTGCTCCTTTCGCGCGAGCACGACGGCTCCGAGGATAGCTACAAGGATAAGGACGGAGGTGACTTCAAACGGAAGCAGAAGTTTTGTGAAGAGTACGGTACTGATTTCGGAGATGTTGCTGGTGATGTGGTTGAGATAGCCACCGATGGTGGTTGTGCCGAGGGCGTGGCGCTCCGAAAGAAAGACGTAGCTCAGCAGACAAAAGATGGCTGCGGCACCGGGGAAGCCTACGATGTACGCGGCACGGCTGCCAGTAGTGCGTTCCTCTTCGCCGGCGTTCAGCAGCATGATGACGAAGACGAAAAACACCATGATTGCGCCGGAGTAGACGATGACTTGCGAGGCGGCGAGGAACTCGGCTCCCAGCGACCAGTAGAGGACGGCGAGTGACATCATCACAACGACCAGCGAGAGGGCGCTGTTGATCGGGTGGCGCTGCAGAAGGAGGTTGAGAGCCCCTGCGACAGCCAGCACGCCAAAGATGAGAAAGAGTACGAGTTGCATGATCTTCCGCGGTTCCTTTTTGAATCTCGTGAACCTTGTTAAGTCGCTTGAACCTGTGGGGCTATCTGCTGATTGTAAAACACCTTGGTGCGTAATTCGTTCGAACTAACTGCGGAGTGCGATGACAAGACTGGTAATGATGATGTTGGCCATGGCCACGGGCAGAAGGAACTTCCAACCGAAGCTCATAAGCTGGTCATAGCGGAAGCGAGGCAATGTGCCGCGCACCCAGATAAAGAGTAAGAGAAATGCGAACACCTTGACGACGAACCACAGAATCGGCACGATGGCGGCGAGAATAGGACTGCTGAAGTCAGGAAACAAGTGGCCGAAGGGGCTGGAGGCACCGCCGAAGAACAGCAACGTGGCAACGCAGCTAACGGTGATCATGTTGGCGTACTCGGCCATGAAGAACATGGCGAATTTCATGGAGCTGTACTCGATGTGGTAACCGGCAACAAGTTCAGATTCGGCTTCAGGCAGGTCGAAGGGGGCGCGATTCGTCTCGGCGTAAGCTGCCATAATGTAGACGAAGAAGGCCACAAACTGAAAACCGCCAAAGAAGTTCCAGGAGAGCAGGCCGTGAGCGCCTTGGCTGTTAACGATGTCGCGCAGGCTGAGAGACTGAGCGCGAAGCACGACGCCAACCAGAGAGAGACCGAGTGCCAGCTCATAACTGATCATCTGCGATGTGGCGCGGAGGCTGCCGAGCAGAGCGAACTTATTGTTTGACGACCAGCCCGAGAGCGCAATTCCGTAGACGCCGATGGACGTAATGCCGAGGATGACCAAGAGGCCGATGTTGAGGTCGGCGATGTTGAACATCTCGACGCCCTTGACGGTCTGCATTCCACCGAAAGGGACCACGGCGATAGAGATCAGTGCGCATGCCAATGCAATTATGGGAGCAAGGAGGAAGAGCGGACGTTCGACGGCAGTGGGCATGAGGTCTTCCTTAAGGAAGAGCTTGATGCCGTCAGCCAGTGGCTGCATCAGGCCGAAAGGCCCGACGCGGGAGGGTCCCCAGCGGTTCTGGATGCGGCCCAGAACCTTGCGCTCTAGCAAAACAGTGTAGGCGACCGACGTCAGGGTGATGACGAGGACGACCACAACCTTGAGAATGCTGAGCAGCAGAAACGTCTGAAATGGGCTGAGGTGGCTCACGGTTTTCGGTTTGGCTCCTGTTTAAGTCGGCCTACTTCGAATTACTTAATCGGCTGCGGTCTGGATTTGAGTGAGGCCGGTTGGAGGACGAAGGCTCTCGTTATGCTGCAGGTCGGAGAGCATGGTGGAGTAGCGGCCCAGGGTTCCCGAAGTGAACAGTGTATCCTTCGCCGGAAAGACGAGGTCGCGTCGGTTGCCGATCTGGACCAGTTCCTTTGCCGCTATCGCCGGTTGCAGATGCTGATCGTTACCGCTGAGTAGTTGGAGACGGAGTAGGTTGTAACCCGGAACCAATCGCTGAATCTCATCGAGAATAGCGAAGGGGTCAAAGGGGCTGAGTCTGGGCTCCATATTGTTAGCTGTGAGCCAGACCGCGTGGCGGTCAGCCTCGCCGGACTGTGCGCCGCGGGACTGGCCCATATCGGCGTGAGTGCCTTTGCCGAAGGGAACCAGTTCGCGCATATTCGCCCCCATCTTATCGGCGATGCGGACGATCATCTCGAAGTCGGTACGGACGCCGGCGCGATCACCAGCCTTGTTGACGAGTTGCAGGTCCCCATAGCTGTTTGTGACGGATCCGGATTTTTCGTAAAGATTTGCCGCCGGAAGAATAACGTCGGCCAGGGCCGCAGTCTCGGTGAGGAACATGTCCTGCACCACGACGAAGGTGTCTTTCAGGGAAGTTGGATCAACCTCATAGCGAGATACAGGGTTCGAGCCGACGACATAAAGAGCCGACAGCTCGCCACGTCCCGCCGCTTCGAAGATTTCAAGCATGTCCATGCCTGGCTCAGTCGGAGCTTTGTACTCAGCGAAGGTGGTGTTCCCCGCAAGTGAAGTGTAGCCGGGGAGCATATCCGGAAGCAGGCCCATGTCGGCTGCGCCGCGCGAATTGGCGTAGTCAGAGATCAACGCAAACTTTCGGTTTGGCAGCGTAGTGCCAAATGCCAGAAGCCGTTTGAGGTCATCGCTGCGAAACTCAGATCCGAGTAGAACCAGGAGGTGCTCTTCGGCGCGGATAGCGTCGCGGAAGTTGTGGAAAGAGGTTGCATCTGCCCCGGAGTGCGTGAGGGATGCTACTGCGCTGTCATCTCCAGCGATGAAGCTGGCAAGCGCGCCGTAGCTGTTGGGAGCGATGTGCGCGAAGGCCTTAGCTTGACGGCGCAGTTTAATCTCGGCAGAGTTAGCGATATAGAGGCGGCAGTGATTATTACGGACGTTCGTACGAATGTTCCACGCAGTGGCAGGCGCCTGGATGGTGGGATCGCCGCCGAGAATCATGATGGCCGGAGCGGTCTTGGTGTCGTTCAGCGAGGCGGCACGGTTGGAGGTCCCAGCCAGGGCTTGCGAGAAGGAGACATAATCGGCAGTACGGTGGTGATCGATATTATTAGTTCCGAGGACGGTGCGCGCAAACTTCTGCAGCAAGTACGCCTCTTCGTTGGTCGTGCGGTTCGAGCCAATGACGCCGATACTCTTGCCACCGCGAGTGTCGCGTAGCTCGCGAAACTTCTTGCCGACGTGATCGAGTGCGACCTCCCAGCTAACTGGCTTCATCTCACCGTTCGGCTGGCGGACAAGTGGCTGGGTGATGCGATCTTCGTTGTTGGCGAAGTCGAAGGCGTAGCGGCCTTTATTGCAGAGGAAGTCAACGTTGATGCCGGATTTGTCACGGTTGTCGCCGCGGACGATCTCGCTGCCGTCGGAGGTGCTACGTACGCCAAGGGTCGTCTTGCAACCGTCGCCGCAGTGGGTGCAAATGGTGGATACGTGGTTCATCTCCCACGGACGTGTCTTGTAGCGATAGGTGCCGGAGGTCAGCGCGCCGACTGGGCAGGCATCGATGCACATACCGCACTGTTCGCAGTCCACATGAGCGAGGTGGTCGGGCGACATCTCGGCAGGGACATTAGGTGCGATGACTGAGGAACTGCCTCGGTTCTGAATGCCGAGGGCGAAGACGTCCATCCCTTCGCCGCACATGCGAATGCAGCGGTAGCAGAGGATACAGCGCGGGCGGTCAAAATAAACGACGGGCGACCATTTCTGCTCTTCGCGGTGGTTCTTGGGTTCGGTGTAGAAGCTCTCCGCTGCACCGTACTTGAAGGTCATGTCCTGCAATTCACACTCGCCACCAGCATCGCAGACCGGACAGTCAAGCGGATGATTGCCGAGAAGCAGTTGCAAGGTGGCCTTGCGAGCCTGAACAATCTCAGGTGCTTCAGTCTGAACGACCATGCCCTCCGTGACCGGCGTTGTACATGCGGTCTGAAGCTTGGGCATCTTCTCGACGCGAACGACGCACATGCGGCAGGCGGCCTGGAGCGAAAGGCCAGGATAGTAGCAGAAGGCGGGGATCTCAATACCGGCGGACTTGCAAGCTTCGAGCAGAAGAGTGCCTGCCGGGGCGGTGAGTTTGTTGCCGTCTACGGTAAAGGTTACGTCTGCCATGGCTTAATGTGCTCCAACCAGCTGTTCAACGGTGATGATAGGGGTCCCGGCCTTGTGGCCTTCAATATAGTCTTCAAACTCTTTACGGAACTTCTTAACAAAAGCGATGGTAGGCATCGCAGCCGCGTCGCCAAGCGGACAGAAAGTACGGCCTAGCATGTTCTCCGCCAGGTATTGAACGTTGTCTACGTCTTTCTTATTGCCGCCGCCGTTATAGACGCGGGTAAGAGTCTTCTTGATCCAGTCTGTGCCCTCGCGGCAGGGGATGCACCAGCCGCACGATTCGTGCTGATAAAAAGCAATCGTACGAAGAGCGAATTCGACAATAGACACGGTCTCGTCGAGCACAACGATCCCACCCGAGCCAAGCATCGTTCCGGCCTTGCCCATCTGGTCGAAGTCGAGGCCCACATCGATCTCTTCCGGCAACATAACCGGGCAGCTCGAGCCGCCGGGAACGACTGCCTTCAGTTTTTTGCCGTCCTTGATACCACCGGCGACCTCGTAGATTGCCCGCTTGAGGTTGTAGCCCATGGGTAATTCGTAGACACCCGGACGCTCAACGTGGCCGCTGATGCCGAAGAGCCGCGTTCCGCCGTTGCGCTCGCTGCCAAGCTTCGCATAGGCCTCGCCACCCATCAAAAGAATGTGTGGTGCATTCGCAATAGTCTCGGCATTATTGATAACGGTTGGCCCGCCGTAGAGCCCGACAACCGCAGGGAAGGGAGGCTTGATGCGTGGCACGCCACGCTTGCCCTCGAGCGACTCCATCAACGCCGACTCTTCACCAACCTCGTAGGCGCCTGCGCCTGTCTGCGTGATGACGTCGAAGTCCACCCCGGTCCCAAAGATGTTCTTCCCAAGGAACCCCTTGGCGTAAGCGTCCGCGACAGCCTTTTCAACGATCTTCAACAGGTAGCGATATTCGCCCCGCAGATAGATGAAGCCCAGCTTGGACCCGATGGCGAGACCGGCGATCATGGTGCCTTCGATGACAGCGTGCGGATCGTGCAGGAAGATAACGTGATCCTTGCAGGTGCCGGGCTCTGATTCGTCGCCGTTGACCAGGACGTACTTCGGCTTCTCAGCTTGCTTGGGAACAAAAGACCACTTCATTCCCGTGGGAAATCCTGCTCCCCCACGGCCGCGCAGACCGGAGGCCTTCATCTGGTTGATGATCCAGTCGGGACCTTCTGCGATGGCCTGCTGAACAGCCTTATATCCGTCAAGTTCAATATATTTTTCGATATCGGCCGCGCCCATGCCGAATCGGCGCGAGACCACTTTTACTTCATCGGGATGAGAGACGAGTGCTGGCATTACTTCACGTCCTTTCCCTGTCCGTCGCGATACATCTGGAAGAGCACATCAACTTTTTCCGTGGTGAGGTCGTCGTGAAAGTCGTAGTTGATCTGAATGGCCGGCGCCCAGCAACATGCGCCGATGCACTCGACCTCTTCCAAAGAGAAGACGCCATCCGAGGTAACCCCTTTATGCCCAATCCCCAGCTTATGTTTGCAATGGTCGAGAATCTCGTACCCGCCGCGCAGCATGCAAGAGATGTTTGTGCAGACCTGCACGTTGTACTTACCTGCGGGCTTGGTGCGCAACATGGAGTAGTACGAAAGCACGTTACGAACGTCCAATTCAAGAATGCCGATTCGTTGTGCGATCTCGGCGATCACGGCGTCAGAGACGTACCCGACCTCGTCCTGTGCGTACAGCAGCATGGGGACGAGCGCCGACCGCCTAAGCGGATAGATGGTGACGAGTTTGTCGAAGCGTGCGGCCAGCTCCGGCGAAAAGATCGTATTGGCTAGTTCACTCACTCTGCATCATCTCCCGCGCCAGCCGTTCGGCGGCAAGGTCCATCTCTTCGGTGACACCATTCAGTTTAACCGTTCCATCTTCCTGCATGTTGAAAGCAGAGCGGCTTCCATCACTAAATTCCAGCGCATCGTGGCTAAAGCGAAGCCAGCGGGTGGCGACCCGGAGCGTAATCTCTTCTGCGCCGACTTCGACAACTGCGTGATGCCGGCTATTTAATCCGTGGGCCGCGGCATAAGACCGAAGCAGCGATGCCCACGAAGTCCAAAGTTCAGCTCTGAGGCGCGCATCGAGCATCAGAGGTTAGCGGTCAATTTCGCCGAGCACGATGTCGATCGATCCGATGACGGCAACGACATCGGCGAGGAGACGTCCCTTGCACATAGTTTCCAGCGCTTGCAGTGTTGCAAATCCCGGGTTTCGCATGTGGACACGGTAGGGCTTGGCGGTACCGTCGGAGACCACATAATAGTTCATCATGCCGTGAGGAGCTTCTACGGAGCTGGTAGCCTCGCCTGCCGGTACACCAAAGCCTTCGGTCACAATCTTGAAGTGATGGATGAGGGATTCCATCTGTGTCTTCATCTGCTCGCGATTCGGGAGGATGATCTTCGGCGCGTCCGCAACGATGTGCCCTTCGGGAAGGCCATCAAGCGCCTGCAGGCAGATCTTCACCGACTCGCGGAACTCCTGCATCCGTACGATGTATCGTGCCCACACGTCGCCAACATCCGAAACCGGCACATTGAACTGGAACTTTTCGTAGCCCGAGTACGGCATGTCGCGGCGAACATCAAAGTCAACTCCCGAGGCCCGCAGCGGCGGACCGGTAACACCCAACGCAATCGCATCTTCTGGCGAAAGGTAGCCTACACCCTTGAGGCGGTTCATCCAGATGGGGTTCGTCTGCAGCAGACCTTCGTACTCCTCGACATGTGCGGGAAAGTTTTTGAGGAAGGTGCGAATCTTGTCGTAGATGTCACGCGGTGGTTCGAGGCTAAGGCCCCCGACGCGGACATAACTGGTCATCATGCGCTGTCCGGCTACCGCTTCGAAGATGCGCAGCAACTCTTCGCGCTCGCGGAAGCAGTACAGGAAGACAGTGAGCGCGCCGATGTCCATGGCATGCGTGCCAAGCCAGACCAAGTGCGACTGGATACGGGTGAGTTCGTTGAAGAGAACGCGAAGATACTGCGCACGCTCAGGGATCTCCAGGCCCAGCAACTTCTCCACTGCGAGGCAGTAGGCAAGGTTGTTGGTCATGGGGCAGAGATAGTCGATACGGTCAGTAAGAGGGACCACCTGTTGGTAGAACTTCGCCTCGCACGTCTTTTCAATGCCGGTATGAAGATAGCCGATGTCCGGAGCCAGCCCGACTATGGTTTCGCCATCGACCTCGATAACAAGACGCAGCACCCCATGGGTCGAAGGATGCTGAGGTCCCATGTTAATGATCATCGTCTGATCCTGGGATGGAGGGTTCTGACGATTGCGGGCAGAATTTGCGATTAAATCGTCAATGCCTGGATCAATTGCAGCAGCACCGGTGATTTCTTCAACTGGGGGAGTCATTAGCGGTAGCCCTCCACGGGATAGTCCTTGCGTAGGGGATGCCCCTTCCAATCCTCGGGCATCATAATGCGGCGCAGATTCGGATGACCTCCAAAGTGAACGCCGAAGAGATCGAAGACTTCGCGTTCATAGAAGTTGGCGGAGGGCCACACCGAAGTAATGCTGTCAAGAGAGGCGGAGTCATTATCGAGACGAACGGCGAGGCGCAGGCGTTCTTTCAGGGAGTGCGAAAGAATGTGGTACGTGATCTGAAACCGCGGCTCGGAGGGGAACCAGTCAACAGCGGTGACATCTTCGAGAAAGTTATAACCGGCCTTTTGCGCGGCTTTCGCAGCAGCGATAATGTCTTCGCGAGCCACCGTGATGGTCAGCTCAGCGCGATCAAATTTGGCATCTGTGGCCAGTTCGCCGAGCGCCTTGACCGCTGCGTTCTCAGGAAGCGCTTCGAGGACCGCTTGCTTGCCTTTGATGGCGGAGGACGGGTCGTACATTAGAGGTCACCTTTATCTTCCGCCCAGTTCAGAATGCCCTTCTTCCATACGTAGAAGAGGCCAACGGCAACAAAACCGAGATAGACGAGCATCTCGTAAAAGCCAAACATGCGAGAGCCAGTGATGCCGGGCAGACGGCGGAAGATCACGGCCCAGGGGAGCATGAAAACAGCTTCGACATCAAACAGGATGAACAGCATCGCGACCATATAGAAGCGTACTGTGAAGCGACCACGAGCATCGCCGATGGGATCCATGCCGCACTCGTAAGGTCCCGATTTCGTGCGTGAATTTTTATGTTTGCCGATGAGAAATGACGCACCCACCATGCCGACCGCGAGTCCAATGGCGACCAGAATCTGCAGCACGAGTGGGAGGTAGTTCCAAATGTATGGGTAACTGTGCATGGCCATCTTCGACTCTAAGATTGCGGGTGGCAAGTGTCAAGCGATTGTCGCGCTGCTGTGCGGCTATCGAAGTAATGCTATGTACATATTGATCAGGCGATTACCGTACTGCGCAGCTATCAATCCGCCAATGCAAAGAAAGCTGCCGAAGGCAAGTTTCGAGGCCACCCCAGCTTTCCCCTGCGTTAGAAGCGCGATGCCGTAGACGGCTGCGACGAGTGTTCCGATAAAGAGCGAGAGAATCGCCGGCCAGAAACCGAGGAAGGCAGCGATCATGGCGAGCAGTTTGACGTCCCCCAGGCCCATCCCTTCGCGATGGCGAGCCGCTTTATAAAGCCAGCGAATCAACAGGAGTACAAGCGCTGCTCCGCAGATGGATGCGATTCGGCCGAAGATGAGGCTCTCCGGCCCTGTCAGAAAGAGATTGCCGTGATCGACCACGCCGCCCGGACTGGTGAGCTGAATGTGATGTTTTGTCAAAACAACTTCATCTTCATTCGGCCCGAGGAAGATCGCTTGAGTGCAAACGAGGAAGAGAGCAATAGCGATGCCGCCGATCGTGAACGAGTCCGGCAGAATCATGGTCTGCCAATCCATCACCATTAGGCCGATGAGCAAAAAACCAAGAATGAGTAGTCCAAGGCCAGTCAGAAGATGAATAGCCCACCACTCCGCCGAAAGAGGCACATAGGTGCTGGTAAAGGAGATAGACGAAACCTCAAAAAAGACGACGGCGAACCAAAGCCCAGTCGCGAGCTCAACCAGCGGATATCGCCAGGGAATCGCCTGATTGCAGTCTCTGCAACGGCCGCGAAGCAAGATCCAGCTCAGCAAGGGAATGTTGTCGTACCAGCGAATCGCAGCCCCGCATTGAGGGCAGCGCGAGCGCGGACGGACTACGGATTCTCTATGCGGTATGCGCGAGATGCAGACGTTGAGGAAGCTGCCGAAGAGGAGCCCGATCACAAAAGCGAAGAGTTGGAAGATGCCGAGGCTGCCCACGAGTAGAGTATACGGTTTCGCCGCCGAGACCCCTGTACGGCCTAAGATGGGAAGTCTGGACCTAAGCCTTTTCGACGGAAGACTTTACACGAAAGAGTGTAGGTGGGGGTGGCACCTAGAAGTCGACGTGCATGCGGACAGTTTCGACCAGTGCGGGCCCGCGATCTTTGTTGTAACCAGGATGATCGACGAACTGCAGATCGAACGCGTAGTAGATTCCACGCCATGCATGCAGGTTGTAGTAGCTCTCGAGGATGTCCTCTCGCGCATAGTTCAGCTTTCCATCGCCAAGCAGGAACCCGAGACCGCCTAACCTGAGGTATTCCTGATGGTCGCTTTTGATGGCGTTCGAAACGAAGGTCAGTCCGACCTTGTCGTTTGGGCGAGACCACGCACGGCCGGAATAATCACCGCCGAACTCCACCGTCTGATCGACTTCCGTATAGGCATAGGACTCGTGCTGGCCTTCGTTCCAGCCGAGACGGGTAAAGACTCGCAGGTATTGGGTTAGCTCCTGCTCGGCATTCAGGCCGAAGCCGTATTTCACCGCGCCATACTTCTCATGCTTGGTAATCTCTGGTGTCGGATCTTCCCCGGACAGGTAGGCGTTGACGGCGTCTCGATAGAGACCCATGTGCGCATGATTGACATAGCTCAGGACGCGAACGACGCCCTTGCGATCCGAAGACAGCAGCTTGCCTAGAAATGGTTTGCGGAGCTCGAACTCCCAGTTCTGCCCACTGGCCTGGCGCAGATCCCAGACGAGATCGATGCCGTTGGCAACCGTAGGCATCAACGCCAGAGCATACCTGGCGGACCACACCTTGTCGTCGTACTCGGTGACGACAGCGTAGGTGTAACCACGAGTGTCGGCGGCATAGTCCCATGCGCCATTGTTGTCGACGGTCCAGTTGAGAAACTGAAGGTGGCTATCACTGCCGATGTCGTTGATGTCGAGGTAGTCCGGCAGGCTCATCTTGCCCACATAAAACTCCAGGCGGCGCTCGGGCACCTCGGTCGCAAGGGAAAACGGCGTACGAGTGCTTTTAACCATCGTGTCGGTGAATCCGATGGTCTGATGGAGCTGCGCTCTGGCCATGTAGGGCACCGACCCGAGATTTGGATTACGAACAACGTCGAGATTTGTGAAGCCGGCAAGTCCTAGCGCCTCGCTAAGGCCGCGCCCGCCAGCCGATTCAAGATTGAAAATAGCGTCGGTTTCAGTCCGAGGATCGCGCCGCAGCTGTGCCCCTAGATATAGCGTGCCGAGCAGGGAAGTCTTGTATTCGCCGCGGCCAATGAAGCTGTTGGTGCCTTCGTAAGGTGAATGGAACGGCCCATCCGACTGAAAAACTATATTGGCTTGCCCGGCGATGAGAAAGCGCGAACTCTCCCAGTGAGGAAACATGGTTGGTGCCGCATCATCTGCGTCGGCTGATGGTGTTGGCGCGTCCGGTTCTACGACCTGTGCCGAGTGTTCAACGGGTTGTACTTGTGCTGTGGCCGCAAAAGCTCCTTGCAGCAGCATCACGCATACGCCGGCTATCAGGCGTTTCCAGTATGAATTTCTCATCATTGAACTTCAATCTTCAGGGTTTTAGGTGAATAGACTGCAAACTTGAACCGAAATCGAAGACGTCTCAGGCGGAAGATTGCGTGAACTCAGGGGTGCTGGTTTTTTATCGTACCATACCCCAGTAGGGTATAATTTGGGGCAAGCAGATATGTCACATACGAAAACAGCTCAGATCAAATTACTCAACAGAGTGAAGCGAATTCGCGGACAGATCGATAGCGCCGAACGCACGCTCGCATCTGACGATCATGATTGTGCTGATCTACTGATGCTCCTGGCAGCTGCGCGCGGAGGAATCAACGGGTTGATGGCCGAAGTACTCGAGGACCATATCAGGCTGCATCTGCTGAAGGATGGGCACGCTCCTCTCACGCCAGAGCTGGGAGAAGATCTGATCGACCTCGTTCGTGCCTACCTCAAATGAGGCTTTCAATAGCTGACTACACAGCCAAGCGGTTAGCTCGATAAGCTCCTACTTCGCCCTAGCCCCAACCACTACCAGGCCAATACCGGCGATCAGTGAAACAGTGCTAAGAATTGGTGATAGTGGAAGTGTGTCCTGAGTTTTATGTGAGATCTGTAAAGGACCTGCATCGACAACCTTCTTTTCGTGAGTGAAAGAGATTCCGCCGGTCGCGTATCCGACGATGCCAAGGATGATGAGAAGTATTCCGATAATGGTTGCGGGCTTCATGTAGTTGATACCTTCTTTCGAGCGGTGATCGCAATCACCGGTTCGATGCCCAAAGCATCATTGCAGATGTCCCGAAGCTCCCGTTCAGAAGCAACTTGCCTGCAGCCTCAGTCGGGAGTAATCTGCTTTTACACGGGAAAGGAGGATGGTCCAGCCTATGAAAATTGACAGTACATGTAGTTCAACGCAACGTGAGGTGACTGAGGCTTAGAGCGTCCATGCTCTAGTCCTGGCGGTCTTTGTAGTCGAAAGTCCTACGCCGAGGCCAAGTCCGAGTATGGACGCCTCAGGTCAATCTCAACAGTTCACCGCCAGACGGCTCGCTGCTCTTCTTAGAGTGCGGGCCGTTTGCGTTTTAGCTGCGCATCCTAACGGTAGGATATAAATCATGAAACCTCTGGTCATTGCGGGACGAGCCTTTCAGTCGCGGCTGATTGTCGGAACAGGAAAGTATAAAGACGGCGCGGAGACCCAGGCTGCTATCGAAGCCTCGGGCGCGGAGATGGTGACGGTTGCCGTACGCCGCGTCAACCTGGACCGGTCGAGCGAGTCGCTGCTGGACTTCATCGATCCCAGCGTTACTTCCTGCTGCCAAATACCGCCGGCTGCTACACCGCCGATGAGGCGATTCGCGCGGCGCGACTTGGGCGCGAGGTCGGACTCTCGGACTGGGTGAAGATCGAGGTCATCGGCGATCAGCAGACTCTCTATCCGGACATTCAAGCAACGCTCGAAGCGACCCGCGTTCTGGTAAAGGAAGGCTTCACCGTTCTGCCGTATACCTCTGACGACATTGTCTTTGCAAAGCGGCTGATCGATGCGGGCGCGGCGGCGGTAATGCCGCTTGGTGCGCCCATCGGCAGCGGGCTTGGGCCTGCAGAATACTGCGAATCTGCGTATCCTGCGTGAGCTGATCACGGAGGTCCCGCTGATCGTCGATGCCGGGGTGGGAACGGCCTCGGACGCTGCGCTCGCGATGGAGCTGGGCTTCGACGCCGTGCTGATGAACACTGCGATTGCCGCGGCAAACGATCCATTGCTGATGGCCGAAGCGATGCAGCATGCTGTACTGGCGGGTCGGCAGGCATTTCTGGCGGGCACGAATGCCGCGCAAGCTCTACGCCACAGCGAGTTCGCCGCTGGAAGGGATCTCCCGCTAGTTGTACCCGTTCTTCGGCTGACTCAATCTCGATAGTCCGACACGCGGCTCGGGATGCAGTAAACTTCGCCCATGCGCGTATTCGGCATCGATTGTGGGACGGAGTTCACAGGCTACGGTGTGGTAGAGGTGGACTGCGACGCCCGCATGCCGCGTCTGGTACATCTTGCCGCAGGAACGATCCGGCTAAACAAAAAAGAGAAGACGCCGCAACGTCTTGCCCAGGTATATGCGGAACTGATTGCTCTGATCACCCTGCATCAACCCGAGATTGTCGCGATCGAGGAGGTCTTTTTTTCAGCGAATGCAAAGTCCGCGTTGAAGCTTGGACAAGTGCGTGGCGTAGCGATGCTGGCTGCTGCAACCTGCGGTCTGCCAGTAGCTGAGTATGCGCCGTTGTCCATCAAAAGTTCTGTCGTTGGTTACGGATTAGCGGCAAAGGAACAAGTTCAGTTTATGGTGAGGCGTCTGCTCAACAACGAAAATGCCTTCGACTCGCCTGATGCTGCGGATGCGCTCGCAATTGCGATCTGCCATATCCACACTGCACAGACTCTTGAACTCCAGGACGCTCGTCGATGAGTGCAACGGTACGGGCGGCATTTGGCATTCTTCTACTGACCTGTTCTGGTCTTGCATCTGCGAGCCAGGCGGTCGACACGCCCAAGACTGATTCGAAGTCGACCGTAGCTGAGGTCACTTTTCAGTTTGATCGTCCAGGCCTTGAGGTTCCGCACTTCAAACTTCGCATTCAAGAGGACGGCTCTGGGACTTACCAGGCAGATCAGGCGGAGATGGCTGCTACGCAAACATCAAACCGGGGGCAGGCGGCACAGCACATTGATCGCCCGATCAAGCTGACTCCCGGCACTGTCGCAAAGATCTTCAAAGGAGCACGGTCGCTGAACCATTTCGATATTGAATGTGCTTCAAAGGCGAAGAATATAGCAGACACCGGTAAGAAAATTTTGACGTACTCAGGATCCGACGGGTCGGGAACGTGCACGTACAACTACTCCGAGAACAAGAATGTCGATACGCTGACCAATACATTCTTGGCGATCGCTTACACAATGGATGAAGGTCGAAAGCTGGAGTTTCTGCATCGCTACGACCGGCTCGGTCTCGACGCAGAGATGGCCAACCTTTCGCAGGAAGTGCAGGAGGGACGTGCGTTAGAGTTGGGTACAATCTCGCCAACCCTGGCTTCAATTGCCGATGACACTGCACTCATTCAGCGCGTGCGACTGAAGGCCTCAAAGATGCTGGAGCAGTCCGCCGCGGAAAATCATTAGAAGTCCTGATATAGAAATCGAATTGCAAGCGCTACTTTGACGCGTTCCCCGCTCGCAGATCGATGTCCAATAAGGAACGATAGAGTTCAGCCATCGGCTCTAACGCTAACGATTCGGCACGGGCCTGTACAGGGATGTTTTCAGGCCATGCCTCGATGAGCTGTTCAGCAGAGTATCCTGCGGCGCGAAGGTTGTTTTGCAGGGTCTTGCGCTTTTGCGCGAAGCATCGCTTCAAGAAATTGTCGAACCCATCCGGATCGACACCCAACTCTGTAAATCGCGGCGCGAAGTGCAGCCGCAAAACAGTGGAGTAGACCTCCGGCGGCGGAGAAAACGCGGACGGCGGCAGCGTAAAGAGGTGGTCGACCTGCGCATTCATCTGCGCGGTGGCGGAGAGCAAGCCGTAGTCGCGAACTCCAGGCTCAGCGGCGACGCGATCGGCGACTTCGCGCTGCATCATGAGCACTGCCCGAGCAATCAACCGGCGCTACCCGCGCAAAGAGCTGCAGCAGAATGTCCGAGGTGATGTAGTACGGCAGATTGCCGATAACATCGGCCGTCTCTCCTTCGGGCAATGAGCGCTCGAAGATCGGTCTTCGAGAACATCGACTTCGACGATTTGTACCTGTGGCTGATCGCGAAAACGAAAGGTCAGCTCTGCCGCCAGCGCCCGGTCGAGTTCGAGCGCGACCAGCTTGCGGCAGCGTCGAGCGAGGAGTGTCGGTGATGGCGCCATGGCCAGGGCCGATCTCGATGACGGTGCGCTTGCCAAGATCGCCAAGAGCGTCCACGATGGCATGGCGGGCGGAGTCGTCAACTAGAAAATTCTGCCCCAGCTTCGGCTTACGCTTCGTCTGCATCCAATGTTTGCTGATTCTTCATGTGCTCTTCGTATAGACTAACGGTTTGGTCTGGAAAGATAAAGGACGACAGTATGCATATCGTTTTTGCAGCATCGGAGTGTGCGCCCTGGGCCAAGACAGGCGGGCTGGCGGATGTAGTGCGCTGCTCTCCCGAAGGCCTGGCTAAACTGGGCCATCGCACCAGCGTCTTTATTCCGTACTACCGCCAGGTTGCGAAGCTGTCCCCACCTGCCAACTGTGGTCCTGCCCAGCGTGACCATCCCGTTTCCCATCTATAACCGCTTCGTGCGCATTCTGGACGGCGGCGTAACGGATGGCGTGCAGATCTACTTCGTCGATTGCGCCGGAGATGTTCGACCGCGAGAGCTTCTACGCCACGCCCCGGCGGCGATCCCGACAACGCGGAGCGCTTCGGTCTGTTCAGCCGCGCAGTCATCGAGGCGACAAGATGCTCGGCGTGCCCGATGTCTTCCATGCGCACGACTGGCAGGCGGCGATGGTTCCCGTCATGCTGCGTTCCGTCTACTACTTCGATCCGTGCTTCGCAAGGTGCCGGCTGTGCTGACCATCCACAACGCGGGCTATCCAGGGCTGGTTTCCGCCCGACACCATCGAAACGCTGCTGCTGCCGTGGGACATGTTCACTCTCGAGAAGCTGAACACTACGACACGGTCAATTTCCTTGAAGGGCGGCATCGTATACGCCGACGCGATCACGACCGTGAGCCGCAAGTATGCCGAGGAGATCCAGACGGCCGAGTTCGGCAATGGGCTGGAAGGCGTCTTGCGGCAACGCAGCGGCGACCTCTTCGGCATCCTGAACGGCGTTGACTACGACGAGTGGAATCCAGCCACCGACCCCCACATCGCCGCGCACTACTACAGCCGAAAACCTGGCCGGCAAGAAAGAGTGCCGTCGAGATCTGCTGCACGCGTATCGGCTTGGAAGGAGTCGGCGATGAGACCGCCGTCATCGGCGTCGTCTCGCGCTTCGCCACGCAGAAGGGCTTCGACTTCATCGTCGAGCATCATGGATCGGCTGGTGAAGGAGGACATGGTGCTGGTGATGCTCGGCACCGGCGAAGAGTACTACGAGCGCCTCTTGACCGAGATTGCCGCTCGCTATCCCGACAAGGTGCGCGTGCAGGTGAAGTACGACAATGTCATGGCGCACAAGATCGAAGCGGGCGCCGACATCTTCCTGATGCCGTCGCGCTACGAACCCAGCGGCTTGAACCAGATGTACAGCCTGAGGTACGGCACGATTCCTGTCGTGCGCGCGACTGGGGGTCTCGAAGACACGATCGACGAGCAGCCATCAGGCGGCGGCAATGGCTTCAAGTTCTGGGGCTACAACTCAGTGTGACCTGCTCGACGCGCTACAACGCGCCCTTGGCACCTTCCGAAACAAGGAAGAGTGGAAGGCGATGATGGAGCGCGGCATGGCGCAGGACTTCTCCTGGGACAAGCCGGCTGGCGAGTACGTTCGAGTCTATGAGCGGGTCATCGAGAACCGTAATTAGGCAATCGGACTGCGCCGTCTCCGTCGAAGCAATAGATGCAGCGGAATTCCCAGCAGAATAATGCCCGTTCCGACGAGGGAATTCCGTGGCTGGTCAGCGAAGGAAAAGACCAATAAGACCGCCGCCGCAAGGATGAATAGAGCAGGCAGCACTGGGTAGCCCCAGATGCTGTACGGTCGCAAAGCATTCCGCTCGCGATGACGGAAGACGAAGATCGTGCTGGCGGTCAGGGCATAGAAGAGCCACTCGCCAAAGATGGCCAGCGAAAAAAGTGCCTGAAACCTACCGATCGCAAGCAGCAACAGGGTACTCAGGACGGCTTGAAGGATCAGTGCCGTCGATGGCGTTTGAAATCGCGGATGAACATACGCGAGTTGCCTGAAAAATAGCCCATCGCGAGCGGCTGCGAATGGAACCCGCGCTCCTGAAAGCGACGAGCCGACGAATGTAGCCCCAATACTGATAGCCATGCCGAGCGAGACGAGCGTCGCTCCCCACTGTCCTGCAACCAGCCGCATCGCATCTGCGGCGGGGCGCTCCGAAGTGGCGATTACTGTTGCGGGCAAGACGTATTGGATGGCCGCGTTGGTCAGCATATAGAGTGCGCCCACAATCGCGACTCCTCCCACCAGAGCAAGCGGCATGCTGCGTTGCGGACGTTGCACCTCTCCGGCCATGGTCACCACGTCGCTCCAGCCGTCATATGCCCATAAGGCTGCAACCAGCGCGATCATGAAGCCGGAAAAACCGCCGCGTGCGCCTGTGAAATCAGTTGCAAAGTTGTTCCACGAGCCATGACTCCCCGCAGCTCCGAAGCAGAAACCCGCTATCACTAGAATTAGGAGACCCTTTAGCCATGTCAGCAGAAGCTGGACATTGGCGGACTTACGTGTCCCAACGATATTGAGCCCGGCGATCAGCCAGGTCATCGCAATCGCAAAGATCTGTCCCCAGAACAGATGGAAAAAGGCGGGTCGTGCGAATGAACTGAAGATCGCGAAAGTCCCAAGGACACGCGCCAGGCCGGCGGCAATGGTCGCCAGAGACGCGGGTTTGGCAACTGTAATTTGCGTCCACATATAGAGGAAGCCAGCAAGATCGCCGTATGCCTCGCGCAGAAACGCATACTCGCCACCGTATCGTGGGCGTGCCGCAGCAATCTCCGCATAGGTCATTGCGCCAAATAGAGAAAGTAGACCGCCGACGATCCACACCGCATAGACGGTTCTCGAAGAGCCGACAGCGGCCATCATCTCGCGCGGCACCAGAAAGATGCCGCTGCCGATAATGATGCCTACAACGATAGACGTTGCGTGGGATGCGTTCAGAACGCGTGGCAGTTCAGTCTGTGATTCCGGCATCGGTTCACGGAGAGTAGCACAACTTCGCCGCTACTCCGCAACTACATAAGACCGCTCACATCACGACAATCTCTGCCGATTGCTGCCGATTAGCTATACACATAGGGGAAGAGCAATGTTTGAGACGATAAAAACGTGAAATCCTGTGTCATATTGGCAAGAGATACTGCATTGCGCTTATAAGATAGAGACGCAATCACAGGAGCAAACTATGGATTGGACGCCTGGCGGACTAAGTGGCGACATCGAGGACCGACGTGGCTCCTCTGGAGGTGGCGGCGGCTTTAGCGGCGGAGGTCTCGGCATCGTCGGCTTTCTGTTCTTACTGATCATCAGCTTGGTAACTGGAAGAAATTACATTGGCAGCTACCTCTCCGGTCACAGCGCGGCCCCTTCCCAGACATCGCAGAGCATGGCACCCTCTGGCCCCCGGGCCGTCTCACCTCAGGAAGATCGTGCCGCTCAGCTTGTCTCGTGGACGCTCGACGACGTTCAGAAGACCTGGACCACACTTTTGCCGCAGCAAACCGGGAAAAACTACCAGCGCTCGAAGCTGGTTCTCTTTCGTGATTACACCCGATCAGGTTGCGGCGTCGCGCAGTCGCAGACAGGTCCTTTTTACTGTCCGGCAGACGAGAAGGTCTACATCGATCTGAGTTTCTGGAATGAACTCCGCCGTCTCGGAGGCACAAATGCAGACTTTGCTCAAGCGTATGTAGTGGCTCATGAACTCGGCCATCATGTGCAGGATCTCTTAGGGATCGAAGCGCAGGTACAAAATCTATCGGCGCAAAACCCTTCACAACGTAATCGCCTCTCCGTCGATCTTGAGCTCCAGGCAGATTGCCTCGCCGGCGTATGGGCGCATAGCACTGCGCAGCGCAATATCATTCATGACGCAGATATCGAGGCTGGCATGCAAGCGGCCGCGTCCGTAGGCGACGATCACATCCAAAAAATGCAGCGCGGAACGGTGAGCCCTGAGAGCTTTACCCATGGCAGCTCGGCGCAACGTGTTGGCTGGTTCAAACGTGGATTGCAGGAGGGAACCATCTCTGCGTGCAATACATTCAAAGCTGGCGGTGCCGTCCCGACGTCAAAGAGTAGTAGCGAATTTTAGACGAGCATTATTCGCAGTTAATTCAGTACTGGGAGGACCGACTTCTCTGCGGCCTCAGCCTCAAAGTAATTGCGAATGCGCTCGGCAGTCGCTGTGTTCACTACTGCGGTCAGCGCGTCCGATCCAGCCTGTTTGATTCCGCGAACGCTTCCAAAGTGTTCAATCAATCGCTGTCGCGTCCTCGGTCCAACTCCAGGAATAGATAGCAGTTCGCTATCGCGATCGCGCATCTGGCGCCGCTTGCGATGGTACGTCACAGCGAATCGATGGCTCTCGTCGCGGATCTTCTGCATCAGGTGAAGCACCGGCGAGCGGCGATCCAGCACAACCGGCTCATTCTCCTGCCCATACACGTAGATGATCTCCTCCCGCTTTGCGATCGACGCTAGTGGCTGCAGCGTAACGCCAATCTCTTCCAGCGCCGAGTAAGCCGCATGCAACTGACCCAAACCACCATCAATCAGGATGAGGGAAGGGAATGGCTTCTTGTCTTCCTGTAGCCGCTTATAGCGACGCTGAATTACCTCGCGCATGCTGGCGAAGTCGTCAACACCAGTGACAGTCTTCACCTGAAACTTGCGGTAGTCTGACTTCTTCATCGCGCCATCCTCCCACACCACCATGGAGGCAACCGTCTCAGCCCCCTGAATATGCGAGATGTCGAAGCACTCGATGCGTCGCGGCAACTCCTCCAGCGTGAGCGCGTCCTGCAACGCCTCTTGAATAGCCTTCATCCCAGGCTGCAACACGCGAAAACGCTGATCGTAGGACTGCTTCGCGTTCTGGCAAACGAGATCGACCAGCGAACGTTTTTCACCTCGCTGCGGTGCAAGGATTTCGATGCGCTTACCGGTACGCTCGGTCAAAATCTCTGCCAGAAGCGCCCGATCGGCAAATTCAACCGGTGTAAGGATCGATCGCGGCACGTAGCTCTGATCCAGATAAAGCTGCTTCACCAATGCGGAAAAAAACACAGCCGGGCTGAATGCCCCTCCCAACTCCGACACTGGCGAGTGTTGAACAACCGGAACACCTTCCCCGATCTCAGGCGCTGGCGCTGCAGGGTCTGGCTCGATAGCGAGGCATAGCCTCCAACTCGTCCACTTCGGCAAGAGCTTCGGTCACTGCATCCGACAACGACTCCGGAAGATCCTCCCAGAAAAAATCGCGACGGTCCACGATCTTGCCGCTGCGCATGTGAAAGAGATTCACCGCCAGCATCTCGTTCTCGTAGTGATAGCCAAAGACGTCCGCGTCCTCATTGTCGGTCGTCGCTATGCGTTGCTTATCCTGCATCTGATGTACGGTAACAATCTGATCCCGCAACCGCGCCGCCAGTTCGAACTGCTCTGCCTCGGCCGCAGTCTCCATGCGCTTCGTCAACGATTGTTCTAGTTCATTCGGTCGACCTTCGAGAAAAAGTTGAACATCGCGGATAGTCTCTCTATAGCTCTCCGGCGTTGTCAGGCCCTCCAGGCAAGGTCCAAGACATCGCTTGATGTAGTACTGCAGACAAGCCCGCGGATGGTAGCGCGACAGATCGACCTTGCAGCTTGGAATCAGAAAGCTGCGATGAATCAGGTCGACCAGCCGATAGGCCAGATTGCCCGGAAAATATGGACCGAAGTAGGCGCCTCCATCTTTGCGCAGCCTGCGTGTCACAAAGACCTTGGGATATCGGTCATTCATCGTCAGCTTGATGTACGGATAGGTCTTGTCATCACGAAGAAGGATGTTGAAGCGCGGCTTCTTCTGTTTGATGAGATTGTTTTCCAGCGCGAGAGCCTCATGTTCGTTTGCCACCGTGATGTATTCCACATCGACGGCCTCACGCATGAGCGACCCGGTCTTCGCGTTTGCCTGGGAGGCTTCCAAAAAGTACGAACGCACCCGTGCCCGGAGGTTCTTCGCCTTGCCGACGTAGATAACCTCTCCTTCAGCATTCTTATAGAGATAGCAGCCCGGCTGAGTTGGGAGTGTTCGAATTTTCTGATGAAGATCCATGCCAATATTAAGGCTCGCGTCTCAGTGTAGACGGAACCCGCGTCGTCAACTGTGCATACCTTTGCTCAGTAGATTTGACGCGCAACCACATCAAAAGTTCCCGGCGTGCAATCGTGCCCACACGAATGTAGCCGACTGTTGCCGAGTAAATATAAGCAAATAAGGCAGTTGTCTTGAAGAAACGTTTTGGCCTGTCGATTGCATCCAATTTACCGTTGCAGTGCCCACAACTTGGAGAGTGAATCAATGAGTACGACAAGTTATACAGATATGAATAAAAAGTTGAAGTCTGCCTGTACCGCTGCCTTCGCCAGTGCTCTTGCGCTTACCTTCACGGTCGGATGCTCGACTAAAAATTACGTAAAGTCGCAAACCGCCCCAATCATTCAGCAGACGAATGATCTGGACACTAAGACCGCAGCCGACCACCGTAACATCGTCGACACCGACGAGCGTGCAAAGAGTGGCATTGCCGGCGCACAGAGTGCCGCCAACACAGCCGACCAGCATGCACTCGCGGCCGGGCAGTCCGCCGATACCGCCAACCATTCGGCCCAGGAGGCGTACAACCGCGTAGACAGTCTAAGTGGCGTAGTAGCCAATCTTGACAACTACAAGCAGCTCTCTGACGTCAGCGTCACCTTCGGCTTCGACAAGTACGTTCTGACGCCCTCGGACAAAAAAGAGCTTGATGACTTGGCCGCAAACCTGACCAGCACGCGTGGTTACATTCTCGAAGTAACCGGCGGCACAGATTCTGTAGGCGATGCAGCATACAACTATCAGCTGAGCCAACGCCGCGCCGATGCGGTCGTCAACTATCTTTCGTCAAAGTACAACATCCCACCACACAAGTTCTATCTGATCGGCATAGGCAAGGATCAGCAGGTTGCAAGCGATAGCACAGCGGCTGGTCGTGCAAAGAATCGTCGTGTGGACATTAAATTGATGACAAATATGAGCGGAGATAAGCCGACAACGGCGTCATCTAGCGGTCCGAACGGCCAGATGTAGCGATCACGTCATTCAACTTTCCAACTCTTCCTCGCAACGCGCCGCGATCCCTGGGCGCGTTGTTCTTTGCCCAAAAGCAGCAAGATTTGAAACGCGGTCCGCGCCGACTCGAAGTAGCGGTTAGGGTTTGAGTTTTTTGTATACGATTGCCAGCAAGACAGAGGTCGCGATTACCCAGGCAAATTGATACCAATAGAAGAAGGGAAAGCCCCACAGCACCGGCAACGAGCGGGCGTAAATCTTCGGAAAACAAAGCCCAAGGTAAGGCAATACAAGCAGTAGAAACCAACCGCTTCGTCGTCGTACCGGCTTAGCATTCGAGTCAGACTCAGGCACCATATGCACCAAAGCATACTTCATCAGTACGGATGCCGGGAAGTTGATGGTATCGGGTAAAGTTGAAGGATGGCTGAGCTCCCAACTGAAAAATCGCATCCGAACGCCGCCCAACCAGGCATAGGCTCGCTCGCGGAGTCCATTTCGATCATGGCTCGCCTGCGCGCTCCGAACGGCTGCCCGTGGGATCGCGAGCAAACCTTCGACAGCATCAAGAGGCATACGCTCGAAGAGACCTACGAGGTCTTCGACGCGATCGAGCGTCGCTGCGTGGCCGGATCTAAAGGACGAACTCGGCGACCTCCTCCTGCAAGTCCTCTTCTACGCCCAGATGGCCTCCGAGGCGGGATACTTCTCTATCGAGGACGTCGCTTCCAACCTGAACGCCAAACTCATTCGCCGCCACCCCCACATCTTCGCCGACGTTGAAGCGACCGACTCAAACGCCGTTCTGCGCAACTGGGAGCAAATCAAACAGAACGAAAAGAAATCGTCTACACGTAAACAGGACTCGATGCTCGACGACGTTCCCCGCTCCATGCCTGCAATGATGGAGGCCACGAAACTAGGTTCCCGAGCCTCAAAAGTCGGCTTTGACTGGCCAAATTCAGATGGCCTCTTCGACAAACTCCAGGAGGAGATCGAAGAACTGAAGGCAGAGCTCCCGCCCTCTTCAGGCCACAGTCCTACAGCCGCAATCGAAGGGGAGCTGGGAGATATTCTCTTCACCGTCGTCAACCTCGCCCGGCACTTGAAGGTCGATCCTGAGTCAGCTCTACGTGCTACCAACGCAAAGTTCCGCCGGCGCTTCGCAGCCATCGAGTCTGCCGCAGGTGGCCAGGACGCCTTGGCTGCATCCACACCAGCCGAGTTAGACCTACTATGGAATCAGGCGAAGGCCGCAGACGAACCGACAACGTCATGAACGCAAGCTCGCAGAACGACATCCAGATTCAGCCCCTTACCAGTCTTGAACACTTTGAACGCTGTGTCGTCCTACAGCTCGAAGTTTGGGGCTATAGCGATGGCGACGTCATCCCACGGCGTGTCTTTGTAGTCGCCCAGCGAATTGGTGGCCAGGTCATCGGCGCCTTCGACCACGGGACCTTGATAGGCTTCGCCATGTCTTTGCCTGGCTACCGCGACGGCCTCCCATATCTCCACTCGCACATGCTCGCTGTACTGCCGCAGTACCGTAATGCGGGCATTGGCCGCCGTCTCAAGCTCGCTCAGCGCGACGACGCTATCGCCCGCGGCTTCGATCTTATGGAGTGGACCTTTGACCCGCTTGAGATCCGAAACTCCCACCTCAACATCAACCGGCTTGGCGCTATCGTCCGCCGCTACCAGCCCGACTTCTACGGCCCATCTTCTTCCCCATTGCAGGGAGGCCTTCCGACGGATAGGCTATACGCGGAGTGGTGGTTGAGCTCAGGTCGCGTAGCGAGTGTGCTTCGCGGCGAAGCCCAACCCCAGCAAATCGTGGAACGCATTACCGTCCCGCATACCATCTACCAGTGGAAGCAGGACGCTCAGCAGCGAAGCCTTGCGCAAACCTTGCAGAGCAACAATCGAATTGCGCTTGAATCGGCCTTTCAGCGTGGTCTTGCAGTCATCGGCTACGAGCGAGATGCTGACGGGAATGGCAGTTTTCTTCTCGGTAACTGGACGGAAGCCGCCAGTAAGTGACAATCTTGTAAAAGATATCTGATATCCACCCAGGAACGAAGACGGCCAATCCGCCATAATCCAGCAACTTCGGACGATCGGAAAGACAGGACTTCAAATGCTCAACATTGATGCTATCCACCTCCGCGAGATCAATATGCCGCTGGCTCATCCCTTCGAGACCAGCTTCGGCATGACCACAGGCCGACGCATTCTGCTGATCGAACTCGAATCCGAAGGCTTGACTGCCTGGGGTGAATGTGTCGCCGGCGAGCATCCATACTTCAGCGACGAAACCATCGACACCGCTTGGATCATCACCGAAGCAGAGCTGGGCCCTCGTCTACTCGATGCTGATGTCGAACGTGGTGGAAGCTGCTCTAAAATCTTCGGACAAGTTCGCGGTCATCGTATGGCGAAGGCCGCGCTGGAGAACGCTGTCTGGGATTTGGAAGCTCAGGTCAAGGGCGTCTCCTTGGCCGAACTTCTTGGGGGAACTCGAAGTGTCATTCCATGTGGAGTATCGATCGGTATTCAGTCTTCGCCCGCACACCTGATGGACAAGATCGCCGCCGAATTAGCTGCGGGCTACCAGCGCATCAAACTGAAATGCAAACCCGGTTGGGACACCAATATCTTCGAAGAAGTACGGAAACGCTGGCCGGATATCACCCTCAGCTGTGACGCCAACTCCGTTTATCGCATGAAAGACTTGGAAGCCATCGCCGACTGGGACCGCTTCAACCTGCTTATGATCGAACAGCCTCTTTGGTGGGATGACTTTTACTTTCACTCCTTGCTGCAAAAGCGGCTGGAAACCGCCGTCTGCCTGGATGAATCCATCCGCAATCGCCGTGACGCCCTTGCCGCCATCGCCATGGAGTCCTGCCGCATCATCAACATCAAGGTCGGCCGTGTGGGTGGCTTCAGCGAAGCGATCGCTGTGCATAACGTAGCCGAAGAGCGCGGTATTCCCGTCTGGTGCGGTGGCATGTTGGAGACGGGAATCGGCCGCTCTCACAACATAGCCTTGTCGTCGCTATCTAACTTCTCGCTTCCTGGCGATGTCTCCGCGTCCAGTCGTTATTGGTCTCAGGACATCATTGAGCCCGCGGTTACAGTCAGCAGCGAGGGCGAGATCGTGGTCCCCACCGCCGTCGGACGCGGCTTTGAGGTACAGCGAGATCGCATCGATGCCCTCACAGTACGCCGACACACTCTCCAAGCGAAGGCTCGCGTCACCGCTTGAAACACGCTCTGTCATTTTGGCAACGGTGTATCCAGCATCAGACGAATGGCATCCTGGTAGCTCATCGGACCGATCACCTGGTAGCTGCTGGAGCTTGAATTAGTGCGGACTGACAGCGTCTTAACCATCAGTGCTCTCACACTCAACTGCATCGAAAACTCAGTGAATATCCATCGACTGCCGCCGACACTGGTCTGATTCAGCGATAGCTTGCCGCCTGGATAGATGTGCGCCAGCATCCCCCAGCCAAAGTTCACTGCGTGTGCGATCGTCCCCTCCATCCGGACAAGATAACGCGTCTTCGCATCGATCCATATCCTTCCCTGAAGTCCGGTGAGTGCCTCCGCCTCTGTGCTTGGTGGATTGAATTTAGGGTTGGGTTTGTAGTCGATCACAATCTCCAATGCGCCGCCGTTTTTGCCGGATTGAGGCTGCCCCGGAGTGTAGCTATAGAGCGCCGCATCGGGCATAAGTGGCACCATCGTGTCAGCCAGTTTCTGCTGGGACTCCCCATTCTTTACGTGCTTGAAATAGGCAGCCGGCGACGCGATCATGTCGTTCAAGCGTTGACGCTCATTTTTGTCCTGCTCTTCGGTCAGTGGCTTTCCATCTTTCATAATCAGGCGCGCCACAGTTCCATCCTTACTTTCAATGACGTCGCGGACCACATCGCCCTTTTCACTAATCGTGTGAGTCCTATACCGCAGATAGGAATCGGTATGATGAAGCGCTATCAACTCATTTTTTGCTGCATCGACGACCCAGGAGCGTGGCGGGATCGACAGCAGCCCGGCTACATCTTTTGTCGTAGGCTCACTCTGCGCACCCGCACGCAAGCTCGTAATACTGATCGACAGCAGAATAGCCCCTATGACAGTGCGAGACCATAATCTCCGTTGTGCTGGAACCGCTCTAAACCGCGAGGCACCGCTCAAAACCGATTCACGAGCCCCTGCCGCAATTGTTACCAACCCACACCTCTCATCCGCTCATTCTATGCGCCCTACATAGACTATTGAAGTAAAGTCTAATGTTTGCTCGTTTGCCTCTAGCGATTAGCTTGGGTATAGTTCGGGCAAGGCGCATATGCGGTCCATAGGACTGCAAGGAGAACAAAAAACTTATGAAACCAGCAGAGGGTTCCACCGTCATCGGTAAGTCGGTAGTCATCCAGGGAGAGCTCTCCGGCAATGAAGACCTTTACATCGACGGAGATATCGAAGGAACCATTACCCTCAAGGATAGTCTTTTGACGATCGGACCAAACGCGCGTGTTCGAGCCGATATCAATGTTCGTGATGTCGTCATCTTTGGTCATCTCACTGGAAATGTTCAGGCCGCAGGCCGCGTCGACCTGCGTCAGTCCGCGTTTGTGAGTGGCGACATTCTTGCCGGCAGACTCTGCATCGAAGAGAGCGCAGTTTTGAAGGGCCGCGTTGAGCTCAAGGCCACCTCCGAGGCACTACCAAAGTCCTCTGCAGCCACCCCAGCAACCTCCGCACCGGCAGAGGCAAGCGCTGCTCCTCTATTCTCTCAACAACAGGCTTAGACCAGAAAGGAACAGCGGGCTCATGCGCAGCCTTTTCGGCGGTAGCGATAGTACGAGCAGTCCACGAGGAAACGACCCTGGGCGGGTGCCCCGTCATTCGAGCGGGTGGAAGGAGCTGATGAAGCACCTGCAAACGCAGGACTCTCTGCGCATCCTCGACATTGGGCCTACCTCATCCACCAACATCAACTACATCACCAGCCTCGGTCATAGCATCTATATGGCCAGCGTAGTAGACGAAGCATCCAAACCGGAGTGGCTCACTCCCGGGGAAGCGGGCGAAGAGCCTACTTTCAATGTCGATCGTTTTCTCGAAAGCAATCTGAACTTCTCCGGTCGCATGTTCGACGTCGTGATCTTCTGGGACACAGCAGACTACTTGCCCGAACCTTTGATCGCTCCTGTGTTATCTCGCATTCACAAAGTATTGCAGCCTGGAGGGCTGATGCTGGCTTTCTTCCATCAGACAACTAGCCCAGACACTTTTTTTTGCCGGTACCATCTCACAGATACTGACGTCGTCGAGATGCAGCGCGCAGGGAATTATCCGCTCGTTAACGTCTTTAACAATCGCAAAATCGAGAATATGCTAAGCGAGTTCAGCAATTACCGGTTTTTCCTCGCTAAAGATAGTCTGCGCGAAGTCATTATTACTCGATAAATAGCCTGGCTACAGGTCAGCGAGATCCAACCCACAAAAAATATGGCGCCTCCAAACTGGAGGCGCCATATTTTTCTTACAGAATCCTGGAATTAGCCCTTCGAGCTTTGCTTCCGTCGCTCGGCCCAACGTTTCTTCATTGCATCGGCAATACGCTTCCGGCCCTCGGGACTCAGCTTACGTTTGCGAGGCGATTTTGTTGCCGGCGCTGCAGCGGCAGCATTCTTGCTGCCCTTCGGACGGCCAGGGCCGGTGCGAGCGGCCGGTGCCGTTGTCCCAGCCAACAGCGCACGTGCCTGCTGTAGCTTTGAGATCTGGGCATCAATTTCGGAAATGATGCGGCTTACTTCCACGTGTTACCTCCATTTGGCATGAGTAGGACTAGTCGCTCGATCTCAAGTTTGAACAGACCAAACTCTTTTTGCCACAGTACGACGATACAGAAGCCACTAATATCATGCAAATAAATGTAAGTCGGACGGCTTACTTCGTCTTAGTCGAAGCAGCTTCATCATTCTCCACCTTAGCTCCAGCACGAGGTGCCCGAATAGCATAACCAGGGCCAGCTTCATCTAACTCCTCGTGTCGAGAGCCTCCCAGCATGCGACGATGATGAGATTCATCGATGCACTTCTGCAGGTCTCTGAGGGTGCCCTGCTTATCTCGCGCAAACTCGGTTGCCATGCGTGTTAGTGCATAGGTCAGAATGTCGCTATGATGCAAATCCTGCATATCTGGCGCACGACGCAGATTGAGCCACAGACGGTGAACGAGTTGTACTTCGTGCGGTTCGATAGTAGGCGCATGCGGCCCGATGTGAAAGCTCAGCGAATCACCGTCCGGCTTGACGACATAAAACGTAAATTGCCTCTTCGGTTCAGGAAGTGCTTCCCATGCCTGACCCACATGGTAAGCCTGCTCTTCCGCCGTAAGCTTAGTAGAAAGCCCGGAGACCACAGCTGCAGCATCGAGGGAGTTAGCTGTCTGCACGAGAGCTGAAAAAATATCGCCGGCAGGAACTACCAGCAATGAAATGTGCTTTCCGAAGCTTTCGGCTACCGATACCGCTTTGGTAAACAGCATCTGCTCATGCTCGCTGAATAACTGCTCCGAAGCATCCACATACTCCGGACCGCCGGCGCCCATCATCCTTGCTGCAAGTACGACTAAATCTTGTTCGTCCGTGTTGGTATGAGTCAACGCCCACTTCAGCGCAAATGGAGCGGCAGAATCCCGCATAGTTACAACGACCGCACCCGGACGTATCTCTAACGCCTCGCGTCCCACATTATCTTGATGCTCGAGTTGAAAATGTTCTTTCATCTGAAGCGTTGTTAGATCGTGACGCCGTTTATTGTCTCTCTCCGAGAGCGAAAAGATCACGAAGAATGCTGCCGCAAAGATAATTCCACTTACTGTCGCTACCGACTTCGTAAATAAATTGACGATGGCTGTCGTGAGCAGAACGAGAAAGACTGAAAGTAATCCAAGTGGTATTTCTGTCTTACCGAGTCGAATATTGAGCGGAACCTTCCAGCCGCGCTCTCCCTTATATTTCCAGCGCAAGCACCAACATCGCGAGGGCATTAAAAGTGAAGCTCCAGATGACGCCGAATGCGTACGCCTCTCCCAGCATGATGACATTGCCGCGAGTTACTAAAATCGTGAACATCTGTAGTCCAGCGACCAGGTTCACGATGCGATAACTGGTTCCGAACTTGCGCTGAGGCTTGCGGAACCAATCAGACAAAACACCGTCTTCGGCCACACGCATCAGTACGCCGGTTGAACCTACGATGGCAGTATTTACTGCTCCACCAAGAATCAGGAAGCCGACGATAACAACAAATATCCGGAATCCGATCCGCAGCGCCAGCGGTCCCACCATGTACATCGCCATTCCGGCAATCAGATTGTCGCGATAGACCGGAACCCGCACCGAGTCGGGGATCAGCATCACCGCCAGCAGGGTGCCGATGCCGGTAAAGATGAAGCTATAGATCGCAATTACGATCGCGGCACGCTTCAGGTTCTTCAGCTTTGGATGCTCGATCTCGCGGTTTACCTGCGCCAGGGACTCTTCACCGCTCATCGCCAGCACCGAGTGACCAAACGCCATCAGCACGCCGAACAGTCCCAGCGATCGCATGAAACCTGTGTGCTTCAGAAACCCAAGTGCGTCTGTACTGAAGTGGAGATTATCCGGCGTAGGCCAAGGCGGCAGATGCGCGCCTGTGTGAATTGCCGAAAAGAATCCCCACGAAAGCAGAATCACAACCATCACAGTTGTGATCTTCATCACCTTCAGAGCCTTGTCGCTCGACTCCTCAATTCCCTTAGTATTCTGCCACCAGAAATAGACCGTAACCATGCTTGCAATTACTGCTGAGGTGCCGTCGACTGGAAGCTGGCGAGTAACTCCACTCGGATGCATCACTAATCCGCTGATCCAATGGTGAGCAGCGAAGAGCCGCAACAACTCATTCATCAGTCCGACGATGTATTGCCCGGCTGACACACCTGAGATCGGCCCCGTCAGGATGTAATCGAACATCAGTGCCGAGACACTCAGTTTTGCAAATGTCCCGCCCAGCGCCTCCTTCACGATCCGGTAGACGCCACCGCGCGTGAACATGCTGCAGCTTTCGACATACACTGCCCGTACTGCAAAGCTGAACAGCATCACGCCGAGGATGAACCAAGGCGCGGCTTTACCGACAGCCTCTTCTGCGATGCCGCCTGCATAGAACGCCGAAGAGCCCAGATCATTCAACACAATCGCCGCTGCTCGCCAGAAAGAGATAAAGGTAAGCATCACCGACGACGCCACGACCAGGCGGACGCGGTTCGATTGCGGCTTAGTGATCGTTTCTTTAGATGCCATTATGGTTTGCTGTTTATTCCCGCATGCCGGCGACAATACTGAACAACTCCGGTACTCCGCCAGTCACTCCCCACCATGAGTGAACCACTGTCAAGACCTGCCAGCAAGAACAAACCATGATCTTGCTTCCATCGTTGACAGTTAATCTTCATCTCCCAGCAACTCCTTCAAATCTTCTGCAAAACTCACCACGATGACAACTGCGGAACCAGCCATTCCGATGAAAAAGAGCGGCACAACAATCTTCGCAACGAGATGAATGATGAAATCCATGCGTGATCTATTGTATCTCTCACTAGCTCGAAACTAACTGGAAATTGCTGACTCAATGTTAGACTTCAGACGAGATGCGACTAATTCCCCCGCGACTTTGGGCTATGGCCGTGCTGTCCGGCATCCTCCAGGTTCTGCCCTTTTCTATCGCGGGTCCCACGCCACTCTGGCGAACCGCCTTTTGCTGGATCGCCCTGCTTCCTCTGATCTGGGCTCTCCTCGATAACACCAGGACGGGCAACCTACTTACCATTGGTCAGGGAGCCGCAATCAGCTACGCTTGTGGCTTTGTCTGGTACCTGGGCAACTGCTACTGGATCTACCAGACCATGTATCTCTACGGTGGTCTGGCTCGACCCATCGCGTTCGGAATTCTAATCTTGTTCAGCCTCTATCTTGGCCTCTATCACGCCCTGTTTGGAGCCTTGATTGCCGCCTTTCGCAACCGCTTTGGACGCCAAACCACTCTTCTGCTGGTACCGTTCGCCTGGGTCGCCGTGGAACTCGCCCGCGCCCGCATCACCGGACTGCCCTGGGACCTGCTCGGCGTCGCACAGGTCGACAACCCGCTACTAACCCGTCTCGCGCCCATAACAGGAGCCTACGGACTCTCGTTTATCATCGCGTTGGTCAACGCTCTCTGGCTGGTTCGCATACGCCTCCGCGAGCGTCGCTTCACACGACCGGCGTTGACCATCGGTGGAGTCGTCATCGTCGTCGTTTACATCATCGGCCTCCGCCTCATTGCGAACCCTAAGTCCGGCCCCACCACCGCGACGGCGACTCTCGTTCAAGAAAATCTTGAAGTCGGTGCTGCGAGCAAAGGCCCTCAGCCTACAACCGAGCAATTTCTGGACTCTTTCTCCTACCTTAGCCGCTACCCATCGAAAAAATATCTTCTAGGAATTCCCGAGCTGACCGACACCCAGGCTGTTTATCTCATTCGACCGAACGATCCTCCCCAGGCAGTCCCAGCACCAACCCCAACCAACCTCATCGTCTGGCCCGAATCCCCCGCGCCGTTCGAGGACATTGACCCACAGTTTCGCGCCGCTATGTCCAACCTCGCCATCGCAGCGCAAGCCCCCGTCATTGCAGGAAACACTGGCCTCGAACCAAACCCAACCAACAAATCTGGCTACACCCCCTACAACCGCGCCTCCTTCATTAATCCTGACGGCACCTTCGACGGCCACTACGACAAGATGCACCTCGTCCCCTTCGGCGAGTACGTTCCCTTCAAAGATCTCTTCTTCTTCGCAAAGAATCTCCTCAACGAAGTAGGCGACTTCGAGCCCGGCAAGCACCAAACCGTCTTCACCACCGGCGGCCATACCTACGGCGTCTTCATCTGCTACGAGTCGATCTTCGGCGATGAGATCCGCCATCTCACCCAGCAGGGAGCCGACGTCCTCGTCAATATCTCAAACGACGGCTGGTACGGCGACACCAGCGCCGCATGGCAGCACCTGAACATGGTTCGCATGCGCGCCATCGAAAACCACCGCTGGGTTCTCCGCGCCACGAACACAGGCGTCACTGCCGCCATCAATCCCTACGGCCGAGTCACCGCCGCTCTCCCACGCCATCTGCGATCCAGTCTCCGCGTCCACTTCGGCTACGAGCGCGACGTCACCTTCTACGCCGCCCACGGCGACCTCTTCGCCTACGCCTGCGCTCTTGTCACCATGGTTGCCTTCGCTCTGCAGCCTCCGCAGCCGCTTTGCCGTAAACTAAATTCATATGCTGAGCGATCTCGAATACACCTACTCCCCGGTCCGCGACAGAGTGCGCGATCTGCGGGAGTATCTTTGACTCGGCCCGCCTCCGCCGCGAACTAGCCGTCATTGAAGAAAAGATCTCCGACCCCACCGTCTGGGCCGACGCCGCGCGTTCGCAGCCGCTCATGCGCGAGCGCAAACGCCTCGAAACCCTCCTCGCCGACGACGCCGAACTCGCCCGCCGCTCCGACGACATCGAAGCCTACTTCGAACTCGCCCGCGAAGGCGAGAACACGCGAGCCCGACCTCGACCGCGAGATCCCCGCCCTCGTCGACTTCGCCGAAAAGCTCGAATCGAAGACCATGCTCTCCGGCGAGACCGACCCGCTCAACGCCATCGTCACCGTCCATCCCGGCGCCGGCGGCACCGAGTCCCAGGACTGGGCCGAGATGCTCATGCGCATGTACATCCGCTGGGGCGAGCGCCAGAACTTCAAGGTCGAGATCAACGAAATCCAGGATGGCGACGAGGCCGGCATCAAGTCCGCCACCTTCACCATCACCGGCGACTTCGCCTTCGGCCTGCTCTCCGGCGAAACCGGCGTCCATCGCCTCGTCCGCATCTCGCCCTTCGACTCCGCCAAGCGCCGCCACACCAGCTTCGCCAGCGTCTTCGTCTCGCCCGAGATCGACGACACCATCGTCATCGACATCAAGACCGAAGACCTCCGCATCGACACCTACCGCTCCGGCGGCAAGGGCGGCCAGCACGTCAACACCACCGACTCCGCCGTCCGCATCACCCACATCCCCACCGGCCTCGTCACCGGCTGCCAGAACGAGCGCTCGCAGCACAAGAACAAGGAACGCGCCATGAAGATGATGCGCTCCAAGCTCTACGAGTACGAGCTCGACAAGAAGAAGGCCGCCACCCGCAAGATCGAAGACTCCAAGCTCGACATCAACTTCGGCTCCCAGATCCGCAGCTACGTCCTGCAGCCCTACCGCATGGCGAAGGACCTCCGCACCCGCGTCGAAGTCGGCGACGTCGACAAGGTCCTCGACGGCGACCTCGAGCCCTTCATCCGCGGCTACCTCCGCATGCGCCGCGAGGGCAACTTCCCAGCCGAAGCTGCCGAGGATGACGATGTCGCGTGACATCTGTCATCCTCACGGATGACAACCAGCACTATCGTCGTGAGAGAAGAGCAGGAATACTCACTGTAAGCTGATGTCCCAACTAAGGCACCGCTTTCGGAGGAGCATCTTGGCCACACTTCCCGTAACCAAGCTGAACAAACCTGACTACGGCGTAGACGCACCAGCCGTCATGCGCAACTTCTTCCTCATCGGCACTGCCTTCCTGCTGGCCGCTATCTTCTGCCCGCCTGTTCTTCACATCGGGCCTGTTGACCTCAACACTCGCAGCTTCTACTGGCCGGCCGGCTTCCTCATCGGCGAAGGCTTTCTCTTTCTCCTCTACGTCAAAGTTGGCAAGTTCCGCCATCGCGACTTCATGCTCAATCTGCACACCTGGCGGGGCGACGAGCACGTCCTCGACGTAGGCTGCGGTCGCGGCCTCCTCCTTGCCGGAGCAGCCAAACGTATCGCAGCTCTCTCTGGCACCGGCCACGCCACCGGCATCGACGTCTGGTCCAACGTAGACATGGGCGGCAACTCCGCCGCAGCCACCCAGCACAATCTCGAACTCGAAGGTATCTCCGATCGCTGCACCCTCCTCAGCGAGCCGGCGCAGACGATGCTCCTTCCCAGACGACACCTTTGACGTCATCGTCTCCAATCTCTGCATCCACAACATCTACGACGCACCCACCCGCCGTCAGGCCCTGCAGCAGATCGTCCGCGTCCTCAAGCCCGGCGGCATCGCCCTCATCTCCGACTACAAACTCACCGGCGAATACGCAAAGGAATTCACCTCCGCTGGCCTTGTCGTCGAAAAACGTCGTGGCAGCTTCCTCACCACCTTCCCTCCATTGACCGTAGTCATCGCCCGAAAGTCAATGTAACTCTCCTCTCCCTCGCGGCATCCAATCCCGTGAGCGAACAGGAGAGCAATGACCTCACTAAAGTCAGCAGATAAATCCCACACCGGCCCCGACGAACAAGCACCCCTGCGTAAACAACTGATAGCCCTCCTCAACGGCGGTCAGGCCCACGCAACCTTCGACGACGTCATCAAGGACTTCCCCGCCGATCATCGCGGCGTCGTCCCGGCCAATCTCCCCTACTCCGCCTGGCAGCTCCTCGAGCACCTCCGCATCACCCAGCGCGACATCCTCAACTTCTCCGCTCCTCCCACCGGTGGCTACCACCCCAGCAAGTGGCCCGACGACTTACTGGCCCAAGTCTCCCGAGCCACCTCAGCCCACGCCTGGGATCAATCCATCGCCGCCATCCGCTCCGACCTCGAACAGTTCGACGCCCTCATTGAAAATCCCAGATCCGACCTCTACAAGCCCTTCCGCTGGGGCGATGGCCAGAATCTTCTCCGCGAAGCCCTGCTGATCGCCGACCACAACGCCTACCACCTCGGCGAACTCGTCGTCCTTCGCCGCTTGCTCGGCATCTGGCATAAATAAACAACTGCAGAACATCGAACGCTAGGTAAACGACTCCAAGATGAACGAACCCGAGATCATCCGCGAGATGCTGGGCACCCCTACTAGTACCCACCCGCGAACCATCGCCGTCATCGGCCTCTCCGAAGACCCCGCCAAGCCCAGCCACTACGTCTCCGCCTACATGCAGCAGCACGGCTACAGGATCTACCCGGTCAATCCCTCCATCACCGAGGTCCTCGGCGAAAAATCCTACGCCATCTCTGCCGCGACCTCCCCATCAAGCCCGACATCGTCAACGTCTTCCGCCTGCCCAAATTCATCCCCGCCATCGTCGACGAGATGATCGCCCTCGGCCTAACCAACCTCTGGGTCCAGCAGGGAATCATCAACCTCGAAGCCGCCACCCGCGCCGAAGCCGCCGGCATCCACGTCGTCATGGACCGCTGCATCATGGTCGAACACCGGCACTTGACCCTCCACTGACATCCCATCGCCTCCAAGCCCTACAATTGAGCACAGATGAATATTCACCGCCGAATCGTCACATCTTTCCTCCTCGCCTGCGCCCTCCTCTTTCACACTCCCGCGCCACGCCCAGCTTCCGGTCGTCGGCGACGGCGGCCCCGGCCCCGTCAAGGCCCAGCACCTCACCGCCGAGCTCGTCTCGCTCTCCCCCAGCATCGCCCCCGGCGGAACCCTCCAGGTCGGCCTCGTCCTCACCCTCGAAGAGCACTGGCACGTCTACTGGCTCAACGCCGGCGACTCCGGCGAGCCACCCAAAATCACCTGGACCCTCCCCGCCGGCGTCACCGCCGGCCCCATGCAGTTTCCCATCCCCAGCCGCCTCCCGCTCGGCCCGCTCATGGACTTCGGCTACGAAGACGCCGTCGCCTTCCCCGTCCACCTCACCGCCGCCAAGCTCCGTCAAGCCCGGCCCCATCCACCTCGACGCCAAGGTCGGCTGGCTCGTCTGCCGCGAGGTCTGCATCCCCGGCAAGGCCCACCTCGGCCTCAACCTCACCGTCGTCCCCCGACGCCGCATCCCGCCCAACCCAGTCGGCGCCCTCGGCGAAGCCCTCACCCTCATCCCAACGCCGCTCCCCGCCGACGCAAGTTCACCGTCACCGGCGGCAAGACCGACTTCGTCCTCACCCTCATCACCGGCAAGCGCGAGACCGACGCCGAGTTCTACCCCTTCGACCAGGACCAGATCGACAACGCCGCCGCCCAGGACCGTCGAGCCACATTCCCGACGGCATCCGCCTCCGCGTCCAGCGCTCCGACGACCTCAAAACCCTCCCCGCCCAGCCTCCACGGCTCATCAAGCTCTCCGACACCGACGCCTACGACGTCACCGCCCCCGTCACCCCCGGCGAAGTCGCCCCAGCTCCCGGCAGCAACGCCCCGGCGCACCTGAGACCAGCAGCGTCACCATCCTCGGCGCCATCGGCCTCGCCTTCCTCGGCGGCATCATCCTCAACCTGATGCCCTGCGTCTTCCCGGTTCTCTTCCTCAAAGGCCTCGCGCTCGTCCAGTCCTCCGGCGAAGAGCGCAGCCGCCTCCGCAGCCACGGCCTCGTCTACACCCTCGGCATCCTCGTCTCCTTCTGGGTCATCGTCGCCGTCCTCCTCGTCCTCCGCGCCGGCGGCAGCCAGGCCGGATGGGGCTTCCAGCTCCAGTCCCCAGCCTTCCTCGCCCTCCTCGCCGCTCGGCCTCTTCTTCTTCGCCCTCTCGCTCGCCGGCCAGTTCGACCTCGGCCTCTCCCTCACCAGCGTCGGCGGCGAACTCGCCAAGAAGCAGGGCTACACCGGCAGCTTCTTCACCGGAGTCCTCGCCACCAGTCGTCGCCACCCCCTGCACCGCCCCCCTCATGGGAGCCGCCATCGGCTTCGCCCTCGCCCAACCCGCCGGCATCACCTTCGCCGTCTTCACCGCTCTCGGCCTCGGCCTCGCCGCCCCCTACCTCGCTGCTCAGCTTCCAGCCCGCCTGGACACGCATCCTCCCCCGTCCCGGCGCCTGGATGGAGATCCTCAAGCAGCTCACCGCCGTCCCCCTCTTCGCCACCGTCATCTGGCTCACCTGGGTCTACGGCATCACTCTTCGCAGCGGCCAACGCGGCCACGGCATCTACCGCGTCGCCCTCCTCCTCTGTTGCTTCCTCATCCTCGCCATCGCCGGCTGGGCTCTCGGCAAGCTGGCCCGCCCAGCTGGAGCAGCACCATCGCCGCCGTCCTCCTCGCCGCCATCGCCCTCGCCATCCCCCTCTACCAGCCCAAAGACACCACCCTCGTCTGGGCCCCCTACTCCCCGCAGACTCTCGACCAGCGCCCGCGCCGCCGGCCAGCCCGTCTTCATCGACTTCACCGCCGCCTGGTGCCTCTCCTGCCAGGTCAACGAGCGCGCCGTCCTCAAATCCGCCGACGTCCAGCACCAGTTCAGCAACCACAAGGTCACCCTCCTCAATGCCGACTGGACCCAGTACGACCCCGAGATCACCAAGCAACTCGCCGCCGTCAACCGCAGCGGCGTCCCCACCTACGTCATCTATCCCGCAGCGAAGAACTCCACCGCCGACGTCCTCCCCGAGCTCCTCACCAAAGGCATTGTCCTGACGGCCCTCGAAAAGGACACGAAACAGTGACGTCACCCGCATCACTTACGGCCAGTCGATCGCCAGTTATCAACCTTGACAAGGGCACCGGAGTGACGGTCATAAAGCACCAAACAATGGAGTCTACGGCTACTTCGTTTCTCTGCCTTGATCCTCGCAATCTCCTCCATCCGCTGCGCCAGCAGCTTCTCCCGCCCCTCATCCGTCGGCTGATAGTACCGCCGCCCCGCCAGCCCCGCCGGCAGACACTCCATATCCGCCACCGCCCTCCACATCGTGCGCGTACTGATAGTCCTTGCCCGTAGTCGAGCTCCTTCATCAGCTTCGTCGGAGCATTCCGCAGATGCAGCGGCACCGGCTCCGCCGCCGTCGCCTCAATGTCCGCCTGCACCGCGCCATACGCCGTATAAACCGCATTCGACTTCGGAGCCAGCGCCAGATAAACCACCGCCTGCGCCAACGCCAACTCACCCTCCGGATGCCCCAGAAAGTGCATCGCATCCCGCGCGCTCAGGCACAGATTCAACGCCTCCGGAGCCGCCAGCCCAATATCCTCCACCGCCATCCGCACCACCCGCCGCGCCACATACATCGGATCTTCGCCCGCCTCCAGCATCCGCCCCAGCCAGTACAGCGCCGCATCCGCATCCGAGTTCCGCACGCTCTTATGCAGCGCCGAAATCATGTCGTAGTGCTGCTCGCCCTTCTTGTCATACAGCAGCACCCGCCGCTGCATCGCCTCCGCCGCCAGCGCCTTCGTAATCACCTTCTCGCCGCGCCCCTCCGCCAGCTTCGCCGCCACCTCCAGCGCATTCAGCGCATTCCGCGCATCGCCGCTCGAGTACGAAGCAATCGTCGCCAGCGCCTCATCATCCGCCTCAACCCCATCGCCCCCAGCCCGCGCTCCGCATCGCTCAGCGCCCGCTCGCAGCAGCGCCACCACCTGCTCCTCGCGTCAGCGCCACGCAGCGTATACACCCGGCACCGCGACAGCAGCGCCGCATTGATCTCGAACGAAGGATTCTCCGTCGTCGCCCCAATCAGCCGAATCGTCCCCCGCTCCACATACGGCAGAAACGCATCCTGCTGCGCCTTGTTGAAGCGATGAATCTCATCCACAAACAGAATCGTCCGCGACCCGAACTCCGCCGCCTTCTCCGCCTCCACCATCACCTGCTTGATCTCTTTGATCCCGCTCAGCACCGCCGAAAACTCAATAAAGCTCGCCTCGGTCATCTGCGCAATGATCTTCGCCAGCGTCGTCTTCCCCGTCCCCGGAGGCCCCCAGAAGATCATCGACGCCGGATCATCCCGCTCAATCGCCAGCCGCAGCGGCTTGCCCGGCCCCAGCAGATGCTCCTGCCCGACAAACTCCTCCAGCGTCCGCGGCCGCATCCGCTCCGCCAGCGGAGCCTGCCGCGCATAAGCCGCCGCGAGCACTCATCGGACTAGCATCAAACAGACTCATTGCCCACCTGCTTCAATGTCGTTGAGTCATCTCTGTCTCTTTGATGTCGTCATCCTGAGCGAGTGAAGGACCCCTGTATTTTGCCGTTGCACTTTTTCCTCTGCGCCCCGCTGCCGGCTAGCCTCATACAACAACAACGACCCCGCCACCGCAGCATTCAAACTCTCCACCGGCCCAGGGCAGGGAATCGTCACCCGCGCATCCGCCATCGCCAGCCACTCCGCCGCCAACCCGCCCCTTCATTCCCGATCATCACCGCACAAGCCCCCGACAAAATCCATCTCCCGAGCAGCGACCACGCCAGATCATCCGCCCCCACCGCCGCCATCAGCCGAACCCCACGCCCCTTCAACCCCGCAACCTCTGCTGCCGTCACCGCAACCACCGGCACACGAAACACACTCCCCGCACTAGCCCGCAGCGCCTTCTGGTTCCACGCACTCACCGTCCCCGGCGTCGTCAAAACTCCCGTCGCCCCAAACGCCTCCGCCGACCGCACCAGCGTCCCCAGATTCCCCGGATCCTGCAACCCACCGCAATCAAAATCAGAGCAGCACCCGCGCCTTCAAGCACATCCTCCAGCTCCCACACCGGCGGCACCACAACGCCGCCACCCCCTGCGGCGACTGCGTCTCCACCACGCTCTCAAACACCTCTTCGCGTCAGCCGCAGCACCTCCACCCCCCGCGGCACAACCCTGCGGCACCTCCCGCCGCTCGCTCACGAAGACCGTCTTCAGCACCATCCCACTGCGCAGCGCCTCCTCCAGCAGATGCTCGCCCTCGATCGCGACCAGCCCGCCGCTCAGCCGCGCATTGCCCTGCAAACGCCGCCCGCAGCTGCTTCACCCGCGCATTCGCCCGGCTCGTAATCACCATCTCCGGCATCTCTGCCATCTCGACAAATCTTACGCTCGTATCACCTCAACATTTCGCCTCGCTGCTGTCATTGAGCCCACAGACCGCGCGTATGCTATGCTGCGAGACTTGCGGCACTCCTTTGCAGCCACCGGCACACCAGGAGGCACCCGGCCACATGCCACAGGAGCAAGATTTGACGGCCGAAACCCTCCGCATCCATCCCGACGAGCCCGAACCAGACGCTCATCGCCACCGTCGTCAACACGCCTCAACGCCGGCAACGTCGTCGCCCTCCCCACCGACACCTTCTACGGCCTCGCCGTCGACCCCGTCAATCTCCGCGCCGTCGACCGCATCTACGAGCTCAAAACCCGCGCCCGCCACAAGCCCCTCTCGCTGCTCATCGCCGAGGTCGCCCAGGCCTACGAGCTCGCCCGCGACCTCGACTCCGCCTTCGACCGCCTCGCCGAAAAATTCTGGCCCGGCCCCCTCACCATCATCGTCAAAGCCGGCTGCAAGCTCCCCCTGCGCGTCACCGCCAACACCGGCAACGTCGCCCTCCGCGTCCCCGAAGCCGCCATCTCGCCGCGCCGTCGTCGCCGCGCTCGGCCTGCCCATCACCGCCACCTCCGCCAACCTCCGCGGCCACCCCGAATGCACCTACGCCGACGGCGTCCGCGACCAGCTCGGCGACAAGATCCCCCTCATCGTCGACGGCGGCCCCACCGCCCGCACCATCGCCACCACCATCGTCGACCTCTCCGGCGGCGGCAACTCCTGGATGATCCTCCGCGAAGGCGCCATCCCCACCCACGAGATCGCCCTCGCCCTCCAGCACTGAGCCCGACCGCCGCTACCGCTATTACAGCAGCCAGCTCGCATCTCCCTGCAGACTTACCCGACTGATACGAGTCAAGTTCTGCACGCATGCCCTGAACCACGATGACCTCTCACTCGTCCAACCCCATGCGTCGCCCTAATCAGCGCGCCGCCAGCCTGCTCGCGCTCTCTTCTTCCGTCGCCTGCTTGGCTCGTGCTTCTGGTCGCCGCTCGTCTGGTGCATCTGGGTCTATCTACGCAGATCAACGCCGTCGCCACGCACGACAACGCCCAGCCCGCCGACGCCATCGCCGTCTTCGGCGCAGCCGAGTACGCCGGCCGTCCCTCGCCCGTCCTCCACGCCCGCCTCGACCACGCCGTCGCGCTCTACCGCAAGCAGATCGCGCCCACTCGTCATCACCCTCGGCGGCGGCGGCGACAAGGACTCCGGCAACACCGAAGGCGGCGTCGGCCGCGACTACCTCCTCGCCAACGGCGTTCCCTTCGACAACATCATCGCCGAGACCCACTCCATCGACACCGAGCAGCAGGTCCACCGCCTCGCCGCCATCGCCCGCGAAAACAACCTCCACCACATCGTCGTCGTCTCCGACGGCACCCACCTCTTCCGCATCCGCCAGCTCTGCCGACAGACGCCGGCCTCGACGTCTACACCTCGCCCCGCCCGCCCTCGGCCACATCAGCAACTACGACCTCGCCATGCGCTACTTCCACGAGATCGTCAGCTACACCGCCCTCCGCCTCAACCTGAACGTCAGCTGGCTGCACCGCTGGCTCGAAGGCAAGCCCGACGTCTAGTGCAGGAAGACAGCCGATAGACAGCCGCAGCCAACACCGCAGCAAACACGGTCGAAGTGAAGTTCACCAGATCGTTCCCCAGCCATCCTCGCCGCTCCACCGTAGCCCCCAGCAGGCTGTCGAAAAACAATCCACAAATCCCAGCAGCCGCGGCAATCGCTGCCTCTAAAATGCCTAGTCGAAGCGCCCAGGCGCCCACCGCAGCCACTAGAATCCCCGCAACAACTCCCGCACCAGATCCCAACAGCGTCACTGCTCCATCCGTTCCCGAGTCAACCCGCCGCAACCCCACAAGCATCACCGGCGCCCACCAAACGCCTGTCCAATCTCCGAAGAAACCGTGTCTGCCGTAGCTTCCACCAGCGCCGCGAGACACATAAGCATCATCGCGGGATGCACCCACGTCGAGTAGGAACTTCCACAACAAACCTTTTCCCCCATCGCAAAAACAAAGCCAAGCGACGAGACACTCAACGCTGACGTTGCAAGATTTGCAATCACCTGCGCCGCACTTCGCCCCCGGCGACTTTCAGCGAGCCTGCCCGCGCCTTTTTCGTCGACCTGCTCGCGTGGAAAGAAAAGTAAGCACGAAGAGCAGAACTAAAGGCATAAGCCCGGATCGCACCATCGTGTCGCGTGAAGAAGAAGTGCCATTCAGAAGAATCATGCAGATCATTCCGCCGACCAATGCGCCCCCCAGCGTGGCAGCGCGCAACGCCGATACAAGACCAGCAAAAGCAACACTGATCCCGACAATCTTCGCAATAAGAACCAATTCAGCAGTTCTACCCATACCCCACAGGAAATAAGCCTGCCGCAGAACCGAGGCAGTCTCCAAAGCTAAGAGGAGACCCACCACCCCAACCAGCCACTTCGACTGCAACCGGTCCCGCGCCTCCGGAATGGCCTTCTTCCAGCCCGTATCCCCCTCGCGCCCTTGCATTTCCTCGCCCATCCGCCAGCCTCGTACCCTTCCGTGATTTACAATCAAACCTTGAGCATAGCCAACACCAGCACCAACGCGGGAGCAGTTTTGCACTTAGCAAGAGTCGAAGCAGAAGCAAGTACCCAGTCGCGGCCACTCCGGCGCCCCGTTCGGTCGGCAGTTCAGACCATCGCCCAGACCATCCGGACTGCATCCAGGCACACGTTCAAGTTCGCTTTGGCAGCCGTCGTCATCGCATCGATCTCTGGCTGCGGCAACAACTATCGCCCCGTCGTCACTGCCATCAGCCCTGTCGGTCCTGCGGCACAACCGCAGAAGTTCGCTGTGGCAATCTCCAACACGGGTACCCCGCACGAACCCCACCGCAGGCCTGCTGACCTTTGTTGACTTCTCCGGGGACACGGTCCTGATCACGGCCAACGTGGGCGTAAACCCCTACTACCTCATCTTGAATAACGCCAGCACCACCAGCACCGCCAACGCCACTACTGGCTACACGCTCAATAGCGACCGTACCTCCAGCAGCTTCGATATCGACACCACCCTACTGACCAGCCAGATGCTTGCGACCACGCTTCCGCCCAATGCCTGTCCGCTCGCCATCTTTCCTGCGGGCGTTTCAACTTACATTACCGACTCCGCCACCAATCCGGGTCCCTGCGCCAGCAGCACCGGCGGCCCCAATGCAATCTTGCAGTTCGTAAGCGCACCCTTGAACCTGCAGCAGGAGCTTACCGTCGACCCGGCATTCAGCCCTATCTACACCGTCGGCGTCGCAGACGCCCCGCGCGTCTTCGCCATCAGTCAGAGCAACACCAATGGCCCCGGTCAGGTCAACACGATCGAGACAGCCAGCAACACCGTCGATCCGATTGCCAATTCCCGTCGGCCGCGGTCCTGTCTATGGCATCATGACCGGCGACGCCTCGCGCCGCGAAGCGTGCCTTTATTCTCAACCAGACAGACGGCACCGTATCCGTTATCAACGCTCAGACCAACGCCCTCGACATCGTTCCTGCGCCTGCCACGAACCCCATCGTCGTTGGCTACCAATCCGCTGTGGGCAGACTTGGCGCCGGTACGCAACGAGATCGTAGTCGCCAACGAAGGAGATGGCGTAACTCCTGGGTCGGTCAGCATCATCAGCATGCCGCTCTGTTCGGCGACCGCCCAGCCCAACAATCCAAACTGCGACCTTAACAATCCTGTCGATGCCAACGGTTTTGGAACAGTCCTCGCCAACATACCCGTCGGCATCAACCCGGTCATGGTTGCCGTTCTCCAGGACACCACCAACAGCCGCGCCTACGTCGTCAACAGCGGCAACCGCAGCCTTCCCTGTGCCGCTCCCACGACGGCTCTTCCTCTCGGCAACTGCACTGTATCTGTAATCAATCTCAATACAAATGCAGTCATCGCAACCATCCCGATTCCACAGAGCACCATCGTCAGCAGCACTCCGAACATCAACGGTCACCCGAACTACATCGCCGCGACCAGCGGTACTCCTACCGGCAAGGTCTACGTCACATCGCCGGAGTCGAACTTCATGACCGTCATCCGCACCGATACGGACGCCGTCGACACGTTGGTTCCTCTGCAAGGCAACGGGGTCTCGGTTCGAGTCACTGCACCCTAACGAACTTCTGAATAGCTAACGTGAAAGGCCCTTCAGCAAAGAAGGGCCTTTTCATTGTCGTCGTGAATCGTAGAGTCTACGCGCCGACCAGGATAATCGGCAGAGTCGGAGTAGCGGACCCACCTTCATCCTCGATCGTCACGCCAAACGCCTTCGCTTCCACTCCCTTTGGCAGTGGAGGCAGAATGACGCTGGCGTTTCCTCGTTCATCCGGATGGAACGTCCCCGCAGGAAGCGGATTCTCTCCAGCCGCAGCCGGAATCAGCCACAGTTCATACGTCTTGGCAGCTTGCAGTGGCGCCAGATTACTCGCCAGGAAGATCAGCGAACCTTTGTTCGCGACGTACGTCGCCTTACCTTGCGGAAGAGCCGGCGGCGCGCCCTTCGTAGTCAACGTCACCCGCATCGCGGTGTTGTCGGTCATCGTATCCAGCACCTGTCGCGCTGCCGCTGCATCAGCTGTCAAATGATCGATCTGCCCTGCCTGTTCTGTAATGGAACTGCGCAGAGCATCCCGCTCGCGATACAGATTTCCCGTCGAAACAGCCAACCCCGCCGCCGCCGCCCAGCCGATCCACGGCAACACCCTGCCTGCGACGCTACGCTTCGGTTGCTCGTCCTCAGACAAATAGCTGCTCATCACGCGCCCATCATCACGGCCCTGATTTGCAGCGCCATCGATCCTGACGGAGTCATTCGCAACCTCCGAAACCGGCTGCCTGTCGATCGGAACTGCCTTCTTCTCCCGTCCAACCTGCTTCATCAGCCGTTCGCGCGCCTGCGCTGGCGGCGTATGCATATCGACCGTATGCGCATAGATCGCGAGATCGCCCTGAATCTCAGCCAGCTCCCGGCGTGCCTCCGCCGAACGATCAATATAGGCCGCGACCTCTGCGGCCTCTTCCTTCGAAAGCAGCTGCATGGCAAACAACGCCAGATCTTCTGATGTGATACGCCGTGGCTCGCTCATGCTGTAAACGCCTTTCTCAGCGAGGTCAGCGCGCTGCGTATTCTCGTCTTCACCGTACCAAGTGGATCGCCCGTCATCTCCGCAATCTCGGAGTGCGTCAATCCATCAAAAAAAGCCATCTCTATCGTCTTCCGCTGCTCGATCGGCAGCAGTTGAATTACACCGCGTGCCTTATCCATCAAACTATTGCGCTCAGCCTCATTCGCCAGGTTATAGTTCGAAGCCAGCGACATATCATCTACAGATTCCGTCGGACGCTTTCTGCGAAGCGCGTCGATCGCCCGATTTCGGGACACCACAGCGAGCCAACCGCCAAGGCTACCTCGAGTCGAAACAAAACCATCAGGACTGCGCCAGATCTGCATGAAGATTTCCTGTAGAACATCTTCGGCCGACGATGGATCTCTCAGGACCCTTAGCGCGACCGAATACACAACCTTCGAGTAGCGGTCAAACAGCGCCGCCATGGCGTTCTCGTCCCCCCTCTGCACAAGACCGAGCAAAACTGCATCGTCCTGCCCCGAGGGCGGCGGTGAATTTACGAGTCCCATCTCTCTATACATAAAACGCACCTACAGCAAATGCAGATTGCTCAACACGTTAACTTTCCGAAGGCCACCATGAAGCTCCGTCGGTCATCTCTCACAACAACTTCTCTAAATGAGTGCCAGTGTTACTTTACCCGAAGAATCGAAGCATAATGTAACTCATGCATCTGTTTGGTACTCCTGTTCATCTCCACAACCATCAAAGCTCAGATGCTTTTTTGTCGATCAGAGCACAGTCGAACGAATCCAAACGATGAGCAACTCCGTACACTCTCCGCGCAGCAAAGCCGAAAAGCACCGAATTGACAAGCTTCTTGTCGACCAGGGACACGCCGCCTCTCGCGAACGCGCGCAAGCTCTCATCCTCGCCGGTCGAGTCCTCGTCGACGAACAGCGTGTTGACAAGCCAGGTACCTCCGTCTCAGCCGACGCCGTCATTCGCCTCCTCGGCTCCGATCTCAAATACGTCAGTCGTGGCGGCCTCAAACTTGAGCGAGCTCTCTCCCACTGGCAGATCGACCTCACGAATCTCCCCTGCGTCGACATTGGAGCCTCCACCGGCGGCTTCACCGACTGCATGCTCCAAAGCGGCGCCGCCACCGTCCTGGCAGTCGACACCGGCTACGGTCAGATCGCCCAAAAGCTCCGCGACGACCCTCGCGTCACACTCCGCGAACGCACCAACGCCCGTCTCCTCACCCCCGGCGAACTCCTCACCCTCGGCGCACCCACGCCAGTCTTCATCGCCATGGACGTCTCTTTCATCTCCGCTACGCTCGTCATCCCCGCAGTCCTCAGTGCACTCAGCAACCCCGACGAACCATGGCGAGGCACCATCGTCATCCTCGTCAAACCCCAGTTCGAAGCCGGTCGCGCCAACATCGGCAAAGGCGGAATCGTTCGCGATCCCGACGCCCGTCAAGCCGCCGTCGACCGCGTTCGCGAGTGTGTCCTCGAGCAACACGGCACAGAGCTGGATCTGATCGACTCTCCCATCCTCGGCATGGAGGGCAACCACGAGTACCTCCTCCACGCCCGCTTCCTCTAGAGCCGACACCCCACGCCGTTAGTGCTTCCCAAGCAACCCACCCAACGCATTCCCCAGGTCGGTAGGATTCTTTCCACTCTTCTGCCCCGTCTTCCCATTCAAATAACCCTGCGCCGCACTCGCGCCCACACTGGTAGCGAGGCTCGCAACATTCGGGGTGAACGTAGGATTGCTCGTCGTCCCGCCAATTGCCACTGGTATCCCATTCTTAAGCGCGCTGCCCGCAATCCCTCCAATAGCTCCTGCAGAAGATCCACCTGGAATAAATCCGCTTAAAGCCCCAACGAGTGCAGCGTTGCCACCCGCGTTTGCCGCGGGAGCACTACCACCGCCACCCGCCGTCAGCCCCGTTAGCTTCAAAACCATGTTGTAGTTCAGCGCTCCTCCCGAGCTCACCGCACCAGCTCCCGTCGCAGTCCCCACCCCAGCCACATCCAGAGCGATATTATCCGTCCGTATCCCTCCGCCCTCCTCGCGAATGTTCATACTCAGCGAGCGGATGTTCGTCCCCGGCCCAGTCGCAGAACCAATCTTCCCTCCCGTAACCGACGACAGGGCCGACAACTTCGAACCCAGGTCGAAGCCCGCAAGCTGCGTATTGTTCACCTTCACCGGTCCGCTGATCACCGGGGCCGCCGTCGTTCCCGTCACCGCCAGCGACGTCGTCACCGTCCCTCCCTGCAGTCGCGAGCCCTGCGGCAGATGCACTCCCACTGCCGGCAGAAACGCCTCAAGCTCATTGATCGACATCGCGTTCCCAACGACCTTCATATTGATCGCCGTCGAAGCCCCACTCCCCTGGTACGTCCCCGACACATTGATCACCGCGCTGCCAATCGTAATCACCGCCTGCTGCACTTCGCCCGACATCGCCTGCTCATTCTGAGCCACCGTAAACTGCAACTGCACCGGCTTCGCCGACGGCACGCCATCCTTCGCCAGCTTGATGTTCGCAACTGTCGCCGTTCCCGCAGCATTCAACGTCTGCCCGTTCGACGTAATCTTCGCCTGCAGATCGGTCATCCCACTGATCCCCGCATCCGGAGGCAGCACGCCCGCCGTCCCAAGCTCAAAGTGCTTCAGCGTGACGTTCGCATTCAACGGCGTCCCTGCATTATTCGATTGGTTGAACGGCCCAGCGGTCCCGGTTGCACTCAAGCTCCCACCATTCGGCAGCACCGCGCTCGCGCTGAAGGGCGAAAAGCTCTTCGGCGTCACGTTCGTCACCTTCGCATTCACCTGCTGATACACCGACCCCGGCCCAGTCTGTCCAGCCGTCATCAGCGTAATCGCTCCATTCTTTATCTCAGCTTCGTCCACCGAGAGGTTCTCCAGCATCGTCGCCCACTCTGCGCTTGCATTCGCAGGCTTCGGCGCCTTCGGAACATTCGTCTTCACCACCGTCAGCTTCGGTCCATCCACCGCCAGCTTGCTCACATGCAACTGAGTCCCATTCCACGACGCATCCAGGATCACGCTATCCACTGTGCCCGAAATACCATCCGCCTTATCCATCAGTCCCATCGCCAGCGGGTCAAGATGCTTCACATCCAGATGTCCCGAAAAAGGCGTTGCCGAAGCGTCCTGCTGATTCAGCGGCCCCGCTGTACCATTCACGATCACTGTCCCGCCCGCTGGAAGTTTGGCAGAGGCGGTAAACGGAAACGACTTTATAAAAGCAAAGTCCTTCACCTTCAAATTGACGTCTTCATAGACGTGATTCACAGTCGTCGTGGACCCCGGACCGTTCCCCACCGAAATCCGGCCATTTTCAATATTCACCTCACCCACCGTCAGGTTCGGAAAAGCCGACTTCGTCTCTGCACTTTGATTGGCCGGTTGATTTGTCGACCCGATCTTCGAGTAATTCCATGTTCCATTGCCCGCACGTAGCAGCTGAATCTTAGGGGCTTGCATCGAGAACCCGTGGATCTCCAGCTCTTTGCTGAATATCAGTGGAAGTAACGCCACGTTAATCTTGATGCTGTCTGCCTGGATGAACGGTTGCGCGCTGAACGCAGGGTCATCTGCAACCGTAGTATTCTCCGCCACCAGCCCACCCGACAGCACCGACAGGCTAAGCTTCCCGATCGATACCTTTCGCCCGAGCGACTGTGTCAGCGTCTTCTCGATCTTTGCTTTGAAACTATCGGTGTTGAGAAACAGTGGCACCACTACCGCCACAAGCACAAGGAGCGCCACCACAGCGCCAACTCCAATCAGTACCAACCGGGCAGGCTTAACCATCTCTCACCTCGTCTCAATCGCGTCTAGTTGTGATGCCGCAGTATAAAACGATGTTGCACGCCCACGCACAACTGGCCATAGACGTAGAGTTTCAGTTTCATCAAATAAGCCCCGGTCTATACGCCGACTGGTACTTCTACTAGTGGGCTGTCAGTACAGGTTCGGCTAAGGTCAGGAGAGAGGGACACCTTTGCATGATGAAGCAATGCCAACGCAACCTGCTTTGGGCTAGTCTCCTTCTGTCTTCCTCTGCTTTAATCGCACAGAACGCGCCGGGTTCCAGCCCCAAGGCTCAAACAACGGCCTCCGCCCCCACAGCCGCAGACGACGCAGACGCCTTAGCCAAAGCCACACAAAACCCCGTCGCCAGCCTCATCAGCGTCCCCATCCAGAACAACTCCAACTTCGCCGTCGGACCCTACAACCGAACCCAGGACATCCTCAACATCCAGCCCGTCATCCCCGCTCGCATCAGCGAAAACTGGATGCTCATCTCACGAATCATCCAGCCGATCGTCTGGCAACCCTACAGCAAACAGGTCACCGGTGGCGAGTACGGCATCGGCGACATGAGCCCGACCTTCTTTCTCTCTCCGGCCAAGCCCGGAAAGATCATCTGGGGCGTCGGCCCAGCGATGGTCTTCCCGACAGCAACCAGCACAGTCCTCGGACAAGGGAAGTTAAGCTTGGCCCATCGGTTGTCGCTCTCGTTCAACCGGGGCACTGGACCCTCGGCTTTCTCGTCAACAACGTCTGGTCTGTCGCAGGTTCGTCTCATCGCCCTTCGGTAAACCAGATGACCCTGCAATACTTCATCACCTACAACCTGCAAAAGGGCTGGAACATAAACAGCGGCCCAATCGTCACGGCAAACTGGAACAACAAGGCCGACGGCGACGCCGCTAACGGAGATGACACCACGCCAGGAGGCAGATGGACCGTCCCCTTTGGCGGAGGCGTCGGCCGTGTCATGCGTCTCGGCGTCCAACCGGTCAACATCTCGGCAAACTTCTACGGCAACGCCATCCATCCCCCCGGCGCATCCTCCTGGGGCATGCGCCTCCAGATCGCCCTCCTCTTCCCAAAGAAGCCATAAACAGAATTCAGCATGTGCCGACCAGCGGGAGGACAGCAGCGGATGATCCTGCCGAGACAAGGTATAAAAGTCACGAAGTGACCGCCCTCCGCGCAGGAGGCCCGTCCGGCAGGACTTTATCACTTCAATATCTCCTTGCAGTTACACTAGAGGCTCAATGCTCCAGGCCGCCATCATCTCCAAGCCGCAAAAGCCGGAACTTGCCGGTATCCTGCGTGATCTCATCACGTGGCTAGAAGCCCGCCACTACCATTACCTCCTCGATCCCGACAGTGCCGCCTACGTCCCCGGCGCACAAGGCGTCCCGCGATTCGACCTGCCAAAGCACAAGCCCAACCTCGTCATCGTCCTCGGTGGCGACGGCACCCTCCTCGCCGCGGCCCGCGCCTTCGCCCGCACCACCACCCCAATCCTCAGCGTGAACCTCGGCTCCCTGGGCTTCCTCACCGAGATCCCCCTCGCCGAGCTCTACACCACCCTCGAAGCCTGGTGCGACAACTGCGCCGAGATTGAAGTCCGCAGCATGATGCACGCCGAGATCATCCGCGACGGCAAAACCATTCAGGAGTGGGACGCCCTCAACGACGTTGTCGTCGCCAAGGGCACCATCGCCCGCATGGGCGACTTCTCCGTCGAGATCGACCAGCAACTCGTCGCCACCTTTCGAGCCGACGGCATCATCGTCTCCACCCCTACCGGTTCAACCGCCTACAACCTCGCCGCCAACGGCCCCATCGTCATGCCCAGCGTCAACGCCATGCTGGTCACCCCCATCTGTCCCCACCTGCTCACCATCCGCCCCATCGTCGTTCCAGGCGACTCCACCATCAGCGTCCAGGTCGTAGGTGTCCCCAACGAGATCTACCTCACCGTCGACGGCCAGGAGGCAGTCGAACTCAAACTCAACGACCACGTCCACCTCCAACGCTCCGAAGCCAGCGTCCGCCTCCTCCGCCACAGCCCCAACGGCCTCTTCAGCGTCCTCCGCTCCAAACTCAAATGGGGCGAGCGCTAGCAATTGCATTCCATCAACCCCCAGAAGTCGTCATCCTGAGCGAAGCGGCCATTCCATCAACCCCGGAAGTCGTCATCCTGAACGAAGTGGCCGTTCCATCAACCCCGGAAGTCGTCATCCTGAGCGAAGTGAAGGATCCCTGTATTTGCTTTGCTTTTGTCTCCGCCCCTTTGTCTCCGCATATTCCGTTCCCAGCAAATCTTGCCTCCGCCCCTTTGTCTTCGCCTATTCGTCCCCGCAATCTTGCCTCCGCTCCAGCTTCCAGGTAACCCAAAGCTTCAGCCTTGGGCCTCCACCTCTCCGCAATCTTGCCTCGCTCCAGCTTCTAGGTAACCCAAGGCTTCAGCCTTGGGCCTCCCAACCCTCCGCAACATCGGGGCTTTAGCCCCTGGGGTATGCCCTCTTCTCCACTCCAAAAGATCAGTTCAGAAAAAGTGCCCGACAAAAATAAACTTCAAAAAGTTGGCGTATTTTTCGCACCCGAAAAAGTGGTCGCCAAACCACCACGTTCACCACGCAAACCACCACAAATTGACCACAAAAGCACCACAACAAAACACGCATTTTCGCCAAAACCCCCAGCAAAAACACCTGTCCACCACAAAATAAAAAACCGGAAAATTAACGCCGCAAAGTGACCATCGGCCCACCGACCGGGTGACAAAAAACCTTCCCATGGCTCAGCGCAATCTTCCTCTGCGCCAGCCCCGCCATCTCCGGATCATGCGTCACCATCACGATCGTATGGCCATTCCTATGCAAATCCTGCAACAACTCCGCCACAATCGTCTGATTCGCCGCATCCAGATTTCCCGTAGGCTCATCCGCCAGCAAAATCGGCGGATTATTAATCAACGCCCGCGCAATACAAACCCTCTGCTGCTCCCCACCCGACAACTCACTCGGCAGATGCGACACCCGCTCACCCAATCCCACCTTAACCAGCGCCGCCCGCGCCTCAGCCTCATCCGTCATCGAGTGAAAATACTGCGCCAGCATTACGTTTTCAATCGCAGACAAATATGGAATCAGATGAAACTGCTGAAAGATAAACCCGATCTTGTCCGCGCGAAACCGATCCAGCTCCGTAGCCGTCATCGAAGCCACATCGACGTTATCGATCTTCAACTCACCCGAAGTAGGCCTATCCAAACATCCAATCAAATTCACCAGCGTGCTTTTCCCAGAACCCGAAGGCCCCGTAATCGCAACCCACTCTCCAGCCACAATCGAAAACGTAGCATCCGCCAGCGCCCGCACCGTACTGCCGTGTCCAGCATAGTCACGCGTCACATGCCTCAGGGAGATCACCGCGCAGTCATCGCGCGTGTTCTCGCCAAAATCAGGCAGCGGCCCGTTCTGTATCTTAGCTTCGTTCACACTCATATCTTCTCATTCCCCCTTCAGCAGTGCAGCTGGCTGAAGCCCACGCAGCACTCGTAGTGGGAGAAGTGCAGCCATCGCCGCAATCGTCACATTCAACAGCAGCACCAGCGGCAACACCGAAAGATGCGGCAACGTCGCCGTATGAAAATTTCCTTCGCTGATAGCCCACGCCGCCGCCGACCCAACAACAAAGCCAGCAGCCACACCCGCCAGCGCCAACGCCAGCGCCTCCAGCAGAAACATCCCCATCAATTGGCTCTGCGACCCACCCAGCGCCTTCATCAACGCAAAGTCTCTCCGCCTCTCCAGCACGCTTGCCGAAAGCGTCGCCAACACACTCACCGCAACCGTCAGCGCAATCAGTAGAACCGCGCCATACATCAGCGCATGTGTTCGGTCCACGATCTTCGACTCGCCTTCAACGAGTTGCCGCACCGGCTGCACCTGTATCTCCGGCAACTCCTGCCGCAACCGCGTCATCGTGGCTTCAACGCTCGCAGCGCCACCCGGCACCTGCAGTTCAATCACACTCGGTCCCACGCCGGTCCAGTTTGTAAACGCAGCAAGCGGCATATAGATCCGGCTATCTTCATCGCCGCCAGTCTTGATGCGTCCTACTCCCTGCAGCGTCACCGAATGCCCAGCGTAAGTCAGTGCGACCGCATGTTCGTTCCCCACAAACTGCGCTGCACGCTGTCCAAGCAACGCGCCGTTTGCAGCCGCAGCATCAGGCCAGGCATCCACCTGCCACCATGAATCCAACCGCTTCACTGCCGCAAAATCTGTCCCCGCCACAACAACCGGAGTACCCGTATCCGTGGTCGCGACAGCATAAGCAAACTCCGCCACAAGCGCATCCGCACCGGCCGCCTGCTGAACTCGTGCCAACGCATCTGGCCGAAGCGGCGAAGATGCTGGCGCCGTGATCACAACATTAGCGCCAAAGCTACGGAACTCCTTATGGAGCTTGGCATCCAGATCGGCATACAACGTCAGCAGTGCGGTCGCCACACCAGCCGAGACCGTCATCGCAACCAGCGCAGAAAAACTCCGCGCTCTGCGATGCACCAGCGATCGTTGCAGCATTCCAACCAGGCTCAGCGTAGGCATCAGGCATCCGCCCTCAGAATTGCGGATGGCTCCATACGCAAAGCCGCACGTATCGACGGCGTACTGCCCGCGATCGCCACCACAAGCGCCAGCGCGACAACAACCGGCAGCAGCACAGGAATCAACACTGCCTGCGCACTCCCTCCATCACCGGCAAAGATCCGAGCGCCCAACCACGCCGCAAGTCCAGATCCGAGAAGATAGCCAAGCGTCCCTGCAAATAAAGCCAGCAAACCGCTCTCCGCATAAAAGAGCAACGCAATGGCTCCCTTACTCGCACCGAGCGAACGCATCAACCCAATCTCTCCGCGTCGCTCCAGAATCGCCGTAGCCATCGCCGCGCTTACAGCAAACCCCGCAGCAAGAAGAGCGGCCGCACTAATCAGCCACATCAGCCCACTGATCCGGCTCAGCACATTGCCTTCACTCTGTTCCACGCGCCGCACCTGCTCCGCCTGCGCCCCAGGAATCGCCTCGCGAATCTGATAAGCAATCGAGTTCGCATAAGGCCTGCAGTACCAGATCTCCCGCTGCTTCGGGGGCAGGGAATCGGGATCAACCCGCGCAAACGCATCCTCCGGCTTTGTCCGCGCGGAAATATCAACGCGCGAGACAGCATCTTTGGTGCCGACTACGGAACTGTGCATATTGCAGCGGGATAAGTACTAGATTGTCAGTCTCGTCTCCTGCAGAGACGATTCCGGTTACGCTGAAGATCATTGCTCAACGATGCCTTATATAGCGCTGGCGTCATGATAGTGAAGTTATCGCCTACTTTGAGACCAAGCTTCTCGGCGAATTTTGCGCCCATAACGGCTTCCGTGGTTTCAGCAATACCCCTAGGCATTACCGGCCATGATCCTTGTAAACGCCACCATGGATGAAGTTGTGGAGCACCCATCATGCATGCTCCCGAAAGAATGATCGAACCAAAGTCCCTTCACAATAACTGGGGTGGTTGCCAATGCTTCAGGCGGAGGAAGATGTCTGTCATCCGAGACGAAGTGCTTTTTCCCCGAAGGGTCTTTCATGGGGCTGAATAGCCTCGGGTCAGCTTGTCTGGATGCATCCCCTTTCCAGTCAAGTTCCGGACTAACTCCAGTTATGTTGTTCGCCCAAAAGATCGTCTTCAGTTTTTCTAAATCAGACTCCTTCAGATAAGCCCCACCAGACGCCGGCTTCACATCGACGCCCCCCACCTTCACATCCAGTTGGTCCGCCTTCGGATACACAACGATGTTGGCTCCATACACCGCCAACTCTTTATGAATGCGATCGCCAATTGTAGTAGCGAGCGCCAGCATCGCAGTCACCGCAGTAGTACCAAGCAGAATCGCCACGCCCGCCAGCATCTTGCGTCGCCGCTGTCTGACGAAAGCTCTCCATGAGCAGGCGAAAGAACATTACCGTTCAAACACCGGAGCCAACTCACGCAGATCAGCGGCCTGAATCACCAATTGCCCACCGCCTACGGTCGACTTCAGCGGAATCGGATTACATCCACCCTTCTGCCCCATCGATGCCGCGTTCAGAGGCGATCGCACACATCTTGCACGTAATCCCCTGATCGCCAATGTAAAAGCCCACCGGCCCACAGATCTGGCACGCGTCCGCGACAGAGATGATGTTCCCATCCGGCTTCTTGAACAGCAGAAACCGAATCTCGACGTTGCCGCCCTTCCCATCGTCCAGATGCACTCCATACCGATGCAACTTATCGTCGTTGATGTCGGCTGTAGGCAGCGTCACCTGCGATCCCACCAGCGTCACAGCGGCCGTTGGAGAGAGCGCAGTCGAACTCTTCGCATAGATAAACTCCGCCGTTGAAAGAAAGATAAACACGAAGCTCGTGGCGACGACTGCAGTCATCCACATCTTCTCGCGCCGCTGCGTCCACTCGGCCCGCCGCTTATCCGCGGGAGTCGCCGTAGCGCTGAGAACAACGGGCGCGCGCCGTCTGTACTCCATCAACATCATCAGCCCAGCCAGCGCGAGCATCGTGACAAAGAAGAAGAGATCATTGCGAACGATCGGCCCAATCAAGCGCATCTCCGTCGGGCTCGATGGCAACACGCCGTTCTCGCTCAACTCATGCAGTCCGCTGACGATCAACTGAAACGCCACAAAGTAAAGTATGACGGTCGTAACGCGAAAGAATCGCTGCAAATTAATCTTCACGCTACCTCGAATGAAGAGCACACCAAACACAACCGCAACCGCGATCCCAAGCAGCGTCCCGGTAAAACTCAGTAACTCCGTCGAGTTCAGCGTCACCGCCGAAAGAATCAGCACCGTCTCCACACCCTCGCGGAGCACCAGCAGAAACACAAAAAAGAACAGCCCAGCCTTCGACACCCCCGTCGCGCCGGTGTACTGCGAAACCTTCTCCTCAATCGAACCCTTCATGGTCCGGGCGGTCTTGTGCATGAACCAGATCATGCTGATGACAAAAGCCGCCGCCCCCAGCATGACCCAACCTTCAAATATGTCCGAATTGAACTGTGTCCGGGCAAGGACGACCGCACCAGCCACGCTAGCGGCGATCGCTGAGCCCAAAGCCCAGAAGACCGTACGCTTCAGCTCCGGCCTGCCAATCTTGGACAAGTACGCAAACACAATGCCCACAATCAGCGACGCTTCCACCCCTTCGCGGAGCGTAATGATAAATGCTTGCAACATAAGGTCTTTCTCTTCCCTGAGGCAACTCAGCACAAACGGCAACGCCGCTCTCTTAACTTGTCTCCTCGAGGGTCGGAGCAGCCCCTCGCTCATACTCTAGTGTATTGAGGACTATTTTGGTCGTCAATCCGTAAGGCCTGAAATTCCGGCAGAAATCACCCGCGTCAACAATCAGACCAAGGCCTATCCTTATTGGATGTCCCGCTCTCGTCCCTACTTGCGACTCTTTGTTCTTGCCTGGCTGGTTGTTGCCATGGGGGCCTGCACGCGAAAGAGTGCTGGTAAGCAGCAGCAACCCCCTGCAACCATTCTTTTGATTCGCCACGCGGAAAAGTTGACCGATGGCCGAATCGACCTCTCTCCGATAGGCTTCGAACGTGCTCGCCTGTTGCCAAAGGTATTTGGCCCTGGGGTACGGCCCGACGTGCCGACGCCGCAGGTGCTCTTCGCCACCCACATCAGCGCCCACTCTAACCGCCCTGTTCAAACGGTCACTCCGCTTGCCGAGGCACTTAATCTGCCCGTCGACGATAGCTTTAGGAACGATGACTATGCCGCCCTTGCCGCCACGCTACTCAGCGGAAAGTACGCGGGCAAGGTCGTACTGGTGGTCTGGCATCACGGAGAAATCCCGAATCTTGCCAGGGCCCTGGGGGCAACGCCGCCCTACTCCCCCTGGCCAGAGCAGCAGTACGACCGCATCTGGCGCATCGACTACATCAACGGCAAGGTCACCCTGCAGGATCTTCCGTACGCGCTTCTGCCCGGAGATTCGAAGTAGAACCACACATCGCGTATGTTCTAAAAGAATGACTGACCTACCAGAGAGTCTCTTCTCAGATCCCGTCTGGCACGCTCTCCACACGAAACATCGGCACTTCGCCGTCTCTGCTGGCGACGCTTGCCGATATCCCGCAGATGTCGCTCCTTTCGCTGCAGTCGCTTCGCCGTCCGTCGCCTCTCTGCTCCAACTCCGCTCCCTTCTCGCGCCTGATGAGTCAGTGTGGATCGCCGGTAAAACCTACCCACATCCGCCTGAACTCGTCTTCGAAGAATCGCTGGAGTGTCTCCAGATGGTGCTTCCCGCGGAAATTACCCCACCCGCGCCAACAATTGAGATCCTCCCGCTCTCCAACGCCAATGCGACAGAGATGGTTGCGCTCACGACCCTCGCATTCCCCGGCTTCTTTCGCAACAGAACCTGCGAGATGGGCACCTACTATGGCATTCGGTCGGAGGGAGAGTTGATCGCGATGGGCGGCGAGCGTCTGACCATCAACGGCTACCCCGAGATCAGCGGCATCTGCACACATCCCTCACATCGTGGCAAGGGCTACGCCGCCGCCATTATGTGGCAGTTAGTGCGAGATCACCGCCGCGATTGCCTGATCTCCTGGCTGCACGTCAGTGCCTCGAACTCTCACGCAATCGGACTCTACGAACGCATGGGATTCAGGGAGGTCCGCAGAATTATGCTGCATCGAGTCTCCCGCAAATAGTGACGTATCAACTCGATCAGCGGGAGCCGGTAATTTTTAAAGGAAATGTTAGAGTCGAGAGCTTAATTTATTGAGCTCAATCGAAGGATGGTGCGCCCGGAAGGATTCGAACCTCCGACCCTTTGGTTCGTAGCCAAATGCTCTATCCAACTGAGCTACGGGCGCACATTTGATGGGATGCAACCTTTTAAAGATATAGGAATTTGCTCTAAGGAGCAAGCTTCAGACTCCACAGCGAATAGCCCATTGACTTCCTTCCGATACAGCAAGGGTATTCACTCACAGTACCGCTTTGACATGAGTAAAAGTGTTCTCGATTTAGGGAGTCGAATACTAGGTACCGGCGGATCCAGCGCACAAGTTCGATTCAGGGAAATAACCACCGTCGTTTCTTCTTTGTTATCTGAAGCCGGACGTAGATACTCCCAGTATGTCCGCAACGGCAGCAGTCCTGGGAAAGATCGGGCTCCCAGCCCCACTCAAAGAAATTGCTGCTCGTCGCTGGGATGTGATCGTGGTCGGGGCTGGTCATAACGGATTAGCCTGCGCCACATATCTTGCACGAGCCGGTCAACGTGTGCTGGTACTTGAAAGCCGCGAACGAGTCGGCGGTGCCTGCACGGTCGAAGAGCCATTCCCTGATGTTCGGATGTCACCCTGCGCCTATCTCGCCGGACTGCTCCATCCCCTTGTGGTTAGCGAGCTCGGACTACCTGAACGCGGTTTTGATTGGACACCCGCCGTCAACGGCCTCTTTGTACCGTTCCTCGACGGCAGCAGCATTCAGCTTTGGGACGATGACGCTCGCTGCGAAGAAGAGGTTCGCCGCTTTTCTCCCAAAGATGTCGAAGGCTGGCGTGCGATGAATGACGTAATCCGCAGATTGCGAGATGCCCTGCGGCCCGCAAGCGGATCGTCCGGCGCGGATCCGCACAGCGGCGCGAAAGATCTATGGATCGGCGATGCACCCACGCAAGAGCGCCTCGAAGAACTTCTCGCAGGCGACGCCGAAGCGCACAGTCTTCTCTTCAACTGGTCGATGGCCGAGTTCGTCGAACGCTATCTCACCGACGAACGCCTGCAATCCGCATATCTGGGCCAGGGCGTAATCGGCACCAACGCAAGTCCCTTTGACGCTGGAACCGCCTCCATCCGCTTTCATCACTCCTCAGGTCGGCTCGGCGATATGCCGGGCATGTGGGGCTATGTAAAAGGTGGAATGGGAATGGTCTCCTTCTACTTCTGTGACGCTGCCCGCGAAGCCGGAGCAGTTGTGGCCGCAGGCATCAACGTGGTCCGCATCCTCCCGGGGGAAGGTGTCTTGCTCGAAGGCGGAGAGCGCATCACGGCTCCAGTCGTTGTTTCCAACGCCGATCCAATCCGCACACTTCGCATGTTGGACGCAGGTGCAGATCCCGCATGGGCCACGAAGGTGCGTTCCGTGCCGATCGAAGGATGCACGGTAAAACTAAACGTACTGCTCCGCGAGCTCCCGAACTTCGTGGCACGGCCGGGAGTTCAGGAGCCGCATCACTACGGCCAGATCAATGCTCCGTTGACCAAGCACGAGTGGAAGGCCAGTTACGCCGCAGCTCGCGGAGGTCATCTGCCCGAAAAACTCTGGTGCGAGCTCTATTTCCAGAGTGTGCATGACACAAGCGTAGCTCCCGCAGGTCTGCACACCATGAGCGTCTTCGCTCAATACGTGCCCTACGCATTTGCCTCAGGCAGCTGGGACGATCACCGCAACGAAGTGAAGGCCTTGGCACTAAATTCCATCGGTCGCTTCTGTAGCAATCTGCCAGAAGCTGTCGTCGATGCGCAGGTTCTCGGGCCGCCCGGACATAGAGCAGAAGGTCGGTCTCACCGGCGGCCACATATTCCAGGGCGAGTGTCTCCCCGCCTACATGTGGAGCAACCGCCTCACTGCTCGCACTCCCATGCAGGGCGTGTACCTCTGCGGCGCATGCACGCATCCCGGCGGCAGCGTGATCGGAATCAACGGACGAAATGCTGCGATGGCCATCCTGCGTGATCGCCGAGACCAGGCGCTCGATGACCAACTCCGAGCCGGGCGAGAAGCAGCTACTCAAACGTGAGCTAGGCTTCTTCGACCTCACTCTCTTCTACATCGCAGGTGGATTGAGTCTTCGCTGGATAGCAACTGCGGCAGCAGCAGGCCCCAGCACAATCCTCGTCTGGATCTTCGCTTGCCTCTTCTTCTTCGTGCCTCTCGCTGCAAGCGTGCTCGAGCTCTCCGCGCGCTATCCGCAGGAAGGCGGCCTCTACGTCTGGACCCAACGTGCCTATGGTGACTTCTCCGGCTTCCTCGTTGCGTGGATGTATTGGATGAGCAACCTGCCGTACTTTCCCGCAGTGCTTTACTTCGGAGCAGGCAGTCTCCTCTTCGCATTTCCCCACGGCCAGAAGCTTGCCAACTCTGGCAGCTACTACCTTTTGTTCGCGCTGGTATGCCTCGCGGTCATTACGCTTACTCAACGTCCGCGGATTGAAGTTCGGTAAATGGCTCAGCAGTATTGGCGCATTAGGCAGCTGGGGTCCAATCATCATCTTGCTTCTTCTCGCTGGCGTCAGCGTCTTCCGATTCGGGTCGGCGACGAAGTTCACGGTTGCGACCATGACTCCTCATGCAGAGTCTGAGAAACGCAATCTTCTGGTCGACAATCTTCTTTGCCTTCGGCGGATGCGAGACCGGCTCTTTCATGAGCGAGGAGATAAAAAACGCACGACGCACCATTCCCCGCGCCCTCATAGTCTCCGGGATACTTCTTGCGGGCAGCTACATCGCCGGAACCATCGCATTACTCGTCGCGCTGCCAAGCGCTGAGATCAGCGGCCTCGGCGGCTTCGTCAATGCCATCCAGGTAATGTGCTCTCGGCTTGGCCTTTCGTGGATCGTCCTCCTCATTGCGTTGCTCGTCGCTCTTAATAGCATCGGCGGAGCAGCCTCCTTTCTGTCTTCCACCTCGCGACTACCCTTTGTGGCCGGAATCGATCGCTACCTTCCGAAGGCGTTCGGAAAAGTTCACCCAAAGTGGGGCACACCATGGATCGCGGTGATCTGCTATGGCGTCGCGGGAATGCTCTGCGCATTGCTTAGCCAGGCTGGCAGCACAGTGCAGAGCGCATACGACCTGCTCGTCAGCATGTCCATCATCACGTATTTCATCCCTTTCCTCTATCTCTTCCTCGCAATGATCCGGCTGCAGCGCGAACCATTTCCTCAGGGAGTGGCGCGAATTCCAGGAGGCAAGCCGGTCGCCATCGTTCTAGCCGTTGTGGGCTTTATCACAACAGCATTGACCATCGTCCTGGCCGTCATTCCATCGAGCGACGAGCCTCACAAAACAATTGCGGTCGCCAAAGTCCTGGGATCGACGTTCCTGCTTGTCGGCGCCGGAGTCGCTGTCTTCTGGGGCACGACCTGGCGGAAGAGAAACACAGAAAGTCATGCGCAACTGCCCTATTAGCGCCGACAGATAAACTTCAACCCCAGACTAGTCATGCAACTGAAGAGATCAGTTGCAACTTCCATCACATAGCTGCAGATTTCTGCGTTCATCGTATGCGGCAGAAGTGTTTGTAAACGAAGCGCCCCGGGCGAGTAGAGCTTCGGAAGCGCGATCCTTCGAAAACGGGTGTGGCGCTAAGTCTGGAAGAGGTATAAGTTAGCCAGTATCTTATTCTTTGGGGGCTTCAGTATTTGGTCGTCCGGTCTGAGTCGAAGTGACGAGGTTCGTCGGGCGATCAAAGTTAAGAAGTACATGCAAACGATGAGCAGTAGCTGCAACAAAATGCAGAGCACGTATTCCCGGTCGTCGTTACCACATGGCGGTTGACAAAAAAATCACAGCACGACTCGAAGTCGTACTGCAGAAAACAAATAAGTCAGATCCGATCGCCATGGCAAGACTTTGAAAGATGCAATTACTTCTGTCTTGGAGGAGTTCGATGATTAGGCAACGTGTATTGGCGGTTATGGCCGTACTGTTTGTTATTGGCTGTCTATGTTGCAGGCCAGCCCACGCAGACACGATAACGAACGGTAACTTTGAGAACGGCACCCTGTCCGGATGGACAGTCTTTACGACATCGAATGGTAGTAACGGCGTAGATCTACCGAACATCTCGCCCTTCACCACGACACCGGGCGGCACAAGCGATGCTGCGCACTTTAACGTCGGTGAGGTGAACTTCGACTTCACCCAGCAGGGCGGAGGGTTATCGCAGACCATCATCGCGCCTGTGAGCGGCTTTTATACTTTGACCGAAGACTTTGCGTCACAAGATAACGTGGGTAAAAACATAGATGCAGGAACGTTCTCGGTACTCATCGACGGAGTCACTGTAGCATCGGACGATCTCGGCTCTTTTGCAATGGCCGGCCAGCTTCTGAGGGGCAGCTTCAATGAGACTTTTGCTTTGACGGCGGGCTCACATGTATTCGAGACCGAGATAAGCCGAGAATTCTTGAGCACTGGACCCAACACGCCGGACGAGTACATCGATAACATCTCGCTAACGCCAAGTACGAAGGGCGTCGCTCTAACTCCGGAGCCATCGAGCATTGCACTGTTAGCCACTGGCATGCTTGCTCTGGCAGCTGTTGCCTCTCGCAGAGTTCTTTTTCCCCGTTAGCATCAGTCGGTTTTATCGATAATGAAACACGCCGGTTCCAATGTAGTCGCGTAGTATGGGCCTAAACGCGAACAAAGGAGCAAACCCTATGCTCGGCCTCCTGGATCGTAAGAAGACGCACTTCGTTCTCTGGAGGCCAGGGGCGGCATCTGCTGCAACTCCTCCTCGACTCGTTCTCGGTCAAATCAGCACATCGAACCCACCCGTTTTGATGAAGGTAAAGAGCCTTGCGCTCTCCCCGTCGGCACTATCGACTGCCGGCGACCTATGGGAGATTCCCGCGACGGCCTGCAGCCTCACCGATGGGCAGGTCTACCACTACTGGTTTGAAGTTACGAATACTAACGTCTATGCCGGAGCAGCCAAAGGGCAACTGCAGTGCACCGATCCAGCAGCCTACTGCGTCGATTGGCGCCTGACCTCCAGTGTCCCAGCCGGTGATTCGACTGACGCTATCTCCGGCGCATCCGTCATCCGCTTCGTCGGTGGACAACTCGTACCGACCGATCCAGGCGTCGTGCCCAAAACCTTCGATGTCGCTCCCGACGCTAACATGCAGACGCTCCCCACCAACAACCAACTTGTCATCTATGAACTACCGACTACCTGGACCAGGACAGGAGATCTGGTCAGCGCAACTCACGTCGGCGTCGGTACATTTCAGGACGTGCTCGCTCTTATCGTTAAACAGGCAACATCGCCGAACTTCCCCACAGTCGCCGCGCTCGGTGCGGGGCACTCTTATCTTCAGGCCCTCGGCACGAATGCGCTCGAACTGCTTCCTCCTGCGGACACCTTCGTTGACCGCGACTCATGGGGCTACAGCACCAGCAACTACTTCGCGCCCGATTATGATCTGGGGCGGCCGCTCACCCAACCTGCATCCACCGCGATCAGCGACTTCCTCGCACTGACACGCGCCTGCCACACAAACGGAATCCGCTACATCTATGACGCCGTCATGGCCTTCGCGAGATCAGGATCCGTATCGAACCGCGAACTTCCTCGACTTCCACGTTCAGTTCAATACCAACCCGCCAGATCCCGAGCAGGATGGCCGTGACGGCTTCGGCGGAGACCTTTGGAAGTACGCCTACTTTACGAATACCTACGATCCCGTCTCCGGCGCCACTGGCCAGTTCTCCCCCGGGCGCCAGCACATGCTCACCCACATGAACTGGTGGATGAACTTCTATCACCTCGACGGCTACCGTCTCGACAGCGTCAACAACATCTACAACTACGACTTCGTCAATCAGTTCCGCACCCAGGCGCGCGCCCAGTGGAACGCTCGATGGAAAGCACAAGGAAATCCCGCCGCGGCAGGCGACTCGCGCTTCCTCACTATCGGCGAGGAATTATCCGATCCCGCGTCTCTCCTCGGCTACATCGATGCACTATGGAACGAACACTTCCGCAATCACGTTCGCAACGCCATCATCGGGCGCAACGGCGATGGCCAACCCTCCTTCGAGTGGACCGTACGCGAGATGATCGACTGCCGCAATCTCCGCGACTCTCAAAACAACGTCATCTTCACCGACGGCGCACAAGCCGTCAACTACATCGGTTCGCACGACGTCGGCAACACGGACGGCGATGGCACAAACAACGACCGCATCTACAACTTCCTCGATCGCTTCGGCGTATCCTTGAAAGATAAGCCGATCAAGCTGGCCTTTGTCTGCCTGCTCACGGCCGTCGGCATCCCGATGATCTTCGCCGGTGACGAGTTTGCCCAATCCATGGATATCCTGCCCACCGATCCCGCCTTCTCCAACCTCAAGCAAACCGATCCCATCAACTATGACTTGGTTACGAGTGATCCATGGCGCGCGGGCGTCTTTGAATACGTAGCTCAACTCGTCAAGTTTCGAACGACATCGCCAGCCCTCTCGGTCAACGATACGCAATTCATCCATGTCGACTTCACCGATGGCAAACGGGTCATGGCATGGCAGCGCGGAGCCGCGGGACAAGCCCCAGTCGTAGTAGTTGCAAACTTCTCCGACTGGGGAAGTGACGTAGCGAATCCAGCAGCGGAGTACGTCGTCAATAACTGGCCCGCCGTTCCTGCAGGCAGCAACTGGCGCGAGATCAGCCAGGGTCGCTCCGTTCCCGCACAGTGGGCAGGCAAAGAGCCCATCTACCCATGGCAGGCAATGGTCTACACGATTTAGCTTTGAGCGACTATAGCCTCATACGCAGTGCGCCCAAACCAGCCGGAACCCATCTTTTGTTCGAAGTAAAACCAAACTCTTGACAGGACAACCAGAACAACTCTAGTGTTCCGAGTGGGAATTATTTCCCCGACGAAACAGATTGTGTCTTTCCCACGACAATCCGCAAAAAGTCAGGAAAACAATCCATGTCCCTCAGAGTTCAATTTCTGTCCTTCGTCCTCATCACTCCCGCGCTGACGCTGCAGGCGCAGACGCCTCCCCCAACACCCAAGCCCGCTGACGTCATAGCCGGCATACCCGTCAACTACGACGAAGCGAAGGTCGGGACTTACATCTTGCCCGACCCTCTCACGCTAAACAACGGAAAGCCCGTCCGCGACGCCGCCACCTGGTACTCCAAACGCCGTCCCGAGATCGTCGAAATCTTCGAGACCCAGCAGTATGGTCGAGCGCCCGGCCGTCCTCTGGGCGAGAGCTTCGAAGTCGTCGACAAGGGAACACCGGCACTCAACGGCAAAGCGATTCGCAAACAAGTCACCATCTATTTCAACAAGGACAAGACTGGCCCATCGATCGATCTGCTCATCTATCTCCCCTCCGCTGCGCACAAGCCGGTGCCGATGCTGTTGAGCATCAACTTCGGCGTCGTGCAAAATGCAGTCGATGATCCCGGAATCAAACCCGAGACCGCCTGGGACCCAAAGACGAACACCCGGACAACGCCGCCTGCGCCCCGTGCAATCGGCCACATCGACGCCGAGGCCCTACTCGACGCTGGCTTTGGAGTTGCAACCTTCTACTACGGCGACGTCGACCCCGACTATCCCGAGGGGTTTTCCAACGGCATTCGCGCTCGCTACCTCAAGCCGGGACAGACCGAACGAGCACCAGATGAGTGGGGCACAATCGCGGCGTGGGCCTGGGGAATGAGTCGCGTCGAGGACTACTTCGAAACCGACAAGAGTATCGATGCGAAGCGCGTCGCCATCCACGGCATCTCCCGCCTCGGAAAGACCGTCATGTGGGCCGGAGCGCACGATCAGCGCTTCGCCGCCGTCATCGAAAGCTGTTCCGGCGAAGGCGGTGCCGCTCTTAGCCACCGCGACTACGGAGAGACCATCGCCCACCTCACCGCTCCCAGCCGCTATCCCTATCAGTTCGCCGCAAACTACGCGAAGTACGGTGGCTTCCCCGACAAGGCCCCCATGGACGCCAATCTACTGATCGCGTTGATCGCTCCACGCCCACTCCTCCTGCAGACCGGCAATACCGACTATTGGTCGGATCCCAAGGGAGAATTCCTCGCCGCGGTCGCCGCCGGCCCGGTCTACAAGCTCTTAGGAAAAGAGGATCTAGGAACAGACATCTGGCCCTCAGCCAAACAACCGATATTCCACGATCTCAGCTACTACATGCACGATGGCGGCCATGGCATCGTCCCCTCGGACTGGCCGATCTACATTGAGTTTCTAAAGAAGGCACTCCACCCAGAGCAATAAATCGCAAGCACGGGACGTGGTGCAGTTTGAAGTTAGCTGCTACGAGGCGCAGAGAACACACGCTGGATCACAAACACCACGACAAAAACTCCGAGTACGGTTAAGCCACAACCACGACCCATCGCGATTTCAGCAGTACGAGCGTCAGGGTAAGGATATGGGTACGCTTTATGAAGACCGAAGTAGAAGTTATTGAAGTATGTCATTTCAATCTGTAAGAACACACAGATCGCAACGAGAAGCGCGACAACAGCAGCAATCGTTGTCTGAGCGCCTCTGGATTTTGGCCACTTCACCACGCCAGTTCGTCACTTTGTAATGATGGTGCGCCCGGAGGGACTCGAACCCCCGACCCTTTGGTTCGAAGCCAAATGCTCTATCCAGCTGAGCTACAGGCGCGCAAAACAGGGAACTCGGAACTACAGAAGCATCCTAAAAATAACGAATAAAGCGAACTCCGGCAACTAGGCTGCAGCAACCGGCTCCGGCGGCGGTGGAGGGGGGAACATCGGCATCGTTTCAACGATGTCCAAACCCGCGCGTCGCAGAAGTTGGTGAATGACCGGCTCGGAGAGTCGACTGGCGTCATACTCGATCCGTACCGTCTTCTTGGCCTCATCCAGCGCCATGTGGCGAACCCCGTACACCTCGCGTACCTTCGCCATAGCAAGGACCGAGGCTTCGGTAGGGGGAACTCCGTAACGGTAAAGAACATCGAGCTGTGTCATGGATTCGATAATACCAGCGGCGTCCGGGCGACGAAACGCGACATCCAATGCTGACTTCGGCAAGATGCATTCATACAGCCCAGAGCGGCGGCCACCAGCATAAGCTGTCAAGTCCCATAACGCGTTAAACTGCTTACAATCAGATAGATACCCGTGGCGTATGAGTTATGCCTCAGTAGATATACTTGATACAGATCTCAAAAAGGGTCCGATCGAGCTCGTTCCACTTCAAGTCAGTTTGGTACAAATCCGTAACCTGTTTATTTACTCATATTTAGCGATAAGCCTCCTATTATGAATATTTTGCAGGGACTCAATTTCATAAATCTATGAAAATAAGGACCTTAGCAAGGGGGTGGGGGGGTACCCCTCATCGAAAAGAGAAGGGCAGGAACTACATCTTGGCAAGGTAGCCGGTTATCTCGGAGCTGGTCCAATCCTGTGCGCCGATGAACTTTCTGCGTAGCACTCCCTGCTTGTCGATGATGTAGGTCTCGGGAATCTGCACCGTTCCGTAGAGCGCGTTGACTCGCTGCTCCTCATCGCGAACGGTCAGCACGTCTACATGATGCTCGACGAGAAAACGCCGGTAGACATCGGGGTCCTGGTCCATGCTCACCGCCACGACTGCCAGTTCAGGCATCCGCTTCTGCAGTGCGAGCAGGCTCGGCAACTCCTCAATACAGGGAGCACACCACGTAGCCCAAAGGTTAAGCACAACGACGCGCCCACGTAGCTTGCTCAGATCCACCGTTCTCGTGCCGTCTCCCATCACGAACTGCGGTGCCGGCTTGTCGATGTTCCCCGGGTGGCTTCCCCGGTCGCATCCAGCCGCAAACATTATTCCCAACAACAGACTTGCCCAGGCTCTACGCACAATACGCTCCACTTCCTATAATACGAAGTCGTGAACGATACGGAACGCGAGCAGGATCTGAATTCAACCGAAGTCTCTGACCTGCAGGTTTCGGTCATCATCCCAGCCCGCAACGAGGAACGATCGCTGGCCGCCTGCCTGACCTCGTTGCTGAGCCAATCTGAACCTGGTTTCGCACTCGGCCAGCAATGGGAGTTGATCATCGTCAACGACGACTCGACCGACAAAACCCGCGCCATTGCAGCTCAGGCCGCTGCTGACCACGATGGTGTCATCCTGCTCGACGCCCCGCCGCTGGACTTGAGCAGCAACGGAGGATTCACCGGCAAGAGCAACGCCTGTTGGACCGGCGCGCAAGCCGCACGCGGTCATCATCTCCTCTTCACCGATGCCGATACAATCCACGAGACCAACGACATATCCCGCTCCCTCCGAGAAGCCGAGAAGCACAAGGCAGTCCTGCTCTCCTACTCACCACGACAGATCATCACCGGCTTCTGGCAGCACGCCGTCATGCCCCTGGTCTTCTCGGAACTCGCCTCCGTCTACCCACCAAAGCAGGTCAACGACCCGACACGACGCCTGGCCGCCGCCAACGGCCAGTTCATCCTGGTCGAACGCGACGCCTACTTTTCAGTCGGAGGACACCGTGCCGTCGGCAAGAATGTCCTTGAGGACGTCGCCCTCGCTCACAACATCAAACGTGGACCCCGCATCATCCGCCTCCGCTACGCACCTGAAGCCCTTGCCACCCGGATGTACTGGACGACCTCGGAGATGATCGAAGGTTGGACAAAAAATCTCGCACTTCTGTTCCCAAAGCCTGTCGCTCTAGCACTTTGGCGAATCCTGGACATACTTCTCTTCTTCGGTCTCCCTTTCATCGCATTCAGCCTCTATTGGCTTCAGCCGTGGCAGCGAAGCGTTATCCTTCTGATTTGGGTTCGAACGCTATGGCGTTTCTACTCGCGAGTCGCCCGCTCGAACTTTCCGGCATTTGATGTGGCAATCTCTATCTTGGGCATTCCTCTTTTCATCTATTTGCTTATTCGCAGCGTCATCCACCATCGTGTCAAAAAGACCGTTGTCTGGAAGGGACGCAACTACAACACGAACACCTAGTTACTCTGAGCTTTGCATCCACCCAGATGATCGTCACGTCTAATTACAGGAACAACTATGATCTTCCTCACCCGAAAAGCCGAGTTCTCTGCAGCGCACTTCTACTGGAATGAAGCGTGGTCGCCGGAAGAGAACCGACGAGTCTTTGGTAAATGCGCGAATCGAAACGGTCACGGTCACAATTACACGCTGGAGGTTACTGTCGCCGGCGAGGTAGACCCGATCTCAGGCTTTGTCGTCGACTTGAAAGAACTCAAAGAGATCCTGGAGCGCGAGGTCATCAGCATCTATGACCATCGTCACTTGAACCTGGAAGTTCCGGAGTTCAAAGACAGAATTCCCACGACGGAAAACATTGCGATCGCGATCTGGCAACGGCTGGACGGCAAGATTCCTCATGCGAAGCTGCATCGAGTTCGAATTTATGAGCTGCCTGACCTGTTCGCGGACTACTATGGTGAGCTATGAAAGCGCATCTCAATCGCCGCTACCACTTCAGCGCTTCTCATCGCCTGCATACTGAAGCCTATGACACGGTGAAGAACCAGACCGTATTCGGTAAATGTAATAATCCCCACGGTCACGGCCACAACTACACCGTGCAGATAACGCTAAGTGGTCAGGTAGATCCTGCAACAGGGATGGTCTGCAACCTTTCGGAGTTGGATGCCTTTGCACAAACAAATCTCCTCGCGCGGTTCGACCACACGAATCTGAATATGCTGGACTGTTTTGCGAATACAGTCTCCACAACCGAAAATCTATGTATCGAGATATACCGGGTCTTCCAAAGCTTTACCGCGGCTCATCTGGAGCGGGTTCACGTTGAGGAGACCAGCAATAACTCATTTGAATACGCCGGTGAAGTTATTCCATCGCTTGGCACAATTTAAGAAAGGCCTTTCTATGCCACGTAACTCGGCCACCATCGAAGCATCCTTACTGGACAGCATTTCGACCCAGGATCTATATCGCGAACTGTTACTGCGCATTGGCGAAGATCCTACGCGAGATGGTTTACTTCGTACTCCCGAGCGCATGGAGAAGTCCATGGAGTTCCTTACCCGCGGCTACACAATGGACATCACAGAGGTCCTCCATGACGCTCTCTTCGATGTCGACTATGACGAGATGGTGATCGTAAAAGATATCGAGTTCTTCTCGCAATGCGAACATCATCTGCTACCTTTTTTCGGAAAAGCCCATATCGCTTACGTCCCGAACGGGAAAGTGATTGGACTGAGTAAAATTCCACGACTCGTGGATGTCTTTGCGCGGAGACTGCAGGTGCAGGAACGATTGACTCGCCAGATCGGCGACGCTATCACTGAGGCGATTCATCCCCAGGGAGTGGCTGTCATCCTCGAAGCGCAACATCTATGCATGATGATGCGTGGCGTAGAAAAGCAGCACTCGTCCACCGTTACCTCGGCGATGCTTGGTGTGTTCAAGTCTCAGCTGCAGACACGGAATGAGTTCCTTTCGCTAGTTCGTCGGCAGGGAAACAGCGTATAGCGGCTAAACTAGAGACTGCATGAATGGTCTTCTTGTTCTTGATAAACCCTCCGGCATCACCTCGCACGACGTAGTGGCCATCGTCCGCCGAGCCACTGGCGAAAAATCCATTGGGCATCTAGGAACTCTAGACCCAATGGCCACCGGTGTCTTGCCACTCCTTCTCGGCAAATACACACGGCTGGCCCAGTTCTTCGGGCAGGCAGATAAGCACTATACGGGGCATATTCGTTTTGGCTTTGCCACCGACAGCTTCGATGCAGACGGCACCCCTGCAGCTGAAGCGCAGCCACTTACACAGTCTCTCGAACAACTGCGCGTGCTTGGCCGCAGGTTTCGAGGAGAGCTGGACCAGCTCCCCCCGATCTTCTCTGCGAAAAAGATAAACGGTGTTGCTGCTCACAAGCTCGCTCGAGCAGGAGCAGAAGTTGCAGTCAAACCGGCCCGGATAACCATCCACAACTTTGAACTGACATCGCTGGAGGGCGACACTGCCGCTTTTGCGATGTCTGTCTCTGCTGGTGGCTATGTTCGCTCGGTGGCCCATGAGTTAGGGCAACTGGCGGAGTGTGGCGCCTATCTCTCGAGTCTGCGTCGCACAGCCGCAGGCGCATTCACGTTGAAGCAGGCGATCACAATCGACCAGCTCAAGAACTCATCTGCTGTCGAAATAGAAGCAATGCTTCCGCATCCGCGTACCTTGTTGCCTGAGATGCCGTCCGTCACTGTGGATGACCAATTAGCCGGACGTTTGCGCAACGGTATGCAGGTGAATCTGCCTGATTTTTCACAAGCTCCATTGATTAAGGTATTTACGACTCCAATCGATATTCTCGCCATAGCCCGTCGCATCGCTGGTACTTTAATGCAGCCGATCGTCGTCCTAGGCTAGATCTTATTTCTTGAGAAGAGGGGTTATGAGCGGAAGAACATTTCGCGCAACCACTTTATTTCCGTCGCTTGTAGCGTGGGTTCTATCGGGCTGCATCATCCCATTGACGTCAAAGACGCCGTTCAAGAGAAATGGGAGCAAAGGTACGCGGTACTTGGCAGCAAGCATAGCGTAGGTAGCATTGAACTGTTTGATGTAATCGGGGCCGTAGTCTGGAGGCAGCGTAATCCCGGCAAGAACAACCTTAGTTCCACTTGCCTTGAGCGTGGCAATAATCTTGTCCAGGTTTGTTCGTGAGTCTTCAATTCGAAGACCGCGCAGACCATCATTACCCCCAAACTCAACCACGACAATGGCGGGCTTCAATCCAAGGATGCTGTCGAGCCGGTTGACGCCATCCTTCGTCGTATTGCCGCTGATGCCCTCGTTGACGACGCGATACTTATAACCCTCTGCGTCCAAATCCTTTTGAAGATAGTCAGGATAGCTTTGGCCGAGATCGGTACCGTAGCCCGCAGTAAGGCTGTCGCCAAAGCAGACCACCAGTGGCCGTTTATCCATCGCCGTTGTCGCGTTTGGTGCTGGCGAAGGGACGGTTTCTGGGATTGAACGGCTTGACTCCGATTTCTCGGCTTGCTTCGGTGTGGTATCGGTTCGGCAACCAAGAAGCGAAAGTGCCACGACCGCTAGAATAGCTACAGATTCCGTTCTCCGCATCTTTACAAAGTAACAAAAGCGAGCGGTTGCTGAAGAAGGAGAAACCCGAAGTTGATGCCACTCACTCCCATGATCTCTGTTGAAGGCCTTCGCAAGTCGATCCGCAACGGCAGCCGTACCGTGGACATCCTGAAGGGAATGGACTTTACCATCCCTCGTGGACAGTTTGCTGCAATCATGGGATCAAGTGGGAGTGGTAAATCTACACTACTCGGTCTGATGGCCGGACTCGACACGCCCAGTCAGGGAAATGTCTTTCTGAACGGCACCGCCATCAGCTATCTCCCCGAGGATAAGCTTGCTCAGGTGCGAGGCAAAACGATCGGCTTCGTATTTCAGTCGTATCAGCTAATCCCAACGCTTACAGCGCTCGAAAACGTTCTGCTGCCACACGAATTGAACGCCGACGCAAAGGAGAGTGGCCTCTCGCGAGCGCGCGAGCTACTATCCAGCGTCGGCCTCGGCGACCGCATGGATCATTATCCGGTACAGCTCTCCGGTGGCGAACAGCAACGAGTCGCTTTAGCGCGAGCATTTATTCTCAGGCCCCCGATCGTTCTCGCCGACGAACCGACTGGCAACCTCGACACCACCAACGGAGCTCACGTGCTCGAACTGCTGCTGAATCTAAACCGCGCAGAAGGCACAACGCTGGTACTAGTGACGCACGACCCCGTCCTGGCAACTTACGCAAACCGGCGGATTACTCTACGCGACGGATTGATCATCGGAGACGAGATCAACCCAGCCCCGACCGAAGGCCCGCGTGAAGCCGCACTGGCAGATGGCTGATGGGGACCCTCTCCTATCGCTCCGCTGCAAAGATCGCCAGCCGCGAGGTGCACTCCTCTCGCGGCAAGTTTTTCTTCGTCATTCTCTCGGTTGCGATTGGCGTCGCTGCACTGACGGGAGTGCGTGGCTTTTCTGCTTCATTTCGAAGCTCACTGTTGAATCGCGCGCGCAGCATCATGGCAGCCGATCTCTCGGCACGAATGTTTCAGCAGCCTACCTCCGATGAGCAGAAAGCGTTGGATGAGATTGCGAGCGCTGGTGTGGAGATTACGCCGGTTACGGAGTTGCTCTCGATGGCCTCCTCGCCGAAGACTCTCGACCCTCTTCTGGTCGCACTGAAAGCAGTCGACCCAACCAAGTACCCTTTCTACGGCGAGGTCCAGCTGGCTCCCGACGGCCAACTAAAGACCGTACTTACAGCGAATACCGTGGTCGTCGCAGACGATCTTCTCGTTCGTCTCAATCTCAAGGTTGGCGACGATCTGAAGATCGGTACCCAGCTCTTTAGAATTGCCTCCGTCGTAGTCAACGAACCGGACCGCCTGTCAGGTAGCTTTGCAGCTGGCCCACGCGTGCTGATCTCGCGCGAAGGGCTGAACGCCAGCGGCCTGCTCGCACCGGGCAGTCACGCCGGGCAGCGCTACCTCTTTCGAGTCCCCCAACCGAGCAATGGCGCACCCATCTCCGACAAAGCCGTGGCAAACCTCAAGCTGCGTCTAGAAAAACTTCTGCCAGAGTCACAGGTCATCGACTATCGCGAGACGAATCCCGCGCTCACCCAGGGATTGGATCGCGCAACCAGTCTCCTGTCCCTGATGAGTCTCGTTGCTCTTGTTCTCGGCGCGATAGGCGTGGCCATGGCAATGCGCGCCCACCTCCAGCAGCGCCTCGATACCATCGCCATCATGAAGTCGCTCGGCGCACGGTCAGGCCAGATCATGAAGATCTACCTGCTTCAAACGCTCCTCCTGGGTCTGGCCGGCGGTCTACTTGGCGTTGCCCTTGGAGTTGGCGTGCAGCTGAGCTTCCCCTATCTGCTGGCAAAGCTCATCCATGTCGATACCGAGCTTCACGTGCAGTTTCGCACTGTCATCACCGGACTTGTCGCAGGTATCCTAACAACGCTCCTCTTCACGCTACCTCCGTTGCTCGACATCCGAGGCGTGCGGCCCATTCTGATTCTCCGCCGAGCCGTCGAAGACAACGATGATCCCTTCGTGACCGCCATCTGGCGCAAGATCACAAAAAACCTCGCCCAACTGGGTGCGGCCCTGATGATCCTCGTTGGTCTCGCCGCGATCGCGACCACACTCAGCGACTCTGCTGTGGTCGGCGAGGTCTTCTCGTTAGGTCTCGTCGCCGTGCTTGCGGTTCTCATGATTGCGTCTGTTGCGGTGTTGACGGGGCTAAAGTTTTTCCTTTCGAGGACCCGACTCCATCTGCCGTCCTCAACTCGACATGGACTGGCAAATCTCTACCGGCCCGGTAACCCCTCTGCCGCACTATTGGCCGCACTTGGGTTAGGCGTCATGCAGATCATGACCGTCTACCTTGTCCAGCAAGCTGTCGTCTCCGAGCTTCATATCTCTGCATCTCCAAACCTTCCGAACGTCTTCCTGATCGATATCACAAACGAGGAGGTAGGCGGAATACGAACGCTGCTAGCCTCCCAACACAGCGTGACCGTTCCGCCTGAACTTCTCCCAGTTGTCTCATCGCGCATTGTCGAAATCGACGGCGTCCCCGCAAGCGAGGCGAAGCTAAAGAACTTTCCTAAGCGAATGTTGCGCTCAATTAGCCTCACCTGGTCGAGCACCGCACCTCCTGGTACAAAGACGGTGGAAGGGAACTGGTGGGCCGCTGACGAAAAACGCCCAGTCGTCGCGATAGAACAACGTCAGGCGGATCGTCTGGGAGTCCATGTTGGCTCGCACATCACCTTCGCCGCACAGGACACCCAGTTCGTTGCCACGGTCGTGGCACTTACTAAATCGGATGGCCAGCATGCATACTCGCGGGCAGAGTTCATTTTGCCGCAGCCTGCTCTTGTTGGCCTGCCTGTCGTCTGGTATGGCGGCGTTCACGCCGATCCGAATCATGTCGGCGAACTGCAGCGTGCACTCTACAACGCTTATCCAACTGTGACTGTGATCAATGTTGCCCAAGCTCTTGAGACAGTACGTGCGGTCGTCGTTCAAATTACCTATGTAATTCAATTTCTCGCGACGTTTTCGATCTTTGCTGGAATCATTATTCTCGCCAGCTCGATTGCAGGAACGCGATATCGCCGAATTCGAGAGGTCGTCGTGCTAAAAACGCTGGGTGCAACGCGGGGGCATATCGCTGCTGTATTTTCCATCGAATTTGCGGTGCTGGGGCTAGTCGCTGGTTTCATCGGCGTGCTCTTTGCGAACATCATTGCGCGAGTTCTACTGATGCGTCTTACGGTCGCTTACCATTTCCAGTGGGGTTGGACGGTAGGAGCTCTGGTGGGAACCGTCTCTCTGACGGTTGCTACTGGTTGGATCGCGAGTCATCGCATCTTGGGACGAAAGCCGCTTGAAGTTCTCCGAGAGGAATAAATACTACAGAGCTGCCGCTAAGACCTAATCCTGAGTAGACGCTTTATTCGAGAGATCCTCCCCCACTACTTGAAAGGTTGCAGGAGTGGTTATGGACCAGGGTTGGCCCGCGTTGGCTTAAAAGCGTCCGCGAGCAAGTTGGTCAATTATCCCAGACCAGCTGGAAAAACCCTTCTGTTTGCAGGGAAATAATTTTTCTATTGACATTCGTTTCCTAAGTCTCGTAGATTCCCGTTCGCGTCACTAATTCGCTCAATTTGGTCTAACCAATGATGGCTGAATGCCAGATGCGGCAAAAAAACTGAAATTACTTCAGGGAGTTGTAATGCGAAGGAAAAACCTGTTCGGCAAGAAGCTATCAATCGGCGACGGAAATCTCCGAAACGGCGGAATGACAGCGTTGCTGTTGGCTACAACTGTGAACCTAATCTTGTTTTCTGCCTCGACACTAGCCCAGACTGGTGGCCAAGGGGCAATACAGGGAACAGTGACAGATGCGTCTGGCGCGGTCGTACCAAATGCCAAGGTCACTGCTACGAATCAGGACAGTGGTGTTGCGACAGTTCGTCCGACGTCGTCCGCTGGCCTGTTCGAAATTAATCCAATCATCCCGGGCACGTATACCGTGACAGCCACGGCAAAGGGTTTTCAGACCTTCAAGCAACAGAATCTCGTCGTTGATGCGTTGAAGGTAACTGGTCTGAACATTTCGCTTGAGATCGGTGGGCAAGATCAGACGATCACGGTGACCGAGGCTCCACCAGCGTTGAACACCACCAGCGCAACGTTAGGTGGCGTAATCGAGAACTCCACCTACACGAACCTGCCGTTGCAAATGAATGGACAGCAGCGTGATCCAACAGCATTTGCGACCCTGCTTCCCGGCGTGCAGGCCCAAGGGAGTGCACGTGCGCCGATCGTTGGAGGAACAGGGAACTACATTGCGGAGGTCTACGTAGACGGACTACCAACCACCACGGCCAATCAACAGGGAGACAACCGTGTCGTCTCGAACTCCATTCCCGTGGAGGCGATCGATCAGTTTCAGGTGTTAACCAGCATTCCGGGAGCGGAGTATCAAGGCGCTGGTGCATTAAACTTCACCATCAAATCTGGCGGCAACCAATACCACGGTACGGCGGCGGATTTCGTACGTAACACTATCTTCGATACATGGGGTTTCAGTGCACCTGCACTGACTCAGCAGGATGCCAACGGAAATACCATTCCCGCCAAGAAACCTGTCGAGCATCAGAATGAGCTTGTCGGTGCAGTGGGCGGCCCCATCCCCTTTACCCACAAGAAGGGTTTCTTCTTTGCAACTTATGACAAATACCATGGGCGCAACGGCATCAATCCCAACAACCTGACTGTTCCGACTACCTTGATGCGGGGCGGCGACTTCACTGAATTGTCGAGCACGACACCGATCATCTACGACCCTGCAACAAACTCTTGCACAACCTCGGGTTGTACACGGCAGCCTTTTATGGGAATGAAGAACGGCATTCCGACACTCAACGTAATGCCTGCTAGTCGGTTATCGCCGATCACACAGTATATGCAGAAATTTTTGCCAGCTCCAACCAATAGCGGAGTTGTAGGTAACTACCTTGGCGGCGTTCCGTCGGGATTTGATAACTGGGAGTTTCTTAGCAAGGTTGACTACGATATAACTTCAGCGCAGCGCGTCTCGGTGGTGTTGACCCTCGGGAGCCGCACGAATGTTCCGTTTACGGTCGGAACCAACGTCCCTGCACCGGCATCGACACCAGGTGTTGTATTTCCTCTTCCTTATACTGCTGGTGGATATGCAACAATTAAGCCGACCATCATCGACTTTGAGCACTCCATCGTTATCAAGCCGAACCTTGTAAATCAATTCAAGTTCGGATTCACACGGTTTTCGCAACCTATTAATTCGCTCACGGATGGAGCTGCTCCTTATCGCGCAGCCGCCGATATTGGCATCACTAACCTGCCTCCAGGTCAGGCGTCCGACGAGTTCCCCGGCGTTACCTTCAACTCCAGCACCGCGTTTCCAAACGTTCAAAACCCTTGGACTTCAAACGGTGCTTCCGGAGCGACTCAAACCACCGTCCCGAATGCATTTACGCTGGTTGACAATCTTCAGTGGATCAAAGGGAAGCATTCCTTCACGTTTGGCATCCAGATGCAGTGGCTCCAGGACAATGTATCCGCTCAGCTAGGGCCGTCTGGCATTTTCACAACAGTATTTAGTCCGAACGACACCGCAAATTACAGCGGAACCTCTATTAGCAGCACTAAGACTGGCTATTCTTATGCCAGCTATCTTCTTGGTGCAATCAATAGCTCATCCACGACGATTCAAGCGTTCAGTGAAGAAGGGGGCCGGTATCGTCCCATATCCCCGTATTTTCAGGACGACTGGAAGGCGACCCAGAAATTAACACTGAATCTTGGCCTTCGATATGACTACTTCCCGCCCTACGAAGAGGTTCAGGATCGCTGGAGCTATCTCAATCCAAATGGAGCAAATCCCGCCACCGGCACTCCTGGCGTACTTGAGTTCGCTGGCAATCGTGGTGCGAGCATCAGCTGTCAGTGCAGAACGCCAGTACATACCTACATGAAGAACTGGGGTCCGCGTCTCGGCTTCGCCTATTCCTATGACGACAAGACCGTGATTCGTGGGGGGTATGCGCTAGTGTACTCGCGAGCAGGTGGTGTGGGTGGACGTGCGGGCGCAGGCACTGGCACGAGTCAGGCAGGGTTCACGGCTAATCTTGTACTGCCTTCAGCTCAAACGACAGGAGCAGCAGCAGGACCCTCCTATTATCTCGATAGCAGCAATACAGCATTTGGCGGGCCTGGATTCCAGTTGCCGGCACCAGTAACGCCGAGTGTTTCAAGCTTGACTATCGGTACAGGCAATTACGTTAACGGGTCGGGTGCTGTACAGGCCGCAGCGGCAGCACCCGGATACGCTGATCCCTATCTGTCGGGCCGCGCCCCGGAGGTTAATTTCTACAACTTCGGTATCCAGCGCGCCGTGACGAAGGACCTGACACTTACCGTGGACTATGTGGGCAGCAATGCACACTTCCTGTCTACGGGCTCCAACGCCCGAGGCCTATGGGCAGGGCAAATGAATCCAGTCTATTTAGCTGCGCTAGGTGCGTTACGCGCATCGGATGGCACAACTCCATTGCTGAGTGCTCCGGCTACACCAGCAAATATTGCGATTGCTGCAAATGCAATGTCAGGAATTGCAACCCCTTATCCAGGCTATGCAGCAGCGGCGGCCAAAACCTCCGCTGCATCCATCTTTCATATGTTGACTGCATTTCCACAGTATTCCGGAACGACCGACACGTGGGGAAACGTAGGCAATGTTAGTTACAACTCGCTCCAGATCACAGTCAATCAGCGTGAATGGAAAGGACTCAGCTATACACTTCAATTACACGTATTCGAAGAATCTCGGGGATGACAACACCTTCCGCACCGGCTTCGATACTCCTGCCGCCGCCACCTCAAATGGAGTTGGTTATCGTCAGGGACGCGCCGACCGATCCTACACAATAGTCGCAGCTCCGCAGAATCTTGCTGCCTACGGAGTTTATAAATTGCCGTTTGGTCAAAGCGGTTTTGGTGGTGACCATCTTCTGGTGCGTGCATTTGCGGGGGGGTGGCAACTGTCCAGTATCTTCACATATGGGTCTGGCGTGCCCTTGGCGGTCACCTATGCGGGATGCAACTCTCCCGGGCAGGGACAATGCATGCCGGATGTAAATCCTAATTTCAGCGGCTCAGCTCGTGTGAATCATGGCTGGGGCAAAGGGATTACGGCTGCCAAGCTGGGTGCAGCCCCTAGCAAGGGTGGCATCCAGTACATCAACCTCAATGCTTTCTCTGTACCGAATAACTACGGGACCACCGCACCGGGGCAAACTGCCATCACTAAGATCGGTGATGCTCCGCGCACCGCGCCGTATCAACTATGGAACCCGAGCACTTACGAGCTCGACGCAAGCCTGCGGCGCACCTTCAATATCACGCAGGAGCGCGTGAAGTTCATCTTTGAGGTGGACTGCTTGAATGTGCCCAATAAGGTAACGTTCGGCGGAATTTCTACCGCGTGGGTCGACCCGACCGCGAGCCCAACGGCAGCGGCCGCTTCAAACTTCGGCACGGTGGGTTCGGCCAAGGGAAATCGCGACTTCCAGTTGGTAGGTCGCGTGAACTTCTAACTCTGACGTGCTCTTTTGAAGCGGACAGATTGCGATTTCGGCATCTGTCCGCTTTTCTCTCTTAAGTTCAGCTTATTAAGGAGCCTAAAAATGGTTCGTTTTCTGACTAAGCCCAGTATTGTGGCACTAGCTATCCCGCTGGTTGTCTTGCAAGGCGTCGCGCAACAAGGAGTGTCGATTGACCACGCAACTCCGCAGCAATTGGCAGGAATTTCGAAAGACAATTCGCGGCATTTTGGCGACGATCCAGACGACGGCGGTCCGATCGCGAAGGACTTATCTCCCTCTCTCGATCCATCTTCTGTAGGCGTGGCGATGCGCAAGGTTGCGGACTGGCAACTTGCTCGCTCGCAACCGTACTTCGATCGTATATGGACTTGGAGTGTACTTTACAGTGGCTTTATGGCCGCCTCCGATTCGCTGGGCGATGCGAAGTATCGCGATGCTATGGAGGAGATGGGAAAAAAATTTGACTGGCAGCTTCGCTCCGATCTACCGGACGCGGACGACCAGAGCGTCGGGCAGACTTACCTCGAGCTTTATTTGCTAAAGAAAAATCCTGCGATGATCACACCGACGCGTACAGAACTAGATGCACTGTTGGAAGCTCCCCACGTATCGAAGAAGGCGGGGAAGGGTATTCCGTGGTGGTGGTGCGATGCGTTGTTTATGGCGCCTCCGGTATGGGCCAGAATGTACGCCGCGACCGGCGATCGGAGGTACCTTGCGTACCTCGACGAGGAGTGGGCAAAAACCTCAGAACGTCTCTACGACAAGCAAGAGCATCTCTATGCTCGAGACGCTGATTACTTAACTAGAGCCGAAGGGAATGGCAAAAAGATGTTTTGGTCGCGAGGCAATGGGTGGGTGATGGGCGGTCTCGTACGGACGCTGCAATATCTGCCGCAGGACGACCCAGCACGAGTGAAGTACGTAAGACAGTTGAAGGAGATGGCAGAACGAGTGACTTCGCTTCAAGGATCGGACGGACTTTGGCGGGCCGGATTGCTCGATCCAGGCAACTACTCTCAACCCGAGGTGTCAGGATCGGCATTGTTTACCTACGCGCTGGCTTGGGGTATTAATCAAGGTGTTTTGGACGCTAAGACGTACCGGCCCGTCGTTGAAAAAGCTTGGGCGGGCATGGTTGGCCACATCTATTCGGATGGCCGTCTGGGCTGTATCCAGCAAACAGGGGCAGAGCCAGCTCCGTTCAAAGCGACTGCAAGCTATACCTATGGCGTGGGCGCGTTTCTCTTGGCTGGCAGCGAGATCCGCCGCATGGGGGATGCTCCATTTGGCACCGGGAAGAAGGGCAAGCGGAGATAGGGACTGTGGCGTTGTAGGATAGTCCTGTCTTGTAATTTAAATAACTGGTGTCGTGAATGAAGGTGGAGAAAGAGCGGGCGCTGCATGAGCATCGGCTACGCTTTGGGCACGAAGGACGTCTCTATTCTGCTCCTGCGCGGGTAAATCTGATCGGAGAGCACACGGACTATACGGGCGGCTTGGTTATGCCGATGGCGATCGACTTTAAAACCGTTGCTGTGGTCAGCGGACGGCAGGATGGACTCGCTGTTTTTTACTCAGCTAACTATGAAGAAGAGGTTTCGTTCGAGATTGCTTCTTTAGCGCGGGCCGCTACGGGCCAGTGGAGCGATTATCCTGCCGGGGTATTGTGGTCTCTGCTTGAGGCTGGAATTTCGATGGCGGGCTGTAACGTGAGTCTGATGGGCGACGTACCGTTGGGAGCCGGACTAAGTTCGTCTGCTTCGATAGAAGTTGCCACCGCCATGGCGTTGCTGGGCCACTCCAGGGTCGAGTTGCCGCTTGAGAAGGTTGCAACCCTATGCCGACGAGCAGAAAACGAGTATGTCGGCGCGAAAAGTGGCATTATGGACCAGTTTGTCGTTGCTGGCGCGGTGGCGCATCGTGCTATGTTGTTGGACTGTCGATCACTTGCATTCGAACTGCTGCCATTGCCAGACCAGGTACGGGTCGTCATCTGCAATTCGATGGTGAAGCATGCCGTAGCAACAGGGGAGTACGGAAATCGACGCGACGAAGTGGAAGCAGGGCAGGATATCTTGCGGCGTGAGCGACCTGGAATCGAGTTACTACGGGACGCGACGCTTGAAGATCTCGAAGTTTGTAGAGGAAAAATGACTGCGGAAAGTTTTGCGCGATGCAGGCACATAATCACCGAAAACGAACGCGTTCTCGATGCTAGGAAAGCTCTCCTGGATGATGATATGAGGAAATTTGGAGAACTGATGGTCCTCGCTCACGAGAGTATGAGAGATGATTTTGCGGCGAGTTGCGCTGAGGTTGATGGACTTGTCAACATTGCAATGCAGCAGGCTGACTGTTTCGGGGCGCGAATCACTGGTGGCGGATTTGGTGGGTGCACGGTGAATGTGGTGCGAGCGGATGGCGCTGAAAGATTTGTTGAGACGCTGAAACGGGAGTACCTGGCGAGCACAGGAATTCTGGCGGAATGTTTTGTATGTGCTCCTTCAGATGGGGCGCTCGAGCTTGCTAAAGGCGGTACCCAATGAATCCGTTGGCTCAACAAAACCCTCATCGCCGGTTTAATCCTCTAAAGCGTGAATGGGTGCTGGTCTCTCCGAACCGCACGCAGCGGCCTTGGCAAGGGCAGACTGAGACTAAAGCTGCAGAGGTTGCTCTGACGTACGATCCTCACTGTTACCTCTGTCCCGGAAATATTCGTGCAGGTGGCGTCCGGACAGACAAGTACACGAGCACTTACGTTTTTCAGAATGACTTCGCGGCCCTCAAATTAGACTCTCCTCATTTTTCAAGTGATGAGGATAATAAGGGATTGCTAGTGGCAAAGGGTGAGAGTGGGATCTGTCGCGTGATCTGCTTCTCCCCGCGCCACGATCTCACTTTAGCGAAGATGTCGGTGGCGGACATTCGTGTGGTAGTAGACCTGTGGGCACAACAATACCAGGAGCTTGGCGCGCGGGATGACATCTCCTACGTACAAATATTTGAAAATCGTGGGGCAATGATGGGGGCTAGCAATCCGCATCCGCATGGACAACTATGGGCCAGTCGGTCGATTCCGAATGAGGTCGTAGCGGAACTGGCTGGCCAACGAGAATATCTTGCCGGCAGCCGTTCCGTTTTGTTGTGCGAGTATCAAAAAATGGAAGAGTCGCTCGGCGAACGTGTTGTTACGAAAAACGCGAGTTTCCTCGCAGTCGTTCCGTTCTGGGCGGTTTGGCCCTTCGAAGTGATGATTCTCCCGAGGCGTCATGTCACCGAACTCCAAGCTTTGACGGAAGCGGAGAGGACGGATTTCGCCGCAATCTTACAAGCGGTTACTTCGACCTATGACGAGGTGTTCGATACTCCGTTTCCTTATTCGATGGGACTCCACCCTGCACCATGCGACGGTAAAGAGCATCCTGAGTGGCAATTTCATGCTCATTTTTATCCTCCACTTCTGCGATCCGCCAGCATTCGCAAGTTTATGGTCGGATATGAGTTGCTTGGATCGCCTCAAAGGGATATCACCCCTGAGTCCGCGGCTGAGACACTGCGACAAGCGAGTTCGCGGGTTTCGAAAGCTTAAAGTTTCGGAGGGGCAACGGACAACCGCATCATCCAGACTTCGCCATCCATTAATCGAGTGTCGATCCGGATCGACACTCGATTAACTCGGCATATTCTCTTTGAGAGAAGCTGCAGACCTCTTCAAACGAGTTACTTGGCGTGTAATTCGAGTACTTGGATGGAATAGGGCGGCATAGTATGGTTGAATTTTGCCCCGGCAATCTTGACTGCCGACTTCACGGGAACAACGCGTGTCGGAGCCGTTATCGTATTCGTCTTCGCAAGGGTATTGCCATCTAGCGTCACCAGAGTGGCATTCTTGTCGACACTGTTTACGCCCGTAACATCGATGTCGATGGATTGAGCAATGGAGGAAGCATTGACTAATTTCAGGTAAATTGCTTCTTTTGCGGAATCGCGCGTTACTGAGTAAAAGAAGCGTGGGCCTCCACCCTGAACGGTTGACACCGGCACTTCAGTTCCAAGGAACTCCGCAAACATCGACTGCGCGTAGAAGCTGGGAGCTCCATAACTGCTCAGCGCGTCATAACCGATTAAATCCGATTCCCATTGCATCCCCCCTGGGTTTACGTTGACAAACATTGGTGCATACGAGGCCATGACGATCAAATCGCTGTTTCTCTCCATGCCCGTCATCCACGCTGCATCACCAAGAGCTGCGCCCATGTTCGTGGTCGGCGATCCCTCGCGTGTCGCCCACTCACCAACAAATATTTTAGGTCCGTTCCGGTCTACAGTGTCGTAGTGCTTCACATCTTCGAAGAACTCATCGGCGCGCTTGTAATAATGATCGTCGAGCACATCCGGTTTCATTCCTTTCAGGGGGGCAGTCGCAATTAGTTCAAGTTGCGGATATTTTGCCTTAATGGCTTTGTAGAACTGCGCGTAACGTCCTTCGTAGCTGCCTGAACGGTCAAACCAGTCCTCATTACCAATCTCGACGTACTTGACGGGAAATGGCTCCGGATGGCCCAGTTTCGCTCGAACTGCTCCCCATTTTGTGGATGTGTCTCCGGTTGTGAACTCAATCTCATCCAAGGCATCTTCGACGAACGGTGTCAACGCGGGGCCGGGATGGATATGGTCACCTTTTAGGGAATATCCCGCGTAGACCGCAAGTACGGTCTGGATCTTGAGGTCTTCAGTCCATTCCAGAAACTCCAATAAGCCCATTCCATCTGACGATTGATAGTTCCACGGACTTCGATGTGTCGGTCGATCGACAAGCGGACCGATCGTATTCTTCCAGTCAAACCTTTCGTCGATCTGATCTCCCTCAAGGTAATTGCCGCCTGGTAGTCGCAAAAACTTTGGGTGCATAGCCGCCATCATCTCCATCAGATCAGGGCGATTCCCATTGACGCGATCCTTGTATGTTGGGGGGAAGAGTGAAACCAGATCAATCCAAATCTTGCCCGCATGTCCTACTGTCAGAAGCAAATGATTCTCCGAGGACGTTGAGATGTTTCCTGTTGTTAGTGAGAACTCATAGCGTTTCCACTCCGTGGAAATTGCTGGCACCGTGGTGCTAGCCACTGTTTTGCCGGTGTTGTCGTTTACCAGTGCAATACTCAACGGTCCTAGTTCGGAAGAATCCACCTTCGCGTAGAGCGAGCCCTTGTAATTTGTATTTGGACGTAAAGCCATGCCCCAATAGCCTTCGTTCCGCACGCCTGCCGGACTCCCTGAGTCTGCCTGCTTGATCTCAACTAATAGGCTGTGTGGCAATGCTGCGCTTGGCCCTTCCGTCTCGTCAACGGACATCTTTGCATCCGAAGTCCCCATGTGTTCGATGTTCCAGTGAGCTACTCCTCCAAAGCCCCGATCCTGAAACGTGCGATTTCGCACCATCTCTGCGTACAATCCGCCGTCGTAAGAGTAGTTAATCTCTTCGGTCATTAAGCCATAAAGCGTGGGACTAACCGGATGAGCGGGATGGTCGATCTGAATATTGAGCGTTGCCGTTGCCTGCTGCGCACCACAAGACACTGTCATGAAAGCGCCCGTAAGCAAAAGCAGCCCAATATTGTGGGAGGTACGCTTTAGATGACCTATTTTTGAACTCATCGTTTTCGAAGCAACATTCATTGTCAAGACTCTCCGTAGTTACATCGGAACAATTTGTGAAAACGCTTACTATCTCTAGAGTGCCAAGTGCTGTGTATCACTGCACCACATGCATTTCACAGCGTCGGTTTGCGAAGGAATTGTGCTGAACCTCACCACGAAGCGAGGTCAGTGAGGGTTGGCCACAATGAAAAGAATATGAAAGTTATCAACGAAAAAGCAACATACTCGACTTGAACTATCATCGTCAAGAAACATCTTCAGTGGCTTCTAAAGTTCCACAACGCCTGGATTCGGAGTGGACCGTTTGCCCGCGAGAGATTCGGGGTCTACCGCAACAAGCCTTTTTTGCACAGCTTACTGCAGTGGCGGCTGTAAGATTTGACAGGTGCTCAACCTCCCGAGTATTGTGAAAACGTTTTCCATATTAGCGCTGCAATCTGCGGGTTGTTAAGCCCCATTAGCTCATGGGTTTCTTACCAAATCGGAAAGGGTGTTTGTGCGCTACTTAGTAGTTTTTCCGGTGCGGCGGCCTCGTGTATGAAGTCCCGAGGAGATATCTTCGTGGAGCAGACATATCTTTGCTCATGGCAGAGGTTGGAAGAGATTCCTGGAGGGATAGATTGTGACTATAGCCGCAGGAGTTGATTTTGGGACCTTGAGCGTCCGTGTAACGCTCTTGGACAGTGAGCGGGGTCGACTTGGCACTGCCTCGTCTGATTACCCTTTGGAACGCAGGCGAGAAGATCCTGACTTTGCCACGCAATCGCACGATGAACAAATGAAGGCGTTGGCACGAGCGACGCGAAAAGTTCTTAAAGAGACCGGTGTTCATGGTGACGATATTGTTGCTATCGCACTCGATACCACAGGATCCAGCGTTATTCCCGTGGATGCTCAGATGCAGCCGCTGGATGACTATTACCTATGGTGTGACCACCGTGCGCACACGGAGGCTCGTGAAATTACTGAGCTTGCGCACAAAGAAAAGCTGGAGGCCATCGTCTGGTGCGGAGGCGTCTACTCGCACGAATGGGGTTTCGCGAAGCTGCTTCATTGGCTCCGGCACAACCCGGACAAACGAGAACGTTTCGCCAGTGCCTTTGAACACTGCGACATGGTGGCCGCAACGCTTGCTGGGGTTACTGATCCAGCGAAGGTACGACGTAGCGTCTGCGCTATGGGCCACAAGTGGATGTGGAATCCCAAGTGGGGCGGTCTTCCTTCGCAGGAGTTTCTGTCTAAGGTGGATCCGCTCTTCGATGGAATTCGCGAAAAGCTAGACGGGGAGTGCTTTACTTCGGATCACCTGGCCGGCGCACTCTCTCAGAAGTGGGCAAAAGAGTTGACGCTCCGGGCGGGCATTCCAATACCGATTGGCGCATTCGACGCTCATTGGGACGCTATCGGAGCCGGATGCCGTGAGGGCGATGTCGTGAATGTCGTGGGCACTTCGACATGCATCATCGCAATGGCTGCTCAAACCCAACTCGTCCCTGGTGTGTGCGGTGTAGTTCCGGGCAGTGTTCACCCTCATTTTGCGGGTATCGAAGCTGGTCTTTCGGCAACCGGCGATATCTTCGAAGCGATCTCTAAACGAGCTGGAATGAAAGTGGCTGAGCTTGCAAAGGGGTTGGAGAGTTACACAGCCGGCCAGACGGGCCTACTTCGGTTGAGTTGGGATAACGGGGACCGCACGGTGCTCGTGAATCCAGAGCTTGGAGGAGTGACCTTTGGTTGGAATCTGTTGCATACCGCACAGGACGAACTATTCGCGGCGATCGAAGGCACTGCGATGCATACACGCATCATCCTCGAACGAATGGCTGCCCATGCTGTGCCCGTGGAGAGAATTATCAACGCCGGAGGTATTCCTCAAAGCAACGCAGTACTGAATCAGATTTATGCCAATGTATTGAACAAGCCAGTATTGGTCCCCGCTGGAATACCAACAAGTCTTGGCTCAGGCATCTTTGCATTGTTGTCCGCTGGCATATACGACAGCATTGAGGAGGCACAAAAGCAGCTATGTCTTCCATATCAAACTTACATGCCCCAAGCCGCTGCTGTCGCAGTCTACGATCAATTGTTCACGCTCTATAAGAACGCATACTTCGCGTTGGGGCAGGAAGATTCTGCGCCGGCGGCTCTGGGTTCTATTCTTCCGGAACTTCGACGAATTGCCACCGTTGCTCGAAGGTAGTTTTCGAAACTGGACTGAATGACATGATTAATATGATCCGACCTTTACAGGAGCCAGGAGTGGTTGAACAGGCGAAAAGGACGGAATCAAGATGCGTAGGCTGGATGCGATGGGCAAATAGGTGAGACCGTTACGTGTTTTTTTGTGGTGAGGTGAATCTACGTTTTTGCTGGGGTTTTTGCGAAAACGTGTGCAACTTGTGGTGTTTTGGTGGTCATTTTGTGGTGCTTTGCATGGTAAAGATGGTTGCTTAGCGGCCACTTTTTCAGCGCTGAAAAATGCGCCAACTTTTAGAACTTTATTTTTGTGCTGGTGGACTTTGTTCTGTCTGGATCAAATTCATCTCGATTTGATTTCGGAAGATTTGCCTCTAACTTCAACATCCCTGTATATGCAAATATTTGCATATACAATAGTTATTAGGACATTGCCAAGCCTCCTAGTGCCAAAGTTTTTCCGAAGGGGTACGAGGGTAACTCTATGAGGATTTGGTAAGGAGATTGAAGCGTCCAATGTTAGCTTAGGGATAAGCAAACAGCCGAGAGTGCAGAGGCATACCCCTCGAACTTCCCAGGGGCAGGGAGAGGTCTTCCCAAAACATCTTAAGGAGGAAATGCTTGAGGAAATCTGAGGCAGCCTCACAAAAAAATAGATCTCAGGAGGCTGGCGTCTCCAGCCCAGATTCTTTTCGCCAAGCTGTCTTGCCAAGGTGGACCCGGATCCTTCCCGTGGCTTTACTTGGAACTTACCTGGTTGTACTTTTGTCTCGATTTGCCCACGGTGGTAATCGGTACCTTCCGTTTTTCGAGGATGACTTCTTCTACTATGTGGTCGTCGCGAGGAACGTAGTTCATCATGGTGTCTCAACGTTCAACGGAGTTCAGCCCACCAACGGCTACCACCCCCTCTGGCTGCTAATTAATGCTCTTCTGTATCGAATCTTCGGAGATCGTGAGGCGCTCTTCGTCGTATTGATTCTGCTTATCTGGCTTCTCGTGTGCGGAGCGTATTACGCGCTGCGTCGCACACAGAGTGCACTTTACTCCGCCGATGGCTATGGTCTTGCATTCGCGCTATTTTCCGTGACGTACATGGCTGTCGTATGCCGAACCGGAATGGAGGTCTCACTTACTCTGTTCTTTCTTGCAGTGTTCTGGCGAAGGATGGCCGTTCAGCCGCTCGAGTGCCAGACACCTCGCAACGCTCTGCTCAGCGGCTTGCTTGCTTCGGGAATAGTGTTGAGCCGCGTTGACGCTCTGATGGTGGTCGCAGTGTATGGCGCATTGACACTGTACAAGCCAACAGTGAACCGGAAGACGGCGTTTCGAAGTCTCGTCTGGTTCGGTGTCGGGCTTTTGCCCGTTGCGGCGTACTTTGTCTTCAACCGCCTTGAGTTCGGTGCGTACCTGCCAATATCGGGTATCGCCAAAAATCTCAAAGAGGGCTTGACTCCATCAGCGAGCACAGTGAAGAGTCTGCTTGCGGTGCGTTCTATCAATGTGTTGCTGACGTGGCCTGCTTGCGTGATGGGAATACTGTTCCTGCTGCGTCTACTGCGCAGATCGGAAGAGAACGGGGCCACCGACGTGGCTGGCCGTAGAGTTCAGCTCTGCGTGCTATTGCACCCATTGCTTTTTTATACCGTTCTGTCCATTACAAGCGACTGGCCGATCTGGACCTGGTACCTCTATCCTCTCGTGCCGATCGCTGCGTTACTTGGGCCTGCGCTCATCGAAGATTGGAAGCAGCTAAGAAGCAAGACGGTGGTGCGCGGGCTTACGGCGGCTACGGCCTTTCTGGGAATGCTAATTTTGATCAACCTGATGCGGCCTAACGCGACAGAGCTTCTGCTGTATCAGCAGGCGACGGAGCTACAGGCTTTTGCAAAAGCTCATCCAGGCCGTTATGCGATGGGAGGGGGTGCCGGGATGCCGTCCTACCTGATGTCGGCGCCGATGATGCAACTTGAGGGGCTGACCGGTGACGCGGCTTTTGTGGAGGTCATCAAGCGAAAAGATCCATTGGTGAAGGCGTTGAACGACCTTCAGGTCGATTACTACGCGACCATGTTGCTCAGCGTAAGCGGTCACGTTCACGGCAGCTGCTACGACGTGCGGGAGCCGGAGATGGCAGGCGATCGCAGCCCCGTTATGGCAGGCCATATCTGCGCACCACCGGTAGCCGACTATCTTCATGCGAACGGTCGTCATTTGCTGGTGTTCGACGTGGACGACCTGACAAAGCAGACCAGAAAGGAAGACGAAGAGGAAGCGAAACGCTGATGGTGTGGATAGCGATTCTGAAAGCCGTCCTGGAGTGCGCGCGCTTGTTGGAGAAAGTCGAAACGATTGAGCTTCGGACCTTACATTGGATAGCGGATTGAGCAGTCATCTACGTTATGCTGTAAACGCATACCCAGGGACAACGCGTGGCCAATAAGAAGACGACTCGAACATCGAAGCCAGAAGGTAAAGTTCCGGAGCGAATGGACATTCGCACGATAGCGAGAGCGGCAAATGTTTCTATTGCCACGGTATCTCGCGCCATGAATCACGTTCCCACCGTAAATCCGAAGATGGCCAAACGAGTGTGGGAGGTGATCGACGAGCTCGATTATTTTCCGAACACTCAGGCTCGCGCATTGGTATCGGGCCGAAGCCGACTGTTCGGTTTGATCGTCTCAGAGATTACGAATCCCTTCTTCCCAGAGCTGATTCAAGGCTTTGAAGACATCGCAGTTGAAAACGGATATGAAATTCTGGTCAGCTCCACTAACTACGATCCTAAGCGAATGTCGCATTGCATTCGCCGCATGCTGGAGCGCAAGGTCGAGGGTGTTGCGGTGATGACCTTCGGTATTGAAGAGCCGTTGCTCGATCAACTGGCTAAGCGTAAAGTGCCTCTGGTGTTTATCGATGTCGGACCTAAGCGCCCGAGCATCAGTGTGTTGAAGGTGGACTACCACCACGGGATACGGCAGGGTGTACAACATCTGGCTGCTTTGGGGCATCGGAGCATTTCATTCATCAGCGGACCGATGAGACTTCACTCTGCGCAATCGCGCGTGGCCGCATTTTCTCAATCGCTCCAGGAGTGCGGAATTACACCCGACCCACACCTGATCATCGAAGGCGATCACACGATGGAGGGCGGTATCGCTGCCATGGGGAACATATTGGATGCCAAGCTGCGACCCACCGCAGTGATGTGCTCGAATGACATGACGGCGATCGGTGTTCTACACAAGCTGTACCGCGCCGGGTTGAGAGTGCCGGATGATTTTTCTGTTATCGGCTTCGACGATATTCATATCGCAGAGGTGACGATACCGCCGCTGACGACTATTCAGATGTCACGCTTTGAGTTGGCTCGTGCGGCAGTAACGGCGTTGCGCGCCCACGTTGAAGAGGTTGCCGATTCTGCTCAGAAGCGTGAATACAGCATTCAAACGAATCTTATCGTGAGAGAGTCTACGGGATTTCCGCGTGGCACAATGACAGATCTGCAAATAAATAAAGACATGTCAAAGACCGCGCGCTAACGCATCTTTTAGCTCACGGTGGTCACAAATTTGTGAACCGCTTCCTGGAGTTGATTCACGACGCGCGAGAATTCACTGTCTTTACTAAGATAACTTTTGCCGAGAGCGATCTGGCGTATCTGTTTTGCCGCGTTGCTGATGAAGATTTCATCGAGCGGGGATGATGCTGTTCGAGCCAGAGACAAAACCTGTTTCTTTCCAGGTTTTTTCCTGACTGGCATCTCCGCTGAGGTCTTTTCCGGCACGGTTTTATATCGTTCTTTGAAGTCAGCTATCAAGCCGTCTTTGCAGCTCAAGTCTTTTACCAGTGCGGATGCAACCACACCATTTTTCTTTGCCATCCGCTTCAGCACCCTGTGATGCAACATCTCCCACCCAGAACTGGCGGAGACGGTTATCGGCTCATAAGGGAGGTCGAGCGAAAGAGTCCAATCACGCCATTTGAAGGGCAGTGTGTCGGGAGCGATCGTGAGCGGAATCCATGGGATGCGAAGTGTGTCCGCGACGATCGCGCCGTGCATGGCTTCGGTCACGACGAGTTTTGCACGTGAAAAGTGTTCCATTACGACTGGCACGGGCCATCGTGGGTCGAGGAGGGTCATTCCGGCTGCTGCAGCTACCTTCTCCCACTGCCCGTAGGCCGCGGACGAGTGATGCGGAATGAAGAGGGTTGTGTTTCTCTCAGGGGCGAGGCGCACGATCTGAGGCAGCACAGAGAGCAGTGCGGCCGAATCAGTCGCGGCGACTTTAGGTTGGCCGACCAGCTCTGCAGTGAGAGGGCCGCGAACGGCCAGAATCGTCCAGTTTTCCCATCCCGGCGGAAGTGCGAAGTATCCCGCGCCCGAGCCGAGGACGAACATCCGTTTGCCCCGCGTGCGGGACAATGGCACAAAGTCAGCGTTGAAGATGCTGCCAATTCCCAGCAGACGGACATCGTCATCTTTGAAGAGGTGTTTGGGTAAGAGTTCTCGCCAGATGACTTCGTTCAGGTCATCGCCAAAGTTGAGTTTTCCGGTCGGATCGCGATAGTAGAGAACTTCCATCAGGGACGTTTATCCAGTCTTTGCTGTGGTTTTGACGTTCCGAAATCGCTCGTCTGGCATACAAAGGAAAGGTCGAAGCGTTTAGATTCTCTGTATTCGGTGACCTTTTGTAACCAACTTTAATGCATTCTGTACGAGTTATTTAAGGCTACTTCATTCACTTTGGCCGCGTCAACACAAACTCGTCGAATGATGTTGTTTCGTCGATCATGCTAGCCTTACTTCGCATGTCGACAAACCATTTTGATCTGGCAGCAGCAGCCTCTGCCGAGCTACTTCGCGAGCACTTTCAGCTCCAACGGCCCAAGGGAAGTGATGAACAACTTGCCGCGATCGTCGCCGGGCGCGTCGCCCCTGTTTCTACTCAGCAGGATCTTCGCGGGCTGCCGTGGTCGTCTATCGACAACGATACCTCGCGTGACCTGGATCAGATCGAAGTCGCTGAGCGGGCGGACGGAGGCATCAGGATCAAAGTGGCGATTGCAGACGTTGCGGCGTTTGTTGCTCAAGGTTCTCCACTGGACAACTTTGCGCGCGATCAGACACAGACGATCTATACGGCTGTTCGTAATTTTCCGATGTTGCCGAATGAGCTTTCGACGGGGCTTACTTCGCTTAATGAGAATGAGGACCGGGCGGCTATTGTTACGGAGTTTGTTGTGACGCCGGATGGGAAGCTTGCGGAGCAGACGATTTATTCGGCGATGGTTCGTAACACGGCTCAACTGGCTTACAACAAAGTGGGGCCTTGGCTTGAAGGGCATGCCGCGCCGGATGCGAAGGTTGCTGCCAGCGAGGTTTTGGAGAAACAACTGCGTTTGCAGGAAGAAGCCACTGATGCGTTGCGGCAGCAGAGAAATCGTGATGGTGCGCTCGACTTTCAGCGCGGCGAGGCTGTTCCTGTGATTGCTGACGGTAAGATCCAGTCGCTTACAAGCAGCACGCACAATCGTGCAATGACTTTGATTGAAGACCTGATGATTGCGTCCAACGAAACCGTTGCGTTCAAGCTGCATCAGGCGCGTCGGTCTGGCCTTCGCAGGATCGTTCGATCACCGGAACGTTGGCAGCGTATTGTCGATCTCGCTGCTTTGCACAATGCGCAACTGCCGCCGACTCCGGATTCGGCGGCGTTGAACAACTTTCTTACGGCGCAGCGCGCGTCGGACCCTGACCATTATGCGGACCTTGCGCTTGCCATCATCAAGCTTATTGGTGCGGGGGAGTACGTTCTTGCTCGTGGGGATGACCCCTATCCGCTGGGGCATTTTGCGCTTGCGGCGTCGGACTACGCGCATTCGACTGCGCCTAACCGCCGCTTCGCCGATCTGGTTACCCAGCGGGTGGTTAAGGCGATGCTTGTCAATGAACCGCCGCCTTATACGGATGACGAGCTCTCAGCCATTGCTGAACAGTGCAATCAGCGCGACAAGGACGCACGCAAGGTTGAGCGTTCGATGGTCAAGCGTGTTGCGGCGATTGCTCTCTCCGGCAGCATCGGGAAGCAGTTTCGGGGAGTTATTACAGGCGTGACAAATAAGGGAACATTCGTCCGGGTGCTGGATCCTCCGGTTGAAGGAATGTTGGTGCGTGGAGCGGCAGGGTTGGATGTAGGGGATCGCGTGAATGTGACGCTCGTTCACACGAATCCCGAACATGCTTTTATCGACTTCGCTAAGACATAGGTTTTGTCTTTCTTCTTCCAGGGCCAAGCCGAGTCTTCGGAATAGTATTAGTGAGTGTTGGGATACATACAATCTGCGGGCAGTGAGATTGTTTTTTTGCGAACCACCAGATTTGATAGAACGATGGTCGATCAGCAGGTAAGAATCAGGAGACATAAGATGACGTCAGTGAAATTCCTCTTGCGATGCATTGCTCCCGTGTTTTTTGCAGCGGTCGGCGTGACTCTATCGGCTGCGTCGCTAGCGCACGCTGCCAGCCCTGCTGGGGATGGCCGGCTCAAGGTCTACTTCGTCGATGTTGAGGGTGGCCAGTCCACACTTTTCGTTACTCCCGCGGGTCAGTCGCTGCTTATTGATACAGGTTGGCCTGGCAACGATTATCGCGATGCGGATCGTATTGTGAGTGTGGCGAAGAAGGCTGGGCTTAGCAAGATCGATTATGTCCTGCTTACTCACTACCATGAGGATCATGCGGGAGGTATCCCGCAGCTTGTTTCGCGTATTCCTGTTGGGACGTTTATTGACCATGGACCGAATCGCGAACTGGACCATGGAATCACTGAGAAAGATTATTCGGAATATCAAAAAGTTCTGGCAGCAGGGAAGTCACAGCGAATCCTCGCTCATGTTGGCGACGTGTTGCCGATCAAGGGTATGAAGGCCATGGTGATTAGCTCGGACGGCAATTTGATAACGAGTCCTTTGCCTGGTGCGGGGCAGCCCAACGAGTACTGTGCGACCTCAGAGAAGCGTCCGGACGATCAGACAGAGAACTCACATTCCCTTGGCATCGAAATTACGTTTGGCAAGCTGAAACTCCTTGATCTTGGGGATCTCACTTGGGACAAGGAGATGCAGCTGATGTGTCCGACGAACAAGCTTGGGCATGTAGATGTTTACATCGTCTCGCACCACGGGTGGTCGCAGAGCTCGAGTCCAGCCTTAGTTCATACGATTCATGCGAGGGTGGCGATTATGGATAACGGTGCTAAAAAAGGCGGCTCGACTCCGACTCTTCAGACGATCTCCAAGGCTCCAGGACTTGAAGCCCTGTGGCAACTTCATTTCTCCGAGGAGGGTGGAGTTCAAAACAATACGTCGGACAAATACATCGCTAATCCACAGGGTGTCGACGCAGGTCATTATCTTGAACTTACGGGTGCCCAGGATGGCAGCTTCGAGGTAACGAATTCCAGAACTGGCCTTGTCCAAAAGTACGCAGCACGCTAGTCGTCCGTCCTAAGTTTTAGGAGGCTTCGCTACTGTAGCGCGCATTGCGCCGGTGGAGATGCCTCCGTCTACCAACAGCGTCTGTCCTGTGATGTATCTACTGGCTTCGGAGGCGAGAAAGACGACGGCGCCATCGAGGTCATGTGGTTGTCCGGCGCGTTTTACGGGAATGCGATCTTCCAGGTACGCGACCCACTCTTTGTCCTCATAGAGGACCTTGTTCTGCTCGGTGCGAAACCAACCCGGTGCGAGACAGTTGACGGTAATGCCGTGTCTGCCCCAGTCATCGGCGAGGCTCATGGTGAGTTGGCGCACGCCGCCGCGACTGGCTCCGTAAGGTGCCAAGCCCGCATACCCAAAGACGCTGGTGACCGAACCTATATTAATGATGCGGCCGTAGCCATGTTTCACCATTCGCCGGGCAAGATTCTGGGCTACGAAAAAACTTCCGCGCAGGTTAGTGTCCAGAACGAAGTTCCAGTCATCCCAACTCACGTCGAGCGCGGGCTTTCTTGCATTGCAGCCAGCATTGTTGACCAGGATGTGGACCTGACCGACGGCTTCTTCCGCTGCGGCGGCCATGCGTTCTATGCTGGCCTGATCGCGCACGTCGAGAGCCAGCGGCGTGGCTTTGCGGCCCAGCGCCTCGATTTCGGCTACAAACGGTGTGAGGTCTTCCTGCTTACGGCTGGTGAGAATGAGATCTGCTCCAGCCCTGGCCAGAGCACGCGCAAAGTACTGGCCTAAACCTCGGCTGGCACCGGTGACCAATGCGACCTGCCCGGTTAGATCGAAGAAGTTCTCGCTCATTACGCACCGATCCGCGGATCGAGCACGATCTTCATGAGATTCGGTTCCCCTGAATGCAGACGATCAAACCAGCTCGGTCCGTCGCTGAGCGGTGCAACTGCCGTAATCAAGGTATCAACGCGAATCTTTCCTGACGTCATCAGCTTCATCGCCTCTGGATATTCGCCGCACGAGGCGCAGGAGCCTTGCAGGCGAATCTGTCGCGAGACGACCTTTTGCAGCGGCAGGTTGACCTGCGGTGTGATGTTGCCGATCAGCGTTACCGTTCCGCCTTTTCTAACTGAATCGATCGCAGTGGCAATCGTCTCATTTCTTCCGACTGCTTCGAGCACCACATCGACGCCTCGGCCTTCGGTCAGATTAAGAATCTCTTTCGTTAGCTCCGCGCCAGATAGAAGCAAGGTTTTATCTGCTCCCAGCTCGGCGGCAGACTTCAATCGCGTGGCATCGATGTCCGCTACAAATACACGCGAACAACCAGCTGCGCGAGCGGCCTGTAGCGTGAGCAGACCGATCATGCCTGCTCCGATTACCAGTGCTGTTTCGCCGCCTTCCAGTTTGGATACAGCCACTGCGTGAAGTGCTACTGAGACTGCTTCGAGCATCGCTGCTTCGGCAAAGCCGAGAGTGTCCGGGAGGTTGTAGACGATCCGCTCGGGAACGGCAACGTATTCGGCGAACGCACCAGCTCGGCTGTAGTCTCCGCAGGAGACGCCGACAACTTGCCGGTCGTCGCACAGATTTATCTCACCTTTGCGGCAGAAGGCGCACACGCCACAGTAGACCGTGGAGTCGAAGGTCACACGATCGCCTACGGCGAACCGGCTGACCTCCGATCCGACTGCAGCGACGACTCCCGCTGCTTCATGCCCCATCACCAGAGGTGGAATGCGGCGTCCCGAAGTGCCATCAAATCCATGAACGTCGCTGCCGCATATACCGCAGGCGGCAACCTGCACGAGTACGTCCGACGGTGCGGGCACAGGAACGGGGAGCGTCGTTACTGCCAGATGTTTGTATTCCGAGAGGAGTAGAGCGTTCATCGTAGTGTTTAAAACCTCGTGTAATAAGGGTATATCTTTGGCGATCTTTACGTAATGGCGGCGAAGCTATGGTTGCGCCTCTGAAGGCATGGGTTCGATTCTGCCCAGGAGGAAGGCGTACCCGGCGATACCGATGAGCAGGTAGATGGCTGAGACACCGAAGGCCCAGGCGAAAGATTGGCGGGCGGCGACGAGGTATCCGGTGATGATGGGAGCGGCGATTCCCGAGGCCTGGTTTGAGAGATTGATGATGCCGCCGACCTTGCCCACGCTGCTGCGGGGCGCGATCAGCGATGGGATGGACCAGCCTACGGGAGCAGCGGATGAGAGACCGCCTATCGAGATGCTGATCCAGATGAGTGCTACCAGTGGACTGTGTGTGGTGGCTGCACCAAGAATGCCTAAGCCGCAGGCGGTTCCAAGGATGAGGGTCGTTTTGCGGACGCGGTTTGCGTCCCATCCGCGCTGAATGAGGAAGTCGACGAGCCAGCCCCCGACGATGAGGTCTCCCGCGGTCGCTACCAGCCAGGGTACGCCGGTGTAGAGGAACGAATGCAGGAGGTCCACGTGGAGCGCGGATGACAGATAGCTGGGTAGCCACGTGAGGAGCAGATAGAAGATGTAGTTGTAGGAGCCAAAGCCGAGGACCATGGCGATGACTTTGGGTTGGCGCATGAGGTAGGCGAGAGAGGCGTGACCAGACTCGTTCGCGGCGAAGATGCGGTCGTCTGTGGCGATGTAGTCGCGCTCGGTTGCGGTGAGAGCGGGATCGTCCTGCGGGTCTCGGTAGATTCGCCAGAAGAGGACGAAGTAGACGAGGCTGATGAGGCCTGTAACGGCGAAGCTCCAACGCCAACCTACTTTGATGAGAAGGATGCCGATGAGGGGGACGCCGATGGCTGAGGCAAACTTTGCCGCGCCGTCGAAGATAGCTGTGGCGAAGCTGCGCTCTCGCGAGGGGAACCAGAGGCCGATGGCTTTGGCGTTGGAGGGAAAGGTGGGTGCTTCGCCGACGCCGAGGAGGAAGCGTGCTGCCGAAGAAGCCGCCTATGGTGGGGGTGATGGCAGCGGCGAAGGAGGCGATGCTCCAGAGAAAGATGCTGATGCGGCCGACGCGTTTGATTCCCAGCTTGTCGAGCAGGACGCCGATGGGAAGCTGGCACATGGCGTAGGTCCAGTTGTAGGCGCCGGACAGATAGCCGAAGGTGACCGTGGAGATTCCGAAGGTCGTGACGAGGGCGGCGTGTGAGACCGAGAGGTTGACGCGGTCGAAGTAGTTGACCAGGACGCCGAAGCCAAGCAGCCACGCGATGCGCCATCGGCGGCGTGGGATTGGCGTCTTCGTGGATGGATTCGCGGTAGAGATTGGTGGCCGGTGATGGAGAATTTTGCGAGGTTGTACGAAATGATTTGTGTGGCCCCTCATTTTAACTGAAGGGATGCATGATGGTGGAGAGACTTTAGTTGGATTGGCGGAGTTTTAGGCAACCTCGTTGACTAGAGTGCCGATGCTGTCGATTGTGATGCGAATCTCGTCTTTGCTTTGGAGGGTGAAGGTGTCAGGCGGGACGATGCCGGTGCCGGTGAGTAGAAAGCAGCCGTGAGGGAAGCTCTGATCGCGGAAGAGATATTCGACGAGGGTGAGGGGATCGCGCTTGATTTCGGTGAGGGCGATGGAGCCGGTGAATTGGGACTGGGCTGAGCGCAGGATGTCGATGTGGATCTCCGTGGTGCTTGGCATAGGAGTGGACTGAATGAGTATGCCGGGGCCGAGGGCGCAGCTGCGGTCGTAGACCTTGGCCTGCGGGAGATAGAGAGGGTTGGCGCCTTCGATGTCGCGGGAGCTCATGTCGTTGCCGATGGTGTAGCCGATGATCTCGGCGCGAGGGTTGATGAGCCAGGGTAAGCTCGGGCTCGGGCACGGACCAGGTGGCGTCGCTGCGGATCGATTACGGGGGCTTGGGACCGGAGACTCGATGCCCGATGGATTTGAAGAAGAGCTCGGGGCGCTCGGCGGAGTAGACGCGGTCGTAGAAGTCGCCGCCGCCGGCGTCTTTCGACTCTTCCATGCGCGCGCTGCGGCTGCGGTAGTAGGTGACTCCGGCGGCCCAGACTTCCTGCCTGTCGATGGGAGCAAGGATAGTGTTGGGCGGGGGCGGTGGCGACTGCCGGTGTACTGCCTATCGCCGAAGTCAGGTAGGCCTGAAGGTCTTCATGGGCGACGAGGGTGTCGAAGGAGAGTTCGTCGATGCAATAGTAGCTGCCATCTTGTTCAACGAAGTGGCCTTGCATGGTTCGGTAGAGGATCACAGAGCAGTTCCTTTCTGCATTGCTAGTGTTGTGGGCTCGGTGGTCTGGCGGCCACGTTCTAGTTGAGTGGTGATGGCATCGACGTCGTAGACACAGCCACCCCAGATGCCCCCGCTGGCTTGAACCAGAGCTGCCCAGAGGCGGGTGTCGTCGGGCAGGGAAGGATGGGGTGCGAGGTCGGGGCGTTGGGCTCGTTGTGAGAGCTGCTGGGCGGCCTCTTCGGGGCTGAAAAGACTGGTCGAATCGCCCACGAGGTTTACCTGGCCGGTTAGTGCGTTGCGATCAATGACGATCTCGATCTGATCGCCGTCGCGAATCTTGCCAAGGGCGCCGCCGGCGAGTGCTTCGGGGGAGATGTGACCGATGCAGGCACCAGTGGATACACCGCTGAAACGGGCATCGGTGAGGACAGCTACGTGTTTGCAGAAGGGAAGAACCTTGAGCGCGGAGGTGACCTGGTAGATCTCCTGCATACCGGCGCCGGCTGGACCGCAGCAGATAAGGACGATGACGTCGTGCTCGACGATGAGGCCGGTTTTGATGGCGTGGATGGCTGCGGCTTCGGTTGTGAAGACCTTTGCAGGGCCGAGGTGTCGGTAGCGTCCGTTGGGATCGACCAGTGATGCGTCGATGGAGGTGCTCTTGATGACGGAGCCTTCAGGAGCAAGGTTGCCGACGGGAAAGCAGATCGTGGATGTGAGGCCGCGTGAGCGTGCACGGTCAGGGGACATGATGACATCGTCAGGGTCGATGCCGTCCTGGTCGCGAAGATTCTTGCGAAGGGTATGGCGGCGCGGGCTGTCCTCCCACCAGTCGAGGCAGGTGCCGAGAGTTTCGCCGGAGACGGTCTTTACTGTGGTGTCGAGCAGTCCGGCGCGGCGAAGGTGAAGCATGACCTCGGGCGTTCCGCCAGCGAGAAAGACCTGAACGGTGGCGTAGTTTGAGGGGCCGTTCGGAAGAGCGTCTACGAAACGAGGGACCTGACGATTGGTATGAGCCCAATCGCTGGCTTTGGGGCGGCGAAGCTTCGCGGCGTGGGCTATGGCCGGGATGTGGAGGAGCAGGTTCGTGGATCCTCCGAATGCAGCGTGGAGGGTCATGGCATTTTGGATGGAGGCATCCGTCAGGATATTGCTGGTTCCTATTTGTAACTTTTTTAGGCGCAAAATCGCGCGAGCTGACCGGCGAGCGGCATCGAGCCAGATGGGTTGGCCTGAGGGGGCGAGGGCAGAGTGCGGTAGCGCGAGGCCGAGGGCCTCTGCGACGACCTGTGCAGTGGCGGCGGTGCCCATGAACTGGCATCCTCCGCCAGGAGTGGCGCATGCGCGACACCCGATTTCAGCGGCGTATTCGAGCGTGATCTGTTTCTGGGCGTAGCGAGCGCCGATGGTCTGGACCTTCCCGGCATCCTCACCATCTTCCGGCAGCAGGGTAACGCCGCCGGGGATGAGGACGGTGGGTAGATCGGCTGCGGAAGCAAGGGCCATCATCATTGCGGGCAGGCCTTTGTCGCAGGTGGCGATGCCGAGAACTCCGCTGCTGGTCGGCAGCGAACGCATGAGTCGACGCAGGACAATCGCGGCGTCGTTGCGAAAAGGGAGGGAGTCGAGCATGCCAGTAGTGCCTTGCGTGCGGCCATCGCAGGGATCGGTACAAGCACCAGCGAATGGAACGGCGTCGAGTGTTTTGAGTTCGCGGGCGGCCTCAGCGACGAGAGAGCCGACCTCCCAGTGGCCGGTGTGGAAGCCAAGTGCGATAGGACTACCGTCTTCGGCGCGTAGGCCGCCGTGCGTACTGAGAATGAGAACCTCAGGGCCAAGAAGACGCGTCGGATCCCATCCCATACCTACGTTTTGGCTTAGACCGAAGAGATTGCCGGATGGTTGATTGAGCAGCATCTCCGGCGTTATGGGTAGAAAGCCGGAAGGGCCTGGCGCATGCGTGGCGACGGCGCTGAGTTCGAAGTCCGAAGATTCAAGTACGGAGGTGAGTGATATGTCCTGAATTGGAGCCCCTCGTTATATGCAGTCAATTAGCGGCGATTCCAAATCGTTTCGCTATCCTCGGATCATGGTGCCATCCACCGTACGCCATATTTGAGGCAGAGTTGTTTGATTGCGAAGCGCGTCGGGAAGACGCTCCTCACGGACGTTGTCGTAGCAGTGCAGTGCTCCGAAGCGAAGTATCGAACGCGGGATCCCGACAGCGGTGAAAGCTGGATGAGAGGTGGAAGGGAAGGGGCCGCCGTGGTTCATTGCAGGCGAAAGAGCTACGCCTGTCGGCACCTTGTCGTTCAGTAAACGACCTACTCGGAATCGGAGTGCCTGTGCGACCTCGCCGTACAGATGGTCATCTGCGCCGGTGCTGCTGGAGTAGATGCTGCCAGTCAGATTTCCCTCCAGCGCTTCGATCATTTGGACGAGCTGCGGAACGTCATCCAAGATGATGAATAGTGTCGCGTTGCCGAAAGCCTCGCGCTGAAGTTTTTCCGGTTCAGCTAGAAAGTTTTTTCCAGTGATTTGGAGCATTGTGTTCTTGTAGCGCCAACCTTCTCCTTCAACACGAGCGCCTCCCGTGACGATCTCAGCGCCAGCATCAGCAATCCACTTCACTCCTTCATCCAGGGCCTTGAGTCCGCCCTCTGAAAATAGAGGCGCGGAGGGACGCGATTGCAGCGTTTCGGCGAGTGCTCGCGCAAGATTGCTGGTTGCATCACCGGCAATGGCGAGAATCAAGTTTGGGCTGGTGCACATCTGACCGGAGGCTGCGAGACAGCTGTCCGCAAGTTCGCCTGACAATTTGTCTCCACGCTCGGCGATCGCTCCCGGCAGCAGGACCACTGGGTTGAGGCTCGACATCTCAAGATAGATTGGCTTGCCGACGGCATCGGCTGCGGCTTTTAGACGAAGGCCTCCAGCTCTGCTTCCCGTAAAGCTGGTTGCGCCGACTCTGGGATCGGCGACAAGTCGCAGGCCATCCTCGTTTGAAATAGCGTAGAGCATCTGCACAGTTGCTTTGGGAAGTTTGCTTGCACTCAACGCTCGTGCGGCGCATTCGGCGAGGATTTTGCTGGTGCCTGGGTGGAGTGGATGCGACTTGGCGATGACTGGGCATCCCGCAGCGATCGCGGCTGCGAAGTCTCCTCCTGAGACACCGTTGAAGGCAAAGGGAAAGTTGTTTGGCCCCAGAATGACGACCGGGCCGATTGGAGCGTAGTGTGAACGGATGTTCGTTTTCGTGTCGATTACAACGTCCTGCCAGGATCCCTCGCGAGCCGCCGCAGCGGCTTGTCGGAGTTGGGTTGCAGTGCGCGGAAGCTCGGCTTCGCTGAGTCTCGGTTTGATGGGCAGCCCGGTTTCAGTGTGCGCAATAGCAACGATCTCGCTGGCGGCGCGTTCGATTTCATTTGCGTAGCCCTCCAGGAATAACGCGATGTCTTCGTTCGAAACGGTGCGAAGCGTTCTTGCGGCTTCTACGGCTGCGTTAAGTGCGGAGTCGCAATCGGCCCAATCACTGACTGGGAATTTTTCGGGAAGTTCAGCACCCGTTGATGGATTCACCGCGCTAAAAGATGAGGTTGTCGTTGCATCTCGCCATTGACCGGCGATCCATACTTGTTCCACTTTCATCTCTCTACTCCATCTTGTTCTGCCGGTTATGGATGTCGTCTGAACGGTTTCGCGACTGACGACATGCCCGGTTCTGCGAATCCTGATTCTATATCTCCCTTTCATGGAACTCATGAATAGGGTGCTTCACGTATCGTTCTCATCGTTAAATTGATGGAAAAGATTTAATGCTCCCTTGCCGCCTCGATGAGCTGGCTTCACAAAACCTACACTGCAGGCAATTATTTAGCGAGCTCGGCTTTCCCTAAAATGTTGAATTTTCCGGTTTGAATTGAGGTGGCGTCACCAGGTTGAGCGCCACCAAGTGAGACGGTGTACTCGCCTGGAAGGATTGCACGAACGCCCTTTGCATCCACCTGGGCGATCGAGCGTGGATCGAGGGTGAGACCGACATGGGTAGACTGGCCTGGGCCGAGATGGACGCGTGTGAAGCCGGCAAGCACTCGGATTGGTGTTTCGAAGGCATTCGGTTGTGTGAGGTAGAGTTCGACAACCTCGTCGCCAGCCGCGGAGCCAACATTCTTCACGTCGGCCTCTACGGTGATTGGATCTCCCGCCTTGATCTCCGTGGTGGGGAGTTTGAGATTGCTATACGTGAAGTCGGTGTAGCTGAGGCCGAATCCAAAGCTGTAGAGTGGTTTGTCCGCGAAGTAGCGGTAGGTGCGGCCTTTCATGGAGTAGTCGTCGAAAGACGGTATCTGGCTCAACGATGAATAAAAGGTCACGGGAAGTCGTCCGGCCGGATTGTTGTCTCCTGCGAGGGTTTCCGCGATGGCGGTTCCGCCCTCTTCACCGGGATACCAGGCTTCGAGGATGGCGTTGGCGTTCTGTTGTGCCCAGTTGACGGCGAGAGCACTGCCGTTCTGCAGGACGACGACCAGAGGTTTGCCGGTCGCGGCAAGAGCTTTCAATAGCTCTTCTTGTACCGCGGGCAGATCGATGGCTGTGCGGTCGCCGCCGCTAAAACCCTCGAGTTTCACAGGCATCTCTTCGCCTTCAAGCGAAGGGGAGAGCCCGGCGAACGCAATGACGACGTCGGACTGCTTTGCCACGTCAACCGCTTGATCGCGCAGGGCGACCGCAGGCGGATTCCATGTGAGATCGATGCCAGCGCTCCCGCTGCTGTGCAGATACTCCAGCCGAATGGGGTGCGGCTCGACGCCGGAGAAATGGACAGAGGCTTCGATCACGACGCCACGTTCGCCGGTGTGCTTGGCGTCACTCTCAACGAGGACTTTACCGTCAAGATAGAGGCGGAAGCCTTCTGCGTTTTCGCAGGCGTAGCAATAGTTCACGCGTACGCCGAGCTTGTAGTCACCGGCGGCTGGGGGCGTGAAGGTGCCAGTCCAGCGAACCGAATAGTCGTTGCGCTGGAGGCCTTTGATGGGAACGACCTTGTCCCAGTTGAAATTTATATTGCGGTCGATTCGTGTGAGGACTGGCTTGCCGGTCAGGTCTTTGGTTTTGAAGTACTCGCCGGTGAGGCCGTTGCCGGATCCGCTGGTGGGGTGTAATGCAGTGTGTTCGATCGGCATCGCGAAGCCCTCGGCAAGACTCGAACCCTGGGCGTAGGAGATCTTCGATGAGGAGAAGCGCTTTTCTATTCCGTTGAGTGGATAGGAGGGTGATGGCGGAGGTCCGTTGTAGTTACCTTGCAAGGACTGAATGAGTTCTGCGGTCGGGCCAACAACTGCGATGCGACCGATGCCTGGCTTGAGCGGAAGCGTATGGTCTTGATTCTTAAGCAGCACCATGGACTCACGTGCGGCCTGGAGTGAGAGTTGGCGATGCTCAGATGAGTTGTTTTCGTTGAGCGGAATCTGACCGTACGCGTAACTGGAAAGCGGGTCAAACATGCCGAGACGGAAGCGAGCGGTGAAGAGGCGGCGCAGCGCAGTATCGATCTCTGCTTCCGTAATAAGATTTTGATGCACCGCATCGACAAGAGCCGGATAAGCCTGACCTTTTCCAAAGCCGCACTCTAGATCCGTACCGGCCCTGACGGCAGCAGCCGCAGCGTGAGCCATATCTGTAGCGTAGTGGTGGCCCGTGTTGACGTCGGCGACAGCAGCGCAGTCGCTCACGACATAACCTCCGAAGTGCCAGGCGTCACGCAGGTGGTCACGGAGAAGCATCGTGTTGGCGCAGGCGGGAGCTCCGTCAATGGCGTTATACGCACACATCACGGACTGCGCTTGTCCCTCTGTGACGGCGGCACGGAAGGCGGGCAGGTAGGTGTCCTCTAGGTCGTGCGGCGAGACATCGACGTTGAACTGATGGCGCGAAGGTTCGGGACCACTGTGTACGGCGTAGTGTTTCGGGGTCGAGACTAACTTCAAGTATTTCGGATCGTCACCCTGCAGGCCAGTGACAAATGCAACCCCCATGCGACCGGTAAGAAAGGGGTCTTCTCCGTACGTCTCCTGGCCACGACCCCAGCGTGGATCGCGAAAGATATTGATGTTAGGCGCCCAGAAGGTGAGACCGAAGAACATCTCATGGTGGTCTTCCCGCATCGCCTGGTTGTATTTGGCGCGCGCTTCGGTGGAGATGGTATCGCCCATGTGATGAACCAGATTGGTGTCCCATGTGGCAGCCATGCCGATAACCTGCGGGAAGTTTGTTGCATAGCCGGAAAAGGCGACACCGTGCAAACCTTCGTTCCACCAGTCGTATTTGGGAACGCCGAGACGAGGAATGGCAACGGCGTGGTCTCGCATCTGGGAAACCTTTTCTTCAAGGGTCATTCTGCCGACGAGATCCGCGACGCGCTGGTCTGTTGGAAGCGCTGTATTCATGAACGGCAACGGTTGTGTGTCGATGGGTTGCTGTGCGTGAAGGTACAGCGGCACGAATGTGACGGCCGCAAAAATAGGAGAGAAGACGCGAGCGAACCGGAGATGAAGCATATGTGGGCGTACTCCTGCAATCGTCGGAGGAAAGTGCTGAAGGCAGCCATTATATGGTTTATAAGCAAGGGTTGCATATCTGAAAACGTTTTACCGATTGATTGATTTCCTCGCAGAAATGCTTATTTGTGCGGCGGTCATTTCTTGAAGAGGATGAAGCGTACTCGAGACTGATTAGGGACTGGGATAAATATGCCGTTGGGCTCAAGCAGTCCTTTCAAGTATCCGCATTTTGGCGGATAATCCACCTACCGTGTCTTTCGCATTCAAGATGTCTTTGAACTGGGTGGCGATACAAAAATGCTCTTTGGAAGCTCTGGAAGCAACATGCTATGTGGACTGGTCCGCCTCAGATTCGCGATAACGATTTCCGTGTTTTTGACCTGCGCGATCTCACTCTACGGGCAAAACGACCAGGTTCTTCAGGCTACCCAGCTTATGCAAGCCGGCAAATTCCATGACGCGGAGCTCTTGTGGCGTCAGTTGGAGCAGCAGCATCCAAATGATGCTTTGATACATAGCGGTTTGGGCGTAGCACTCGCACAGCAGGACAAATTAGAGCTTGCCACTGTCGAATATCGCAGGTCACTGGCCTTGAAGCCAAACCAACCTGACGTTTCATTCAATCTAGGGGTTGCGGAGTTCAAGCAGGGACATTTTTCCGCAGCGATTCCAGCGTTCGAGACGTTGGCGAAGGAGAGACCTGAGGATCATCGCAGCACGATACTGCTGGGCATGAGTCATTTTGGTCTTCGCCAATATGCGAAGGCGACTCCATATCTGGAGAGGGCGCTCCGAGATGATCCTTCCAACCTGGAGTTGCATAATGTCCTCGCGCAGAGTTGTTTATGGAGCAATCAATATGACTGTGCTTTGACTGAGTTCAAGAGCATCATTGCCGTCAATCCTGATGCGGTCCAGGCACACATGCTGATGGCGGAGGCGCTCGACGGGATGGGGAAGACGGAGGATGCAGTCAAGGAGCTGGAAACGGCGGCAAGCATCTCGCCAAAGGAACCCGTCCTTCACTTCGAGCTTGGCTATCTGTACTACAAACAGCGAGACTACGACAAAGCATTGCCCGAGCTTCAACTGGAGGTTCAGAACAACCCCGGCTACGCGCAGTCGTATCTGTATCTCGGCGATATCGCACTTCACTCCAATGATGACGCGACAGCGGAGCCGTTATTGCAGAAGGCAATTCAATTACAAAATGAAAGCCGGTTGGCCTACTTCGATCTCGGTGTTATCTACGCTAACCAGGGCAAGAATCAGGAAGCTATCGCTGCGCTTCAACATGCCGTAAAGTTGGACCCCTCACAACCGGATGCACATTACCGTCTCGCGAGGTTGTACACACTGATCGGGCAAAAAGAAAAAGCGGCTCAGGAGTTTGCCAAGACAAAAGAATTGCACACGAAGACGGATGACTCGTTGATCCAGAAGGTGTCCGGTGAAGGCGCTGCGCCGCAATAGCGCTCGTTTACAGAGGGATTATGATGCGGAAAGAAGTACAGGTTTGAGCGAGAGATGGGCAAAGTGAAGACGGGTATCTCGCGCCGCGATTTTTTGTGGATGTCTGCCGCATCGACAGCTGCTTTGGCGCAGGGCGTCACAACTCGAAACCTGAAACCTCTGCCCAGGGGGAAGCCGTCCGGCATCCCTTTTCTAGCTCACTTCACCGATGTCGCTTCAGAGGCTGGACTGCGCTTTCCTGTCATCTATGGTGGACTCAAGCATAAGAACTACATCATTGAAACGGTTGGTTGCGGGGTAGCTTTTCTTGACTATGACAACGATGGATGGCTGGACATCTTCGTACTGTGCGGTACGCGCATGGACACTCCTGTTCCGGATTCCAGCAACCGCCTCTACAAAAATAATCGGGATGGGACATTTACCGATGTCACCGAGAAGGCAGGATTACTGCGTACTGGATGGGCAAGTGGAGTAACCGTTGGAGACTATAACAACGACGGCTTCGAAGATATCTTCATCACGTATTACGGTCAGAATGTGCTCTACCGTAACAATGGAAACGGTACATTTGCCGATGTGACTCAGCAGGCGGGGCTGCTTTATGAAGGCAATACCCGCTGGGGCTCGGGATGTACCTTTCTCGACTATGATCGCGACGGGTATCTGGATCTCTTTGTAGCCAATTACGTCGATTTGCATTTAGATCGCCTGCCGAAGCCTGGCGCGAATCCGTACTGTAACTTCAAAGGTGTCGCCGTCAACTGCGGGCCGAGGGGGCTGCCGATGCCGCGCAACTACCTCTATCGCAATCAAGGCGATGGAACGTTTCGGGATGTCTCTCAAGAGAGTGGTATCGCGAAAGCGCAGCGCACTTACTCGATGACCAGTGTCGCCGCTGACTTTAGCAACGATGGCTGGACGGATCTTTATGTCGCGTCAGATTCGACTCCAAGCCTCTTATTTAAAAACAAACATAATGCCACCTTTACAGAAGAAGGCGCGGAGCGAGGCATAGCTTTTAGTGCAGATGGCGCTGAGCAGGCGGGTATGGGCGTTGCAGTCGGCGACTACAACCTCGACGGCAATCTGGATATTTTTAAAACGCACTTCTCTGATGATACGAATGTGCTCTATCGCAATGATGGAACCGGAAACTTCACCGACGTAACGATTGCTGCCGGGTTCGGTGTGGAGACTCGTTATATCTGTTGGGGAACTGGGTTCGCAGACTTCGACAACGACGGCTGGCCGGACCTGGCGGTCGTAACGGGTTCTGTCTATCCAGAAGTTGAAGCGGAGTTTCCAGAGTACCCGCTGAAGACACCACGATTCATCTTCCGAAACCTTGGCAATGGGAAGTTCGAAGAGTTGATCGAAGAAGCTGGGCCGGGAATATCTGCCGCGCACTGCAGTCGAGGCTGTGCCTTCGGCGATTTTGACAACGATGGCGATGTCGATATCGTTGTCATCAATTTGAACGAACCTCCGTCCCTCCTTAGAAACGATCTCAAAAGCGATCTGAACTGGCTCAAGGTTTTTCTCGTAGGGACGAAGTCGAACCGAAGCGCAATCGGCTCAAGGGTAGTTGCGAAATATGGCGGCAAGATACAGGCTCAAGCGGTCATGGGGCAGTCCAGCTTTTACTCCGTAAACGATCGTAGACTTCACTTCGGCCTTGGGCACAATACTCATGCTGATCTTGAGATCCACTGGACCAACGGTCTCATTGAACGCTTTCCAGGTATCGAAAGCAATCAGTTGGTGACTGTCAAAGAAGGTAAAGGTATCTCGAAGTCACCGCTGCAAGGCATGAAGGGTGAATCGAACAAAACATAAAGTTCTCAGAAGATGAAAAAGGCGCCGAGGCAATGAAGCCCCGGCGCCTTTTATGTAGATGGTGCGTTAGAACGAGAACTTCGCACCAAGCTGCAGCGTACGGGGATCGTAGGTAGAAGTCACCTGTCCGAAGTTCCCATCCGTTGAGCCTGAGTCTATGTTTTGAAATTCAGTATGGTTGAACGTGTTGAAGGTTTCAAGCCGCAGTTGTAGTTGCGGTCCTGCGGATTCGGACGTGAACGCGAAGGTCTTGAACAGAGCTATGTTGAAATTGAAGAGCCCTGGCAAAACAACCACGTCTTTTGCGGCGTTGCCAAAACCCTGATTCGTGCCGCCATTCCAGGGTGCGAGTGGTGCCGCAAAAGCATTCTTGTTGAACCACGCCTTTTGCGTCTTGGGGTAGGAGACATGTGCCACCAAGTCGGGACGGTTTGTCGTGCCGCCGCCCAGGCCAAGAGTGTCGGCACCGTTATAAGTGATAGATTGAGGCGTTCCTGATTGAGCGAACGTCACGCCGGAGATCTCCCATCCTCCCAGTGCCAACCTCTCCAGCGTAGTTCCGCCGTGAGCATAGAGTGGGAGCGCATAGATATAGTTCACGTTGAAGATATTTCGTCGGTCGAGTGCTCCCGACCCACGGTCATATCCAATGTCGTATGGATTTGAGACTCCTCCAAGATCGTTGCTCCCTGCATCGATCTGGTGAGAGTAAGTGTAAGCAAACTGCACCGTAAGTCCATGTATGTTCTCCATGCGCAGACCTGCCTGGAGGGAGTTATAGCTGAAGTTGGATCTATTTTCTTCCTGGTTGATACCGCTGAAACCCGGGAAGTTTCGGAATAGATTTGCGTTCAACTTGCCGGTAGCAACTCCTTGACGGAGGTCGTAGGGGTTTGCCGGGTTGGCTGCATCGGTCAAGGGTAAGGTGTTGATCGCACGAGTGTCACTTTGAACCCAGCCTAAAGAGCCAACATACTGCACCACCGCGATAACCGCTGGGGCGACCTGCTGTTGAACTCCCAGACTGAACTGAGCGGTCCCGGGGGGCGGATACTTGTAGGACAGGTTCGTGAGCGTGGAGGGAAATGCCTGAGACGTTGTGTTTCCGGTCAACGCGCTGGTGTTGGGGTTGGAGAAGTAAACGTTCGTGGCCGAAGGTTGATAGGCAAAGGGTGGATTCAAAGCAGCGTTGTATACATCGTTGCCTTGAACACGTTCATAGAACAATCCGAAGCCTCCCCTGATGACTGTCGTTCCTTTATCAGACAGAGCGTAGGCAAACCCTAATCTTGGCTGGAAGGTGTAGTACCTGTTCTCGACCACTCCCGGGGAAAACCATTAACGCCGGCTTCGCGTATGCCATTGAGGTAGAACGACTGATTATCAAAAGGTGTTAGCGAGCCTGGGTTTAGTGTCCCATCCGCATTCAGAGGATAAGCTAGCGTCGTGTCGTAGTCTCCTGGAAGGAAGTTCGCGAACTGATTGTATCGCTCAAAGGCATGAGGCAACCCGTCATATCGAAGTCCAACGTTGAGAGTCAGCCGCGGAAGGACGTGCCAGTTGTCATTGGCGTAAAAGCCGTAGTTGTTGTTGACCCAATGTTTGCCGGAGAGAAACTGCAGTTGGGTAAAGGTGGCAGCGTCGCCGAGGATGAAATTAATGTAAGAGTCGTCGGTAAACGAGCTGTTGTTGAACTGTGCGGTCCCTTGGGTATTCGCTTGCAGTTGCTGATTCTTAGGATCGTGCAGCCAGCTGAAGCCGAACTTGAGCTGATGACGTCCCTTCGTCCATGAGAGATCGTCGCGCCACTCATAACCTTCATATGAATTCTTCCACGGATAGTAGCTTGAACTCCAATTCGTGTTGTAGGGCGCACCTAAATCGATCTCCGGCATACGGCTGCCGACGTTATTGGCAAGCGGGAAAAAGCTTGTAGCCGTCCAACCTGCTGGTTGTGCTGAGACACCTACTGGACTTAGGTGGATCGTATTACCGCTATAGAGAAAGGCAGTTTCGTTAAGTAGGTTGGGTGAAAGTGTCTGTGTGAGCTTGATCGTCGCTGACCACGATGGATTGAGCATCGCCGTGCCCACTGTTGGATAGGTGCCGTCACTCCAGAGCGGTGGATAGTAGGTTTGAGTTACCTGGTCATGAAGATAGTGGCCCATCAGCTGTAGCTTGCTATTGATGGCGTGGTCAATGCGGACTACGTCTTCACGAACATCTGTCGGCTGAGGAATGGATGAAATGTACTGACTTGTACCAAAGTTCGGCTTGGGGAATGTTCCCGCGTTGAGTTCCAGTACTGCGTTCTGGTCGAACAGTTCTTTAGGAATAAGGGCCGTTGTAGCAGACGGTTGAGTGAAAGGCTGGCCCGGAGTCAAGCCGCGAGCTGCATAGATGGCCAGCTTATTGGGGTCTGTGGTGACCGGAACGATGGGCGCTATTCCATTCGACGGAATGTTGTAGATCAGGTCCTGCCCAGCAACTGCGAAGTTTTCGGCCGCGATGGTATTTACCGTGGTAGGCGAGCTGCCTTGGTTCAGTTTCCGCCACTCTTCATTCACGAAGAAGAACGTTCTCTTGCGATCGGAGTTATACACATGCGGAATCCAAAGCGGGCCGCCAATGTTTCCGCCGAACGTATTGAGCCGGAACAATGGCCGTTCCTGCCCTGCAGCCTTGGTGAAGTAGTTGTTGGCATCGTAAGCTTCGTTCCGGTTGAACTCCCACAGTCCGCCGTGAAAGTCGTGTGTGCCGGATTTGAGGACCATGAGGATCGTTCCGCCGGAGCCGATGCCGTAGTCGGGACCGTAGTTGCTGTCGAGAGTCTGAAACTCGGAGAGAGCATCGACAGAGGGCAGGGAACTGAAGCAGCCACCGCAACCGCGGTCGTTCAGTTCGCCTCCATCCAGAAGGTAGATGTTGTGATTGACGCGGGTTCCGTTGAAGCTGATTCCGTTGGCGGATGTCAGAGCGTTTACACCGCCGAACGACGGTAGGTTGTTCGACACACCCAAGCCCAGGGCTGCAAGCGAAACAACATTGCGCCCGTTGGTCGCCAATTGAGTCACCTGTTTACCGCTGATCAAGGTGCTGAGCTCATTCGTCTCTGATTGAAGTTGCAAAGCATCAGCCTCAACCGTGACAGACTGCGATTCGCTTCCGACCGTGAGGTTGACGTCGACCCTTAAGGTCTGATCAGTGTTCACGACGATGTTTGTCTTTGTGTACTTCAGAAATCCTGTCGCCGTAGCGTCCAACGTTAGCCGACCCACACCTACGTTCGCGAAAAGATAGATTCCGGAAGTATTGGTCGTCGACTTTCGAGCTTGTCCTGTATCTGGATTGGTGAGAGTGATTGTGACGTTCGGAACCACGGCGCCAGTGGAGTCCGTTGCTGTCCCAGTGACGGTTGCGTTTTCCTGGGCCCATCCACGTGCAGATAACAACAGAACAACGCCCAACATAACTGTCAATGCGATTCGAGAACGATGCATGATGTAGCCTCCGGAATTTTGAAACCTAAAACGTACCCGAGTAAGCCTCGGAGCCCTCTACCGTCCCATGAACTTGTAGGAGCAATGTCTTCTGTTCATTCGGGAGATGGATCATCCCTGTAAACGTTTGCTGGAACCACCGCAAACTAAAGAAAACAGTGAATGGACTAAGAACAATCATCGAGCTTGTCATGAATTTCTCTGCAAGCTTCGTGATTTAGGGACCCAATGTTTCAGTAAATGTTTACGCAGGACGGCAATATACGCATCGTTCAACATTCTTGGCAAGAGATAAAAAAACGAAATATCAAACTAGTGATCAACGCGGAGCTCAATCATAAGTTGCAACTTTGTATCCGCCTTCTTATTTCATGACCTTGAGTTATTGAGTGGGCGACCTCATTGATATAGACAAAGAGCTCTTACATTCGCAACCCGAGCTAACATCTCTAACAGCAGGCCTTGAGGTTGGACCACCTTGATTGTTTGTTGGCAAGGGAATGTTGATGTCATTCGCTATCCAATCCCTGCTTCGAATTTGTAGCCAAGAAATTGTCCAATTCGAAGTATCTGCTCATCCTCATCTATCAAGACATATTCTGAAAGACTTGTACGCTCTCCTTGACAGTTTGAAGAGAACGAGGTACCGTGCCCTCGCCAGTTGATTCTGCGCCGACCTAGCTTGAACCCAGTCAAGCTTTAGCGGCAGGCCCCTTCGCTTGAGTTCAGGACAGGGCAAAGGTCCTCATTCCGCTAGTCTCATCTTCCCTTCTGGTACGCAGATGCGTATCGAAGGCTCCGCGGCCCCTTCCGAGGAGGAAAACAATGTCTACGAAAAAATCTTTTAAAGTCAGAGATCTGATGATTCAGGTGCAGCCACTTTGTGGCCCAGGTTGCTCCCTGAGCTGTAATGGAGACGGATCCCTTCCGTGTGAACCTGGCCGTGGCCCTACCGTATGTAACCCAACCATCTGTCACCCAACCGTATGTCATCCCGCCAGCGTCTGCGTGGCTCGCTGTAGTCTTACGGCAAGCGTTTGCGAGGCTTGCACTGTCATCCACACCTGTGTCGGCTGCAGCCTGATCGCTTGCACTGCTCATCCATGCAGCGTATTTCCATGCAGCGCGAACCCATGTAGTGCTAATGCCTGCAGCGCGCATCCATGCAGTGCGCACCCGTGCAGTGTTCATCCGTGCAGTATTCATCCATGCAGCGCAAATGTGTGTAGCTTCATCGTCTGCAGCGCGCATCCATGCAGCGCTATCATCGCCTGCAGCGTTCGAGTGTGCAGCGTGCGTCCAACGCTGATCTGCCCCGACATCACTTATGTGGCATGCCAGGCAGGTACTCTGATTCCGATTGGACCAGGGGATCCAGGGCCAGAGGAGTTGGCTACCCTCGCGGAACTGAAAGCGCAGCTCAAGCAGCAGCTTGCGGCCGTAGAAGAGCAGGAAAAGGCCACAGCAGAGAGCCTGAAGCCCCAAACTGTCGCCGAAGTCGATGATCTGCAGGCAAAGTTGCAGGAAGCGATGGAGGAGTTGAAGGCTCGCCGTGCAGAGCTTGAAAAACAGGAGAAGAACAAAGGGAAGGAGCCTAACAAGTAGTTGATCAGGGCTATGTGAGCAACCAGTGACGGATGGCGGTCGCAACAACACGAGCGTTGTTCCCCTGCGGAACATCCTGACGGCGAACTTCCGTGCCAATCGGGATTACAGTCTCACGTTGTTCGATCGCCTTCCGGCCGATCAGCAGGATCTTCTTCGCGATCTCACGAAGGATCCTGATCTCTACGGCGTGCTTCTGCCGCCTCCTGGCAGCCAACGCAAGACCAAGTCTGCATGCCAGAACACGGCATTGCTTCTCTTCACACTCATGGAGCCGGGAGCGATACCAGCCTACGTCCAGACCACTCTTGGAGAGCGAGCCAATCAGTCGATTGCCGAGATGGTGCTCGATGAAGTGCTGATGATCGAGCACGAGGGAAAGTTCGTCTGCGGCTCTGCTGCATATGACCTGCTCTACAGCGAGCCGCACTCTGATGAGGCTGCTGTTCCACTCTCCGACTTGACCCGTGACGCGCTGGAGTACGGTCAGATGTTGAACCTGGAGGACAGCAACATGCTCTCAGCGCGACTCTATGCATACAACCGCGTCCCTCTCTCACCACGCTGGAAGCGATTGTTTCCTGACCGCGATGCAGTGGCGAAGTGGCTTGGGATTGACCGAAAAGGTGCGCTTCGTGGGTTGCTCGACGACCGTTGGGATCGCGTGCCTGTGTCATCTCAAAACGAGGGCTGGTTTCAGTGGGCCTCTCCTGTCAGGCGAGCCGAGACCGACGAAGTTGTCACCGGATACAAACTCTACGTCAGTCCAATGCCCGAAGCGACACGCGATGCCTTCAGGGTAGTTGTAGAGTGTCTCGGAGACTCTGCCGCGTATCACTTCAAAGTGGGTGACGATAGATACGGTCTTTTGCGGCCCGACAAGATCGTGATCTATTTTCGCAGCTTTGAGGCATTGGAGGAGACGGGTCGGAGCATCGCAGAGCGTCTTCCTGACTGTCCCGCCCAGGGTGTTCCCTTCACAGCTGCTCTCAACGACAGCAAACTTCTTTCATGGGGTGTCGATCCTCCAAGGCAAAACGGCGTTCTCGCTTGGCAGGAGCGCGAAAGCTGGCGTCTATGGATCACCAATCGCGTTGCGGTCGCGATGATAAGTGCGAGCAAGTCTCAGAATAGCCGTCTTGTCCCCTGGCGCTTCGCACTTGAGCGCCTTCGTCTTGACGCAATCGACACGGACACCTGGACTCCGCTCGCAGCATTCGGTCGTACCGTCGCAATGGAGGCTACCTAGCGATGCAAATGACCGAACCGATGGTGCTTCCCGTTGACCTGCTCCTTCTTCCGATTGAAGATCTCCCCGAGCACGTTCGTCAGCAGGTAAAAGGAGAGGAGGGTGACTATGCACTAACGCGGCCAAACTCGCGCACTCCATCACGCATCATTGATGCCGCATCCGCCGATCTCCTGAAGGAATTCCGCACGCCCGTCACAATCGTCGAAGCCGTCATCCGTTACAGTCGCGAACGGAAGATCGATCCCGAACGAACTCTCGAAGAAGCGTTCCCGATGCTGGAACGTCTTGCGGGAAGCAGACTTTTGGTCCCGTCCTCTTCGGACGAAGCGAAGCAGATTCTACCGTCGCTTGAGGTCCCATCGCGATTCATGGAGTTTAACGTACTCCGCTGCATTCAGTCTCTGGACGACACCGAGTTGTATCAACTGGTCGGAGAGGATGGGCAGCATGTCGCACTAAAGCTAGGCCGAGCGAACGCTTCCGATCGCGCTCGTCGAACGTTCGATCGCGAAGCAGCCATGCTAAAGCGGATCGCCGGTGATTCATCACCTCGGCTTCTGCGCGACGACACAACGGAGCTTGGGCAACGCTATCTTCTGATGGAGTGGTGTCCCGGAAAAGATTGCGCGTCGGTGTCCGCTATGATGCGCACAGAGACTGGCGCTGCACCGCGTCGCAAGCTTCTCACCCTCTGCTCTTCTATCTTGCATGCTTACGCCCGACTGCACGAGAAGAACGTGATCCACTCGGACATCCATCCCCGCAACGTTCTGGTAGATGACGATGGACAGGCAAAGCTGATTGACTTTGGTTTTGCCCGCATATCTGGTATCGAAAGTGAATTCCGTAGCGCCCAACGCGCCGGAGTAGCGTATTTTTTTGAACCAGAGTACGCCAGGGCCATGCTTCAAAAACATGCTCCGCCAGCCTCGTCTGCACTGGGTGAGCAATACGCACTCGCAGCCTTGATCTACTCCCTCGTCACAGGCAAACACTATCTGGAGTTCTCGCTGGACAAAGACGAGATGTCTCGCCAGATCGTGGAAGACTCGCCTTTACCGTTTATCCGGCAGGGAACCTCTGCATGGCCCGAGCTGGAGCACATACTTTCGAAGGCTTTGGCCAAGCGCGCTTCTGAACGATATGCAACCGTTGCGGAGTTTGCGGCAGCCGTTGAGTCACTCATAAAACCCGAAGACCCTATGGTTCAGGAGGTAATGGCACCAGCAGTCTTTCCCGACGCACAGCAGATGCTTCGATCCGTCCTGGCGCGAATGGATGTAGGTGGCGCTCTGTTTCTTTCAGGTCTCGAAGCGGCGCCGCGCGTCTCTATCACGTATGGTTCAGCCGGTATCGCATATGCTCTCTATCGAATAGCCTGCAGCCGTGACGACGCCCATCTTTTAGCAACATCGGATCTATGGGCAACGCGTTCAGCTCGTGACGTCGATCAGCCTGAAGCCTTCTACAACTCCGATATCGAAATTACATCCTGAAATCGTTGGCCGTATCTCGCCCTATCACACGCCAAGCGGAGTTTACATCGCGCAGTTGCTGATCGCGCGGGCGCAGGGCGACCTTCTTACGCAGCAGATGGCGATGGAACGGTTTCTCTCAACGGTGCAACAGGCGCCGTGCGAGAGCCTGGACGTCACGCTCGGAAGAAGCGGCACGTTGCTTGGCGCAGCATTTCTGCTCAATGCAATCAGCGGATGCAAATATATCGATGCAACCGCGCTCACCGCCTTCGGGAACGAGATGTTTCAGAGCATATGGGCAGAGCTTGATACGTACCGGACCATTCGCGAATGCAAGCAGATTGCGTACTCAGGTGCGGCCCACGGGTGGGCTGGAATTCTCTTCGCAACTCTGAACTGGTGCAAGGCATCCGGCTCAGCACTTCCTAACCATCTCGAAGAAAGGCTGGATCAGCTCGAGCGAATGGGGGAGCGCTTCGGACGCAGTTACCGTTGGAAGTGGAGCATTCGTCAGAGTGGTTCTGCTTCGCAAGGAAGTGCCTATATGTCCGGCTGGTGTAATGGCAGCGCAGGCTTCGTTTTTCTTTGGACACTTGCCCACCGGATGATCGGCCGCCCTGAATTCGCTCGACTTGCTGAGGGAGCGGCTTTTGATTGTTGGGAGTCAGAAAGCCAGATCGGTAATCTGTGCTGCGGTTTTGGCGGCCAAGCCTATGCTCTCCTCAACATGTACAAACACAGCGGAGATGCGGCGTGGTTGTATCGCGCACAGGCATTGGCACAACGTGCCGCAAGGTCGATCCGCGATATGCCCTCCGGTGGAGTCTTTCAAGACCTCGTGCTTCGCCCCGACAGTCTCTACAAGGGTGAGTTGGGCATTGCGCTATTGGCCGAAGAGCTCAATAGGCCAGAGTTTGCGGCCATGCCATTCTTCGAAATGGAAGAGTAATATCAACTAAACGGATCCGAACTATACTCCGCGTCAGTATCAGTTCGCTCTTAATGTGCTCTTCTAAAAAGTGCTCTTCTAGTTGGAGCACAACGTACCCGTTGCGAAGGGCTGGGCTCTCTTCGCAGCGGGTTCTTTATTTTAAAACAGCACAAATAATCGCCATACTTCTATTCCACATTCGATGTGAAGAACTTCAACTGTACAAGCTGTTCACGTTTGCAACGTTGAGACATCGCTTGAAGCGTGAATCTTTCAGGACCCTTCGATAATTACCTTCAAGGGCCGTCTGGTGGACGCGGAACCTGTTGCAGTGTAGCGTTTTAGAGAATCGAGGAGTGCCGTGATCTTTGTCGATGGCGCTTCGAAGTATCTTGCAACTGAGATGGACAACAGAATATTTAGAGGAGGAAGTGTGACGCAGATCTCTCGAAGGAAATTTATGGGTGCCACTGCAGCAGTGGCCGCGCTCAGCATGGCAGGCCGGAACGCGTTCGCCAACCCACTTGGTCTACCTCTGGGCATCCAGCTCTACTCGGTCCGGCAGCAGATGGCAGAAGACCTTGAAGGCACGCTAGCTGCAGTCAGCGCCGCAGGCTATACCGAGGTGGAGGCGGCTGCATTGCCAAAGAAAACTGCACAGGAGGTTCGTGCGGCATTGGACAAGGCGAACCTGCGTTGCGTAAGCGCCCATCATCCATTTGTTGATCTGCATGCCCGCTTCGACGAGATCGTTGCGTACGACAAGCAGCTTGGCGCGCAGTTCATTATTTGTGCGGCCCCTGGTCATCGCACTCCCGCTCCATCGGGAACCGGTGGCGGAGCCCCATTTACACTCGATGATTGGCATTACAACGCAGAACAGTTCAATATCATGGGCGAAAAAACGGCTGCAGTAGGAATTCGCTTTGGCTATCACAACCACGTACATGAGTTTGCGGTCACCGATGGCAAGACACCGTACATGGAATTACTTAAACTCACGGACCCCAAGAAAGTTACCTTCGAACTCGACTGCGGATGGGCTGTCGTTGCGGGCATGCATCCAGTCGAAATTCTTAAAAACAATCCCGACCGGATCTCGATGCTTCACGTCAAAGACTTCAAGCTCTCGGCAACTCCCTCGGCCGATCCACATGACGCGAAGGTGACGGAGTTGGGTCGAGGCAACATTGATTATGTTCCCATCTTCGCTCAGGCCGCTAAGACGCAGCACATCCAGCATGCTTTTGTGGAACAAGAAGCATTCGATATCCCTTGGAAGGAATCGCTAAAGGTGGACGCTGACTATCTGCGAAGCCTTAAGAGTCAGTCGCCATGCCATCCGGCAAGGGAAGAGTCTGAGGCTACTTTTTCCTTGCCGTTGGTTTGAACAACTGAGAACGTTAACCGATGAACAGTCGGCCATTTCTGATCTTTCGAATGCTAATTGAGTTCGCCCTTGGTCTCATCTGCGTGATAGTAGCGGTCGCCGTACACATCTCAAGCAACATGTGGCTGGACATTGTATGCCGACTACTTCTTGCAGTTGTTTCAATCCCAATCTTCAGGGACGCTATCACGGTGCGCCGAGACTCTCTGGTTTATTAGAAATTTGACAGCCCGCGCGATATCGACATCCGCCTCGATCGTTCGGTACGGATGCCGTAAAAATGCCGGACAAAGCCTTCGCCAAAGCAAAGGCGAAAGAGATGTTTCGTGTTTATCGTTACGCGGCGTAATCAACAATTACCGGATCACCATAGAGCCACTCAAAATGCTGCCTTTCACGGCAACACATCCCAAAACCGCTATGGCCTAGGCCTCAAAGATTCTTGCTTCTTCCTCAAAGTGACTCCTCTCGGTCGTCCCTTTACAGCCGATTAATATAACTGGTTCACTTTCAGGTGACGTGACCGCGGATTTCACGGACGCGCCATCTCAACTTAGTCTCTTCAACCGATGGAACCTTATCCGGCATTCGAACCAGGCATATGTGGCTCTCGTGGATAGACAATAGAACGCTCTTCGCCTGCCAAACGCTTCTAACAGCGGTGTATGCCATCGTCTTTTTTAGCATGTGGAGGATGCACCGCCATCTGCCCGGTACCGGTTCGTTCGCTCTCGGCTTTTTTTCGGGCTTTCTCGGTTGTGTCCTGATAGTGATACGAGGCAGCCTCCCGAACTTTGTCTCGATCGTTGTTACGCACTTTCTGCTCTTCTCTGCCTTCGTGTTGTTCTATCGTGGAATTTTGCTCTTCTTTCGTAGCCCCCGGACGACTCGCCTGCTCTGGGCCTCAGTCGCTGTCGCCCTTCTTCTCCTAACGTACTTCAGCACAGTAGATGATCAGAGCGCTCCCCGAATAGCCATCATCTCCCTGCTGTTCTTCCTCTCCCGCTGCTTCATCGCTGTCGAACTTTTCCGGCAGGCAGGTCAACGGACTATCGTGAACGTCTTCGGACTCCTGATGGCCATCTACGCTCTGTTTGGAGTGGGCCGTTTCCTCATTACCCTCCTCCACGGCGCCCCCTATGATCTCAACCAGACGAGCAGCTTCCAGACCCCCGCGCTCGTCGTCAACTTCATCTTCATCTGCATCATTGGTCTCTTCTTCGTACTCATGCTCAGCAGCGAACTCGTTGCGATCGTCGAGGCGCAGTCTCTATACGACCACGTCTCCGGCGCGCTCAATCGCCGCGGCATCGACCAACGTCTCGCGCTTGAGCTTGTCCGCGCCGAACGAAACGGCTATCAACTTGCCATCGCCCTTATCGACATCGATCATTTCAAACAGATCAACGACACTGCTGGCCACGCGGCAGGCGATGCAGCCCTTAAAACGGTCGTTGATGTCATCTCCTCTCGCCTTCGCTCCTACGATTTCTTCGGACGCTACGGAGGCGACGAGTTCCTCCTTGTCCTTCCCCAAACCTCGTGTGACGATGCCCTGCGAATCGCCGAACGCTTAGAGCAGGCGGTAAGTGGCATTACCGTCTCTCGATTTGCCCTCCCGATCTCTCTCAGCATCGGGCTCACCATCGCTACTCCCCACGAATCCTCCAGCTCGATGCTTGCTCGTGCCGATATGGCTCTCTACAACGCCAAACAAGCAGGCCGTAACTGCACCCGGATCCTCCTGGCTTCAATTGACGAAGATAACTCAGAGAACACCAACACATGCGCCTCACCCTCCACCATCTTCGGGTAAGGCCGACATCAGGCACGTTTTTAGATGGAAATAGCCAAAGACAGCGTTAGGTGATTGGGCGCCTAGGCAAGCTTTCTGCATGAAAGTACTTCTTATACGCTGCGATCCAATCGGTCGCGATCTCGTGTTGCGCATCCGCCAAATCGATCTGGTTATCACAAACCATGCGGTGTAACCGCTCTTCCAATGCATCTTTGGCATGCGCGTTCCATACCGAAGAATCGTACGACTCCGGCCACAAATTGCGGACGTCTGCCGTGCCCCCAAGTTGGGGATTGATAAGGTAGTCCACTTGGTAGCCATCAGTCTGTGTGCTACCCATCCCATACTCCTGGAATACGATCTTTCTGACAGGATCCGGGACAGATGGATCAAGATCCTCTTCACGCTGCGAACAAAGGTCAGCCAAGTCGACAGGATGAGTGTCTCCTGGCGTCAGTTCTTTATCTGGTAATAAGCGAAGTACTTCTTTGGCGGAGGTCGATCCACCAGGCATAAAAGCATTTCTTCGAGATACTGCAACGACCGCGATCACAACTATTGCCATCGCAACGAAAAGATAGCCAAGCGGCCGAGTGAATCGTCCCGGCCAGAGCGGTTGAGATGTTAGACCTGCAACAGCAAGCCGGTTCTGGAGCTCTACACGGCGCTCCAACCCTGATCCCTGCATCGGAGATATGGCCGTTGAGGAATAAAGATCTGCAAACTTGGTGAGAGCCTGTTCGAGTTGTGATCGACGCGATCGACATACGAAACATTCTGCGCAGTGTACGCGAACCTCGTCCGCAACTACTATCAACGGCTCATCGTCTATCAAGCGGATTAATACTTCATCGGTTAGGTGGCCAGTTTGGTCGAACATCGATCACCTCTGATCCAGGAGTGCCAGTCGAGATAAAGAACGCGCAAGAGAATTCGCCACGGTCCCTAAAGAAACTCCTACGACATGAGCTATCTCTCGGTACGTTAGCCCCTCGGCCCGAAGTTGAAGCCAAAGCCTATCATTTTCGGAGAGGGCTTTGAAGATCGCCAGAAGACCTGCCCGGCGCTCTCCCTCAAGTGCAATCTGTTCAGGATTGGGCTCGCTGGATAAATACTCTTCAGGCTGATAGGTCTCGGCACTTATCACAACGGACTGGCTTCTATGGAACTGTCGCCGCTTCAAAGCGAGATTGTGTGTCACTCGAAAGACCCACCCGCGAAGGTTGTCCCGCGATCGGCCCTTCCGAAGATGATGAAACAGCGCTAAAAAAGTCTCTTGAATGATGTCCTCTCCATCCGCGGCAGAGAGGCCGAACGAGATCGAGTAGCGGAGGAGAGGAAGTCTCAACGAATCGTAAAGGGTGAGAACCTCCAGTTCCAGAGGAGGAGCAATCCCGGCATCTGTCCAGGAGATTGCTGATAAGTACAATTCGGCAGTTGAGTCGGACACGAGACGAGATACCTGTACTCATTATCCGATACATCGCTCCTCAATCTCTTGGTCAGGCCAAAAAAATAAGTCAAAAAATAGTCTGAACAAAACACTGCTAATCGGAATATCTCAGTAGCGACATAACTATTTACACATTGCAAGCACACTTTTGCGAAGGCAGGTTCATGTTTTCTCGTTACTGCTCTACTGTGGGATTACTCATCCTGTTGAGTCTCCCTTTGCAACCTCTGCTCGGACAAGCGACAGCAACTCCCCTATATGGACAAAATGGCGGCGAGATCCGGCTTAAGGTCACCGATCCTACCGGTGCCGCATTAAAGGTCAGCGGACGCATTTCTCGGCCCGAAAGCGACCGATCGCACCTTTCAGACAGACGAACACGGGAGTCGTAATCTTTAGCGACTTGGCATTTGGGCACTATCAGTTGGAGTTATCCAGGAACGGGTTCTCTTCACGAATGGTTGCAATCGATGTCGTTTCTCCCACTCCTGTCTCGCAGGAAATATCGCTGACAGTCGAAGCTGCATCGACGAGCGTGACGGTCATCTCTCCGACGCCGATCGGGCAAGCCGATCAGTCTCTCGATCAGATTCCTGTAAATGTACAGGGCTTGACTGCGAAGAATCTCGAGGATAGCAATGCTTTAGATCTTGCAGACCTTATGAACAAGCGGTTGAGCGGCGTGTATATCAACGAGAATGTGGGAAATCCATTTCAGCCGGACATCAACTATCGCGGCTATACTGCGTCTCCGTTGCTGGGGACGCCTGAAGGACTTTCCGTTTATCTGGATGGGGTGCGACAGAATCAGCCCTTCGGCGATGTTGTGGCCTGGGACCTGATCCCAAAGGTCGCCATACAGGATATGGCTCTGATTCCCGGGTCGGATCCCATCTATGGCTTGAATACGCTGGGCGGTGCGGTTTCGGTAGCAGACCAAGAATGGGTTGACTGCTCCTGGCGGGTCGCTGCAGATCACTGGCGGCAAGTTCGGCAGGCGCGCCGGCGAAGGAGAGCTAGGCGGCAAGCTGCCCAGTGGGTTCAACTATTACGTCGCGGGAAATCTTTATCGTGAAGACGGATGGCGGCAGTTCTCACCCTCCGAGGTCCGACAGGCATTCGCCAAGATCGGATGGACAAGCGCGAAGACAAGTATCTTCCTGAGCGGAGCCTTCGCCGACAATTGGCTAACCGGCAACGGTACTTCAGACTTTCGTTTTCTAAAGACCGATTACTCCAGCGTCAACACTATCCCCGACATCACCTGGGACCGCTCCCCTTCCTTGACTCTGAATGCAACTCACTCGGTTACGGATAATCTCAGCTTTTCGGGCAACGTCTACTACCGGTATGTACGTTCCGACAGCTCGAACGGCGATCTGAACGACGACTCTTTTGATCAGTCGCTCTACAATTTGAGCGCAGCTGATATCGCCGCGCTCACGGCGGCAGGGTATACAGGGTTCCCCATAACTGGCAACGCCACCACAGAGCCATTTCCGTTCTGGCGCTGTCTTGCTCAATCGCTTGAGGGCGACGACGGCGAGCCCTCTGAAAAGTGCAATGGCGTGGTTACGCGCACCACGGACAAGCAGAACGGCTATGGCCTCTCCGGCCTGATGACTTGGCGGACGAAGTACAATCGCCTCTCGGTTGGCGCTGGCTGGGATCGAGGCACCTCGACCTATCACCAACTCACGCAGCTTGGCTATCTCAACACGGATAATGTCTCGTTCACATTGATCCCGGTGTTTCTTGATGGCACAACGTTCTCTGACGGTGATCCCGTGGATACCCGTGTACAACTGCACGGAACCGTCAATACCCCCAGCGTCTACGCAACGGATACCTATGCTCGTGGTCCTTGGACCTTCACCCTGTCGGGCCGTTACAACCATACGTCGCTCGACAATGTGGACTATCTTCCTGCCTCGTCGGTACGCGGTAACCTGACCAGCAACAACGTCTTTCAACGCTTCAACCCCGCTGCAGGGTTCACCTATAAGCCCACCCACCTCTTCAACACCTACTTCAACTACAGTGAAGCGAGCCGCTCCCCGACGTCGATCGAACTTGGCTGCGCTGATCCGAACGAGCCCTGCAACTTGCCGAATGCACTCGTGAGCGATCCTCCGCTCAAACAGGTTGTCTCCCGCACGTTTGAGGTGGGGATCCGTAGCAACGAGGGCGGAAGTTTCACTGGAGTGCGGACTATTTCTTCGGTCAAAACTACAACGATCTGCTCTTTGTGGCTTCGGAGCAGACCGGCTTCGGTTACTTTCTCAACTTCGGCAAGACGCGCCGGGATGGTGTCGAATTGGAGCTTGGAAAAGATTGGCGGCAATGGGGTGTGGGCAGCAACTACACCTTCCTGAATGCTACCTATCAGAGCCCACAGACGAGTTGACGGCGGCAGCAACAGCTCGAACGACAGTGCGCTGGCAGGACAGCCCGGTCTTGACGATAACATTCACATCGTCCCGGGCGACTACATTCCGCAGGTCCCGCGCAATATGCTGAAGGTGTTCGGTCAGTACAAGCCCTCGTCGAAGCTGATTGCAGAGTTGAATATTCTCGCGGTGGGATCGTCGTTTGCGCGCGGCAACGAGAACAACCTCGACCAGCCAGACGGTGTGTACTATCTGGGGCCGGGCAAGTCAGCCGGATACGGAATCGCCAGTCTCGGAGCGCGATATCAGATCATCTCCAGGATTCAGCTCTTCGTGCAGATGAACAATTTGCTCGACAAGCACTACTCCACTGGCGCACAACTTGGCACGACGCCCTTCGACAACAACAACCATTTCGTGGCACGTCCGTTTGGAACCCCGTACGGCACTGGCGACGGCGAAATTCCAATCCGCACCTCAACCTTTCTGGCTCCGGGAACACCATTCAACATCTATGGCGGACTGAAGATCACATTGTGGAAGAGGTAGGGAGAGACATTCGGGAATGAAAGAGAGTTGACCTTTAATCTCTTAGGAAGCTTCTGGAGCCGGATGCAAGTCTGGTGTCCCCGATGGGATTCGAACCCATGTTATCGCCGTGAAAGGGCGGTGTCCTGGGCCGGGCTAGACGACGGGGACCCTTGGAAGATGACGGTCCAGCGGTACCCTCACCACATTCAACGCTAACAATAGAGACATGCCATGTCAAAGATTGGCGCGCGTCTCGCATGCACGGCATACTGGTAGAGATGCCTTCGCAACTCGACACGGCTCAAACGAGACGACGCGCTCCACAGCTCCGCAGCTACAAATATCTCGATGCCCTAACGACCGCGTTCGTCGTCATTCTGCTCGTCTCGAACTTGATCGCGCAAAAGGTCTGTCTGCTGGGCCCAGTCTTCTCTTCGGGAGGCCGATTGGTCCATTTGCGGTCAGCGGAGCGGTGCTGTTGTTTCCAGTCACCTATATCTTTGGAGACGTCTTCACCGAAGTCTATGGCTTCGCTGCCTCTCGCCGCGCCATCTGGCTTGGCTTCTTCGGGACGGCCCTTCTGTACTTCATCGGAGCGATCGTCATTGCGCTCCCCTCCGCCCCGGGCTGGCGCAACCAGCAGGCGTTCTCCACTGTCTTCGGCTTTATCCCCCGAATCCTCGCAGCCAGCCTCATCGCATTTTGGGCGGGCGAGTTCGCCAACTCATACACCATGGCCCGTTTGAAGCTCCTCACAAACGGACGCAAACTCTGGACCCGCACCATCGGGTCAACGGTCGTCGGCCAGGCCGTCGATACCGTTTTCGTCATCACCCTGACCTTCGGCGGGATCTACCCAATCCGCATTCTCATCAATATCATCGTTACTGGATACGCATTGAAGGTCGGTTACGAGGTGATCGCCACACCACTCACGTATCTGGTTATCAACTGGCTCAAGCGTGCAGAACACGCCGACGCCTTTGACCGGCACGAGAGCTTCAATCCTTTTTCATTTGCTGAAAAGAGCAGTTTGGATGCCTGAACGCCCCTCGATCCCACCGCTAAAATGGGCAAATCTGCTCTAAGAGACTCTTTCGTTTCAATTTACGAACCTTTCGCGACCATTGCTTCATCTAAACTGGAACTCCAGAGCTGTTGCCAGATAAATCGTTGATCTGCAGATCGTTGCGTCGCAAAATCTTCCTGTCCACCGCATTCTGCAACTGACTCGGTGGCCTGCCGTAGAAGTCACCGCCCATGAAGGAGAAGTACTGTGCCTCTGATCGTGAACACCCGCCGCGTCCTACCCATCTTTTTCTGTGCGGCCGCTTGCCTGGTCTCAGGTTGCAAGCCTGCCGCTCCCCCGCCACCCCCTCCGCAGGCCATGCCCGTGCAGGTGGCGCCGGTTACGTTCGCACCCGTGCCCAACTCCGACACCTACGTCGCCACCATCAAGAGCCGCCGCTCCGCCACCATGCAGCCGCAGGTCGACGGCAACATCGACCAGCATCTTCGTCAAGTCCGGCGACGTCGTCAAAGCCGGCCAGGTGCTCATGCAGATCGATCCGCTCAAGCAGGTCGCTACGGTCCAGTCGCAGCAGGGCACCGAAGCTCAGCAGAAGGCCGTCTACGACTACAACCAGGCCGAGGTCGAGCGCCAGCGCAAGCTCTACGAAGCCGGGTCACCTCGCGGCAGACCTACGATCAGGCCGTCCAGGCCTTCGAGAACTCCAAGGGCGACTACGAGTCCACCGCCGCCCTCACCAACACCCAGAAGCAGCAGCTCGCCTACTACCAGATCCGCGCACCCTTCGCCGGCATCGTCGGCGACATCCCCGTCCACCTCGGCGACTACGTCTCCCCCACCACCCTCCTCACCACCGTCGACGAAAACGCCGACCTCGAAGCCTACATCTACGTCCCCACCGAGCGCGCCGGCCAGGTCCGCACCGGCCTCCCCGTCGAGATCCTCGACACCGCCGGCGACGTTCCTCGCGCAAGTCCACCATCAGCTTCCTCTCTCCGCAGGTCGACAACGGCCTGCAGAGCATCCTCGCCAAGGCCGAGATCCCGCACACCGCCCAGCGCCTCCGCAACCAGCAGCTCGTCAAGGCCCGCATCACCTGGAGCACCGCTCCCGCGCCCACCGTCCCCGTTCTCGCCGTCATCCCGCATCGGCGGCCAGACCTTCGTCTTCGTCGCAGCCCCCAAAGGCGACGGATACGTCGCCCACCAGGTGCCGTCACCCTCGGCGAAACCGTCGGCAACAACTACCCCGTCCTCGGCGGTCTCAAGCCCGGCGACAAGGTCATCCTCTCCGGCCTGCAGTTCCTGCAGGAAGGTGCTCCGGTCAAGCCGCTCGGCTAAGCCGACTGCGCCTGCAACTGTCGCCTGCGGAGCTGGTCGTCCAGGCTCCGCACAGTCCTTCGCTCCACCCCCGGGCCATCCGCGCCGGTTAGAGGTAAGCCCTTGTTCGTAGACTTCTTCATTCGCCGCCCGATCTTCGCTACGGTCTGCGCGCTGCTCATCGTGCTCGCCGGCGCGGTCTGCATCCCGACCCTGCCCATCTCGCTCTACCCCCAGCTCGCTCCGCCGCAGGTCATCGTCAGCAGCAACTACATCGGTGCCAACTCCAAGGACGTCGAGTCCGCCGTCACCATCATCCTCGAGCAGGCCATCAACGGCGTCGAGGGCATGCGCTACATGAGCTCCACCAGCTCGAACGACGGCACCTCCGCCATCACCGTCACCTTCCAGACCGGCTACGACCTCAACATCGCCGCCGTCGACGTCCAGAATCGCGTCGCCTACCGCCCAGGGCCGTCTCCCCGCCACCGTCAACAACACCGGCATCACCATCACCAAGGCGAACTCCAACTTCGTCTTCGCCGCCGGCTTCATCTCCCCCGACCACTCGCTCTCGCAGGCCTTCATCTCCAACTACCTCGACGTCTACGTCAGCGACGCCCTCAAGCGCGTTCCCGGCGTCGGCGAGGTCGTCATCTTCGGCGAGCGCAAGTACGCCATGCGCATCTGGCTCGATCCCAACCGGCTCGCCGCCCGCGGGCTCACCGCGCTCGACGTCACCAACGCCCTCGCCGAGCAGAACGTCGAAGTCGCCGCCGGCCAACTCGGCCAGCCAGCCCTCCGATCCCAAGCAGCAGCTTCCAGATGGCCGTCCGCGTCGTCGGCCGCCTCGCCGATCCGACGCAGTTCGAAAACATCATCATCAAGAACAACTCAACCGTCGGCGGCATCGTCCTGCTCAAGAGACGTCGGCCGCGCCGAGATCGGCGCCGAAACCTACAACACCGACCTCAAGTTACTCCGGCGGCGACGCCATCGGTGTCGGCGTCCAGCAGCTCTCCAACGCCAACGCCCTCGACGTCGACAAGAAGTGCCGCGCCGTCCTCGCCGAGCTTCAGAAGACCTTTCCTCCCGGCATGAAGGGCATCATCGCCGTCGACACCACCACCGTCATCGGCGACTCCATCCGCGAAGTCGTCACCACCATCGGCGAAGCCATCGTCATCGTCATCATCGTCATCTTCCTCTTCCTGCAGGACTGGCGCGCCACCATCATCCCCGCCGTCACCATCCCCGTCTCGCTCATCGGCACCTTCGCCTTCATCAAGATCTTCGGCTTCTCCATCAACTCGCTCACCCTCTTCGGCATCACCCTGGCCACCGGCCTCGTCGTCGACGACGCCATCGTCGTCATCGAAAACGTCCAGCGCCACCTCTCCGGCCACTCCGTCATTCCCGAGCGCCACGAACTACAGTGAGCCGGACCCCTACGCTCCCGACACTCTCGTGGTGCGAAGACCGACTCCGGCATGGAGCAGACCTCCTCCGATCCGCACAAGGCCACCAGCATCGCCATGGCCGAGGTCACCAGCGCCGTCATCGCCACCTCGCTCGTGCTCATCTCCGTCTTCATTCCCGTCAGCTTCTTCCCCGGAACCACCGGCATTCTCTACAAGCAGTTCTCGCTGACCATCGCCTTCTCCATCGCCATCTCGGCCTTCAACGCCCTCACCCTCTCACCCGCGCTGGCCGCCATCCTCCTGCGCCCGGAGCAGAAGAAGACCGGCCTCATGGGGCTTCATGCTCAACCCCATCGAAGCCGTCATCCAGTGGCTCATCCGACCTACGCGCGCATCGTCACCTTCGTCGTCCGCATCCGCTACGCCATGCTTGCTGTTCTTCGTCGGCGCTCTCGCCGCCACCGCGTTCATGTACAACCACGTCCCCACGGCCTTCATCCCGCAGGAAGACCAGTCCTACTTCCTCATCATCGTCCAGACGCCTCCCGGCGCCTCTCTCAGCTACACCACCGAGTTCGCCGACCGCGTCTCCGCCGTGGTCCGCAAGAACGACGGCGTCTTCGGCACCTTCTCCGTCATGGGCTTCTCGCTCGCCGGCGGCAGCTCGCCCAACTCCGGCCTCATCTTCGCCCCGCTCAAGCCCATCGACGACCGCACCAAGATGGGCGACAAGTTCACCGCCAAGGACATCGTCGCCGACGTCGGCCCCAAGCTCTTCGGCGTCCCCGGCGGCATCGCCTTCGCCGCCGAGCCCCCCGCCATCGCTGGCATCGGCACCGTCGGCGGCTTCCAGTTCATCCTGCAGGACGGCGGCCGCAACACCTTCGGCGACATCGACCGCGTCGCCCACACCATGGTCGGCACAAGGCAGCGCTCCCGGCTCCGGCCTCACCGCCATGAACACCACCTTCACCGCCAACGATCCGCAGCTTCTGGTCACCATCGACCGCGAGAAGGCCAAGGCCATGGGCGTCCCGTTCACCCAGATCACCGCCGCCATCGGCACCTTCATGGGCTCCAGCTACGTCAACGACTTCGACTTCAACAACCGCTCCTACCGCGTCTACGTTCAGGCCGACGAGCAGTTCCGCCGCAACGCCCAGGACCTCCGCCAGTACTACGTCCGCTCCGACTACCGGCCAGATGATCCCGCTCGACAACCTCGTCACCGCTCACCGAGACCTCCGGCCCGCAGGTCATCAACCACTACAACCTCTTCCGCTCCGCCGAAATCGACGGCTCCCCCGCGCCAGGGCTCAGCTCCGGCCAGGGCCTCGCAGGCCATGCAGTCAAGCTCTTCGAGAAGAACAAGCTCCAGGGCATGACCTTCTCCTGGACCGGCCTCGCGCTCGAAGAAGTCGAGTCCGCCGGCAAGGCCATCATCATCTTCGGCCTCGGCCTGCTGGTCGTCTACCTCACCCTCTCGGCCCAGTACGAGAGCTTCGCCCTGCCGTTCATCATCCTTCTCGCCGTCCCCATGGCGATCCTCGGCGCGCTCTCGCTCGTCTGCCCGTCCGTCGGCCTGCGTCGACGACGTCTACGTCCAGATCGGCCTCGTCATGCTCATCGGTCTCTCCGCCAAAAACTCGATCCTCATCGTCGAGTTCGCCGAGCAGCTCCTCGGCCAGGGGCGCACCATCATCGACGCCGCCATCAACGCCGCCGAGCTCCGCCTGCGCCCCATCCTGATGACCTCCATCGCCTTCATCCTCGGCGTCGGCCCGCTCTACTTCGCCACCGGCGCCGGCGCCTACGGCCGCCACTCCGTCGGTACGGCCATCGTCGGCGGCATGGTGCTCTCCACCATCCTCAACCTCTTCTTCATCCCCGTCCTCTACGTCATCCTCAAGACCATCCTCGGGAAATTCTCCGGCTCAAAGGCCCCCACTGCCAGGGCATAACGTCTTCGGCACCACCCAACCACAAAACGAAGCACGCGCTCCCTCACTGCGCTCAAACTTGAGCGCAGTGAGTTGAGTTCTCAAACGTACACACAAAATCCTCTTACTTCCGGCTATCATGGCCCCATGGCCAACATGACTGCAAAAAGCTGGCTCCCCGAAGCAAACGACCCCACTACCGACTTTCCCCTGACTCATCTCCCCTACGGTGCCTTCCTCGTTGATGACCGGAAGGACCAGCAGCATCTCTGCGTCGCCATCGGCGCCCATCTGCTGGACCTTCACTCCTGCGCCTCCACAGGTCTGCTGCCTCCTACCTTAATCGAAGCATGCCAGGCGCCAACCCTGAACCTGCTCATGTCTCACGGCCACGCAGCCTGGACTCTCCTCCGCAAAACCCTTACCGCTCTACTCCACGTTGACGTCAAGCCCGAGCACAAAGAAAAAGCCGAAGCCGCACTGCACTCCATCGCTGGAGCGACTCTCCAAAAGCCGGTCCACATTCCCAATTACACCGACTTTTACGCCTCCATCCATCACGCCACCCGAGTCGGTCAGCTCTTCCGCCCCGACCAGCCCCTCCTCCCCAACTACAAGCACATCCCCATCGGCTACCACGGCCGCGCCTCATCGATCATCGTCAGCGGAGACCCCGTCACTCGCCCAACCGGGCAGTCCCGCCCCTTTTCGCCTGAAACGATACCTAAATTCCTTCCTACCAGCGCATTAGACTATGAACTCGAACTAGCACTTTATGTTGGCGTTCCTAATCTATTAGGCGCTCCAGTCCACATCTCGGAAGCCGCAAACCACCTCTTCGGCATCAGTCTTCTCAACGACTGGTCCGCCCGCGATATGCAGTCGTGGGAGTACCAACCTCTCGGTCCATTCCTCGCGAAAAGCTTCGCAACATCGATCTCCCCCTGGGTGACTCCAGCGTCTGCCTTGGAGCCCTTTCATGCACCCGTGGCCCCTCGTCCAGACACCGACCCCAAGCCACTTCCGTACCTGCATTCTGTCACCGATCAAAAGCTCGGGAAACTCAATGTAAAACTTGAAGTATTAATAACAACGATCACGATGCGGGATAATAATCTAGACCCATACTCGCTGAGCAAATCCAGCTCAGAAGATCTCTACTGGACTCCCGCCCAACTGATCGCCCATCACACCAGCAACGGTTGCAACCTCCAGATCGGCGACGTCCTCGCCACAGGAACCATCTCCGGCCCATCCGAAGCATCCGCCGGCTGTCTCCTCGAACTCACCCGCAACGGCGCCCGTCCCATCCTCCTCCCCACCGGCGAATCCCGCACCTTCCTGGAAGATGGAGACGAGATCATCCTCCGCGGCTCCTGCGAAACTCCCGGCCATCCACGCATCGGTCTGGGCGAGTGCCGCGCCACCATCCTCCCCGCGCGAACCTGACATCCTGCGACCCGAAGCCCACCTAGCCAACCTTCACCCGAGTGAACTATCCTCATTCCTGCAACGTGGGTCACAAGCCCACCAACCGGAGACCTCCCATGGCAACACACGCCCCAACCCTGAATCAGCCCGAATCGAATACCACCGCCGACTTCCTCCCCCTCAAGGGCACCGATCACGTTGAGTTCTACGTAGGCAACGCCCGTCAGGCTGCCTACTTCTATCGCGCCGCCTTTGGCATGTCCCTGGTTGCCTATGCAGGCCCCGAAACCGGCCAGCGTGACCGCGCCAGCTACGTCCTTCAGCAGGGCAAGGTCCGTTTCGTCTTCACCACCGCCCTCCGCTCCGACACCGAGATCGCCCGCCACGTCCACACCCACGGCGACGGCGTCCGCGCCATCGCGCTCTGGGTCGACGACGCCCGCCAGGCCTGGCACGAAACCACCAAGCGCGGTGCCCGCAGCATCCAGGAGCCCACCGACTTCTCCGACGACCACGGCCGCGTCACCACCTCCAGCATCGCCGCCTATGGTGACACCATCCACACCTTCGTCGAGCGCACCGACTATACCGGCGCCTTCTTCCCCGGCTACCACGCCGTCAAGCACGACCACATCGCCCGCCCCGTCGGCCTCCTCCACATCGACCACATCGTCGGCAACGTCGGCTGGAACTCCATGAACCAGTGGGTCGACTTCTATCGCGACGTCATGGGCTTCGGTCTCTACCAGCACTTCGACGACAACGACATCTCCACCGAGTACTCCGCCCTCATGTCGAAGGTCATGGCCAACGGCAACGGTTACGTCAAATTCCCCATCAACGAGCCCGCCGAAGGTCGCCGCAAGTCCCAGATCGAGGAGTACCTCGACTTCTACGGCGGTCCCGGCGTCCAGCACATGGCCCTCGCGACCAGCGACATCCTCGCCACCGTCGCTGCCATGAAGCAACAGGGCGTCGACTTCCTCACCGTCCCTCACTCTTACTACACCGAACTGCAGCACCGCATCGGCAAGATCGACGAGCCCATCCACGAACTGGAAAAACTCGGCATCCTCGTCGATCGCGACAACGAAGGCTACATGCTGCAGATCTTCACCAAGCCCGTCGAAGACCGCCCCACCGTCTTCTACGAGATCATCCAGCGCAAAGGCAGCCGCAGCTTCGGCAAAGGAAACTTCAAAGCTCTCTTCGAAGCCATCGAGCGTGAGCAGGAGCTCCGCGGCAACCTGTAGCAAAGAACGACGAATGGACGTAGCTGTCTGTAGCTATCTTCGGACGAAGGGGAGTCTGTGCGCACTAAGATCGGCGTTTTAGTAGCTGTGCTTCTCTTCGCCCTTGCTTCCATCTTCTACCTGAGCAACCGGACGACGCTAGCTCCGGTATGGCTCGACAACCGCGGCAAGCCGATTCAGGCTCACGGTGGCGGCATACTAAAAGTCGGTGACGAGTTCTTCTGGTTCGGCGAAGACCGCACCCAGGGCCTTGATCCCACTCGAAAGTACGTCGCCTGCTACTCCTCGAAAGATCTCTCCCACTGGACCTTTCGCAACCAGGTTCTCAATCTGAGTGATCCCGAAAATCTTGGACCAGGATGGATCGTCGAGCGTCCCAAAGTCTTCTACAACGCGAAGACGAAGAAGTACGTCATGTACCTCCACCTGGACGACAGCAGTTACAAATTGGCTCGCGTCGCAATAGCAACAAGCGACACAGTAGATGGCGACTACCGCTACCTCAAGAGCTTTCGCCCGCTCGACATGGAGAGCCGCGACATCGGCCAGTTCATCGACGACGACGGTACAGCCTACCTCATCTTCGAAAGCCGCCCAACCAAAGGCTTCGTCATCGCAAAGCTCTCCGACGACTACCTCAACGTTGAAAAGCAGATGAGCCTCGTCCCCAAGCCACTCGAGGGAGGAGCACTCGTCCACTACAACGGCCTCTACTACGTCATCGGCTCCCACCTCTCCGGCTGGACTCCAAACTCCAACGTCTACGCCACCGCCTCCAGCCTCGAAGGCCCATGGACCGAGTTCAAAGACATAGCTCCGCCAGAAAAAAGAACCTACGACTCCCAGTCCAGCATGTTGCTGAAGGTAGTCGGCAACAAAGCAACAACAGTCATCTTCATGGCAGATCAGTGGGAACCGAAGACCCTCTGGGACTCACGCTATCTATGGATGCCGCTCGAGATAGGCGACGGCAAACTTCATCTCCCGCGACCAAAACCGTGGACGATCGACATGAAAAGCGGAGTCGTGACGTATAAAAATCGCTTATGGAATTAGACCAAAAGATCAACGCGACCCACAGTGTCCTAACTCCTTCTTCGCGCATGTTTATGCACTAACCTACGTATAATCATTCATATAGACGACACAACTTTTAATCTGCCAAGCTCATCCTTGAAGTTGAGGACGAATGATGAGCACGCACCAGATTGACCTGACCACCGCGAACGCATTAACTGCTGCCTACAAGCCAGAGTCCACTCCCGCAGTAGCAACATTTCTGATGTGCCCCCCAAAGCTCTACGACGTCAACTACGTCATCAACCCCTGGATGGCCGGCAACGTCCACGCCTCCTCGCGAACCCGCGCCGCCGAGCAGTGGCAGCGTCTCTACGAGGCCGTCAGCACCATCGCGGACGTCCAGCTCATCGAGCCCCAACCCGGCTCCCCCGACATGGTCTTCACCGCCAACGCTGGTCTCGAGCGCAACGGCACCGTCGCCATCAGCAGCTTCTTCCATCCCGAGCGCCAGGGCGAAGAGCCGCACTTCCGCCGCTGGTTCCATGAAGCGGGCTACACCGTCCTCGACACGCCTCGTGCTACGCCATTCGAAGGCGAAGGCGACGCACTCTTCTCCACCGACGGCACACGCCTCTGGGTCGGCTATGGCCCACGCACCGACTCCTCCAGCCACAACCCCCTGCGCAAAGTCTGGGGCATCGAAGTCACCTCGCTCCACCTGATCGACCCGCGCTTCTATCACCTCGACACCTGTTTCGCACCACTCGATGGCGGCTATGTCATGTACTTTCCCGAAGCCTTCGACCGCGCCTCCCTCGACAAGATCGAAGCCTTCTACCCGGCCGAAAAGCGCATCGTCGTCGCCGAAGCAGACGCGGTTTGCTTCGCCTGCAACGCCATCAACGTCGACCGTACCATCATCCTGAACAACATCAGCAGCGACCTGCGCCACAAACTCGAAGCACGCGGCTTCGACATCATCGAAGTCACTCTAACCGAGTTCCTCAAAGCAGGCGGTGCCGCCAAGTGCCTCGTGATGAAGCTAAGCCGACCAGCACTCTAAGCTGCAGCGTGAATCCCGTTGGTCGGAAATGGAGATAACCCGACCAACGGGAGGACCGAGAAGTCTATCCCACCAAGACCGGTATACACGCCACGAAGTGGCCGCTCCACGCGCAGTGGGCCCGTCCGGCAGGACATATCTTTTGAAGAAGAGTTGAAGAAAAAGAGCAGGGAACTAAAGCCCCTCCGCCATCACCCTGTCATACGCCGGCACCGTCAAAAAATCCACAAACTTCGGCGACCGCACCAGCTCCCGCATCAACTCCGCCGCCTGCTCATAAGCCGCGTACCGCTTCGCATCCACACTAGCCTTCGCCCGCGCCAGCTCTCCGTCGATCTCCGCATCGCACCAGCGCCGCGGTCACCGGCAGCCCATCCTCCAGCACCGCATGATGATGCACCCACTGCCACAGCTGCGCCCGGCTGATCTCCGCCGTCGCCGCGTCTTCCATCAGGTTGAACAGCGGCACACACCCGATCCCGCGCAGCCACGCCTCCACATACCCAAGCCCCACCGCAACATTCTGCCGCAGCCCAGCCTCGGTAGATCGTCCCCTCCGGCACCTGCAGCAGGTCCGTCCGCCGTCACATGATAGTCCGGCAGCTGCTTGTCGATCTGGTTCGGCCTGCGGCATCACGCGGTCGAACACCTCCATCGCCACCGGCACCAGCCCCGGATGCGCCACCCACGTCCCATCGTGCCCGTCGCGTCGCCTCGCGCTCCTTGTCCGCGCGCACCTGCGCCAGCGCCTTCTCGTTCGCCACCGGATCGCTCTTGATCGGGATCAGCGCGCTCATCCCGCCCATCGCACTCACTCCGCGCCGATGGCACGTCTTGATCGCCAGCTTCGAGTAGCTCCGCATGAAGTGCGTCGTCATCGTCACCTGCCCACGGTCCGGCAGCAGCATCGTCTGGTCGCCCGCCAGCTTCTTGATGAAGCTGAAGATGTAGTCCCACCGCCCGCAGTTCAGCCCAGCCGAGTGCTCCCGCAGCTCATACAGAATCTCGTCCATCTCAAACGTCGCCAGAATCGTCTCGATCAGCACCGTCGCCTTGATCGATCCCTGCGGCACCCCAGCATCGCCTGCGCCTTCACAAAGATGTCGTTCCAAAGCCGCGCCTCCAGGTGCGACTCCATCTTCGGCAGATAAAAGTACGGCCCCGACCCCCGCGCCAGCAGCTCCTTCGCGTTATGGAAGAAGTACAGGCCAAAGTCGAAGAGCGACCCCGACATCGCCTCGCCATCCACCAGCACATGCCGCTCCTCCAGATGCCACCCGCGCGCCCGCACAAACAGCACCGCCGGCTTCTCCATCAGCTTGTAACTCTTTCCCGTCGTCGCATCGCTCAAACGTGATCGTCCGCCGCACCGCATCGCGCAGGTTCAACTGCCCATCCAGCACGTTCTCCCACGTCGGCGTCGTCGAGTCCTCAAAGTCCGCCATAAACACCTTCGCGCCCCCGAGTTCAGCGCATTGATGATCATCTTCCGATCCACCGGCCCCGTAATCTCCACCCGCCGGTCCAGCAGATCCGCAGGCAGCGGAGCCACCGTCCACTCCGCCTCGCGAACCGCCTGCCGTCTCCGGCAGAAAGTCCGGCCGCTCCCCCGCATCCAGCCGACGCTGCCGCGCCACCCGCGCCGCCAGCAGCTCCTTCCGCCGTGCCTTGAACTCCCGCTGCAACCCCACCACAAACGCCACCGCCTCCGGCAGTCAGAATCTCCTCATACCGCTCCGCAACCGTCGCATGAATCTCCACACCTTCAGCCAAAATCATTTCGTCGATCACTCTTCGTTGCCGTCCCTTTCATTTTCTGTTGCCGTCCCTTTTATTTGCTCATTCCCGAAGAGACATCATCGTTCGACTGGCGCACTGCACAACCTACTCCAAACAGATCCACATGCACCCGCCGTCCCAAAGTCCACACTCACGGTCGAGCCCGAAGTCGCCAGCGTATTGCCCCGTCCAGCTCCCCGTCGTAATCCACTGGCCCGCCTTCAGCCCGCCCGTGCGCACCGCGCCCTCATTCGCCAGCCAGGGCACCAGCCGCATCAGATCGCCCGACGTATTCGATCCCGTCCGCTCCACCCGCACCATCCCATCCACAGCAAGCACCACGTCTCCGTCTTGAAATCGAATCCTTCCGCCAATCGGCAACCGCCGCCCCATACACAAACCCGCCATGCATCTGCAGATCGCCGATCATCGCCAACCTCGTCGCCACAGCCGGGTCCATCAACCCGACTCTCCAGCACCTCGATCACCGGATGGCAGCTCGCCATCGCGGCCAGCACCTCCTCCCGCGTATAGGGCTCGTCGCGCGGCGGCAGATCCTCGCCCACCAGAAACGCAATCTCCGCCTCCAGCCCACGGATACCGCCATGCTCCGCCCTTCATCGTGCTCTCCGCTCGGCGCCATCCACGCCAGCGGCATCGGCGCAAACATCGGCGTAGCCTCGGCGTTCGGAGCTCCAATCTTCCACCCGCCAATCGCTCCATACGCCACGGCCAGCTGTCCTGCACAAAGTACGCCTCGTCCAGCGTCGTCGGCCGCAACTCTTCCGGCAAGTCCAATCGGTTCATTGGTCCGCCGCGCATCCATCAACATCCTCGCCGCATCCATCAGATTGTTCTTCTCGAGCACCAGTCATCATCCTGTCAAGTGTCTCGCAACCAGCCAGCTTCTGTCTCGCCACCGCTATACAACAATCCAGTCCGGCCCAGCCCACTACGGCTCACGGCCTTACCCCAGGCTCACCAGATTCGCAAACAGCCGAAACGCCCCCGGCACACCCTCCGGCAGCTGCCGGTAAAGCGCAAACGCCAATAAACATACGCCCCCTTACCCATCTTCGCCACCAGCAGCCCACCCTTCTGCGGATCCTGTCCCGCGTCATGCATCTCCATCACCGCCTCATACTGCGGATCCCAACTCCCCATAAAGCCATGCCCGCGCTCCTCCACCCAACCGTCGAAGTCCTTCTCCGTAATCCTGTTCGGCCAGCTCAGCAGCTGGCTCGCCGGATCAACAGCCTCACCGGCGCGTCTCCTCCACCACCTTCTCCGTTGCGCCCCCAGCGAAGCGGATACGGCCCATAGTCAAAACTCGCCGAGTTGTACTGCACAATCACCACTCCACCATTCTTCGCAAAATTCAACAGCTGACCATTCGCCGCCGCAAGCTCCTGATGCGCCGCATACGCCCTCACACCCATCACCACCACGTCATACCCAGCAGAGCTTTCCCGCCGTCACATCGCCCATCGTCAACGTCGTCGCATGCACGCCAAGATTCTCCAGCGACTCCTGCACCTCATCTCCAGTCCCCGGCAGATACCCCACCTTCAACCCCGGCGCAATCTTCACATCCGCACCCCGCGCCCGGTACGTCGCCGGCCGATAGAGATTCGTCGGCAACAGCCCCGCATACCCCACCGTCTTATACCCCTCGCGATACTCCTTGCCCCGCATACGTCGCCACCGCCGTCATCGTATACGCCGTCTCCGCCATCTTCCCCGGAGTCACCACAAACGGCACCTCCACCGAATCCCCATCCTTCACCAGCGAAAACTCCGCCTGCTCCGGCGACGCAGTCCACCCCTTCGGCAACTCCAGCTTCACCGTCCCCGACGCCGGGCCCTTCACGTTGCTCTTCACATCCGCCGTCATCATCAGTGTCTTCTCAGTCAGCGGCACCACGCCCGCCGCTGGCGACACCGAAACCGAAATCGCCGGAGCCACCACCAGCGGCTCATACACCGTCCCCAGCCCCGTCACCCGATGCAGCGTCTGCACCTCCTGCCCCAACCGAACATCCACGCCGTCATAGTCCACCGTCACCCACGCCGTCAGCGCAGGCAAGGGAAGCGAAGCATTCCGCATCGCCGGATCGGCCACATCGTAGTAAGACTTCTCAATATCCGTCCGCGTAAACGGAGGCCTCGACACCTTCGCATCCGCAGGCAGCTTCACCTTGAACGCATCTTCAAACGCCAACCCACTCACAATCGTCTTCCCGGCAGTCGAAGCACCGTCGCTCTCAGCCGTTGCACCTGCGCTCGACTCCAGCACAGCAGCCTTCAACTTCACCGGCACTGTACTTCCATTCACCACGCGCATCTGCACGCCAAACGCTCTGCCCCGGCACCGCAGTCACAAACGTATCCGCCCCATCCCCAAACCGCGCAAACGGCCCACTATCCGTCCTTCCCCGCAACCTGCGCCCGCAGACTCAGCCCCAGCGCCTGACGATCGCATCGTTGAACTGCACCCGCTTCACCCGCAGCTCATGCAACAGGTCATACTTCTCGCGAGCCGTCAGTCCACTCGCCTCCACCTTCGCAATCAACTCATCCGTAGCCGCAAACCATCCCGCAACAGCGGCGCAATCTTCTCCGGAGCGTCGATCTGAGTATACCGCCATCGCCTGCTGCAACCAGCCCATCGATCTTCGCCAGATCCTGCTTCAGAAAACTCGTCTCACCCGGAGCCAGCGTAGCCATCCCCACCAGCGAAACATCGACTCCATCGAAAAAGTTTTTCTCCTTCATCCTTCGCACTCGAGGCAGCGCTCGTACTCACCCGCGACCCATACCGGCTATACGCGCACATCAAACTCCCCCGCCGCCGGCATCACCCATCCCGCCGTTCTGCGACTTCTGCAGCCCCAGCCCCATCCGCGCAAACTGCAGATAAGTCATCCCCAACACCGGGCTGTACTCGCCCTCCGGCACCATCACATTCTCCTTCGGAGACTCCGTCGTCCACTCCTTCGTCACATAGTTATAGAACCGCGCCGGAGCATACTTGCCCGTCGCATAGTCAAACATCCCCTTCGACGTCACCGAAAAAAACGGCACCCTCCCATACACCTTCAGCGGACTCCACGGCATGCAACCCCGCCGCAATCTGATCCGGAAACACCTTCGGATCGCCCGCCGCATCGAACACCTCCTGCGCCATCTCGCCCGACACCTGGTGCTGCCCATGCCCATCCGTGATCCCGCCAACAAACACCGCCGTCACCACCAGCGGCCGATACAGCCTCACCGCCCGCACCGCGTCATACAGCACCCGATCATGCCCCCAGTTCTCGAAGCTCTCCTCCTTCGTCTTCGAAAACCCGAAGTCCACCTCGGTCCCCCACATCTGGTCGATCCCCATGTACCGGCCCGCCGCCAGCAGCTCCTGCGTCCGCACCAGCCCCAGCGCGCCGTCGAAGTCGCCCGACATCAAATTCTGCCCACCCTCACCCCGAGTCAGCGTCAACATCGCCACATGCGCGCCCTGCCCACGCGACTCATACGCCAGCATCCCGCCATCCTCATCATCCGGATGCGCCACAATCATCATCAGACTCGCCCGCGTCCGCAGCTTCACCAGGCTCTGCCACAGCGCAGTCGCTCCTTCGTTCGCAGGAATATCCCGCACCCCCACCGCGGCCGCACCTGTTCCCCCGTCAGGTTCGCCGGATCGCGCAGCGCCTGATCGGGAACCTGAGCCTGAACTTGATCGCGAGCCTCAGCTCGCACCGGACCCCTGACAAAACCACCCGCCACCGCGAGCCCCACGACCGATGCCGCACCCAAAACTGCAACTATCCGCATAGAAGTCATTACTTTCTAATCTCTCACACCCTCCCGCCCCAGATCACGTGTGGAGTTACCCATAAGCCTCAATTTAGCTCACGTCAGCTTCAATGATTCATGGGAGACCCCGGCTGATCATTGAGCGTTCTTCGACTACACCGACCCTGTAGCTGGTGTAACTCCGGTATGGATCTCAAAATCTCACTGAGCCACACGAAGGACCATCGAACCACCACAAAAATGCACCCAATCACCACCAAAGCACCACGAAAGTGCATGCTCTTAATGAGACCGACAAGAGACGATCAATTGACATCGTTGAGTAAAGTCGAAGCGCACCTCGCCTTCATCGCGACAGTTTGCGGCAAAAAACAAGCTGATCACAGCGTGGCTGAATCTTAACGGGACTTTCAACCGTCTCATACAATGTGCGGCATTGTTTCGCCCCGGTACTGCCGGTTCTCTCAAATAGCAGCCCTCCACCTCGCGTCCTGAAAGACACAAGAGACACTCGCGGAGGGCTTCACTTCACAACACACCTCCGAATTTCCCAGCCACCCCTCCACATCTTTGTGCCAATACCGCTGTCGACCTGAGAGTCGCAGAAAAAATCGCACGTCTGCCAGCCGTCGCTGGTGTAGTTGCAATTGTTTTCACTTTTGTCACCCCGCAGTGCAGCAAAGAAACACTGCATGCCGTTGCGGTTGTGGTTGCCGTGGGTTGCTGTTGCCGTTTTTTTGTTGTCATTCCGCAGCGAAGCGGAGGAATCTGCTGTTGCGGTTGCATTTGTATTTGCAGCCGCATGTGTCCTGACCTTCAGGGGCATCTGCTGTTGGTCTTGCCGTCATCAACAAACAAGCCAATCATCACGATCGCTAAACATGCCAACCGATATCCAATCGTCATCAAAAACATGTCAAGCCCCCAACGCAATAAAACCCGCGTCAATCGCGGGAAATCGCGTGGCGCATGAGTTCCACTCCACCAGATAAAATAGAAAACAGGGGTAAAAGCTTCTGATTTCCCCGAGAACACGGTCCCAAGAAGACGGAAGTAGAGCTAAGCCGTTTCAATGCAATATTTTGCAGGCAAGTTATTTAGTATCAATATTTTGCGAGCACACTAGCCGGGTAAACCGAAGATTCAAAAGGTCTTACGTACAAGATACCCGGGTGGGGGAGGGGGAGGGTATGAAGTCGATCGACCGCAGAAAATTCGCCACCGGCATCGTCGCTGCAACTGTAGGAATCAACAAAGCGGTGGCATCTGAAGCCACGCCAGCCGCCCCGCAACAGATTCATCTGAAGCCAAACGGCTGGATGCCCAACAGTCCTCTTCCTGTTCTGCTGTATCGCAGCGCACTCAAGTCCAATTCTGACCTGGCCGCCGACATGGAGCGCATCTTCACCACCAACGCATGGCCTCCCCAATGGCGCAATGGTGTCTACTCCTTCCACCACTATCACTCCACCGCCCATGAGGTCCTGGGCTTCGCCGATGGCCATGCCGACCTCATCCTCGGCGGCGAAGGTGGCGAGCCCGTCACCGTCCACGCCGGAGACATCCTCGTCCTCCCCACCGGCACGGGCCACTGCCGCATCGCAGCTTCGGATGACTTCCTCGTCATCGGAGCCTATCCCGAGAACGAGCACTGGGACATCTGCCGCACCGCTCCCACTCCCGCGATGCTGGGGACCATGCGCCGCGTCACCTTCCCATCGTCGGACCCGATAACCGGCCCCTCCGGCGCCCTCCCGAAACTCTGGGCCATACCCACACAGGAAAGCCGCAAAACCTAACAACAAACCGCACCGGGTACCCTGCAAAAACTACGGAAACAGGCGCTCTTTACGCCAAACATCTCCGTTCCGAGAAAATAAAAACCGGTCATGCAACCGGCCTTCACCATCCTTCCAGAACTCGATCCGCTCAGGCCGCAGCACGTAACCTCGCCAATAGTCAGGCCGCGGAACCTCATCCGCAAACTCTCGCTCCAACTCCTTCACGCGATCCACCAGCATCTCTCGCGACGTGAGCACGCGGCTCTGCTGCGAAGCAGCCGCACCAAGCTGACTCAACCTCGATCGACTGTGAAAGTAAGCATCTGCATCCTCACCCGGCAACTCCGCCACTGTGCCTGAGATCCGCACCTGCCGCCGCAGCGACTTCCAGTGAAAGCACATCGCTGCATGCGCATTGGCCGCCAACTCCGATCCCTTTTGACTCTGCGCGTTGGTGTAGAAGCAGAAGCCCCGCTCATCCAATCGCTTCATCAACACCATCCGCACACTGGGCACCCCGTCCGGCGTCGCCGTAGCCAACGCCACCGCATCCGGATCATTCACCTCACCAGCCGCCGCATCCGTCATCCATGCGCGAAACAACGCAATCGGATCAACCGTAGTCTCCAATTCAATCTCACCCATCCCAACCTCATCTTCTTCAGCAAACGGAAAAGCAAACGAAGCAGATTACTCCAACCCGTCGAATAAATCGGTGGTCAACCGCGCAGCTTGCGGCTCTGCCGTAGCCACCAATGCGTAGAACTCTTCCGCCCCATACTTCTCGAAGATTTCCTTCGTCTTCTCCATCAGCGGTGCCTGCGAAACATGTTGTCGAAACGCTTCGATCTTCCGTTCTCTCACCGAACGGATATCAAGTGTCGCAGTCCACGGCATCGGCACAGCAGGTGCTCTGTCTGGCAGATGGAAATTTGCAGTAACGTAGTACAACCGTGGGTCTTAAACGGAGCGCCGGCATCCCGATATCGTTTCGCTTGTCCCGCCCAATGAAATGCTGCGGTCGTTAGCATCGACACCATCATGTGATCTGGATGCGTATTCGGGCCGCCATCCCCACCAAAGGTGATCACGACATCAGGCTTGTAGCGCCGTATCCGCTCCACCAGCCTTTCTGCTGCCACCGAGAAATTGACGAACTCCAGCTGCCCATCCTGATAGTCCAGAAGCTCGTGGTGCGATACCCCGAGCACTTTGCACGAGGCAGAAAACTCATCACGCCGCATCTTCCCCAGCGCGTCTGCACTTGACGCATCGCCACGGTTTGTTGCCGCCTGACCATCCGTCAGGCAGACGACGTACGTCTCAACTCCCGCGATCCGCTGCAAGCGCAAGCGCCCCACCAAACGCAAAACACTCATCATCCGGGTGCGCCACCACGCACATCAACTTCAGGCCCACTCAACATCCTCCAGATCCCTATCATCAAACAGCAACTCCGCCGACACCGACTCTTCCAACACCGCATCTGGATCCACGGCTCGCACCGGCGCAAAGCTCCTCCGATGCAGCGCACACGGCCCAAGCTCCGCCAGCGCCCGCCTGTGCTCCGGAGTCCCATAACCCTTGTGCGAAGCCAGCCCATACCCGGGATGAAGCCATCCAGCTCCCGCATCAACGCATCGCGATGCACCTTCGCCACCACCGAAGCCGCCGCAATCGAAAGACTCAAGCGCATCGCCATAAAACAGCTTCGTCTGCGCGCACGGATGATCGAGCCGCATAGCGTCAATCAGCAGATGATCCGGAGCCAGCGTCAGTCCCATCCACCGCCTGCAGCATCGCCATCCGCGTAGCTTGATAGATATTCACCCGGTCGATCGTCTCTGCATCGACCTCCGCGACGCAAATTGCAAGCGCCATCCCGCGAATCTTCTGATCCAGCCACTCGCGCTCCTCCCGAGTGAGTTGCTTCGAGTCCTTCAGCCCAGCATCGCGCCAACTCGTCCAGGCACTCCGGCAGAATCACCGCCGCCGCCACCACCGGCCCAAACAGCGCCCCACGTCCCACCTCGTCCACTCCCGCGATCCGCTGAAACCCGTAGTATCGCAGTGCTTGTTCTGGCGCATCGCTGCAGACCAGTTGCTTCAGCATGCGCTGCTTCGCGGTAGCTGCCGTCACCGTTCGGGTCGCACGTGGAGAGGGAATCGAGGCCATGCTCTTGGATTCGAGTGTATAACCAGCGCGCAGAACGAAGCCACGACCGAAGTCGTGGCTCAGTGGAAAACAGGGAACTGATTATTTACTTGGTGGCGCGCTCAACCTCGCGCAGACGAGCAGCCTTGCCGCGCAGACCGCGCAGGTAGAACAGCTTCGAGCGGCGAACCTCGTACGACCGAACCTTCTCCACCTTGTCGACAACCTTGGAGTTGTACGGGAAGATGCGCTCGACGCCCTGGCCGAAGCTCATCTTGCGAACGGTAAAGGTGCCCTGCGCGCCCTTGCGGCAGGCGATCACCATGCCCTCAAACGCCTGCAGACGCTCTTTCTCGCCTTCATTGATCTTGACTTGAACGCGAACGGTGTCGCCAGGGGCGAACGCGGGAAGATCGGTCCGCTCGAACTTCGCGGCCAGCTTCTGCATGATCGGATGGATTGACATGAACAACTTTCCTATGTTGGACTCGATCTTTAGTGTACACGAAATCTAGCACTGCCACTGGTGGCATTCAACTCACCTCGAGTAAGGTGACCAGCCACGAATTGCCGCTCCTCTATATCACTCTGCACATTCTCTGACTCCTCGCAGTTCGCCCAGAATCTCTCGATCCTCCTCGTCAATTTCGATCTCTCCAGCAGGTCCGGCCGGTTCTCCAGTGTCTTTTCAGCGCCATCCTCCGCCGCCACGCGAATCGCCTCGTGATCTCCCCCCAACAGCGCCTCCGGGATCACCCACCCCATAAACTCCGCAGGCCGCGTGTAGTGCGGATAGTCCAGCAACCCTCCCGCGCCATGGGTCGATCGCGGCGCCCCATCCGCCTCACCTGCATCCTCCGCGACATCTTCTGCGCCAAAGCTCTCAAACCGCGACGAATCAGGATTCCCCGGGCTCCCGGCAGCAGCCGCACCACCGCATCGACGATCACCGCCGCCGCCAGCTCGCCACCGGAAAGAACATAATCCCCAATCGAGATCTCTCGGTCGCAGAGCAGCTCATTCACCCGTTCGTCGATCCCTTCATACCGCCCGCACAGGATCACGACCCGCTCCGTCAACGCAAGCTCCTGCGCCACCGACTGACTGAACGGCTGCCCCTGCGCCGACAACATGATCACGGTCTCTTTCTCTCTCTGTCGCTCATGTTTGGGCGCGATATGCAACGACTGCACCGCGTCATAAATCGGCTGCGGCTTCAGCACCATCCCTTCGCCTCCACCAAACGGGCGGTCATCCACCGTGCGATGGCGATCGTGCGTGAAGCTGCGCAGGTCATGCGTGGCAATGTCGACCAGACCAGCGGTTCGGGCGCGCTTCAGAATCCCATAGTGGAACGGGCCGGTAAAGAAGTCGGGAAAGATCGTAATGATATCGAAGCGCATAGACGATAACTGCGGTGAAGCTCCTGATGAATCAACCTGCAAATTGCACCATATCACTTTGAAAGTTGCAGAAACACGAAGTCTGTCGCAAATGAATCCTCGCTGAGAACGCCGCAAAACGACGTCTCCAAGAGATCACGATAAGTAGAAAGAGTCTCATCATGGATCGAATTAAGTTCGCCGCTCTACTTATTATTCTGCCAGCATCTCTTTGTCTCGTGGCCGTTGGCCAGGAACAGCGATTGAATCACCAGCAACTCGCGCTCGCCACACCCGTGCCCAACCGACTTTCATTAGCGACAAGCCCGGATAGGTCAACCAGTGGTCCATCGAGTGCAGGATTGGTACGCAGCATCCACGTTCCCTCGACAAGAGAGACCTCGGCAATCCGGCCATTCCACACAGCAGCCTTCGCCATCAAGGCCAGCACCCTTGGAGCCGGTGCCGAGCTTGCCACGCCTCTCTCTCGAGACTTCAATCTTCGCTCTGGCTTCAATATCGTCAACTTCGGATATCCCTTTAGCACCGACGGTGTGACCTACAACTCACAGCTTCGTCTCCGGTCATCCCAGACCACACTCGACTGGTTTCCTACACGTCACGGCTTTCACATCAGCTCCGGCATTCTCTACACAAAGAACAACATCTCGTCCATTGCATCCGTCCCCGCTGGCCAGAACTTCTCACTAGGCGATCAAAGCTATATCAACAGCGCAGGCGACCCGGTCCACGGCACCATGACGGCCGTGTACCCTCACAATGTTTCGCCCATGCTTCTGATCGGCTTTGGAAACGTCCTGCCACGCAATGGCCGGCACTTCTCCGTCCCGTTTGAAGTTGGTGTTGCCTACACCGGCGCTCCGGTCATCAACGTCAACCTGATCGGATCAGCCTGTACCACCCAAGGCTGTGTCAGCTTCGCCAACAACGCGGAGGCCCAGGCCAGTCTGAAACGAGAGATCCAGACCCTCAACGAAGACCTGAAAAGGATCCCTGTCTACCCAATACTCTCGTTAGGTCTGGCCTACCACTTCTAGTTCTTATCGCTCGTACTCCGGTTGACTTCAACCAAACCTTCGGGCAGCTTCATCTCGATCCGCTTCGCCTCGGTATTTACCGTCACCAGAAACGCCCTCGCAAACGGAATCAGCACCTCGTCTCCATCAACCGAAGTCACTGCCAGTAGCGGTGCGGCGTCGGTCAACCGCCGCGCCCCATCGGCAGTCGTAGCAAACTGCACATCGTCGACAACACCAACCGCTAACGTCCCGTCATAGACCGTACAACCGATCAGCTCGCTGATATAAATTGACTCGTCGTCCAACGGAAGCCGTTCTTCCCGCGGAACGATCACATCCTGCCCCGCAATCGCTTCAGCGTCCGATATCGTATCGACGCCCGCAAACTGCAGCACGATGCGCCCTTCATTTTTCCCGACAGGCAGCCAGAACGATACCACCTCGGCCAAACGTGCCTCTGCCTCTTCGCCCTTGAAGCCAGTAGGAGCAAGAAACACTCTGGTCTGCTCTTCAAATCGTTCGGGGAAGTCGGTAAACAGCTCCGCGAGCACCTCGCCTTTGCGGCCCTGTGGCCGAAGCAGGTGTGCCAATACGATCCATGCTGGGGTGCTTTCCGTCATAAGGAAAAAACTGAGGCAAAGGATCGACTGGAGTACTCTCTTTTGTCAGTCGAACCGCTATGGAACAGGCGTTTGGTCCTCTTCCACAATGTCCAGCGAAAAGCGATGCTTCAGCTTCATGCTGGCGGCACTGAGGATGGTACGCATCGACCGCGCTGTCCGGCCTTGCTTTCCGATCACCTTGCCGACGTCACTATGAGCTACCCGCAAGCGAAGGGCGGTGCAGTCACCATCTTGAATGGCTTCGACCGTCACGCTGTTCGGGTCGTCAACCAGGGCACGGGCTATTTCCGCTACAAGGTCTGTCATGTTCTTTACAGGGTCGTCCCCTGCAGGAAACTGAGTTGCCTGAGTCATCACACACCTTCTGGGTCTGGGAGTCACGAGGAGACGCTCAAGCTCTTTCCCTTTGTCTCGTCTACTGCGAGATCTTCCAGGAAATGCTGCAACGAGCGAAACACCGGGTCGCAGGAAGTCCGGGGCTATTAACCCAGGGCCTTCTGCTTTGCAAGGCCAACTGCAATTCGACTGTGCAATACCAAGGAGTCTACGTGAAATGGTGCGCCGGGCGAGCCACAAAGAACCTAGGGTGTTAGCTATCTTTGGGCACCACGTATGTTACCCAAAGATAGCCTCAACGTTACTCTTAAGCTACTGCGACTGCCTCGGCCGGCTTCTGAGCCATCAATTTCCCAACGCGCTCCGACAACTGAGCACCATTGCCGGTCCAGTAATCGATACGGTCGCGCTTCAAATCAACTGTCGCGGGGTTCGTCCGCGGATTGTAGGTTCCCACCACTTCGACCGAACGGCCATTACGGGCGCGGTCCTTTTCAATAACTACGATGCGGTAGTGCGGCTGCTTACGCGCTCCAACGCGCGCCAAACGAATCATCAACACTGGCAATGCCTTTCAAAACATTTTGGTTTGGGTGACATAGCCGCGCTGTCGATCTTCCTTCAGACAGGGACCTTAAGACACATTACCCAACAACTAAGTATGGCTGAAAACGCTTTTTTTCGCAACGAAATAGAGCAATTAGAAGCTCATTAAGCTGGAAACAAGAACTTCAGCACATCTCCAAAGCGTGCGGACCAGGCATTTTCGTCATGAACCGCCCCGTCCGCCTTCATGTAAGCAAGGTCAATTCCCGACCTCCAACCGCGTTTGACCAGCTGCCGTTCCAGATGATCTGCATCCCTCACATGACGGACACCCTCCGCCATCCCGATGTCCAGCCAGATACGCAGTTCAGGCTTCGGCCGCATCTGGTCAACCACGTTGAAGATGCTCCGCTGATCCCACCACAGCGAAGGCGACATCACCGCCACCTTGCCAAACACCTCAGGACACGTAAACCCAAGATAAAGCGAGATTAAACCACCAAGAGAAGACCCACCCAGACCCGTATTCGCTGCCCCAGGCAGCGTCCGGTACGAGCTGTCGATCAGTGGCTTCAACTCCTCGACCAGCAGCCGCCCATAACTTCGCCCCTCGCCCCCGCCCATCTTGTAGTCGCGCGTCGGGGTATACTCCGCCATCCGCCGAAGCCCTGTATTTGCAACTCCGACCAGAATCACCGGCTCAATCTCGCCCTCCACGGTCAGCCGATCAGCCGTGGTGTGCGCATTCCAAGTCCGACCCGCAACATACGACGTGCGCCCGTCAAACAAATTCTGTCCGTCGTGGAGATAGAACACAGGGAAGCGGCGCTCCTCCTGCTCCAGATACTGTGGCGGCAGATAGACCGAAACAACGCGGTCATCCGGCAAAATCTCCGAATGAAACTTGAACACGCTATATCTCGGATTCAAATCGAGATCGTCTGCGGTATGCTCTCTCAACACATCTTCGTCGGGGATGGCGGAGTTGGACCCGGGCTCGAGGGTTTCAAACACAGGATGGGAATGCGGTTGTCGGTAAAGGTTTCAATGCGGAAGAAGCTGCTCCAATCAACTACGATTACATCAGACTAGCAGAGGGAGCTCGATGAAACGCGACTACCACAAATGGTTTTCACCCTCCCTCGGCCGCGATATGGAACTGCTCGTCTTCGGGCACGCAGGCTTCCCGGCTATTGTCTTTCCCACCTCCCAGGGCCGCTTCTACGAGTTTGAAGACCGCGGCATGGTCAACACCGTTCACGACAAGCTCGAACACGGCCACCTCCAGCTCTACTGCGTCGACTCCGTTGACGCCGAAAGTTGGTACAACCGCAACGTACCTCCACGCTGGCGCATCGCCCGTCAGATGCAGTACAACGACTACATCATGAACGAGGTCTGTCCCCTCGTCCGCCAGGGAAACCAATACTCCGGCCTGGGCTCCATCGGCACCAGCTTCGGCGGCTACCACGCCATGAATATCGCCCTCCGCCATCCCGATGTCTTTACCGCGATGCTCTCCATGAGCGGAGCCTTCGACCCCTCCAACTTTCTCTCCGGCTACTACGACGACGACTGCTACTTCAACATTCCCATGCACTACCTCCCCAACATCAGCGACTCCTGGTATCTCGACCGCTACCGGCGCAACACCTACGTCCTCGCGACCGGTGTTCACGACCAGTGCTGGAACGAAAACGAGCGCATGGCGCAGGTCTTTCGCAACAAAAGTATCCCTTGCCGTCTCGACGTCTGGGGCGACAACACAGGCCACGACTGGCCCTGGTGGCAGAGAATGCTCGCAACCTATCTCTAACGCCAGGCCTTGACCCGACCAACGGGAGGATCCAAGCACATCCCAAACCAGACCGGTATACAAGTCACGAAGTGACCGCCCTCCGCGCAGGAGAGCCCGTCCGGCAGGACATCGCAGGAAAACGACTCGAGCCGCCCAAACCCCAACCAAAACCCGTCATGGAGGATTCAGTGAAGAAGATTGGTGTTCTGTTCGGAATGGAAAATACCTTTCCCGGCGCATTTGTCGATCGCATCAACGCAATGGAGATCGAAGGCATTCAAGCCGAGTTCGTTCACCTTGGCGGAGTGCACATGGCAGAGCCTTCAGGCTATGCCGTCATCGTCGATCGCATCTCGCACGATCTTCCCTTCTACCGCTCCTATCTAAAGAACGCCGTCCTCACCGGCACACAGGTCATCAACAATCCCTTCTGGTGGTCCGCCGACGACAAGTTCTTCAACTACGCTCTCGCTAAAAAACTAGGCGTTGCCGTGCCCAAAACCGTCCTCCTCCCGCACAAGAAATTCCCGCCACAGATCAACGAGCGCTCTCTGCGCAACCTGCAGTTTCCCCTCGACTGGGACGGCATCTTCGAGTACGTCGGCTTCCCGGCCTTCCTCAAACCCCACGACGGCGGCGGCTGGCGCGATGTCTTCCACGTCCACAACCGCGAAGAGTTCTTCTACGCCTATGACCAGACCCGCGACCTCTGCATGACCCTTCAGGCTGCCGTCAACTTCCAGGAGTACTTCCGCTGCTACGTCGTAGGCCAGACTGACGTCCGCATCATGCCCTACGATCCACGCCGTCCTCATGAGCATCGCTACGTCCTCGACCCACCCGAGTACGACAAGAAGCTCCTCAAGCGCGTAGAAAAAGATGCCCTCACCCTCTGCCAGGCGCTCGGCTACGACCTCAACACCGTCGAGTTCGCCGTAGAGGACGGCATCCCCTATGCTATCGACTTCATGAACCCCGCCCCCGACGCCGACCTTCACGCCGTAGGCAAAGAGAGCTTCGAGTGGATCGTCGACAAAGTAGCGAAACTCGCCGTAAAGAAGGCACAATCCTCCGACAAAAAACATGAGTTGAGCTGGTCGGCATTTTTAGCCCCTTCAAACAAAAAATCATCTTCCAAAAAATCATCTTCCAAACCGGCAGCCAAAGCCGCTTCAAAGACGACGGCAAAAAAGAAGACAAAAAAGCACGAATAATCCTACTGTCTCTCGTTTTAGCGATCTGCCACTCGTTGTCACGTTTCCCGCGAGTGTTGTCAGCGCAGCGAAGAGTGCGTATTTGTTTTACCTTGCAGTAGTTCTTCGCTTTTGTCTTTAGTGGTACGCTTCTGACTCACAACTGAAAGCGGAGAGAATATGCGGCCTTCCTTCACACTAGGCATCGAAGAGGAGTACCAGACAGTCGACCCCGAAACCCGCGACCTTCGCTCGCACATCGCGACCGAGATGCTCGCCAAGGGCAAACTTCGCCTCGAAGAGCGCGTCAAGGCCGAGATGCATCAGTCCGTCATCGAGGTCGGCACCCGCGTCTGCAGCAACATTCAGGTCGCCCAGGAAGATCTCTTCGACCTTCGCCGCAACATGATCGCGCCTCGCTGAAGAGCACGATCTCCTCCTCATCGCCGGCGCCACTCACCCCTTCGCCGACTGGCGCGTTCAGGAGATCTACCCCGATCCCCGCTACGCTCAGGTCGTCGAAGACCTTCAACTCGTAGCCCGCGCCAACCTCATCTTCGGCCTCCACGTCCACGTCGGCATCGAAGACCGCGAAGCCGCCATTCGCATCATGAACTCGCTCCGCTACTTTCTCCCCCACATCCTCGCGCTCTCCACGAACTCGCCCTTCTGGCTTGGCATGGAGACTGGCTACAAGAGCTATCGCGCCAAGGTCTTCGAAAACTTCCCCCGCACCAACCTCCCCGACAGCTTCGCCAGCTACTCCGAGTTCGAGAGCTACGTGAACCTCCTCATCAAGACCAACTCCATCGACAACGCAAAAAAAATCTGGTGGGACGTCCGCCCCCACCCGTTCTTCGACACGGTCGAAGTCCGCATCTGCGATATCCCCCTTCGCGCGCAGGAGTCCATCGCCATCGCCGCGCTCATCCAGGCCACTGCCTGCAAACTCTGGCATCTTCACTCGAACAACATCGACTATCGCCAGTACTCCCGCGCTCTGCTCATGGAGAACAAATTCCGCGCCGTCCGCTACGGCATCGACGGCAAGATGATCGACTTCGGCAAACAAACCGAAGTCCCCGTCCGCGAACTCATCCTCGAGTACCTCGCCTTCATCGACGACGTCCTCGACGAACTAGGCAGCCGCAAAGAGATCAACTACATCCACACCATGCTCGAGCAGGGAACCGGCGCCGATCGCCAACTCAAAGTCTTCCGCGAAACCGAAAGCCTCAAAGCTGTAGTCGACTACATGGCCGCTGAAACCCGCGCCGGCCTATAACCCCAGCAAACCGCATCCCACCCACGCACCCGCATCAATCAACGCACCATCTCCACGATCCTGTGATAGTGCTCGCGAGCCTCCGTCGCAGGCACCCGGGGCTTTCTCTTCAAACTTCGCTGCAGATCCTGCACCGTCGTATAAGCGCGCCGTTTGATCTTGTCGACCAGAGGGCGGCTGCCTGGAGAAGCCGGTGTCAGTCCAGCGCGACGAAGATAGTAATTAGCGCGAAACAGATTCTCCCACGCAGACTCGTGAAACTGGAAGTTGATGCTCAACGAGACCGAGACGTTATCCCCATTCTGCAGCCAATGCGGAGTATTCACCGGACTATGCACTCCTGTTCCCGGCCTCATCTTGTAGACAATCGCGTGCGATTCGAACTCCGGTTTGTACGTCGCCGAAGTGTTCGAGACCGCCCAGTACCGCTCCAGCTCCTCATCCGGCAGCACATCTTTATCCGCACGGTCGAAGAAGTGAATCTCCTTGTCACCATGAATCTGTAGCAGCCACGAACACTCCCGGTCGATGTGGTAGTCCGTCACGCGGTTCGGCGACGTGATAAACACAATCGCCTCAAACCACTTGATGTCATCCAGAATCTTCTTACCCGCTAACCCCAGGATGTCGCAGATGCACGCCTCGAAGACCTCGCGATAACCCGGTTCGCGCTCGATATGTTTCAGGATGATCCACGTCTGCCCACTCTCAATCTGCTTAACCACCTCGGCGAGTTCGCTCTTCGAAGCAGTGCGCAGGTCGAACCCCGAGCTTCCACTCGCGTCTTTGTAGTCGACGTGAATATCTCCCTTCGGATGATGCGGGTGCTCTCGCGAAGCCACGCGCTGCGCAAGCTCGGCCAATGCCGGAAGCTCAAACAGTGGATTCGATGCCAGCGTGTGATGAACCTCGTGCGGCACGCGATTGAACTTCTGTTCGAACACCGAAGGGTCGCATTCAAAGATTCGTTGGGATGCTGCCGGCATTTCATCTCTCCAGAAACCCAGCCTAGCCTTCGCCCATCGCCGATATGTCCAACCCTTGTAAAAAGATCGTCACCCAAACGCAAACCTTGCGAGACTTCCTTGCCTACCCTCGTCCGCTGCTTGTTCAACAACTTTAGTGACGTGAATTCCACAAAAGTCTCACTTCGGAATCCCAAAACCCTCGTAAAACTGGGGTCGAAAGTCCCGGACAGGGTATTCTTGAACACAAGGTTACAAAACCGAGAAGAGGCACCATGGTTGATCAGGCAGTACCAATAGCACCAGACCTTCGCACCACCGCCTTCCCAACCGAGTTCACCCCCGGCGCTCACAACGCGGTCACTACCTGCCTCCGCATCCAGCCCCACGAAAAAGTCACACTCATCACCGACGAGCGCTGCCTCACCATCGCTGCCTCTCTCGTCGCTGAACTCGAGCGCATCGGCTGCACCTGGAACGCCTTCGTCCTCGAAGCCCTCGCCCCTCGCCCCCTCATCAATCTCCCCGCCGCCATCCTCGACGACATGGAGTCCTCGCAGGTCAGCATCTTCGCCGTCGAAGTCCAGCCCAACGAACTTCACAGCCGCATGCAGATGACCGACGTCGTCAATCGCCGCCGCATGCGTCACGCCCACATGGTCAACATCACCCCCGAGATCATGACCCAGGGCATGCGCGCCGACTTCCTCGCCATCGACAGCCTCTCGCAAGCCGTCCTCGAAAAAGTCCGCGCCGCCACCTACGTCCGCGCGACCACCCCCGCCGGCACCGACATCCACGCCCAGCTCAACCCCGACTACCGCTGGTTCAAAACCTCCGGCATCATCAGCACCGAGAAGTGGGGCAACCTCCCCGGCGGCGAGTGCTTCACCGCGCCCGGCGAAGTCAACGGCGTCTTCGTCGTCGACGGCGTCGTAGGCGACTACCTCTGCGCCCGTTACGGCATCCTCCGCAATCAGCCCCTCACCATCAACATCGAAGGCAACCGCATCACCCGTGTCTCCAGCGAAAACAAAGCCCTCGAACGCGACTTCTGGGCCTACACCCACACCGACGAAAACTCCGACCGCGTCGGCGAGTTCGCCATCGGCACCAACATCGGCGTAGACCGCGTCATCGGCAACATCCTCCAGGACGAAAAATTCCCTGGCATCCACATTGCCTTCGGCGACCCCTACGGCGCCCACACCGGCGCCCCCTGGAAGTCCTCCACCCACATCGACGTAGTCGGCCTCGAGTTCAGCATCTGGCTAGGCGACGCCGACGGCGAAGAGCAGATCATGCGCGACGGCCAATTCCTCATCGAAGCATAAGGCCATACACTCGAAAAGCCATTATTCTGTGCTTCGATGCATAAACGGCCACTAAAGGTCGTCATTCTGAGCGCAGCGAAGAATCCCTGTATTCCTGTCATTTGTCTGTTGCGTGTTCTTTTTGTTGTCATTCCGCACCGCAGCGGAGGAATCTGCTTCTCTACCACGCCCTCCGACCATCATTTTCATCCAATGTTGAAGCCTCCAACCCCCATCCCACGTCCAATCCAACTATGGACAAGAAACAACTAGGCAACTCAGATCTACACCTCTCCCCCATCGGGTTCGGTGCATGGGCAATTGGCGGCGGCGACTGGGCCTTCTCATGGGGCCCGCAGGACGACAACGACTCCATCGCAGCCATTCACAAAGCCATCGACCTTGGCATCAACTGGATCGATACCGCCGCTGTCTACGGCCTCGGTCACTCCGAAGAGATCGTCGGCAAGGCCATCAAATCCGCATCGAGCAAGCCCTACATCTTTACAAAGAGTTCGATGGTCTGGGACGACAAGCGCGAGATCACCAACAACCTCAAGCAAATCCACCGCGAAGTAGAAGACAGCCTCCGTCGCCTCCAGGTCGAAGCCATCGACCTCTACCAGGTCCACTGGCCCAAGCCCGACGAAGACATCGAAGAGGGCTGGACCGCCATGGCCGACCTCCAGCGTCAAGGCAAAGTCCGCTGGATCGGCGTCTCGAACTTCAGCGTCTCGCAGATGGAGCGCGCCATCAAAATCGCTCCCATCACCTCCAACCAGCCGCCCTACTCGATGCTCAACCGCGCCGTCGAAGCCGAGATCCTCCCCTTCACCCACAAAAGCAACATCGGCACCATCAACTACGCCCCGATGCACTCCGGCCTCCTCACCGGAGCCATGTCCAAAGAGCGTGTCGCCAACTTCCCCAAGGACGACTTCCGACGCAACGCAAAGAACTACCAGGAGCCGCTGCTCTCCCGTAACCTCACCATCGCCGACTTCCTGAAAACCATCGGCACTCGTCACAACGTCACTGCCGGCGTGGTCGCCATCGCATGGACTCTCCACAACCCAGCCATCACCGCAGCCATCGTCGGCGGCCGCAACGCCAAGCAGGTCGAAGGCGTCATTCCCGCCATCACCTTCCGTCTCACCGACGCCGAATACGCCGAGATCAACGCCTTCCTCGCCGCGCACCCATAACGGAAAACCCTCGCGAAACCGGCTGCAGCAGCTACACTAGCTCCCATGCTGCAGCCCTATCGTGACCAGTTCAACGCGCAGTTCACCCCGTCAAAATATGCCGATCTCATCTCGCGTCTGAATCGCGCCACCCGCACCACGATCGAATTCCGCATCGCCGAAACACCCTGCTTCTTCCCGCAATCTCTACTCGACGAACTCACCCGCACCGGCGCCGAGCTCACCCATCAGCTCCTCGACAACCCCGCCTACATGCAGGCCTCGAACCAGACCATCCCCGCACAATATCTCGTCCCCAACGAGAACCCTCATCCCAACTTCATGACTGTCGACTTCGGCCTCGTTCGCAACCCCGATGGCACCCTCAGCCCCAAACTCGTCGAGCTCCAGGCCTTCCCCTCGATCTTCGGCTATCAGGACATCCTCGTCCCCCAATACATCGAAACCTACAACCTCGACCCCAACCTGCAAGGTCATCTCGGCGGCCTCACCGAGCAGTCCTACTGGGAGCTACTGCGAAAGGTAATCCTCAACAGCCACGACCCCGAAAGCGTAGTCCTTCTCGAGATCGACCCCGACCATCAGAAGACCCTTCCCGACTTCCACGTCTACGAAGACAAACTCGGCATCTCCACCGTAGACATCACTACGCTCACGAAACGCGGCAACCGCCTCTTCTACCATCGCAACGGCCGCGACATCCCCATCCACCGCATCTACAACCGCGCCATCGTCGACGAGCTCGAACGCAAAAACATTCAGCTCCCCTTCGACTACCGCGACGACCTCAACGTCGAGTGGGCCGGCCATCCCAACTGGTACTTCCGCATCAGCAAGTTTTCCTTGCCTTACCTCAACCACTCCTCGGTCCCCCGAGCCGTCTTCCTCGACGACTGGTTCGCCCGCCGCAACATCGAAAATCTCCCCACAGAGCGTGAAAAACTCCTCCTCAAGCCTCTCTACTCCTTCGCCGGGAAGGGAATTCAGTTTGCCCCAACCGATCAGGACCTCAACGCAATTCCCCCCGCAGACCGCCACCTCTATCTCCTGCAGGAGCGCGTCACCTTTGAGCACACCATCCAAACTCCCCACGGACTAACCCAGGCTGAGATCCGCATCATGTACCTCTGGCCGGACGGCGGCGCCCTCCAGCCTGCCATCGCCCTGGTCCGCCTTGGCCGCGGACTCATGATGGGCGTAGACCACAATCGCGACAAAGAATGGGTTGGCAGCTCCGCCGCCCTATGTCCAAAGGTGTAACCCAGCCCTCAGAAAAATGCAGAAACAATCGTTCAGGTGCGGTAGACTCCACTGTGTTACTTCAGGAATGCTTTTTTACGACGTAAAGTTGCACTACAACGCGGTCCAAGGAGGATGAGTGGCTCAGTGGCAGATGCCGAACGGGGAAAATCCAGTTCGCACCGCAGTACGTTTTCCTATGAGACTTCCCATACGCGTGCAAACGGAGCAGGGCGAGTTGGACGCCATAACTGAAAACATCTCGGCAAACGGTTTGCTCTTTGTGAGTGAACAACTGCCGCAAGTAGACAGCAGAATTGAATTCACCATAGCAATGCCCTCGGCAGTTATGGGCACTTCAAACGACGTAACCATACATTGCATCGGCCGCGTCGTCCGCCACTATCTGCAGAACGGTGAGAAGAAAGCGGCCGCAGTGATCGACGAATACTTTCTAAAGGCCTGACATATGAATGTAGTCCATTTCGATACGACAACTCGCAGCAACGAGGAACTACCTGAAGAAAACGCATCCCCTGCTGGCATTCGTGTCGTTCTAGCCGATTCGCAGGCGATCTATCGCGTAGGGATGAAGAAAGTCTTCGCCCTCGAAGATGACATTCGGGTCGTAGCCCAGGTCGAGACGCTCCAGAATCTCTATGCCGCCCTGCAGCGCTATCCCACCGACGTCGTCGTCCTCGAAGGGCAGCTCATCTCCGGCACCATCGATGCCATTCCAGAGCTAGTCCGCCAGGCGCCCGACGCAAAGCTCATCGTCCAGGTCTCCGAGACCGACGAGTCCAACACCGTCGAACTCTACCGCCGCGGCGTCCGCGGAGTCGTGCCCCGCTCCATCTCCCCCGACCTCCTCGTCAAGTGCGTCCGCAAGATCGCCGAAGGCGAAACCTGGATCGACAACCAATCCATCAGCTGGGTCATCGAGGCCTATCGCTCTCAGGCCACCAGCCTCACCGATCCTAAAGTTCAGCCCAAGCTCTCCAAAAAAGAGCTGGCCATCATCAGCTGCATCACCCGCGGCATGCGCAATAAAGAGATCGCCTACCAGATCGGCACCACCGAACAGGTCATCAAGAACTACCTGCGCAAGGTCTACGACAAACTCGGCGTCTCCGACCGTCTGGAGCTGGCTCTCTACTGCCTGCACCACGAGCTATTGAAAAAATACCTGGTGGAAACAGACCCTGCCGCGACAGCTGCCCACACCGAACCCTCTCAGCCCCTGCGCGCCAAAATGTAGGGCGGCATTCGCGACCTGCCAAAACGGCATTGTGCAAGCGTCAGCTCAGAAGCTCATCTGGACTTCGACCCGAGCAGAATGGGTTCGGTCTCGATTAGCCTGAGTGACTTCACCATTCCCTGCGTCTCGGATTTGTACTTCTTGAAGTGGGGACTTTGCAGATGCGTCTGGTATGACGCGTCGCTACTATATATCTCCAAAAGCCTGATTTGATCGGGATGACCCTTTACCGAGACGGCATATAACGTCAATACCCCTGGCTCGACTCGAATCGACGTTTCGATCTCCTCTTTGAGCGCGGCCTTATAGTTTTCAATCTGCGCCGGATCAATCTCCAGCTCTGCCAGCCTCACGATTTGCCCTTGTTCAGATTCAGCAGTCGCGCGTCTGCTCGACAACAGCAGACAGGAAACGATCACCGATGTACCAAGTAAGAAAAACTGCTTCGTAGTCATGCCTGTCTCCTATCAGATTTTGATCGCCGCTGTCTCTCTGGCGCTTTCCGGGGTCTCATCGGTCATTCCGGATGCCTCTTGACGTGTGAATTGGACCAGCTTCACCCAACTTGAGAAATATATGGCACAAACAAAGGCAATTCGACGTGTCAAGTCCCGAAACTGGGTAACTCCCTCAAAAGCAAGAAGATCCAGTTGGCGTATGAGTTTCCCCTTGCTAGCTATACTCAAATAAAGAGAAAAAGAAAATCCTGACCAAGTCAGGGTTTCGTTGCATGAGACGTCACATCGCCGGCTCGCTAACTTATTCAAACAAAGTATTTTAGCTGTAACTCATCTAAAATGAATATTTTGCAGACAGCAATGCCCGGCAAATCACTCAAAGGAAAGAATTTACGTACAAGATACCCGAGGGGGGGAGGGGGGACCACCTCCCCGGCAACACAGCCATCGTATGAAAGATGTATGCTTCTTCAGGCACTAAGGAGCCACAAAGAATCACATGGGAATTGCGACCTCACCGCTGAATCTGGCCCAGGGCAAGTTGAACGTGGCAGCGCCGTATCTGATCGAACAAACATGGGCCGACTACACCCCCGAGCAGCACGCCATCTGGACCGAGCTGGTCAGCCGCCGTATGCCGCAGCTCCGCGAACACGCCTGCAAGGAGTATCTCGACGGATTCCGCCAGATCGGCCTCCAGGAAGACAAGCTGCCCAATCTCTCCCAGGTCAGCGCGCTTCTGCAGCCCAGAACCGGCTGGCAGTCCACCCCTGTCAGTGGCTTCCTCCCGGCCGACGCCTTCTTCGAGATGCTCGCTGCCCGCATGTTTCCCACGACCACCTGGCTCCGTTCGCGCGACTCGATGGAATATACCCCAGAGCCGGACATCTTCCACGACGTCTTCGGCCACGTCCCCATGCACGCCCACCCCGTCTTCGCAAACTTCCTCGAAAGCTACGGCAAAATCTGCGCACGCCTCACCGACCCCGAGGCGCTGGAGCGTATGGGCCGTCTCTTCTGGTTCACGGTAGAGTTTGGCCTCATCCGGCAGAACGGCGAGATCAAGGTCTACGGCAGCGGCCTGATCTCTTCTCACGGCGAATGCACCCGCGTATTGGCCGGAGGCTGCGAGGTCAAGGACTTCGATCTCGACGCCGTCCTCAATCAGGAGTTTCAAACCAGCGAGATGCAATCGGTTCTCTACGCCGTCGAGTCCTTCGACCAGATCTACGAAGCGACTAAACTGGCCGAAAGCAGGCTGACCTAGGAACGAGTTCAGCATCACAGAATCGATCTGCTAATCACCAAATAGAAACGGCTGCGGGGATGAAACCCGCAGCCGCTTTTACCTTCAATGCTCGACGGACGCTTACCGGTGTCCGCCACCACCATGACCGCCGCCTCCACCGTGGAAGCCGCCACCACCACCGCCGCCATGGAATCCACCACCGCCACCACCGTGGTATCCACCACCGCCCACCGAAGCCGCCTCTTACTGCGGCACCGTGATAACCGCCAGCGTATCCTCCATGGTATCCACCGCCATAACCATAGCCACCTCGGTACCCGTACCCGCCACGGTATCCGTAATATCCGCCGCGATAACCGTAGACGCCACGGTATCCATAGCCATAACCACCACGGAACCAGGGACCGGCACCGATGAAGATGCCGCCGCTAAACCACGAAGGGCCGTAGTACCCGTAAGGAGCGCAGGCGTAAGGGGCGTAGCCGTAGTACCCATAGGCGCAAACCGGAGCAGCGTAGCCGTAGCCCCCATACACCGGGCCACCGACGCCAATTCCGACTGAGACTTGGGCATTGGAGTAAGCCGCTGCCGGGACGATCAGAACAGCGAGCAAGGCGAGATAGCGTAAAAATCGCATTTCGAATCTCCTGTGCAAGAGCCCAGTACGCCTTCCAGCGTCAGTGGCCTTGCGGATCCCAGGGCCGCCCAAAGCGGAACCGACATCCTGTATGTATGAACGCAAAAAGCTAAAAAATGTTGTGCCGGTCTAACATTTGGCAACTGGGGTGCAAATAAGTGCAAGAAGCCAGTAGGGAAAGCTCAGGACCAGGAAAATGAGCCTAACTAATGAACTGTCGTACCTTCCAAGTATCAAAATGGTCCGAAGAGAACGTCTGTTCCTATCTTGCTAACAAAAAAGGGAAAAGAATTTGCACTACAGGGTAAAATATTCCCAACTGAGCAAAGATTTTGCGTAAACTCTGCAATATTCCGCATGTATTGCTTCTTTGATGCTTTGGTCTACTAATTGCTTCTTCCGATGTATCGTCCAGCACTTCATTAGTGGCGATTTTTACTTACCTAAGGTGAACGAATGCGTCGCTTTGTCTATCTTCTGCTTTTGGGGCTCTTCGTAAGTGCTTCCGCAACTTGTGTCAGCGCGTCAACAGATTGCGAGCGCTGGTATGCCGCTTACCGACAAGAACTGGCACACTCGCGCCAGGTCCAGCGTATCGCCGCCGCCAAGCGGCGGGCGAAGCTCTACGCCCAGCGGAAGATCGCTCAAGTGCAACCAGCACCCAAGCCAAAGCTGATTCGTGCGAGCCATCCGATGACCCGCAAGCAGACGCTCCGCCACATCGATCTCGCCTGCGGTGTCCTCCCGGAAGGCGGCGGAGATGAGCCACTCGTCTCGGAAGAGACGCCGGGTCCTTTCGCTGCTGAGCGCCCAACGAACGATGCAATCGATCTGCTGCCTTCCGGTCCAGGCGAACTGATCGCCGAAAACGATGCACCTCCGCCCTTCGGTGGGTACTCGTCGGGTGGCCCAGGTGAGGGTGGTCCTGGCCCCTACTATCCCGGCTTTGGCGGCTCCGGTGGCGGAGCTTCTTCGGGCGGTGGCCCCGGCAAGGGCGTAACCGTACCTCCACCACCACCTCCGCCGGTGACACCTCCACCAGTCTCAGTCGTGCCGGAGCCTGCAAGCTTCGTTTACTTGCTCACTGGACTAGCTGGTGCGGCTGGAGCTATTCGACGCAGATTCAAGGCTTAGTGCCCCCAGCAACGATTGCTTGTTGTAGTCCGAGAGTTGAATAGCATCACCGACGAAGAGAATCACGGGTGCAGGCCCAACGTCTGCATCCTCCAGCTCCGCAAGAGTGGTGCTGTGAATATGCTCATCGGATGTAGTCGCGTTGCTAATCGCAACGCAAGTGGTTCCTTCGCCGATTCCTGATGCGATAAGGTCGTCGGCCAACGCGCGAAACTTCCGGCCGGGCATGTAAATGACCAGGGTTGCGTCGTCAGCAAGCCCACCGGCCCACTTCGGCGCCAGCTCCAACTTTCCCGCCGCATGATGTGCCGTAGCGAGAATTAGTTTCGAGGCCGAACTACGATCGGTCAGCGGTGTCTTCAATCGTGCAGCAGCAGCAAAGGCCGACGTAATACCAGGAACTACCTCGAACGGTATCCCCGCCCCCCGCAGAGCTGCCATCTCCTCGCCCGCTCGGCCGAAGATGAGAGGGTCGCCAGATTTCAGCCGGAGCACCGATCTGCCTGCCTGCGCACCCTCCAACATCAGCGTATGAATTTCAGCTTGCGTAATACGCGGCTGACCACACCGCTTCCCAACGGGAATGATCTCCGCTCCGGGGTGAGCCAACGCGAGGATCTCCGCAGAGACAAGATCGTCTGGCAGAATCAAATCCGCCGTCTCAAGCAGTCGAAGCACGCGTAACGTCAGCAGATTCGGATCACCTGGTCCTGCTCCCGCCAGATAGACGTTCCCATGCTGGGCCGCGCCGTTCAAGACTTCTTCCCAGGCAATGGATTCGTCAGCGCATGTTCACGAGCCAGCGCCCGAGAAGGGCATCCGTCATATCCGCAGACGTCACGATGGGCCAGTTGGTGGAGTAGCCATCTTCGCTCCTCATTGAGCGGCTCCATCTGAGTTACCTCACGTCGTAGATTTCCCAGATCGCCCACCCAGTCCCCGGCGTCCAGCGGCAGTTGCTCATTGATCTCTTTGCGAAGTCTCTGAGCAAGCGCCGGGCTGGCTCCAGCGGTAGAGATAGCGATCTGCAAATCTCCCCGCCGGACTACGGAAGGGAAGTAAAAGTCGCAGAATGGTGGGTCATCTACTGCATTGCAGATGACATTATTCTTCGTGGCTTCGTAGTAAACGGCACGATTAACGGCAGGATTATCGGTAGCCGCAACCACCAAAAACTGTCCAGCCAGATCGCCGTCCACGTATTCACGCTGCAGCCACTCGATCTCTCCCGCGGCAGCCAGATCGACAATCGAAGGACGGGCAGAGGGCGCAATCACTGTGACCTTAGCATGAGCAGCTCGTAGCGATTCGATCTTGGATTCTGCAAGATTGCCTGCTCCAATAACCGTGCAAGGTCGGGCCGCGATCTTCAAAAAAATGGGAAAAAGGTCCATACGATAAATCTACTCCGCTGGAGCGTGACGGCCCGCACCGACCGGCGGCGCATCCCGTTCCACAGGATCGATGACTGTGCCGGCGAGCTGTGCACGAAGGCTGTCATCATCCGTCCGGGCAAAATAACCACGCAGGTCCTCGTCCGGCAGCCGGCTCGCAAGATAGCCTCGCAGCAGTCTCTCGATCGCGTCTGGAACTTCGTCAGCAGCAGCCCGATAGCCCAGCGGCCGAGCAGTTCGCGCGAACCTGCCTACGGCTCCGCCAACACAAAAATAAAAAGCGTCGACCGATTGGCCATCTTTCTTGATTTTCTTGCCTTCGAGACCGATATCGGCGATCCAATGTTGCCCGCAACTGTTCGTGCATCCGGTCACATGCAACTTAATCTGCTGGTCAAAGCCCGGAAGTCGTTCCTCCATCTCGCTGACCAGCCACTTCGAGAAACCTTTCGTCTCTGCAATCGCGAGCTTGCAAAACTCGGTGCCCGTGCATGCGATCGCCCCCCGCCAAAACGCCGACACATCAACCTGCAGATCCATACTGTTCAACGCAATCACCAAGGCCGCCGTCTTCTCATTCGGCACATTGACGATGATGATGTTCTGCATGATGGTTGTGCGCAACTCGCCGGTGCCAAACTGCTCAGCTAGTTCAGCCAATTGAATTAGCTGATCGCCTGAAAGCCTTCCGCGCAGAACGCTCGCACCAACAGCCGACACACCGGGTTGCCGCTGCGGCGTAATCCCAATGTGGTCACGATAAACATCATCCGGAACGATATCTCCCGCGCTTGGGCTCGGATCCAATTTGTAGCCAAGCTTGCTTTCCAATGCATCAAGAAAGGACTCAGCAGTCCAACCATGCCGCATGAACAGATACTTGATACGGGCACGCGTCCGGTTCTCGCGAAGCTCCTGCTGTTCGCGGAAGATCTCCGCCGTAGCATGAACAACCGCATAAGCTTGATCATGTCGGATGAACGCAGGAATTCTCACCGCAAGATGCGGTTCTGTAGAGAGACCACCGCCAACCCTCAACGTATAGCCAACCTCTTCCTTCCCGTCGACGACGCGTTTGATCGCGGTAAGCGCGACGTCATTAATCTCCGGGTACGAGCACCACAGTGAGCAACCAGTAACCGAAATCTTGAACTTCCGTGGCAGGTTATAAAACTCTGGGTTGGCCGTCAGTTTCTGTGCAATCTCAACCGCCAACGGAGAAGCGTCAATAATCTCGTGTCCATCAAGTCCAGCCAGTGGGCAGCCGGTCACATTGCGAACTACGTCGCCGCATGCGCCCTTAGGACTCAGGCCCACAGCCGTCAGCGCATCGACGACCTCGGGCAGAGCTTCAATCGTCAGCCAGTGAAGTTGTATGTTTTGTCGTGTCGTAATGTCAGCAAGGTTCCGCGCGTATTTCTTCGTCAGTTCACCAATCACGCGAAGCTGGGCGCTCGTAAGAATGCCATTCGGCAAACCAATACGCATCATAAAAAACTCAGTCGCTTTACCCTCGCCGCCAACGCCCCCCGTTGCACCAACGCCATCGCCTTGGGTATAAACACCCCACCACTTGAAGTAGGTTCCAGCCCACTCAGGAAGTACGGAGCCGCGACCCTCCTTTGCAAACTGACGAACCTCGTCCCATGCGTCCCAGGGATTCTTCGCAAGCTTCAGCCGTTCGGACTTCTGTGCTTTGGTCTCTTTGACGGGTGGTGCGCCGGGGGTGCTCATGATGAGGGGTCCTTTGAGTGAGTCAGAGATAAAGAGTGCGTCAGAAATAAAAAAGCCCACTTTTGAAGTGGGCGCTGATGGCTTTGCTGGATGATCGGGACTTAGTTGGTAAGTCTGCGAATCAGGCAAAGTCGACCGCGCGCGCCGTCGTGACAACACGCGCAACAAACGATCATCTTACGTGCAGTCGAAATCGCCATAGTCTAAGGTTAGTTGCTAAGCCACGACACGTCAAGGCAAGTCATTCCAAAACACCCCAAATATCAATGTCTTGAAGCCTTAACAAGGAACTCCAACGATGTAGGCATTTAGTCGGCTTCTGCTAGAGAGAGTTTGTGTCGTACATCGGAACCTCGAACCCAGAAGATGACGTCCTCGGCGATGTTCGTCGCGTGGTCTGCTGCGCGCTCCAGGTTACGCGAAATGATGATGGCATTGAGAGCCTGACCGCTCACGACCGGGTGCTGCTGCATTACTTCCATCAGCTCGTTCTGCACATCGCGGTTCATGTCATCGATCTCGTCATCCATCGCCAGCACAGATTCGGCAAGCTTGGCATCCGCTTCCAATAGTGATTGAATTGCGCGTCGAATCATCACGCCCACCTTCTCGCCCATGTCAGGAATGTCGATAGGAAGGGAGATCTTCGGCGAATCATGCAGAAACTGTGTACGTGACGCGATATTGGTGGCCTGATCGCCGATGCGCTCAAGGTCTCCATTGATCTTGATGACAGACAGAATGAAGCGTAGGTCGATGGCCATCGGCTGCTCTTTGGCCAGCAGATCGTAGGCCATCTCGTCGACTTCGCGCTCAGCGGCATTGATCGCCGCCTCAATCTCTTTTACGTGGTCGCAAAGCCCAAGATCTCCTGTGAGATATGCCTCCAGCGATAGCGAAAGTGCCTGCTGCGAGAGCGCAGCCATGGCGAGAAGCTTGTCTTTGAGTGCTACTAACTGTAACTGAAAGTTGATGCGGGGCATGGGGTAATCCCTCGAGAGACTGTCTTACTATTGTGACGTAAACAACGCGAAGAAACCATAAATATCGTGCTAAGACGGGAGATACAGGTACATAGTTGGGAATAGCGAAACTAGTTGTAGAGCAGATATTGCTGCCGTCGATGCTTGAACGCCGCCAGCTCTGCTCCCCAGGCCGCAGCGATCTTTCGTGGATCATCTTGGTTTGTCAGTGCTTGCATCGTGTCGACGTTCGCGACGAGATAAGCGGACTTTGCAAGCTGAAATTCGGGATAGAGATGATGGAGTGCGCTAAGAAGTTCAATCCCAAACTCTGGTGAATCGAAGGCATTCCGATCAGTTACTGTAAAGGCGATTCCCGGAATCGTTTTCCCATGCGACGGGTAGTGGTTCGAGTCTTCGGCAACGGCAAAGCTCGTTGCTGTAACGCTCACGCCGGGAATGTTGCGTGCGGTCAGGTAAGCCGCAAGCTCCGAAGCCTTGATGTAGGGCGCACCGATATGCTCGTAGGGTTTATCGCTGCCACGGCCAACCGAGATGTTGGTCATCTCAGTTAGTCCGATTGCAGGGTAGAGTGTGGCTGCTGCAGGGCTACGCAGATTCGGACTGGGGTTTGTCCAGGTCAGCCCGGTTTCGTCGAAGAATTCGCGTCGCTCCCAATTCTGCATTGGCACAACGGTGAGCTGGGCGTGGATGGGAACCTGAATATTAGGTGAAGCGACGCTTGGAATCTCACGTTCGCTGTTGAAGTACCGCGCAAGCTCACCAAGAGTCATGCCGTTGCGAACCGGCATCGGCATGTAGTTGTTATAAGACTCAGTGCCGACGTCCGAGACCGGGCCCTGTACCGCGATGCCACCGTTCGGATTAGGGCGATCCAACAAAATAATCTCGATATGTGCCTGTGCAGCAGCCTCAAGAAAATAACCAACCACAGCCTCGTACGTATAAAAGCGAACGCCCACATCCTGCAGGTCGATCACGACAGCATCAAGAGCTTTGAGAGACTCGATAGTCGGTCGACGCTGCTCCGGCTTTGCTCCATAAAGGCTAAGGACAGGCAGTTGCGTCGACGGATCGACGTCATTGCCAATCTTGGTCGTATCTTTCACTCCCAGAAGACCGTGCTCCGGCGAGAACAACGTCTTAAGCTCCACTTCAGGAATGCTATGCAACAGAATGTCGACCGTGCGTCTCCCCTCGCGATCGAGCCCAGTCTGGTTGGTAAGCAATCCCAGCCGTAGATGGTTATTGTGACGTTTCGCAGCCTCCGCCAGCGCTGCGAAGTGACTAGCCTCCAGCACATCAATCCCCGTAAGCGTCTTCGAAACCACCGCGTCGGCGCCTCTTCTTTCAGGGAGCTGAAGCGCGCGAGCTGCTGCGCTGGCGACTTGTCCTCGTATCACTGAAATAGGCGGCGCTCCACGCGGATGAATCGCATTCGATAAGAGAACAACGAAGGTATCGCTTGTCGGATCCATCCAAAGCGAAGTACCTGTAAACCCCGTGTGCCCGAAGCTGCCAATTGGGAACACCTCGCCACGCGGCCGCGAAAACGCCGAGTTGATGTCCCAACCAAAACCTCGCGTTGCAACTCCTGTCGTGGTCTTTCCATCCGCGGTAAAAACTGTCGCGCCCGTAATAGCCGTCGAGGGCTGCTCTGGCTGAGTCATCAGCTTAAGCGTCGACTGCTCCAGCGGAAAATTACTCGGGCGTCCTGCAAGTCTGTCGAGCAGCCCCTGCGCAAACAGGGCAACGTCCCCAGCGGTAGAGAACACACCTGCGTGACCGGCGACACCCCCCATGCGCCGAGTCGTCGGATCATGCACAGTCCCGCGAAGCAGCCTGTCAAAATCAGGATTCGTCGCAGCAGTGCCCTCGTTATCGTAAGCAGTGGGAGCAATCGTGCCGACCCATTCTCCCCGCACCCACGACCCAGGACCACACGCCGCCCCCCGCTTGCCGTACACAAACTCCCCGCCCGTCGCGGTGGAAATCTTCGCCACTGAAGATGGTTCGTCGCAAGCCCTGTCAATCGATAAGTAGCGAGTATGTGTCATCTTGAGCGGTCCGAAGATATGCTCCTCGCATAGTCGTCGAGCCTCTCCCCGCTCACCTTCTCCACCAGCACCCCCAGTGTGATGAAGTTGATATCGGAGTACTTGAAATGCGTGCCAGGCACAGTCTCCAGCCCTGCATTCATAGCCCTTCGAACACCCTCCTCCTTGTCGGGAGCAGCCAGCCCCCACGCATCTTTCAAATCCAGATCTTCTGGAAGCCCCGAGTAGTGCGTCAATAACTCACGAATCGTCACAGCCTGCTTTCCGGTAGCCGCAAATTCAGGAAGATACTTCGCCACCGGTTCATCAAGCTGCAGCTTATGCGCCTCATAAAGCTGCATCACTGCAGTCGCCGTGACAAGACACTTCGTCAACGAAGCCATATCGAAGACCGTGTCCTTCCGTCATCGGTTCAACGGCAGGCTCAAGAGCACGGTTGCCATACGCCTTCTCAAAGACTGTTCTTCCATCATGGTTGACCAGCACCACCGCACCCGGCAGTTTCTTCGCAGCGATTGCCTGATCCAACACCGTAGAAACGCCGCTGAAATCGTAATGCTCCCGAGTACTATCAGAGCCTCTGCCGGTAGAAGCACTCTGCGCCTCACAACGCAACGCCAGCAAAAACGGCACAGCCAGCGCGAGCACTATCCCCGCAACACGCGTAGCAGTTCTGCTCCGTTCCCGAGCCGATCGGCTCCCAGGCAACATCAGGCTAGCCAGCGAGCCCACAGCAAACGTCACAACAGACCCGATCAGCACATACCAGGTGAAGGCAATATGCGGAACCGTAATCGGCCCCAGCGTAATCGGCGACACATGCAACCACAGCAGAAGATTCAACGCGAACCCAAAAATCATCCCGACAATCGCTCCTGCCTGCGTGGCATAACGGGTCAGTGTCCCCAGCAAAAATACCCCCAGCAACGCGCCATACGCCACCGAAGCAATCGACAACCCAACCTCCACCACATGGCCTTTCCCACCAGCAAACACGCTATACACAGCCACTCCGAACAACACCAGCGCCCACACAACCGTGCTCGATCGCGACACCATCATGCGTTCCCGATCATCCGCGTCCGGCCGCCAGTGCATATAGAAATCCACGACCGTCGTCGACGAAAGGGAATTGAGCGCTGCACTCAAATTCGACATCGCAGCCGCAAGAATCGCAGCCACCAGCAATCCGGCAATCCCAATCGGCATCTCCCGCACGATAACGTAGGAAAGATCCGATCCGCAGAAGCAAACACCGCCGGATGCAGCCCATAGAAGACATAAAGCCCCGCACCGATCAGCAGAAAAAGCGTGAACTGCAAAAAGATCACAGCCCCACTCGACAGCAGCGCCAGCCGAGACTCGCGCAGATTCCTCGCCGCCAACATCCGTTGCACCATCAACTGATCCGTGCCATGCGATGCCATCGTCAAAAACGTCCCACCCAGCACCCCCGCCCAGAACGTATAGCTCTGCGTCAGGTTCAACGCGAAGTGGAACAGACGAAACTTACCCGCCGCCGCCGCGACCTCATGAATCTGCGACCATCCTCCCGGCACATGCGTCCCCAGCGTAAAGATCGCGACCAGCGTCCCGCCAATATAGATCGCCATCTGCACAACATCGGTCCAGATCACCGCCGCCATCCCGCCCTCGAACGTATAGAGCAGCGTCAACGCCGAGATAATCCCGATCGACAGCACATCCCGCGTCCCAATCGCGATCCCCACCACGATGCTCACCGCAAACACCCGCACACCCTCCGCCGCCGCGCGCGTCAACAAAAACAAGCCCGCCGTCACCTTATGCAACGTGTGCCCGAAGCGCCGATCGATCAACTGATACGCAGTCAGCATCTCGCCCTGAAAATACTTCGGCAGAAAGATCAACGCCACCACGACGCGCCCAATCATGTAGCCGATCACGATCTGCAAAAAGCCGAAATCCCCGGCAAACGCCACACCCGGAATACTGATGATCGTCAGCGTACTGGTCTCCGCCGACACGATCGACAGCGCAATCGCCCACCACGGAATCGTCTGGTCAGCCAGAAAATAACTCCGCAGCGATCGTGCATTCGGGTCTTTACTACTTCGAAACCTCAGGCCAAACAGCGTGATACCAATCAGGTAAACGACGATCAGGCCCAGGTCGAAGGGGTGGAGGCGTGTTGGAACTACGGCAGCATGCATTCGTGCAAGTGTATAGCGACCACGCGCCTGCACGCAGCATGCCTCTTCCACAAACATGTGTCGGACGAAGGTTGCAGCCCTTCCCCGCTCCGAGACCCGCAACCTGACATATCATTTCACCTTATGGGTCTGTATCTGGCGATCGACGCGGGCGGTACAAAAACAAGATGTCTCCTTGCAGATGAGACGAAGATATTAGGGCGTGCCGAAACCGGCAGCGTAAAGCTCATGCGGGTCAGCGAGGCAGAGGCCTCCGCCCGACTGCGCGCCATGCTGGCAGAGGTCTCCCGTACAGTCGGCGTAAGCCTCGGCGAGGTCACCCAGACCTGCGTCGGACTTGCCAGGTCTGACCATCGACGCCGTACGCGAGTGGGCCGAGCGCGAGATTGGCGAAGTCGTCAGCGGAGGCTTGCTTCTCGTCGGCGACGAGGAGATCGCCCTCGACGGCGCCTTTCGTGGAGGCCCGGGCATTCTTATCATCGCCGGCACAGGTTCCAACATCATGGGCAGAGCCGAAGATGGGACCATGTATCACGCAGGCGGATGGGGCCCAGCCATCGGCGATGAGGGCTCTGGTTTCTGGATCGGTCAGGAAGCTCTCCGTGCCGGCTTCTGGGCAAAAGACCGTGGCGTTCCGACCAATCTGCTCACAGAGATCGGAGAATTCTGGGGCGCAGGATCCCTCGGCGAGATCGTCGAAATGGCAAACGCACGTCCTGGCCCCGACCTCCCAGCCCTTGCTCCCATCGTGACGCGATGCGCCGAGGCAGGGGACGAACTCGCAATCGCAGTACTGGAGCGCGCGGGTGCTGAGCTCGCCGAACAGATAGCTCTCGTCGCCTTGAAGATGAGGGAGTCAGGCGGTCGAAGAAAGATCGAAGCAGCCTACACCGGCAGTGTTCTGGAGCACATCTCGCTGGTCCGCTCTTCGATGGTGGCAACCCTCAAAACCTCATCACCAAACGTAAAGGTCTTGGAGGGAGCAGTAGATTCCCTGGAAGGCGCTCTCTGGCGAGCAAGGCAGATATTGAAATAACCCGTCATATGAAATAACCGCGCCATATGAAATAACACAGTCACGCGCTTTCCAAGAGAGTCTCTGCCGCCGCCCCCTCCATGTTGTCATCCTGAACGCAGTGAAGGATCCCTGTCTTTCGTCGTTGCTTGTTTCACATCGTTTTATTTTCAGGAAGGAGCATCATCTTGCAATCGAAGACTTCTAAGAACCAGCTATCTCCATCGACCGTAAAGCAAGCCCTCGCGCGACCGAAGTAAATTCGTTCCCCGTCCGCACACGCGAAGCAGTAAATCGCGTCTCAAAGATTCGTCTCACCGCCGGCACAAAACTCGTACCACCCGTCAAAAACACTCGGTCAACCGCTCGTGCATCAACGCCGCTCTTCGTCAGCAATGTATCGACACACTGTTCAATCGATCGCAGATCATCGGCAATCCATGACTCGAAGTTCTCGCGGCGTGACCGTTGTGACAATGTCCATACTCCCATCACGGAAACGAAACTCTGCAGATTCGTTATGCGACAGGTCCATCTTTACTCGCTGCACTGCCTGGTGGAGTTGATACCCAAGGTCTTCTTCGACAAGATTGATCAGCGCTTCAATCTTCTCCGGCTCCTGAGCGCGGGCACGCGCGCTCTTCAATATCTCCGCCACATTCCTGGTCTTCAAAAAAGACAAATAGTGCCAACGCTCCAGGTTGGCATAGATCCAGGCAGGTACCGCAGGAATAATACTGGCAGGACGATCGGGTGCCAGTGCATAGCTTCTCTCAAAGCTCTCGGAACCAAGCGCAGGAGACACGAGCTTGCGAACGATGCGTGCATCGAAGCTATCCCCGGCAAGCCCCAACCCGCTGTTGCCGAGAAGATCTTTCTCGGTCCTGCCTCGACCGCGAACCCCCGGCCCCACGTGAAGCAGAGAAAAATCGCTTGTGCCTCCGCCGAAGTCGCCGATCAAAATCAATTCGTCATGATCGAGCGTCTCCTCGTAAGCATAGGCCGCGGCAATGGGCTCCATCTCAAACGTGACGGACTCGAATCCGCTATGCACGAAGGCCTGCTTCAGGCGTTTGACAGCAAACTCATCATCTTCGACGTTGTCGGCGCCTACAAAGCGCACGGGTCTCCCCACCGTTGCATGACGAACAGGTTGGCCGAACTGTCGTTCAGCAGCCAGACGCAAATCAGTAAGAATCCGCGAGATCAAATCTTCAATCGTGTATCTGCGGCCAAACACCTCGGTGCCAGTCAAGGTACGACTCGTCAAATACGATTTAAGCGACTGGATCAGCCTGCCCTTATGCTCAGCCTGAAGATAATGCTCAATGCCAGATGGCCCAGTGAAGCTCTTGATCTGCGTTCGACCCGCATGTTTCTGCTGTTCGAGGTAAAGCACCGAACGAAACGACTCAGTGGCACCCTTCGGGGTAGGGAAGGACGCTAGCTCTACCACCCCGTTGCCGCGGTCAACAGCGATGGAGCTGTTCGTAGTGCCGAAATCAATTCCCAGTGATAGGCCGATGGAATCCGTCGAAAGCATGATCTTTTAGATTGCCAGATCTTTCGCTCTCAGCGCTACCAACGCCTCTGGAAAACCTACTTTGCCGGTGCGGGAGCAGGCGGCGGGATGCCCAAATCTGCTGCCGGCGGCAGAGTATGCGTGTCCGACCATTGCCGTTGCGCACTCCGCACTCGTTCACTGCGCGCCTCCCATATCCCCACGGTGTAGTCGTAGTGCTCCAGCACCGGCCGCAACGCATACGCACGATTCGAGCGATACCACGCCTGCTCATACAAATCACGCAGAAGCGAATAAGCATCGATGTAATCTTGGATCCGCCCATTGACGCCGTTGATATCGGACAACTCACGGCTCACATCCATGCGCTGCTTCTTATCCTTGGTGTTCTGCATCGCATAAGCCCGCTGATACCCCTCTGCAATCTCTTCGGCGAGCTGAAACTTCAGTCCGATAAAGTCCATCCTTCGCGCACCCAACTCCAGCGCATCAATAGCCGCAGTCTCCCGCAGCGTAGTTGGCGCAGTCGGATAAGAATCCGCAGGATCATAAACCTTAGGCCCGTTGGAAACTGGTGGTGGCGCCGGTGCAGCCGCCCGCGCCTGCGCAATCAAAGTCAGAGCCCGTTCAGCATGCAGCCGCAACTCATGCGCATAGGGAAGCACCTGCGCGCCAATCCTCAACCCATCCTTCGACATCGGATCAAGCCAGAAGATGCTGTTCGTTCCATCACCCTCCTTCGCCTGATCCTTCAGCACCGAATGAGCCAGCATCATCTCCTTCTGCGCCTCATTCAGATCACCCGTAGCGTCGCCATGAAACACCTGCGCGTACGAGTCCTCGAAGTCCAGGAGTCGACGACTCCCCCTTCTGCCAGGCCGCAGCCGCGCCAAACAGAATCCCATACCAATCCTGATTGAAGAGCCCCTCACCATCATCGTTCCAGATCGTATTAAGCTGCCCGGTCGAACCCAACCGTTGCCCATCGGCAGTGAAGCGCTGAATATTTGCCAACGCATTGTTATTGTTCGGATAGACCTTCCGAAAATTATTCACACTCGGCGCAACCCAGGTCTCAAACCCAGCATTCGTAAACGGCGTCAAAAAGCGGTCATACCCGCGCGCCTCCGGGCTATAGACCCACGCAACAGCAATCGTGGAATCCTTGAACGACTGCGGCAGGCCCTTCAGCAAATCAGGCGAATCCTGCGCAATATCCCCCCAAAAAAGCAGCCTCCGATTCAAAGGCTTCAATGCAGTCGTAATCTTCTGCAGAAAATCCAGATAAACCGGTGCAAGCCCCCTGGCATCCACATCTGCCTTCGTCTGTCCCAGCCCAAGATCCACCGTCTCATCTGCCCCAATATGCAAAAACGGCCCCGGATACAGCGCCGCGAGCTCCGTAAACATCTGCGTGATCAGCGCAATCGACCCCGGCTGTCCCGGCGCAAGCACCGCCCCATGCGGAGTCTCCGCCAGCGTCTGATACTGCTCCCACGCCAGATTGTGGTGCAGGTGTCCAAACGCCTCCTGCTCCGGAATAATCGTAATGTGATAAAGCCGTGCATAAGCAACTAACTCAGCAGCCTCCGAAGCAGTCACACTCCCCGGCGGCGCCATCAGCGGATTCGAAGCATACTGCTGCGTATGTTCGAAGTACGGCGAGTAAATATTTACCTTGTATGCCGCCAGCGTCCGCATCAACTTCTTCTGAAACTCCAGCGTCGTAATCGGCCCACGCGACATATCATCATCCAGCCCCCGATGCTTCATCGCCGGCCAGTCCCGAATATTCGCAGCATGCAGCACAGCGCGATCGCCGTTCCCGTCGATCAACTGCTTCACCGTCTGCGCCCCGTAGAACACCCCCTCCGCAGTCGCTCCCACCACCGTCATCGCAGCCGAAGTCGCTGAGATCGTATACCCCTCAGCCTTCATCTCGTCGTTGAACTTCGCATCCGGATGAGCACTCAGCCGTGTCAACTCGATCGGAAATCCAGTCGCCGCTGCCGCCGCAATACCCCGCGCCTGCAAAGCTGCCGCAAGGTCATCCGCCGCAAACTGATCCTCAGTCGAGCAAGGCGACGCGCAGACGATGCGGACGCCGTGTGTCAGTCGCTGATCCGCAACCGAATGCACCTCACGTGGAATAGGAATCAGCTTAAGTGTGGACTGACCAGAAGCTAAAGGCGCAAATGCGACCAAACCGATCAGCAGGGCATCAAAGCGGCGAAAGGGCATGGAGATTACGGTAAATCACTCTCGCAGGGTTTGCAGTAACTAGCGAAGTTCCTGCGAAAGCGCAAAGAATCTTGAAATTAACACAGTGTTAATAAATCAAAAGTGTTTTCTCCATGAATAACGCACAAATTATTCCTCTGTTCACACGACTTTGTGAGCATAAATCAAAGAGCAAAGGGAGAAAGTTGGAGAGCCCATAAGGCTTGCCTGGTTTCTTGATGTCCTTATGCCTTTTCACAATTTCTGCGAGGTTCCATGACGAAGCAACTACGAGCGACTATGGCAGCGATATTGGTTATCAGTTCAATATCGCTTCAGGCGCAAACGAGCACGGCCCCAAAAAAGGCGACCGTTCACAAAAAGGCACCCGCCGAAAGCCCGGTAGAGCGGCAGATCCGAGAGCTGCGCGAGCAGATGGCGAGCCAGCAGGCTCAGATCGACGCTCTGAAACAACAGAATGCAGATAAGGATGCGAAACTCGCGGCAGCTCAGCAGTCTGCGCAGGACGCTCAGGCCGCTGCAGCCACCGCCTCGGCCAAAGCGGACAGCCTGAGCTCAGGTGTCTCGGCCAACAACGAGGCCGTTTCGAACCTGAACAGCACCGTGACCGACCTCAAGACCACCAACGTCGGCCTCGCCCAGACCATCAGCGACACCAAGAAGACCATCTCCGACGAGCTCGAGTCACCCTTGGCGATTCATTACAAGGGTATAGCGATTACGCCGGTGGCCTTCTTCGCGGGTGAAATGGTCTACCGCCAGCGCGCGATGAACTCGGATGTGAACACCCCGTTCAACGCCACCCCTTACCCTGGAGCGGCGCAGGCCAACACCAGCGAACTCAACTTCTCCGGTCGCCAGAGCCGCATCGGCGCTCTCTTCGTCGGCAACCCCGGCCCCTTCAAGCTCTCCGGCTACGTCGAAGCTGACTTCCTCGGCGCAGGCGCATCGAGCAACGAGAACCAGAGCAACAGCTACGTTCTCCGTCAGCGTCAGATCTGGGCTCAGGCCGCTCTCAACAGCGGATTCACTGTAACCGGCGGTCAGATGTGGTCGCTCGTTACCGAAACCAAAAAGAGCACCGATAACCGCACTGAAAACCTTCCAATGACCATCGACGCCCAATACCAGGTCGGTTTCAGCTGGGAGCGTCAGCCAGGTATCCGGTTCCAGCAGAAGATCGGTGGATTCACCGGCGCGGTATCGGTTGAAGAGGCTGAGATCATCTACTCGGCCACCAACGCCAACGCCAACTTCTTCATCGGAAACGCCGGTGCTGGTGGTGGTCTCTATAACCTCACCGCAAACTACTCCAACAACGTTGCGCCCGACGTCATCGCCAAGGCGACCTACGACTCCAAGTTCGGTCACTTTGAGGCCGGCGGTCTTGCTCGCTGGTTCCGTGATCGCTACTACCCGAACCAGACTCTGGCGACTCCGTCCGCTGCTGGCGGCACCAATAACACCAAGGTCGGCGGCGGCTTCTTCGCCAACGCTCGCGCTCCAATCACCAAGTACGCGGACGTAGGCGTCCACGTCCTCGGCGGCACCGGTGTTGGCCGCTACGGAACCTCCACCCTGCCGGATGTCACGGTTCACCCAGATGGTACGCTCGAGCCAATCAAGAACATTCAGGGTTTGGTCTCGATCGAAACGCACCCTCTTCCGAAGCTTGATATCTTCGGCTACTGGGGCACAGAGTACGCGCAGCGTACAACCTACCTCAGCACCATCGGTGCAGATGCCGGTAAGCTTGTAGGCTACGCGCCGATCACCAGCTCCAATGCGGGTTGCAACACCGAGACCCTGCCGACGACCCCAACCTCCGGTCTGGGCAGCATCGGTGTATCGGGCAATCCCCCGTACAGCCCCGGAACGCCTGCTAACTGCCTTGGCGCAACCAAGGACCTCTATGAAATCACCGGAGGATTCACCTACCGCTTCTACACCAGCCCCAAGTACGGCCGTCTCCAGTACCAGATGCAGTACAGCTACCTCAACCGTCAGGCTTGGGCAGGTGTAACCAGCGCAGCCGGTGCACCGACGACAACCTACGGCGCCCCGCACGGTACCAACAACATGGTCTTCACCAGCTTCCGTTACTACATCCCGTAGTAGCTCTGGCTTCACCACAAAAGGCACCCTTCGGGGTGCCTTTTGTCTGTTCGAAATGGCATTTGTTCGAGGTACGGCTGAATCTTTGATACGCTTCCTATGCTGGCGTTCTTCAGATGCCGGCCGATCGGAAGAGGAGTTGAGAATGATTCTGGATGCGAACAGGCTTTTCCCTGCGGAAACTGCGGCACGCTCAATAGCCGTGAGACTCTACGAGACTGTACGGGATCTGCCTATCATCTCGCCCCACGGTCACACCGACCCGCGATGGTTCGCCCAGAACGAAGCATTTCCAAACCCCACTGCGCTCTTGATCCAGCCCGATCACTACATCTTCCGCATGCTCTACTCTCAGGGAATCTCACTGGAGTCACTTGGAATCCCTCAAGTCGACGGCGAATCCAACGCCGATCCCCGCGAGGTCTGGCGCATCTTCGCAAAGAACTACTACCTCTTTCGCGGAACACCCACCCGCCTCTGGCTTGACTACACGTTCGAGAACCAGTTCGGTCTCGCCAAGCGACTCAGCGTCGACAACGCCGACGAGTACTACGATGTGATCGCGAAGAAGCTCGAAACTCCAGAGTTTCGCCCACGCGCCCTCTTCGAAAAATTCAACATCGAAGTCCTCTCCACCACCGACACCCCACTCGACACGCTCGAGTTTCACAAAGCCATTCAGCAGTCCGGATGGAAGGGCAGGGTACTGCCCACATTCCGCCCCGACTCAGTCATCGACGCCGAATACTCCGGCTTCCTCCAGAACATCGAAAAGCTGGGAGAGATCACCGGCGAAGACATCGGCACCTGGAAGGGCTATCTCAACGCTCTCAGGAACCGCCGTGCCTTCTTCAAGTCCATGGGGGCCACCGCGACCGATCACGGCCACCTGACGGCCATGACGGCTGATCTAGACGCAGAGACAGCAGCCTCGCTCTACGGTCGTATCCTCTCCGGCCGCTCCGTTCCGCAGGAGCAGGAGATCTTCCAGGCCCAGATGCTCACGGAGATGGCTGGCATGAGCGTCGAAGATGGCCTCACCATGCAACTCCACCCCGGTTCGGTGCGCAACCACAATCGCCTCGTCTACGAGAGGTTTGGCCGCGACAAGGGCGCCGATATGCCCTCGCCCACCGAGTACGTCCGCGCCATGCGGCCGCTGCTCAAGCAAATACGGCAACGACACTCGCCTTACCCTCATTCTCTTCACCCTCGATGAGACAGCCTTCTCCCGCGAACTGGCTCCCCTCGCAGGCCACTATCCCGCGCTCAAACTCGGACCGCCCTGGTGGTTCCACGACTCACCCGAGGGCATGATGCGCTTCCGCGAGCAGGCCACCGAGACCGCCGGCTTCTACAACACCGTCGGCTTCAACGACGACACCCGGGCCTTCCTCTCGATCCCCTCCCGCCACGACGTAGCCCGCCGAATCGACTGCGCCTTCCTCGGCCGCCTCGTAGCCGAACATCGCCTCGACGAAGACGAAGCCTTCGAAGTCGTCCAGGACCTGACGGTCAATCTGGTCAAAAAGGCCTACAAGCTCTAACAAGGGGTCAGCCACCGTCACGATTGGTCTGGGTGGCCCATCCTTTGTAGTCTCATCACAAAGGGTGGGTTATCGAGCGAAGCTCGACCGCTTTCAGATTTACCCGTGCCGCCAACCACTGATGCCGCGCTCTTTGTTGCGCCAGGATCGCGGCGTGGGATTCATGCGCTAAGGGCTGCGGTTGTGGGAGGGCATCGTCACTCAAGGGCGTCGACGATTCCAACCACCTCCGCTATCGAGCGTGGCCGCTTCACTTCGCTTCGAGCTGTCGCGGCAGCTCTTCCCCCACGTTGTGCAACAGCGTCGAGCGCTCGAAGAGTCCATCACCCGCATTCTGAGTCGTCATCCTGAGCGCAGCGAAGGATCCTGCATTAGTGTCACCGCCCAATCATACGTCCGACTCGCAAACCCCATGCAGCAAGTGGTCCGTCCAAAAAATAGTTCGAAAATCGTGTCACATTTTTCGATGCAGATTTTATGTCCGTTTTAAACTCCACATTCACCACACATCGCACCACGATTTCACCACCAAAACACCATCCAAAAAACATACTCTTTTTCCAAACCCCCTCGAAAAACCCAGTAAAAACATCCAAAAATGCCACCGATCAAGCTCCAAATATTTTCCTGCAATTTTTTCATCGTTCAGAGCCATCGCCGACAGATCCAACGTTAGGCCTTAACCCTTCCTGCCGAAGAGTAAGATCAAAAGCCATGAGCCTCTTTTTTGCTGCTGGAAGCGCGACAACGGAGATGTCGCCCACCGAAGTGCGGTCGAACCTGTTCCAGGCGCTGGACAAACTGGGCAAGCGACAAAAAGTCCTGGCAGTTCCGCCCGATTTCACGCGAATGCACTCCCAAAGCGGCGTCCTGACCGAACTTGCGTGGCAATACTACGGACAAAATCTCGTCGACGTCTTGCCTGCTCTCGGCACTCACAAAGCCCATGACAGACAAGGAGATTGCCACGATGTACGGCGCAACTCCACGCTCTCTCTTTCGCATTCACGACTGGCGCAACGACGTCGTCACCCTGGGCGAAGTTCCCGGCGAATTCATGTACGAGGTCAGCGAAGGCAAACTCGACTACACCTGGCCTGCACAGGTGAATAAACTCGCTGCGCGACGGCGGCCACGATCTCATCCTCTCGATAGGCCAGGTCGTTCCCCATGAAGTCGTCGGCATGGCGAACTACAACAAGAACATCTTCATCGGCACAGGCGGCTCAATCGGTATCCACCGCAGCCACTTCCTCGGCGCGGTCTACGGCATGGAGCGCATGATGGGCCGCGCCGACACGCCTGTCCGTCGCGTATCTGAACTACGCAAGCGAGCACTTCGCCAAGAACATGCCGATCGTCTACGTGCAGACAGTAGTTGGCAAGAACGCTGACGGGAAAGCTGGTAATTCGCGGCCTTTACATCGGTGACGATGCAGAGTGTTTCGAATTGGCCGCAGCGCTCAGCCTCAAAGTGAACTTCAAGATGATGGATCGCGAGATAAAAAAAGCAGTGGTTTTCCTTGATCCCCACGAGTTCAAGAGCACCTGGCTCGGAAACAAGAGCGTCTACCGTACTCGCATGGCCCTCGCAGACAACGCCGAATTGATCGTCCTCGCCCCCGGTGTCCATGAATTTGGCGAAGACGCAGCCATCGACATACTAATCCGCAAATATGGCTACTGCGGAACCCCACGAACCCTGGCAGCAGTCAAAGAAGACCCTCAACTAGCTGGCAACTTGAGCGCAGCTGCCCACCTCATCCACGGTTCAAGCGAAGGCCGATTCACCATACGCTACTGTCCCGGTCACCTCACCCGCAAAGAGATAGAAGACGCCAACTTCGAATACGGAGACCTTGCAGAGATGACCGCGAAGTACAATCCCGCCACCCTAACCGACGGCTGGAACACCATAGACGGTGAAGAGATCTTCTACATCTCCAACCCAGGTCTCGGTCTCTGGGCCTACCAAGGCCGATTCCTAGATTAAGCATTAATCAATTTGCCCATCAAACCTTTAATCGGTATGCTAAGACGGTTTCCGAATTGGTTAGACCAATTGATCGAGAAGGGATTGCAATGATTGAGGCATTAAAGCTTCCCAGGTTTTCGATTGGCGTTGGCGATAGATTTGCGCATCAAGCTAAGGCACAATTGGCGGCGTGTGCGCTGGCCGGCGATACAGGAGTGGAGGTTGTGCCGGTCTGGAATAAATCCAACCGTGAGCACATGATTATCGGCTCTGAGCCAAGCCAAACGCGTAAGGCTGCGGACGCTGCGGTGAAGAGTCTTGGGTGGTCAAAGCCCTACTTTTTGGACGCAGATCACATCAATGCGAAGACGGTCACAAAATTCCTAGATTCATGTGATTTTTTTACGCTGGATGTAGCCGACTCTATTGGACAGCCCGCGACCCCGGATGTTGTTGCGACATTCGTGCAGCGACATCCTGAATTGGTAGGGACGGTTAAGATTCCACACATAGCTGAGCCGTTCAAGACAGATCAGGCTTTTGTCGAGGGTGTAGCTAATAAATTTCTTGCCGCAGTGCAGCATGCAGGTGTAACTTACCGACTTTTAGTAGAGAAGAAGGGGGCCGGTACTTTTGTACCGGAGGTTTCGATGGACGAGACCGACCTGCCGCAAACACCGATTGAGCTACTGATAATTCTTGCGGGAATCGCCGATGAGAAAATTCCTATCCAAACAATCGCGCCGAAGTTCACTGGTCGATTTAATAAAGGGGTCGATTACGTGGGGGATGTGGCCCAATTCCGTAAGGAGTTTGAAGAGGATCTGGCGGCGATTGCGTTTGCGGTGAAAGCCTATGGTTTGCCGGAAAATTTAAAGCTTAGTGTGCATTCGGGCTCGGATAAGTTTTCTATCTATAAGGCGATCCATGAATCAGTGAAGAAGTTCGACGCCGGTGTTCATTTAAAGACAGCCGGCACGACATGGCTTGAAGAGTTGATCGGGCTGGCGGAGGCGGGCGGGGCCGGACTGGAGATCGCCAAGGAGATATATGCTGAGGCGTACGCCCACAGCGAGGAGCTGTGTGCACCTTATGCAACGGTGATTGACATCGATCCTGCGAAGCTGCCGAGTCCCGATGAGGTAAACGGCTGGACGAGCGAGCAGTACACATCGGCGCTGCGGCATGATCAGAGCAACAAGGCATATAACCAGAACCTCCGACAGTTGTTACATGTCGGCTTCAAGGTGGCGGCGAAGATGGGAGATCGATACCTGAAGGCGCTGGAGGCCAATGAAGAGGTTGTGGCGCGGAATGTGACGACTAACCTGTTTGAGCGGCATATCAAGCCCGTCTTTCTCGGGCTGTGACGATAGCATTGGTTGTGCGTCCATGCCTTTTACTGGCTATCTATGACTGTGAGGATATTGCTGGATGATCGTTGTTCTGATGGGAGTAAGCGGCTCGGGAAAGACGACCATCGGGACGTTACTGGCTGAGCGTATCGGATCAGTGTTCGCGGATGCTGATGACTATCATCCTTTGGCGAACAAGCAGAAGATGGCCTCAGGACAACCGTTGAATGACCAGGATCGTCAGCCTTGGCTGGAAGAGTTGAACCGGCTATTGCTGGGTTGGTTCGCGGCAGGGAAGAGTGGCATTTTGGCGTGTTCGGCGCTGAAGGCCAGTTATCGAGAGACGTTGCGAGCCGGAATGCCGATTGGTGCTGTAAGCTTTGTTGTGCTGGAAGGGACGAAGGAGATGCTTGCGGCTCGCTTGTCGGAGCGCAAGCATGAGTTTATGAGTGCGAAGTTGCTGGAGAGTCAGCTTGCGACGCTGGAGATTCCGAAGGACGCTTTGCAGATCGTGAACGATCGAGCTCCGGAGGAGATTGTCAGTCAGATTCTGTCGCAGCTTTCATCAGGCAAGAGTTGAGTTCGAAAGATTTTGGGTAAGAAAGAGGACGTTTCGATGGGGCATCCGTTGTTTGATTTAACCGGGAAGTCGGCTGTTGTGGTGGGGGGGACGTCGGGTATTGGTTTGGCGATGGCGGTTGGACTGGCGGAGGCGGGTGCCGATGTTGTGGCCAGTTCGCGGCGGCCGGAGCAGGTGGATGAGGCGGCGAAGACGATCGAGGCGACGGGACGCCGGTCGTTGCGGTTGACCTCGGATGTTGCGGACCGTGCGACGCTGCAGGCGCTGCTGGACGGGACGGTGAAGGCAGTTCGGCAAGGTCGATATCCTGATCAACTGCGCTGGCAAGATCAAGCGGGAGCCTACGCTCACGGTCTCGGAGGAGACCTGGAACGGCATTATGGACACGAACGTGACGGGCACGCTGCGGGCCTGCCAGATCTTCGGCAAGCACATGCTGGAGCGCGGCTACGGGCGGATCATCAACATCGCATCACTGAATACGTTTGTGAGCCTGAAGGAGGTCACGGCGTACGCTGCGAGTAAAGCTGCGGTTGGCGCGCTGACGAAGTCTCTCGCGGTGGAGTGGAGCTCTCAAGGTGTGACCGTGAATGCGATTGCGCCTGGGGTCTTCCGGACTGCACTCAACCAGAAGCTGCTGGACGAGAGCGATCGCGGCAAGGAGTTGCTGATGCGGACGCCGATGGGACGCTTCGGGAAGACTGTAGAGCTGGTTGGCTCGGCGATCTTTCTGGCCAGTGATGCCTCCGCTTTTGTTACTGGTGAGATTCTGGTGGTGGATGGTGGATTTCTGGCCAGCGGTGTGAACCAGTAGCGATCCGTCCATCGCGTCCTTAGCCCTTACCATCCTTCCATCGCGGTTCCTCTCCCCTTGCGCATGTTGTTTGTGCCGGTCTATATCCCCACCCCCACCCGGGGGGGGGTATTCGTAAGTCTTTTCGTTTCATGAATTTGCTGAGAATGGCCTCCCGTAAATATTTCATTCCAGGTCAATTACGGCTAAAAATTTGAAACTAAACGAGTTAGTGTCCAATCCGATCAATTGCACGAAAAAAAATCCCGGCCTTAACCGGGATTTTTCTTTGCACTGTTTCCAGTATATAAGGTTGATGCTAACTGATACGCCACGCGTATATCGTTGATTGGAGGGGGATGGGCTTGACGAGGACTTGACAGCGCAATTTGTCAGTAAAAATGACTTTCCTTTGGCAGACTCAACAGGCTATGTCGAGGGCAGGCGGTGGTGTCTTGTCTGGATTTTGAATAGGCCGTGATATCAGTTTTCTTCTTTCCAGCCAATTTGAGCTGATCGCGACGTTGTTTTCGGACGACCACTAAGCGACTGTTCGGCGGCGCTATGGCAACTGCTTCCGTGGCAGAACATTCACCGTTAGTTTGGTCTGTGGGTTGAACTGGGAACAAAGCGCGAAGGTCTTCTCCAAGTGCTCGATAAAGAGCGAACTTTGGTGGACATCTGGCGACTGGCGGGCCGCACCGCGAGGATTGGCACAGTTCGCTCAAAGGGAGTCAGAAGACGGAGAACGGTGCCTTCCCTGAGCTCTGAGGCGAAGAGCCATGCTGGTGCCTGGGCAATTCCCAGAGTGTTCAAGGACACCCATCCGCATCTGTTCGATGTCACTCGTTCGAAAAACTCCCGTGGGGATAACATGCTTCGCGTCTTGTCCGGAGCCAAAGCTCCACGGCACGACGGAGCCTCGCTCGACGAAGACGACTGATCGAAAGCGGCTGATATCTTCTGGTGATTCCGGCGCGCCGTGGCGGGTGAGGTATTGCGGGGTGGCGACGAGAATGATCATTGTCTGTGCGAATCTTCGAGCAACCAGAGTGGAGTCGGGGAGATCTCCCGAGTGAATCGCAAGATCGAACCCGTCCTCGATGATCGTTGTCGGGCTTTCGGATGCGGCCATCTCAACTGCCATGTCGGGGTAGGTAGCAAAAAAGGCAGCTAACTTCGACACCATGTGGAGGCGGGCAAACGTTGGAGGAACGGTCACACGAATCAGGCCCTTCGGGGAGGTCTGGCCTCGGCCAATTCTCGACGTCGCACTTTCAAAGTCATCGAGAATGCGCAAAGCAGACTCGTAGAAGTCACGACCTGCATCGGTCAGTCCGATGGAACGAGAGGTGCGATGAATCAGTTGGGTGCCGAGCTCAGCTTCAAGGGCGACGATCTGCTTACTGACCGCAGGCTGGCCGATACCACGTTCTTTCGCAACAGCGGAAAAGCTCTTCTTTTCGGCTATTCGGACGAACAACTGCATCGCATCGAACTTGTCCACGCCAGCCTCCTTATTCCTTTATGGAATGAATTGTATTTGCTTGAGCAGAAGCTTTCCCGTGAGGAGCGAAAAGATTGTGACGCCGCGGTGGGCTTTTATTGAAAGCAAGATCGCTTCGCGAAAACGTGTGACGACGGATTAGCTCGCTCTGATGACCGGATAGACTGACGATGCGGTGCGCAGATCAGCTCCAATTTCATTTCTGTGGAACATTGTCAGCACGGATGTATTCCCTTTTGGAATGACCGGTATTCCCAGAAGTGCCAGATCCGCCTGCAACGATTGCACATCAGATATGAACCAGATCTGACGAGATCGCATACCGGTTGGGTCAATGGAGTAGTGAGTTTGTTCACAGAAAGCAAAAGGAGATTTCATGGCGAATTTGAGCAAGAAAGTAGCACTCGTCACCGGGGGGTCGCGGGGCATTGGCGCGGCGATCGCGAAACGTCTGGCTGCTGATGGAGCCAGCGTGGCCATCACATACGCGAAGGACGCCAGTGCGGCCTCCGCTGTGGTGAAGGCGATTGAAGCTGGTGGCGGAAAGGCTATTGCGATCCAGGCGGATGCTGCCGATGCCGAAGCGGTGAAGGGCGCGGTAGAAAAGGCCGTCGCGACCTCTGGGCCGGCTTGACGTGCTTGTGAACAATGCCGGCACGGCCATTCCGAAGAAGTTCGAGGACACCACGCTTGAAGAGTTGGATCGCGTGATCGACATCAACATTCGCGGCGTATTCGTCACGACGCAGGCGGCGCTGAAGCATATGAATGATGGCGGCCGCATCATCATGATCGGCTCGTGCGTGGGCGAGCGGATGCATGACGCCTGGTCTGGCGCCTTACTCGGCGACGAAGGGTGCGGTGAAGATGTTCACGCAGGGGTTGTCGAGAGAGGTGGGGAGCCGGCGGCATTACGGTCAACAATGTTCAGCCGGGCCCGATCGATACGGATTTGAATCCCGCGTCGGGCGATTGGGCGACGCCTCAGAAGGCCGTCACAGCGCTCGGCCGCTACGGGACGGTCGACGAAGTCGCCGCGTTGGTGGCGTTTGTCGCCGGTCCGGAGTCTTCTTATATCACCGGAGCGAATCTGACCGTCGATGGCGGAACCAACGCCTGAGCCGGCTCACACGTTCCGTTTGTGGACGTGAGTAGAGGCACGTTGTTGGGAAACCGAACGATCTCGCTGGCGCAGGGGCTAACTGTGCCAGCGAATCGGCTTCGGTTGAGACGCGCAAAGCAACGTGTGACAACGGTTAGGTGCTTTAGCTACGGAGGGAATCGATACAGGTGACTTTAGGTCTTCCATAGGTAATAGGAATCTGTTTCATGTCGCAACAATTTGCAACGTCGGGCAGGGTGTGGAAATATGACGGGGCAAGGAGAGAGGTTTAGCTCGCGGAGACTTGGCAGGACAATTGCATACTAGGGCAGCGTATCTGGAGATTCCCTATGCGCTGCTTGCGTTTTGTTATCGCTGCCTTGGTTTTGGTCGTCTGTCCGCTGGTCGCTCACGCTGACTTTGTCGACACGTTTGCCGTGAATATCACGGTAGGCTCGGGTTTTACGCCAACCGATACCGCGGGGGGAACAGTATCCCTGAACGTGACTACAGGGAAGTGGGTTAGCGCTGATGTCTCGTACTACCTCGGTGGGAATCCTGCGGATGTAGTCGCTACGTTCACGAGTCTCGACGGCTTCTATCCGCACTCGGATTTTGTATACACTTTTTTTCTTTCGGCGGAGAATCCGGATTCACCGTTTTCGCTGGCGCTGCCTGTTAGCAGCCTGATCGACTATAGCGGCGGTAGCATCTGCTCCATGGTCGCGATGTGTAATGACGGCTTCAACTATATGAGCGGGTTCGCCTTTCCAAAGATCGACCCGTATGTTGAATCGGGCTCGCTGACGCTGATCAGTTCGGTGGACCCACCAAGCGCGGTCACTCCGGAACCTTCTTCGTTCGCTCTGTTCGGCACTGGTTTGCTGAGCCTCGCAGGTGTGATGAGACGCAAGCTCGTTCGCTAAATTTGGTTTGCGGTGGACTTTGTCGGCACGAGCGCGACGGCTTGCGCGTGCCTGCGAGAGGTGGGTTTCAGCGCGCTGTGGATTTGGGGATTCGGTTGTCGGTGGGTGGCTTGCCGGTGAGCAGCCAAGGATAGAGCACCGCGAGGTTTGGCGGGACGATCGTAAGGAAGAGAAGGATGATTCCAACGATCTCGGAGATGTGAAGCATGTCCCTGGTTTGCAGATAGTAGGTTAGACAGGCCAGGAAGAGAATCGTCAGGCAGATGACGGTACGCGCAACGCTCTTTGCCCAGGGTTTGTCATCGTTGGGAAGCATGTTGATCCGCCTTTCGCCACGATATGGCGAATTGCCGTCTATGCCTCGTTCCGTCAGCTACGACGGGCAGAGGCTCGTGCGATTAAGACGGCAGTGTAAGCCGCGCCGAAGCCATTGTCTATATTTACTACGGTGACGTTGGGGGAGCAGGAGTTGAGCATTCCCAAGAGAGCGGCGGCGCCGTCAAAGCTGGCTCCGTAGCCGACCGAGGTGGGGACCGCGATGACGGGAACTCCGACGAGGCCGCCGACGACCGAGGGGAGAGCGCCTTCCATGCCAGCGCAGACGATGATGACGTTGGCGTCGGCGAGTTGATCGCGGACGGCGAGGAGGCGGTGGAGGCCGGCGACGCCGACGTCGTAGAGGCGGGTGACTTTTGTGTTGAAGAGCTCGGCGGTGACGGCTGCCTCTTCGGCGATGGGCTGGTCGCTGGTGCCGGCGCTGAGGATGGCGATGTGGCCGGTGGGTTCGGTCGCGGTAGATTGTTTGAGCGTGATGGCGCGGGCTTTTGGGTGGTAGATGGCTGCGGGTGTGGCGGCGAGGACCATGGAGGCGGTCGATGCATCGGCGCGAGTTGCGAGGACGTCGGTGCCGGAGGCTGCCATCCGGGTGAAGATTTCGGCGGTTTGCTCTGGGGATTTTCCCTGAGCGTAGATGACTTCGGGGAGGCCGGTGCGGAGGGAGCGATGGTGGTCGATGCGGGCGTGGCCGAGGTCTTCGTAGGGCATATCGGCGAGGCGCTGGTGGCCGCGGCGGGGGTGATGGTTCCGGATTGGACGGCGGCGAGGAGTTCGAGGAGAGTGGTTTTGTTCATGGGTGTTGCTTGGACTTTCTGGATGGAGAAGAATACTGTTCGCTTCGCGAATGCCCACATCTCAAAATCGAGATATGGGGCACCCGATGTTTAGTGGATTTCGGCTTTTCGTCGAAGGAACTCTTCTTATCCTAGCCACTTTGGATTTTGTGCTGTGCCGTCGAAGTGCGAGGTGGTTTTGAAGAGTTCGTACTTGCCTTCGGCGGCGGCGGTTGCGGTGCGGGCGAGGAGTGCGCTGATCTGGGCTTGGTCGAGAGGTTTGAAGGTGCGTGCGGCTTCGAGGGCCTGGTCGAGGATTTGCGTGTTGTCGATGCCGGTGATGACAACGGAGACTGGTTGCGTGAGTCCGTAGTGGAGGGCTTCGATGGGCTGGACGGTGTTGCTTTTGAGGATGATAAGGGTCGCCGAAGGTCTTCATGGCGAGGACGCCGATGCCTTGTTTGAGCGCGACGGGCATGACCTCGTTCTGCGAAGGAGCGGAAGTGCGCGTCCATGACGTTGATGGGCATCTGAACGGTGTCGAAGTGGAAGCTGTGCTTCTGCGCGACCTCGAGCATGCGAAGGTGGACGGCGGGGTCTTTGTGGCCGGTGAATCCGATGTAGCGAATCTTGCCGGCCTTTTGCGCGGCGATGGCGGCTTCGATGGCGCCGCCTGGGGCGAAGATGCGGTCGGGGTCTTCGAAGCGGATGATCTCGTGGAATTGGACGAGGTCGATCATGTCGGTTTGGAGGCGGCCGAGGGACTGCTCAAGCTGTTTGTTGTATTCGTCAGCGGTGCGGCCATCCATTTTGGTCATGAGGAAGACCTTCTGGCGATAGCCGTTGCGAAGAGCCTGTCCCATGCGGACTTCGGAGATGCCGTCGTTGTAGTCCCAGCAGTTGTCGAGGAAGGTGATGCCGCGGTCGATGCCGGCGTGGATGAGCTGGATGCTCTCGGCTGCTTCCTTCTGTTGCCGATATGGTGGCCTCCCATGCCGATGGCTGAGACTCGTTCGCCGGTGGTGCCTAGTTCGCGGTAGAGCATATCGGGCGATTCGGGCCGTTTGACCGGCGTTGCGGCTGGCTGGCCCGTCTGCGCGATTGTTGGGATGGCTGCGCTTACGCTGGCTGCCGTTGCAGTCTTGAGAAAGTCTCTTCGCTCCATGTGCTTACTCCTGATCGTTGTTTCTACTGCCTATTTCCTTGGATGCAATCTGTAGTTTGGCAGCGTTGATGACAGAGGAGACGCTACTTGAAGTAGGCTACGATGGCCGCCTGCTGGACCAGCTTCAGAGGTACGTTGTGTTTGGCGGCTGCAGCGCGACAGTCTTCGAACTCCGGTGCTACGTTGCACTCTTGTCCGTCGAGTGTGCCGATCTTGACGCGGATCTCGCCGTAGGCTGTGGTGACGTGGGCGTGGTGGCGATCGAGACAGACGCGGCTGTCCTGACGAACGCGGACGCCGAGGGTGCTGGTTTCGCGCAGGACTAGTTGCTCGAGTACGGTTTGTTCCGAGGGATTGCAGATGATCGTCAGCAGAGTGCCGGGACGGCCCTTTTTCATGATGACGGGAGTGAGCATGACATCGAGCGCTCCCAAGGCCAGGGCGCGCTCTGAGACGTAGGCGAGGATCTGCGGGGAGAGATCGTCGAGGGCTGTTTCGAGCACGGTGACGGTTTGTGCGGTGTGATGGTGATGGGCTTCGCTCTTTTTGTGAGAGTGAGGGAGTGATGGCGCAGGGAGATCCGCGGGATCGGTGGCTTCGCCGATGCTGAGGCGGAGGACGTTGGGAAAGTCTTTCGGGTTGCGAGTGCCGGCGCCGTAACCGATGTGCTCGACGCGCATGGGGGGCTGTTGGCCGAAGGTGGGGACGAGGGCGCGGATGATTGCTGCGCCGGTTGGAGTGACGAGTTCTTTTTCGATGTGTGCGGAGTAGGTGGGAAGGCCGCGGAGGAGGTCTGCGGTGGCGGGTGCGGGGACGGGGAAGCGGCCGTGGGCGCAGTCGACCATGCCGCCACCGATGTTGAGGGGGGAGCAGAACCACTTGTCGATGGCGAGGGCGTGGATGCCGGCTGAGGCTGCGACGATATCGACGATGGCGTCGACTGCACCTACTTCGTGAAAGTGAATTTTTTCGACGGGGACGTTGTGGATTTTTGCTTCGGAGGCACCGAGGAGTTCGAAGGTCTGGATTGCTGTGTGTTTGACGGCAGGGGCCAGAGATGCGGCGTTGATGAGGTCACGAATTACGGTGAGGGAGCGGCCATGGTGTGCGTGTTCGTGATCGTGGGTGTGACCGGCTTTGTGCTGGTGCTGTGTTTTGGGTTGGTGCTGATAGGTGTGGCGTGTTGGTGCGTGTGACCGTCCTCGTCGGCGTGACTGTGAGCTGTGTGTGCTGGACCTTTTTCGGCTAGCTTCGCGCCTTCGTAGACCTGGATCTTTGTGGAGGAGATTCCGCTGCGGTCGACCTTTTCGATCGTGAGGGTCGCGTTGAGATTGAGAGCGGCGATGGCTTCGTGGAGGATCTTTGGATCTACTCCGGCGTCGATGAGTGCTCCGAGGAACATATCGCCGCTGATGCCGGCAAAGCAGTCGAGATAAGCGATGCGCATAGAAGACATTGTTTCATGTTCCAACGTGCTCGTTTAGCGCGCGGGGTGGATGGAGGAGGCTGCGAGGAGGGTGTCGTTCATGGAGCCAGAGCGATAGCCTTCGGTGTCGAGTGTTACATAGAGGAAGCCGAGGGGCTTGATGGCGGCTGTGATGGCTTCGAGGATGGGAATAGTGAGAGCGCGAGGAAGGTCGCTGCGGGAGATTTCGATGCGAGCGAGGTCGCCGTGGTGGCGAACCCGGACCTGAGGAAAACCGAGGGCGTGGAGGGCCTCTTCGGCTTGCTCGACCTGCGAGAGGTTTTCGCGTGTGACGGGGCGACCGTACTCGATGCGAGAGGCGAGACAGGCGCTGGCGGGTTTGTCCCATAGCTTGAGACCAGCCTGGAGGGCGAGGGTGCGGATCTCTTGCTTGGTGAGTCCAGCGGTGACGAGGGGCGCGACGGCGTGGTGCTGCGTTGCGGCTTGTTGCCCAGGACGAAATTCGGCGCGGTCGTCGAGGTTCATTCCGTAGGCGATGTGAGCGAAGCCGCGTGAGGAGCGCTCGGCTTCCATTTGGGTGAAGAGCTCATCTTTGCAGTGGAAGCAGCGTTTGGCGTCGTTGCGCTGGTAGTCAGGGTTATCGAGCTCGTTGGTGTGAAGGATCTGGGTGGGGATGTTGTGGTCGGCCGTAAAGGCAAGGGCGGCGGCGAGTTCGGCGCGGGGGAGGGAAGGGGAGTCGGCGATGACGGCTTGCATGTTGTTGCCGAGGGCGAGATGGGCGGCAGTAAGCGAGGTAGGCGGAGTCGGTGCCGCCGGAGTACGCGACCAGAACGCTGCCGAGGTCTTGCAGCGTGGAGTGGAGTTTGGCGGCTTTGGCGGCTAGATCCATCTGCTTTGATTGTAGAGCAGGCGGGTTTGTCGGAGTATGCGAGATCAGGTTAGCTCATGCTTTGGTGGCGCGTAGGATTGGTCTTTCCTCGAAAGTCTATTTTTTTGTCCATGGAGAAAGCGGTAACGTTTGACCGCGGCTCGCAACTGTAGCCTGCTCCCAGCATCCAACGCACATGAAATACACACTGCTCCCTGGTCGTCCTTTCCCGCTTGGCTCTACCGTGTCCGATAAGGGCACGAACTTTGCCATTTTTTCGGAGGGCGCGACCCGAGTGGACCTGTGCTTGTTCGATGCCGCGGGTAAACAGACCGATTGCATTACGCTTCGTGAACGCACCGCATACGTATGGCATGGACTTGTTCGTGATATCAAAGCCGGACAGCTGTATGGCTACCGTGTTTACGGGGCGTGGGAGCCGGAGCGAGGACACCGTTTCAACCCGAATAAGCTGCTCGTCGATCCTTATGCCGAGGCGATATGCGGCAAGGTGGACTGGAAGCAGCCGATCTTTCCTTATGACGTTGCTTCAGGCGACGATCTGAAGATGGACACTCAGGATAGCTCGGCCGGTGTTCCGAAGTGTGTTGTTGTGGACAGCAGGTTCGATTGGGAGAATGACAGTCCGCCAGAGACGCCGCTTGCTGACTCGGTTATCTACGAGGTCCATGTCAAAGGGTTCAGTATTCGCAATCCCAAGATTCCTGAGAACCTGCGTGGGACCTATGCTGGGCTTGCGTGCGAGCCGAGTATTCACTACTTCAAAAAACTTGGAGTGACCGCGGTCGAGCTATTACCCGTTCATCATTTTATTGATGAAGGTCATCTCGTCGAAGGTGGGCTCGTCGACTATTGGGGGTACAACACATTAGGATATTTCGCTCCGATGTCGCGCTATAGCTCGTGCGGCGATACCGGTGGGCAGGTTAACGAGTTCAAGCAGATGGTGAAGGCGTTTCACGCCGCAGGAATTGAAGTGATTCTTGACGTGGTCTATAACCACACCTGCGAGGGCGATCAGATGGGGCCGATGTTGAGCTGGAAGGGAGTTTGTAACAGTACGTATTACAGATTAAAAGAGGACAATCCTCGCTATTACATGGACTACACCGGAACCGGTAATACGTTGAACGTACGGAATCCGCAGGTGCTCAAGATGCTGATGGATTCGCTCCGCTACTGGGTTACGGAGATGCACGTGGATGGATTTCGATTTGATCTTGCCGCAACGCTTGCTCGGGAGCTTCATGACGTGAGTCGGCTTTCATCTTTCTTCGATACGATTCACCAGGACCCAACCCTAGCGAGCGTGAAGCTGATTGCTGAGCCCTGGGATGTCGGCGAAGGCGGATACCAGGTGGGGCAGTTTCCTGTGCTGTGGGCCGAGTGGAATGGAAAGTATCGCGATACTGTTCGCCGATTCTGGAAGGGCGACGCGGGGCAGCTCTCGGACTTCGGCAATCGGCTTACAGGGTCGAGCGATCTTTATCAATATGACGGGCGTAAGCCTTACGCAAGCATCAACTTCGTTACAGCTCACGACGGGTTCACGCTGTGCGACCTGGTTAGCTATAACTCAAAACATAACGAGGCGAATGGGGAGGACAACAGAGACGGCTCGGATAGCAACGATTCCTGGAACATGGGAGCGGAAGGGCCAACGGATGATGAGGGGATCAATATTTTGCGAGAGCGACAGACTCGCAACTTTCTCGCTACTCTCATGCTTTCACAGGGAGTGCCAATGTTGAATGGGGGCGATGAGATCGCCCGGTCACAACGTGGCAACAACAATTGCTATTGCCAGGACAATGAATTGACCTGGCACGACTGGGATTTGGATGAGCCTCGCAAGCGGCTTCGAGATTTCACCAGTAAGCTCATTCATCTTCGCCTGGCGCATCCGAATCTGCATCGCCGCAAGTTTTTCCAGGATCGGGAGATTCGAAAAAGAGGCGAGAGCACAATTATTCAGGATATTGCGTGGTTCAATCCGGATGGAAATCAAGTCCCCGACGAGGTGTGGAATGCCGGATGGAGCCGTTCAATCGCCATGTTGCTCAACGGTCAGACGCTGCAGGTTACTGATGAAGATGGAAAGGATGTCATCGACGATAGTTTCTTCCTGGTCGTGAATGCTTCTCAGGATGGTGTTGAGTTCGTGCTTCCGCCGTCACCTTCAAATAATCCATGGTGTCAGGTGATTAACACGGAGGATATTGATGACCCCTTCCTGGAAGAGAAGGTTGGCGGTAAGGTCATCGTTGGCGGGCGAGGCTTTGAAGTTGTTCAGCGATGCACCTCACCAATGACAGTGAGAATGGTTAGATCGATCGAAGATTTGCTGCGAACAAAACAGATTTTCTGCACCAGTTTTCCCTCGCAAGCATCAATTGATAGCGGTCTAACTGTTTGAGCGCCGTGTTCCGTAGCGTTCAATTGGTGGGCTGTTATCTTCAAGGAGTAACAAAATGAGGAGTCTTTCCAACAAAGTCGCACTTGTTACGGGAGCATCCCGTGGTATTGGACGAGCTACCGCAAAAGCGCTCGCCGATTCTGGTGCTCACGTTCTTGTTCATTATGGCAATGCTGCGACTGAGGCCGAGGGACTCGTTGCTGAAATTCGCACGGCTGGTGGTAGTGCTGATGCGCTGCAGGCCGATCTCTCTTCTCCCGACGGCGCTATCAAACTTGCAAAACAGGTTAAGCGAAACCATCGGAGAGCGGCTGGATATCTTTGTTTCCAATGCAGGCATATCCAAGGCGGGCAAGATGGCGGACCACGAGATAGCGGACTTCGACAATTTGTTTGCCACGAACGTTCGTAGCCCGTTCTTTCTTGTCAAAGAGCTTCTGCCGCTGCTTGGCGACGGGTTCAAACATCATCATGGTGACTTCGCTTGCTGCTGGTGCGGTACCCGGCAATCCGGGTCAACCTGGTGCGCCTTCTCTACCAGCGTATGCCGCGACCAAAGGTGCCTTAGAGACGCTGGTCAAGCACTGGGCATCGTCGCTAGGACCGCGTGGAATTCGCGTGAACGCGGTTGCTCCTGGCGTGATCGAGACCGACATGTCGAACTTTACCAAGACTGAGGGCGGTCGCAACCTAACGCTGGAGATGCAGGCGATTAAGCGAATAGGAAAGCCGTCCGATGTTGCTGATGTAATCGCATTTCTTAGCATCGGATGGAGCCCGCTGGATTACAGGCGCGAGCATACCGGTTGACGGCGGGTCGAAGCTCTAGACCAAGAGCTACTTCAGGCCATGTGACACCCTGCTGTTCAAGCGATGTCACCATCTAACTCTTTTGCGAGGCGGTGGTGACAGCTTGAGCGGTTGCTGGCTGTTGATTCACTTCTGCGACTAGAGCTGCGGCCGGTTCAGTATCGCTTGTTGGTTGATTGCTTTCCGTACTGGTGGTCGGAGGATTGAGGTATTCGTTTAGTTTGTATCCTGCGTCCTTGGCAGAGCGAGACGCTTTTCCGAGGAGGTCTTCGAGCTTGATGATTGACTCCAGCTTGTGGGAGCTCAGATGCGCTATTTTGAGCAAAGCGGGGAGCTGGAGCCAGCATAGGAGCTCGTCGAACCGCTCCTTGTTGAAGTAGGTTGTCCCGGATGACTCGTTGACGCCAGCAAGCCAGCGTACGTCTGGATCGTTCCAGAAGGTATCGGTGTGCGTCAGTGATGTCGGAGCCGCGCTTTCATGCGCCAGGAGAACTCGCACCTTGGCAGCAGCCTGCCATGTGCTCTCGCCCTCCATTCCGACAGAGGAAAAGATTTCTGATAAAGCAGAGCGTAGATGGAGCTTATCGAATAGTTCTGCTCTGTCGTGCCGCGTGGGAATACTGCGCAGGATGATCCAGGCCAATATCGGAGCCCAGATCTGTTCTGGATGAGTCAGTGATTTGGTCGGAGTAGGTAGCACACGACGTACCGCCTCCGGCCATGCGGCCGAGAAGGTTTGCGATAAGGCGATGAGCTGGGCTGCGGCACTTGCCTTCGCTTCAAGCGACTTCGCGGCATCGGGGGTTGGTTTGGCGGAATCGGATGGCTCTTCGCTCGTTGGAGAATCTGTCGCGGTGGTGGTGGCGGCAACAGGTTCTGAGATGCGTCGTTTTCTTCGGTTACTTCGTCGGCGACTCTCTCGAAGAAGTGGTGGCTCTCACGTAGGAATATCTCAAGGGTCGAATTGAAGTGACTTTGTTCTGACCGCGAGAGTGGGGTTTTTTCTGAGTGGGCTGAAACGAGTGCCGGTTGCTTCTTCAGCTCTGTCTGTTCGGTTGCCTTTGCGGCTTTGCCTTCGATGGGGGACGCGGGTGATTGCTTTTCGAGTGCGTAGCTCGCTTTTTTCGCCGTTTCTGCAGCGACGGCCGCGAAGGTCTGGATGTTGTCGCATACGAGAGCCTGACGAAGAGCTTCATGCAGCGGCCGCAGGCGGAGTTTAGAGAGCGCTTCTTCGACGCTATAAACGCCCGCACCGTTGAGGGCGTAGAAGAGGTTCTCCCAGGGCTGGTCGGCGGATGATCGGAGCTCGCGCCAGTCGAGAAGAACTGCGTATTGATAGCCGCGGAGATCTATGCTCAGGCCGTGGTGGTGAAGATCCGTTGTGCGGCGAAGGTACTCCAGGCCATGGGCTGTGTCGCGGTAGGCGAGAAAGACTGAACCGTCGTTCGGCAGAGCGAGTCCGTCGGCGAGGCTTTTTTGCCGGAGAAACCCGGTGTGCTTGTCGAATGAGGCCGCAGAGAAGTGTATGGTGCCGCGTGTGCTTCCGTAGCTGTTGTTGTAGAGGATGACGGCTCGCTGACCGCCGGAGCGATTTGAGTAGGCGAAGACGTTTTCATCGACGGTGCCGTGGTCGTTCCAGAAGTCGTAGAGAACAAAGTTGGTACTTTCGGCGAAGATATATCGGTTCTTGAGTAGAGGAGCGATCTCGTGTTGATGGCGAGCGATGAGATCATCGTTCGGATACTCGTTCATCTTGGCTTGTTTGAACTCCATGCCATAGCGTTCGGTGTAGCCCTCGATCTGCCCGTGCCCGAACATTGGCAGGCCAGGCAGGGTCGCGAGCAGAGTGCAGACGCCGAAGTATTTGTCTCCGCTGCCGAACTGGTCGATCGCGGTGCGCTCGTCGGGATTGCTCATGAAGCTGACGTAGCGTTTGAGGATGTCGGGGTCGAACTCGATGGTCTTCTTGAGATAAGAGCGATACTTCGCGTTCTCTTCGTCGCGCAGCATGTTCATGAAGGCGCTGTTGTAGACGCGATGCATGCCGAGAGTGCGAACGAAGTAGCCTTCGAGGAGCCAGAAGGCTTCGGCGAGGAGGAGGGTTCCGGGGACCTCGGCGGCGACGCGGTCGACGACCTCGCGCCAGAACTCGTGAGGCATCAGGGAGTCGAAGTGCTCTTGTGTCATAGCGTCTTCGGCCCGCGACGGGATGGATCCGCCAGCTCCTGGAAGAGGGAACCAGAGCCGCTGGACGTGGCGTTTGGCCAGGACCATTGCAGCGTCGAAGCGGATGATCGGGAAGAGCCGTGCGACGTGAAGGATGACCTGAATGACGTGTTCACGGACTGCGGCCTTGGAGTAATCCAGCTGCGCGGTATCGTTCCACGCGAAGGTTGTGCCGTCGTTTCCATGGTAGACGTAGCGGGTTGTTCCTTCGCGATGATGGCGGAGACGAAAGACTACTGCGGCGTCGCTCTGGTCGTAGTAGTGGTCTTCGATCTTGATTTCGACACGACTGTCGGTTGAGAGATCGGGTCCCTCGAAACGATAGACGGGGAAGGGGCTCTCCCAGCGGTAGAGGAACCAGTCGGGATGCTCGATGACCCAGTTGGAGTCGATGCCCATGTGGTTTGGCACCATGTCGCTGGCGAGGCGAATGCGGGCTCTGGCGGCGCGGTCGCGGAGATTTTCGTAGGCTGCGTTTCCGCCCAGATCGTCGGCGATCTGGTATTCCTTGAGCGAGTAGGCGGAAGCAACTGCATCGGTGTGTCCGCGAAGGCGTTTGATGGTTCTAGAGGCGACGCTTCGTTCCCATAGACCAATCAGCCATAGGCCGGTGATTCCTCTGTCGGAGAGGAGTTGCAACTCTTCGTCTGGGATCTGGTCGAGGCGATGAATGTGCCTCAGGTATTTTTTTGAAAGCTGTTCGAGCCAGACGTAGGTGCTCTTCGCCATGAGGACGACGTTTGGCATCCATGCCTGGTCTGCGCTGAAGGCTTCGTACTCATTGAGCGGGGCCTGGTAGTCACTTGCATAGCGGCGCGCCGGGTGCCATCAGACCCGATGAAGAACTCATCTTCGAAGCCGATGTACTCGTCTCCGACGAATCCCTCTCCTCCGCGGCCTGGGTGCGCCGTGGCGGAACTGGTCGGGGCCGGGAGGGTGGAAGCGCATCCAGATGGCAAGATCTTCTTCTCGGAGGACATCGATCGCGAGGAGCACTCGGCGTAGATCTTCGCCGAGATACTTCGGCCAGTACTCGCGGATATAGTCGAGTTGGCCGGTGAGGGAGTCGGGCGAGGCGAGCAAGGGTGCGCGAAGGGCGTCGAGGAGGCTTCCCACTTCAGGGGAAAGTGGGGGGCGGGTGACGAAGTAATCAGGAAATGATGCAGTGACATTTTGATAGACCGTCTGGCGCTTTAGAGCGGAGTCTTCGAAGAGTTCGCGGAAGGGGGCGAATGCGGGGTTGATGTTGGCGAGCCACAGCATTAAGCAGCTCTTCGAGTGCAGCTTCACGGTTCGGCAGGCCGTCCGTTGTGCCGTTCAGCCATTGTGCTGCGGTGAGTTCTCCGCGATGGACGTCGACGTTCGGAAATTGCTCGGTAAAGGCAAGAAGGAGGCGCTCGATTTCGGCGGGTGTGATCTGGCTTGTGAACCAGCGCACTGCTTCGTTAGAACCGACGGGTCAATCTCTTTGCGGTATCGAGCGACCATCGCATGGTTAAGCTCGTCGATGAGCCCCATGGCGAATAAAGCGCCTGCATTTACAGGCTCCGAGGTCGCGGGACCGCTGGGTACGGGATCCTTGAAGTTGTTTTGCCAAGGTACGGCTTGCGGCGACGTTTGCGAAGACGATGTTGCCGGTATAGCTGAACAGCAGGTCGTCAACTTCCAGTTTTTCCCGAAGAGCGCGGGAGATGTGAAATTCCATACGAGATGCCCCTGTACAGCTGTCTTTTTTGCGCTCCGGCGCTAACGGGAGAATATACGTTAGCTCCCAGAAAAACAAGGGCCGTTGTTGACTGCCTATATCTCTTCGAAAGCCAAGTCGCTATAGTTGGATGCCTTATAGCTGTGATAGAGGTGACAGCGTTTGTTGGTGTCGCAACCAGCATACCCTTGCGATAACGGAGTCTGGCATCTGTATGATACCGTCGACTGCCGAATCTGCGTGAACCAGTTCGGCGGAGCGGCGATCAGCATCCGGCGGGCATTCGAGTCGAATTAGGCTAGCAGGTAGGCTGAGCTGGTAAGTTGGAAGTATGGCTGGATCGGAAGAGCCAGTTAGCGAGTGGCTCAGGCTTTCTTGCAGAACCAGCCCAGATGGGACGCATGCGCGAAGTACTCCTGGATCTTTCCTGCCTGGTCGTCGGGAGCGAGGGAGCTGCCAATGAAGGCTGCCTGCAGGCCTGACCGAGTGGGTTGCCCGTTTTCAAGGCGGTGAGCAGGAGGAACGCCTCACGGTCGATCCGTCTGTAGTAGACGGAGTTTTCGAAGCGGTGGACGGCCAGGTGGACTGCGAGAACGGCGCATCCTGGGGGAGCCGCGCCTCGTTTGACCTGCTTCCGTTCGGTGACGGCGTTGCTCATGATGTCGCTGGGAGGGGTTTGCTGGTGGACGGCTAAAACCAGCTCGTCGACGGGGTAGCTCAGATCCAGAAGCTGGAGGTGCGGTTGCAGGAACAGCTTGGACTCGCCGCTGAGATCGGCGAAATCGGCGGTGGTCAGAGGCGCATACTCCGCGCTGTCGAAGGCCTCGACGTAAGCCCATTCGAGACGAGCTACATCGAGGAGGAGCTTGTGGCGTCTTGGAGCGAACTCAGGATGAGATTCGAGCCATTGTGGCAGCTTCGAGCCGAGGTTGCGCAGGGTGAAGGAGGTCGACGGATTCTCTCGGAGATAGGCGAGGACCAGGGAATCAAACTTTTTCGCTCCAAGGACTGCGCCGATCGCTGGAAAGTCTTCTGAGACGGCTCCAATGACGCGGAACCAATACTGCCGGTTGTAGATCTCGAGGCGGTCGAAGGAGGAGAGGCGGTCGTTCGGCTTGATGTAGGTGTCGGCGAGCTCGTGCGTTGAGGCGCCGTCGTAGGTCTGCGGTCTGCATCTGGAAGTCGGGTGTGAGAGGACGCATGACGTCCTCTGCCATGCGGCGTTGCAGCTCGAGCAGGTTCACGGGTGGACGACCTCTCTGCGACTTGCTCCTATCGGGAGGTCTGAAGCTGCGAGTGGCTTCGGAAGGTGCGAGATACTGGTTGGCCTTCAGGGCTTCGGCGTGCACTTCATCGAAGGATGGGATGTTGTCGTCCCACTCGAGCAGCGTCGCGGTCGGGCCGATGCGTTCGATGGCGCGAGCGTACAGGCGCCAGACGGGATCGAGCACGGGGTGGTCGTGGGTGTCGAGGATGTACTTCTCGAACTTGGAGTGGCCGGCGATGTGGATCTGCGCGACGCGCTCGGCGGGGACGCTGTTGACGTAGTCGAATGGATTGAAGCCGTGGTTCTGCGACGAGACGTAGATGTTGTTGACGTCGAGCAGGATGCCGCAGTCGGCGGCTTCGACGACCTCGTTCAGGAACTCCCACTCGGTCATCTCGGATTCGTGAAATTCGGCGTAGCTGCTGACGTTTTCGACGGCGATGGGGATCTCGAGGAAGTCCTGCACCTCGCGGATGCGCGCTGCCGTCGCCTTCACGGCTTCGAAGGTGTACGGCATCGGGAGAAGATCGTGGGTGTAGCGGCCGTCGACGCTGCCCCAGCAGAGGTGGTCGGAGAGCCAAGGGGTCTTCGTGCGGCGGGTCAGGGTCTTGAGGCGCTTGAGGTGTTCGCGGTTGGCAGGTTGAGCGGAGCCAAAGTACATCGAGACGCCGTGCTGGACGACTCGGTATTGCTCGAGGATCTGGTCGAGGACCTGGAGCGCCCGGCCGCCGTCGACCATGTAGTTTTCGGAGATGATCTCGAACCAGTCGACGACGGGCTTCTCGGCGAAGATGTGGTCGTAGTGCGGGACACGCAGACCGATCCCCACGCCATAGTCGGTGAAACCGTTGAAACGATTGGCCGGCATTCCATGCTCCCGTGGGCTGTAAAGAGTGAGGAGGATCTGGAGGCTTGAAGAAGAATCAAGCCTCCAGACAGGGGAGGTAATTATGCCAGTGAGGGCTTGGAGCCGTCGGTGGCGCAGCCGCCCTTGCCCTTGCAGTCGTTCTTGCCGGGGTGCTTGCCGCCGCCCTGACCCTTACAGTCGTTCTTGCCCTTGCAGGAGTGCTTCGGGAGGTCGGGCTTGTCCTGTGCGATCAGCACGCCGGCGTGCGCGGTGGTGGCAGGAGTATTGGGCTGTGCGGTCTGTGCATTCACGCGTACTGTGGTGCCGCCGAGCAGACCTGCAAATGCGGCGGCCAAAGCGAGCGATTGTGCGGAGTTCTTCATAGGGGTTGAACCTTTCTTTTGGTTGAGCCACACGCTGGAGCGTGCCGGACGTTGATGACGGCTACGGGATCGTAGCAAGATTTGATTACAGGCTCCCTACGACGAGTTGCAGTTATGGCAAGGTCAAATCTTTGCCTGTATCGTCCTTGCCGCAGATTTGACTTCAGTTCGATGCAAAGGTTACAGACAGTTCGCGGCCGACCGAAGACTAACAGTTTTGTAACTTTTTTGTACGAATCAACTCCAACCGAGCAAGCCAGTATCCCCTTGTTAACGACGAGACAACCTGATTTGGATTGCGTGGATTGGAGTTAGAAAATGATAGTCAGAAAATTGTGGGCGTTCGCTGTACTTACGTGTGTTCTGGGCGCCTTTCGGTCGGCATTGGCTGAGACGCCGGAAGTTGGACAAAAGGCTCCGGAGTTTACGCTGTCGACCCCAGACGGCCACCCGCTGAGGCTCTCCGAGTTTACTGCGAAGGGTACAGTGGTTCTGGTTGTGTTGCGAGGATTTCCGGGCTACCAGTGTCCATATTGCCAGAAGCAGGTTCATGATTTTTTGGTGAGCAGCGAGAGGTTTGCGACGGCTGGGGCGGAGGTTCTCTTCGTATATCCCGGACCACCTGCGGATCTCGACCAACGAGCCAAAGAGGCCCTGGCAAAAGAAAATCCGCTGCCTGCGGACTTTCATCTTGTGATCGATCCTGATTATGTCTTCACGAATCTTTATGGGCTTCGCTGGGACGCGGCGCACGAGACAGCTTATCCCTCTACCTTTTTGATCGACCGGCAAGGCGTGGTGGTCTTCCGGAGGATCAGCCATGAACATGGTGACAGGACTACAGCGGCCGACGTTCTTGCTGAACTGAAGCGTCAATAAAGCGTTGCATTCCAATTGGGGAAGATGCGGGCCAGGCGATCTGAGGGGTAAGGCTCTATCCGGTTGTGTTGAAGAGAGATCTATCCTGGGCAGGAGGATTTTTGTAACCAATCTCGCGCTCGCGGCTCTAAGGTTATGCGGACGGGCGTCGGTTCCTTCAGAGATCGCGCACATAGTCAGTGATATTCTGCGCTTCCGCTTAGATAAATAGACAAGGATTGTGATGAAACGCCTGTACAGAGTATATGAACGGTTTGCCGCCCTTGCTTCGTATCTCCAATCGCCGCTTCTTCTGGCGGTGCGTCTTTACTGGGGATGGCAGCTCATGCAGAGCGGCTGGGGTAAGTTACATCATCTTGACAGGGTAACCGACTTCTTTACGAGTCTGAATCTGCCTGCTCCAGCTTTTACGGCGCACTTCGTCTCCAGTCTTGAGTGGGTGGGTGGACTTTTGCTGATTTTAGGGCTCGGGTCGCGGCTGATCAGTCTAGTCCTTAGTGTGAATATGCTGGTCGCTTACTGGACTGCGGATCGCGATGCGCTCTTTGCAGTCTTCTCCGATCCAGGCAAGTTTTACAACGCCGATCCATACACATTCCTGTTCGCGTCAGTGATGGTGCTGGTATTCGGAGCCGGCCTGTTCTCCGTGGATGCGTTGTTGGCAAAGCGTTGTCGAGGATGGATCGAAAAGCAATGACTGCAGTCTTTGAGAACAGAGATGAAGCTCAGATGATCGCCTCCATACTTGCGGGCAATACGCATGAGTTTCACGATCTGATCCAGCCCTATGAACGAAGCGTTTATAGTATGGCGCTGTCGATGTTGCAGAATGAGGCGGACGCCGAGGACGTCGCGCAGGAGGCATTTCTCAAGGCGTTTCGTAATCTTGGAAGATTTCGCGGCGAGGCGAAGTTCAGTACGTGGCTGATCAGCATTACGTTGAACGAGGCTCGAAGCCGCCTGCGGCAAAAGAAGACTGCAAAGACGGAGTCACTGGATGAGTTGGACGAAGGCGGTCATGTCTCGCCCGCGCTTTTGCGAGACTGGCGTGAGATTCCGTCGGAAGTTTTGGAGCGTGGGGAGGTGCGTGTCATGTTGCAGCATGCGATCACGGACCTGCCGCTCATCTATCGTGAGATATTTTTACTGCGCGATTTAGAGGACCTGAGTGTCAACCAATCGGCCGAAGCGCTGGGTATCAGCGTGGCGGCTGCAAAAGTTCGTCTGCATCGCGCACGCATAATGCTGCAGAAGAAGCTGGCTCCGCAGCTGAAGCAGATTATCCCGAAGCGAAGGTGGTTCCCATGGTTCTAGAGTGCAAGCATGTTTGGGAGCACATCTCCGGCTATCTGGACGGAACGCTGGATGCGACGGTGTTGGCGGAAGTACAGAAGCATTTGGAACACTGCGAGATATGTTCGGCGATTCTAGATTCGACAAGAAACATATTGATTCTTACCGCCGATGAGCGAGTGTTTGAACTGCCACTGGGTTTCAGCGAACGATTGCATGCGAGACTGGACGCGGAGATGCGGACCATGGATTTAAAACCAGAGGATGGGTAAAGGCCGCAGAAGTTACGGGACGCGATGGACCATCGCCGCATTGCGTTTAGATCAACGCGGCGCCAGCTTTCGGCGTGCGACTGTAGGACGTTATGGGGAAGATAAGTTCGGTAACGCGACAGTTAGAGGATTCGAGGGCTAGTGCTCCAGCCGCTTCGTTGCCCAGGTCAAGATCGGTGACGAAATATAACTTGCTGCCATTATCATGAGATTTGCTCATACGAACTGGGTGCAAGTTGGTGGACTCATGCGATACGTCGAAAGAAGATAAAGACAGTAAAAGGCCCCGGCCGTCGGCCTTTGCAACTGCCTCCTTGCGGGTCCAATAGCGGTAAAAAAGCCTGATACGCGCCTCCGGATTTACGATAGACGCCAGGGAACTGGTCTCATCTTCTGTGAAGTTGCAGCTGGCGACCTCCATGATGTCGGTCTTCCGGTCGAAGTACTCAACGTCGACTCCTAGTGCGCCCTGCCGGCCAAGCGCGATTAGAATCGTGTCTCTTGAGTGGCCGACATTGAAAAAAATATTCTCTCCATTGATGGCAGGTGTCTCTGGCTTACCGTGAAGACCGGCTGAGATCTCTATGGAGTGGGTGTCGATACCGATAGCATTTTCTAAAAGAATTCTCAAGCAGGCTCTTCCGATCGTGAAGTGTTCTCGTGCCTGACCGGGCCGGCATCGTTCTGCCTGAGTTCGTTCTTGTGGACTGAGGAGCGAGTGGTAGCGCTCGCTCAGTTTGGTAGCGGCGCTAAGCGGAATACGCCACAGTTGTACCTCGTGGTCCTCCAAGACGGGAAGTATGTCAACCGGAATCCAGTTGTTCAACATGATGGGCGCCTGATGGAATGGAGTAGCTTTTCCATGATAACCAGCGCTTTGTGATCTTTCGTGGTTTGTTCCCGGCTTTCAACTGGCGAATGTTTCAAAAGCGTACAACTTTCAGGTACTTTTGGCACAAGTTAATGCCCGTAGATTTCCTCGGTATGCGTACAATTAGGCAGCAAGAACGGGTTGAATGCCAAGGCACCTGGTACCACCTTTTATCTCCAATTGCATCATTGAGTTAGTGAGTCATGTTCGCGGAGCCGGTGCCTTCAAATCAATACTGAGTGCTCTAAGTCAGTCCGTTCCGGCTGCTGCTTTGAATTGTATGGGGCTCGATGGAGAACAACAGGCTTTCCAAGAATCCGGCCGCTGGGGAGAAACATCTGAGTCGTTTGCAGACTTCAGAAGAATCCGTTAAAGATGGATCCGGCAATAAGAGTAACGAAACGATTGTCAGTCGTTTCGAAAGAGTCGTCGCGGTAGATCCCGATCGGGTTGCTTCTGTCTGCGGAACGCACAGACAAACCTACGGCACTCTGAACGCTCAGGCAAACTGTCTCGCGGAGCACCTGCGTGGGGCGGGCGTTCGAGCCAATGCGTTCGTTGCGATCTATCTGGATCGATCGCCTGAGATGCTGACAGCTATACTCGGCACTCTCAAAGCTGGCGGGGCGTATCTGCCGATCGACTCCAAGTATCCTGCGGCTCGTGTCCTTGAGATGTTAGAGGATGCGCGGCCCGTCGCAATCCTGACGACAACATCGCTTGCCGCAGGTCTCTCCGATCAGTTTTCGCGGTTATCGGTAGCCGTCGTGAAGCTTGATGAGCTTTTTGCGAAGGAGTGGCCCGTTGAGATTGAAAACCCAACGCCTGCCGCCAGCGAAGATGATCTCGCGTACCTGATGTACACCTCCGGTTCGACAGGGAAGCCGAAGGGCGTGATGGTATCGCACAGGAATGTAATTCGACTCCTGGATCAAACGGAGCCGTGGTTCCATTTCAACGCGGACGACGTTTGGACGATGTTTCATTCGATCGCGTTCGACTTTTCGGTTTGGGAGATATGGGGATGCCTGCTGACGGGAGGGCGACTCGTCATCGTTCCGTTCGCAGTAAGCCGTTCACCAAGAGATTTTTATAGTCTTCTCTCGATGGAACATGTCTCTGTGCTGAATCAGACACCGTCTGCATTCTCGATGCTGATTCAGGTGGAACAGAGTGCAGCGTCCCTGCCCTTATCTTTGCGTTTTGTGATCTTCGGTGGAGAGGCGTTGCAATACCGCAAGCTTGCTCCATGGTTCGAGAGGCATGGAGATATCGCGCCGCAGTTGGTGAACATGTACGGCATCACTGAGACGACGGTCCATGTAACCTATCGGCCCATCAAAGCAGTGGAAGCGGAGTCAGTGCAGGAGAGCCTGATTGGGGTGCCGATTCCAGACATGCAGATTTATCTGCTGGATGCTGAGGGAAGGCCGGTTAGCGAAGGAGAGGTCGGCGAGCTTTACGTTGGTGGTGGTGGCGTTACACACGGCTACCTCAATCGGCCGCAGCTGAACGAAGAACGTTTTATCGCGGACCGCTTCACGCAGTCGCCTGGTGCACGACTTTATCGTTCGGGCGACCTAGCTCGTATACGCCCTGATGGAGAGATGGTGTACCTCGGGAGGAATGACAGCCAGGTTAAAGATCAACGGCTTTCGCATTGAGCTTGGAGAAGTTGAGGCAGTGATGGCCGCTGCTCCGGGGGTGCAACAGTCGTGTGTGGTCGTCCACACGGATGGAAGCGGCAATCATCGGCTGGCTGCTTATTTTGTTGCTGCGCCGGAGACTGAACTGAATGCCAGCGCGTTTGGTGAGTTCTTCGGGAGCAGATTGCCTGCACACATGCGGCCTTCGTCGTACACGCGTCTTGCGGAGTTGCCGTTAACCGTTAATGGCAAGTTGGATCAAGCCGCTTTACCTTCGCCTTCAATGATGTCAAGCGCGGGAGAGCATGCAGTTCCGCAGCCACTGTCTGGAACGGAGGGGCGTGTGGCACGAATTTTCGAGGATGTTCTTGGTCTCCAACGAATTGGACCGGATGACAATTTTTTCGATTGTGGCGGAACCTCGTTGCTTCTGATTACTGCTCATTTACGTTTGCAAACACAGTTCGAAAAGCCCATTCCTGTCACGATGATGTTTGAGTGCCCGACAGTACGTTTACTGGCAAAGCGTCTCTCGAGCGGTGGTTCTTCCTCATCGGAGAGAAGTGCTGTTCAGCAGCAGGCCCAAAAAGCTAGAGGCGCGTTCGCTCGAGCCCGCGCGGCGAAGGGGATGGCGTCATGAGCGATAGACCGAACGAAACAACTAGTTTGACTGGGCAACAGATTGACGAGCAGCCATTGGAAGGCATCGCCATCATAGGCATGGCGGGACAGTTTCCAGGTGCGCCCGACATTGCGACGTTCTGGCAAAACGTTGCTGCTGGAAAGAGTTCGATCTCTCATTTTTCGTCTGCAGAGCTTGAGGTGAGGAGCAGTGCGGGGCTAGAAAATGGTCCAGACTATGTTGCTGCACGCGGTGTGTTGAAAGATCCTGGCCTGTTTGATGCAGAGTTCTTCGGTATTTCGCCACGTGATGCAGAGAGCATGGACCCTCAGCATCGCATCTTTCTGGAGACTTGCTGGAACGCATTAGAAGACGCAGGGTACGACTCAACAAGCTACACCGGACAGATTGGCCTCTTTGGCGGCTGCAGTCTCAATACTTATCTTTTGGCGAATCTGTGCCAAGATCGAGCGTTCATTGACGAACTGACCGGAAGCTACCAGGTTGGTGAATTCAGGTCGTTCATGGGAAACGACAAGGATTTTCTGACGAGTCGCGTCGCGTACAAGTTAAATCTTCGTGGACCGTGCATCAGTGTGGCGTCGGCCTGCGCTACATCATTGGTCGCTATCTGTCAGGCAAGCCAAAGTCTGCTGAACTATCAATGTGACATGTCGTTGGCTGGTGGTGTCTCGGTCACGTTTCCGCAAAGACGCGGGCATATGTACTCCGAAGGGAGCATCGGATCGAAAGATGGATTGTGCCGACCGTTCGATGCTGCGGCAACAGGCACAGTCTTCAGCCATGGCGCAGGGGTGGTCGTGTTGAAGCGCCTGGAAGATGCCATCGCAGACCGGGACAACATCACAGCCGTAATTCGCGGCTTTGGCGTGAACAACGATGGTTCAATGAAGGCGGGCTACATGGCGCCTGGTGTGGATGGTCAGTCGGGCGTAATTGCTGCTGCGCAGGCGATGGCGGGGATTGACGCGCGCTCGATCACCTATATAGAGGCTCATGGTACTGCGACACCGCTGGGAGATCCGATTGAAGTCGCTGCGCTTACGAAGGCATTTCGGCTAAGCACAGAGGATTCGGGCTTCTGTGCAATCGGCACCGCAAAGGCAAATGTGGGCCATCTTGATGCGGCAGCCGGTGTGACTGGCGTGATCAAGACGGCACTCTCACTGAGTAAGGCGACGCTGCCTCCGTTGGCACAGTTTGAGACGCCAAATCCAAACATTGATTTTGCGAATTCACCTTTCTATGTGAACCGTGAGTTGAGCCCTTGGCATTCGGATGGACCGCGACGCGCGGGAGTGAGCGCGTTCGGAGTGGGTGGGGTGAATGCGCATGTCGTGCTGGAAGAGGCTCCGTCGCTGGTTGCTTCGAGTGCTTCTCTTCGGTCTGCCCAACTGCTTTGTCTTTCCGCGCGATCTCAACCTGCACTCAATGCGGCTATTGAAAATCTTGCTCAATCTCTTCAGTTGCGTCCAGAGCTTCCACTTGAAGACGTGGCTTATACACTTGCCGTCGGACGAAAGGCTTTCGACCATCGCGCGACATTTGTTTGTGCAAACGCCGAAGACGCGATTGCAAAGTTGCGGTCGGCTAACGCACAGACGAATCGCGTGATTTCTTCGAAGCGCCCCGAGGTGGTCTTTCTTTTTCCAGGGCAAGGATCTCAGTTCGCGGGGATGGGCAGTTCGTTGTATGCGACCGAGGCTCTCTATCGCAAGCAAGTGGACGAGTGCGCCGAGGTCTTGCTGTCATTGATGGGGCACGATATTCGCAGCGTTCTCTTTCCCGCTGACACTACTACGTCCGAAGCAGCAGAACGAATTCAGCAGACCCAGTTCGCACAGACGGGAATCTTTGTAACTGAATTTGCGATGGCGAAGTTGTGGCAGTCGTGGGGAATTGAACCGCGGACGATGGCGGGTCACAGCATCGGCGAATACGTTGCGGCGGTTTTGGCCGGAGTCATGAGCCTGGAAGACGCCTTGCGCCTGGTAAGTATTCGCGGGCGAATGATGCAGGAGATGGCGCGAGGAGGAATGGTCGGAGTAAGGCTGAGTGAATCGGAGCTCCAGCCGTATCTCTCAGGAGACATCTCGCTGGCGGCCCTGAACGCTCCGAAGCTGAGTGTTCTTGCTGGATCTATTGAGGCAATCGAATGTCTGGAACAGCGGCTGACATCGGATGGAGCGCTCTTCCGCAGGTTACGCACATCGCACGCGTTTCACTCTTCGATGATGGATCCGATGTTGTCGGCGTTTGAAGCGGAGGTGGCGAAGGTTTCGTTGCACCCACCTTCTCGTCCGTATGTCTCGAGTTTTACCGGCACATGGATCGAGCCGGAGCAGGCGACGAGTCCCCGCTTCTGGTCCGAACAGGTTCGCAATCCCGTTCGCTTTGCCGATGCGCTAAAAACCATCATGTCGACTCCGCAGATATTGCTGGAGGTGGGGCCGGGAAGTACGTTGTCCACGCTGGCACGTCAGCAACCCAATAGTAGCGAATCCGTCATCGTCTCTTCGCTGTCGCAACGTGATGAACAGTCTCCTGCGGAAGCGGGCTCACTTCAAGAGGCACTTGGACAGCTCTGGATGGCAGGTGCTGCGCCGAATTGGACAGACGTCTATGCGCCAGAGCAGCGATGCCGCGTTCCGCTGCCGACGTATCCTTTTGAACGCAAATTGCATTGGGTCGAGCCGCCTTCACATACGGCTGTCTCTACGACCAAGGAACGATCCACTTTTGTTACCTCCGCATCGCTCGACACAAGACGCGAAGAGGAATCTATTTCAGTCGCGACTGAACCACTGAGAGAGGCTCAAATGCCAGAACGTAAGCTGCGCCTGCAGCCGATTGTTGCCGAAGTTTTCACCCAGCTTAGCGGGATCGACGTCACTCCCGATCAGGTCGACCATCAGTTTTTGGAGTTAGGACTCGACTCGCTTTTTCTTACGCAGGCCACGCAGGGTCTTCAGAAGAAGTTTGGAGTTAAGCTAACGTTTCGTCAGATCATGGAACAATACACCACGATCGCGAGTCTCGCAGGATATCTCGACAGCGTGCTGCCGCCCGATGCATTTCCAGCAGTGGCTCAGGTACAAGTTGCCACGCCACAAGTCGCTGTTGCTACCAGTGTGCCCGCGGCATCGATGATTTCTACTAGTCCGTCTGCTTCTTCCGGTTCTGCCGTAGAGCGACTGTTCAGCGAACAGATGGCGATGATGTCGAAGATGTTTGAGCAACAGATGTTGACGTTGCGAGCTGCGACCGATGCTTCCGCTGCTCCTGCGGCGCAGACGGCTCCTCTAGCACCCGTGATCGCCCCGGTAACTGCGCCAGCTCCTGTGTCGTCAACAGCCGAAACTTCCGAAGTTAAGCACGGATCGTACCGACCGCTACAACCAAGGGTCCAGCAGGACCTCGACAGCGATCAACAACATTATCTCGATTCGCTTATTGCGAAGTACGAGAAGCGCACGCCAGGGTCAAAGCGTTTGACAGATAAGGCGCGCGTCCATCTGGCTGATCCACGAGCAGTTGCGGGGTTTCGACCCCAGTGGAAGGAGATGGTGTATCCACTTGTAACGAATCGGGCTAAAGGTTCGCGGATATGGGACGTCGATGGCAATGAATACATCGACATCGTCAACGGATATGGCGCGATCATGTTCGGACATTCGCCAGAGTTCGTGCTGGATGCGGTTCGGGAGCAGATTGAATTAGGTGTCGCGATTGGGCCGCAATCTCCGCTTGCGGGAGAGGTTGCTGCACAGATATGTGAGCTGACCGGCAATGATCGGGTGACGTTCTGTAACACGGGGTCCGAAGCAGTGATGGCTGCCATTCGTGTGGCTCGCACGGTTACAGGACGTGATCGCATCGTCTATTTCGCCGGCGATTACCATGGAACATTCGACGAGGTGCTGGTGCGCAGTACGCCGCGCGGCACGGTTCCACTTGCGCCCGGAATTCCAATAGCCAACACTGGAAATGTCGTTGTACTTGAATACGGAGCAGACGCTTCGCTCGATTACATCCGTAAAAATGCGAGCGAGATCGCGGCAGTGCTCATCGAACCAGTACAGACGCGCAATCCAGGTTTGCAGCCGATTGCGTTTATCAGGACGGTGAGGGAGATCACGGAGCAGGCCGAGATAGCACTGATCATTGACGAGGTTGTTACTGGCTTCCGGCTTGCTCCTGGCGGAGTTCAGGAAGCATTTGGGATTCGTGCGGACTTGGCTACGTATGGCAAGGTGATTGGTGGCGGCTATCCGATCGGCGTTCTCTCCGGCAAAGCGCAGTTTATGGATGCCCTCGACGGTGGTGCCTGGCAGTATGGCGATGCATCGATACCGGAAGTTGGCGTGACCTTCTTCGCTGGCACTTTCGTTCGACATCCACAGGCTCTCGCGGCGGCGCGTTCGGTGCTCAATCATCTGAAAAACGCAGGGCCGCAGCTCCAGCTAGATTTAAATCGGAAGACCGCTGAGCTTGCAACAAGACTTGACAACTTCTTTGTTGAACGCGGAGTGCCAAGTAGAATTCATCACTTTGCATCCTGGTTCTACTTCTCTTTCCATGGTGATGCTCGGCTCGGTAGCTTGTTTTACTACGCGATGCGTGAGAAGGGAATTCATATCCAGGAAGGATATCCGTGCTTCCTCACAACGGCACACTCTGACGCAGATCTGGCAGCTGTCGAGGCAGCATTTCGCGAAACGGTCGAGGAGATGCAGCGGAGCAACGCGCTTCCCAGCCATGACTCTCACCAGGTGAGTGGCCCAGTTGCGACTAAGTCTGTAATGCATCCCGCTGCTCTGGCGAAAGTTCCTGCACATGTTCCCATGACGGAGGCGCAACGAGAGGTATACTTCGCGGCAGCGCTTGGCGATGAAGCTAACTGTGCCTTCAACGAGTCTGTGACTCTGCGGCTGCAAGGAGAAGTGAAGGAGAAAGAGCTGCAGCGAGCACTTGAATTGGTGTTTGCGCGGCATGACGCATTGCGAAGCAAGATCAGTGAGGACGGCGAGTTACTAATTATTGATCCGGTTTTTACTGGCGTCATCGAGTATCTCGATCTTTCCAAGTCGTCAGAGACTTCAACTACCGATTCTCGTGAATCCGTACTACAAGAAGCGATTAAGCGAGAAGGGAAGACCCCATTCTCTCTAACTGAAGGCCCGCTCGCTCGCGCTACGATCTTCCGCATTGCCGGAGACGAGGTTGTCCTGCTTTTTACTGGGCATCATATTGTTCTCGACGGATGGTCAGTCAACCAGTTCTTCGAAGAGGTGAGTAAACTCTACGGTGCGAAAGATGATGCAGCGGAAAGACTGTCTCCTCTTTTGCCATTCAGTAGCTATGCCGTTCAAGAACAGACACGTCACAGGGCGGGCGAATTTGCGGACAACGAGGCTTTTTGGGTAAAGCAATTCGCTGGCCTTGCACCGGTGCTTGAGTTGCCGACAGACCAGCCTCGTCCGATGACCAAAAGCTATCGCGGTTCAACTTTCAAGGGTAGCCTTGGTCCTGCACTGTACGACAGTCTGAAGGACACCAGTACGAAGCTTGGGTGCACACTTTATGTCACTTTATTGTCGGGCTTTCAACTTTTGCTGCATCGCCTGACGCGGCAACAAGAGGTCGTCGTCGGCATCTCTACTGCCGGTCAAGCACTCTTTCAGAATGCAAGTCTCGTCGGGCACTGCGTCCACTTCTTACCAATGTTGAGCCAGATCAGCGAAGGCGAGACAGCCAAGAGCCATATTGCTTCTACGCGCAGCATGTTGTTCGATGCGTTCGATCATCAGGAGTTTACGTATGGCAGCTTGCTTCACAAGCTCTCGATTCCAAGAGATGCGAGTCGGCTTCCGTTGATCGAAGTGCAGTTCAATCTCGAAAAGATCGGTGCACGCATAGAGTTTGACGGCCTATCGGCGAAGATCAAAGCAAATCCCAAACAGTTTGTTAACACCGATATATTTCTGAACATGATCGAAACCGAGAGCGATCTCGAGTTCGATTGCGACTTCAATACCGATCTATTTGAGGAAGCAACCATTCGCCGCTGGATGCACCTCTACGCCAACCTCCTCTCTAATATTGTCCGAGATGTAACAGTGCGTGTGGACGAACTGGAGTTGCTAGACCAGAAAGATCGCGGTGAGGTCTTGAAAGAGTGGAACCAGACCAAGGTTGAGTTCAACGAAGAATTCCTGCCAATACATCGATGGGTAGAGATACAGGCAAACACTCAAACGGGTAAAGTTGCCGTGGAGAGCGGTAAATCGAGTTGGACCAGAAAAGAGCTAGACGACTATGCAAATCGCGTTGCGCGCCGACTGCTGCGCGAAGGCCTGAAGCCAGGTGATCTTGTTGGTCTATGCGTCGAAAGATCTGTGGAGATGGTAGGAGCGCTGCTTGGAGTGCTGAAGGCTGGTGGCGCCTACGTTCCGTTAGATCCTCGTCATCCGAGTGAAAGGTTGGAGATGGTGCTGGAGGATTCGGAGGCGAAGCTACTGGTGGTAGGCCGCTCATTTGTCTCCGCACAATCTGGCCTGAAGACGACTGCGAAGACGATAGTGTTGGATGCACAGATAACCGAAGAGAGTGCTGCTACAGTCGAAGCTGCAACCTCGGCAGATTCTCTCGCGTACGTGATCTACACATCGGGGACGACAGGAAGACCGAAGGGCGTAGCTGTCGAACACGGGGCACTGATGAACTTGCTCCAGTCGATGGAACGTGAGCCTGGACTGAAGACCGATGATGTATTGGTCGCAGTAACAACGCTTGCCTTTGACATCGCCGGTTTGGAGTTGCTGCTCCCGTTGTTAGTTGGTGCGCGATTAGTAGTCGCGAACGAAGAGCAGGTGATGGATGGACACATGCTGCTTCAACTGCTTGAGCAGAGTAAAGCGACAGTGCTCCAGGCTACACCCGGAACGTGGCGGATGCTGATCGACGCAGGATGGAGTCGTCAGTTACCGCTGAAGGTACTGTGCGGCGGAGAGGCACTGCCGCGAGATCTCGCTGATCAACTGGTCGAGCGGAGTGAACAAGTATGGAATATGTACGGGCCAACCGAGACGACAATATGGTCATCCGCCACTCGTGTTGGTGGTGAAACGGGTCCACTGCTGATCGGTCCGCCTATAGCGAACACACAGTTTTATGTGCTTGACCAACGGCTACAGCCTGCACCAGTCGGTGTAGTTGGCGAACTGTACATTGGAGGCAGGGGATTGGCACGCGGCTATTGGAGAAGGCCAGATCTGACCACCGAGCGTTTTCTGCCAAATCCATTTGCTGAGGGGCGGATCTATAAAACGGGCGATTTGGGGCGCTGGCGCGTGAACTCTTCTGGTCTAGCACGGGTTGAATTGCTTGGCCGAACTGACTTCCAAGTCAAAATTCGCGGTTATCGCATCGAACTGGGAGAGATTGAGGCTGCGCTGAATCGCCATCCAGCTGTCCGTGAGTCCGTAGTAGTGGCACATACAAGTCAGAATGCAGGAGCGGCGATCACCCGTCTTGTGGCTTATGTCGACGCTGGCAATTCAGCTGAGCACGCTACCGCGCTCGCTGCAGATTTAGTCACAATGCTCACGGCTACACTTCCCGAGTACATGATTCCAGGGGTCATTCTCCCTCTTCCGCAGCTCCCTCGATCTCCGAATGGAAAGATTGATCGCAAGAGCCTGCCTGACGTCGATACTTTTCTTAAATCGGGTCTTCACTCGCCCGAACGGCCGTTTACGGCACCTTCTACGGCTGAACACAAAAAACTCGCAGAGATATGGGCGGACGTGCTTATGCTCGATCGCGTGAGTATTACAGACAGTATCTTTGAACTTGGCGCTGACTCTCTTCTCATCTTCCGAATTGCCGCACGATCCCAAAAAGAAGGGCTGTATATTACGGCAGCTCAGATCTTCAAGCACCGTACCATTCTGGCCTTGTCGAATGAGCTGAAAGATTCAAGTGATGTAAAGACTACAACTGTTAAGGTCGCACCACGAATTGCAGTAGCTCCACGAAAAACTTATCGCGGTCAAACTGGAATACACGAATGAAGCAACAATTTCACTCCGCGACGGGACTAACTATGAATGCTCCAGAGGAGCTCTCTGTCTTGAATCCGATGCTTCCTCCAGCAGGTGATGTGTATATCATGCCCGCGACACAGGGGCAGATCCGTTTTTGGTCGCTCGACCAAATGCATCCTGGTAACCCCGCCTTAAATATGCCTCTTATGTGGCAGTGTCGCGGGGAATTGAACGTAGATCTATTGGCTTTGGCCTTCAGCCAGGCAGTGCAGCGTCATGAGATGTTGCGAACCACTTTTGCGATGGTTGACGGAAAGCTTTCACAGATAATCGGCAATCCATACAGTGTCACGCTGCCCGTTAAAGACTTGCAGCATTTACCTGAGGCGGAAAAATCGCCCGAGGCTGGCGTACTTATCCGCGAGCATGCGGCATATCGCATGGATTTGCTTCACGGCCCGCTCCTCGTTATTAAGCTGCTAAAGTTTGCTCCGCAGCATCATTTGCTGCTCGTGACCATGCACCACATTATCTGCGACGGTATATCGCTTGGAGTTTTACTGCGTGATATAGCGGTCTTTTACGAAGCTCTGGTCGAAAGGAAAGAGCCTATTCTTCCAGTGCTGCCGATCCAGTTTGCAGACTTTGCGGTGTGGCAGGAAGAGTGGCGAAAGAGCGAAGCCGCGGAGGCCTCGCTCGACTTCTGGCATAAGGCCCTCGGGAGCGATTTTAGCCATATTGAACTTCCGCACGATGCTTCTCCTGAGGGCACGCGCGACTCGCGCACAGACTCGGAGTCGGGCGATATAGAGACACTTTTGATCTCGCCGGAGCTCACCGCGCTAGCCCATAAATTTTGCAAGGAACAAAACGTTACATTGAATATTTTGCTGTTCAGTATCTTTTGCGCTCTTCTTCATCGGGTGACTGGGCAACGAGACATCGTCATAGGATCTCCATGTGCGAATCGAAACGAGGATACGGAAGAGCTTATCGGGCTTTTGATGAACATCCAAGTTCTTCGCGTTCAACTAGAACCGCATGAGTCTTTTCGTTCTCTTCTTACAAAAGTTCAAGACTGGACGCTCGGTGCGTACGAAAATCAGGAGCTTCCGTTTGAAGAGCTGATCTACGACTCACATTTTTCTCATAACAATACTTCGTTTGAGATTCCAATCTTCTTTCTGTATCAAAAGTCTTTCATGGTGACCCAGCGCGTTGCTGGACTAGAGATTGTGCCTCTACGCTCAATGAGCCCCGGAGCAGTTTTTGAATGGATGTTCGCTATTGTCGATCGAGTGGAGGAGGGGCCGAGGCTACAGCTCGAATACAATCCAAACTACTTTCGTTCGGCTACGATTCAACGCTATCTAAAGAGCTTTGTTGCATTGCTTGACTCCGCCGTGCAGAAGCCTGCAATTGAGTTAGAGAAGATGGCTCCTGCTGATGATTTTCTTCCCGCCACTCTGCCTGACATCTCGAATCGAACCCCCTCCCGAAGGAACGCACGACTTCACGGAGCGAAGCAATTTGTAGACAGCGCTCAGATAATGGAGAAGCTGGACGAACAACTAGCAACAACGAACGACCCAATTGAGATTCAGCTGCTCGAACTCTGGCGGTCGATGCTAGCTGTGGAAGACATCGCTGTCGATACAAATGTTTTTTCGTTGGGGGTTAGCTCACTTGCTATTCTTCGGCTTGTCACTCGGATGAATAGTCTCTATTCGATGGGCTTCGGGCTTGCGAGCTTAATCTCTGCACCTACCATCAAGCTCGTGGCTGAACTGGTTCGCCGGCGTTACGCTCCAAACACCGCAACTTCACTTGTGCCGATTCAACCTGTGGGGACGCGTTCACCGCTGTACATCGTTCACGGAGCTGGCGGGAATGTAGTTAATTTTTATGGTCTAACAACAAGAATTGGTGCCGATCAACCGGTCTACGGAGTCCAGGCTCAGGCGCTGGAAGCAAACCAGCCGGCGCTGCTTCGCATGGAGGACATGGCTGCTCACTATTTAAGAGAGATTCGCCGTATTCAACCAAAAGGACCGTACCATTTTCTCGGTTACTCTTTCGGAGGCATCGTAGTACTTGAGATGGCTCACCAGTTACACAAGGCTGGTGAAGAGGTTGGGCTTTTGGGAATGTTGGATACACGAGCCAAAGATTACACCCCGGAGCTGCCGAAGAAGGGTGACTCAGAGACGGTACAGAAACAAGGGCGGATCAGCGGGTTTTTCCGGAGTAATCGAGGCCACGGAAGTGGTAAGGCGTGGGCAGAGTTTTTTCTCAAAGACCTGGACGAACGTAGAGTGCGTTACATAACTACGATCGCAGCTAAGTTGTTCTCAACGCTTCCAGCTTCTTTAAAAAATACTCATGAAATTAATGCCGTGGCGGCACGCAATTATCGACCAAAACCATTTCCAGGCAAACTAACTCTCTTTCGCGCTTCAAAGCAGACGAACGTCAACATTCCCTCCGATAATGGTTGGTCGCATATCTTTGCGGAAGGTATCGAAATTCATCAGATACCGGGCGATCATTGGCAGGTGCTGTCGGAGCCCGGAATTGATGTATTAGCTAAAACCATACATGGTTGCCTCAGTAAATTTGATCGGCAGGATCCTTCCTAGCGAAGTTGCTGTGATCATTGGTCAGAACATCATCTGTACTTCGATCTGTTCCAGGCAAAGCAGCTATTGAGGAGTCCATTTCTCTATCTGAACTTCGTGAAACCGACTTGGACGTTCAGTATCGAGTAGGCTAGATTTCTTCCCTTGGATAGTCTCGTCAAAGAACCCCAGCACATATGCGCGAACAATAGTCTGTATTCGTGCAGGAGGCAAATGGTTGGTTTGCATCCACCTACTCCACGGATTAATTAGGGGACGATCGGTAAAGTCCATGTGTGACGTATTGCTTACGTAGAGCTTATATCCGCCATATTGTTTGAGGCTGGTACTAACTTCGTCTTCGTCGCTCTTATCCAGGTCATGCAAAGTCCTCGATTCGACGTCTAAAGACGCTATATCGTGTTGTTGGGGTTGATTTGATTTTCCGTACACAAACATCGTCGGTTGACTGAACGTGCGATGCTGAATATCTCCGAACGTCCAGCCATCCATGTTGAGTGCGGCTCGAATACGGCCATCGACAGAGCAGACCTGTATCGCGGCAGCTCCACCAAACGAGTGACCAAGGGCGCCCGCTCGATCAGTATTGAGTCGCCCATACCAAAAACTCTTGCTATCGCCGTTCTCGTGTTGCAGCGCATTCAGAACAAATACTTCGTCATCAACCCATCTTTTGAGCTCTTTGTTCCAAGTGTCCTTAATCTCTATGGCCGTATGTTTTGAAGCGTCTATCGGATCATATCCGTTAGTACTATCAATAATGCGATCGTCTGGCAGTGCTACCCGGCCAGCGTTGTATGTGTGGTCGATTGCAGCGACAATATAACCGTGGCTTGCGAGATCCTCTGTGAGGAACGTGTCCTGCGTGCGCCTTCCACCCCATCCGTGGTTGAAGAGCAAAACTGGGAAAGGCCCTCCCTCTCCCGTGATTGGCGCATCGACGCGAGAGTTCGTCCAGAGAACACTACGATATGAAGTCAGGAGATTTGTCTCCGATAGCCTTTGATATGCAGCAAGGTGATTGCTGGAAGGAACTGCCGGATACCATATCTGAACCACAAGCTCGCGAGGCAATCCCTGATGCTGTTGATACGCATCCTCAACCCTGCTTGAATCCTTCAGATAAATGATTCGAGTGCCGACCGCATACGGTCCGGTTGGTTTTGGGAGAACGAACATTGGAACAATCAAAAGCAATCCAAAGCTCATCAGGCATAGCAGCAAAACTGCTATGGCCAGTCGCACCTTCGTAGTGCGGTGGAACGTAGTTTGAAGACGACGAGGGCCTAAGCGCCAAATAACTATAATAAGTAGTCCCGCTAGTGCAGGAAACATCTGCCAATAAGTCTTTTCGTGGACGATATGCCAAGTGCCAAGTAGGGCAGCTAGACATGTCAGCGATAGAGACCAGGGAGCGGCGATCTCAATCATCTGCGCCAACGCAGCTGCGACTATAGCAAAAATCAAGATAGTTTCGAATAGCCGCATAGAAGATCGAGAAAGAACATTCAGGTTGGCATGCTATCCATACGCAGGCGATTCCTGAATAGTTTGATTTTGCAAATTCTAGCGGCTGCTACTTCTTGAGAGAGCTTAACTTATGAAGCGCAGACTTTGCTGCAACGACAGCCACCATGGACCGAGACTTAGGTAGTCCACAGCAGCAGACTGACCTGGCGGCCTCGGAGTCAAGCCAAGGGCTCGAAGGGTGTGATTCGCACGATACGTGTTTGCGCGGAGCGTGTCTTTGAACTGCACGTTCACGTTGAGGGAGACAGACACGTTGTCGTCATTTTCAACCCAGTGAGGGCAGTTCACGGGAATATGCACTCCAGTGCCGGCACGTAACTTGTAAGAAGTTGCACGAGATTGAAACTGCGGCTTGTAAACCGGGGCATTATTATCAACTGTCCAGAAGCGCTCGATCTCTTCTTCGGGAAGCACCTCTCGATCTGCACGATCGAAGATGTGAATCGTCTTCGTTCCTTTGATCTGTAACAAAAAGCTGCATTCGCGATCGATATGGTAAGTCGCGATACGTTTGGGAGAAGTAACGAAGATGAGAGCGTCTTCGCGCAGGATTTGCGACTTCAGATTGTGGCCGATCTTTGTCTTTATCTTGTCCCACCCACTGCCGAGAAAGGCCCGATATTCTGGATCATGCTGAACGTCTTTGAAGAGTAGCCACGCCCCGCATGTCTCTATGCGCTTCATCGTTTCTACTACCGAAAACTGTTTTTTCGGCATCTGATCCCATCTCTGATCGATCCGCACATCACCGGCATCGTAGTAAATGCCAGCTGGCCTGGTCTCTAATGTCCGCTCAGCTAGATCCATCAGCTCGGGGATTTGTAGAAGTGGATGCTCTGCCAAGGTGTGAGTGATCTCGAAGGGTTCACGATCGAACTTACTGCTCAATTCTTCACGATCTGTGGTGATCCAGCAGTCTTCGAGTAGATCATTCGAAACAGCAGAAGTTGACATAGTACGGCACGCTCTCGGGACGTAGATTTAAGCGAAGTTTATTCCTTATTCCACGCCGATTCAATAACGAATTCGTTCGGGGATCCGCATCTCATCTTGACGGTCTTGGCTTATGAGTTGCTCACAAGAAACCTGCGCAATTCGCTGACCATCGTAGATGGCTCTTTTGGGCCAATATTTCGTGGTTGGATCCGAAAGAATGAAGTTCGATCAGGCCCACAGGCTGCTATCATCATCGCAACACTGTCGTCTCTGCTCTACATGGGAGAATTATGTCGGCTAACACAAATACTGCCACCGTTTCTGATGTCACAATCCTGCCACGTGTAGCGCTTGCGGATGTGCAACTCGATATAGATCCGAAGTCCTATCAGACGTTTTATAACAAGGTCCCATTCGGGTTTACGCACAATTTGCACCACTTAGACATCTTTCAGTTCGACTCTATCTCCGAACTACTTGATCGATATACAGGATTCAGTAACGACTACTACGTTGCAGGGAGCGCCGCAGCCGCAGGAAGCGCTTTTTTTGATGCTCCCCACATTAAGCTAACTCCAAAGGAAGCCATTCATCAGCTTGATGAACGGCCAACGCGGATACTGCTTAAGCGTTTGGAGAATCATGATGATCGCTTCCGTACACTGCTTGATCTAATCATCAAGCAGATTAGGGGTATCCCCGGCGGACTCGGTGATCAACCCATCTTACGGATCCAGTCCAGCCTGTTCATCACCTCCGCGGCATCCACGACGCCTCTTCACTTCGATCCCGAGGTTGGATTCTTCACCCAGATTGAAGGGGACAAAACCTACCACGTCTACTCTCCCGACGATGTTCGTGAAGAGGATCTCGAAGATTTTTATGTTCGAGGTAAGGTCAGCATCGGCCAACTCGACATGGAGCAACGTGATCCAGGCAAAGAGCAGGTCTACAACCTCACCGCAGGGAACGGCTTTCACCAACCTCAGAACGCACCACACTGGGTCGAGACCTGCGGGACAAGATCCATCTCCTACAGTTGCGTCTACGAAACCAAGGCTGATCGAGCGCTTGGACGCACCCGCGCGTTCAACTACTACGAACGCAAGTTGGGCATGAAACCTACACCCCCAGGAAAAAACTCACAGCTCGACAGTGTGAAAGCAGAAGCTGTTGTTCCTGATCGCCTGGCTCGTAAGGTTCTCGATCGTATCCGCCACACCTGAGCCCATGTTGAACGATGGAGCCGTTGCGTATTTCGTCGGTTACGCTAGACCCCGTTCTTTAGCATAGAGGTGAAGGCTTGAAGTTCTTCGAACCGCGCAACCGCGTTGTTCGAATACTCACCATAACGTGGGCTCTGCAGAATTTCTAATCCGGCGAAATCTTCTGCAGGAGTCATCGGAAAATCGGTTTTTTGTATGACTGCTTCGGCCATAACGTCTATGTTCTCCGCCAACTTCTGACGCATTTGAACCAAGGCCGGTTCCACGAGAAAGTCTCTATCCTTCTCGCTATGGAGGACGGCAAATTGGTTCCAAAAGATTCCCCCGGCCGTAAGGGACGTCCGTAAAATCATTACGCTCGTGTGAACATGCTCTTCACGGTCAACCCCGAATTCATAATCGACCGCATCGTTCATTGATCGTAGGGCAGCGACAATCTTCCCCACGCGGTCACGCAGAATGTCTGCACGTTCAACCAATTCGTCGTGTCTTTCGGTTGAGTTCATAAGCCTGAGAAGGCTGGCATTACTGCTAAGGACAGTTGCAAGTTGGCTGCGCATGACAGTGACAGTTCGTACAGGCCACATCTGATCGAAGACGAACCACATGACGACAAGAGCGAGCAAGATGCCGATAAAGCGGTCACGAGCTGGTGCTAGCTGTGTAGGAGCACTAAGGCCTTCGAAGGCTACAAGATAAAAAGAAAATGCCATCTGAAGACCTACATAGTTAAACCTTGGCCCTGCGGAAATCCATGCCGCGAGAAGAGCTATAGGAGCGACAAGCACGATGAGCGAAGTGATCGAATCCATGTGCGGGAAGAGCAATGAGATAGACCCAAGGCCAAGCACAAGACCGCCAATGACTGAGCCCATAAGCCGAAAGAGAAGCCGTTGTTTGATGGCACCGCTGCTACTGAGCCCAGTCACAATTACGGTAATTACCGCGGTGGAGATACCAGGCCAGGCCACTGCGTTATAGACGATGTAGCAAAAAGTCGCGCACAGGCTGATTTTGAGTGCGAAAGCTACAGTCTCCTGCTTGAAGATTGCCCCGGGAATGAAGAATTGGATCTTCTTCGTAGGGAGGGCGACCATCTCCTTGTTCTTTGTTGAACCGATCTCAGTAGGCATCGTCAAAAGCGCATGAATGGAACCTTCCACACGATCCAACAGACTAAAGATATTCTTCTGGTTCAGCAGCAGGCGCTTTTCTGACTTGGGAATAACGGCGGGAATAAGCTCACGACACTGCTGAGCAATATGTGCGCAACGTTGCCGTAGCTCGGGGCTATCCTCATTCACATTCTGCAGGCCGAACGCTGCAGCATTGTCCATGAGCTGGGCCTGCATCGTGATGCGCACCCGTGTCCCTATCGGAAGGGTGCCAGTATCAAGATTTCGTTCAACGATTATGTTGTAAAGTTCCATCATCCCCGCCGAACCGGCAATGGCTAGGCGAGAAACGGGAATGGCCGCGGCCGTTTTTTGCTCCGGGGTTGCTCCCTGTGCATACGCGGTGAACATTGCTTCCAGTGCTTGATATCGGATTCGGCGTTGCTGCTCTAATAATTCCGCAGGATTGCGATGCCCAAAAAGATACTCCACCGCAACCGCGCACCCAACCGCAACGGAAAATGTACCGAGCAGCCATAGCGAATTTTTGACGAGCTTATCTGCAGGAGCATGACTATCCCAGAACGCAATCACAGTGCAAAAGATTAATCCCCAGGTTGAGCCAAGCGTTGGAAAGTTAGTCGAACCCACAACTATGCCTGCAATGAATGTAACTACAGCGATACTGAGCACACGTGCCAATGGGTCATTATCACTAAGAATAACCACTGCGAGTTCGACAGCAACGGAAAGCGCAACGGTCAGAAGGGAGATGGCACTGGACTTCAACGATACAGCGGGGCTGTCTCTCCCTATGAGAAAGATGAAATACAGACCGATGAATACGAAGGGCATCTGCCAAACGAGCATCAGGATCAGAGCGATAACCGTAGCGAGCACAATTCGTAACGAACTGTGAAGCCGCCCGGGGGTTGGCTGGAGATCCTGCCAAAACTTTCGGCCGAGGGAGGAGAGAGTTGCCGATACGGAAGTTGCGCTCATCCGGCTATTTCACGACCGTTACTGCAGTCGCGCCAATACGAAACAAGTCAGGGTCAGGGTCTTGCATACGAATGCGTACAGGGAACCGTGTTGAAAGATGAACCCAATTCAAAGTGCGTTCGATGTTGGGCAAGCCTGCGGTTACACTACCATCCTCAGGAAAAACGCCATACCCAATACTCTCGACAAAACCATTGAACTTACGGTCAGGATGTCCCATGAGATAAACATCGACGTGGTTTCCGACTCGGATGTTCTTCACCTTTGACTCACGGTAGTTTGCAACGACATACCATACGCGCGTATCGATCAGGGTGAACAGAGGTGTACCGGGACGGGCATAGGCACCCACGGAGATATTCATGTTGGTCACGTAGGCATCAAATGGAGCGACAACGCGGCAACGCTCCAGATCAAGCCTCGCGCTATCAACCTTGGCTGCCTTGCCTGGCCGCTCCGACATCAGGGTATCGACCGTATCAATGGTATGGATGGCTTGACCTAGTTTCGCCTGTGATTCGGCAGCGACGGAGTCTGCTTCCTGTTGACGCAAGACGGATTGGGTCTGCTGTGCCTGCGCCTGCGAGAGCGCAGCCTGAGCTTCGTCGTAGTTTCCTTGTGCGACACGGACTGCGGTATTTGCCTGATCGATTTGCTCCACCGTCACATATTGCTTTTGCAAGAGCGGTTCGATGCGATGCAAATTGTTCGTTGCGAGTTTCAACTGCGCCTCTGCAGCGGTAACCGTAGCCTGAGCACGTGCAACAGTTGCTTTTGCTACATCGACGCTGCTACCAGCAGTTTTAATCCCGGTCCTTGAATTATGAACTCCCGCCAGCGCTGCTTCTGCCGCACTATTTTGCGCCGCAATTCTCCGTTTTGCGTCAACGATCTGCTGTTCCAACGCCTCTTGGTCGGAGAGGGCTTGCTGCAAAGCGTATTCGTACGGGCGAGGGTCGATAAGAAAGAGAAGCCCGCCTTTTTTTACGAATGCATTGTCTTTCACCGGCAGTTCAACAAGGCGACCACTCACCTCCGGAGCAATTTCAATAAAGTTTGCTCGTACGCTGGCATCGTCAGTCCGCGGATGTAGATCGGTCTCTAAAGTGACAGCTAGCAAAGCTAGGATCGCAGCCACGACCACACCAATGCCGATCCAGCGGCCGACTGGCTTACGGGTCAGAACTTCAGTTGCCTGTTCCATTGGTTCTCCTTACCGAAAGAAAATCAGCCAAAGCAAGCAGGTTAAAAAGAACGACGACACTTGGGTAGAAGAGCGCAACGGGACCCACATCGGATTCCAGATGATACCGGACCAGCAAATACCGTACGACAAAGCAAAGCAGTATTGAGACCGATAGGCAGACCATCCAGACAGGGAAGAAGGAGCCAATAATATCTACAGAAGGCGCATGTCCGCACCCTGTACATAGCAGACAAAGAGACGCCAAGTAGGTCAGGCAGTTTTTGGTGTTGGTCATTGCTTTCCGTCACTTTGTGGTTGTAGTTTGGTTGCAGGTGGCTTGGTTCGCAGCAGGTTTCCGGTTGCAAACTCCAGATCGACTGCTTCCAGCAGGAGTTGAGAGCGCGCAGAGACACCCGAGAGTCTAGCCTGTGCCAACTGCTTCTCCGCAGTCAGGACGTCGACCAGATTTTTCACTCCATACTTGTATGCGTCTAATGATGCTGAGTAAGAGGCATTAGCTGATTCAAGCAGTGCGACTGCCGCTTGTTCTTTTTTCTGTGCGGTCCGAAAAGCAATGTACGATGTCCATACTTCGCGCGTCGCCTGATCGTGTTTCGCTGTCATAACGTCTTGCGCAGAGCGACGCTTCGATTCCGCAATGGCCAACTCATTCTTTCTCTCACCACCATCGAAGATTCGCCACTGTACTTCCAGTGCGGCAGACCATGTCGGCTCGCTCGCTGAGCCAAGCTGGCCAAAATCTGCTGTTGGCCAAACCGATGTCTGCGCAACCGAACCCGACAGAATAATCTTCGGTCGATACTCAGCTTTTGCGACTCGAACCTCATCGTCTGCGGCGCGAATCTCTGCAGCCTGAGCCATGAGATCGGGTCGATCTGCCAGGGCGCGATCAATCAGCTCATTGATGGAGAGTGTAAGAGACTCGGGCAATGGAGCATTCTTCTGTGCATCGATGATGATGTCTGGTGAAGGCTCAACGCCAATCGTCTCTGTAAGCGAGACTCGCGCTATCTTTTCGTCTCCATCCGCCGACTCCATATCGAAGACAGCCTGCGAAGTCTCAGCACGAGCGTTGAGTACATCCGGCAAAGTCGAACGCCCATTCGTCAACTGATCTTCGGCGGCATCCTGAGTCGTCTGCGCCGTTTTCAATGTCTCCTTCGCTGCCTGCAAACGCTCCTGCGCCGTGAGCAGTTTGTAGTATCCGCTTGCGACCAGGAAGGCTACTTCCTGGTTGGCCTGGATGAAGTTGGCGCCCCCAACAAGTTTTCCGGCAGTAGCTGCGTCAATCTTGGCTTCACGCTTGCCGAAGTCGAACAGAAGATATTCCAACGTAATCTCAGGTTGTACGAGAGGAATCTCAACCATGTTGCCGCCCTGGGGTTCGAGCGCCTTCGGAAAAGGTTCATACACACGTTGGTCTGCGAACACCGCCAGCCCCGCTAGGACCGGGTAATAAGCGCTCTTCGCCACACCAAGCTGTTCGGCGCGCTGCTTGGCCAACTCCCAAACTACGTGAGTGCGAGGATTATTGCGCTCTGCAATATCAATCAACTCTGCAAGCGTATAGGAATGGCCTGGATCGAGTGTTGCTTTCTTGTCAAGAGGCACAGCATGTGCAGCGCAATCGGAGGCAGAGAGCGGCGTCGAGGCGATTCCCGCGCACTGGGTGAATCCTTTTGGTGGTGACTGTGTCAGTAGAACGAAAAGCCAAGGCATCAGCCTGAAGCTGAATTTCGATCGAAGCTGCATCGTGCCTCTCATAGAGGGAATGGGTCAAGTCTAACAGTTCATTTTGGTTCGAAAAATGAATGACCTGCCACGATACATTAGATCGGTAAGACACTATTCAAAAAGCTATTCGATCACTCATGCGAGTGATCGACGCAATACGGACCTGGCACGCAGCAGTCGAGATTTGGTAGCCGCTACCGAAATGCCTGCGATATCTGCAATCTCTTTGATGGAACTGTCATGCACCTGCTGAATCTCGACGATAGTGCGGAGCGCGGGTCTCAGACGATGGATCGCTCGTTTCAAATGTCTCTCTCGTTCCGATTTCGCATAGTGCTCTTCCGTGTTGACCCGTCTGTCCGGCACTTCCCAATGCTGCCATGCGTCGCCATCGACACTACCATCCATCGAGACTTCAGGATGTGCGCGCTTCCGGCGCAAGATCATCAGTGCGGAATTTATTGCGATTCGCGTAAGCCATGTGGAAAAGGACGATCTGCCGTCAAAATTTTTCAAGTGAACAAAGGCCTTTAGAAAGGCGTCCTGGAGTGCGTCTTCCGCGTCTTGCCGGTTGCGCGTAATTCGATACATTGTGTTGAACACCTTCTTCGAGTGGCGATTCCAAAGCTCGGAGAAAGCCATATGCTCGCCGGATCTTGCTGCGGCGACAAGCGTCTCGTCACCGGAACTGTTAAGAATGGCTTGCACACTAATGGGGCCAGATGGAAAACATGAACTCATAAAATCACCTTTACGTGCGTAGGATGGATGATTTGTTTGCAGATAGGGCAAAATCTATCTGATGGTCAGTAGAGAGTAACGGTCGAAACCTGAAAGGTATTGAACGAAATTGCTAAAAGCATGCACATACTGCTCAAAAATGAGTGGCAGTTATTCATAACCGGCCAGGATGTTATTCAACTTAGGTCATATCGGCATTTCACAAAAGCCCAAATCGTGCCTCCGCCAGGACACTCTTTCGAGGGGTACAAGCTATTCAGTCTCTGCCACAGTGTTCGGCAGCAGCTGGGTCAATCGTCATTCATATCCGAAGACGAGACCACGAGGCGGCGCCCAAACATGCGCGCATCAATGGAATATGCTCCTGGCCCCAACATCGCCAACGACGCGGTAATCAGAATGGATGCGATGAGGTGAGTGATCCCCAGCGTTCTCAGATCCGATAAAGCCGCGATCTCAACACAGCACGATAAAACCGACGCAACCGGGGTAAAGATTCCCAACGACAGAGAAGCTACAAGCAAACTAAGGCCTATAAGTTCACATGTATGAACGATTGGGTTGTCACTTGGCATGACATTTGTGACAAGCATTGCCGCGACAGAGACCCGCAACAGCACTAATGCAACGCCAGCCGCTCCCGTTGGAAACATCGAAAAGAGTCTCTGCACGCCGAGAGGTTAGTTGCCATCTCACAAACCGGCAAACCCGTAGAGAGCGTATGAGGAGCAACCCTTTCGAGGGGTATCCTATTTGAAAGGCTGCAGGTAATGAGTTGGAAGTTTCTGGTCGCGTCCTCGCAGGCGAAGATAGAATTATGGGTAGTTGCTGCCGGGACTTGATGGAAGATGCCGGTGCTGACTGGCCACCGTATCTACTGGGCTGAGGATCATTATGAGCGACGGACACACAATCCGAGTCCTCACTGTCGACGATCACCCGCTGCTAAGGGGAGGGATCTCGGGTGCAATCAACGCTCAGCAGGACATGACTGTGGTTGCCGAAGCGTCGGACGGCGAAGAGGCGCTCGCCTGCTTTCGAGTTCACCGTCCTGACGTCACTCTGATGGACCTTCGTATGCCCAAGATAAACGGCATAGACGCTATCCTAGCTATTCGCAAGGAATTCCCCTGGGCTCGAATCGTCGTTCTTACCACATACGGCGGCGACATTCAGGCACTTCGTGCCTTCAAAGCTGGAGCAGTGGGATACCTGCTGAAGAGTATGTTGCGCACGGAACTGATCGAAACAATACGAACGGCGCACGCAGGAATGCGGCGCATCCCCCCGGAGATAGCGTTGGAGATGGCAGAGCATGCCGGCGACGACACCCTTACCACAAGGGAAATCGAGGTTTTGCGTGACGTTGCCAAGGGCAACTCCAACAAAATCATCGCTGCGAGACTCGACATATCGGAGCACACCGTCAAAGGTCACCTTAAGAATATTCTCGCCAAGCTCGATGCAAGCGATCGCACACACGCGGTCATGATCGCATTGAAGCGCGGTTTTCTCGACATCTAAATTATTGCGAATGAAAGCAGCAAGGGAGACGGCCCGCATGCTCGCGCTTAGCTGAAGATTCAACTGCATCTCAGCACCACCCCGCTATCCGATCACAACGATGGCGCGTCAAAAAATTGACGCGAAATTAGCGACCAAACAATAAACTTAATTAGGACAACTTTTTTCTGGGCAAAGTGTTTACATCTATCGCAGCCGATTCGATTGTGGAGTTGGTCGAACCGCACCTCATGTCGCGTGCGTCGGGTAATCTCTAAGAAGGAAGCAACAACTGGCTCGATCCTATGGGAGATAACGAGTTTACGCGATGAGTTCAATCAGTTTTAGGCATCCTGCCTCGATCTTGTTCTATTTAGGCGCTTTATTTCTGGCAGGTTGCAAAGATAAGCCGTCCGATCCCAAAAATGAAGTGCCTCCGCCAGCAGTCGTACAAGCCGATGCGGATTCGAATCTGGTTCACGTCGATCATCCCGACCAGTTCACCCTGGTTGCGGCGACGGACTACGCGGCGGCCTCGTCGATCCAGGTCACTGGCACCGTCAACCCTGATATCTCCCGTACCATCCCCGTCATCTCGATCGCATCTGGCCGTGTCGTCGAAGTGCATGCGCGCATCGGCGACTATGTAAAAAAGGGTCAGCTTCTGATGGATGTGCAGAGCACCGACGTCTCCGGCGCCTTTGGCTCTTACCTCAAGGCCGTCAACGACGAGCGCTTAGCCAAAGTACAGCTTGACCGCGCCAAAATCCTGAATGACAAAGGCGCAATCCCCAACAGCCAGGTTGAGATCGCACAAAATGCAGAAGACGACGCCAAGGCCGCGCTCGCCGCGTCCGAGGAGCAACTCCGAGTCCTCGGCGTCGACAAGAATCATCCCGCTGCCACCGTCAAGGTCTACGCCCCGGCCTCCGGCTTCATCATCGCGCAGACCGTAACCAATGCAGCCGCCGCTGGCGTCACCTACGCGGGTTCAGCCAACGCGTTCACCATCGCCGACCTCTCCCACGTCTGGATCATCTGCGACGTCTATGAGAACGATCTTCCCACCGTGCACCTCGGTCAAAAGGCAGACATCCGCCTCACGGCCTACCCCGACCGCGTATTGACAGGCGTTATCAGCGATATCGGCGCCGTCCTCGATCCGCAGATCCGCACTGCCAAAGTACGCATTCAGGTAGAAAATCCAAACACCCTCATGCGTATCGGCATGTTCGCGACAGCAACGCTCCATGGCAAGACGCCTCAGACTCATGTGCAGGTACCGTCCACCGCGGTGCTTCACTTGCATGACCGCGACTGGGTTTATGTTCCTGCGGGCGACGGCAAGTTTCGCCGCCTCGCCGTTCAGGGAGGAGCCGCGCTATCCGGCAACATGCAGGAGATTCTGTCAGGCCTCAATGCGGGTCAGCAGGTCGTGTCCAACGCACTCGCGCTGCAGAATACGGTGGATCAGTAGATGATTCGTGGACTCATCGACTTTGCACTGAACAATCGATGGCTCGTCCTCGGGGCATCGCTTATTCTCTTCGCCTGGGGAGGAATCTCCTTTCACAATCTACCCGTCGAGGCCTATCCAGACGTCGCCAACAACTACGTTCAGGTCATTACGCAGTGGCCCGGCCGAGCCGCCGAAGAGGTAGAGCAGCAGGTTACAACGCCCATCGAGATTCAGATGGCCGGTATCCCGCACATGTCCCATCTTCGCTCCACCTCGCTGGCCGGCCTCTCCAGCGTCACCATGGTCTTCGACGACGACTCCGTCAATAAGGACAATCGCGACCAGGTATTCCAGCGCCTCGGACAGGTCGTCCTTCCCGCTGGTCTTCAGCCGCAGATGGGAAGCGATTGGAGCCCCGTCGGACAGATCTACTGGTACACCCTCCGCTCCACCAATCCAGCCTACGACAGCATGGAGCTCAAGTCCCTCCAGGATTGGAAGCTCGAGAAGGAGTTCAAATCTGTCCCCGGCGTCGTGGACGTCTCCAGCTTCGGCGGTGCCACCCGCGAGTACCAGATCCGCATCGACCCGGACAAACTCATCGCCTATGGCCTCTCCATCAGTCAGGTCGAGCAGCAGCTTGCCAACAATAACCAGAACGCAGGCGGCAGCTTTATTGAGCAAGGCCAACAGCAGGTGAACGTTCGAGAGGTCGGTCTCTTCACCAATGTCCATGACATTGAAGAGACTGTTCTCAAGACCCAAGCTGGCGCCGCCATCCGGGTAAAGGACATCGCCACCGTTGAGCAGGGGCCGAAGATTCGTCTTGGCCAGATCGGCAAGACCTGTCGCGGCGGTGACACCCCCCCAGCCGAATCAGGAGCATCCTTCAGCGCCACAGACCCCTGCGTCGACCACGCTGAAAAGCCTGGAGCGAAGCACGCCATCCGTCACGTAGATGGGAAGCTCATAGACAACGACGACGTCGTTGAAGGCATCCTCCTACTCCAGAAGGGCGTGGACTCCGACGGTGTCCTGGAAGGCATTCACAAAAAGGTGAACGAGCTTAATGATCACGTCTTGCCACCGGGCGTTAAGATCATCCCGTTCCTCGATCGCAGCGAGCTCCTTCACTACACCACCCACACCGTCCTTCACAACCTCACTGAAGGCATCATCCTCGTCGTTGTCATCTTGTTTCTCTTCCTTGGCAACGCACGCGGCGCCATCATAGTCGCTCTGACGATTCCATTTGCGCTACTCTTCGCCGCAATCTGTCTCAACCTGCTTCACATTCCCGCCAACCTCCTCTCTCTTGGCGCGTTGGACTTCGGCATGGTCGTGGACGGTTCCGTGGTGATGGTGGAGAACATCGTTCGCCACCTGAGTCATCAACGCAAAGACTCTCTCTCTCCGGCCAATCAGATTCGCGAAGCTTCACACGAAGTACAGCGTCCGGTCTTCTTCGCACGCGGCATGATCATCACCGCCTACCTGCCGATCTTCACTCTTCAAGCAGTAGAAGGTCGTCTCTTCAAGCCGATGGCCTGGATGGTGAGCTTTGCTCTTCTTGGCGCACTCATCTTCTCTCTCCTCCTCGCGCCTGTCCTCTCAAGCCTGCTCTTTCCCAACGGTGCCACGGAGTGGAAGAACCCGGTGATGACGTGGCTCACGGACCGCTATCGTTTGGCGGTCCGATGGGCCGTCGAACATCGCACCGTTACGCTTTCGTTCACTGGCGTCGCGCTTGGCGCTCGCCTTCTTCCTCGGATTCAGCGGGGCCATCGGCTCTGAGTTTCTTCCCCACCTTGACGAAGGTTCCATCTGGGTTCGCGGCACCCTTGCGCCCTCCGTCGGTCCAACCGAAAGCCTGCGCGTCATGAACGAATCGCGTCTGACGTTGGCATCGTTTCCCGAGGTCTACAAAGTAGTCAGCCAGACCGGCCGCCCCGATGACGGTACCGACACCACCGGCTTCTTCAACACCGAATACTTCGTCGATCTCAAGCCAAAATCCGACTGGCGTCCCGTCTTCCATCAAAATAAGGAAGAACTCATCGCCGCCATAGAACGCGAACTCGACAAGACACCCGGCGTCCTATGGAGTTTCTCGCAACCCATCTCCGACAACGTCGAAGAGGCTGTCAGCGGCGTCAAGGGCGAGCTTGCAATCAAGATCTACGGTGATGACCTCAAAACACTCGAACAGAAGGGCGACGAGATTGTCTCCGTCATGAGCAAGATCCGAGGCGTTCAGGACCTCGGCCTCTTCCGCGTCATCGGCCAGCCAAATCTCAACTACACCGTCAACCGCGAAGCTGCAGCCCGCTACGGAATCAACGTCATCGACGTTCAGGACGCAATTCAAACAGCCGTGGGAGGAAACGCCGTCAGTCAGGTCCTCGACAAGGAAGCCCGCTATGACGTCGTAGTCCGCTACCTGCCGAAATACCGCGACACCGAAGAGGCCATCAATAACATCCGCCTCCTCTCGCCAAGCGGCGAACGTGTCTCCCTTGCCCAACTCACCACCGTCAAGACGGAAGACGGCGCTGAAGAGATCTATCGAGAGTCGGGCCAGCGTTACGTCGCCATCAAGTACAGCGTTCGTGATCGAGACCTCGGTTCTACCGTAGAAGAAGCCATCAAGAAGGTGAATGAGCAGGTAAAGTTGCCCACCGGCTACAAGACCGACTGGGCAGGGGAGTATGAGAGCCAGAAGCGCTCCTCACGCCGTCTCGCGCTCGTTCTCCCAATCACGATCCTTCTCATCTTTCTCCTCCTCTACATCATGTTCCACTCCGGCAAGTGGGCCACTCTCATCCTTGTCAACGTCTCGATGGCGCCCCTTGGTGGTTTGCTCGCTCTCTTCCTCACCCACACCAACTTCTCCGTCTCATCCGGCGTAGGCTTCCTCGCACTGTTCGGCGTCTCGGTACAGGTCGGCGTCATCATGCTCGAGTACATCAACCAGATGCGCGTTCGCGGTCACTCCATTGAAGAAGCGGCAATCGAAGGCGCAGTCTTGCGTCTCCGTCCCATCATGATGACCATGCTCGTCGCCACCCTCGGTCTGCTTCCCGCCGCTACCTCGCATGGCATCGGGTCCGATTCGCAGCGTCCATTTGCCATCGTCATCGTCGGAGGCCTCGTCGGAGCGCTCCTCATCAGCGTCTTTTTGCTGCCGACCCTCTACGTCTGGATCGCAAGGCCCAACGATGTCCTACCTAACCCAGAGACGGAGTTTGAGAACTAATGCTGTTCAAGCGTGCAGGCAAGTATTCGACAATCTTTACTCAAGCGAGAGGAGGTTCTGGAAGCCGAATGACGAACACAAAATATCAGAACCTCCTCATTGCTGCCTGCCTTCTGCTCCAGCCGTGCGCTGCGTTCCCTCAGGCCCAATCGTCCAGCACTGCTCCTGCTGCAGTCACCATGCAACAGGCCGTTGATATCGCGCGAATGAAAAACCCAGCTCTGCTCTCTGCACAGCAGAACCTGCTCTCCGTCAAGGCTCAGGAGATTCAGGCTGGATTTCGAGCAAACCCTGACCTCAACGTCTCCGGGTCGAACGTCACCCTTGGCGCGCAGTCCAACAATCCCTACGACTACAACGTTGGAGTCTCGCGATTATTCGAGCGAGGCGAAAAACGCCGATGGCGGCTCGACAGCGCCCGCTCCACTACAGCCCAGACCGACGCCCAATACCACGCACAGGAGCAGCAGACCGTCCTCGCCGTCCGGCAAGCCTTCACCAACTTCATCGTAGCCAAAGCCGCAAAGAAAATCGCCGATGACAACCTCGCCGACTTCAAACACGAGCTCGACATAGGCCACGAGCGCTTCAAAGCCGGCGACCTCGCCAAGCTCGACTACGAACGACTCGACCTCCAACTCGCTCAGTTTGAGACCGATGAATCGAACGCCATTACCAGCGCTCAGCAGGCCAGTATTCAACTTCAAGCGCTCCTTGGCTACGACAAACCTCGTCCGGACTTCGATGTCATCGGCGATGTCGTTCCACCGCCGATCTCCGACACCATGGAGAGCCTCGAGCAAAAAGCCCTTGCCGCGCGTCCTGACTACCACGCAGCCCACCTCGGAGTCGCCGTCGCAGACGCTAACGTCAAACTCGCCTACGCCAACGGCACGACCGACCCCACCCTCGGAGCCGAATACGACCGCAACGGCCCCGACAACTCGGTGGGCTTCTCCTTAGACATTCCGCTGCGAATCTTCGATCGCAATCAAGGCAACAAAGCAACCAGCAAATATCTTGCTCAGGCCAGCCGCTTCACCGAACTCGCCACTCGCAACCAGGTCGTGGCCGATGTAGATCAGGCATGGTCCGGCTACGCCAACGCGAAGGTGCTCTCCGACCGTTACAACGGCCACTACCTGGACGAAGCCAAAGACGTCTTAGATATCTCGAAGTTCAGCTACGAGCACGGCGGCCTCGCTTTGATCGACTACCTCGACGCTCTACGCGAATCCCGCTCCGTCACCTCGGACGCTCTCAACGCCTACTCCCAGACCTGGATGGCAATCCATCAACTCAGCTTCGCCACCGCCACCGAAGTAATTCCGTAGCATCGGGTCTAAGCTCGCGTGACGGCGTCTCACGTTCCTTCAATCAAACGGATTCGACAAGTAGGTTCTATTGATCTGATGGCCAGTAGAATCTTCATGGCATGACGTGCATGCGGACCGGGTAGGAGGCGGAGCCGTGAAGGTCAACGCATATGTGAGGCCTTGGTTATCCCACGTGACCACTTTGTGGTTTTCCACTTGTCTGGAGTGAAACGTCAACCCGCCGGATTCAGACAGCCTTCCTCCCATCGCTTTTGCCTGTCTATCGGAGGTGATCAGTAGGCTGATATTCTCGCCGGACATCTGAAACGCGATCAGGGCCGCATGTTCACCCTTATAATCGACGAGGCGACCACCTAACAAGGTGTACTTCGCCGTATCCTCAGCGGCGATGCCAGAGTTTGGGAGTCGGAAAGCAAAGGGAACTTTTCCTGAAAACCAGTCCGCCACCGCTTTGGGAGAGTTCGACTGTACGTCAAGCGGCGTGATGTGCATCGCCAGGTTACGATCCGCACGAATGGCCATATCGATGAAGCTGTTCGCACGGGATCGAAGCATCAGATGAGGAAAGAGAATCGCGGAAACGGTTACCAGAAGGATGGCGGCCATCAGGATGAGGCGATTACGCATCAGGGCGGGAGATGCGCGCTGTACATCTGGCATCAAGACAGGCTCTGGCCGATGTATTTCGTTAGTCTTTTGTTCGATAAGAGATGTTTCGGCCGCCATCTGCACAATTCGATCGCGCAGTGCACTCGGTGCAACCACAGGAGATCGGGACTGTCGAATCAACTGTGACAGGCTCTCCTCTTCCTTAAGAAGCTGCCTGCACTCGCTGCAGATCTCCAGATGTTCAAGCGCTGTATGAAGCTCATCCCCGACTAGCTCTCCATCAAGAAGGAGTTGAGTGGTCGCGCCAATGCCAGCACAGTCGGTCATGGCGCCTCCCCATTTAAGACAGATTTGTGCGGAGCTGCAGTGTCTAACACCGCTCGAAGTTTTGCCCGGGCTCTACCGAGTCTCGACATCACCGTGCCTGCCGGACATCCCAGAACAGTAGCGATCTCCTGATAAGAGAGCTCTTCAAACTCCCGGAGCAGAATAATCTCTCGAAAGTCGACTGGGAGACTGTGAATCGCTGAGCGAACCCTTTCTCTATCTTCATTGCAAATAAGAATCTCAAGAGAGTTTCGCGTATTTTCTGCCAATTCATCTACTGAATAGCCATCTTCGTCGATCTCGACGAGTGTAGGGATTGTCTTTCGCCTCCGCAGCTCATTCAGCCAGATGTTACGGAGGATCGTAAAGAGCCAGCTTTTGAGGTTGCTCTTCTCGCGGAGGTTGTCCATGGCGCGCAACGCTCGAACGTAAGTCTCCTGCAAAAGGTCTTCTGCGTCTGTGCGATTACGAGTCAACATTAGCGCATAACCGAACAAGGCGTCAATGTACTCGAGTACGACAACTGCAGTCGGGCCCGACAGGTCTTGCTGAGATGCCATATATTAGATTCTACCTAATCCCCGTGTTCGCTTGCAGAGCTAAAGCCCGGCGTACAGTGGGTTAGAGCCGCCATCGTAAGAAATGATCCGCCAGTTCCTCATATTTTTTGCAAAAAGAATCGGCATCCAGCGGCTAAGCTTCATCAGACGACACGGAGCGGCGAACCTGAGCAAGACACTCTACGGTGGCATCGACTTCGGTCTGAATGAACGAGGCGAGGTTCTGTTGTTTGAAGCGAACGCAACGATGGCCGTCATCGTCCCCGACAAAGATCAGCGCTGGGACTACCGCCGACCTGCGACAGAGAAGATCTATCGCGCCGTTTGGACAATGCTCAGAAGCAGGTCAATAAAAGGTCGCCCAATCGAACGTGAATAATCGAGCCCATCTACTCCGAAGGATCGTAGTTCAGGTTCGGCCCGAGCCATCGCTCAACCTCGGCCACGCTCATCCCTTTGCGTTCGTGATAATCGGCGACTTGATCGCGGTCGATCTTCCCGAGGCTGAAATATCGCGACTGCGGATGAGCAAAGTACAGCCCACTCACACTCGAACCGGGCCACATGGCGAACGACTCCGTAATCATCATTCCAGTGTTCGTCTGCACATCGAGCAACCTCCACAGAGGCCCCTTCTCCGTGTGATCCGGGCACGCAGGGTAACCCGCAGCCGGCCTGATCCCTCGATATTTTTCCTCGATGAGATCCGAGTTGCTCAGACCTTCCTCGAGACCGTAACCCCACTCATCACGCACCCGCTTGTGCAGACATTCGGCAAAAGCCTCCGCCAGACGATCTGCAACAGCCTCTGCCATGATCGCGTTGTAATCATCGTTCTCAGCTTTGAACTGATCGCACAGCTCCTTCAAGCCAATCCCGCTCGTCACAGCAAACCCGCCGATATGATCGTGCAGTCCCGTCTCCTTCGGCGCAATAAAGTCAGAGAGCGACCGGCACGGTTCGCTACCTTCCTTGTTTGATTGTTGGCGCAGGAAATGAAATCGCTCAAGCACCTTACCGCGCGTCTCATCCGTGTAAAGCTCAACATCGTCACCCACCGCGCTGGCAGGAAAGAACCCATACACGCCACGCGCAGTAATCAGATTCTTCTCGATGATGCGATCCAGCAGGGTATTGGCATCCGCAAAGAGCTGGCGCGCCTGTTCGCCTTGCTCGGGATGCTCAAAGATGCGTGGATAGATGCCTTTCAACCCCCAGGCGTGAAAGAATGGCGACCAATCGATGTAGTCGCGAAGCGTCGCCAGAGGAAACTTATCCAGTACGCGCACACCGGTAAACGCAGGTACAGGCAAGTCTTCGGCACGCCACTCGATCGGAGTTCGCCTTGCGCGAGCAGTCTCAAGCGACACGACCTGCAGACGCGGAGCTGCGTGAGCCTTGCGGAGCGCCTCGTATTCGGCGCGATGCTGTACGACGAACGCCGGCTTACCTTCATCGCTCAGAAGGCTTGTCGTCACTGGCACCGCGCGACTGGCATCCAGAATGTGAACCACAGGCTCACTGTAGTGCGGTGCAATCTTAACGGCCGTATGTCTCCGGCTCGTGGTCGCTCCACCGATGAGCAGCGGCAACTTGAACCCCTGACGCTCCATCTCGCGAGCCACATGCACCATCTCGTCGAGAGACGGTGTGATCAGCCCGCTAAGACCGATCAGGTCAGCCTTCTCTGCTTTGGCACGTTCGAGAATCTTCTCAGACGGAGACCATCACCCCCATATCGATGACCTCATAGTTGTTGCAGGCGAGCACAACGCCGACGATGTTCTTGCCGATGTCGTGAACATCGCCCTTCACCGTCGCCAGCAGAATCTTTCCCTGCGCCTTAACCACCTGGCCAGCCGCCTCCAGCGCGGCCTTCTCAGCCTCCATGAACGGCGTCAGGTGAGCCACAGCCTTCTTCATCACGCGGGCAGACTTTACCACCTGGGGCAAGAACATCTTGCCGGCCCCGAACAGGTCGCCAACTACGCCCATGCCGTCCATCAGCGGACCTTCAATCACCAGCAGAGGACGGCCTAGTTTGACGCGTGCCTCTTCGGTGTCGAGCTCAATGTACGCGTCGATACCCTTGACCAGCGCATGGGAAAGACGTTCCTCGACCGTGCCGTGGCGCCACTCTTCGGCTTTCTTCTCACTGACGACCGTGCCAACATGCTTCAGTGCTTCACCAAAATCCACCAGGCGCTCTGTCGCATCTGGACGCCGGTTCAGCAGCACATCCTCGACCAGCACCTTCAGCTCAGGCTCAATCTCTTCATACACCTCAAGCATTCCGGCATTCACGATGCCCATGTCCATGCCTGCCGCAATCGCGTGATAGAGAAATGCCGAGTGCATCGCTTCGCGCACCTTGTTGTTGCCGCGAAAGCTGAACGAGATATTCGAGACGCCGCCGCTCACCTTCGCATGCGGCAGATTGGCCTTGATCCAGCGCGTCGCGTTGATGAAGTCGACCGCATAGTTGTTGTGCTCCTCCATGCCGGTCGCAACGGTCAGGATGTTGGGATCGAAGATGATGTCTTCCGGCGGAAACCCGACCTCATCCACCAGAATCCGATAAGCGCGCTCGCAGATGCGGATCTTCTCTTCGTAAGTCGCGGCCTGGCCCTGCTCATCGAAGGCCATCACCACCACCGCCGCGCCATACTTCAGCACCGTCGCCGCGTTCTGCCGAAACTTCTCTTCGCCTTCCTTCAGCGAGATCGAGTTGACGATGCCTTTGCCCTGCAGGCACTTCAGCCCCGCCTCGATGACCTCCCACTTCGAGGAGTCCACCATGAACGGAACCTTGGCCACTTCAGGCTCGCTCGCCAGCAGTTGCAGATAGCGCGTCATCGCCGCCACGCCGTCGATCATGCCCTCGTCCATGCAGATGTCGATGACGTTGGCGCCGTTCTCCACCTGCTGCCGGGCAACGCTCACCGCCTCTTCGTACTTGCCTTCCTTGATCAGCTTCGCGAACTTCGGCGAACCGGCCACATTGGTCCGCTCGCCGATCATGATGTACACGCCGGGCTGCTGCGTAAATGGCTGCGATCCGGAAAGACGGAGCGGCTTTGCACTCGATGGTCACGCTCACGCTGCAACCTCAATCTGCGCCGAGCTTTCGCGGCGGCCTTGCCTTCGAGCGCCTTCGCAATCGCCGCAATGTGCTCCGGCGTATTGCCGCAGCATCCGCCCGCAATATTGATCAGCCCGCCCTTCGCAAAGTCGCCCAGGTAGCGCGCCATATCGTCCGGCCCAAGATCAAACCCCGTCTCCGACAGCGGATTCGGCAAACCCGCATTCGGATAGCACGAGATCGCCACGTCCGCCTTCTCCGAAAGCTCCTCAAGAAACGGATACATCAGGTCCGGCCCCAGCGAGCAGTTCAGCCCCACCGACAGCGGCTTCACATGCTTCACCGCATTCCAGAACGCCTCGGTGGTCTGCGCCGAGATCAGCGTCTCGCCGCCGCGTCCCACCGCCGCCGAGATCATCACCGGCAGCTTCGTGCCATCCTCATCGAACACCTCGCGAATCGCCACCAGCGCCGCCTTGGCATTCAGCGAATCGAAGATCGTCTCGACCAGCAGCAGGTCGGAGCCGCCCGCGATCAGCGCGCGCACCTGCTGCGCGTACGCCGTCTTCACCTGATCGAACGTGACCACGCGGAACCCCGCATCATCCGCATCCGGCGAGTTCGACAGCGAAACAGTCAGCGGCCCAATCGCCCCCGCCACAAATCGCTGCCGCGCGGTCTCGTTCCCAACGCGATCCGCCCACTCACGGCACTGCCGCGCCGACTGCTCATTGATCTCCCACGCCAGGTCTCCGAGGAACTTATCTTCAATGATCTTCTGGTAAAACTCGGGATCTTTCCGTCCGCCATGCTCCCGCGGATCCTCCACAAAGAACTCACTCTGCGTGATGCTGGTCGCGCCGAACGTATTCGTCTCGATGATGTCCGCGCCCGCCTCAAGAAACCGCCGATGGATGTCCAGATCATCTTCGGCTGCGTCAGCGAGAAGAGGTCGCCGTTGTTCAGCAGGTCCTTCGTCGAGTCCTTGAAGCGCTCGCCGCGGATGTCCGCCTCCGTCATCCCGTAGGTGCGGATCGTCGTGCCCATCGCCCCATCGATGATGGCAATTCGGTTCTCGAGGATCTTTTCAAGAGGATGTCTGTCGGCTTTCGTCATATCTCCCTGATTTGCTTGCACTTGGCTTTGTCGAACAACAGCAGATCGCCCTGCGTCCTGGTCTCCTGACCTCAACGCCTAGGACACATTCCACACCGTAGGGCGCTTCTTTCATTATAGTGATTCGGTCAAGCGCGAGGAGATTCAAACTCCGACCCGCTAAATCCGGGACATCACCGCGACACGTTCCTACAAGTCCGCACGCATCGCCTACCAAAGGCGATGGTGAACCATTAGCCCGCCCCGACCAAGAGGCTTCCGACCATCGTCAGAGGTCAAGGCTGAGCAAGCCAATCCCAAAACGGGAAGTCCGAAAAATAAACCTGAAACCCGTGTCACATTTTTCACGCTGCAAAACATGGCCGCTTAATCACCACATTCACCACACAAATCACCACAAATTGACCATCAAAACACCACGTCTAAACACCCATTTTCCTCAGAACCCCCAGTAAAAACGCACAAACGCCCACCACAAAAAAACTGCAACTAATCCTTCTTTCAAGTCAGGCTATGTTGTCAGTCAAGTCTCTAATCCAAACAAACCGATGCCCTCAAACTTCAAGGTTTAGCAGAAGTCACCGGCTCATCGACCGTAAGTATCTGATCGGCACGGACATCGTTTAACTTCTGAACAATGCCGCTAGGCCAATGAATCTCAATGGATTTCACAACACTGTCAGCCCCAAGACCGAAGTGCGCGCGTTTGTCGCTCGAAGAGAGATAACCGCCTGCGGTCGTCACCGTAACATACTGCGAACCCACCGAAGTATTCACTCGAATCAGAGCACCTATCCCATCGCGATTGCTGCGATGTCCCACAAGCGAGAGAGTAATCCAGTGATTTCCAGTCACTAATTCATTGTGCAAAATATAGGCAGGCCCATCATTAGTCGTAACGACAGCATCGACGCGCCCATCGTTATCTATATCTCCAATAGCCATCCCCCGTCCCACCCACGCCTGATGGAACACATCTCCTGAATCTGCGGAAACATCGACAAATCCCTTGCCAGTATTGTGCGCGAGCAACATCGGCTCTTTATATCGAAGCTGAGGAAAGTTCAATTCAATAGTGTCCAAATCATGACCCTGAGCGATGAGCAGGTCCTTGCGCCCATCGTTGTCATAATCGAGAAACCGAATCCCCCAGCCAGAGTGCAGTAACGTCATGCCGCCGATACCGCTCATGTAGCTATCGTAAGTAAAACTGGAATCTCCGCTGTTGCGATAGAGAGCGTACTTCTGATTCGCAAGATTAGTGATAACAAGATCGGGCAGGCCATCGTTGTCGTAATCCTGAAAATCAACGCCCATGCCAGCGTAGGTCTTCCCGTCGCCATCAACTGCAATCTCTGCAGTCAGTCCGACCTCTTCGAAGGTGCCATCACCTTTGTTGTGGTAGAGAAACTCGAGCATCGAATCATTTGCCACCACGATGTCGATCTTGCCGTCCCGGTCGTAGTCGGCGATCGCGACGCCAAGCCCCTTCCCAGGCTTATCAAACCCAGCTTTGGCCGTTACATCTGTGAAATGCCCATTACCGTCGTTATGGTAGACGAGGGGAGAAATAGCAGGGAAGATGTCGGGATGACAGTATGCTCTATAGCCCTCTCGATGTTCTCCGCACCAAATATCATCGAAATCCCACTGCAGATAACGTAAAACGACAAGATCGAGAAGCCCATCATTGTCTAGATCGACCCATGCAGCGGATGTGGACCATCCACTGCCGCGCAGTGCCAGATTTCTCGGTGACATCCGTAAAGGTGCCATTGCCGTTGTTGTGATAAAGGCGATTCCCTCCGTAAGCCGTTACATAGAGATCTTCATAGCCGTCGTTATCAAAATCACCCGCTGCAACGCCCATGCCGTAGCCAATCCCTTGCAGACCGGACTTTTCGGTGACATCTTCGAACGTTCCATCCTTCTTTTGATGAAAAAGACGATTCCAATATTTAGTTCCAGCCTTTTGCGGAATAGTTCCTTTCGGCGTGGGATCAGCAAGTGGTGCTCCGTTAACGAAAAAGATGTCGAGAAGCCCATCGTTGTCATAATCGAAAAGAGCGACTCCGGACCCCATTGTCTCGAGGAGATATTTCTTCGGTGTATGTGAGGCTTGCGCGGAGAAAGCAACATGGCTCTTACTCGTAATGTCGATAAAACGACCAGGGGTAGAGGAAGTTTTAGTAGGTGTTGAAGATTCGGTGGATTTTAAATCAGTTGTGGATTGTGCTTGAGCGAAAACGACAAGGGGCGAAGCTAAGAAATAAAAAAACAGGAGGCTACTCGCAAAAAAGCGGGCGAGCAAACCGGGCGAGATTGTGTTCCGCATTGATCCCCTTATCAGCTAACGACCCAAAGACGCAGATGCCGTTGACTACTGGTATTCACTTCTATCCCAATAGTTATTTGTATATTTACTCAAGCTCAAAACGATACATTATATTGCCGATTTGTCGCCTAGTATGGGTCAGTAGTGCGGTTACGGGGAGCATCCGGATGCAGCATTTGTATCGAAACATCCAGGTGACGTGAGCTTCCCGATGGACATGGTGCTAACGTATCATCGAGGCCATCGACTGCCGGAAACGTTTCAGTTTTTGAACCTTCGTTGTCCATCGCAAATGAGCTTTCCAAACCTAGAAGTCCTCTAAGAAAGAGACCCAAACAATGCTCAGCGTTAGAGAAAAGCAGTCAAGCAGGTCACGCAGTAGGAAACTATTATCACATCCTCTAGCGCCGAGCATTGCTATAGCCTGGGTCCTTTCCTTGCAGGTAGTGGCGCAGGTTCCATCGCAAGACGAGGTCACCGCCAAGCAAAGCGCTGCGCAGATCGATGCAGCATGGCAGAAGGCAAGCTCGAAGTACGATAAGCAGCGTGACGCCCTGCTCTCCACCGTGGAACGGGAGTCGACAGAGGGACCCTTTCAGCCTGACTGGCAATCGTTGGCTAAGTATCAGGCCCCCGACTGGTACAGGGACGCAAAGTTTGGCATCTTCATTCACTGGGGCCTTTACTCCGTACCAGCGTACGGAAACGAGTGGTATCCGCGCGAGATGTACCGGGAAGGCTCCGCGATCAACAAACATCATGTGGAAACGTACGGCTCGCTGACGAAATTTGGCTACAAAGACTTCCTTCCGATGTTCAAAGCCGAGCACTTCGATCCCCAGGCCTGGGCGAAGCTCTTCAAGGAATCCGGTGCACGGTACGTCGTTCCCGTATTCGAGCATCATGACGGGTTCGCAATGTATGACAGCGATCTCTCAGATTGGACGGCCAAGAAGATGGGTCCGCGCCGCGACCTGGCAGGGGAGATAGCGCTTGCGGTTCGCGCCGAAGGCCTTCATCTCGGTGCCTCTTCTCACCGCATTGAACATGATTGGTTCCTTGACGAAGGCCGCAAAGAAAACTCTGATGTAAACGATCCACAGTATGCCGCATTTTACGGGCCGGCTCACTCCAGACTTGGTGATGATGGAGGGTCATTGGCAGAGGATTGGACCTATGTGTCACCAGCCTACGCAAAAGACTGGGTCGCGCGGAACGCGGAGATTGTGCAGAAGTATCACCCCGACCTGATCTATTTTGACTGGTGGATTGGCCAGCCTTCGGTGCGGCCATACTTGGCCGAGTTTGCTGCGTATTACTACAACGAGACATCAAAGCGCGGAACCGTCGGCGTCATCAACTCGAAACTAGTCGACATGCAGAAGACATCTACGGTGCTGGATATTGAACGTGGGCAGTCAGCCTCGATTCTTCCCGAGGCATGGCAGACAGACACATCCGTAAGCAATAAGTCGTGGGGATATATCGAGAATGATACATTCAAGAGCCCCGAATTTGTCGTGCAGCAGTTAGCCGACATCGTCAGTAAGAACGGTAATCTTCTGCTGAATGTGGGGCCCAAGTCAGATGGCACCATCCCACAAGCCGTTCAAGAGGTACTTCTTGAAGTTGGCGGATGGCTTAAGGTAAATGGAGATGCAATCTACGGTACACGCCCTTGGACGAACTTCGGGGAAGGGCCGACCAAGGTAGAAGCCGGAGCGTTTCATGATACACAAACCAAGCCGTACACAGCGCATGACTTTCGTTTCACCACAAAAGGCAAAACGTTATACGCCATCGAAATGGCATGGCCGACGAACGACGAAGTAGTCATTCACACCTTAAGCGACAACGTCGTTGGCGCTCGCAAGGTCAGCACGGTCAGTCTCCTCGGCGCACCTGCAGAACTGAGCTTTACTCAACAGGCAGATGGGTTACATATCCATGTACCGACAGCGCCTATTGGCAAGTATGCCTTTGTGTATCGGATTAGCTTTGAGGATGAGAGACACTAGCGATTGTTGTGGGGGCACCATTTAGCTTCAAACTTAGGCGGCGTCCTACATGTCCCCAAGATCTACTTCCATTCCATGTCCCATACAGTAACCGCAGACGCCACTGCACGCGTTTCAACATAGCTGACTGGATCTTCATCTGCTTTCCTCATAGAAGGACGCATGTCAAGTTACAGGTTCGTGGAAGCTTCGGTGGCACCTCAAAATGATGTAACCGATTTCATTGATGCATACTACTGGCGCAAATTTTTAGACGACCTTTGACAACATGCGCAATTATCCCTTGTAGGTAAGTAAGCAGTATGGATTAGGACGATCAGCCTGGTACGTAGACCGATACAAACCCACCGTTACTAAAAAATAGTGAACTCGCGATAATTACCCGAGCACTATGTATCGAACTGGTCATCCCTTGACTAGACCTGTCGTCTGCCGGACGACCAGTTCCGTTGAGATCTTGTACTCCGTTCCATTATTGATGTGTTTGTGACTGGCCGCGTAGAGAGCAGTAAAAGCACTCACTGCAATCTCTGCGCGCGGAACACGAATCGTGCTCAGCGGTGGTTGTAGAAAGGTGCTTATCTCGATATCGTCAAAGCCCATCACCGAGATATCGTCTGGCACGCTGAGACCTGCGGCATGAATCGCGCGCATCATCCCGATCGCTGTCAGGTCATTCGAAGCCATGACGGCGGTTGGCGGCATACGTAATTTTAGTAGCTGAGTCATTGCGCTCTGTCCGCCGTCAATTCGATGGTTACCAACTTGCATATGGTCAGCACTGTACTTCAGACCTTTTTTCTTCAGAGAAAGTATGAAGGCGTCGCTGCGAATTTTGGCAGACGCCAGAGTGGGGGGACCACTTACGAAAGCAATCCTCGTGTGCCCCAATGAAACCAGGTGCTCGATGGCTTGTTCGATCCCGCTGACGTAGTCAATGAAGATGTTGCTGATATTTGGCCCCACTCGTCCCGTATCGAGGAAGACAATCGGGACGCCACGCCTGTTGAGCAGTTGGATGAGTTTGAGATCCATCTCCGATGTCATGATGGCGACGCCATCGACTTTGCGCTCGAGCATTCGGCGAACGCATACCTGCATTCGCTTTGGCTCGTAATCGGTATTCGCGATTAGAAGTTCCTGCCCGTGCTCTACCGCAATACGCTCGAAGCACTTTGCTATATCCGGGAAGAATGGATTAGCAATATCTGAAATAATAAGGCCATACATATGGCTCTTACCGGAGCCCAAGGTGCGTGCATGCGTATTGGGATAGTAACCCAGGGATTTGATGACGCTGCGAACTTGGCGCTCTATTTGGGCGCTGACAGGAACGGTTCCATTTACAACTCGGGATACAGTGGCTGTGGAGACCCCAGCTTTTTTGGCTACTTCTCGAATGTTCACGTATCGGGTTGGGATCCATTACCTTTCTGTGCTCGACTCAATAGTGAATGCAAATGTTACTACCAACGCATGCATTCCAGCACCTCATAAGATCACAGTCACTATAGCCCATCATTTAAAAAATCTTTCTCAAAGTTGTAAGTCCGTACGGACGCACATCGAAAAATTTATCTTCCGAGTCGCAACTCTTCTTGGTGTGGCGGACATAGGCAACTATCCGAACTAGCTCGGTATGAAACGACGCGATGGATTTGATTGGTATCTTGATCTCTCTGTAACCGATTGCATACAAAGGGGCGAGGAAGTGGCACAGATCCATAAGGGGCTAAGTAAGTCATCATAAAAATTAGTCTGAGAGCCGGCACGGATTCGCTAGGAAGTCTAATTATTTGTTCAAGTTACGATGATACTTCTCTCTATTTGGTAACGTTTCCTGGATCCACACTCCAAACCAGACGCGATAATCTGATGGTGCGTGGCCTGTGCATGTGACTAACACTCTCCAACTAGGTAACCCACGGTCTTCTAAGAAGATCGATGGCAGACGGTTTCACGTACGAATGTACGACTGTCAAATAAGTGATAAGAGGCAGCTGAGTAAAATGCGTGACGTAAGTGAAGTCAACTCCATCCCGAATGCTTCTCAAAGATCGCGATGCTCCTATAAAGATGGCGGCTCGCGCTTTTTCCTGGGCATTATTTTTGCGATTGTAGCTTTGATCGCCATGTTGGGTTCGCCATCATCTGCTCAGAAATCCCATACAGAACACTCGGACGAAATCACCATCCAAGGCCGTGTCTTCGACTCCGTGAGCAGTTCAGTAAGCGACGCATCGGTAAAGCTAGAGCAAAAAGGTGTCGTCGAGACCCGCGAGACAAAGACGAATGCTGCAGGTGTCTTTACGTTTACGGCTCTCCCAATAGGCCGTTATTCAATTCGCGCCGAAAAGTCAGGGCAAAGAAGTCATGACACCGACGTGCTTGCAGAGAGGAAGGGCGATCGAAAAACTATCGATTTGACCCTCGAAGCTCCCGGAGATAAGAAGCCGACTCAGAGCACATCTTCACCGTCGCCTTCCCAGACGATGCAGTTTTCCGATCAGCCAAACTTCACCATTGCAGGCGTCGTTGACTGGACAGCTGTAGGAGGGCATGGATCGGACTCCGCCTTGAGAACGAGTGAAGATCTTGCGCGTGAAACTCTCACCCTCAAACCTGATAGTTCCAACTCCAGCGGATCAGCTCTACCGGGCAACGCAAGTAAAGGGAATAAGACCGAGAGCAGCATGATTGCCGCTCGTGCAAGCGCCCCTGAAAGTTTCGAAGCAAATCATCAGCTTGGTGAGTTCTATTTCCACACCGGAAGGTATCAGGAATCTATCCCGTTGTTGCGCACTGCATATCAGATCGATCCGACGAGGATTAGCAACGCATTTGATCTGGCACGGGCTTACAGAGAGGTGGGCGACATCTCGCAGGCTCGTCAACTAGTCCAGGAATTACTAGCGCACAACAACTCTGCAGACCTGCACCGCCTCGCAGGCGAACTTGACGAAAAGCTGGGCGATCCGTTGGCTGCCGTCCGCGAGGATGAGCAGGCTGTTCGTCTTGATCCAAGCGAGCAAAACTACTTTGAATGGGGCTCAGAGCTTCTACTGCACCGGGCAGTCTGGCAAGCTGTCGAGGTTTTCAAAAATGGAGCAAAGAAATATCCAGAATCATCCCGAATGCTAACTGCGCTCGGTGCCTCTCTCTTTGCGGGTGCTCTGTACGACGAGGCGGCGCTTCGACTCTGCGATGCTTCCGATCTCAATCCAGCAGCTTCCGAACCCTACGTCTTTATGGGAAAAATAGAGCTAACCGCGCCTACTCGGTTGCCGTGCATAGAAAAGAAACTTGCACGATTCGTGCAAGAACAACCCGGAAATTCTCTCGCAAATTATCTCTATGCGATGACCGTTTGGAAACAGGTGGAACAGCCGGCCGACCAGCAGTCCTTGCAAAAGGTAGAGGCTCTGCTCACAAAGGCTGTGGCGCTTGATCCCAACTGTGTAGACGCTTATCTCCAACTTGGAATTCTCTATTCTTCGCGGCGTAACTATGAGAAGGCGATCGGTTTCTACATGAGCGCGATCAAAGCGGACCCACAGTTAGGCGAGGCACACTATCGGCTTGGTGTTGCCTACGATAGGACAGGGCAGTCGGCAAAGGCAAAAAGCGAATTCCTGCTTCACGACGAGATCGAAAAGAAGCAAGCGGATGCTGTTGAAAGCCAGAGACGCGAGATCAAGCAGTTTCTAGTTACCCTGCAAGGGCAGCCGGCCCAGCCTCCGGCGCAATAAAAGATACAAGAATTCAAAGTCTCTGCGCTGGGATCGGTTTCAAAGTCCCGACGATACCATCGCCTTCGCGGATGGTGAGTATCTGGTTCGCTTTGACCTGCATAAATTTTTCGATCTTCTGCGTAGTCGGCCATTTGACTTCGATCGCATCCACGGTGTCTAGCTTTCCTAGTCCAAAGTGAAGGCGCAGGTCGTTCTGTGACATCACACTTGAACCGCTATTAACCTCGTCCATTTGGATATGCTTCCCCGTGATAACCCGCACCCTCGCTCCAATAGCTGTGCGATTACATTTGGTTCCCACAAGCTTGATCTTGATCCAGTTTTGCTTGTTTCCTCCATCATTGCGAAGGAGCGATGGCACATCATTCATATTTAAAATCAGCGCATCCATGTCTCCATCGTTGTCATAGTCCCCGAAGGCCGCGCCTCGACTGGAGAAATGTTCAGTTATGCCGGGCCCCATCTCCGACGAAACATCTTTGAAGTGCCCATTGCCGAGATTTTTGTAGACCAGGCGCGGGTTCTTGAAAGTTTGATCGAAGTGGTAATTATCAATCTCCGGGTACACGTGTCCATTCACCTGAAGAATGTCCTGCCATCCGTCATTGTCATAGTCAATGAAGCCACATCCCCATGCGACATAGCGATTATTGACTCCGACGCCTGCCGCAAACGTAACATCGTTGAAAGTGCCGTCGCCGTTGTTGTGATACAGGTTGCAGGTGTCATCCGCAAAGTTAGTCTTGAAGATGTCGAACCAGCCGCTGCAGTCATAGTCAGCGACCGCGACTCCCATCCCGGCCTGCTCGTGGCCTCCATCGCTATACGCACAACCGGCCATGACAGCAACATCAGTGAACGTGCCGTCGTGATTGTTCTGGAATAAGATGCTCGGTTGAGAGTCCACCGCAACATAAATATCCGGCCATCCATCATTATCAAAATCGTAAGAGACCGAAGTGATGGAGTATCGCGGCCCAGGTTTCAAGATGCCAGACTTCTCTGAAACGTCAGTGAAGGTTCCGTCTCCGTTGTTGTGATAAAGAATGTTCGTGTCGCCGGGTAGGCCGCGCGGTCCACACATGATAGGAACGCCCTTCCATTGGCAAAAGTGCGTATCAGCCGCGGTGGGAATCTTCTCGGGATCAAGCTTGATGTAATTGCATACAAAAAGATCGAGGTGACCATCCCTGTCGTAATCGAGAAAGGTACACCCTGCGCCCCAACGAATCTGTTCCTGATGGAGACCTGCTTTGCGCGTGACATCCGTGAAAGTGCCATTCCCATTGTTGTGGAAGAGAATGTTATGACCCCATAAGGTGCAAAAAAGATCGTCCCACCCATCATTGTCATAATCACCAACGCACACGCCGGTCTGCCAGCCGGTAACCGCCAATCCAGCCTTTTCCGTGACGTCAGTAAATGTGCCATCTCGATTGTTCTTGTACAGGTGAGATGTTGGCACCTTTCCAGCCGGCCAACTTGCATCGAGCCGATTTCCATTGGTGAGATAGATGTCCAGCCATCCGTCGTGGTCGTAATCGAAAAAAGCGAGTCCGCTTCCTTTGGCCTCAATGATGGACCGCTTGTGGTCAACACCACCCCACACGTTAGGGATCGTCAGACCGGCCTTCTGTGCGACGTCTACAAATTGAACCTGAGGTAGAACGGGGTTAGATACCGCGGCTTCCACAAGTGTTGGATCATTCCACTGCCAAAGTGGAGTCGCTAAAGTCTCAACCAACGTACTACCAAGCACAAAAAGAGATGAGCCGAGAAAACGCCGGCGAGGAAGATTCATAGGCTGCGATTATAAAGGCACATCATGCCCTAGACCTCATCATTTGAAGTGCCTATCAAGGTGCTTTATTTAGCATCTCCATCGTCTGAATGGCACCAGCGTTCTGAGGCTGCATCCTCAGCAGTTCCTGCAAGACTTCAATTGCTTTTCCCTTGTCATTCTGCAACGCATAAAGTTGCGCAAGATTGAGATAGGACTGATCGAAGGTTGGGACAACACGGATACAAGTTTCGAACTGCTCCTTAGCTTTTGCATAATCTTGCCCGCGCACAAAGAGAACGCCAAGATTGTTCAGCGCTTCAGGATAATCCGGGCGCAGTTCGATTGCTTTCTGCAGGTAGTTCGATGCACTCTGCATCTGGTTTTGCTGGGCGTAGAACATGCCGAGACTGTAATTGACCTCAGCATTGTCAGGCTCAAGCTCAAGCGCATGATTTAGGCATTCCAGCGCTTTATCGAAAGCTCCCTGTCGCCGGTAGACATTTCCCAGGTTCAGAAGTGCAATGGCGTAGGTTGGCCTCAAGAGCAACGATTGCTGAAAGTTTTGTATGGCTTCGTCCGGGTGGCCCTCTTGCGCGGCCATCATTCCGAGGTTGTTCCATGCTTCGGGATAGTTGGGACGTAGCTTCAGGGTCTGCTGAAGATATTGTCGCGCTTGCTTGAAGTCATTTCTCCGCAGGTTGAGCGTTCCCAGGTTGTAATAGCCTTCGGGATCATCCGGCTTTGCAGCGACGACCTGCTGAAAGGACTCTGCCGCTTGCTCCAGATACCCATGTTGAAACAGCGCGACTCCATAGGTAAAGTCATTACGCTGGAAACCTCCCTGATAAAGCACTCCGCCTAAAGGCATCGCCTTCTGCATGCGGCCAGCCGATGTAGTCGGGACGGCCCTTACATCTGCAAGAAGACGCTCCGGGTGAATCGTTCCCTGATACACCTTTACGATCATTCCCTCTCTATCCAGCAGGAATGAGGTCGGAATCGCAAGGTCCCTGCGACGATCGAACAAGTAGCGATAGATGATGTTGTAGATTCCCGCCACTTCTTCCGTTGCAAAAAGCAACGGGAAAGGAAAGTCTTTCCTGCGCAGCAAGCGAGCGGGCCTTCTCTACGTTACCCGTCTCGTCAACGTTCACGGCCAGGATCTTTAGCTGGCCGCCTGTAAACGCAGACTGGTGATGGTGAAGGAGTTGCAGTTGATCTTGGCTGAGCGGCGCCGTCGTCGCCCAGAAGTTGAGCAACACGAAGCTGACCTCGCAACGATCGAAGGTCGTGCATGTTGCCCGCGAGATCGGGCAGAGAAAACTCCGGTGCCAGCAAAGGCTCAATCAGCCAGGTTTCCACTAAAGTCGGTAGCGGTTCCAGCACCGGCGAGGGCGCTGCTTGTGCGTATGCAGGGGTTGTTGCAGCGAAGGGCTTCGCGACAAAGGTGTCCAGCACCCTCTTCAAATTCGATTCGATGATTTACTGGCAGAGTGTTCGAATCTCTGAGACAGCCCACTTGGCCAGCGAATCGTACACCCGGACCGTCCCCCCCAGCTTTCCAACTCCGAAGAACACCTCTTTCGAATGTTGTGCCAGAAAGCCGGATCCAGCTTGCAGATACTTCGTCTGTCTGAAGCGTTCCTGCTTCGACTGTAATAGCCGTCCCGATCGCATCGCGATTGCTCTTTGTCCCGCGCAAGCGAAATGCGATCGAATCGCCAAGGTCCTTCATTCCGTTGTGAAGAATTCGCAATTGCGGAGCATTGCGATTCTTGAGAATGAGCTCCAGCCGTCCGTCATGATCGAGATCCGCGAGAGCAAACGATCGGCTGTCCTCCGGAAAATCCAGCCCAACTGCACCCGAAACTTCGGAAAACGTGCCATCGCGGTTGTTCGCGAACAGCACGTTTCTTTCGTAGCCGCTCCAGGATTATCCGAGCGAATCAATTCGTTGAGAGCGTTCCATCCCTGCTCGTAGGCGAGAGAAGGCGTCGCATCATCGGGGGATTTCGCCACCACCTGTCGCCAGAAGAAACTGCCAAGATCACTCCGTTCTACCTTTCGCTCCGGCGCGGAGATATAGCCATTCGCGACGTACAGATCAGGGTAGCCATCGTGATCGAAATCCCAAAAGTCCGAACACCAGGCCCAGCGTCCCATCTCGACCCCGGCCTGCTGGCTGACATTTTCAAACTCCCCATTTCCCTCGTTGCGGTAGAGCGCATTTCCTCGCGCATGACGCCGGTAGAGCGCTCGTATGTCTTCCGAAGCTCTCTCATGAAACTGCTTTTGCGGCGAAACTCGCTGGCCGGCTGCCGACCACATGTTCGCGGCATAGATATCCTGCTTGCCATCGTTGTCAAAATCGGACCAGCACGCGCTCATGCCCGCGCCGACATCCTCAACATGGGCCTCGCCTGAAACTGCGTTGAACGTGCCGTCGCCATCGTTGCGATACAGATTATTGCGCCCGAAGTCGTTCGCCACGTAAAGGTCGGGCAGCCGCCTGAGCCGGATTCGCCCCACGCGCAGGCGAAGCTGTAGCGATCGTTATCGACATTCAATCCTGCCGCTTCGGTCGTCTCGACGAAAGTTCGCGTTTCCTTCGTTATGCAACAGGCAATTGGCCGGGCCGTTTCGTGCGTCGAAGTAGGGAATCGGGTAGTGATACTGGTCCAGGCCCAGGTAGTAGCTGTACAGGCAGAAGTAAATATCCAGCCGACCATCGCGATCATAGTCGGCGATGGCCGCATGGGTGAACGTTCCCTGGGGAGGGCTTGCAAACTTGAACGCGTCGCGCTTGACAGCAAAGGTCCCGTCTCCTCTGATTCAGAAACAGCAGCGGGCCGCTGCCGCAGACCACAAGCAGGTCCTGACGCCCATTGTTTCGAAAGTCTGCAAACAGAGCGCACGCGGTGTTGTCCAGCACTCCGACGCCCGATCTTTCCGTCACGTCTTCAAAAGTTCCGTCGCCGCGATTGCGATAGAGCCGGTTTGGCAGTCCTGCCGGCTGGCAGACGTAGAGATCGTCGAACCCATCGTTGTCGATAGTCCCCGGCAGCGATACCGTTGTTGCCGTAAACATCAATCCCGCATGCCCCATCCAGCACCGTGCGCCAATAGTCGGATCCGCGAAGCATCTGGCTCGTATACGACTCCACTCCACCCAGAGCGCGAGATGTGACGTCGACAAAAGCGGCCCCGTTCGTGACACTCAGAATCTCTTCACCAATCTCCCAACGGTGAATCTTCCAGGCATTGGGAACAGGCTTGGATTCGTCATGCGACCATTCCATGCGCCACGAACCAACCCGCTCCTCACGGCGTTGATCGCCTCGAGCCGCAACGATGTTGTAGCGAATATCCAAGCGAGCTAAAAGCGGAACGCTCGCGATCTCCGTGATGCCTGTAACTTCAAACTCCGCGGTCTCTATGCGCGATACCGGTCCCAACCAACCTTGGAACTCATGTAGAAATCTCTCGCGCCCAGGGATAACGGCAGGAGCAAAGCGTCTTCGTACGGTATCGATCCCGTTCCCCGAACGCATCGTCTTGCTTTCGATGGGAACAAATGACGAGGCCTGAAGTGAGGAATCCAGCGATTGAGCTAGCGATGAAAGATCGTGGGACGATGTCTCAAGAGCACGCGTCCACTCGTTGAGTTGTAATCCGATTTCAAAGGCATATCTCTCAGTGATGAACTCATCCGAACCGGGCGGCACTAGCCGAAGGACATCTTCCAGAGGAGATTTTGCTGGGTAATGAGGGGTAAGCCGGACGTCGGTGAAAGAGAAGTCAGAGCCCTGATCCGGGGATTCCTTCGGCGGACCAAACAAGAAGGAGGACGCATAGAAAGGAGCCGGGTGGAGGAGCATTGGAGACAAACCCAGGCTCTTGAGAAGCCGCCGTCGGGAAAAAAGAAGGTTTTTAGTCTGGGAGTGCGTCATTTCAAAGGGGTTCCGTCTCTCGGCCATGGTAGCACTTGGGCTGAATCAACCCCAAAAAGCGGTCTCGTCAAGCGCGGAACGTACCTATATTGGCACGTCCATCGACGTACGGACGATAATTTCAACCTTTTGATTGACAACGGTCGTTTGGTTGTTCTAGATTCCTCCCCGGAAGTGAAGTAACCGGTTACATCGCCTGTAGAGCGAAAAGAAACATGGGCCCATACCCAATCAGCGCAACGAGTTCGGCAACGCGCAATGAAGATGGAACGAAAAAACTGAGGTTATTCGGATGGCTATTGATCGCAATGTTACAAAGTGGTTTCGACGTTTTGGCTACATAACCGTTACCTGCTTGCTTTTCTTGCTCTTGCAGACCCAAGCCGTATTCGGCCAGGTCGACCAGGGGTCGGTCGCCGGCAATGTGCAGGATCCTACCGGCGCGTTTGTCCCCAATGCCAAGGTGACCCTCCTGAACAAGGACGTCGGTTTGTCTCTCGAATCCACGACGAACGGCAGCGGCGAGTACATCTTCACGCCCGTCAGAATCGGCAACTACTCCCTAACGGTTACCGCTCCGGGATTCTCCACCACGACACAGCAGAACTTGAAGGTGGAAGTCGGCCAGCACCTGCAGGTAAACATTCAGTTGAAGACGGGTGCCTCGGCTGAAACAGTTGAAGTGACCACCGCACCGCCTCAACTGCAGTCCGATGACGCATCGGTTGGACAGGTCATCGGCGAGAAGGCAGTCAACGACCTTCCTCTGAACGGTCGTAACTTCACCTTCCTCGCGCAGCTTGGTGCCGGCGTAAACACACCACAGGCCGATACCAGAGGCAATGCGGCGAACGGCGCCTTCTCGGCCAATGGTCTCCGCCCCTCGCAAAACAACTATTTGTTGGACGGTATCGACAACAACTCAGACACCGTCGACTTCCTGAACGGTACGAACTTCATCGTTCTGCCTCCAGTGGACGCAATCCAGGAGTTCAAAGTTCAGACCTCAGGCTTCAGCGCCGACCTCGGTCGTGCAGCAGGTGCTGTTCTCAACGCTACGATTAAAACCGGCACAAACAGTATCCACGGCAGTGCATGGGAGTTCTTTCGCAACGATGTGCTCGATGCAGCGGACTGGTTTTCAAATAACACTGGAACTCCAAAAGCAGAGCTACGCCAGAATCAATTCGGAGCCTCGATCGGCGGCCCGATCATAAAAAACAAGATCTTCTTCTTCGGTGACTACGAAGGCCTGCGAGTCGTCCAAGGCGATACTTCAACTGCTAGTGTGCCGACTCTTACGGAGCGCAACAGCGGTTACAGCGACCTTTCGGATCGCCTTCAGACAAGACCCAAACGGACGCCCTGGGTCGGATCATACCGCTCGGCACAATCTTGGATCCGGCAACAACGAGGGCGGTTGGAAATGGCTTTGTTCGTGACCCCTTCCTCGCTCCTGGGTCGCCCTGCTCCGCTGCGACCCTGGACTTTTCCAGCGGTTGCAACCTCAATCAGATTCCCACCGCTCGAATCGATCCCAACGCCGTTGCCTTGTTGAACCTGTATCCCTTACCGACCAGCGGAGGGGTCACCACGAACTTTTCATCATCGCCGAAGTCGACCCAGAACCGCAATGCCTTCGACGTCCGGGCGGACTTCAATCCCAGCGACAAAAATCAGGTATTCTTCCGCTTCAGCTATGTGGATAACCCGCAATTCATCCCTGGCCCCTTCGGTGGTATCGCAGACGGAGGCGGCTTCCAGCAAGGCATCCAGACTGCGAAGTCCGACCAGGCTGCGTTGGGTTACACCCACGCGTTCTCGCCAACCGCGGTCAACGTGGCACGCGCTGGGTTCAACCACCTTCACACCACACGGTTCGGCCCTGAGGGCAACACTCTAGGGATACCTGCTCAATTCGGGATTCAAGGCATCCCACAGGTGCCTGAAAACGGCGGTCTTCCCGGCTTCACATTCGGTGGCCTGTCTAACTTGGGCGGCAACAACTTCTTGCCCTCCGACGAAGTCAGCCAGACTCTTCAGATCACGGACGACTTCACGAAGATCTATGGCAAACACAACTTCAAGACAGGCATCGAATATCAACACGTAAAGTTTTCAACCCTGCAGCCGGCATATTCGCGTGGCCAGTTCGACTACAACGGTACCTACACTGATGTTCCCAACAGCAACCAAAACCTCACCGGCATAGCCCAGTTCCTCTTGCAGCCAAAGCTGTCAACCGTTCCGGGCGGAGTCGATTATTCGGGAGGCTCCGATCAGGTACAGGCCTCCAACATCAACAAGACCTATGACACGAAAAACTACTTCGCGGCCTACTTCCAGGATGACTGGAAGGCAACTCCCAAGCTGACTCTCAACCTTGGTCTGCGTTTTGACTACTTCGGGCCACTCGGTGAATCCAATGGCGCCCAGGCCAACTTCATTCCGGATGGCACCCCCGAACGGGCACCCCGACTTCCTCATCCCGGCCACCGGCAAGGGCGACAGGGCCTTGTCCGCAAGCTTCACTCAGATCTGTTGGCCAGGATGGAATTGCGCTCGAGTTCACCAACAAATACGGAAAGGGACTGTCGCAGACGCAAAAAATCAACTTCTCGCCACGTGTAGGTTTTGCATATCAGGTCTAATCCAAAGACTCGTGTTCCGTGGTGGTGTGGGTCTGTTCTACAACGCATTTGAAAACCAGGGATATGGACCCAACATCGGTGAAAACTATCCCTTCGTCTACAACTTCAACTATCAAGATCCAGGGTGCAGTCAATCCCGTCAGTGCAGGTACACCCTTCGCCGGATGCCCGACAGGCGGCCCTGGTGGAACCGCGACCTTTGAGTCTGGTTTCTCCTGTCTCTCCTTCACACCTACCCAGGTCAATGGGGCCGGGCTCAATCTGCAGGGACTTCAGTTCAACTACCAAACCCCAGTCACTTTGAGCTCGAACCTCACTGCTCAATTTGCTTTGACGCCCACACTAAGTGCGACAGTGGGATATGTCTTTACGAATGCCTGGAATCTTCAGACGGGCATTGGCAACAACAATCCGTCTCAGCTCTATCCAGCCGGTACAGACCTTACAAAACGTGATCCAGTTACTGGTGTAGCCGCAATTCCGTTTCCTGACTTCGCGCGTAACGGCAGTTATCAGCGAACGATTGGAAGCAGTAACTACAACGGCCTGCAAACCAAGCTCGAGCAGGCTCCCTGGCATGGGCTAAGCTACCTTGCCACCTACACTTGGTCGAAGACACTCTCCGATGCCGGAGATCTGCTGAATGGCGGTAGCGTCGGCGGATTCCGTGCACCGGCAGTACCGGGGCTTGGTATCGGTTTTGACAACGCCCTCGCAGCCTTCGATATCCGCAACGTATTCCACTTCAGCGGCGGATATAGCCTTCCATTCGGCAAGGACAAGCAGTTCCTTGCCAACTCAGGGAAGCTCACCAACGCTGTCATCGGTGGTTGGAGTGCTAACTGGATCGTGACTCTTCAGGGCGGCCAACCGATCACTCTCAGCTGCCCGACCGCGACTACTTCAGGAACGAACTGCGACGATATCAATGTTCCCGGAGAGAGTCAGAAGCTCGGTCTGCATCTGGACGGGAATAATAAGCTGAGCTGGTTTGGCAATCCAAACGCGTTCCAGCAGCCTTGCCCGCTTGGTCAGTCGGGAACAGCCGGATGCATCCCTGCAACTGGTGCCGCTCTTCTGGGAGGCAACCCAGCAACGACCACTGGACCGCCGATCAAGACCTTTGACTTCTCGGCGTTCAAGGCCTTCCAGCTTACCGAACGGTTCTCGATGCAGTTCCGGTCTGAGTTCTTCAACATCTTCAACCACCCGAACTTCAATGCTCCTAACTTCGGCGGAAACGGCGTAGTCGGGATCTCTGGCTCGGGCAACTTCACCAGCAACACCTTCGGTGAAATCGGATCCACTCGTACTGCTCCAAGACAGGTTCAGTTCGCTCTGAAACTGTACTTCTAAGCTAAGATGGAAGACACCCTTGAAGTCACAGAATCAAGTGGCTTCAAGGGTGTCTTTCTGCGTGTAGCTAACACACGCATCGATCACAGAGGTGGAGTATGAGCACGCGGGCTCGGTTTTGGCTGCTGGTCTTTTCTTCCGCGCTGGTCTGCGTAAGTTCTGCGACGGCCGAAGCCCAGCAATCCAAACCAGACAAGCCCAACCAGAATCTGGGTCGCCAATTCCAGTCTGCGGAAGCGCAATACGACGCAGGCCACTTTGCCGAAGCCGCTACCCAGCTAGAACACCTTCTACCCACTGCCCCGCAGAGCTTTGAGGTCCATGAGCTTTTGGGGCTCGTCTATGCCGCGCAGTCAGACGATGCCAAAGCTCTAAAGCACCTCGAAATAGCAGTCCGGTTGAAACCGGATTCAGCAATCGCTAGAACGAATCTGGCAGCGAACCTCACCCACTCTGGGAAGCTGGATCTGGCCGAAGCGCAACTCCGTAAGGCGCTTGCACTCGCGCCTCAAGACTTCGACGCCAACCACAACCTCGCTGACTTCTATCTTCAGTCCAACAAGATTGCCGATGCACTTCCTCTCCTCGAACAGGCACAGAAAATCAATCCCTCTTCCTACAACAATGGTTACGATCTTGCTCTGGCATTTTTCCTGACAGGAAGATCTGGCGATGCGCGGCAACTTATCCAGAGCATCATGGCGCAAAAGAACACTGGAGAGTTGCACAACCTGCTGGGACAGATCGACGAGAAAGACGAAAAATTTCTCGACGCAGCGAACGAGTTTCAAATTGCCGCTCAAATGGATCCCAGCGAGGACAACCTCTTTACCTTGGGAAGCGAACTCCTTCTCCACAGGACCTACGAGCCAGCCATCCAGGTCTTTCAGCTTGCGAGCCAGCGTTACCCGAAGTCTCCTCGGCTGTTGATCGGCTTGGGAATGGCGTTGTACTCACGAGGTAACTATGAGGAGTCGATCAAGTCCTTGCTAACGGCCGCGGATCTCGACCCAACCGATGCCCGCTGCTATCTGTTTTTATCCAAGTCCTACCTTAGTTCTCCAGACCAGGCCGATGGTGTAATCCAAAGGTTCCGTCGCTACTCAGAGCTACAGCCAAACAACGCACTGGCTCAGTATTATTACGCAGTGAGTCTATGGAAGGGAAAACGGCTGGAAGAAACCAGTGTAGATTTCCACGCAGTGGAGTCCCTGCTGCAAAAGGCGATTGCCTTAGATGGAACACTCGCCGACGCACACTTGCAGTTAGGCATCCTCTACGCGGATCAACACGAGTCAGCCAAATCGTTGCCGGAGTATCAACGAGCATTGGAGCTGAATCCAAATCTCCCGGATGCTCACTACCGCCTTGGCCAATACTATGTCCGAGTCGGACAGAAGGATCAGGCACAGAAGGAATTCGCCGTCTATCAGCAACTTCAGGCGCAACATATGGCCGCAGTCGACAAAGAAAGGGCCGAGGTGCAACAGTTCGTATACTCGGCAAAACCTGCATCTGTCACCAAGCCATGAGGCAGGCATCTGCGACGAACAAGTAAGCGAACGATCGAGACCGAAAGGTCATAAGGTGGATTTCAGTTGAAGGCTTCATCATTCAGTAAAGCGGTTCCAGCACGGCACGAAGTGGCCCGTCACTTGGGCGTCACCAGGCGCGAATTTTTGCGAACTACGGCTGGACTGGCACTAGGAAGCACACTCACGAGCGCCAGCCCATTTGTGTATGGAGAGGCGGCAGCAAAGAAGCGAAAGATCATCGTCATTACCTTTGGCGGAGGAGCTCGCGATCAGGAGACATTCGCGCCGGATGGGCAGCAGAATATTCCGCACATGCTCCAGGAGTTGGCTCCCCAATCAAGCTTCTTCACGCAGGTGATGAATCAGGGAATACTAGGTCACTATGTCGCGACCGCAAGTCTTGCGACCGGCGTCTACGAAACACTCAACAACTTCTCGGCTGTTCCACCCGAACATCCAACCGTGTTTGAATACTTTCGCAAGGATCTGAATCGTCCGTCCTCCAGTGCATGGGTAGTAGCTCCCAGCAACGGCTTCAATCGAATTGGCGAGAGCGAATACCGTTCCTATGGACCGGGTCTTGGCGCGAAAGTCATCCTGCCAAAGCATCTACTGAGCGCCGCAACCTCCGGATCCACCACCGACTACAACCATCTACTGCATGACAACTACGAGACTCCCCTGTACGCACCGCAGATCGGAGGGGGCGAATTTGAACTCCAACAGATGGAAAAAATATTGAAGCTTTCCGTCGATGATTTCATGGCGCATGCAAGAACGATCTCGAGCCCCGATGAACTTTCTATCTACGTCGCGAAGCGTCTCATGCAGCAGGAGTCACCCAATCTTCTTTGGATCACAATGCACGATATCGATATCGCTCACTCAGGTGCCTACTCGCTCTACGTCGACGCTATTCGACGCACAGACCGTCTCTGCGCGGAGCTGTGGAAGGTGGTTCAGGCAGAACCCGAATATGCGGGGAATACGACGATGTTCGTTCTCCCTGACTTTGGACGTGACGCTGACGAGGACGCAGGCGGAAATGGATTTCAGCATCATCGCACAGGGGATGCAGCGTCACGCACCACCTGGATGATGACCCTCGGCGCAGGTGTGCGCCCGGGAATGGTATATGACCGGCCATTGCAATCGATCGATCTGGTCCCAACCCTCGGCGCAATGATGGGCTTCTCACCGAAGCTGTCACAAGGCGCTCCGATTCATGAGTTGTTGTAGTCATGTTGCCAAGCGATCTCAAAGCCGAACAGTTTGCCGGGTATCCGCCCAAAGCAGGGAAGCTCGCCGTAGCTCAACTGAGCACACTGCAACAGTTGCCGCTCAGCTTCGTGCCAAGTCTGCTGCGAGAGGTCATCGACTATGACTTCAAGTTCCCCGCAGAACGCGCTGCAATCGATCAGGAACTTGCCACTCTTAGCTCGCTGACGCCGGCGCAGCTCAAGGATTGGTTTCAATCGTTTTCGCAACTTTCGCTCTCACCGAAACTCGAGAAACTTGATTGGATCAATCAGCCAGCGCAGTTTGTCGAACAGCTATCGGCCTACTTGTGGACAACTCACCAGCTGGATGCGTTCCGCGAGGCAGCAGTCGTCTACGGAAGTCGTATTCAAAAAGCGGCACCACTCGAACCAGTAGCCATGCACAGGTTGGGAGTCGTGATCATCGGACAAGGTGTTGCCTCGTATGACGCGCCGCTTTTTCTCAACCTTCGCAAGCACGGCACCTATTTCAAGCAGATCAAGCCGGAAAACGGAGTGGAAGTTTTACTGGCAGGAGTCGAAGCCAGGGCAAAAGCTCATCCCCTTCCATACGGGCACTGGTATGTCGATGGAGGGCAGGCAGCCGATCACAGTTCTTCTCTTAGCTGTATCTCGTTTCAAAAGATGGAGCCCGTACGCGCCGCGTTGTTGAAGAACATGCAGACCGAAATTGCAAAGCCGGGCATGGGGCCCGAGGAACTGCGCACCCACATGGCGCGTCTGTCCCCGTCAGATCTGGGGATCGGAAAAACAGGAGACGAATTAATGGAACGTTTCCAGGTCAAGCTGCTCACAGAGGGATCTGGGACGCAGATATTCAGCACGACCTTCGTTCAATGGACGACACGCGAGGTATTGCGACGAGCGCAGGCCCAAACCCTGCTAGTCCGCTTTGCACCACGGCAACGGCAAAGGCCAATGAACGAACTGCTGTCTGGCAGTGGGGGGAATCTTGAAGTCGATCCTGTCGGCTCCCTGGTTGATGCGGACATGGCTGCCTACTATCAGTGGATTAACCAGCAGAGGCTCCCTCAATCAGAGCAGTCCAGGTTTCTGGTGTGGTTTGAAGGCCATAGTCAGGCCCTAGTGATTGCCCCGTCCTTACCTCGAGGCACAGAGTCAAACTCCGCCCTCGATCTTCAAGGGTTGCTCTCATTAGCTACTGGATAGCTGGATAATATTGACCGCAAGAGCTAGCTCTCCAACCAATGACACAACTGTTCCGTGGTTCGATGTCAAGCGCGCTGGACCACACGCAACACCAAAATCTGGTGCCTCCAAATTCCTAAGCTGCGCGCGAATCCCAAAACGGGAAGCCCAAAAATAAATCCAGAATAGGTGTCACATTTTTTAGCGCCCAAAACATGGTTGCTTAAGTACCACGTTCACCACACATCTCACCACAAATTGACCATCAAAACACCACGTTTTAACCCTCGTTTTTCCTAAAAACCCCGGCAAAACACGCAAACCCATCCGCTAAAAAAAACCGTCAAACTATTCTCATTTAAATGTCGTCTTTTTGCTTTCTCTAAGGCTCTGTAGCGAACGCATAAAACTCAAAAAATGAATGCATTCAACCCACCAGCTAGCCCTGTTTGTAAGTAGAATTTGTCATGGCCGATTTTGTTAAATTTGATGGATAGACGCGATTTTCTCCGCACAACAGGAACTCTACTGGCAGCAGCGACACTACCAGGCGTTTCAGCCTTCGCCGAAGAACTTCCCACGTACGGACGAGCGATTCTGCCAATCAACCGCGGCTGGCGATACCACCCGTCCAAAGTCGCCGGAGCCGAAACGCCCGAATTTGACGACTCTTCCTTCGAGCAAGTAGTCATCCCACACACGAACATAAGCCTTCCATGGCACAGCTTCGACGACAAGGACTACGAGTTCATCTCAACCTATCGCCGCCGCTTCAAGACCCCGCCTGATTCGGCGGGTAAACGTATCTTTGTAGACTTCGAAGGTGCTATGACAGCGTCAACGGTATGGATCAACGGCACATCGCTCGGCGAGTACAAAGGCGGATTCACCCCGTTTTCCTTTGAATTAACTCCACACCTCAAGAAAGACGGAGAGAACGTCCTCGTAGTGCAGTTAGACTCCACCGAAAGAAACGACATCCCACCGTTCGGCAACGAAATCGACTACATGACCTTCGGCGGCATCTACCGCGAAGTCTCGTTACGCGTGGTTCCGAGTCTCTATCTGGACAATATCTTCGCTCATCCAAAGAACGTGCTAAACGGCAAGCCCTCGCTCGATGTGGACTGTTTTTTGGCAGGAGCGCCCCCTCACGGTGATCTGGTTCTTGAAGCAGAGTTGCTCGATGGAGAACGTACTCTCGCAAAGACAAGTAAGACTGTTAAGGTATCAGCGGGCAGTGATCCAAACGCAGGAGCGGACCCGACCACAAGCGCTCCGGTCTACTCGAGCACGGAGAGTGTCGACGACCCGGCGAAGCAGACGCTGTCTTTCAAGGAGATTGATGGAGTAAAGCTCTGGGATATTGCAACTCCAAACCTTTACACCGTTCGAGTCCGTTTGCGGCATACCGGAAAGATCATGGATGAGGACTCCCGTCGTATCGGTTTCCGCGAAGCAACTTTCACTGATCACGGTTTTTCACTGAACGGCAAGATCGTTAAGCTGCGAGGCCTTGATCGTCACCAGACTTTTCCCTTCGTAGGCCAGGCCATGCCGGCCCGCATACAGCGCCAGGACGCGAAGATTCTTCGCCATACCCTCCACTGCAACATTGTTCGAACCTCTCATTACCCACAGTCCCGGCATTTTTTGGATTGCTGTGACGAAATTGGTCTCCTTGTGCTTGAGGAGATTCCGGGCTGGCAACACATCGGCCCAGAACCGTGGAAGCTTGTCGCTATTGACAACGTTGGCCGCATGGTACGACGGGATTGGAACCATCCATCGATCATTCTCTGGGGTGTGCGAATCAATGAGTCCCCAGACGATCACAGCTTTTATACGCGCACCAATGCACTTGCGCATGCGCTAGATAAAACGCGCCAGACGGGCGGCATTCGCAACTTCAAGGAGTCGGAGCTTTTGGAGGATGTCTTCACTATCAACGACTTCGGTTTCCCATTGAGAAAGCCGAATCACCCTCTGTATCTCAATACCGAGTTCGTTGGACATACTTTTCCAACCAAGACGACAGACGACGATGAGCGCCAGCGTGAACACACGTTGCGGCACGCCCGTATCCATAACCAACTCGCATCCGACCCCCAATATGCGGGTGGAATCGGATGGTGTGCCTTCGACTACAACACGCACGCAAACTTCGGGGCGGGGGATCGCATCTGCTATCACGGTGTGACGGACATCTTTCGCGAACTCAAACCTGCTGGCGGCTTCTATAAATCGCAATGTGATCCGTCAGAGGAAATTGTTCTCGAACCAGCCTTCCATTGGGCCAACAGTGATGAATCGACCAATTTCACCAAGGCCGTCGTCTGCTCGAATTGTGACCACCTGAAGTTTTATGAACGTGCCGACAGCGCTGCGTCGAGCCCATGGGACCTGATCGCGGAACTCGATCCCGAACGAGGGGAGTTTGATCACCTGAAGTATCCACCATTCATACTCGATCGCAGCCAAGTAAAACGCAGTAACCGGCATGGTTGGGGCGACCTCAGGATCGATGGCTACCTTCAAGGGAAGCAGGTAACGTCTAAAATCTTGTCCGGGCTGGGCGTCGACCAGAAGTTTGCCCTGCTTGCTGACGACACAACGCTTTATGCTGACGGAGCTGATACGACACGCGTTGTGATGCGGGTAACAGACGAGTTTGGGGCCATGCGTACCTATGCGAACGACCCTGTCGTATTCAAACTGGAAGGTCCTGCAAGCTTGATCGGAGACAATCCGTTCGCGTTGATTGGAGGAACCGGTGCCGTCTGGTTACGAGCGAAGGAACAAGAAGGAAGGGTTCGGCTAACAGCAACCCATCCGCGTCTTGGCTCTCAAACTATCGAACTGAATCTCACCGCTGTCTCAGCAGAACCGCTCTAGTAGGTTTTGGCCGGTGGATGTAATATGCCATCGAAACGCGATGCCGCATCATAATGGGGCTGTCTGGCGTTTTTTACGCTATGGCAGCTCCCTATAATTCAACAAGATATAGCCGACCAGTGCCAGGCACACTGGCCATAGATAACTGGCGATCGTAGCCATGCGGCTCTTGGGCAAACGTAGTTCCAGCCATCGGCTACAACCTGCCGTCATACCGAGCAGGGCGACCGGGGTATGGCTCATCTCTGCAAGCATTGCTTCTTTCACGTCCCTGGCCGAATGCTCATGTGTCAGCAACAGCGCAGCGCCGAGACCACATATTGCAGGGAAAACATAGGACGCCCATCTCACTTTTAACTTGCCTGCCTGAACGGCACATTCGAATGCTGCGAAGACCACGATCAGGAGTGCCCCGACACGATGTTGCAATACGTCAGGCGAGGCGAAGCTCTGCCAAAAGGGCCGCGGCCCCAGGGGCCAGTTCTCCGGATCAGCGCGCAGCAATATAAAGACGGCTAAACCGGCAAAACTCAGCGGCCAAAAACGGGCCCAACGCATTGCCCGATACCGGCTGAGCAGCGCCAGCAGCCCCGCGATGAGCACAATGAGCCCTGCCCAATGATGGTTGTACTCCGACCACGCTCTGTCGGTATCGTCGCTGCCGACAGTAGGAACGAATTGGCTGTCCTGGACGGCTACTGCGAGTGAACTCGGAGGAGCAAGCGCAGCTAAGGGCGGACTGCTCATGCGCGGTAGCTCCGGGTGCAGGCGCACGTAGATCTCATGGGATGTGAGCCTATCCTGAGCGGCAACATCAACCGCGGGTGCCTGTGCGGTCAGCGAAGCCGCCGTTAAGATCGCGAGAAATCCAAAACAAACCTCCGCCTCGACGACGCGTCGCAGTCGCGCCAGCAAAGGTTTAGGATCGCTGGCCAGACGCCGCACCAGGAACCAGTTTCCGGCACCGAGTGCAATCATCGCCAGGAAAAGATAGATCTTGGCAACCAACATGATGCCGTATGCGGTGGTGTATACGTTGCCCCACGATCCCACGTAGAACCAAGCCATACCAACGCCCGCCAATACGAGTATCACTGCGCCGAACAGAGCCATTCTGGAGTAGCGCCGAGTCAACTGACGAGCCTCGTGCGTGTCTTCGACGCGGCCTAGGGAGATCAACAGGTAGGCCATTGCGCCTACCCAAACGGCTGTACCCAGGTGGTGTGCCGCAGTCAGGAATGCCAACAGAATGCGTTGGTCAATGCGTGCCGCCGCATGACTGGTGGACACTGTAGATGCCAGCAATAGAAGACTTAAAAGGGCCGACGCTATTGTCGCTTTATTACTTTTGAACCGCGAGCAGATCCAAAGTCCAATCGCGAACAGGATCGCGAAGAAATCAGCGCGGAAGAAGCTGGTGGTCATCACATCCCTGAGTGTCAAATCAGAGCCACTGATGAGAAGAGCGCCGGATAAGGAGACCATGGCAAGCTCGCCAACCACTAATGAAAGTGCCGCCACTCGGATACCGCGACGGCAAAAGTCTTCGACTGCCGCGCTAGCTCTAGCCGGGAGCACCACTACAAGCAGAAAGGCCACGCCCCCCAGCAACAACGCTTCGAAGGCGAGCGTTGCCGCGCGTGCTAGGACACTCAGTAGATCAATATCGCGAAGGAACCAGATCAAGGTATTAGTCTCACTCTACTTGGAAGGGAACTTTGCCACGCGTGATGTGTCCATCTGTAGCCAGAACCTGCCAGCGCAAAATATAAGATCCTTTGACGAGTCCGATCAACTTGGCGACCAGCACCCCGGGCTCGGGCTCGCTCTCGATCGCGACTTTCTCCACTTTTCCGTCAGGATCGAGCAATGTCAGGGTCGAATGTCCCATATCGACCCGTGAATTATATTTGAGACGAACTGTGATCTCCGGTCCTGAGACCGTACTGTTTACGCTCGGTTGAGAACTCACCAATACTGCGTGTGCCAACGCCAACTTTGGAACAAACAATGTTAGGCCGAATGCAACAACGAGAGGCGTTATCGACCAAAGTTTAAGGTTCTGAGTATTTCTGCGCAGATCCAAATTTGCTTCTCCTTCGCAAATAAATGGGGCATCTTGAGCACGGAGTCTTGCCGAGATCCTTGCCTAAAGACAATAACATCGTTCATGTGAATATGAACGATGTTGGCAAAGCAGAGGTAGGCTCAATTTCCGAGTTCTCTTGTATAACGTCAAGCAGCAGGCAAAAGTGGCATAGTTGCTTTGAATTTACGGTACAGCATGACCTCTGAATGTCCTAAATTTCGAAGCAGCGATTTGGTATCAGCTCACGCTACACTAAATGAAAGTCTGCTTTTTGGTGCTTAATGACTACCCTTTTAACGCGAGATGTGTTCCTTGGCATTGCGGCAATCCCGTTCATTTACTATGCTATTGCGATTTTTAGTTCGTTAAGATTTTTCTTGACAACGAGAAATGAAGGCGCCACGGCAGATGACTTTTTGCCGCCGCTGAGTAACCTGAAGCCCGTGCGGGGGCTTGATCCGGAGGCATATGAAAACTTTGCAAGCTTTTGCCGACAGGATTATCCCAACTACGAGATTCTGTTCTGCGTCGGCGACACAAGTGATCCTGTGTTCCCAGTATTGGAGCGTCTCGTTCGCGATTTTCCGGAGCGTCAGATTCGAATTGTGATTGGGTCAGGCCGCATTGCGACTAATGACAAAGTAGCGAAGCTGGCACGACTTGTGGAAGAAGCCTCTCATGAACACCTTGTAATTAGCGATAGCGATGTTCGCGTTGAGCCGGACTATTTGCGAAAAGTAATTGCGCCTTTGGCAGATCCCAAGAATGGAGCGGTTACATGCTTCTACGTGCCCACCGAAGAATCAACGTGGGTGCAGCGGTTGCAGGATATTGGAATGGTTTCAGATTTCTACCCGGGGATTCTTGTAGCTAAGCAGTTGGATGGAGTGAAATTCGCACTGGGTCCGACGATTGCAACGACTCGTACGCGGCTTCAAGCCTTTGGCGGCTACGCCTCGATCGAGAACCGTCCAGCGGACGACCTATGGGTTGGGCGATTGATAGCCGAACAAGGGCATGAGGTGAAACTCCTTCCCTACACTATTTCAACGGTCGCAGACTATCAGTCTTTAGGCGAACTGTTTTATAAACGTCTGCGCTGGATTACAGTGATGCGGCATATGCGTCCATGGGGTCATCTCGGTCTTATCTTTACGCTGGGGTTACCATGGGCGATCGTTGCCGTCGCACTTCGTCCTACACCGCGTATTGCCGCGAGTTATTTCGGTGGATACCTAATCGTCCGCGTCTTTCTTACCGTAATGGTTGGTTCCTGGGGACTCAAACAGCGAGGCGTATGGAAGAAGTTGGCGCTTATTCCTTTGTGGGACGGGATGGCCACCTTGATCTGGCTGACAAGTTTTACGCGTAAGAGTATCCGGTGGCGAGGACGCGACTACCTGATGCGTAACGGCGAACTTGTCCCGCTACTTTGAGTGCGCATCGGGGAGAAGGTCCACGCCCAGTGGACCTCTATGCCGTATCTTTTGCGAGATGCGGCTGTTTGCTCGTTTCACTAATGATACGCCGCTCGTTTTGAGTGTTTCGCCAGTTGACTTGCGGCGCAAACAGAGAAGGATCGATGCGATCCCGATAGCGTACGGCGATGCCAATGAGCGAATCAACCAGCGAATCTGAGAGCATGTGCGGCTTTAGTCCCAGATCGGTCAGTCTGGAATGCCGTGCGTTATAGTAGTGCGATTCGGCTTCGACGCGTGGGTCGGGAAGATGGTCGATCTCTACCTTCATGCCCATCTGGCCAGCTACCGACTGAACAGTGAGGGCCAAGTCCAATACCGAGAACTGCTCGGTGAACTGATTGAAGACTCGAAATTCGCCCGGCTTGGCGGGATTCAGGCAGGCTAGTTCGACGCAACGGACGGTATCGCGGATGTCGAGAAATCCACGCGTCTGCCCACCCTGTCCATATACCGTGAGCGGGTAGCCAATTGCCGCCTGAGCGCAGAAGCGATTAAGCACCGTACCAAATACGTCGTCGTAATCAAAACGATTAATGAGTGCCTCGTCGATCATGACTTCGTCAGTAACCGTACCGTACACAACGCCTTGATTCAGGTCGGTGGCTCGCAACCCCCAGGCCTTGCAAGTGAACATAATATTGTGGCTGTCATGTACTTTTGAGAGGTGATAAAAAGAGCCCGGCTGTTTCGGGAAAGGGAGTGTATCTTTACGACCGTTGTGCTCGATCGTGATAAACCCTTCTTCAATGTCGATATTTGGCGTTCCGTATTCCCCCATCGTGCCCAACTTGACGATATGACACTCCGGTTGCAACTCACGGATAGCGAAAAGTAGGTTCAGGGTACCGACCACATTATTCGTTTGGGTGTAGATTGCATGCTTTCGATCGATCATCGAGTACGGCGCCGACCTCTGCTCCGCAAAATGGACGACGGCTTCGGGCTGAAAGGTCTTGATCGTAGAGGAAAGAAAGTCATAGTCCGCTACATCGCCAACGAAGAGCTCGATTGCCATCCCTGTCAGCTGATGCCAGGCCGCTAATCGCTCAGAGAGAGGTCGAATCGGAGTTAGTGTCTGAACGCCGAGTTCATAGTCCCATTGACGGCGGACGAAGTTGTCGATGATCGCAACGGAGTGCCCCTTACTTACAAGATATAGGGCAGTGGCCCAACCGCAATAACCATCACCACCGAGAACAGCAATCCGCATGTTTCCTCCAATTAGTAGCCATAAGTGTACATATTTCGACGTTAGATTGAATGCTTTGGTTGCGGCAAAGTTGCTCTTCGATGAGCCGCGGCCATTAGACACATAAAAATGCCAAGGAACAAGCTTACAACTCGGCTATTAGCACGTGCCCCCTGACGGTTGGTGATGGTGTTGACTGAATATTCCATCGTTTCATCCATAGAAATAACATGACTAATCCCCATAAGTGATAGCCGACGTTTATGCGCCTGTTTAAGTGCAGTTGCGTATAACTTCGGATCACTTCGAAGTCGAACAGCTCGGAGTGTTCTGCTTCTGCCGCCGTCAGCGTTTCCATCAACATAGCTCGAAGCGGCCCTCGAAACCAATCGTGTGTAGGAATATCGAAGCCTATCTTCTCGCGTTGGACGATTGCGGCAGGCAATTTAGACTTCATCACTTCCTTGAGAAGATATTTTTGGCGTGTACCGCGGATTTTGAAGTCCATCGGCAATTTAGCGGCAAACTCTACGATGCGGTGATCGACGAAAGGAGGACGGACCTCTATGGCGTGGGCCATGCTCACGCGGTCGGACTTAACCAGGATATCGTCAGGAAGGTAGTGCTGTTGGTCGAACTCAAGGAAAGGTGCAATCCCATCTCCCGGTAGACTTGCTCTCAGACGAGCAAGCACATCGCTAAGAGCCCCAGGTAGTGGAACCCGCAGCAAACTGGCCTTTTCTGCTTCAGAAAAGGTTCCATTCCAATACACGTGCGCTCTTTCCGGCGGCATGAGACTGCCTTGGAGGAGACGCTTAAGCTTATATTCAAAGCTGATCTTCTCGTTGGAAACTGGCCAGAACCGTAAGGCACGAAGAGAAAGGTCAATTGCGGCAGATGGCAGATTTCTAAACGGGGCCGCAATACGGTTTGCGCGATAAGTAAGATAACCGCCGAAGATTTCATCCGCTCCTTCGCCACTGAAGGCGACCGTACAACTTTTCTTACAGAGTTTCGAAAGAAACCAAACCGGCAATGCCCCGGAATCTGCGCTTGGTTCATCAGAATAGTAGGAAATGTCTTCAATGGCTCCCTCCAAGTCTTCGCCTGCGGTCAGATTTAACTGTTCATGAACTGTCCCGTAATGGTTGACTACTTGGCGGATGTATGGGGACTCATCGAAACTATGCCCATTGAAAGAGATCGAAAAGGTCTTAAGCTGTGAAGTTGACGCTTGTGCGGCATAATGTAATACGGTCGAAGAGTCTACGCCCCCGCTGAGCCAGACTCCCATAGGAACATCGGACATGAGATGTTCTCGAACAGATTTGTCCAACAGATGGTCCAGTTCAACCTTTGCATCTTCGAGCGATTGTGGCGTTGGCGTGATATTTGGAATACGCCAGTACTCATGCTTGCTTGTGCGGCCGTCCCTCCATTCGAGCCAGTGACCGGGTGGCAGCTTTTCGATTCCTTGGACCAGAGTCCATGGAGACGGCACGTAGTTCATGGACAGATAACAGTCCAACCCCTCCAGGCTAAGCCGGCGTTCAATTTCAGGGTGAATCAGAATTCCCTTCAGCTCCGAAGCAAAGAATATATCCTCGCCCCGCTCGGCGATGTAAAGTGGCTTAATGCCTATGCGGTCCCGTGCCAACACCAGACGCTGTTTGGAGTCGCTCCAGATGGCTACCGCGAACATGCCTCGCAGTCGCTTGAAGCACTCGGCATCCCATTCAAGAAATGCCTGAAGAAAGGTCTCCGTATCACAATGTGTTTTGAAGCGGCGTCCGAGTGATTCGAGTTCCCGGCGCACTTCAAGGTGATTGTAAATTTCACCATTGAAGACGATTACTGAGTCCCGATCTTCGGAAAAAATCGGCTGGTCCCCGGACGTGAGGTCAACAATTTTGAGACGGGTTGCACCAAGGGAGCAAGTTCTCGATTGAAATACTCCCTGCTGATCCGGGCCACGATGAATAAGGGTATTCGTCGCACTCCGTATGCGCTCTTCGTCAGAGCTCCAGGCCTTGGTTGTGAATCCAACAATGCCGCACAAGTATCTATGCCTCTTCCACGCACGCCCCGGTGAAAAGCACGACATGCTGAATGGTTTAAAGAAACCACCATCATGGTATCACCACATCTGGTAAGCCACTTCTTTATGAAGCCAAGTCCACTGTGCCCGGACAACGCTGAGCCGCGCTGTCGAGAACTTCTGATATTAGGTAACGATCCGATCCGAGATCGCTATTAGAATTAACAGATGCACTCCGAATCGGGTAATTGCGAACTGAGCTGATGACACCACACAAGCCTTTTGATTTAAAGACTTATTTTCTAATAGCAGTGATGGTAGTTGCTGGTCCACTGGGAAATGTACTCCTTGGAAAGGGGATGAAGCATATCGGTCACCCCGCGATTTGGCCGCCTTCTCAGCTATTCCACACAGGGTTGAATATCTTTAGCTCTGGATCGATTTGGTTGGGAATCGGCTCACTGATTACATTCTTCATAGCCTATATGTTGGTGCTTTCGTGGGCGGACTATAGCTTCGTTCAGCCTGCATCTTCACTTGCCTATGGCGTGGTTGCGCTACTCGGATATCTGATGTTGGACGAAAAAGTCTCACACTTGCGATGGGCCGGTATAGCAGTGATTTGCTTAGGCGTTTTTGTGGTTGGCCGTACAAATCCTCGGACGACGGAGCAGGTTTAGATTGGCGCATCTCATTCTGTTTAGCCTGATCGTTATTGCTGGTACGGGCGGCGAGCTGTGTGTTTCCCGCGCAATGAAAGTTGTTGGAGAACCCCCTAGTTTGCGTCCAACTGAGATCGCTGAAAGCAATCTTGGCAGCGTTGCGCGTCCCTTGGATGTGGCTCGGGGTCGGAATGATGGCAGTAGCGTTTTTTTCTCTACTGGGTGCGTTGGCAATATACGAGGTCAGTTTCGTTGTTCCAGTAACGGCTCTTAGCTACGTTGCAGGTGCTTTTGGAGGGGTTGTCTTTCTGCGCGAACGTGTAGGGTTTCAACGTTGGCTCGGAGTTTCACTGGTTGCTATTGGTGTTGTATTGGTATTTTTAGGTAAGAATTGAAGTTTCGGATTGCTGCGGAAAGTTGTTGCATAGGCTCTAGTACTACCCTTCGGGTCTGAAGAGTTGAGCCTGAATCGCGAATGTGATTGAGCGGTTCGCCCTTGAAAGGGCCGACTATCGTATGGCTACGTGGGTGTGCGGAGCAGGAGATAAGCTCCGGTGATGCCGAATAAGATGTCTGGGGTCCACGCGGCAAGGACTGCCGGGAGAGTGTTAACGTTGCCGAGGGACTCGAAGATGAGTGCGATGACCCAATAGGTAATGGCAAGGCCGATGGCCGTGGCTATTCCAGTAAGTGAGCCTTTTTTACCCATCGATAAGGCGAATGGGATCGCCAGAATTGCCATAACTAGGGTGATGAGAGGATAAGCTATCTTCTTATTGAGTTGAACGCTGAGGCGTTTAGTGTCGAAGCCCGACTGTTTGAGATCGTCGATGTAGCGGGACAGTTCGGTATAGCTCATCTCCTGGGAGGGGATGTACTCCTTCTTGAAATAGTTGGGCTGCTCACGGATCTCCGGAAAAGTGGCGACGCTAAAGGGTTGATAGCTAGCGGTGGTTTCGCCAGAAAAGGTTCGCTGCCAGCCGTTGTCGAAGACCCAATTATTGACTTGTGGATCCCAGCGAGCGGAGGCGGCGAAGATGCGGCGCTGAAGGGAGAAAGTCGTAGGGTCGAACTCAAAGACGGTGAGGTTAGCGAAACTGTCTTTTTCGGCGTTGAAGTACTGATAGTAAAAGATGCGGGAGGGTTCACCGGCATTATTGGTTTGACCGGAGATCCACTGACGGTCTGGGCGGGAGAAGGTTTGGGTGGGCTTGTCCTTGATTACGGAGAGAAGGGCTTCCTGGCGGCGATTAGCTGCGGGGAGGTAGAGTTCGTCGAAAACGAAAAGACTAGCGGATATGAGGATAGTAACGACCAGCACTGGGGTGATGATCCGGTAGAGACTGATCCCGCTGGACTTCATCGCCGTGAGCTCGGAGGTGCGGTTAAACGTGCCGAAGGTGACGAGAACTGCGACGAGTGCGCAGAGGGGAGTGATGTTGTAAAGAATGTATGGGATGAGGGTGACGAGGTATTCGCCGACGACGATGAGAGGTGTGCGGTTTCTGAAGATAGGACCGATGAGTTCGAAAAACGTGAAGATTAAGAAGAGGGTTGAGAAGGAACTGAGAACGATAGCGAAGTTGGTGGCGTACTCACGCATGACGTAGTCATCGAGCAGAAGTGGAAATTGGATTCGCGAAAAATTTCGGAAGCGGCGGAGCGCGGTGGCGATATCAAGGTTGGACCGGGCGCTAGCGGATTGGGGGTCTTTGCTGCTGGTGAGACGGGCTACAAGGTTGCTGAGTGCCACGCCGAGGGTGGAAAAGATGCTGAGTGCAATGCCTCCGCGAGACATTTGGTAGAGGAGCAGGGCTCCGGCGGCGGCGAAGAGAAGGTTGGCTCCCCAGACTCCGAGGAAGGGAGAGAGTTTGCCGGACTGAGCGAAGGCTACTCCGACAGAAGATAGGAAATAGTAGATGAAAACGAGGAGGATGGTGAGGACGAAGCCGGTGGACTTACCTCCTCGTTTGGAGGAGATGCCAAGCGGAACGCCAACGAGCATAAGAACGAGACAGGCGAAGGGATAGGAGAAACGCTTGTTGAACTCTATGCGGTAAAAGGAGACTTCCCGGCTGTTGGCGGTTGCTGGCGCATTGCCGCGACGCCATAGCTCGGCGAGCGACAGCGCCTGGATGGGAGTGTTGACTCGGCCTAGATGAGCATCTTCAGGAGCTTCGGTCTCGATTGGGACGTCGGTCGAGGTGAACGTGGAGATGTTGTATTGATTGGGGTCGGTAGGTGAGGTTTGATGCTGGCCGCCGTCGAGCATGTGGAGACGGATTGTCTGGGCGTCAGGCGTGTTAGGAGTTCCGTTGACGACGATAGCCTCGTCTGCGGTCGTGATTTGGGGGTCTGCAGGCTGCGTGAGGTCGGCGAGGAAGACGTGGTGCCAGAGGGCGGCGCCAGCGGCGGGAGTGACGTCCTGGACGTAAAGGACGCGATCTTTAAACTCCTCGTAAAAAACTCGGGGCTGCACTTCGAAGGAGGCCTGCGAGGATTTGAGTGATTCGCCAAGAGTAATAAGGCCGGCGGCTGCGCGCGGTGCGAGATAGAGGGAGTTGAAGAGTCCGAGGAGAAGCGCGACGGCAGAGACGATGGAAACAATCCGAACGAAATCGATGGCACCCATTCCACTGGCACGCATGGCGGTTATCTCGCTGTCAGCGGCGAGACGGGAGAGGCCGAGAAGAATGCCGACGAGGACGGCCATTGGGATGGTGACGGTGAGGGCTGGGGGGAGAGTGAAGGCAACGATGTGGGCGACGTCGCTCATCGATGCGGAGTCGCGAACGACGAACTCGAGGATGCGACCGAGGTCACGTATGAAGATGACGAAGGTAAAGAGCGCTCCACCGAGAAGGGCGTGTGATGTGACTTCCCGGAGGATGTAGCGGGTGAGGATGCGCATTTTATTACTGTCTGGTGAAGCTGGTACAAGTGTATCGCGGGGCGCTAGGTCACGGGCACGAACGAGAGCTTAGGCGCGGATTTCGGCGAGGCAACTCGAAGAGGGGTTTGTGTACTCCATCTGTTAAGAATGAAGTCTCCAGGCGGACGCAATTGAGGTGATGAAGCTGTAGAGCGTCAATCGACTGCGGCCGCCTCAAGCTGAGGGGATAGGACGGCTTAGTTTGAGGAGACGGGACGCCTATAGTCGACTGCAAAAGCAGTTCACTCTAATTGAACTCAAAGATCTGCCTACGGCAGAGGAGTGATTGGACCCGGGTGACAGCAAGAGTACATTTATGGGCCGATAAAGGGGCCTCTGAAGAAGGTGGCAGATTCAAAGACATCACGGAGGCTGGGAGAAGGGATTTTGAAACAAGATGACTTTATGATGTCGATAAATATTTTTTCCCAGGAACAGAGTAATTTCGAGTTTTCCCCGAGCAAGATTTTATTGGTGGATGACGATCCTGACATTCGCTCTCTGACACGAACGTTTCTGGAGCATGAAGGTTATGGTGTTTTCAGCTCGGGGGATGCGGAGCGGGCAGCCCAGATCTTTCGCAGCGTCTCTGAGATCGATTTGTTAGTGACCGATCTTTATATGCCGGGAAAATCAGGAATGGAGCTGGCGCGAGAGTTAAAGGAACTGCGGAGCGAGTTGCCTGTGTTAATAATCTCAGGTGGGGTGGTGGATCAAGAACATAAGGCGCACCTGGAAAAGGAAGGTTGGAGTTTTGTGGCTAAGCCGTTTCGGCTGCCTGAGCTGCTGGCGGCGGTACACCGGATTCTAGCTCCGGCAGAGGCCCGAAGGTGGAGAGCGGCACGGTAGGCGTCGCTGTGTGCAACTTTTGGCTACGGTTACTCTTCTAGTGGGCACGTAAGTTATCCGCGTCGAGGGGCGGGATAAGAGCTTTCTCATGAGAATTACGTGGCAGAGGAAGGTTATGCTCTAGGGGGTCGCGAGGAAGCGGTAGCCGATGCCACGGACGGTGACGAGATGTTGGGGATTGGCAGGGTCATCTTCAATGTAGCGTCGGAGACGCACGATGAAGTTATCTATAGCGCGGGTGTCTGTGTCCTCGTGGACTCGCCAGACATCTTCGAGAATGTCCTTGCGCGAGACGATGTGTCCTTCGCGTTCGGTGAGGTAGCGGAGGAGATCGGCTTCCATAAGAGTGAGGTGGGTAGTACGGTTAGGTGCGACGAGTTCGAGGGTATCGAAGCGTATAGTGCGATGGTTGAAGGCATACTCCTTAGATAAACCGGCTAGAGAAGGTGGTGTGGTGTTGGGTGTAGCAACGTTCTGCCAAGACGTGCGGCGAAGGAGAGATTTCAGACGCACAAGAAGGATGTTGAGGTCAAAGGGCTTGGCCAAATAATCGTCGGCGCCGGCTTCGATTCCTTCGAGGACTTCGTCGGGACGGGATCGGGCGGTGAGCATGAGAACCGGCGTATAGTGGTGCGCTTCGCGGAGGGCGCGGACGATTGTAAAGCCATCTGCTCCGGGTAGCATGCCGTCGAGGACGATTGCCGCGATGGGTTCTCTGGCGATTCCTTTGGATGCGAGAAGATAGGCGAGCGCGGCGTCGCCATCGCACTCGTGATGGGTGCGGTAGCCTTCAGCTTGAAGGTTAAAGAGGAGGCCTTGCGCGAGGTGTTCTTCGTCTTCGACCAGGACGATGAGAGGAGCGGAGGGTTCGGTCATGAGGTCTCCGGTTAGTGGCTAGTTACGATCTTTGAAGAAGTGGCTTCAAAAGTTCGCTGAGGCCGTTCCATGCTATCTGAACGCCGATGCAGAGGAGAATGAAGGCAACAACCCGAAGAATGCCGTGGGCAGTCGAAGGAGAGATAGAGCGCGCAATTCTCGGCGCATAAGCGTAGCTGAGATAGATCAGTCCGCTGAGCACGGCGGCAGCAATGAAGAGGCCCACGTGGGATAGGACCGTTTTGCTTAGTGAAGGTTGCGTGGCGTGGACGCTAAGTGTGAGCATGACGACGATGCAGCCTGGACCGGCGGTGATCGGAAAAGTGAAAGGATAGAAGGCTTTTTCCTGGAGACTGTCGATTTCGGCCTGCGTTACAGCGGGAACGACGGCAGCCTCGATCTTCTCTGGGTTGGGAGCGCTATCTTTTTGATTAAGCAGTGACCAACCGATCATGGCTATCACAACGCCGCCTGAGACCTGCATGATTGGAAGTGAGATGCCGAAGAAGCCGAGCAGAGCCGAACCGATCAATTCAATGACGGCAAAGAAGATGACCGTATTGATCGCGATGCGGCGAGCCAGAGCGCGGTAGGTTTCGATCGGTGCTGCACCGACGAGACCCAGGAAGATGAGCGCAGAACCAACGGGGTTAATTAGCGGTAGGAGCGCGCTGAAGCCTAAGGCGAAGTATTTCCAAAGAAGGTACATAGGATCACGGAAGTAGGATGAAGTAGGTGTGAACTTCAAGTGATTGTACGTCGTCGTCCTCAGGTAAGGGATTGCTGGTAGGTGATTTGTTTTAGCACTTGACCCTTACTTGCCTTCGAAGGCCGAAGACTCATATCCTTTTGCTCGGATTGGCCGCTGTTCAGGCAATTAGGTGACAAGCAACGAGCTACTGATTGGAATCATGCGTCATTTGAGTGCCGGTTGAGTTGCCGAGGGGAGGGTAATTGTGATGGTGGTACCGAGGCCGAGGCCGGGACTGGTGGCAGTTGCGTCACCGCCATGCTGACGGGCAATGTTGCGGACTAGGAAGAGGCCGAGACCGGTGCCTTTGATCTTCGCCATAGCACGGCCGGGGACACGGTAGAAGCGATTAAAGATGCGTTTGAACTGATTTGCAGGGAGGCCGACTCCGGTGTCTGTAACCCGAAGGGTGACCATAGTGTAGTTGGAGATGGCAAGTGTGCAACGGACGCAGACGCCGTCAGGGGAATATTTGACGGCATTGTCAAGTACGTTGATGACGGCGGTACGGAGGTCTTCGGCGATGCCTTGGGTGTTGAGACGAACACCGCCAGGGACGGGTTCGAGAGTTATGCTGTCGGGCGGCAGATGATGGCGTTGGACAGTGATAGTGATGCAATCGGCTACGAGCGATTCCACGTTGATGAGTGAGCGGTTTTGCTGACGATGGCGCTGACCGAGCTGGCCAGCCTTCAGGACCTGTTCTACTGTGGAAAGAAGTCGGTCCGAGTCGGAGAGCATGATCTTGTAAAACTCTTGGCGCTGAGACTCTTCGACGGGGCGACGTTGAAGGGTTTCGAGATAGAGACGGATGCTCGCAATGGGGGTTTTCAATTCGTGTGTGACGGCGTTAAGAAAGGAGTCCTGACGCTCGTTGCGGCGAATCTCGCGGACGAGAAAAACGGTGTTAAGTACGACCCCGGCAATGAGCGCGGCGAACAAGATTACGCCTAGAATGGCCAGAGCGAAGGTGCGCTCGTTAAGGATGATCCAACCGATATTAAGGGTGACGGCCAGGCCGACGGTAAGCACGCCTAGTGTGATGAAGGTGGCGATGGCTCCGCGGCGTCGGGTAATGTTCATGCTACATAAGGATATAACTACTGGGTTTGGTGCGTAGTTAGCCGACTATTTGTGACTCTTGACCGCTTTAGGCAAGGTAGCAGGAGGAGTTGCTTCTCAGGGTGGTTGGGATGGAAGCCGCTCCGCACGCGGGCGACTTCCATCGAGCTGGGTTAGCGGACGCGGAAGTCGGCGCGGCAGCCACGATCAACCCATAAGCCACGACGATCAAGTCCCCAAGTACTGCCTTGGACGCAGGGGGAGCCGCTGATTTGGCGGGTTAGGCGGACATCACGACTAGAGCCAATGTCACACCAGTTTCTTTTGCCGTTGTTGGAGGAGCAGGTGACGATGCGTGCTGGTGGTGGAGGCGGTCCCCCACGGCCGATGATGAACTCGGCACGGCAGCCACGGTCGACCCATAGGCCGCCTCGGTCTACGCCCCAGGTACTGCCCTGGATGCAGGGAGAGCCGCTGATCTGACGGACGAGGCGAGCATCACGACTTCCGCCGATGTCGCAGTAGTTTCTTTTGCCATTGTTGGAGGAGCAGGTGATCTTTGGTGGCGGGCCATAGCCCTGGCCGTAGCCTTGTTGCGCAGATCCTGATGAAGATGCGACGAACGCAGTTGCAATAAAAATGGCTGCCATCAGTAAGAGCTTCGTTATGCGTGTCATCTTGCCTCTTTGAGATAGATTGTCACTGATCTTTGAAGCGATTCTCTTCGAGATGAGGATATTGATGTAACGGACGCTTGTCGATATTGGATGCAGAAAATATGATGGCCGCCATCCGGAAGGGACGACGGCCATCATATTTTAATGAAATGTATTTAGAGAACGCCTGCAGGCTTAGGGTTATTCGGGTCGAACTTGGCGATCTGGATCTTTTCGGCGAGGCCGATTTTGCTGAGTACCCAAATGCAGTAATAGTTGATGTCGAACTCGTACCACGCGAGACCATGGCGGGCGCTGACTGGATGGGCGTGATGATTGTTATGCCAACCCTCGCCACCAGTGAGAATGGCTACCCACCAGTTGTTGCGGGAGTCGTCTTTCGTCTCGAAGCGGCGTTTGCCCCAGAGGTGCGTCGCGGAGTTGACGAGCCAGGTAGCGTGAAGACCAATAGTGACGCGGAGGAAGGTTCCCCAAAGGAGCATACCGACTGCTCCGACGATATGATGGCCTGCCGGCGCGAGTGCCGCACCGAGGGCAAGCTGAAGAAGCCCGGTGACGACTAGCGGGATGTAGTGGTACTTGCTGAGCCAGACGTGGACCGGGTCTTTTGTGAGATCGGGAGCGTAGCGGCCGAGGAGGGCTGTTTCTGAATGGAGGGCGCGACCGGAGAGAATCCAGCCCGCATGGGCCCACCAAGTGCCATCGTGTGGAGTATGGGGATCCCCCTCTTGATCGGAGTTCTGGTGGTGAACACGGTGGGTGGCTACCCAGAAGATTGGGCCGCCCTCGAGCGCGAGACACCCACACATAGTGACGAAGTACTCAACCCACTTCGGAACGCGGTAGCCGCGATGAGTGAGGAGGCGATGATAGGCGACGCCGATGCCAATATTGATCGCAAAAAAATACATAATTAAGAAGGCAGCCAGGTTTTTCCATGAGAAGAAAAAGAGGGCGGCGATGGCTCCGACGTGGAAAAGGCCCATAGCAATGGTTGTAATCCAGTTGATGCGGCCTTGCTGGTGCTCGCGTCCCATGCGGAGGTCCTGCTTGATCTTCAGAGTGACTTCGGCAACGGCGGGGACGACGGCTGCCAATTTCGGCGCCTTTATCGGGGTTTCTTCAATCGTGCTAAGAGGAGTCATGTCTTTCGCTGTCCTTTGAACTACTGATACTGACGCTAACAGGGGTGAAGATGAACGTGGTGTAAGACTTTTGTAATGCTCCCTGAAGGTGTTAGTTGGGCTAGCATGAAGAAGGGGTTTTTGCCTTGACGGCGCCTAACAAGAGCAGCGGAAGATGAACAAAAGGAGGATGATGATGACTGGCGTTACACCGTTTGGGTTGAAGCCATGGTTTAGTGAGCGGGTGTGGGGGAAGAAAAACCTGAAACCCTGGTATGCAGAGACAGGAACGACAGAGTTGGTAGGTGAGGCCTGGTTGACCGGGCCGCAGTGCGTGGTGGAGACGGGTCCACTTGCGGGGCAGACTTTAGCCTCCGTTGCGGAGAAGTTGGGTGGAGAGTTTCCCCTGCTGGTGAAGATCTTATTTCCCGCAGACAAGCTTTCAGTGCAGGTGCATCCGGATGATGTACAGGCAAAAGCGCTGGGAGAGACGCGCGGCAAAACTGAGTGCTGGTATGTATTGGAGGCTGAACCGGACGCGACGGTTGCACTGGGATTGAAGCCTGGCGTAGGGGCGAAAGAAGTTGCGACGTCAGTTAAAAGTGGAACGATGGAATCGCTTATGCAACACGTGCCAGTAGCCGTGGGGGATATGTTGTTTGTCGATGCGGGAACTGTGCACGCGATTGGGCCTGGAGTGGTGTTACTTGAAACCCAGCAGACAAGCGATGTGACCTATCGACTGTATGACTATGGACGACCGCGTGAACTGCATCTAGAGAAAGGGTTGCAAGTGCTGAAGAGCAAAACACAGGCGGGGAAGGTCGCGCCGCGTGTGATGGATGGATTTACACGGCTGATTGAGCAGAAGTACTTCACCGTGGACCGATTTGAAGTGGGCGCGGCTGATAAAGTGAACGTTTCTTTCTCTGGACCTGGATGTCTAGTTGGCTTAGCCGGGAGAGGCGTGGTTGTAACGGTTGATGGAGACGTGGAGATAAATCCTGGGAAGGCTGTGGTGGTGCCCTTCGGTGGTGGAGGTGTAGTTGTTGAGACCGGGATAGGTGTTTCATTTGCGCGATGTGTGGCTCCTGCTTAGAAAGGTGGATCTAATGCGGGCACAAAGAGCGGGATATGTGACTCTATTGCAAAGGGTCAATGTTGGCAGAAAGAACATGCTGCGAATGAAGGAACGGTAGAGATCTTTGTGGTAACTGGTGTGCGAATGGAATGACGTCTATCTAGAGTGCGAGCGTTGTCGTTGTGCTGAGGAAAGGGTAACGAACGGTCTCGCTGACGTAACTGCAAGGCAGGGGACACAGTATTGTGCTGAAGGTGCCGGGGGGTTGCGAACGCTCACAGGGTCTCAAGCCTAGTTCAGGAAAACGCTTAGTTCGTTGGCAGCATTGCGAAGATGGGTCAGGTAGCGACTCTGCATCTCAAGGACGGAGAGGCGGGGGGCATTTCCGCTAAGGTTTACTGTTGCGACGACACGACCTGAAGCGGCGTAGACAGGAACGGCCAAGGAGCGGAGACCGACTTCGTACTCCTGGTCGACTAGCGCGTAGCCGTTGCGACGAACGTTGCGGAGGGCGAGGCGGAGCTTCTCTGTCGTGGTGATAGTACGGGTGGTGTGGGGTGTGAGGACAGCTTTCGCGAGGTACTGCTCCAGTTGTTCGGTAGGAAGGTAGGCGAGAAGCACTCGTCCCATACTGGTGCAGTATGCAGGTAGACGGCTCCCAATATGAAGATCGACCGCCATGACTCGGCTCACCTGTGTCCGAGCGATGTAAACGATGTCTTCGCCGTCAAGCGTGGCGACTGAAAAGGACTCGCGGAGAGCGGCGGACATGCGTTCGAGGATAGGTTGCGCGGCAGTGGCAAGGGTATTTGATGTGGTGTAAGTATGGGAAAGGGTAAGCATGCGCGGGCGTAAAGAGTAGCGAGAGCCGTCTTCCGCACCAGCAAAGCCGAGTTTAGTCAGAGTGTATAGGCAGCGGCGGACGGCGGCGCGGGAGAGTCCAGTCCTCACGCTGAGCTGAGAGATGGTCATCTGTGGGGACTGTTGTGTAAACGCTTGAATGACGATAAGACCACGGGCCAGGGAGGTCATGAAGTTGGGGTCGCCGGTAAAGATGTCTAGAGCCGCAGCAGGTGTGGGTTTAGGCGTTGCGGGGACGGCCGCGGCAGGAGGACTAGCAGGTGGGAGGGGTTGGTGAGAAGTGAAACTCATGCATATCCCTTTCCGTTGCACTATCAGACAAGTGTTCGATAGGCGGACTATTAATACGATAAACGCACATCGTGATTACTGCAAGATATCAGGCGGCGCGTTTTATGGTCGCGGAAGACGTTACATTTTTGTTTTTATTGAAATACCGTACGTTAGATGCCGCACGGAGATATGGAGAGTTAGAGCTCTCTAAATCCCTAGTGCGGAAAAGATCTCGACAGGTTCAGGGCGGACACGGAAGTCGGCGTGAGCTTCACTAAAGAGGATCGTGCCGGTGCGGTCAATGACGAAGACAGCGGGGAGTGGTAGACGCCAACTGGCTTCGGTCGCGTTATGGTAGCTGAGGCCTGCGTTGTTGAAGGGGATATTGATGAGGATGGACTGATAGTAGCGGCGTAAATCCTGCGGTATGGTGTGAGCGATGCCAAACTGCTCAGCGAGAGTTGCGCCGGGGTCGGAGAGGAGTGGATAGGGAAGGCCGTGTTGCTCGAGAGTGAATCCGTTCTGCCGCGTGGTCTGAGGAGAGATGGCGATAAAGAGGGCACCTCGCTTGCGAAGATCTGTATGGAGGTCACGCCAAGCCTCAAGTTCAGTGACACAGTAGGGGTCCCAGCGACCGCGGAAGAAGCTCACGACGAGAGGTCCGAGGGCGAGCAGGTCGACGGAATTGACTGGTTTGCGGGTGAGTGCATCCTCGAGAGTGAAAGCTGGAGCTTGCGCTCCGGCTTTCAGGAAGAGGTCCTCTATACCAGTGTTGAAGAGATCCTCAGTCGCTTTTTCGGAGACGGCGAGACGTTCCGGCTGGACGAGGGCGCGGGTGTTCTGAGTGATGCGGTCGAGTTGATCCTGGAGCGAGATGTTGAGTGCGGCAGCCACAACTACATTATTGCAGCTGCCAGCGTCTTATCGCCGGCGGTTTTCTCGTCATGGCAGCGAATGCCAGCCTCCGACTTTTCGGCTGCGGTTTTGCTATGTGTAGCGTTGGAGGCTAGGGGGGCGGCCTTCATTTCCTTGATTAGAGCTACCAGGCGAGTAAAGCTCTGTTCGCGGGCGGTCTTGTTGCCGGCTACGGTATTAGACGGATCTTCGCCTGCGCGCATAAATCCATGGCCTGCGCCTTCATAAGTTATAGGCTCGTACTTTTTGCCTGCCGCCTTCATGGCTTCGGTCGTTGCAGGAAGCGTGGCTCCGATGCGGGCGTCATTGCCGGCGTAAAAGCCATAGACTGGCGCGGTGATGGTGGCGACGTCAGATGGGCCGGGGCCATAGAAGACGAAGGCGGCAGAGAGATCTTTGCGGTGTGCGGCGAAGGCGAACGATTTCCCGCCACCCCAGCAGAAGCCGACAGAGGCAATTTTTCCGTTGCCAGCAGGAAGGTGTTTGCCATAATCGGCTGCAGCGTCAAGATCAGCGTTCACGACTGCAGGATCAAGACCTGAGACAACTTTAACGGCGGCGTCCTGGCTTTGGAATTCTGAGGAACCACCGCCGTTGGGGCCGAAACCTGTCAGGAGATCCGGTGCGACGACGATGAAGCCTTGTGCAGCGAGTTCGTCGGCCATCTCTTTCGCCCAATCGCTCAGGCCAAAGATCTCGTGGATGAGGATCACGACGGAGGCTTTGGTTTTGACCTCAGGGTAGACAACGAAAGCCTGCACGGTGCGGTCGCCATGTTTGAGTGAGACGTATTCGTGATGTCGGGGTGAGGCGTCGAGACGGGTTTTTGCCCATTCCTGTGTGTGCGCCGAGATCGTAGCGAGAGGGAGGAGTAAAGCTACGAAAAGATTGAGGGAACGAGGCATAGTAAGCGTCATGAGGAGGAGTGTAGTACGCATCACAGAGCTCGGACAAGTTGAGTCGATCGTTTTTTGAGGGCAAAAATCTACTGTGCATCAAGTCAACGAGATAACGAAGTTCGTACATGTCAGCGGAGATGGAAGAGGCATCCGAGCTTACAGGGTGGCTTTTATACTTTGCATATGGTGACATTCCATCTCCGAGTGGCAACTGCGAATGATGTTGCGCCGATTCGTGCGCTCATTGAAGCTTCGGTGCGTGGGTTGCAGGCGAAAGATTACTCGGCTGCCCAGAGGGAAGGAGCACTGGCTACAGTGTTCACGATAGATAGTCGACTGATTTTAGACAGGACTTATTTTGTTGCTACCGCCGAAGATGGAAGGCTGGCAGGGTGTGGCGGGTGGAGTTTTAGGAAGACGTTATACGGTGGGGATCATCAGGTAGAACAGATAGCAACGGAGATGCTGGATGTGACGGTGGATGCGGCGAAGATCCGGGCAATATTTGTCCATCCTGATTTTGCGCGGATGGGACTTGGGAGCCTAATCTTACAGGCTGCAGAAGAGGCTGCAATGGCATATGGATTTGAGCGGTTCGAGATGGGGAGCACTTTGACAGGTGTTGGGCTTTATTCACTTAAAGGGTATCGGGAGGTTGACCGTATAGAAGTGCCTGTGGCTGGCGGGGAGGCGATTCAGGTCGTGAAGATGGAGAAATGCAGGAAGCTTTGACGTTGAGGGGACGGCGTGTAGTCTTCAGGCAGTTAGAGCAGTTAGAGCCGATGGAGGAGTGATCGATGGTCGAGATGCCGATGATTGCGAAGGGTGCGGATGAGCTCTATTTGCTGCCGGGGATGACGAATCGACATGGACTGGTGGCAGGGGCGACAGGTACAGGCAAGACAGTCACGCTGCAGGTGATGGCGGAAGCGATGAGTGCCATCGGCATTCCAGTGTTTGCGGCGGACGTGAAAGGTGACCTATCAGGAATTTCTCAGGCCGGGAAAAGTTCGCCGAAGTTTGATGCTCGCGTGAGAGCGTTGGGATTGGGGGAATGGAGTTTCGCCGGTTGCCCTGTGGTGTTTTGGGACGTGTTTGGAAAGCAGGGACATCCGGTGAGAGCAACAGTGAGCGAGATGGGCCCGTTGCTGTTGAGCAGAATTTTAAATTTGAATGATACTCAGACAGGTGTCCTGACGTTGGTGTTCAAGATTGCTGACGACAGCGGGTTGCTGCTACTAGATATGAAGGATATGCAAGCGATGCTGCAGCATGTTGGAGAAAGCTCGAAGGAGTATCAGACGCAATATGGAAATATCTCTGCCGCGAGTATCGGCGCGATCCAGCGTGGGTTGGTTTCGTTGGAGCAACAAGGCGGGAGCCTGTTTTTTGGCGAACCGGCACTCAATATTGAAGATCTGTTGCAGACGGACTCTAAGGGCAATGGAGTGGTGAATATTCTTGCGGCTGACCAGCTTCTTCAGTCGCCGCAGTTATATGCAACGTTCTTGCTTTGGCTGATGAGCGAGTTGTTTGAGAAGCTGCCAGAGGTAGGTGATTTGGAAAAGCCGAAGATTGTCTTCTTCTTCGATGAGGCGCACCTTTTGTTCAATGATCTGCCATCGGTTTTGCAGAATAGGATTGAACAGGTGGTGCGATTAATTCGGTCGAAGGGCGTCGGAGTTTTCTTTGTAACTCAGAATCCGATTGATGTCCCAGATACCGTGCTGAGTCAGTTGGGTAATCGGGTGCAACATGCACTTCGGGCTTTTTCGCCTCGCGATCAAAAGGCCGTAAAGGCAGCGGCGCAGACGTTTCGAGCAAATCCGAAGGTGAACGTTGAGACCGTGATTACGGAGCTGGGAGTGGGGGAAGGGCTTGTATCATTTCTGGACGAGAAGGGAATTCCGAAGATGGTGGAGAGGGCGATGATTTGCCCTCCACACAGCCAGATCGGACCGATAACGTTGGAACAGAGGGCAGCTATTATCAGGAGTTCGGTGGTGGCAGGGGTATATGAGACTGTTGTGGATCGCGAATCAGCGTATGAAAGGTTGAAGGGGAAGGTGGCGGCGTCTGGTGTTGGCACGGGAGGGGTGGGGGGGAGTACCGCAAGTGCCGGATCGGGGTGGTTGGGAGGGCTGGAGGCGGCCGGTACGGCGCTTGGGTGGGGTGCTGGGGCAGGGAAGGTCGGGCCGGGGAGATACGGTTGTGCAGGCGATGGTCAAGAGCGCAGCACGGACGATGGGTAGCACTGTCGGGCGGCAGCTGATTCGTGGAGTGCTGGGGTCGCTTTTGGGTGGGTCGAAGCGGTAGGTAATGGAGGGTGAGCCGTCGTGGTTACGGAAGCATGACCTATAGGAAGCCTGATGTATCGCGAGACGAAGCCGCTCTGCCCTTAGGTTACTTGGTGCAGGAGGAGCACGTGCCGTAGACGAAGAACTCGTGGCTGGTGTACTTGAATCCACGAGGGAGCTTGGGTTTGGCTTGTATCTCACAGCCTTCCAGTTCGTGGACGGTGCCGCAGTTGTTGCACTGGAAGTGGTGATGGTGGGCTTTGCCGGCTACCTCGTAGCGGGTGGAGTGGCCGGGAATATCGACTGGCTTGAGCCAGTTATCGTCGACGAGGCTGCCGATATTGCGGTAGACGGTAGCGATGCTGAGGGCATCGACCTCTTTCTGGGCGAGGGCGAGGGCTTCGTCGGGGGAGAGCGGGCGATTGGCTTCGAGGAATGCGGCGCGAATAGCGTCTTTCTGGCGGGTGTTGCGGGTCTGAATCGTCGTTGTCATGTGATCGCTTATCCACGCCTATCGTAGCGTGTTGCGAAGATAGTCTCAACTAGAGTGGCTTGGAGGATGGTGCAGGAGGGTGCTGATTTGGCCCATTCTCCGCGTATTGCCATGCGGGAACGGGCCCGTTCAGCGGCTATATGACCTTCATAAGCAAGAGGATGAGGACGATGAGCAGGATAAGGCTGATTCCGCCGCCGCCGTAGTATCCGAGTCCAGGTCCCATGCGATAGCCCCCAAAGCCGAACACCAGAATCAGAATGAGCAAAATGATAAGCATCTTTAGTTTTCTCCGTTCGGCGAAGATTCGCCAGATGAGAGGTGTGATGCAGATTTTGTTGTCAACGCCAAAACAAATAATTTTTGTTTCGAGTTTGGGGATGCGCGAGGGTACCCCCTCCCCCTTGTGGGTATCTTGCGCCTAAGTCGATTGTTATCATGCGATTACGGAAGGGCGGTGTCCGTAAAATATTGATAATAAATGGGTTAATTGCAAAATATTGCCAAATAAGGGGTTACGGCTTTCACGCTGAAGCCCGCTCATTTGAGCTTTTCAACTGCCTGTTAACAGGATATCGGAATGGGGAGGGGTAATACGCCACGCGAAAACGCTCATCTGGAGCGGGTTTTGTCGACTTTGGGGGTTGACAGAGGATTTTTGGGTGGTTTTTGAGGTTGGCCGGCTGGACAATGGGCGCAATTCAGGAAGATTGTCGAGGTTTTTTTGATTGTGTTTTGGAGTGAGGGTGGGATTATGTGGACGGATCGTGGTGTTATCTGTGCTTTTGATGGTTGTTCGGTGCCGTTACAGGGGCATTCTACGGGCGTAGGAGGAGCCTACGTGCTGGTTGATGTAGGTCGCTAGTCCTCGGCCTTGCTTTGCGAGGGTAGTCATGGCCTTGACGTGCTCGGGGCCGGGTTTTGTGTTGTCGTAGACGTAGCGGTACTTCGCGTCGACGAATTCGATGATGATGGCTGAGCCGGTTATCTCGTAGTTGGCGATTCCGGAGTCGCCATCGGAGTTTGCGTAGGGTCTCCGCATGCCACCTGGTTAGATGGCATGCCGCCATGACGCAACCTGAAAGTTGCAAGAAAAGCGGTTCGCGCGGGTGCGAGTGCTTACCTCTCAGAGATCGAGATGTGGGTGCCCGGCTAATCCAGATTCTTTGCGAAGTAGTTCACGGTCTTTGCGCCGTTGTACAGGACGGCTTGTCCAACCTTTTCGAAGCCCATCGCGAGGTGGAACGCGTCCGATGCGGGGTTGGGCGGCTCCGAGTTCACTTCGCAGACGATCCGGGGTACTCCGGCGCTATGCGCAGCAGCAAACAAATCTTCGTAGAGTAGCCTGGCAATTCCCTGACCGCGTGCAGACTCTGCGACGATGATGCGATCTATGTAGATGAATGATTGATACGCGCTTTTGAACCAGGCGAAGTTGGGATTTTGGTATGGAGCGGTGTGGTCAAGCGCGATTAAGAAAGCGGTTTTACCCTGATCTATCCCTCTCGCATAAGAAGCCATGTCCAGAAGCGTGGTCAGGCCTGCGAGGTCTAACTCGGATGTTTCTTTGGCATGGGCGTTGTTGAGTTGCAGGGTGATGCTTGCGTCAAGGCTGCCGAGATCTCCGCTAGTTCTCTCCATCGACGCAATTATTTAACGAGAATCAGACTTGCCCTGTCTGAACTCGTGAGGTCGGATTCTACCTTTCCCCCACCATCGTGCCTCCCGAAAGTGAGTCCTAAAAGAAGGTCGTCAAGTTCTGCTGCAGGCAATTGAAGTTCACTTGCAACGTGGTGACGATGGATTCCTTCTTCAGTAAGGCTTCGAACGCCTTGGCTATAAGCTGGGAGGTTTCATGCGCAGACGGCTGTGGCTCAGACCTGGAATATCCTCGCTTGGCGAGCTCAATGTAGATACTTCGGTAGTGCCAATCGCTGAGCACTTTGAGGGTGTGATATCTGTAGGCTAATGCTCAACCGATACACCCCATATTTTTTAAACGTATTAGTTGATCTATCGTTGGGAATCGCGGGACGTTAGCTAAGACGCTTGAACGAGGCATCAGAAACGCCGAAGCGAAGGCATCAGCTCTCCGTTCAGATTCACGGCCTTGGCAAGCAGCATGGCGATCCAGTACAAGATGCCCTAACTCATGGGCCGAATCGAATCTGCTATGTTCAGCTGTTTTTTGCGTGTTGAGAAACATGAAGGGTGTATCTCCGCTCCACATTGAAAACGCATCAACTTCTCGTGCCTTCACTGAAAGAGAAAACACGCGTATTCCCTTACTTTCGAGAAGGTGAACCATATTTCTAACGGGCGCATTCCCAGACCCCCACTCTCGTCTAAGTGCCTCTGCTGCAGCTTCAGGCGTTTTTTCACGACTCAGCTCTGGTACAAGAGCTTGAGGAAGCTCAAACTTCTCCTCCAACCATCGGTTCAAATGAAGTGCAAGTGCGCCTTGGCTAAGTGCCATATCACGTTGGGTGGCAGACATCTTCGATTGAGCACGGAAGCTTCGCCGTGTCGGGCCGTGGCTCGTCTAAGGGATCACCGTAAAAAAACGAAACAGGAAATTTCAACGACTTTGCTAACGAGATCATCGTCTCGTTACTAGGCGCAAATTGACCTGCCTCGTAAGCGGAAATGCTGCGGAGGTCCACGATATTTGCCGCGAGCTCAGTTTTTGTGAGCCCTCTTCGTTTGCGAGCAATAGTAAGTCTATTCGGGCAAAAGCCCACTGAAGCGCTGTCGTTATCTTCAGGCTCGGCGCCTGACCTCAACATCAATTGCATCTGATCCGTTACCTGATTCGACAGATCCATCGGCATCATTCCCACCATCTCCACCGCCGCGTGTCAGCAGCACATTATCTCCGTCAAACGGAATGTTCCCCAGTATGATGCGCTCGTGCCAACCGTCAACTCGACCGTCAATTCCAATACCAATTGGACGAGACAACTCGCATTCTACGACTCTCGCCGTAAAATCTCGATAAGAAAGAAGAAGCCACGTATTCCACTTCTTAACCTCCTCTACTAGTTCTTTCGCCGATTCGGTCATATCAGAGAAGAGTCCGAGTTGTTCGGCGTTCGCCTTGACTTTCTGCCGCGTGGTTACACCTTTTGGGTTTCGAGTTCGCGGTGATGAACTTTCAACACCTGTGCAGTCATCACCGGAAGAAGCAGTAACCGCAACGCGGGTAGAGCGATTTACCGTTAATGGAAGATTGCGATCGTTCAAGCGTTCCCATGATTTAGGAAGTGAGTGACTCTCGGAGGTTGCGAATCGTTTCTGCCCAAGCGTTGATCCCGGCAAATGAAGTAGGGTGGTTGTCGGTGCAATTCAAATATCCGAAAAGTCCCGCGTATACAGCTCCTATCAAAACTTCTTCGGACAACCCAAGCTCAAGGAGTCGATTTTGAACTTCAGCCTGCTTTATATAGGTTCGTTGCAATGGACCACCTCACTTCTTATTTTTATACCACAACTGAGGACTAAAAACAGGAAGTAGGATGTCCACAGGGCTTAT
>CAVPTN010000013.1:0-71410 GCA_963708755.1 uncultured Acidobacteriaceae bacterium
ATGGACAATGTCTATCGAAAACTTGCTGGCCAGATCGATCTTTAGACATCAGGAAAAAGTGGAAGCTGGATTGAAAGAAGCGTGGAGACTAAAAAAGGATCAGCGTACGGATCACGTCCCACATGGAAAGTCTCATCCACGCCCTGCATCACCGCTCGCGCAGCTTGGACCGCTCGTTCGCCGTGGAGAAGTGAAGCCGAGCCTGTTGCACATAGGCGCGGCCCGCATCGCTCAGTACAACGTGTTTGCGGTCACGGAGAAAAGAGGACCACCAATCAAGGCTTCTACATCCTGGATGTTCTTGGTCAGCATCGGCTGACTGATGCGCAATCTGCGAGCCGCTCGCCCAAAGTGCAACTCCTCAGCGAGGGCAATCACCGACTCCATGAGTTTCGTGTCGTTCTTGGACATGCCGCACCCCCATAAACTCCGCAAAAATGGGGATAGGACGTGGACTGGGCAGTCGGTTCTTTCAACGTATCGGCGCGCAGGCGCGTCCCATCGTCAAGCTATTGGTTTTAGATGATGGGCCTGTGGAAAAGGTGGGCTGATGTGTGCTTATCAGCGTCATTGATAAGTAACCCCCTCCGGTGAATTGGACTCTACAGGCATCTTCGGCCATCTTCAGAGCACGTACGTTATCTCCGCCCCTCCTTGGGGTTCTTCAAAGTGAGGTTGTATGCTCTCAGCCGCGAAACCACATTCACGCACACCTATACCAGCCTTCGAACCGCTGCTTGATCTCCATGAAGCGGCTACTGTGCTGGGCATGCACTGGAAGACCCTTGAGGGCAAGGCACGGCAGCATGAAGTTCCCGCCTTCAAGGTTGGAAAACGCTGGAGATTTCGGCTGAGTTCGCTGAATAACTGGCTCGAAGCTGGCCTAAAATTGAATACAACCGATCGGGCCGACGTGACTAGACAGGAGCAACATCCTTGAAATTCACACGGCAACGCTATCAACGTGGCTATTGCGGCGGGTGCCGCGAGCCAACAACAAGTCGGCTTGGGAGTATCGGTACGCAGACCCCCAAACCGGCAAGGAAAAGTCCATGTACTTCAGCACAGAACAGTTTCCGACGCAGACCGCGGTCGAGCGGCACTTGGAAACCTTTGTGCTCAAACTCAACACTGACAACCCAACGTTAGCCATCCTTGAGCCCACCTTCGATACGTTATTGGATCGCTTCATTGAGGAAGAACGCCTGCTTGAAATTAAGAAGGTTCGACCCGGTGAGTCCTGCGATAACGTAGGCGAGCTGAGCTTTTCGACAGCCAGTTCCTACCTCAGCGTCATCAAGCGAGTTCGTGCGAAGTGGGGAACCACTCGTATCACTCGTCTGAAGCCGATGAACGTCCAGGAGTGGTTACGAAATCTGGAAGCCGCGCCCAAAACCAAAGGTCACATCAAGGCCGTCATACATCGCCTGTATGAGAAAGCCATGCTGTGGGAGATGGTCGAGTGGCAACGCAATCCGATGGAGTTTGTCGAAATCAAGGGCATCAGCAAACGCCGGAAACGACCGGTGATCCTCACCGTCGAGCAGTTCTTTTTGATCCTTCCGCTGATTCCGCAGCCGTACCGCATGATGGCGCTACTCGCGCAATGCTCGGGTCTTCGCGTTGAGGAAGTCTTGGCTCTCGAAAAGCCGGACATCCACTTCGGGAAGCTCAGTATGCAGATCGTTCGAGCAGTCGTCCATGGTCGGCTGAAGCTGGTCAAAACGGAATACTCGGAGGACGAACTGCCTCTTGATCCGGACCTCGCCGCCATCCTGCTCGACTTCATTCGCGAAGCCGAGAGGGAGGCACTCGCCAAGTTGGGAGACGAGGGCGCCGGAATCATCGAGTCGGACCTGCTGTTTGTCAGCCCCATGACGGGGCGGCATTTCCACGCGTCGCCAATCGGGCAGGACTACATCCGTCCCGCTGGTTGCTGTCTCGTGGATTGCCCGAACTGTGGGGCCGTCGCAGGTGAGTGGTGCAAGACCGACTTTCCCGTTCCGAACGGGAAGCGCCTGCCGCTGCACGATGAGCGGTGGGATGCGGCCGGCAAGTACGGCAGCATCGGTTGGCACACCTTCCGGCATACCTACCGGTCCTGGCTGGACGAAACAGGAGCACCCATGGGAGTGCAGCAGAAACTTATGCGGCACGCCCAAATCTCGACCACGATGAACGTGTACGGCAACGCGCTGATGGAAGCAAAGCGCGAGGCAAACGCAGCAGTCGTTAGCAGGATTTTGAGGAGCGCATAACCCATGAAGGTGAGCGTCCAAACGTGCGAAAACCCGGCGGAGCAAATGCTTCTGCTCTTACACCGGGTTATTCCGGGTTGGAAGTTTCGCTAAGTGGTTGCGGGGGTAGGATTTGAACCTACGACCTTTGGGTTATGAGCCCAACGAGCTACCGGGCTGCTCCACCCCGCTCTTTGAATATACCGTTACTGACGGCAGAGGTCAATTCACCAAGAGTGATTCAGGAGGACCCAACTTGTTTACTCTGCGGGCCTTTAGGGACGTAACTTTTTCAGAGAAAACGGGTCTTCATACATACGATGTATGTGTGGCCCAAATAGGGCCGCGCGGGAGGCAGCGAGGATCGTATGTATCAGGGCAAATCCTTTTCGAAGGTCTCGGTTGCGGCAGTTTTGACGGCGATGTTGGCTCTTGATGTCAGTGCAGGATTTGCACAGACGAAGGTTGCACCCGTACCGGACGCGCAGATCGAGGCGAGTGTTTTGAAGGCATTGGCGGGCGCGCCAGAGTTGGCGGATCAAGCAATCACATCAACGACTGTTTATGGCGTCGTGACGTTGAATGGCACGGTTCGCGATGAGCCGTCCAGGGATCTGGCAGAACATCTGGTGTCGACTACGGCAGGCGTGCAGAAGGTCGTTGACCAGTTGGTGATTGGGGCCGTTCCGGTGGCGAGTAACGATTCAGCGGATGCGGGTACGAATCCGAATCTTCAGTCGGATGGATCGATCGCTCCTCCTCCGGGAAAGAATCAGCAGCCTCAGGCCAGCTCTAATCCAGCACCGCCTCAGGGTGGCGCTCCTCAGCAGCAGGGGCAATATCCTCCTGCTTATGGGAGCCAGCAACAGCCAGCTGGGCAGTACCCGCCTGCGTATGGTGCGCCCTCGCAGGGTGGTCAGTATCCGTCGCCACAGACTGGACAGTATCCCCCTTATGGCGCTCCTCAGCAGCCTTATGCGCCGCAATATGGTCAGCCGCAGCGGCCTTATGTTGCCCAGAGGGGTGGCGATGCTGTGGTTGTGCCTGTTGGCTCTACGCTGCGGGTGCGGATCAATCAGGCGATGGATAGTAAGAAGACTGTGGTGGGAACGCCGTTTGATGGCGTTGTTTTGAACGATATCGTTGCTGGGGGTTCGATCGCGATTCCTCGTGGAGCTTCGATCACGGGAACTGTTGTGGAGGCCCATACAGCAGGGGAGTTGAAGGGGAAGGGCGAGTTGAAGCTGCAGCTGACTTCGGTTGCGCTTGGCGGGAAGGTTTATCCGATTGCTACTGACTTCTGGTGGCATCAGGGGGCTGACAAGACCGCGAATACTGTAGGAAATACGGTTGGATTGGGCGCGGTTGGCGCGTTGATTGGTGCGGTGGCTGGCGGCGGCGTTGGAGCTGCGGTTGGCGCTGGAGTTGGCGGCGTGGCCGGGCTTGGGGTTTCGGCGGCTTCGGGTAAGGGGGAGGCGGTGCTTCCTTCAGAGGCAATTGTTAGCTTCCATCTTACTCAGCCTGCGGATGTTACGACGGTGTCTCAAGCTGAGTTGGATCGGCTGGGTGCGGGCGTGCCGGTTGGCGCGGATCCTCAGATGCGGCGGCGGTATCCGCCGCCTCCGCCACCTCCGGGGTACTACTACGGGCCGGGTTACTACCGGCCTTACTAAGGCTGTTTTCGTCTGAAAGTTTTCGAAATTTTTTCCGGAAAAAATTGAGACGCCCGTGAGACCTGTTTTTTGAGGTTTTACGGGCGTTTTTTGATGGGGGTTGGCGAATATGTGGTGTCAAAACGTGGTGTTTTGATGGTCAATTTGTGGTGGTTCGCATGGTAAACGTGGTCACTAAAAGCACTGTTTTTGACTGCTGAAAAATACGCCACGTTTTTCACATTTATTTTTTGAGGTTCGTGAGGTGTTCGTGATTCGGAGAGTGTCTGCTTTGGTGCTTCGCCGAGGGAGTGCGTTTCGCTTACGCGAATAACCCACCCTTCGCGATAGGGCTACGAAGGATGGGCCACCCGGTAGTTTGCTTTCAGCAATTCTTCTCTCGCTCCTGTTTTCTGTTTGACCCTTTATCCTGCCTGAAGCAGAACCTAAGAGCGGGGTGGTCTCGAGCCTTTTCCGACATCAAAGCCTTCAAGTGAGGAAAGTCGGTGACAATGGGTGGGGCTTTGCCATAACGGAGGATTCATGAAGAAGTCGGTCAAGATCGTTCTGGCTGCAGCGATAGCACTACCAATAATCGTAGTAGCAGCCATCCCTCTCTTTGTGAACGCCAACACGTTTCGTCCTACGATCGAGAGCCGGCTCAGCACAGCCCTATCCCGCAAGGTCACCCTCGGGGATTTGAGCTTCTCCTTGAGGAACGGAAGCCTGGTGGCAAACGATCTCGCCATAGCCGACGATCCTAAGTTCGGCGATACTCCGTTTTTCACCGCGAAACGAATGCACATCGGCGTTCAGATGAAGCCGTTGATCTTGCACCACCAATTGCTTATTCGAAGTTTCGAGGTAGATGCCCCCCAGATTCATCTGATCCGTGCCGAAGATGGAACATGGAACTTCTCCACCTTGAGCCACGGTACAAACTCGCTGACCACCACTCGACCGACCACTTTACCTGATCTGCCGGTCGATTGGATCACCATCCAAGACGGTAACGCCAAGATCGAAACGCTGCCCTCGCAGAAAAATCCGCAGGTCTACGACCACCTCGAGGTCCAGTTGCAGCACTTCTCCCTCACCCAGGCCTTTCCATTTACGGTGAGTGCCTCGCTGCCCGGCGACGGCAGGGTAGAAGTCTCGGGAACCGTGGGGCCTGTCAATTCTCAAGACGCCACTATCACCAACTTCGACGCACAGGTCAAAATTCACCACCTCGACCCTGTCGCCGCTGGATACGTTAACGCAGCATCCGGAATCTCTATGATTGCCGGCCTCGATGCGCACGTTGTCTCAGATGGCATGAATGTCACCAGCGACGGCAAGGTCCACGCTGAGCACCTCATTCTTCTCAAAGGGGGCAAAGCCGCTCCGTATCCTCTCGATGTCAGCTATCAGGTTGTCCACTCCCTCAAAAGCAACAGTGGCCAAGTCTCCGATCTCGTCTTTCAGACAGGCGCTATTGCAATTCACCTCAAGGGCGACTATCAGCTCGCCGCAAACGTTCCGGTCTTCGACCTTAAGCTGCTGGCTCAAAGTGTCCCCATCAACGACCTGCAGGCGCTTATGCCAGCCGTCGGCGTAAAGCTCCCCAACGGTGCCACACTTAAAGGCGGAACGCTGTCGGCCAACTTCACCATCAAAGGCTCGGCAAAAGACAACGTCATCGTCGGCTCCTACGAGATCAAAGATACAAAGTTGGTAGGCTACGACCTCGGCTCCAAGATCGTTGGTATCGCCGCCCTGGGTGGCATCAAGACTGGCGATACCACCGCCATCGAGATCTCCCGCGCCGACATGCGCATCACCAAATCAGGCAGCGAGAGCACGAATATCTACTCGGTACTTCCTGCGCCTCGGCGAGTCTACCGGCAGCGGCACAGTGTCTCCTTCCGGCGAGCTCAACTTTCACTTGATCTCCAAAGTCACGAGCGCGAAAGGACTCAATAAGGTCGGGATAAATATCCTCACAAAGATGAACAGCACCTCTGATGCCGCCAAACCTTCGACTGCCAACGGTATCCCCATTAACATCACTGGCACAGCGGAAGACCCCGTCATCACCGCGGATGTGAACGGCCTGGTGAAAGGCAATGCCGCAACACTAAAGAAGAAAATCTCAAAACTTTTTGGGAAGAAAGAATAGTTTTTTTCCGACCTCACAAAAACACCAATTGGTCTGGAAAGGATTTGTAGAACTGACCTTCTGCAAGGTCGTGTTATCGGCAAGTTCGCGAACTTGCCGATAACACCGTTTTGCTGGAATAGCGCAAGTTATCCTGTCACAATGCGAACGAGATGACGTCCCTATCGTGAGCGGCTACAGCCAGCCCCACCGGACAGTTTCGATTGGGGTTGAATGCGGTGAAACATGCGAATCGCGTCACAGTCTTGGAATCGCACAAGAAAAGAGGAGACCTTTTCATGAGTTATGCGCACGCGAGACTACACGTGGCGTTAGTCGTTGGCGTGATCGCAATAGGGCTCGCGCTAATGGAGACGTTATCTGGAGAAGCAATGGAGGGCTATGGTCGAGGGGCATCTCGTAGCGAAGAACCAGACAGATTTTGGAAGGCGGTCGCAATACATTACCTCTGTGGTGTTGCGGGAGTTGGATACTATTTGTATGAGAGGTTCTTGAGCTAATGAAATCCATTTTGTGGCGCAGTTCCGACGGAGGATCGGCCACGCCTCGATCTAGGCTCTGAGTCCGGTTCCCGAGAAGTCGATGTTTTCGGAAAGTTCGAGGCTAATGTTCCTGTTCTCCGCTTCTCGAGAGTCACGGGATTCGCTTGCGAATTGATCATTCTTTTTATTCTTCGCGGAGGACGTTGGCTGGGTCGATGTTGAGGGCGCGTCTGACGGGGCCGGCTACTGAGAGCATGCCGGTGAGGAGGAGGGTGGCTGCGACTGCGACGAGGACGAGGGGATCCTGCGCGGTGGCCTGGTAGACGATCGCTGAGAGGAGATGGCTGGTGGCCATGCCGAGAATCATGCCGATGACTGAGCCGGTGGCGAGCAGGAGGAACATGCGACCGAGTGCGGCTGTGAGGATTTCTTTTGCTTGTGCGCCGAGTGCTACGCGGATGCTCAGCTCGCGCAGGCGCTTGCTGACGGTGTAGGAGGCGAGGCCGAAGGTGCCGGTGATGGAGAGCAGGAGGCCGAAGGCTCCGAAGAGGCCGAGGGAGATGGTTGCCACTTGTGCAGGGAAGAAGCTGAGGGCCATTTGATTGGTCCAGGTGCCTGATGCCTGAATGGGAATGGTGGGATCGACGTCGTGGATCAGTTTGCGAATGTCGGCGGTGGTTTGGGCTGTGTCGGGTGCATCACCTTCAGGGCGGACGATGAGTACTGTGTTTGTATCGGCATTTTGTGAGAGCGGGTAGAAGGTTGCAGGGTGCTGATCTTCACTGAGGGATAGGTATTTTCCATCTGCTACTACGCCGACGATCTGGATCTTGTCGCCTCCATGGGTCTTGAAGTAGCGGCCGATGGCGCTGTTGGGGTCGGAGTGGAAGAGTTGGCGGACGAACTCCTGATTGACGACGGCGACGGCTGGCGTGTCTGGGGTGTCGGTATAGCTTAGGTCGCGGCCTGCGAGGAGAGGTGTTTCAGCGGCTCCGAAGTATCCGGGGGAGATGTTGAAGTAGTAGGTTGTGAATGCCTTGTTCGAGGGCCTGAAGTTGGTCGTCTGTTGCGCGAAGATGTCTCTCGAGGAGGGAGTCTCGAGAGGCGTTGAGTCCGCGTAAGCTGCCGCTTTGATTCCTGGGAGCTGCATGACGCGTTCGAGTAGCTTGCGCTGAAAGGGTTCGCTGACCTCGACTTTGTAGCCAGCCTGAACGAGATCGAAACGCGTCACGACAACGTTGCGTGGGTTGAAGCCGATGTTCATGTTCATCGTTCTGGAGAGGCCGCGTAGTGAGACGAAGGCGGCGGTGACGGTGACGCAGCAGAGTGCGATTTGTGCTGCGAGGAGAATGTCTCGGAGTGCCCAGCGGCGTCCTGCTACGGGTTGCGTTCCGCCGCCGTTTTTGATTGCGTCATTTGGATCTGTTCTGAAGATCTGGCGCAGCGGCATGATGCCGAAGAGAAGACCGGCGAGGACGGAGATCAGCAGTGCGGCCAGGATTAACGATGGCTGCGGCATGACGGAGAACTTGATGGGGTAGTCGGACGGTGGATGCCATGCGCTGAGGCCAGTGAGGGCGGCCCACGCAATGCCGCAGGCACAGATGCCGCCGAGAATCGAGATGACGAAGGCTTCGACGAGGATCTGGCGGATGACGAGCCAGCGGCTGGAGCCTATGGCCATGCGGATGGCGATCTCGCGGGTGCGGTCTGCGGTGCGGGCGGCGAAGAGGCTGCCGAGGTTAACGCATGCGGCGAGGAGCACGATGCCAGCCAGGCCCATGACGCCTGCGAGGAAGGCGCGGGCGGGGGAGCCGAGGAAGTCTCCGATGAGACCAGGGCGAGTCATCCTGAAGCCCAAGCCCTCTTCGTCATTGGGTTTTTCGCGGCGGATGCGGGCGGCGACTGTGTCCAGTTCTGCCTTTGCCTGAGCTAATGTGACGCCCTCCTTGAGGCGCACGATTGCGAAGATGTTTTTGTTGGTCCAATCGTTAAGCCAGTCGATTCCTTCGAAGGTTCTTTCGTTGGCCATGGGGACGAAGATGTCGGGCTGTAGAAACTTCTCGGTGCCGTAGAAGGTTTCGGGAGTGACGCCGACGATGGTGTAGGGATGCTTGTCGATGCGGACGATCTTGCCGACGACGTCGGGATCGGAGTTGAACTGACTCTTCCAGGCGGGCCAGGAGAGGACTGCGGCGTCGGATGCGCCGGGGTGGTCGTCGTCGGAGGGTTGGAGGAGACGCCCGAGGAAGGGCTTGATGCCGAAGACCTGGAAGTATTGACCGCTTACCTCGTATCCCCAGACTGGACGGGTGACGTTGTTGGCTTCGAGGCCAAAGGCCTGGATGTTATCGGCAGCGACGGCGTCGAAGACCGTGCTGTCCTCGCTGAGAGCGCGGATCTCCGGACGGGAGAAGACGGGGTAGTAAGGAGTGGCGGTATCGAGTGACCAGACGCGGTCTGGATGAGGGATGTTGAGGGGGCGCAGGATGAGCGATTGGAGTACACCGAAGACGATAATGTTTGCGGCGATGCCGAGGGCGAGAGTCAGGACCGCGGTGAAGGCGAAGCCCGGAGAGCGGCGCATCTGACGAAGAGCAAATCGCAGGTCCAGCAGCAGGTTGGTCATCGGTGCCCTCCGGTGATGATGTGGCTCGGCATGGGTGGTGCAATTTTGTCGCCGAAGTGTTGGCGATGCAAGTTTCTGAGAACGAAGCGGCTTGCGGGTTTTGTGGGAGCGCGAGGGGCGAGACTTGTGTTCGGTTTTATCAATGGGTGTCCGTCAATGGACAGGGGTGGGCCTCGGTCGTGCGGCTCTTGATTGAAGATGAGCTGCTCTTCAAACTCTGGTGACGTACCAGTTCCGAAATGGAAATGAAAGTTCGAATATCCACTTCCTCGGGCTCGGTTTTTTTGTGGACGGTCCGATAGAGGAGTTAGGCGAATGGATCGCTCGGGCTTTCGAGCCGCGCTGGAAGGAGCGTCATGACCCTCAATCGATGGCTGCGCAACAAAGCACGGGTTGCAGTCGATCAGATATTTTGCTCGTCGTCGGCGGACGTGCAGCTTGTCGGGAATGTTGATAGCGGTTGGGTGATTCAGAAAGGCCTTGAGCCTCTGGTTATCTATTGTGCCGGTGTTGGGCAGGGGATTTCTTTTGAACTGGAGTTGGCGAAGACCAGTCGTCGGCCGATTCTGGTGTTCGATCCGTCGCCGCGAGGAGTGGCAACGATGGCGGAGATCGATGCTCGGAATATTGAGTTCTTTCCGGTTGGGCTTGCTGCGACGACGGGTGCGATTGAGTTTTCAATGACGAGACTGGATGGAGAGGTCTCTCGATCGGTCGTCTCTCGGTTGGGTTCGGATAATGGCTACGGAAGAGTTTCTTTTGACTGCTGGGATCTGGCGACTGCGATGAACAGAAGTGGTGATGCCGCGATCGATCTTTTGAAGATGGATATTGAAGGCTTTGAGTATGAAGTTATCGACCAGCTTCTCGACCAAAGGATCCCGGTGCGTCAGCTGTGTGTGGAGTTTCATCCATGGCTTGCGCCCGGACGGACCTTTGGGCGGACTTTGAAGACGATTGTGAAGCTGTATCGAGCGGGCTACCGCATTATCTATAAACACCGGGGCGACCATAGCTTTGTTCTCAAGGAATCGCGGTTCAGGGAGCTGGTGGAGAATCGGACGGAAGGGCAGGTTCGATGGGGCGATGCGTGGAGTAAGGCGCTCATTCAACGATGATTGTCGGGGGTTATGTAGGAAATCCAGAGGGTGGTGATTTATACTTGTCGCTTGCCCTGCAACCGGCGTGGCGCTGGTTGAAAGACTTCCCCGCAAGGTCACGCAAAATCCCGGGCACGCGGCCAATTCCTTGAGCGGGAGGCGGTGTCGCGCGAAGTGAAGGTTTTAGCTCAAGCATGATTCGTATTCTGCAGCAGGACAACCGCATCACGAAGATCATCTTCGCCGTCATTATTGGGTTCGCCGTGATCACGATGGTGATTACGCTGGTGCCCGGGAATCTTCGACAACGCGGCGACCAACGATGCGGACTGTGTATGCGACGGTGCGCGAGCCGGGCTCTGCTGGGCGCGGATCTTCGGCGAGAGCACGCCGATCAAGACGACTGAGGTGAACCAGCTGGCGCAGCGGCAGTTGCAGCAGCAGCATCTGCCGGACGCGCTGCTGCCTTACATGATGCCGCGGGCGGGGCAGATCCTGGTGCAGCGGGCGATTCTGAAGCATGAGGCGGACCGGATGAATCTGCAGGTGAGCGATGAGGACCTGCGTCGCGAGCTGCAGACGGGACCGTTTGCGCAGTACCTGTTTCCGAACGGCAAGTACATCGGCGACGACGCGTACATGAACTTCGTGCAGAGCGCGTTCGAGCACGACGCGTGGCGGACTTCGAGTCGCAGGTGAAGAGCGACATGGAGCTGAACCGGCTGCAGGCGCTGATTACGGGCGGCGTGACGGTGTCGGACAATGCGGTGCGCGAGGCGTACAAGGTCGAGGGGACGAAGGTGAAGTTCGACTACGCGGTGATCTCGTCGGACGATCTGCGGAAGACGATCAATCCGTCGGATGCGGAGCTGCAGAGCTTTCTTCAAGACGAATGCGGCGCAGTATGCGACGGCGGTTCCGGAGACGCGGAAGATTGAGTATGTGTCGTTCGACGCGTCGAATCTGCCGGGCGGCAAGCCGCAGGTGACGGATGCGGATGTGCAGGCGTACTACAACGCGCACCAGGATCAGTACCAGGTGAAGGAGCAGGTGAAGGTGCGGCACATCCTGATCGCGGTGCCGGCGGGCGCGGATGCGAAGACGGATGCGGCGGCGAAGGCCAAGGCTGAGGACATTCTGAAGCAGATCAAGGCTGGCGGGAACTTCGCTGAGCTGGCAGAGAAGAACTCGGACGACCCGGGCAGCAAGGACGCAGGGCGGCGAGCTGGGCTGGCTGGATCGCGGCAAGACGGTGTCCGGAGTTCGATAAGGCGGCGTTTGCGCTGGATCCGGGGCAGACCTCGGATCTGGTGAAGACGCAGTTTGGGTATCACATTATGCAGATGGAGGAGAAGAAGACGGCGCACCTGCGAGCCGATCTGGCCGAGGTGAAGGCGGAGATCGTGCCGGTGCTGGAGCAGCAGCGGGCGGGAGCGGCGGAGCAGACGTTTGCGTCGTCAGCTGGCGGCGGAGGCGAAGAAGAACGGTCTGGAGAAGGCTGCGGCGGCGAAGGGTCTGCATGCGGTGACGACGGACTATGTTGCCAAGGACGGGGTGATTGCCGGGCTGGCGGATGGTGCTCGCGCTGCTGACGCAGGCGTTCTGCGGTAGTGAAGGGCGCGGACTCCGGCTCCGGTGGCTTCGACCGGCGATGGGTTTGCGGTGTTTCAGGTGGTGGATATCAAGGCGGCGCATGCTCCGGAGTTTGCGGAGTACAAGGCGCACATTCTCGAGGACTATCGTGAGCAGCAGGTGCCGCAGTTGCTGAGCGCGCAGTTGAACAAGCTGGAGGATCGCGCGAAGGTGCTGAACGACCTGAAGAAGGCTGCGGCGGAGATGAACATTCCGGTGAAGACGAGCGACCTGGTGGGCAAGGATGGCCAGGTGCCGGATCTTGGCGCGATGAGCGGTCCAGGGGCGGTGGCGTTTTCGCTGGCGAAGGGCGCGATCTCGGGGCCGATCAATGCGGGACGCGCTGGCGTGGTGCTGAGCGTGACCGACAAGCAGGAGCCGACGGCGGAGGACATCGCGAAGAACTTCGCTGCGACTCGTGAGAAGCTGCTGAACGAGCAGCGGGAGGAGATCTTCCGGGTGTATATCGGTGAGCTGACGAAGAAGTACGAGAAGGGCGGAGCGGTGCGCTTCTCGAAGAAGCAAGCTGGGCCGGGTGGTACGCCGTTTGGCGGCCAGTAGATTAGGGATGTAAGAGATGCCCCGGGGATGAACTCCCGGGGTATTTTTTTGCGTTTTGGTGCGGGCGTCGGTGAGGAGATCGGATGGTAGACTGGTTCTTCTGTTCAGGATATGTCGGATGAGCAGCTCTACCGGTAGCTCATGGCTTACATGACGCGATTGACTCCCGCAGATCTGGCGACGGTTGGTGTCGCTGGGTTGCTGGCAGCTGTGGCCTCGATTATTCCCAGGATGCTGAGCGGGCCAGCAGAGCATCCAGCGGTTGCGTTGACGGTCGCGCCGACGGAAGACGAGATTCCAGCGTTGTTCATGGGAATGCAGGCTGCGGTTGTTGCAGTAGCGATTGTTGTGATGAACCACTTGATTGGGCTGGAGGAGTCTGCGTGGGCGATTACAGCGAGCACGTATGTGGTTGCAAGCTCGACGGCGGGAACGATGGAGCGGATTATGCGACGCATTGTGGGAACCGTGGTGGGTGTTTCGCTGGGGCTGGTGTTGCTTCCGCTTGCGATTCGTGCGCAGTTACTGTTGTGGATGGCGGCGGCGGTGGCGATGGTCATCTATGCGATGGCGTTGCCCGAGCGATATGACATTGCATGCGCTGCTTACTCGTTTACGCTGATTGTTACGCTGGCGGCTACTGGCGACCACTCGTGGGGGCTGTTGGCGGCGCGTGCCTGGGAGACGTTGCTTGGAGGTGCGCTGGGACTGGTTTCGGCGAAGGTGGTTGTTCCTTGTAGACTTTCTTTGCTTCAGCAGATGACTTGTCGTTCCAAGGTCCGTTGGAGCACTTGTGCAGATAGAGGAAGCGAAGGGGGTTCCTTTCCTTATGCTGAGTGCGTCAGTTGTGTTGGATTCTGGCATCATAGGGTGCAGCTATAACAAGGGGGCGGCAGGATGAGTGGGGAAGCGACAAATCAGGAGCGGATGTCGGGGATTTTGCTGCATGTGACGTCGCTGCCTTCGTATGGCGGCGTAGGGGACTTTGGCCCGGCGGCGTATGCGTTTGTGGATTTTCTGGCGGCGGCGAAGCAGAGGCTGTGGCAGGTGCTGCCGCTGAGTCCGACGGGGTATGGGAGCTCGCCTTATTCGGCGCTGTCGGCGTTTGCGGGGAATCCGGTGCTGATCAGCCTGGAGCTGCTGGTGCGGGATGGGTGGATTGCGAGGAGAGCGGATTGCAGGGCTTGCCGGGGCATGATGGGCCGGCGGACTTTGGCGCGGCGTTTCGGCTGAAGCTGCCGCTGATCGAAGAGGCCGCGGCGAACTTTCTGGACCGTGCGCCGCGATGATGAACGGGCGAGGTTTCAGAAGTTCTGCCAGGACAATAGCTCGTGGCTGCCGGACTATGCGATGTTCAACGTGCTGCGGCGGACGCTTCGGGTATGCGAGCTGGATCGAGTGGCCGGCAGAGTATGCGCAGCGTGAGCAGGACGCGCTGACCAAGCTGTTGACCGAACACGGACGCGAGCTGGCGATCGAACAGGTGGTGCAGTTCTTCTTCAACGAGCAGTGGTGCGCGCTGCGCGGCGTACTGCGCGGAGCGCAAGATTCGCATCCTGGGCGATGTGGCGATCTTCGTGAACTACGACAGCGCCGATGTGTGGACGCATCCGGAGATGTTCGAGCTGGATGAAGAGCGCAAGCCGATCCGGGTTTCGGGCGTGCCGCCGGATTATTTTTCGGCGACGGGGCAGCGGTGGGGGAATCCGCTGTACAAGTGGGGCGCTGCTGAAGGAGCGGGGGTTCGACTGGTGGGTGGCGCGGATTCGGCGGGCGCTGACGCTGTACGACATGATTCGGCTGGACCACTTCCGCGGGTTTGAGGCGTACTGGTCGATTCCGGCGGAGGAGGAGACGGCGATGAATGGCCAGTGGGTGAAGGCTCCGGGGCATGAGCTGTTTCAGCGGCTGAAGGAGTGTCTTCGGCGAGCTGCCGTTTATTGCGGAGGACCTGGGGCTGATTACGCCTGAGGTGGACGAGCTGCGGGAGCACTTTGGGATGCCGGGGATGCGGATTCTGCAGTTTGGGTTTTCGGATCGCGGGGCGCATCTTTATCTGCCGCATCGGTATGTGCCGAATACGGTGGCATATACGGGGACGCATGACAACAACACGACGCTGGGCTGGTGGCGGGACGACGTCAGCGACGCGGAGCGCGCGAATGTCGCAGACATATCTGCAGAGGATCGAGCATGACGGCGAGATTGTGTGGGCGATGATTCGGGCGGCGGCGCGGTCGGTGGCGAATCTGTGCATCTTTCCGCTGCAGGACATTCTGCACCTGGGGAGCGAGGCGCGGATGAATACGCCGTCGGCGGGGGCGGGGAACTGGACGTGGCGTTATGCGCCGGACGCGCTGCATCCTGACTTTGCGGTGCAGCTTGCCGACGCTGATGGAGATGACCGATCGCGATGGGTAGGAGAAGCCGACGGAGGGCGTGCGAGGCGGGTAAACCGGTGGAGGAGGCGTCGAAACGGGCAGAGCTGGGCACAACCGTTTAGACTGGAGAGAGTATCTTCAAACTTACAGGAGCACCAAAGATGCCTCTCTCTGGCGAAGCAATCCGCACGATGAACTACGTTGACGATATCTCGGTGACGCTGCGCCGCATTCTACGGTGCTGCCGTCGCTGACGGAGGAGGAGCGCAAGCGCGTGTCCGAGCATATCAAGGCCGCAGAGCCGAGCTATGAGTCGGTGATCACGGCTGTCGCGAGCAAGAAGTAATGGACGCGGCCGCCGCGCGGACGAGCTTCGAGATCGGAGGGTTGCGGTGATCGGGGCCGGGGTGGCGGGCCGCAGCTTTGCGTTGGCGTGTGCAGCGGCGGGCTTCGATGTGGTGCTGGAAGACGTGATGCCGGCGAATCTGCGGCGGGCGCAGGAGGAGTACTCCGATCTGAGTGCGAGTGTCGTCTCGGGCACGCCGGAAGTCTGGAGCTGGCGTCGACGGTGGAGGATGCGGTGCGCGAGGCTGATGTTGCGGTGGACTTTGTGCCGGATGAGCTGGAGTCGAAGCTGGAGATCTTCAGCATGATCGACCGGATGGCTCCGCCGAAGACGATTCTGTGTACGCCGAGCGATGCGTTGAGCATTACGGATCTGGCTTCGTGTGTGTATCGGCCGGATCGGTGCGTTGCTGTTCGGGGGAGCCTGGTCCGGGGGGGCGCAGTTGAGCCGCCTATGGTTCGGATGTTGTATCCCGCTGCGGCGAATGATTCGGTACTCTTGGCGATGGATCGGTTTTTACGCAGGCTTGGAGTTGAGGTGCTGGCGGAGACTGATCCGGATGTGCCGGTGTTGATGAAGAACGTGACGATTGCTGGTCGGTAGTCCTTTCCCTTCTTGTGTTTCTATCTCGCGATGTTTGAGTAGGTTTTCGACAGTGTTAATTTCGTCACGGCAGGGAACCGTTTCCCATGACTTTGCGTAGACAACAGCAGAGAGTCTTCGTCCAACCAGAGCCCATGCGCGCACTTATCACTATCTTCGCTCAGGTGTTTCGGTCGATCGGTGCTAACAAGCTGCGGTCGTTTCTGACGATGTTCGGTATTGCGTGGGGCGTGGCTTCGCTGCTGTTGCTGATTGGCCTGGGTGAGGGGTTTCGCTCCGGGCAGCGCAGGGGACTGGCAGGAGCTCGGCACCGACGTGATCATGATGTGGGGCGGGACGATTCCGGTTCTGCCGGAGCAGCATGTGGGGATGCGTCCGTATAAGTTGACGATGAGCGATGCGGCGGCGATTCGGACGGAGGCGCCGGATGTGCGCGACTCTGACGTCGATCATCAACCGCAGCGATTTGAAGCAGGTGAGCGAGTTTTCAAGCGCTGGCGGACAGGTGATGGGGGTTGAGCTCAACTTCCCCGAGATACGCAATCTGCCGATTGCGCAGGGTCGATATCTCAACGAGCAGGATATGGCCGCAGCGCAGACAGGTGGTCGTGCTGGGGCAGAAGATGGAGAGTCTTCTGTTTCCGGGGCATCCTTCGCTGGGGGCGTTTATTACGCTGAATGGGTATCGGTTTCAGGTGATAGGCGTCGCGAAGAAGGTAGGGCGCGGAAACAACGATGGGGATAATCAGAAGATTTATATTCCGCTGACGACGATGCAGGAGTTCTTTCCGATCACGGGCGAGAACATTCCCGAGGATTCGATTACGTCGATTCAGTATCAGCCGTTGACGGAGGATTTGAACGAGACGGCGAAGTCGGAGGTGCATCGGATGATTGCTGAGCGGCATGGGTTTGATCCCGACGCGGAAGGAGGGGTTCGAAGAGTGGGACACGATCAAGTCGAATCGCATGGTCGGGATGATCTTTACGGCGATGGATTTGTTTCTGGGCGGCGTGGGGATTGTGACGCTGGCGCTGGGTGCGGTGGGGATCATCAACATCATGCTGGTGACGGTGACCGAGAGGACGAAGGAGATCGGGCTGCGGAAGGCGCTGGGGGCGACGAATCGGAGCATTCTGTTTCAGTTCTTTCTTGAGGGGCTGACACTGACGGCGTTGAGCGGGTTTATTGGGATTCTGGGTGCAGCGGCGCTGATGGCGGCGCTGGGGGCAGCGGTGGGGAACAACGATATGGGGTTCGATCCGCCGCGGCTGGTGCCGTGGTCTGCGGCGATGGCGATGGGGACGCTGACGCTGTGCGGGATTGTGGCTGGGCTGTATCCGGCGCGGCAGGCGGCGATGTTGCAGCCGGTGGAAGCACTGCGAAAGGAATAAGGACATGCTGAGCGACATCCTTGGGCAGGCGATCGAGGCGATGAAGTACAATCGCCGGCGCACAATGATCACGATTGTGGGTATGGCGTGGGGGATCGCGACGGTGGTGCTGTTGCTGGCCTATGGCGCGGGGTTTGGGCAGGCGTTCGAGAATATCTTTGCGCAGTTTGGGACGAACATGATCGGCGTGTTTCCTGGGCGGACGAGTGAGCAGGCGGGTGGGTCAAAGGCGGGTGTGCAGGTTCGGCTGACAGCAGGAGGATGTGGAGCGGATTCAGGAGACGGTGCCGGGGGTGATGCGGGTTTCGCCGACGGTTGATAAGACCGTGCCGGTGCAGAACGATCTGCATAGCTTTACCTGGGATGTTACGGGGATCATGCCGGACCTGCAGTCGATTCAGAGGATCGACGTGGCTCAGGGACGCCTGCTGACAGACGGCGGATGTGCAGCAGCGGGCGCATGTTGCGGTGATCGGGTCCGAGGCGAAGACGAAGCTGTTTTCGGGGATGTATGCGATTGGGGAGAAGATTCGACTGAATGGCGTGAGCTTCGAGGTGGTGGGGGTGATGACGCCGAAGATGCAGGAGGGCGACGACAGCGACATCAATCGGCAGGTCAATGTGCCGTTTACGACGATGAGGGACATCAAGGATACGAAGTATCTCGACGGGATCTGGATGGACTACAAGGGCGACCCGAAGATGGTGGAGACAGGCGTTGCGTAAGACGCTGGCGGCGGCGCATGGGTACAGGCCGAGTGACCGGCGCGCGGTGTTTGTGGCGAACATCATGGAGCAGTTGACGCAGTTCCGGATCATCTCGCTGGGGCTGCAGGTTTTGCTGTCGTTTATCGGTGCGCTGACGCTGGGGATTGCGGGTATTGGGCTGATGAACATCATGCTGGTCAGCGTGCAGCAGAGGACGCGTGAGATTGGTGTGGAGAAGGCGCTGGGGGCGAGGAAGCGGCATATTCTGCTGCAGTTTCTGGCGGAGGCGCTGGTTATCTCGGGCGTGGGCGGAGTGGGTGGGATTGCGCTGGCCTACGCGGTAGCAAAGGGTGTGGGGAGGATTACGTTTTATAGCGCGCTGGCTTCGAATGCCGATGCGGCGATATTCATCTGCTGATTTCGCCGAACAGTGTGCTGGTGGCGACGGTGATTCTGGTGATTGTGGGGACGATCAGTGGGATGATTCCGGCGATGAAGGCTGCGAGTCTGGATCCGATTGAGGCGCTGCGGTACGAATAGGGGCCTGACACTTAGCTAAAGTTGGCTAGCATGAGGAATGTCTGTCGGCGGTAGGACGCTGCTGGTCATCGGTCCATCGGTCATCGGTCATCAAATATTCGCGGAGGCGCATTGAAGCAGGCGAAGAGTCCTAAGGATTTTGTGTTTCATCGTCGAGAGCCTGAGATTCAGGGAGAGATGGTCGCAGCGCCGAATGCTCGAGGCCTTGTTTGGGCGCGATGTTGTATCGATCTCCGATAGTTTGATCGAAGAGATACAGATTGAGAGCCGCACCGTCGACTCGCTTTTTATGGAGGCTTCGGTGGTCGAGCGCGTCAACCTGTCGAACAGTATCTTTGGGTCGATCAAGCTGGCGGATGTGCGTCTGGTGAACTGCGACCTTGGAAATTTAGAGGCCAGAGCCATGAGTCTGGTGAGAGTTGAATTTATCAACTGCCGGATGACCGGGTTTCGTGCGGGGAAGATGGAGTGTCAGGATGTTTTGATCTCGGAGGGAGATCAGAGGTACTCGCAGTTCCGCTTCTCTCATTTCAAGTCGTCGGAGTTCGAGGCTTGCAACTTTGAAGACGCGGATTTTTATGGAGCGAATCTCTCTGGGGCGCGATTCCGGCGGTGCAATCTTCGCAACGCAGAGATGAGCAAGAGCACGCTTGTTGATGCTGACCTGCGTGGGTCTGTCGTGGATGGGATGCAGTTGAATGCGGAGGACATCAGGGGTGCGGTGGTTGATGCGTCGCAGGCGATGCTGTTCGCTCCTCTGCTGGGCATACGAATTGTGTAGTTAGTTGTCGTTGCGTTCGCACTTGTAGGGGGCTTGCATGAGTGCGCGGGCTTCGTTGACGGCGCCCTGGGTGTTGTCGTTGGTCTGGACGGCGAGGCGGTACTCGTTGACGGCGCGGTCGCGCTGGCCGGTGACGTCGAAGATGCGGCCGAGTTCGATGTGGCTCCAGACCTCGACCCACCTGGGGTCGCCGTCGCCGCGGAGGGCGTCGCGGAAGGAGTTGGCGGCGGACTGGTAGTTGCGCTGCATGAAGAAGATCTCGCCGATGCGGTAGGCGGCGAGCGAGCTGTTTTTGTTGGCGTCGAGGGCCTTCTGGTATTCGATCAGGGCGGCGGTGAGGTCTCCCTGGGCGACTTGTTGCTGGCCGCGGAGGACGGCGACGCGAACGGCGAGGTCGGGGGTGCTCTTCAGGAGCCAGTTGTCGGGATCGATGCTGATGCGGCGGGGGCGGCCGAAGGTTTCGATGGAGTACTGCGAGTCGGAGCCGGAGACGTCGACGCGGCGGATCTCGGTTTTGCCGTCGGTCTCGATGCGGAGTTCGACCGGCATGCGGAAGAGGTCGAGGTCCTGGGTGATGGCGCCGACGGTGCGGAAGCCCTTGTTGTTGCCGAGGCGGAAGACGGAGTACTTGTCGGCGAAGGCGGGGGCTCCGGTGCCGTCGAGCCATTGGGCGAAGAAGGCCTGGAGCTCGAGGTTGGATTGCGCCTGGGCGAGGGTTTCGACGTTGGAGGTGCGGATGGACTTGTCGGTGTACTGGGTGAGGAGGGCGCGAAGGAACTTGAGGAAGACTTCGTCGCCCATCTCCCAGCGGAGCATGTGGAAGACCATGGCTCCTTTTTCGAGGGTCATGGATTGGAACTGGGGGGAGAAGGGGTCGAGGCGGCCGATGGTGGTGAGGGGCTCGGTGTCGTAGGCGAGGGCGCCGGCGGAGATGTCGGTGATGGCGTTCTGGAAGGCGGTTTTGCCGGCGGAGTCTTCGAGGTACATCAGCTCGGCGTAGCGGCGACATGCCGTTGGTGATCCAGGCGTCGTTCATGGTGGCGGGAGAGACCTGGCTAGCCCCACCACTGGTGGGCGAGGGTGTTGGAGAGCAGGCGCTGCTCGTTGCGGGCCGCGATGCGGCCACCGGCGATGGCGGCGATCTCGGGTGCCCAGGCGGCGGAGACGGCGTCGTCGGGGAGCTCGACGAGGTTCATGTGGGTGGATTCGGGCTGGCCGAAGGTGCCGGACATGAAGAGGTACTCACGCTCGGCCTGGCTGGCGAAGTCGTGGGCGTACTCTTTGTGTTTTTCGGTGACGTAGACGCGCATGTTGCCGGCGACGATGGGCTCGATGAACTTGCCGGCGATGATGGTGCCGGGGAAGCCGGGCTTGGCCCACTTGAAGGTGTGCTCGGTGCGGTTGCCGGGGAGGCTCTTTGCGGCGGCGACTCCGCTGCCGGAGCCGACGACGCGATAGTCGGAGGGGACGCGGATGTGCATCTCGGCGGTGAAGCGGTCGGTGAAGAGGCCGGTCATGGGGAACCAGCGGCCGGCGTAGAGGAGGATGCTGATGGGGTCTTCGACGGCGGCGAGCTTGATGCCTTCGACGGGGCTGGTGTCGGAGCCTTTGAGGGTGCCGGCGTACTCGAAGTGATAGGTGGTGGCTGGTGCCCTTTGGCAGTGGGGTGGCGAGGGTGAAGCGGACGGTGCTGTTGTTGGTGAGGCGCTCGGAGTCGAGCGGCTGGCCCTTGGCGTCGGTGACTTTGGTGAGCTGGAGGCCGTTGTTCAGCTCGAAGGTGGGGGCGGTGAGGTCCTCGAGCGCGGTGAAGGTGACGTCGGCGGTGGCGGTGAGGCGATTGACGGAGGGGTCGAGGTCGGCGCTGATGACGTAGTTGGTGATTTGGAGCTGAGGCTTTGCCGGGGCGGCCCATGCCGTAGCTGCGAAGAGGCAGAACAGGAGCAGCTATCAGGGCCGTGAGGTTCGAGGGATGCGGAAGAGAGCAGACATGCAGGCTAAGTTTCCTCAAAACATCATGGTACAGCGATCGACTCATTAGACGCTTGCAGTTTCGTTTGGGCCACTTTTGAGGGCGGTTCCGGGCAAAAGAGCTTCGACTGCGTCGCAAACCTGCTGGATGGCGGCTCGAATTGGAGGCGGGGCGGAGGATGTGGCGGATTTCGGCGAGGTCGGCGATCATCTGGTGCGCGTTCGGGGGTGTCGGCTAGCAGGGGGCGCAGGGCGGCGGCTACGTTTTCGGCGGTGAAGCGGGTCTGGAGGAGTTCGGGGACGATGCGGCGGCCGGCGATGAGGTTGACCATGGCGATGGGGAGGTTGCCGTCGGCGTCGAGTTGGGCTGGTGGCCAGATCTCGGGGGGTAGTGGACGAGGCGTTTTGCGAGCTGAAGGTGAGCGGGGAGACGCGGTAGACGACGACGAAGGGGTTGCCGATAACGGCGGCCTGGACGGTGGCGGTGCCGCTGGCGACGACGCTGGCGCGGGCGTGGTGGAGGGCTTCGCGGGCGTCGGGGACGAGGTGAATTCCAGAGCCATGTCGCCATCCGATTTTATCGGTTAGTTGGAGTAACAGTCTTCCGAATTTCCTATCATCAAGGGTTGATGCAACGGGATGAGAAATTCATAGCCGTCTCCCAGTGTCGACAGCAGCTTGAACCATGAGTTGGTAGGTTTGCTTCGACTTCCTTCCAGCGGCTGCCGGGAAGCAGCGCGATCCATTGATTCGCGGGATCGAGGTTCGTGCTCGGCGGCGTAGTCTTCTCGGGAGATGGTGGGTAGGGGCAGGTCGGCTAAGGGGTGGCCTACGAACTTTGCGTTGACGTTGCGGGCGCGGTAGAAGGTTTCTTCGAAGGGGAAGATGACCATCATGCGGTCGACGCGCTGCTGGACCCAGCGGAGGCGGCGGCGCTTCCAGGCCCAGAGCTGGGGGCTGACGAAGTAGATGACGGGGATGTTCAGTTTTTTGAGTTCGCGGGCGAGGCGGAAGTTGACGTCGGGGAAGTCGATGAGGATGGCGACGTCGGGGCGGCGTTTTTTGATGGAGGCGACGAGACGGCGGTACTTGCCGTAGATGTGGGGCATGTGCCGGATGACCTCGGTGATGCCCATGTGGGCGACGTCTTCGGCGCGGACGATGCGGTCGAGGCCGGCGTCTTCCATCTCTTTGCCGCCGAGGCCGAAGCTGGTGAGGTTGGGGTGGCGGGTGCGGAGTTCGGTGAGGAGCTGGGCGCCGTAGTGGTCGCCGCTGGCTTCGCCAGCAGAGAGGAAGATTCGCGGGTTGGAGTTGGTGGCGATGGAACCAGTGTAGATTTTTCTGGAGGTGCTTGCATGGCTGGTGGAACAAAGCGGTTTCGCGCGGTGCTGGAGCTGGCCAGTAATGGGCTCGGGTGGGTGATTGTGTGGCTGCCGTTCGACGCGCAGACGGCGTGGAAGAAGATGGTGAGGCTCAGGGTGAAGGTGGAGGTTGGGGGCGAGGTGTTTCGGACGTCGCTGTTCGCGGATGCGGTTCGAGGTGGGCACTACATTCTGGTGAACAAGAAGATGCAGGCGGCAGCGGGAGCGAAGGTTGGAGCAATGGTGGACTTTGCGGTCGAGCCGGACCTGGAAGAACGTACTCCGGGGGTTCCTCATGAGTTGACGAAGCTGCTGAAGCCGGAGAAAAGACTTGCGAAGTGGTATGAGGGGTTGAGCGAGTCGACGCGGTGGGAGATCGGGAAGTGGATCGACGGCGTGAAGGGTGCGGAGGCGCGGCAGCGGAGAGCGGAGCAGACGGTCGAACGGCTCATGCTGACGATGGAGGGTGAGAAAGAGCTGCCTCCGGTGCTAGAGGTGGCGTTTCTAAGAACTCCAGCAGCGCGAAGGGGGTGGGAGGCGATGACGAAGACCCATCGACGATCGCAACTGATGGCGGTCTTCCACTATCAGAGTCCGGAGGCTCGTGAGAAGAGGGTGAAGAAGCTTGTCGATGATTGTTTGAAGGTGGCGGGGAGATGAGAGATCGAGTTCTTTCTGCTGCGCTGGATGTTATCGGCCGGGTGTTTCTTCGAAGAGATCGCCTGAATGGTGAGATGAGCGTTTGCTCGATGCGTTCGCATTCGAGCAGGAGCGTCTGACGATTCGAAGCGGGGAGCAGAGATCTGTCTGCTGTGTACGTTCGAGCGAGTGATGATGCTCCGGTGTTTTTGATCTGCCATGGCATCGGCGAGCAGGTTGAGTACTGGAGCGGGGTGCAGAAGCTGCTGAAGGCGATGGATATTTCTTCGCTGGTGTTCAACTACTCCGGTTATGGCGCGAGTACAGGAAGAGTGAGTGTGGCGCATTGCGAAGAAGATGCGATTGCGGCTTATCGTGAGTTGAGGGAGCGCGGGCATCGATCTATTTTTCTGCTGGGTTTTTCTCTTGGCAGCGGCGTGGTTTCAGCGGTTGTCCAGAAGCTCACGTTGATGGCGTAGTGATCTGCCAAGGATATTCCTCGCTTCGCGAGGCGGCGGTTGCGATTGGGTTTCGGCGTTGGATGACGCATGCCATGCCGGATGTGGTGGCACAACGTTCGCCGGTTGGGTGAAGTAACAGCTCCGATTCTGGTTGTCCACAGTGATGGGGATCAACTGTTTCCGGTGGCAATGGCGAAGCGAGTCCATGAGGCCTGTGGGGATAGAGGGGAGCTGATCATCGCCTCTGGATTCGGACACGATGGCCCGGTCTACTTGCCGACGGAGGTGTATTGGCGACCGATCGTCGAGTGGGCGATGCGAATATCTTCGATGGTTGGTGTGGAGCAGTTGCCGACGGCGACTAGTCGGCGCTGAGGGGTTGCAGGGGGACGGCGTCGCTGCCGGTGCCTAGCTCCTGGTCTTTGTACTGGAGCTGGTAGAGCTTCCAGTAGAGGCCGCGCTCGGCGAGGAGTTGCTGGTGGGTGCCGTGCTCGCGGAGCTGGCCTTTGTGCATGACGAGGATGGTGTCGGCGCGCTGGATGGTGGAGAGGCGGTGGGCGATGAGGACGGAGGTGCGGCCGGTGATCATGCGGTGCGAGGGCGAGGCGGACGCGGAGTTCGGTGTCGGTGTCGACGGAGCTGGTGGCTTCGTCGAGGATGAGGATGCCGGGGTCGTGGGCGAGGGCGCGGGCGAAGCTGATGAGCTGCTTCTGGCCGGTGGAGAGGGTGGCGCCGCGTTCGAGGACGGGTTCGTCGAAGCTGCAGGGGAGGGTGCGGATGAAGTCGGCGACGTTGACTTCGTCGGCGGCGTGTTCGAGGCGCTCGTCGGTGATCCAGTCGGAGCCGAGGCGGATGTTGTCGGCGATGGTGCCGGTGAAGAGGAAGGGGTCCTGCAGGACGACGCCGAAGCGCTGGCGGAGGGTGTTGAGGTCCTGCTCGCGGACGTCGACGCCGTCGACGAGGATCTGGCCGCGCTGGACGTCGTAGAAGCGCATCATGAGGCGCGGTGATGGTGGTCTTGCCGGCGCCGGTGTGGCCGACGATGGCGGCGGTCTCGTCGGGCTCGATGGTGAAGGAGACGCCGCGGAGGATCCACTCGATGTCGGCGAGATGCGGCCAGTTCGGTCTGTCGGTGCGCTGTGGCGACGCGGTCGTGCGTTGGTCTGCTCGTCGAGTGGCTCTGGTAGGTGAACCAGACGTTGCGGAACTCGATGCGGCCGGAGTTGTCGCCTGGGATCGGGTGATGGCTGGGCGAGACGATGTCGGGTTCGGTGTCGAGGAGCTTGAAGACGCGCTCGCGGCGGCCATGGCGGCCTGCAGGATGTTGTACTTGTCGCTGAGGTCCTGGATGGGGCGGAAGAAGCGCTGCGCGTACTGGATGAAGGCGATGAGGACGCCGAGGGTGACGACGCTGACTGGCCAGTGGCAGCGCGTGGAGCAGGGCTGGAGTGCGTGCAGCTGTGCGGCCTGACGGCAGTGCAGGACGGCGATGCCGCCGCGCCAGATGACGAGGGCGATGGCGATGGAGCTGAGGAGCTCGACGACCGGGTAGTAGAGGGCGTAGGCGAAGATGGCGTCGGTCCAGGCGTGCTTGTTCTCGCGGTTGACGGCGGAGAAGTCGTTGAAGGCGCGGCTGCTCGCGGTTGAAGAGCTGCACGACGGTCATGCCGGAGACGTACTCCTGCGTGAAGGCGTTGATCTTGGCGGTGGCGGCGCGCTGGCGGCGGTAGCTGTCGCGGACGTGCGTGCGGAAGAGCTTGGTGGCGTAGAGGATGCGCGGGGATGACGGAGAGCGTGAGCAGGGCGAGCGGCCAGCTCATCCGCAGCATGATGACGACGATGAAGGCGAGGACGAAGACGTCTTCGAAGATGGCGAGGACGCCGGAGGTGAACATCTCGTTGAGCGCGTCGACGTCGGAGGTGACGCGGGTGACGAGGCGGCCGACGGGGTTGCGGTCGAAGAAGGCGACGTGCATGCGCTGGATGTGGCGGAAGATCTGGCTGCGGAGATCGAACATGATCTTCTGGCCGGTCCACTGCATGAGGTAGGTCTGGAGAACTCGAGGACGAAGGTGAGGAGGAGCGCGCCGAGGTAGAGGCGGCCGAGCTGGGTGATGCCGGTGATGGGGTTGGGGCTGAGGTGGCGGGCGAGCCAGGAGAGCTTGCGCTGGCGGGGTGTCGGTCAAGTAGGTGTCGACGGCGACCTTGACGAGGTAGGGGCCGAAGACGTCGGTGGCGGACTTGATGAGGATGGCGACGGCGGAGAGGCCGGCCTGGAGCTTGTAGGGGCTGAGGTAGGTGAGGAGGCGGCGCATGAGGCGCGCGTCGTAGGCCTTGCCGACGACTTCGTCGTCCGGCGAAGGCTTTTTCGCGGACTTTTCCTTAGCGTCTTTCGGTTTCTGTTCGTCTGCCATGAGCTATCTCTATTCTAGATGCTTAAGCAGAACCTGGGATTCGGAAGGTATGTGCTACTAGGGCGTTACGGGCGTTTCGACCGCGCCAATCACCTTGCCTGGGCCGCTTTGCTGTGCGAAGACGACGATGCGCATGTCGGCTATGTTGGCGTCTGCGGGTGCGTTGAGGCTAAACGAAAGCGGTGCGGTGTTGAGTTCTTTCAGGTTCCCTATGCGTTGCAAGCTGCGGACGACTCCTGCGTGCTGCAGGCGACGGCCGCCGTTTTCTCCTTTGCGAACGTCCGTTGTGTCTACGGGGTCGACCAGCGCGGCGTAGAGGTCGCCGTTTGGATGAGATCCGGCAGCGGAGAGGGAGACAGACGCGGAGACTTTTCGTGCATCCACGGTGGGCTTCGAGAGCGATAGATTGAGTTTGGCTGTCTGTGCCGCCTGGGTGATTGCGCGTTGCGCGTGGGCGACGTCGTTGCCGACGAACTGATCGGTTCCATCGACGATCATCTGCGGGGTGTAGGCACCGTTGGTGTTGAGGTGGGCACTGTATTGGCCCTGGCGGTCGGTGTACTGGTGGGAGGAGAAGCGATCGTGCCAGCCGAGGTTGTCCCAGTAGTCGACGTGCTCGCCGAGGATGATGATGTCGGCGTTCTGGATGGGCTGATCGTGGTCGAGTTTTGCGAGAAGAGCATCTGCTGGCGGGCAACTGGAGCAGCCCTCCGAGGTGAAGAGCTCTACCAGGACTGGCGTGCGATTCGATGTTGCCGTCTGAGCGTGAACGGTATTGGCGAGGGGGAGCAGCGATAGGGCGATGATTGCGGTGCGAAGTTGCGGCATGGGAAGCCTCTAGTGGATTAGAGTCGCTGTCGGCGGTTTCGTTACCGCCTGAGAGAGAAATCCCGTGAAACAATTGGAGTGAGGGTGTTTCGATCTAATGGCAGGACCTGTCGGTATCTATATCTCGGTTCCTTTCTGCAAGGCAAAGTGTACTTTTTGTAACTTTGCCTCGGGAGTGTTTGGTGGGGAGCGGATGCAGGAGTATGTGGAGCGGCTGTGCGCTGAGATTCGTGCGGTGCGAGCGGCGGCACAGGGTTTGAATGCTTCTCTGCCTAGAGCGGTGGATACGATTTATTTTGGCGGGGGAACTCCGAGCTTGTTGTCGGGAGAGCAATTTGGGGAGATTTTCCAGCATCTGCGCGGAGAGTTTGACGTGGTAGCGGATGCGGAGATTACGCTGGAGTGTGCGCCGGGACAGCTGTCTGATGAGACCCTGGAGGAACTACTTCGGCAGGGGATGAATCGCATCAGCTTCGGAGTGCAGTCGTTTGTGGATCGAGAGGCTGCAGCGGTTGGCCGTTTGCACACGCGGTTGCAGTGTGAAGCGGAGTTTGCTCGGGTAAGAGAAGCTGGTCTTCAGGAGATCAATGTCGATTTGATTGTGGGGTTGCCCCATCAGACCGAGCATAGTTGGCGGTACTCGGTGGAACAGGCGATCGGGTGCGAGGCGCCACACATCAGCGTTTACATGTTAGAGGTTGATGACGAGTCGCGCTTGGGGCGCGAGATGCTGGAGCAGGGAACCCGTTATGGTGCTGGGGCTGTACCGACTGAGGACGAGGCCGCGGATTGGTACTCGCAGGCTTGCGCTTTGCTCGATGGGGCTGGAGTGCATCAGTACGAGATTTCAAACTTTGCACGGACGTGGGCATCGGTCGCGGCACAATCTCAAGTATTGGGAGCGACAGCCTTATGTCGGCTTTGGTCTCGATGCGCACTCGATGTTGCAGACTAACGACGGCGCTGTGCGATTTGCCAATACGAGCGATCTCGATCGGTATCTCAATAAAGTGGCTGCTGCGACTCCGTTTCAGCTGCTTGGGTCCGAGCTGAAGTCTGATCGTGGCGTAGCTGCTCCGGAGGTTGATGCTGTCGGACGCAATGAGGCGTTTGAAGAGTCGCTCTTTTTGGGGCTGCGGTTGGTTGAGGGTGTTGATCTTAATAATTTGCGTAACCAGTTTGGCGATGCAATGTTGAAGGACGCGATGCCCGCTCTGCTTGAAGTTTGCGATGCGGGCTTATTGGAGTTGAACGCGGATCGTGTGCGGCTGACCCCGCAAGGGCGTCTCGTTTCGAATGAAGTATTCAGTCGCCTGCTGGTTACCGCGGCGGCTTGACTAACTATTGATGACCAAAGAGACAATGGAGAGAGCGAACATAATGATTGACCTGCGCAGCGACACCGTCACTCGACCAACCCCAGCCATGCGTGAGGCGATGGCCTCCGCTGAGGTTGGCGACGATGTCTACAGTGAAGACCCCACGATCAACCGACTGGAGAGAGAGGCCGCTGAGGTCTTTGGGAAAGAGGCTTCGATCTTTGTGCCGACCGGCACGATGGGGAATCAGATTGCAATTCGCCTGCACACGCAGCATGGGCAGGAGGTCATCTGCGAGTCGCGCTCGCATGTTCTGGACTGGGAGATGGCGATGATGGCGGCTTTTTCGGGCTGCCAGGCGCGGACGGTTGCGGCTGAGCGAGGGATTCTTACGTGGAGCCACATCAAGCCGGCGATTGGGGCGAAGATTTATTACCGTGCTCAGACGGGGCTGATCAGTCTGGAGAACTCACACAATATGGCCGGTGGTACGGTGACGCCGCTGCCGGTGTTCGAGGAGATTTGGGCAGGGGCTCGCGAGGCTGGGCTGCCGGTGCATCTCGATGGGGCAAGGATTTTTAATGCTGCGACGACGCTTGGCATCAGCGTGGCGAAACTCACCCGCGGCTTTGACACGGTGATGTTCTGTCTGTCGAAGGGGCTTGGGGCGCCGGTTGGCTCGATGCTGGTTGGGAGCAAGAAGGCGGTTGAACAGGCGCGGATTTATCGCAAGGCGCTCGGGGGTGGAATGCGGCAGGCGGGTGTTCTTGCGGCGGCGGGACTGATTGCGCTCCACGAGATGCCAAAGCGGCTGGGAGAGGACCACGCGAATGCGCGGTTGCTGGCGGAGGCTGTGGCGGCAGAGGCACAGGTGGCGGAGATCGACCTTGATTCGGTTGAAACCAACATCGTTATCTTCAAGCTGCGCGATAAGGGTTGTGACGCTGGGGCATTCAATGCGGCGTTGAAGCAGAAGGGCGTCTTGGCCAGCGCTATCGGACCACACTCTGTTCGCTTTGTGACGCACTACGATGTTGATCGGGCGGCATGTCAGAAGGCTGCTGCGATTATCTCGGAGCAACTGCGTTCGCTCTGAATCACAGGTGGGCAGCGGAGATGGTACGTCTCTGCTGCGTTAATCTCCGCCAGCGTTGATGGTTGGATTTGTTGCCAGAAAGACGCTCAGCACCGTGCCGTGCGATGAGCCGGTCTTGCTCGTCAATGCGATGGCGCCTCCGTGTTTATTGACGATTCCTCGGCTCACCCAAAGCCCGAGTCCGGTTCCGTGTTCGCCTTTGGTCGTAAAGAAGGGTTGGAAGAGATGTGGCTGTATATCCTCCGGAATGCCTGGGCCGTTGTCTGCTATTGTTACCGTTGCTCCAGGCTGTTGCTTCTGTCCGATTGAGTCGATGCCGGCACAACGGGGTGAAACACTGACCTTCACGGCTCCACCGGGGCCCGCTGCTTCTGCGGCGTTGGTGACGAGGTTCGTGAAGACCTGCCGCAGTTCGGCAGGGAAGGCCGCGACTTCAATGGGCTTTGGCATCTCCGTCGAGACTGTGACTCCAAGGTCGCTCAAACGCCTCTCCATCAGGAGGAGGATCTCTTCCAACATTTCTTTGAGATCGACTACTACGGGAGCCTTCGACTCGCGATACAAGCCAAGCATAGCGCGGCTGATCTGCGTCACTCGCGCCAACTCCTGCTCTGCCATGTCCATGAAGCGGCTGGATTCTTCCTGTGAAGCGCCGTTGCGCATCAGGTAGATCAGATTCGAGACAGAATCAAGTGGGTTGTGGATTTCGTGCGCGATGGTTGCAGCGAGGCGCCCGGCTACGGCTAGCTTCTCGTTCGCCATCAAGGCCTCTTGAGTCTTGCGCTCCATCGTAATGTCGCGAAATACGAGGACGATGCCGGTTGTCTCTCCCTTTTTGTCGCGTATGGGGGCGGCGCTGTCGGAGATGTCCATCTCGGTGCCGTCTTTGCGGAGGAGGATCGCGTGGTGATTGGCCATGCTGATGGTCTTATCGAGGCGTTTTACCTTGGCGACCGGGGTTTCCATGGGCTCGCGGGTCGCCTCGTTGACGATGCAGAAGACCTCTTCCAGAGGGTGGCCATCGGCTTCGGTCTGGCTCCAGCCGGTGAGCTCACGAGCAACGGGATTCATTAGCTGTACCAGCCCTTCGGCATTGCAGGTGATGACTCCGTCGCCGATCGAGTCCAGCGTGGTTCGCAGCTGTTGCTCGGACTGGAAGAGTTCTTCTGCGCGGCGTCCCAGAATGTCGAGCGAGCTTTGGTAGGCCTCTGAGACGGCGTGAAGTCGGCTTCGGGTAAACAGGCCGATCAGGACACCCATGCCAAGGGCGAGGACGAGCAGCCCGAGCAGCATGGAGCGAACCTGTCGGTGCCACCGCGCGATACGCCGGGTGCGACTGGCTTCGGCCTTCTGGATGATGTCGTTGAGGTCGTGACGGACGGCGTCCATGAGGACCTTGCCGTGGAGGTTGAGGTCGACGTCGTTGGTTTGGCCGCCGCCGCGAACTGTCGCGATGATCGGAAGGGCGAAGGCATCGCGCCAGGTGTCGTGTTCGTCGCGCAGGTCGGCGATGTCGTGCTTCTGTTCGGCATCGCCTCCGGCGACCTGATCGAGGTTCTGAATCTCCTGCTGGAGGCGGGATTCAGCATCGGCGTAGGGCTGCAAAAACCTTGTGTCACCGGTCGTCTCGTAGCCACGGAGGCCGGATTCTTCGTCGACTATCAGTTTTGAGACCAAAGTTGCCTGCGAGATGCGGGCATCGGAGTCCTGAATCAGATCAACGGTCGCGTTGGATCCGCTGATCTGAACGTACAGCGCGCCGGCGACGACCAGCAGCGCAACCACGGGCAGCAGAAAGACCTGTCTGAGAATGGTTTTGAACTGACTTAGATTCACGACTCTCTCTTCTCGTCCGTTGGGTTTACTTTAGGAGGTGCTTACGGGATCCAGCAGGCTGGACAGCTTCTCCAGAAGGATCGGCGCACCTTCTCCTTTAGTCATATATAGATCCACCACGTCGGTTACTTCGGCCGACAGGCCAATGTAAGCGGACAATAAAAGGATAGGAACCTGCGGCTTGGCCTTACGCATCTTCGCCGCTACCTCGCCACCATGCATCCCGGGCATTGAGTAGTCGAGGACAACGGCCTCAACCGGCTCGGCGGAGAAGACTTCCAGGCCCGCTGGTCCGTCGGAGGCCGTCAGAACGCGGTAGCCTGCGCGCTCCAGCAGTATCTTCCGAACTTCAAGTCCGATTTGTTCATCGTCGACACAGAGAACGAGATGGGAGTTTTGTTTCATGGATATCCGACCTGTCTCGGCCTGCAGAATTACTCTAGAGTATACGAACGTACCCTTCATAAGGTTTACTGTGGACGTTTCATCGTACGTTAGCAATCCCCCGTCAGTGGTGCGCTAACCTGACGTTAATCAAGTTTTGGATCGACAGAGGTTTCCGAATTGAGTCAGACGATTTTTGTGTTGGAAGATGATGCGGATATCTCCCGCCTGGTGCAGTACCATCTGGAGAGTGCGGGATTTACTGTACGCCCGTATCTGGCTATAAATCAGATACTTAGTGATGCTGAGCGTCAGCCGCCTGCACTTTTTCTGCTGGATATCATGGTTCCCGGCGGCGATGGGCTCGATCTTTGCCGGAGATTGCGTCAGAATCCAACGCTGAGTGTCGTCCCGATTATCTTTCTCACGGCGCGCGCGGCTGAGAACGACCGTGTGCATGGCCTTGAGATGGGCGCCGACGACTACATTACGAAGCCCTTTGCGACGCGAGAGCTGGTGGCTCGTGTCAAGGCGGTACTGCGTCGCTTCGAACGGCCGAGTTCACCCACTGTTCTGAAGTTTGAAAATGTCGAGATCGATGCCAGTGCGATGCAGCTACGGGTTAGCGGCGAACTGGTTACGACGACTGCAACGGAGTTTCGGCTGTTGGACTACCTTGCTCGTCATCCTGGGCGGGTGTTTAGCCGAGATCACCTCTTGGACGCCGTCTGGGGGGACGCGCGCTTTGTTACTCCGCGGTCGGTCGATGTTTATGTTCGGCGCATCCGCGAGAAGATTGAAGCCGACGCCGAAACACCACGCTATCTGAAGACCATGCGTGGTGCTGGGTACCGCTTCGAGATTCCGAAGGCGGCCCAGGTTTAGGCGCAGGGAACAACCGTGAAACGTGGCCTCTTTCTCTCGTTTTTCATCCGCATCGCGATCGCTTTGGGGTTTGTTGCCCTGATGCGGGTGTGGTTCGCCCCGCGAGGTTGGGTGATTGGGACGGTACTCGTCATCGCCTGGGCAGGGATTAACGCCTATCTGTTGACGCGCTCCGTGCGCCAAAATATATCGCTCCTGCAGACATCAACCGCCGCGATTCCGGACCGCACGATCGGAACGATTGATCATTCGTATAGCGACTTTGATGGTCTGGCACGTGCCATCTCTGAGGCCTCCGACCATGTGGGCCGCGCCTTGAATGACGCTTCGGAGAGCCGGCGCGAGTTGGAGGCGATGATCGACAGTATGCAGGACGCCGTGATTGCGGTCGATCCTGCGGGTCGAATCCAGTGGACCAATCAGCGGATGCAGAAGCTGATACCAGGTACATCTTTCAGTAGCTCGATTCGAATCGGTCACGCCCTCGTCCAGACGATTCGTGACCCTGAGGTTCTGGATTGCGTTCGGACGTCGCTGGAGCTGCGTATCGTCAGCGAAGGCCGCTCGACCTCACTGCTGCCCGGTCGAATCTTCGAGGTTAACGTGTCTCCGATGCCGGGCGGAGGCGCCGTGGCGGTACTGCACGACATCACTCGCATTGAGCAGGTGGAACGCACTCAACGTGACTTTGTGGCTAACGTCTCACACGAGCTCCGTACCCCGCTAACCTCAATCACTGGATACGTTGAGACCCTTCTCGATCACGAGGCTTCGTTGAGTAGAGCTGCGCGTGAGTTTTTGACGATCATTCTCAAGAACGCCACCCGCATGAATCGATTGACGGAAGACCTTCTTGTGATGGCGCGGGTTGAGTCATCCGAACAGGAGCTACACCCCGCACCCATCCGTGCCGATATCCTCGTTCGCGATGCGGTTCAGGCTATGAGCGGCCTTGTTCAGGATGCCGAAGCTGTGCTCGAGATCGGCGAGATCTCGACGGCGGAGGTCTTCGCAGATAACGACGCGATCCTACAGGTGCTCAGTAATCTCATTGAAAACGGTATCAAGTATGGTCAGGCCCGTAGTGCGACACACTGTAGGGTGATCGTCAGCTCGCGCGACGTTTCTGATCCAATTGAAGCGGTTGAGTTCAGCGTGCGTGATTTTGGCCCTGGAATTGCTTCGGAGCACCTTGGCAGAATCTTCGAACGTTTCTATCGGGTAGACAAGGCGCGCTCGCGAGAGTCGGGCGGGACTGGCCTTGGACTTGCGATTGCACGGCATATGGTGCAGACGCATGGCGGGTCAATTCGTGCTGAGAGTGAGTTGAATGCAGGGAGTACTTTCATCTTTACCCTTCCAAAAGCTCAATCAGTGGTCGAATAATGCCGTTTTCACCCCGATGTAACTTTCCCGTAACAATTTCCGCTCACACTCAATATGAGATGTATTGACTGATTGAACGATCGATGCATTCCGATCCTAGGGGGATTTAGTGAAACTGAACGTTATTGCAGCAGGCGTCTTGGCGCTTGTAACAGTCGGAGCCAACGCACAGAACATCAACGGAGCAGGGGCGACCTTTCCGTACCCCATTTACTCCAAGTGGTTTAGCGAGTACAGCCAGCTGCATCCGAATGTAAAGATTAATTATCAGTCAATCGGCTCCGGCGGCGGTATCCGTCAGGTTTCGGAGGGTACGGTGGACTTCGGAGCGACTGACGGACCGATGACCGATCAGCAGTTGAAAGATGCCAAGGTCAAGGTGATGCACATTCCCACTGTGCTTGGCGCGGTTGTGCCGGTCTACAACATTCCTGGTGTCAGCAAAGACCTCAACTTTTCCTCGGACGTGATCGCCGATATCTATCTTGGCAAGATCACCAAGTGGAACGACGCACGGATCGCCAAGGACAACCCCGGCGTGAGCCTCCCGGACAAGGCTATCCTTCCGGTCTACCGTTCAGACGGAAGTGGAACGACGTTCATCTTCACCGACTTCCTCTCTAAGGTGAGCCCTGATTGGTCCAGCAGAGTCGGTCATAGCACCTCGGTAAAGTGGCCCACGGGTATCGGCCAAAAGGGGAATGAAGGCGTTGCCGGTATGGTTCGCCAGTCTCCTTACTCGTTCGGGTACGTAGAGTTAATCTACGCGGAGACCAATAAGATGGCGTTCGGCGCGGTGCGCAATGCCTCTGGCAAATTCCTGAAGGCAAGCACCGCGGGTGTTACTGCCGCTGCTGCTGCTGCTGCCAAGTCAATGCCTGCCGACTACCGTGTTTCCATTACAAATGCTCCGGGCGCCGACTCGTATCCGATCTCCAGCTTTACCTGGCTGCTGATTCCGACCCACTCCACCGATCCGAACAAGGCCAAGGCATTAGCGGATTTCCTCGGATGGATGCTTGATCATGGCGAAGGCGAGGCCGCTGCTTTGACCTATGCCCCCTTGCCGAAGCAGGTTCAGGACATGGTCCGCAAGAGCATTGCGAACGTCAAGTAGTCCAACTGCCGCACGGATTTGTCGATTCAAACTCCGTGCGGCATATTTCTTGACCTTATATTCCGGTTCAAGGTTTCAAGCCCGTTACAATCGACCCGTAGAATCAAACCGTCAGGAAATGAGATTGTGTCCTCTACCCGTATGACTCCCGAGCGAGAATCCAGGTCTCCGTCACCTGCACCGTCGCCTCTGACGAGCCCCACTGCGATCACGGCATCGGACGCGGTTGTCGCAACGCCGTCTCCGATTCGAGACTTCCTCAGCAAGCGGGGAAGCGGCCGACTTGCAGATGATAGCTTCGCCGCCGTAATGCTTATTTGCGCGTGCAGTATCTTCGCAATCGTCATCTTCATCTTCGGCATCCTGGTCATTCACTCCAAACTGAGTCTGGTCCAGTTTGGCTGGAAGTTTTTTACGCGGCAGGCGTGGGATCCGGTCTCGGGGGACTTCGGGGCGTTACCGTTTATCTATGGAACGCTTGCCACGTCTCTGCTCGCTCTTTGTATGGCAGTGCCCTTGGCCCTTGGCGTAGCCATTTTTATCACGGAGCTATGTCCACGTCCGCTCCGCGCTCCGATCTCTTTCCTGACTGAGCTGCTTGCAGCTATTCCGTCGGTCGTCTATGGCCTTTGGGCGGTCTTTGTCCTTGTGCCGCTTATGCGCGATGTCATCGGCCCGTTCCTTGTGAAGACGCTTGGTTGGACTGGTTTCTTCGAGGGAGCGAACTTCGGTGTCGGTCTCCTGACGGCGAGCATGATTCTGGCCATCATGATTTTGCCCATTATTTCGTCACTAACTCGCGACATCATGAATGCGGTGCCGAATAGCCAACGTGAAGCGGTTCTTGCACTGGGAGCGACGCGTTGGGAGATGATCCGCATCGGGGTCCTGCGCAACTCACGCATCGGTATCGTGGGGGCCGTTATGCTCGGTCTGGGTCGCGCACTCGGGGAGACGATGGCGGTCACGATGGTGATCGGCAACCACCCGGATATCAGCAAGTCTCTCTTCGCACCCGGATATACGCTGGCCAGTGTGATCGCGAACGAGTTCTCCGAAGCGACAGGTGACCTTTACCTGAGCGCTCTCATTGAGATTGGATTAGCCCTATTCCTGGTTACGATCGTCGTCAACGCTATCGCCCGCTTGATGGTCTGGGCAGTTACTCGCAACGCTCCGGCACGGGTGATCTGACATGAGCACTCAACCACTCAGCAATCGGCCCCCGATGGACTTTCAGACACGGTCCATGCGTATGAATACAGCCCGGCGGAATGCGACCAACTACTTCATCAGCGGGCTGTCCATCATCGCGACTATTCTCGTTATTCTGCCGCTTATCGCGATTCTCTTCTACCTTATCTACAAGGGAGCAAGCTCGCTGAATTTTGCTTTCTTTACCCGCATTCCGGCACCGGTGGGCGAGACCGGCGGAGGTATGGCGAACTCGATTGTTGGTTCGGGCATCATCCTGTTTCTCGCGAGCCTGATGGGTATTCCCATCGGTATCGCTGCAGGTGTCTACCTTGCAGAGTTTGGCCGAGGCAAAGCTCTTGCAACCGCGGTTCGTTTCACCGCGGATGTTTTGAATGGCGTTCCATCGATCGTCATGGGCATTGCAATCTATTCGCTGATCGTCATGCAGCAGAAGCATTTTTCTGCGCTTGCGGGGGGTGTTGCACTTGCGATCATGATGGTTCCCACTATCACCCGCACCACCGAAGAGATGCTGGCTACAGTCCCGCACGCGATTCGTGAAGCTGCCCTCGGGCTTGGTGTTCCCAAGTGGCGCACCGCGATTTCGGTGAGTTTGCGGACTGCTTCACCGGGAATTATCACAGGCTGTATGCTGGCCTTTGCCAGGGTAGCGGGTGAGACGGCACCGTTGCTGTTCACGGCCTTTGGCAACCAGTTTTGGAGTTTCAAACTAAGCGAGCCAATCGCTGCGCTGCCACTTCAAATTTACGTTTATGCGATATCTCCCTATGACGAGTGGCATCGTTTAGCATGGGCAGGTTCGCTTGTTCTTATTGTCTTAATCATGGTTTCGGTCACGCTCGTTCGCATCTTTGCCAACCGCGGCGTACTCAAGGGAGGAAGCTAGTGGGAGTCGGCATTTTAGTTGAGGATTTGAACGCGTGGTATGGCACGACCCATACGCTGCAGGATATCAATCTGCATATCCCCGCTAATCATGCCACTGCGCTGATCGGCCCCTCGGGCTGCGGTAAGTCCACCTTCGTTCGCTGCCTCAATCGAATGCACGAGACCAATCCTATTGCCCGTGCCACCGGGATTGTGAAGATGGGCGACGTGGATATTTACAACGACGCGTCTCCTGTTGAGATTCGTCGTCGTGTCGGTATGGTATTCCAGCGTCCTAATCCCTTTCCGACGATGTCGATCTATGACAATGTCGTGAGCGGCCTCAAACTCAACGGCTTTCGCAACCGTCGCATTCTGGACGAGACGGTCGAGCGTTCTCTCAAGCAGGCTGCACTGTGGGAAGAGGTCAAAGACGACCTCAAAAAGAAGTCTGGAGCGTCTCTCTCTGGCGGACAACAGCAACGGATGTGTATCGCGCGCGCTCTTGCGGTCGATCCAGAGGTTCTTCTGATGGATGAGCCTGCATCTGCGCTCGATCCTGTATCGACATCGAAGATCGAAGATCTCATCTTTCAGTTGAAGTCTCAATACACCATCGTTATTGTGACGCACAATATGCAGCAGGCTGCTCGCGTCGCTGAAAATACGGGCTTCTTCCTCAACGGTAAGATGGTTGAGTTCGACTCTACGCATAAGATCTTTACCAACCCGAAGGACAAGCGAACAGAAGACTACATCACCGGGAGGTTCGGCTGATGCGCGTCAAATTTCACCAAAGTCTCGACGATCTCAAAGAGAAGCTGCTTGTGATGGCCGGAATGGCAGAGCAGGCGATTCAACGTTCTATCGAGGCCTACAGCACTCGCGATCTTGCGATCTGCGAACTCGTCTTTCGCGCAGAGCCCTCTATCAACCGGCTTGAGCGCGAGATCGATCAAATGGCGTTGGACCTCCTCGCCATGGAGCAGCCTATGGCTATCGATCTTCGCTTTATCTTGTCGGTCATACGCATCAATGCTGATCTCGAGCGCGTTGGTGATCAGGCCGTCAATATTGCGGTTCGTGTGCGCGAGATGGGAGCGTTCGCCAATATCGATCTTCCGGTCGACATCCCAAAACTTGCCTCGCTCTCTTCGGCGATGGTGCGCAAATCGCTTCAGGCTTTTATTGAAGGCGATGCTGAACTGGCCCACTCCGTTTTGCGCTTAGACGATCAGGTAGACGAGATGAACGACGCTGCATTTTATGCTCTTAGTTCGCTCATCAAAGAGAGACCTGAATTAACTCCGCAGTCGTTGAATGCCCTCATTATCTCGCGCAATCTAGAACGTGTCGGTGACCATGCTACTAACATTGCCGAAGACGTTATCTTTTGGGTGCGGGGCGCTGACGTACGTCACAACAGCACCATAAATTAGTCTGAAGTCGGCGTTGCATTCAGTTCCGGTTGCCACCAAATGAGTCGCGGTAGAGCGGGGTAATACAGACCCACGCGCAGCCTCCCTGTCGGCACACGTTCGCGCATCATTCGCCCATAAGCTTCCATCTGGGAACCATATTTTGCACGCTCTTCGGCGAGAAACTCATCAACGCCGCTTCGCCCATGCGATGAAGTCTTATAGTCGATGATCCATAGGTAGTCATTGCCGGTGTCGTGCGGTTCAGCGCCAGCGAGAAAAATCCGATCCAAACGCACACTGCTTCGCCTCTCGTCCCACGAGGTGAGTGCATGTTCGCTTAATGCTTCATCGTGTGGACTCAACACCCATAGTCCGTCCGGGTCCGTGAGTGTGTTAATCAAGACTGTTTTGACACGCGTCGTAAGCCGTTCAATGACAGCAGGAGGCAATCCATCTCCGCGCAGCACGGCTCCGATACGTGGCGTCCATCCACCGACTTCGCGTGACAGCATCTCAACATCGATCCCATCCGCTAAGCGTTTTGTCAGGATCTCTATAAATGCATGAACAGCGTTGCCAAACGCACGAGCTTCAAAAGATCCCTCTGGCCTGTTGAAGGGCGCATCATCCGACGCTGCCTCTGGATCCCCATACGATAGCCTCCGCGAGGCTGCGAATCTTGCTTCTGTGTTGAAGTTCAGTGGCAATCGTTTCAACAATGCCGGTTGCTCCTGGCTCTCATCGCTGGCTGCGAGGGTATCGATAACGCCCTCATCTCCTTCTTCGGGAAACAGGGACATCACAAACATATTTGTCTGGTTCTGGGATACGGGCGTTACGTTTGCGAAGTGCTTTTCCGCAGCCGGCCACGCTGTAGCCAGTAGACTCCCATATGGTCGCTGTACGTCGCCTTTCGATGTCTCATCTGGAGCAGCAAATAGATGCAACTCCTCCCGCGCCCGCGTGCATGCGACGTAAAAAAGTCGCTTCCTCTCTGCCGCATCCCGCGCCTTTTCGATACCTTTCAACCAATCATTTAGCTCCTTGGAGCCTTCGCCTCGGCTCACAATTGGCGCTAGAACGATTGATGCAGCGTGTGCATCTGCGGAATCGATCTCGTTCCACGTCAGCAATTTCTCTCGACTTACCGGCGGCTTCTTTTCAAGCCCAGGCACTATCACTACGTCCCATTCAAGCCCTTTTGCTCCATGAATTGTCATCAGATCCACAGCCCCTGCGACCGAAGCTTCCTCAGCAAACAATTGGTTGAGTCGTCCTTTCAGCAATCGCAGGTCCAGTAGTTCACCCTGTTTTTCCACCTCGTCAAGCAACTGCAGATACCGTCGAACATTCGCCATCTCTGCATGTCTCAGATAAACATCGCCACCCAACGATCTCCATGTTCTTTCCACGCGTTGCGCCATCGTCAACCCTGACCGATGGTTTCGTGCCGCTTGCAACACAGGCCAAACACGAGCCAGCCGGGCGCAGCTTTCCTCACTTAGCAAGTCTCCGCGTTCCGCAACTACATCTTCAACACACCGCTCCGCCCACACCGGATCATCCGCACCAGCCAGCATATGAAGATCTGCTAATCCAAGTCCGCACCACGGAGCATGCAGCACTGCAAACCACGCCACTCGATCGGCAGGATGCAGCAACGCCCGCGTCAGGGCAAATAAATCCAACACCTCTTGCCGCTCTCCGAGGCCCTCGATTTCCACTGCACGGTAAGGAATCGAGCCCTTGCTCTCGTCTTTCAACTCGGTCATGATATTGGCGAGCAGTTTGCGGCTCCGGACCAGCACTGCGATCTTCCACGGCTCGTTTCGCCCTTCAGGTAACGGACGACCGCGCCAACTTTCGACGATCGCCCTAACACTCTTCGCCTCCAGTTTCGTTTCGTGCCGCCGAGCCCTTTTCGTCTCTTCAGGCTCCGCTCCCGAGGCCAACACCCGTGCATGCCATACAACATTTAGTGATTTAGTTTGCGACGCTCGACGCACAGCTTTCGCTTCAACATACGGTACCTCCTCGGGATTTGTCGCGTTCACCTCGCGCGGAAACAGGAGTGAAAAACTTTCATTGAAGTCATTTACCAGCCCGCGCTGCGATCGGAAGTTCGCCGTCAATTGCAGCCGGCTCACTGGCAGATCGCCAAACCGCTCTGTTTGCATTGTCCTAACAAATCGCTCTACCCTCGCTTGGCGAAAGAGATAGATAGACTGCTTCGGATCGCCTACTAAAAACACTGTTTGACTCTGCCCGTCCCAACCCTGTGTGAGAAGTTGGATTAGTTCATACTGACTGCTTGAGGTGTCCTGCATCTCGTCCACTAACAAATGCTGCAGCTTCATCCCGAGAGCATCGTTGTAGTCATTCACGGCGCCATCCCGACGGAGAGCGACCTGTGCAAGCAGCCCAGGTTCAGCAAAATCACACTGGCCTCGCAGTGCGAAGACTAACTGCAGCTCCGCAAGCGCGCGGCTCAAGACTCGAAACAACGCCTTCGCGACTTCCCACTGGTCGGCTGGGTACTTGATCGGCGGCAGGTTCTTCACCAACTTGATCGCGTCCAGCACTTCGTCGCTGCGCAATTCCTCGACCAAATCTCTTAGCCGAGTAGCCTGATCTTTTTCAACTTCGAACTTTAACCAGTTGCTGCGAAAACCCGCGCGCCACTTGATATCTGCAGTTGTCATGAGGTGAATCAGCGCACGCCATTGGTCAAGATCCTTGGCCGTCTCGCCTGGCGCGGTGTGCACTCCAGCACACATCGCTATCGGGGAAGGATTGCCCTTGTGCCCATCTGCATGGCCCATCTCGCCTGCAAGCGAAGAAAGTTCCTGCAGGATATCCGGCGGCACAGTCTGCGCAAGACGCGTCAATCCTGCACACACAGCCTCTTCCAATGCTCTCTCCAGTTTTGGGAGTACTGTCCCATCAAGGAACTCATCATTCAACTCCTGCTTAGCCAGCGGCACTAACTCGCCCCACTGGTTACGTAGCGGCAACATCTCCATCAACAGTCTTTCGCACTCTGTTAAGCTGCCATCACGATGCAGCATCACGGTTCGTAGGGCCTCATCCAACTCGGCATCAGGGCCGCCCAGTTGCATCAACGTCTGCCGTGCCGCCTCGCGATACATTGGAGCCGCGTCTTCCACTGGCTTCTGCCCACCGCCACTTCCAGACAGGACAGGCAATGATTGGGCTATCTCCATACAAAGGGAGTCAATGGTGCGTATCTTCAACTTTCGCGGGTGTTCCAACAAGCTCCAGCCGAGCAATTTGTCGCGCCGCAGGACTGCCTCGGACAACGCTCGGGTCTGGCGATCGAAGTCAGAATCACTCTTCAGCGGTTTGGCATGCGCGGCGCTCTCTAGTTGCGCTGTCACTCGTTCCCGCATCTCTGCCGTTGCTTTGACTGTGAATGTGATTGCTAACACTTGTGCGGGATCCTCAACGCTCTCATCTGCCAGGAGCTTGAGGTAGCGCTGAATCAACAGTCCGGTCTTTCCCGATCCGGCCGGAGCCTCAACGATCCATGATCGCTGAACATCTAACGCACGTTCCCGTTCGCGCCAGTCTGGTGGTCGCTCGTTTTTCCCATCTGGTATGGATTCAGCCTTGGGAACAACGAAGAGATCAGCCAAGGGTCACCTCTGCTGCATCAGAGCTGTCGTCCTCTTCATCAGCGTCTTCAAACAGAGACGGATCCAGCCGACAGAATAACCTCTGTCCACAATGCTGGCACGTCTTTGGATACATCTTTGGACGCACTCGCGCATCGCCGGAGTGGAACTCTTCTGCCAACCTTTCGAGCACAGTCCTCCATTGTTCTACCTGTGCTTCCAGAGTTGGCGCCTCCTTGAACTTCGCAGATTTGCCAGGCAGGATGCCGTCGCTGACAGCATATCCCTTTAGGTCTCGACCTTCTCCTGCACGCACCAACCCAAAGGCTACTCCCTGTAGTTGGTCTGCTTGAGAGAGAATCGCGTAGAGAGGAAGCTGAGGTGCGTCTGGTCTTGCTGTAAGCCAATCGTTCGGCGATGCGGTGCCCGTCTTGTAGTCGATTAGTACTTCGCCACCTTCCACCTTGTCGACTCGGTCCATGCGTACATTCAATCGCAGCGGACCTACTCGAACATCCTTAAACTCCTTCTCGCTTAGCTGTACTTCGAACGGCAACCTTCGTTCCAACTCCAGATCCAGCCATCCGTTCAGCAATCTATGCAGCCTTTTGTGCTGTACTTTCAAATATGCGGCGTCCCATGTCGTTGCGCTCGCTTCCAATGTCTTATTTAATCCTTGAGCGATGGATCGGTCCAGCGCATCGTTCCGTTGCTGTGCTGTCATAGCCCTCAACGTATCCTGCTTTTTCACTTCGTCCCAGAAGATCTCGAGTACTTTATGAACTAGAGTGCCGCTCTCTTTGGCGTTCATTCCCGGTTCGATCAACCCAAGATCGGTCGCCCAGAGCCGCTGCTCGGCAAATGCCCGGAAGCCGCATGCCGCTTGGAGTTCCAGAATTCTCGCTCCCCCGCGAATCACGCGGTCCGGCAGGGCGTGTATTGGGGTAATGTCTTCGACCTCTTCAACTTCAGTTATCGCAGGTTGTGTTTCGGCTTCAACGATGTCGAAGATCTCAACCTCGTCGAGTCTCAACTGTGTGAGCACAGGAGAAGGTCTCTGACCTCCTTCTCGGGTTGCCTTTGCATAGCTGAATATCGCTGTAGGAGCAGATCCGGCTATTCGGTCCGTCATCCTTCGCGCAAATGCGTCATCGCGAGCGGCATCCGTCCCTGCCATCCCTAACTCCCGCTGTAGATGCCAAGGCAGCAGGGAATTACTCGTGGCCTCAGCCGGCCAATTCAGTTCGCCGGCACGCAGAAACCAAACCGCATCGAAGGTCCCTCCCGCAGCTTCAAGTGGCCCCATGATCTGTACGGGAGCCTCTCGAGACTCGGGTGCAAACATGGTCTTGCGTGCAATCACTACTAGCTCGGCCAGTGCGCGGTCCGAGTCGACATACACTCCGTCGAAGTCCAGCGTTGCGAGTTCGTCGAGCGCACTCTCCCATTTGCGGCGTACCTGGAACTCAAAGCTCGTCTCTTGTGAGCTAGGACCCCATGCTGCGGATTCTAGTAGCTCTCGTATTCGCTCAGCCCATTCGGCGTAGGTGCGCGCGTCAAAACTTCGCAGTTTGTTAACTACCACGCGCATCGAACGTAACTTCGCGACCAGTAGTGGGAATCTTCCTTTCCACTTTGAGCGCTCCGCAAGAGCAATCAACTCGTCCAGCGAGATCTCCGGTCTTAGCATTCGAGCTTTGCGCACCTCAAATGCATCGAACTCTGCACGTGCCCCTTGCTCAGAGTCACTCATTGCAAAGTAGTGAGACAGCAACAAGCGGCTGACTCGTTCTAGAGAGAGCGTGTCGCTTGTCCACTGCAACAGATCGAAGGCCGCCGAAATCATCGGGATTTCTGCAAGCGGCTTGCCGATCGAAAATTCATATGGACTTGTCTGGCTACTCGCTCGAATGTCCTGCAGCTCTGGAGCCAGCACCCCACGAAACACACGATCGATCTCTCTCCGTTCCAGCTCAAGCCGCGGAACGATCACGGCCACTCTTCCATGAGGATGTTCTTCGAGAAATCTGCGCGTCCACCTTGCAGCGACCGATAACTCCTGTTGTTCATCCTCAACTCCAACTAAACTGCGCCGGACCACGTCAGCAGCTGGTTGGATCTCCTCAACCATGACACTCACCGACTGCAGAGCCTCCACTAATTTTTCTTGCGCGGGAGTCATCCCGTCGAAACCAACCAATGTCACGCCGCATGGCGGAAGTGCGACCAGCCCATTCCTCATCGCATCGCGCAGCGTCTCTTCCAGTTGCGCCTGGGTTATAAATCCATCCAGTTGGCAGCGCCGTTCAAACATGCGAACCCACTTTTGAAACGCTCGCGTATCTGAGTTGCCGAACGCGCCACGCAGTCTTTGCCGTCCGTCGTAGTTACAGATCAGCCGCCACGCTTCGGACGCCAATGTGGCGAGAGAGTCGATCGTTCGCAGGCTCGCCAGCTCTTCATCCGCTTCGAGAACGTCCCGCCACACGGCATGTTCCTGCGTTCGGTTAAGCAGTATTTGACTGGCGTGGCCATTCGCTACTAGTCCATGCCATAGTTCTTCCATCCACGCATTCCAAGACATAACCGTCGGTGGCTGCCAATTTTTCAGGCCCAAAGCGCGATTTCGTCGGTCGAATCCGCGACGCAGAGTACGCGCTGCCCGCTGATTACCTGTCACCACGATCGCGCCCCGCTCCAGCGCCGCTACAATCTCACCCGGCAGCAACTCCCGACCATCCATACTTCGGTTATACGCTCCCATTCGTCGGAAAACCGTGACAAATCAATGAGTCACGCTCTGGACTTTTGGTGCGAATAGACTCATCGTCAGGAGTGCCACCGCAGCTGCGAAGGGTAGCGCCAACGCCACTTGCAACGACCCAGTCTTGGTCGAAACTACGCCCATCAACCACGGTAACGCTGCGGCTCCCAAGCCGGAAACGGCGAGCACGATGCCTGCCTGGCGTGCGGCTGGCCGCTCCGCCATGAGCAGCGCAAATGTTGCAGGGAAGAATGGCGACAGGCTCAGGCCTAGTAAGATGGCGAACCACGCAATCGCTATCGCCGAGTGAGCCGTCGCCAAACCTGCGGTGAATATTGCGGCCAGCACCAAGCCCCAGCGTTGGATTGTTTTCTCTCCTACCCTCATCATCATTGCTGATGAACCGACTCGTCCCAAAGTCAGAGACATCCACAACAGCAGGGTTGTGTACTCGCTTACCGCCAACGTCTTGTCCCCGTATCTCAGAGCGAACGTCGTCAGCCAGCCGCTCAAACATGTTTCAAGCCCGCCATAGAGCACCAGCAGGCCTGCGAAGTACAGATACAAGCGTCCATTCAAACCGGTTTGTGGCATAGCTTCCTGAGTTGTCACATCCGCTTCTTCTTCAGAAGTATCTATGCGCGTTTGAATGCCGAACACGGCTACGCCGACGACAAACAGCATCGCAAAACCCGCCAGCACACTCCTCAGCTCGAATCGTGGAAGCAGCCACGCCGCCAGTAGCGCCGAGAGCATCGCGCCCAAACTAAAAGAAAAGTTCAGCAGCGCGAGTGCCGATCCACGATGCTCCGTAAATCTTCGCCCCGCGAGAATGTTCACCGATGTGATGACCTGTCCAAGGCCGAATCCTCCTACAAACAAAGCGAAGCAACCGACCGCCATCGACGGAGCGGCAGCAAAACCACCAAATCCAAGTGCTCCCGCTAACAGGCCAACCAACAGGCTTTGCCGGAGTCGTCGTGACACCGTCACGCCTCCTAGAAACGCACCACAGAACTTTGCCATCATCAGAAGGCCGCTCTGTGAATCCACGAGCACCCATTGTTTCGCAAGCAGGGGGAGAATTGGGCCTAGTAATGCCGTTCCCAGACCTGCAAGCATCAATCCGTAGTGCATTAGTCCCAAGGACGGCGCAGCCGTACCACGTTTCAACAAACCTGACCCCCCAGAACGATTCACGCGTTGCAGCCATTATCATTGACTTAGGAGTACGCCCGTGTCTCGCACCCGTTTATTTCTTGTTGTCTTTGTCGCACTATTAGCTGGCTGTCGTCAGAAAGTTTCATCTGTCGCTACCAAGTCGGCCCCACAGAATAGCTTTACCATTCGTGGCAAGGTTGTCGCCACAGACGCCACTCACGTCATGCTCGACGGGGAGGACGTTCCCGGTTTCATGGAGGCGATGACGATGGAGTACAAGCTCAAGGATCCCAGTGTTGTTAGCGAACTGCATCCTGGTGACCGTATTACTGCCAAGGTACTTGCGGATCTCGATAAGGATGGCGACTATACGAACATTCAGCTTCAAGACATCGTCGTTATCGCGCAGGCTCGGCCCGACTACAAGCCGCCTGTAGCTTATCACGTCCCCACTCCAGGTGATCAAGTTCCTGACTTCAAGCTACTGAACCAAAATGGCCGCACGATTCATCTTGATCAGTTCAAAGGCAAGGTTGTTCTTATGACCTTCATCTACACCCGCTGCCAGCTCGCTGACTTCTGTCCACGAATGAGCCATAACTTTGCTGACGTCGACAAGGCTCTCGCCGCCGCTCCCGCGCTCTACAAAGAGACTCACCTTCTTAGCATCAGCTTCGATCCAACTTACGACACTCCGAAGGTTCTACGCAGTTATGGCGGCGCGTATACGGGGAACTTCACCAACGAAAGATTTGCTCACTGGGACTTTGCTGCGCCATCTGAAAAAGATCTTCCCGCCATCACTCAGTTCTTCAACGTTGGAGTCACGCCGGGAGACAGCAAGTCTCTCACGCACTCTTTGTCGACCGTCCTCATTGGTAAAGACGGGAAGATCATTGAGTGGTATCCAAGCAATGAGTGGAAGCCAGACGACGTTATCGCAGCAATCAGAAAAAGCGTCAGTTAGCCGGCGCACAATCACTCCAGACAACAAACAAAACGAATCGATCATCTACCTTATATGCGCAAAGAGCGCGGAGGTTACTGATCATGAAGTTAAAATCGAATCGGACTACCTGTACTTGCTTTTGTACTTGGAACATCTGGCCTTGCTATGGCCGCGTACTCCCCCATCGGATCGTCACCTGCACAATACGGGCAAGGTCCAGGTGGATGGGATACACCTCCCCAGGAATTTAAGGATATCCAACGTCAGGGTTATCACGACGGTATTGAAGGCGCACGCAAAGACTATGACAATCATCGTCGGCCTGACGTGAATAACCGCGATGAATATCGTCACCCACATGTTCCCGCGAGCGCAAGGGATGACTACCGCGAGGGATTCCGCCGTGGATACGAAGCGGCAATGGCACATCTCAGCGTCGGCCACTAGTTGACTTCTCTCCCTAGAATGCCCGGTTTCAGACCGGGCATTTTTATACCTAACAAAGTGATGACCCCGTAGTTGCATTTCGTCCGATTGCCTGTCGACACCCTGTCCACCTAACTATCGGCTTCTGAACATCGACAATCCGTTATTCTGGGAGGAAGTTACACAGAGGGTCTTATCATCATGGCAAAACTTACTATCGGTTTCGGCATCGTACTTGTTCTGCTTGGCATCTTCGGCTTTGTCGCCACCGGCAGCGTTCATCCCACGGCGCTGATTCCTGCCGTCATCGGATTGTTCTTTGTCCTCTTCGGCGTCATGGCCAACACGGAAGACTCCAAAAAGCGCATGCTCTGGATGCACATCTCCGTCACAGTGGCCCTTGTGACGTTTCTGGGTACCATTCCTGCTGATATCGACACCATTCGCCTCTCTCACGGAGCCTACTTTGCACATCCAGCCGCGGTCGAAGAGAAGGGCGCTCTATCGCTGCTGTGCCTGATCTATGTTCTATTTTGCGTTCGGTCGTTCATCTCCGCTCGGCGGTCACGACTGGCTCAGTAAGGTCTCCGGCGTAGACTTAATTTAACTATGTCCTCTAACTTTGGAGCATCCAGCTTCGGCGGTGGTATGAAGTCCGCAGATCGCCCTACGCGTGGGGTCGGTAAGGCAACCGTGGCCGACCTTACCGCCTCGCGCCCCAAGCCCAAACTCAAGAAGGTCCTGCCGGAGATATGGAAGCTGGTCAAGCCGCGACGGCTACTACTTGCCGGTAGTTTCCTGCTGATGATTGTGAATAGGCTCTGCAGTTTTGCGGTTCCAGTGTCATCGCGTTATCTCATCAACGACGTGATGTACAAGCATCAACTTCATCTTCTGCCTTACATTATTGGAGGTGTTGCAACCGCGACCTTTATTCAAGGAATCAGCTCTTTTTCGCTTACCCGGATGTTGTCTAATACCGGCCAGCGTCTTATCTCCGAGCTTCGCATGCAGGTGCAAGAGCACATTGGCCGCCTCCCGATAGCCTTTTATGACGAGAACCGTACGGGAACCCTGGTCGCGCGGATCATGACCGACGTCGAGGGCGTTCGAAATCTCATTGGAACCGGCCTGCTCGAGTTTGTCGGCGGCCTCCTCACTGCCGTAATCGCATTCTGCATCCTGATCCGCATCAGCACGCTGATGACGCTGCTTACTTTCTGCATACTCGTTGTTTTCGGACTTATTCTGCAGCGTGCATTCAGTACGATTCGTCCGATCTTCCGTGAGCGGTCGAAGATTAATGCGGAGGTTACGGGCCGTCTCACCGAGTCCCTCGGTGGCGTCCGAGTCGTCAAGGGCTACCACGCAGAGGAGAGCGAGTCACGCGTCTTTGCGAACGGCGTCAGCAAACTCCTTAAGAACGTCATCAGCTCCATTACCGCGCAATCGCTTATGACTCTCTCCTCAACGATGGTTCTTGGAGTTGTTGGCTCGCTGGTCATGTACTTAGGCGCCCGCGAAATCGCCGCGCACCGTCTTGATGTCGGCGGCTATGTGGAGTACACCATGCTCCTGGCCTTTATGATCGCGCCGATCGCCCAGCTCGTGAACATCGGAACACAACTCACCGAGGCGATGGCCGGCCTTGATCGCACGACCGAGATCCTCAATGAGCGCGCGGAAGATAATGACCCCGCGCGTATACATGTAATTGGGCCTATCCACGGTGAGGTAGCTTTCAAGGAAGTCACCTTCGCGTATGTACCAGACAAGCCCGTGCTGCACGGAATTAGCTTCGATGCGAAACCCGGCACTGTTACCGCGCTCGTTGGCTCCTCTGGCTCAGGCAAATCCACCATCATCTCGCTCATCTGCGCCTTCCACGATGCAAATACCGGTCAGGTTCTGATCGACGGAGTCGATTTGGCCACCATCCGTCTTTCAAGCTATCGTGAGCAGCTTGGCGTGGTACTGCAAGAGACCTTCCTCTTTGACGGCACCATTCGCGAGAACATCCTCTTCAGCCGGCCCCAGGCGACCGAGGAGCAACTTCATGGAGGCCTGTCGTATCGCACGTGTCGACGAGTTCGCCGAGCGCTTTCCGGAGCAGTACGAGACCATCGTGGGCGAACGCGGCGTGAAGCTCTCCGGAGGTCAACGTCAACGTATCTCTATCGCACGCGCCATCCTCGCAGACCCACGCATCCTCATTCTCGACGAGGCGACTAGTTCGCTTGACTCCGAATCCGAGGCGTTGATTCAGAGCGGCCTTAACTTCCTCATGCAGGGCCGGACGACGTTTGTCATCGCTCACCGGTTATCTACAATTCGCCGCGCCGACCAGATCCTGGTTATCGAACAGGGAAGGATCGTAGAACGAGGTACCCACGAGTCGCTCTACAAGCTGCAGGGTCGCTACTACGACCTCTACACGCGTCAGCACGGTCTCGAAACCAACCTCTTCCTCGCTCCCGGCGAGGGTGACACGATTGAAGACCTCGCCGAGACGAAATAGTTAGGCTTCGACTCCAAGCTGTGTGAGTAGAAACGCGTAGTCAAATGCGATCTCTTTCAGGTAGTCGTACCGCCCGGACGCACCGCCATGGCCAGCGTCCATGTTGATGTGGAGCAGCAACGGAGTGTCATTCTTCTTCAGCGTTCGCAGCTTCGCGACGTATTTTGCTGGCTCCCAGTACATCACCTGCGAATCGTTCAGGCTGGTCTTCACCAGCATTGCCGGATAGTCTCCGGGCTTCAGGTTGTCGTAGGGCGAGTACGATCGCATATACGCAAACGCTTCAGCCTCATTCGGATTTCCCCACTCCTCATATTCGGCTACGGTCAGCGGCAGGCTGGCGTCGAGCATGGTGTTCATCACATCCACAAACGGCACATGCGACAGCACAACCCGGAACAGGTCCGGGCGCTCATTGACGACTGCGCCCATCAGCAACCCTCCGGCGCTCCCACCCTCGATGGCGACCCGATCTTTGGCCCCATACCCCTTGGCGACAAGCTGCTCAACCACGGCGATGAAGTCGGTGAAGGTGTTGCGTTTCACCATCATTTTGCCAGCATCGTGCCACGAATCTCCCATCTCGCCACCACCACGAATGTGGGCGTAAGCGATCACAACGCCGCGGTCCAGCAGAGACAATCGGGAGGAACTAAAGCCAATCGGGAGAGGATAGCCATACGACCCATATCCATACACATATAACGGATTCTTTGAGTTGTGGTTGAAGTTATCTCGACGATAAACCACTGAAGCTGGGATCTGTACTCCGTCGGACCCTTCTATCCAGACCCGTTCTGAAGCATAGCGCGTCGAATCGAACCCGCCTGGCACCTCTTGTTGTTTCAACAGCGTCGAGATGCCCGTTTCAACGTCATACTCATAGACTGAAGCAGGGGAAACCAGCGATGTGTAGCTATATCGAAAAGTTTGTGTGTCAAACTCCCGGTTCGCATGCGCACCGGCGGAATAAACCGGCTCGGGAAATGCAATCTCTGCAGATGTGCCGAGAGGTCCCGCCTCTCCGAACTTAGTTACAGTTAGAGTTGGCAGCCCGAGCTGTCTCTTCGAGCTTACGCAGAATGAACGGAATACGTCAAAATCTTCAAGCGGTGCATCAGTATCGAGCGGGACAAACTCAACCCAGGAACTCCGATCTGGCGTCGTCACGTTCGTTGTGACGACTCGGAAGTTTTTCCCAACATCGTTCGTCCGGATGTAGAACAACCCATCGCGATGATCGACCGAATACTCCTGCTCATCCACGCGCGGACGCGATCATTTGGAACTCGCCGTCGGGTGAATCCGCAGCAAGAAACCGGCATTCACTTGTCGTGTGGCTTCCCGCTTCCATCAGGAGATATTTGCCATCCCTAGTTTTTCCTACGCCGAGGTTGAAGCGTTCGTCCTTCTCCTCGTAGACGACAACGTCGTTTACGGACGCGTCGCCCAGCCGATGACGGAAGAGGTGGTCGTGACGCTTCGTCACCTCGTCTTCCGTTGTGTAAAAGAGCGTGGTCGAGTCTGCGGCCCACGCGATCGAACCGACCCGTTCGGCTGTGTCAGGCAGATCGTTACCCGTTTTCAGATCGCGTATGTGCAGCGTGTACTGGCGAAAGCCAGTGTTGTCGGTTGAATAAGCAAGTTTGAACCCGTCTGGACTTACGCTCATTCCGCCGACAGACATGAACGGCTGGCCGACGGCGAGTTGGTTTACGTCCAATAGAATTTCTTCTGCCTGCGACTCATCGAACTTCGGGCCTGTAGCCAATCTTCGACAGTGGATCGGGTACTGGCTTCCTTCGATGGTTCGCGTGTAATAAAACCATCCGCGCTGCAGGTAGGGGACGGATTCGTCGGTCTCTTTGATGTGCGAAAGCATCTCGGCATAGAGCTTGGCCTGCAGCTCCTCTGTCCCAGTCATCACGGACTTTGTGTACGCGTTCTCTGCCTCGAGATAGGCCAGCAGCTCCGGCGAGGACTTGTCCCTCATCCAGCGGTAGTTATCCTCAAGTGTCTGTCCGTGCAGTGTGGTAGGCGTGGGTTCCTGTCGGGCGTGCGGTGGCTGAATGGTACTTCGCGTCATTAATTTGAAGCTCCTTTGACAGGATACAGGGTCTCTTAGCACCCGAGAGGCAACCATAGCTATGGCCCGTACACCCAATATGCAGCGGAAAAAGGCGTAATGATCTACTCGCCAGCCGAAGGAGCACACCAAATGAAATTCATTTCAGCGCGCATGCTAGTCCTTGGCGCCGCGCTTTTTTCTCCCGCTCTTCTGGTGGCTCAATCTGATCCGATGTCGCCTTCACCCACGCAGACACAGCCCACCCGACCACAACAGTTTCCGTCTTCGTCCTCCATTCAGGACTCGGCTCCAAATTCCGGAGACGTCGGACAGATCATGAAGGACAAAATCTTTCTGCGGAAGGCAGCGCAAGGAGGCATGGCGGAGGTCAAGCTTGGCCAACTAGCAGCGCAGAAGGGAAGCAGTGAAGACGTTAGGGCCTTCGGGCAAAAGATGGTGGATGATCACACGAAGCTCAACAACGATATGGCACCCATCGCGGATTCCATGGGTGTGCGACTCCCAAAGGATTTGAGCAAAGAGGATCAGGCCGAATACGACAAGCTTAGCGGCCTCTCCGGAGACGAGTTCGACATGGAGTACCTGTCTTTCATGGTGAAGGATCATCACAAGGACCAACGCGAGTTTCGCCAGGAGGCGGCGAGTACCACTGACCCGACCTTACAGGCTGCCGTCGCTAACGGGGCGAAGGTCATTCACGAACACACGGTAATGGTCGACAAGCTCGCTCGTGAAAAAGGTGTTCCGATGCCCCAACATGGCGGCAACAAAACGGCTCCTGCTCCGACTTCGTAAAACTGTTGTCCTGGTCCAGGTGGTTGAGGGTGCCCCGTGGCACCCTCTTTTTTGGGACGACGGATTATTTCAAAATCGTCTGCTTAGGATCCGCAATGTCATCAACAAGTAAGGCGTAGAATGACCATCGATGAACTTCATTTCACGCTGGCTAGCTGTCGTCCTTCTTGTCTTCGCACCGTCTGCGGTCCTGACGGCCGAATCAGTGAACACGCTTCCAGCACCAACTGGTTACGTCAATGACTTTGCCGGGGTTCTATCTCCTTCCACCAAATACAATCTCGAAAATCTTTGCACCCAAGTCGATCGTCAGGCCCATGCTCAGATCGCCGTCGTCACGATCAAAACCATGGATGGCGACCAGTCGATTGAAGAGTTCGCGACGGCGCTAGAAGACAAGTGGAAGGTTGGCGCGAAGGGAACTGACCGCGGCGTTCTGATGCTTTTTGTGATGACTCCCCAGGCGCGGCCGCATCGAGGTTGGCTACGGTCTCGAAGGCATCCTGAACGATGCCAAGGTGGGCGATATCGGCCGTTCGATGGTTCCTGCGGCCAGCGCAAGGCGACTACAACACCGCGATCCCTCTCGGTGTTCAGCAGATCGCTCAGGTCATCGCCACGGACGCAGGAGTAACCCTGAACCTGGCCCAGCCGGTCCACCAGTACCACCGCGAGCAGGCTCCAGTTCAGTTGAGTCTTACCGAGGTCGTCATGGGTGGCGGCGTTATCCTGCTGATACTCTTTTTCCTCATCAAGACCGGCAATACCGGCTTGATCTTCTTTCTGCTGGGGAATCTGATGGGTGGCGGAGGGGGAGGTTTTGGAGGGGGCCGAGGCCGGGATGACGACCGTGGCGGAGGCGGCGGCTTCGGCGGGTTCGGCGGCGGCAGCTCCGGAGGCGGAGGGGCCAGTGGAGACTTTTGAGGGTCTGATGTAGACCACTTGCAGCAAAGAAGGGCAAGAATTCCGGAATCCAGTGATAAAGTACAGCCGGAGAAGCCATCTACCAGAAGCATTGAAATTTAGACGAAGGGAAAACGAGGAAACATGAAATCTTTATGGATTGTGCTTGGCGTCGTAGCTCTTCTCATCGTCGTTCTGCTCTTTATTGGCGGCAGCTACATCGGCGCGAAGAACACGCTGGTGCAGAAGAATGAGGCTGTCAATCAGGCCTTCTCACAGGTCAATGTCGTGCAGCAGCGCCGCCTTGACCTCATCCCGAACCTTGTCGCGTCGGTGAAGGGCTATGTCGACGAAGAGTCGACGGTCCTGACCAACATCGCCAACGCCCGCGCCGGCGTCCTTGCTGCAGGCAGCGACCATGCCAGCAACATCAACGCCAACTCCAAGCTGGACGTGGCGCTGGGGCCGTTCTTCCGCCTGCAGGAGCAGTATCCCAACCTGAAGGGCAACGAGCAGTTCATCCGCCTGACTGACGAGCTGGCGGGCACGGAAAACCGCATCGCTGTGGAGCGCCAGCGCTACAACAAGACGCTTGAGGACTACAACGTTTACGTGCGGCAGTTCCCGAACAGCATCTGGGCCAATATGGCTGGCTTTCACTACCGGGACGAGTACTTCAAGGGCAACCCAGAGAACAGCGTGGCGCCGAAGGTCGACTTCAGCAAGTAGGACGAAGCGAACTGACCTGGCCCAAGAAAAAGGCCGTCGCATAAGCGACGGCCTTTTTCTTGCGAGCAAGATTGCTTATTTGGTGAAGGAAGCGATTGCGGTTGCTTCGTCGTCCTTGACGTCGAAGACGGTGTAGAGCTTGGTGATCTGCAGCAGGTCGTGGACCTTCTTGGTCAGGTTCAGCAGCTTCAACTCGCCGCCGCTGTTCTTGACGGTGGTGAAGGCGCTGACCAACTCGCCGATGCCGGAGCTGTCGATGTAGCTGATGTCGCCCAGGTTGAGCAGAATCTTGTTCGAGCCCTTGGCAAGCACGTCGCGGACGGCGTCGCGAATCGTTACACTGCCTTCGCCTAGAGTGATGCGGCCGCTGAGATCCAGAATGGTGATGCCGTCCACCTGGCGAGTTTTTACTTTCATGCTCATGTGTCGTGTTCTCCTTAGGTCCCCGACTGCGCGGGTGTTCGATGCTTGATCAGAGTCAGTTCGGTGCCGGGGTGTAACTGCCGAAAGTTTACCTCATCCATGAAGGCCCGGATGAGAAAGATACCGCGACCGGAGCCGCGGAGGATATTTTCCGGGGCCAGCGGGTCGGGAATCTTGTCCGGATCGAGCCCCGGCCCCTGGTCGGAGATGCGGATGATCAGGGCATCGGAGGTAGTTTCGAAGGAAGCCAAAATATGCTTGTTGGTATCGTACGCGTTCCCATGCAGCACCGCATTAACGGCCGCTTCGCGGACCGCCATGGCGATGTGCGGAACCGTATCCTCGTCGAATCCGGCCCTGTTCGGCGCATTGCTCGGCAGTCTGCTCGATCTTATTGACACTGTCGAGAGACGAGTCCAATGTGTAAGCTGACGCGCATAGTCGTTGAGTCGGCCAAAGCTGTCCTTGTAATGCTGATATGCCCGTCGTCAACGTCAGACAACAGCGATGATGGCAGTTTGCTTGTGGATTTCTCGAATGTCAAGGTGGTGCGCGTCTTCTTTCCGGGAAGTCGTGCCCTTTTTCGCCCCCCATCGTTGATCAGACTGGGTCATCCGATGCCTATAGACGGTAAGGTGGGCTAACATGCGGGATAGTAGGTAAAGTTGATTTGGGCATCCGCGAGGGTGGGTCTGTAACGGATTATGACTAAGCATGCTAATCAAAGGACGAGCGTCTCTGCCCTCATGGGGGCAGCGGTCGTGGACGCCAGTGGAAGCACCTTTGGTCACATACGCGAGTTCGCGGTGTCCCCCTCTGTTGACGCCGCGCACGTTCACGGCATCGTCCTCAAGGGAGCGTCGGCCAAACGCGGCGACCGCCCTTCTTTGGTCCTGATCACCGACCTGCAGCTTACTTCCGCCGGTGCAATGCAGCTCCGTGAGTCTGCGCGACCCAGCTCTCTCCCGAACGATGACAGCTATCTGCTGCTGGAGCGGGACTCTGCTAGACCAGCAGATTATCGATGTCGATGGACACAAGGTAGTCCGCGTCAACGACGTGGACCTGGTCTGGGAGAACTGTCAGGAAGACCGACCCGACCTTTCACTTCGCATCGCCGAGGTAGAAGTGGGCTTACGTGGAGCGGTTCGGCGGCTTTTGAAGGGCCTACCGTCTAGCTCAGTCGACCGGATCGCCTGTCGCTTTAGCGCCAGCGTCATCCCTTGGGACTTTGTGGACCTGATCGATCGTGACCCGGCCCGCCGCGTCAAGCTCAAGATCGAGCAGGATCGCCTCTCGAAGATGCATCCCTCCGATATCGCCGACATCCTTGAGGAGCTGGCGCCTGCGGAGCGCCACGCGCTTTTCATCTCGCTCGACGAGGAGGTCGCTGCAGAGGCGCTCGAAGAGGTTAGGCCGAAGATGCAGCAGTCGCTCATCGAATCGCTCGACTCAGAGCAGATTGCAGGGATCGTCGAAGAGATGGACCCGGGCGCCGCAGCAGACCTACTCTCCGAGCTCACGGACGAGCGCTCCGAGGCCATCCTGGAAGAGATGGATCCCGAGGAGCGGCAAGAGGTCGAAGATCTGCTCGAATTTTCGGGCGACTCCGCTGCGGGCCGTATGACCACCGAGTACGTTGCCTTACCTGCCAATGCCGTTGTTGATCAGGCCATAACGGCGTTGCGCGACTTCGAAGGCGACATCGAGACCATCACCGACATCTACCTGCTCGACGAAGAGGATAAGATTACCGCGCTCATCCCCTTGGTGCAGCTCCTTCTCGCGAGCCCCGGTACGCCGCTGGCTGAACTACCGAAAGGCCATATTGTCACTTGTAATGTCGACGCTAACGGACGCAAAGTGGCCGAACTCTTCGACAAATACAATCTGCGTTCGCTACCTGTTGTCGATCATGACAAGCATCTGGCCGGCGTCATCCACGCCGAACAGGTGATAGCCCTTCTCCGGAAGAACCACTAGAGTGAAGCTCAATGCACGGAATGGATCGTAGAAATATAAAGGAAACGTAGTACCGCATGAAGATTCTGTACGCTACCGGCCTCTCCCCGAACGATACCTCCCTTTATCGCCTTTGGGCACTGGAGCGTCTGGGGCATCACGTCATTCCGTTCAACGCCTTCGACTACGAATCTCGCAATCCCTTTATCCGTAAGATCGCCCATCGGCTTGCTGCTGGCAGTGGGGTCGATAACCTAAATCGCGACCTCTTAAAGATTGCGAAAGCTGAAAAGCCAGATCTCTTGTGGACCGACAAACTCCTCTGGATGCGTCCTAAAACCCTTGACTGTATGCGTGATCTGGGCATTGCCACGGTGAGTTATATGATCGACAATCCATTTGGCACCCGGCAGGATCCGGGATGGCGCCTTTACATGAAGGGTATTCCCCACTATGACCTTCATGTCGTTCAACGCGACAAAAATATTCTTGACTACCGCGAACGTGGCGCGCGTGACGTCATCAAGATTCAGACGGCGTATGAGCCGACTTTGCAATTTCCGCCACCGGAAAGCTGGTCCGACGCCGACTGCAATCGTGAGGTGTCTTTCATCGGGACGCCCTACGACGATCGCGCACAGACGCTCACCCGGTTATGGCGCGACTGTGGTTTTGCCGTTGTTATCTCGGGCAGTCCGCGACAATGGAAACGCGCGATGGAGCCAGAGGCTTTCAAAGCTATCTTCTCTGGCGGAGAACTCTTTCGCGACCAATATCGCGAAGGCATCTGGAGATCCAAGATCAATCTGAGCTTCATCACTCACTCCAATTGTGACGAATTTGTGCACAAAAGCTTCGAGATAGCCGGTTGTGGTGGCTTTCTATTGGCAGAGCGTTCCGAAGGCCATATGCAGCGTTTCAAAGAGGACGAGGAGGCCGTCTTCTTCTCGTCTTTTGATGAACTGGCGGAGAAGATTCGACGCTATCTTCCAGATGAGGCTGCTCGCAGACGCATTGCTGCGGCTGGCTGCCGTCGAGCCGTTCGTGACGGCTATCACAACGACAGACAGGTCCAGCTCATAGTTGAGCGCGCGCAGTCGATACTTTCAAAATTCGAAAAATCTCGTCCGTCCGCGGCGACAGCGCACGCAGGCAGTCGGTGATTCACGATCTTCTGCGCGATAGCTGCCCTACTGGATTCGTTGCTGACATCTGCATCGTCGGCGCAGGGGCCGTTGGCATTACTCTGGCCGTGGAGTCAGTCCGCCGCGGTAAAAAAGTTTTGCTTCTCGAGGGCGGCGGAGCTCTTCGCGAAGAGTCCTCGCAACAGATCTACGACAGCGAGATCATTGGTCTTCCTCATCGAGGCATTCACACCGGCAGGATCCGTGTAAAAGGAGGCACCACCGTTCGTTGGGGAGGCCAGATCCTTGAACTTGACGGTCTCGACTTCACTCCACGGACGGGTATCGCTGAGAGCGGCTGGCCATTCCCCAAGTCCACGCTGACACCCTTCTACGAACGTGCTCTTACGCTTGAGGGACTTACCAAAGTCGAACGAAGCGACGCCGCAGTCTGGCGAGACCTCGGCCTACCCTTTATTCAGTTTGACGAACTCGAATCCTATCTCTCACGCTGGTGTCCTGAGCCGAACTTCGCTCGCCTCCACAACAAAACACTTACTGAACATCCGAATCTTCATCTCTGGATCCACGCGAGTGCAGTTGAGTTGATGACCGAAGGAGAGACTGTCACAGGAGTACGCTGCCGCACACTCACAGGTATCGAGCACATCTTTCGTGCTCCGTCACTATGTGTTTGCGTTGGGCGGAATTGAAAGTGCACGCTTCTTTCTTCAGCCGCGGGATGGAGGGCACCCCTGGAATCGTTCCGGTCTCGTCGGAAAACACTTTCAGGATCACATCGACTGTAATGCAGCCGCTGTCGAGCCGCTCGATCATGCGGTCTTCCACGACACGTTCGATCCCATCTTTTCCCATGGTTTAAATATCTCACCGAAGCTTCGTCTCCTCCCGCAAGAGCAGGCTGCACGGGGCACACTCAACATCGGCTCGACCATGGCTTTTGAAGACACAGGAAAGGCTCGGGGGCAGGCAAAGTCGACCATCCGCAACCTGATGCGTGGTCGCTTCAGCGACATCACTCGCGAGAATCTTAGGCACACAGCCACACATCTACCGATGCTCGCCCGTCAAGCGTGGCGCTACAAGATGAAGAGTCGTGCTTACAGTCCCCCGGAGGTTCGCATCTTCCTTCGTGTTCACTGTGAGCAGGAGCCTACGTCGTGCAGCAGCATCACGTTGACTGACCAACGGGATGCTCTAGGGATGTTGCGTGTCCGGTTCGATTGGCAGATATCGGATAGGGAATTGGCAACCATTCGCCAATACGTTCTGGTTGCTCAGCGAGCGCTCGAAGGAGTTGCGCGCATTGTGCCAAACGAAGACCTGATGTCCGGAAGCCCGGCGTTCCTCACCCGTTGCGACGACAGCAACCATCACATGGGCGGGATGCGTATGTCCGAGACCGACGCTACAGGCGTTGTCGACACCAATCTTCGCCTTCATGGCATCACCAACGCCTACATCTGCAGCTCTGCCGTGTTTCCTTGTTCCGGTTTTTCGAACCCGACTCATACCCTGCTGGCCTTGGCCCTTCGGCTCAGCGACCACCTCAGCTAGTCTCAACAAGGAACATTTCTGGAGCGCAGATGGAGCAGATCGTACTCGGAGATACGGGCCGCCGCACCACCAGGCTTGGCTTTGGGTGCTCCAGCCTGATGGGAGCAGCCAGCCGCCGTGACTCCCTCGCTGTTCTGGAATCTGCCTATGATGCCGGCATCCGGCACTTCGACGTTGCCCCTATGTACGGCTATGGAGAGGCAGAAGGATGCCTGGGGGAGTTTTTACAGCGGCACCGCAACGATGTGACTATCACAACCAAGTACGGCATACCGCCTGCGAAAAGATCACCACTTATCTCGGTCGGCCGACGCGTCGTCGGTCCCGTTGTCAGAACGTTTCCCGGCCTCAAGCAACGTCTGGCCTCCGCAGCGAACGTTGCTACCCGCAACAACGAAAAGGCTACCTTCACACCTCAGCAAGCGAAGGCCTCGCTTGAACGCAGCCTTACGGCTCTTCGTGTCGATCACATCGACGTGTGGCTCCTCCACGAAGCCTCAGCCGCGGATCTACAGGACGACACGCTCCTAAGCCTGCTTGAAGAAGAAGTAAAAAGGGGAGCGATAGGCACATTCGGCATTGGAAGTGAAGCTTCCAAGGTAGCTTCCCTAGTCGGGGAACATCCCGACTACTGCCGTACGTTGCAATACGAGTGGTCAGTACTGAATCCGCCAATCCACGCTGCTGTTTTGCAAGCTCGCTTCCGCATCCACCATCGCGCTCTCACTAACAACTTTCGTGCTCTTCACCATGCTCTCGCCCGAAACAAACAGCTCTGCAAGCACTGGTCTTCATCTGTAGGCCACGATCTCAGCAACTCCGAATACCTCGCGCGCCTTATGCTGAAGGCCTCTCTTGATCCTGAATCCAGCCAGTGTCATCCTCTTTTCCTCGAAGAACCCTCAGCACATCCGATCGAATGCAAAAGTGGCAGACGACCGATATCTTGAGGAACCCGCCAGACAGCTCCACAAGCTGATTCAGGCCGACAGCAATCAGCTGCTGACGGACAACGCAGAAACAAATTAGGCCGAATACCTCTCGATACGAGTGCTTCCGGCAACGAAGGCAAAAGATGAGTTAGCCTGATAGAGGCGAGCCGACCGAGTTCTCCCAACCAGCACACAAGGATAAGAAATGAGCCCCTGGCGAACCTGGAGAACCCGCCTCATCCTTATCTTTGCCGTGCTCGGCCCTGGGTTCATTACAGCCAACGTCGACAACGACGCTGGTGGCATCCTCACCTACTCGGCTGCAGGGGCGCAGTTCGGGTACACCCTGCTTTGGACGATGATTCCCATCACGATTGCGCTCATCGTTGTGCAGGAGATGTGTGCCCGTATGGGCGTCGTGACTGGGAAGGGCCTCAGCGACCTCATCCGTGAAGAGTTTGGCCTGCGCATCACCTTCGTCATCATGATTCTGCTCATCGCTGTGAACTTTACCAATGTGGTGACAGAGTTCTCGGGAATTGCCGGCAGCATGCAGCTTTTTCACATCCCCAAATACGCTAGTGTCCCTGTCTGCGCCTTCATCGTCTGGGTTCTGGTCGTTAAAGGTGATTACAAGAGCGTGGAGAAGATCTTTCTCGTAGCCAGCGTCTTCTACATCGCCTACATCATCACCGGTGTGCTCAGCGGCCCGGACTGGCATCTCGCCCTTGTCGAGACGGTCAAGCTGCCTCCGCGCAGCGTCTGGTCCGATAAGGACTACGTCTACACCACCGTCGCGGTCATTGGCACCACCATCACCCCCTGGATGCAGTTTTATCTGCAGTCCTCGATCGTGGAGAAGGGGGTTAGCGTTCGGAAGTACAAGGCCTCACGCCTCGACGTGATTATAGGGTCGATCTTCACTGACATCGTTGCCTGGTTCATCGTGGTTGCCTGTGCTGCCACACTCTATACCCACGGCATCCGCCACATCACAGACCCATCCGATGCTGCCGGAGCGATGAAGCCTCTGGCTGGCCAGTACGCCTTCATTCTCTTTGCGGCTGGCCTCTTCAACGCGTCACTCTTTGCCGCGTCTATTCTGCCTCTCTCGACGGCATACACTGTCTGTGAAGGCCTCGGCTTCGAGAGCGGCCTCGACAAGAGTTTTCACGAAGCCAAGTTCTTCTACTGGCTCTACAGCCTGCTCCTGTTTGCCGGTGCGGCCGTAGTCCTGATCCCTAACTTCCCGCTGGTCAAGTTCAGCATCCTCTCGCAGGTACTCAATGGTGTACTTCTGCCACTTATCCTGATCTTCATGCTGAAGCTCATCAACAAGCACGAACTGATGGGCAAATACACCAACACCCGCTGGCTGAACGCCATCGCCTGGACCACAGCGATCATCGTGACTGCGCTATCCCTGATACTGGTCTGGAATACGCTGCACGGTTAGCCACCTCGGCTCCGCGTGCGGTACGTCCCTGAGCTAAAGCAGCTTGCCTTCCGACAAATCTCGAATAAGCCCCAGGTCTGCTGCCAGAAAGTCATACCCGGGCAACTCTGTCAGCGGAGCCCATCGCACGTCGTTGAAGATTCGATTCTCCAACTGCCCGCTAAACTCCCGTACAACGAAAAACTGCAGGTCGATTGCGCCGCCATTCCTATACTTGTGACGCACTCGCGCCACCCGCCGCCCAATCACAGCGGTTATCCCCAGCTCCTCGTTCAACTCCCGAGCCAAGGCGTCCTCTGAAGTCTCTCCGGCCTCAATCTTCCCACCGGGAAACTCCCACTTCAGACTCATTGGCTGGTCGGGTTTCCGTTGACAGATCAGCACTTCCACGCGAGGACCACCTTCACCCAGAGCCTCGCGAAGGATCAGCGCCGCAACCACCAGTCGAAGAGGTTTCTGCACTGCCGGCTGAAAACGTTCGTCGAGTTTGCGAATGGGCTCTCTCACCTGTCCTACAGATTAGACGACATTGCAGCCCAAAAGCTTCTATTCACTTTACTTAGGCAGGTTGTACCGACGCCGGATAGTAAACCGGCCAGCCTTCTTGAGCACTTCGTTCCGCCAATGCAGGGGTAGGGTTTACCGGGAACGCCCGCCGCGCAATCTCTAGCATTGCCGCATCGTGGACTGAATTTCCGAATACTGCATCGGGCGTCGTTACCCTCTCCCGCGCCAGTGCTGCCACCTTGCCGGCGTCGGTGGGGACGTCCCGGATCACATCTGTCACAACGCCGTCTTTCACCTGTACGCAGGCTGCCAGAACCCGCTCCGGCGGAATTCCAAACCGCTTCATACCCTCTTCAATAACCCAATTGTTGGTTGAACTCACAGCCCAGATATCGCAACCTTTTCTACGAAGTTCGTCCACCAACTCTTTCATCTCGGGAAAGATGTTGGGCTCAACCTGACTCGCAAAGAAGGTCTTTGCCGCACGCCGCATCTCATCCTCGCGCAGCCGCTGATACATCTGCACCATCTCGCCGCAGATTGCGACTTCGGACACTTCTCCCTTCAAATACCCCCGATACCGCGCATCGATCCAATCGGTCGCCTCCCGCGACACCAGACCGGTCTCGACGGTCCATCGCATAAACCCAGAGCCGGCATCTCCCGACCATAATGTTCCGTCGCAATCGAATACAGCCACAGATGGCGACAACGAATAGACCGCCGAATGAAACTCCGCGGTGCTCAAACGAACCACTGAAACAAGATTGTTCACAATCGGGACTCTACTTTTCTGCGGTCTTTCCGCACGCTAAACAGCAAAGTAATGTTCCTTCGCTGTTGGCTTGATTCTACTACTCGTCTAGTTCAGAAGGCGTAGCGGTGCCCCGGTTCAAGTTCGTTAAATTCCCTTGAAAATCAGCTAACCGGAGTCATTTTGCTAAATTGGTGGTAGCCCCTCGACCACCGATACCCCGTCAGGAGGGATAAACGCGAAATCTGCATCCTTCACCGGCACATTCTCCTGCATCTGTGAGAACGAAAACTCTGTGACGGCCCCATCCGTCTCCTCCAACCGCATCTGTTCGATGGCGCCTGCCCCAGTAACCCCGAGCGATAGAGATCTCACCCTCGGTGCCATACCCTTTGGTACGCCCGAAATTCGAAACCCCGTCCCATTCGCTACCACGCTGAGATTGTCGAGTTCCTTCTTCAACTGAGTGTGTCCCAAGAGAAACCGGAGCGGGGAACGCAGATCGTCCAACTGCTTTGCTGGCACCCGAGTGGCTTGCGTATCTCCCGGGGTGTAAAACCACGCAAACTTTCCATCCAGCACAAACACCTTGCCGACGGGCGCAGCGTAGCTCCACCGCATCCTTCCGGGCTTTTTCAACAGGAGCGTTCCCTCTTCCACGCGGTCCATCCCCATCCCGGAGTAGTGTTCCGTGTAATGAGCGCGGAGGGAGTTCAGATGGTTGTAGTGATCGTCGACCTTTCGCACAAGGGCGTCGTTAACTTGCGCCAGAGCAACAGACGAACAGCAAATTGAGACGAATAGGGCTACTTTCGCCAGCACTACTGAATCGCAAGGGTGCAGTTGGTTCCACCCGCAGGATCATAACGAATGGTATTGTTTTCATCCGTGCAGAAGCCGCGGTCGCCGGTCTTTCCAATCGCGTTCGGCACCGCCGTGATCTCATAGGAGGTGTACATGTCCTGATTGTTCACCGTGACCTTGGTGCAGTTGGTGATCGCGAAGGTATAGCCGGCTTTCTGCCCTGTCGAAAGATCCGGAGTAATGAGTTGAGCCGACTGTGCCGAAGGCGCCCCCGACTTAGGATCTCCACCCAGCGTCGGAAGGGAGCACGAGAACCCATTTGCCGGGAACGCCGAGTTGTACTGGAGCTCTGCCTGGCCAATCGTACGGAGGGACTGGATCGCTGACGTCTCATTCGCCTGTTTCCGTAGCTTCAAAAGTTGCGGTACAGCCAGCGTCATCAGGATCAGCATGACCGACATAACGATCAGCAGTTCAATCAGGGTGAAGCCTTGTTCTGTCTCTCGCTGTGCGCGCAACCGGTCCAGTGCATTCATGGTCTTCATCATTCCTCAACAATCCAATATCGTTACACCGAACAAAACTCTATCAGTAGATTCACTTAGCAGGCTAAATCTTCTCGTTCGACCTTCATCGTGCCAAGATTTCCCAGTAGCGTCAATGCCATCGTCTCCGGTTTGAAGAGCTCCTGTGCCAACTCCTGCACATCAGTCGTCGTCACCGCTTCGATCTCTTCCATGATCTCGTCAACGCCAAAGAAGCGGCCGAAGTACATCTGTTGCCGTGCGAGGTTTGCCATCCGGCTACCCGAGCTCTCCAACCCAATCACCATATTGCTCTTCAGTTGGTCTTTGGCACGCTTTAACTCCACATCGCTGACTGTCTCTTCCTTAAGACGCCTCAGCTCCTGCAGGGTAAGCTGCAAGACTTTCTGCGTCTTATCCACCGAGGTGCCAGCGTAGATGCATAGCGATCCAGTATTTCGAAACGGGTTCATCTCCGAGTAGATCGAGTAGGCCAGACCTTGGTCTTCGCGGATGGTCTGAAACAGACGTGAACTCATACCGCCGCCGAGCATTGTGTTCAGCATGTACACCACGTACCGCCGGGAGTCGTTCACTGGAGGAGCCGGCATGCCAAGGCAGAACTGCACCTGCTCCAGCGACTTCTTCCGCTTCAACGTGATGTGCGGCGTCGCGATCGGTGCGGCCAGCTTCGGTACTACACCGGCACTCGCGGCCAAGGACCCAAACTCCCTCTCCACACGGGCAACGAACTCGTCATGCTCCAAATTTCCGGCGGCCGAGAAGACCATGTTCTGTGGAGTGAACTTTCCTGCATAGAAATTCAACAAAGTTTGTTGATCGAAGCTGGAGACTGTCTTCGCCGTCCCCAGAATCGGGCGTCCAAGGGCGTCGCCCTTCCAGAAGTTCTGCGTCCATACCTCGTGGACCAGGTAGTCGGGGTTGTCCTCGTCCATCTTGATCTCTTCGAGGATGACGCCCTTCTCGCGGTCAACGTCCTCCGGTGCAAAGGTCGGGTGCAGCACCAGGTCCGACAAAACATCCATCGCCGGTGGCACATTCTCATCCAGGACCTTGATGTTGAAGCAAACCGTCTCCTTGCCGGTAAACGCGTCCAGGTTGCCCCCGATCGTGTCCACCTCACGGGCAATCTGCTGGGCGGATCGCGAGGTGGTGCCCTTGAACACCATGTGCTCGACAAAGTGCGAGATCCCGTTCACCTCTGCTGTCTCGTCCCGAGACCCGGACCCGACCCAAGCCCCCATCGAGACACTCCGAACATGGGGCATACTCTCGGTCAGCACCAACAGGCCATTCGATAAGACAGTTTTTCTGATGTTTCGGGATGCGTTCTTCGTTGCGGCTACTTCGTCAATCAGCGTTGCGGACATGATGCTCCTTCAACCTCCATTCTTTCACAAAGCAGCATGGTGTCGAATTGGCGGCCGACCCTCGGAGTAGACTGGAGAGGGCCTGCAAATCAGGGGTTCAATCGGCTATGTTGAACGAAACAAACAATCTCGAGGAAAAGCTCGCCGCGCCTCAGCCGCTTTTTGGCTTGGCGCTTCCTGAGCTGAGTCGGCTCTATGGGAACATTCGATCAGCCAGCCTATCGGGCTCGGCAGATCTACGAAGCCATTTATAATCAGCGACTTCCCTCGCTGGACGAGATTACCACTCTCCCAACCGCCCTTCGCGACGCTCTAAAGGCTGCAGGGCACGCTGTTGGCCTCCCCCAGATCGTCCAGACGGCCCGCTCCATCGACGGAACCGAGCGGTATCTGGTCCGCATGGCGGACGGCGAAACCGTCGAGACCGTCTGGATGCCAGGAGGCGATGGTGGCGAGCGAGGCGACGGCACCCAGGCCGCCGAAGAAGAGGAGCACCCAACCCACGACGACGATGACTACAAGCGAGCTACCATCTGCATCTCGAGTCAGGTCGGCTGTGCCGTCAACTGTCAGTTTTGCCTCACTGCCAAACTGGGCATTCGCCGCAACCTAACCCCGGGCGAGATAGCTGGTCAGGTCGCCGCTGTCCTCAATCGCCAGAACGTCGAAGTCGGGCGGGACAGAATCAACCTCGTCTTCATGGGAATGGGAGAACCCTTCCTCAACTACTCCGGGTTCATGGCCGCGGTCGGTCTTCTCACGGCCGCCATGCGCATCCCGGAGTCACGCATGACCGTCAGCACCTCCGGCATCCTCCCAGGCATCCTCGACTTCGCCAAGGAGACCGTCCGCCCCAAGCTCGCAGTTAGCCTCAATGCCTCAAACGACGTCGTCCGCGAGTCGATCATGCCGATTACGCGCAAATGGAACATCGACGCTCTCTTGGAGGCCATCGCCACAGTGCCTCTGCGCCCTCGCGAGCGCGTCACCTTCGAATACGTCATGCTCGGCGGCATCAACGACCAGGCGGAACATGCCAACGAAGCTGATCGCTCTGCTAAAAAATATGCAGGCTAAGATCAACCTGATCGTCTGGAACTCTGGCCCGGACATGCCGTTCCACGAACCCACCCCACAAGACGTAGCCGCCTTCCAGAAGCGTCTTCGCGATGCTGGCATCCCTGCCTTCATTCGTCGCCCGCGCGGCCGCGATATCTACGCCGCCTGCGGCCAACTTAAACGGACCTCTTGAGCAACCCGCTCCTCTAGTAGCGATCGCACCCGCGGCCACTCCTCCCGGATGATCGAAAAACAGACGCTATGGCGTGCCGAACCGTCAGGCATTAGGAGATGGTTCCGCAACGTACCCTCCTCGACCGCCCCGATCTTCCTCATCGCTGCTTGTGATTGCAGGTTTTCGTGGTGCGTTTTCAGCCCGACCCGATTCAATCCCAGCTCGTCGAACGCATAACGAAGCTGCAACAGCTTTGCCTCGGCATTCAGCCCCATACCCTGATATCGCGGCGCCAGCCACGTGTGTCCAAGCTCAACCGTCCGATGCTTCAAGTTGAGGTCGAAGAGTCGCGAGCTCCCGACGACCCGGTGCTCACTCTTTAGAACAGTTACCCACGGTAGGGAAGTCCCGCTTGCCTTGTCCTGCAGAGCTGACTCAACCCAGTCCCGGAGATCGTCCCGTGACTTTACCCACTTGATCATGTAGCGCCAGATGCGTTCGTCAAACGCAATCTCTTCCAACGCAGCCAGATGCGTTTCGGTCATCGGCTCGAGCCGGATCTTAACACCGTCAAGCGCGGGTGTGACGATCATGCCTGATGGGTTAGCGTTGGTGTTGCCTGCTCGAGCCCAAGTGTAAGCAGTCGCTCTGCAACGAGGTCGTAGTCATGACGCAGTACGTCGCCTTCATGTACAAAGTTGCCCATAATCGGCTCGACTCCCAGCGCTCGTATCCGTTCGAGATCGACCTCGATCGGCTGCTGTCCCTCGCGTGCATACTGTTCCAGCCGCTCCGCCGAGATATGCCCTGTATTGACCAGCGCATAGTCGAAGATTGGAGCCGTAACCCCACCCGTGTGCTGCAGGATCTTCTCAATGTGTTGAGAAGCTGTCAGCCCCAGGGACTCATTCGCCTGTGTCATCAGGTTGCACACATACACTTTGGTTGCCCGAGAAGCCGCCAGTGCCTCCGGAATACCGCGTACCAGCAGATTTGTAATCAGCGACGTATACAACGATCCTGGCCCTAAGGTGATTAGATCGGCATTGGCGATCGCCTCCAAAGTCTCTGGCATAGGATCCGCGGTCTCCGGCTCAAGCCGCAGTTCGACGATGCTGCGTTTGCTGGCAGTTATATTGGTTTCGCCACGCACAAGTGAGCCATCATCCATATCCGCCGCCAGCGTCACATTCGTATTTGTCGAAGGAAAGATCTTTCCTCTCGCAGCCAGAATCTGCGACGACATCTGCACAGCTTGAGCAAAGTCGCCTGTGATGTGGGAGAGGGCCGCGACAAACAGGTTACCGAAGCTATGGCCCTCCAGGTCGCCATGCTCGAAGCGGTACTGAAAAAGCTTCGACAACAGATGCTCATCTTCCGAGAGCGCGACCATGCAGTTTCGGATGTCCCCCGGTGGCAGCATCTTGAAGTCCTCACGCAGCCTGCCAGATGATCCACCGTCGTCCGTAACAGTAACAACCGCCGACAGCTCCCGAATCATGCATCGAGGCGACGGGCAGGGCGGTGCAGAGACGATCTGAAACTCTGACGGACGCCCGAGTCGAACCCCTTTCCTTCGGTCCGGGCTGGCCACGTACCGTTTCAGTCCGCGCAGCAGAGTCGACAAGCCCGTGCCGCCGCCAATGGCAACTACCCGAAGCTCTTTTTCTTTCGATTCCGATGACTTCGGCAACGACATGCGCAGGTTCTCCTACACAAGCCTAAACGAAGAGGCCGTCGGTTCGGATTGCAGGTCGCAATTAAGCCTCTGGATAGAGCAACTCCGTAAAGCGCGGGTCATCCGCCATGTCCTGAAAGTCCGAGTCCGCACGAGCCTGTATCCGATTGCGAGGATTCTGCCGGATGGCTTCGGTTAAGTGCTCCAGGCAATGGTGAGAATCACCCGTCATGCTCGCCAGTACTGCGAGGCCGTAGAAGGCGTAGTCAGCCTTATCGTTCTCTTTCAGGATCAGCTGGAACTGCTCCCTGGCGTCCTCGTAGTGCCCGTCATTAAGCAAAGAGATGGCATAGTCATAGTGCTCTTCGCAATTTGAAAAGCTGTTCTTTCCCTTTGTCATCTGCAGCGCACAGGCATTGCTATACATGCGAACGCGTTCGCTCAATTCGCCGGCGCCTGCTGCCAGCATCTTGTCGAATGCCGCGTGGGCCTTGTCATATTTGCCTTCCTGCATCAGTCGCAGGGCTGCCTCGTAGTGGGCAACAATCTGCGTTCGGGCAGTGTCCGTCGGAGGAATGGTTCCAGCCAGCGTGCGAGGAGCACGCTTCGTTACGGTTGCAGTTACGGTCTTCGTTTGGGCCATAGTCAATCCTGTCACCTGAGGGCGTCTCTGAGCTTTTTCATTCTAACGGTAGCTCAATCCTCTGTTTGATCTCGTGTCGGTTTTATACGCAGACATGGCTGTCAGGTCAACTCCCCACAAGCGTCGTCACTCTTCGCGAGGTTGTAGTCACCCTTTGCCGTCGTCGTTCTTTCGTCCATAGACTGCCGGATTCAGCTCTGGATCGTTATACATCTTCATCTGCCGATAGAGCTTGAATCGCCGCCTTCCCTCCAGCACCTCTGTCCAGAGCGCATCCAGGCACCCCGCCAGGTCTTGGCGCTGCTCCTCAAGCAAACCAAGGCGTTCCGTGTTCTTGGCGCGGTGCTGGTCCGTCGCGTTCGCCCGGTTCGACTCCTCGCGCGTGTGATAGATCTTTAACGCCAAAATGGAGAGCCGATCGATCATCAATCCCGGCGTCTCAGAGTTCAGTGGTGCCGCAATATCCTGCTCGAGCCTATCGATGAGCCACAGATCCATCTTTTCCACTAAGTCGTTTCGTCTCTGATTCAGCGAATCGATAGCTCGTTTCACCCGCACAATCTCCGCGTCGGGGACCTCTGGGACACGTGCCTTGTCCTCCTCATGCCATAGATCGAAGTTGGCCCGATGCTGCGCGATGGCAAGCGCCATCAAACCGTCCGCAGTCGCCTCAATCGCAACTTCATCGTCGACGTCATGCAGAGCCGCCGTCATCTCGTCGTGCATCCGCGTTATCAAAAGAGCATCGAGCATAGGCCCTCCCTCTGCAGCCCTGAAAACTCTACCAGCAGGTGCGTAGAGTATTGCAACTCCGGGATCGCAGGCTTCCGGGGCACCGTCATGAAGCGATTCATTAGATTCTATCTTCCATAATTATTGTGTAATCACCATCCTCAAGCCGGCCCTCAAGCTTAGCCAGCCATCCAAGGGAGTCGCTTACAGGCCATACAATCCACGACGCTGGGATCGTCCCCGACTCGAACTCGCAGAACAGGACGACTGTCGGTTCAGACGTCGGTAAGCTCGGCCAACTGAGATTGCGGAATATCCTGGCGATAGATCTCTGTCCCACCTTCATCCCGAACTCCGACATACCAAAAGGACGGATCTTCAAGGGCACCAATCGGTAGCGTCGTGCGGTCTAAAGAAATCCGAACCATCCATGTAAATATCTCGCCCGTCCAATCGGAAACGGCCTCCGGGTTAGGTGGTTCCTCGCAACGAACGGTGTAATTCTGCACCTTCCGCAGCTTCAGCGATATCCCGGTATAAGCCTCGTACTCCTCAAGGCTTCGCTCGGAACCCAATCCATAGCTATCCACAGACTGCCCAGTGATCAGGCGCCGAACCTTGTTCTTGCTGTTCGAATCCAGTTCGTGCCACTGGCGGCTAACGCTGTTTTCCTCGGTGTGATCGTCCCAGTGTTTCGCTGCGGTCGGCCTTCCGTAGTCGTGCCACACAATGGTCTCGTATGGATGAAAAAGGTCATAGCCGTTGGTAAACGCACGAACCGTCATCGCAGCCTCTTCGCCCAGAAAATAAATCTCTGGATCGTATCCAACCTCATCCACAAAACGGCCTTCAGTGAACAAAAAACCAGCCGAGAGAAACCGTGCTCGCCGGGGTCCCTTTAAGCTTCGCCAATCGGGAATCGCCATCGGCTTCATGTGAGGTATCCCGTCATCAGTGAATCCTTGAAAAGCCATCTGAAGCGGCCCTTCGGTCAGCACCTCACTGTCTCCAGGGGTAAACGGCGAGGCGTACGTGCTCAAAATCGGCTTAAGGCTTTCCGTCAGTTTGGCCTCTTTGATCAGCTTTACGTCCCAGTCAGGTGAAAACCGGCAATGCGAATCCACTTGGAGAAACCACTCTTCTCCCCTCCAGAGCTTCATTACCTCGGAGCGCGCCCAACAGGCTCCCTTACTATCGCGCCAGTCAATCGCCAGTATTCGGAAGCATCCGTCCGGACGATAGGGCAAAGTATCTTAGCAGATGAACTGAACGAAGTAGGCTACATAGAACA
>CAVPTN010000014.1:0-184728 GCA_963708755.1 uncultured Acidobacteriaceae bacterium
CCGGTTTTCTTCTTGTTCTTTATGGTACGTGGGAGTGCGGTTCGCTTGCGCGAATAACCCACCCTTCGCGATGGGACTGCGAAGGATGGGCCACCCAGTAGTCTGGGTCTACTGTCAGGGGATGATGTGGTCGCGGCGGAGGCGGGTGAAGAGGTCGAAGAAGCTGTCGTCGGTGGGCTGGTAGTCGAGGAAGCCGAGCTTGCGGCTTTTGCTCATGTCGGTGACGACTTCGATGGGGCGGCCGAGGTCGGCGTCGGTGTGCCAGGCGGAGGTGAGACGGTTGAGGTCGGGCTCGGCGAGGTTGTGCTTTGCGGCGATCTCTGCCCAGATGGGTGCGGCGTCGGCCAGTTGCTGCTTCGAGCGGGGTGCCTTCGCCTGGGAATGGTGCGGGTTCGATGCCGAACCAGTGCGGCGAGGCGCGGCCACATCCAGCTCCAGCGGAAGACGTCGCCGTTGACGACGTTGAAGGCCTGGTTGCGGGCGGCGGGGGTGGTGGCGGCCCATTCGAGATGGCGGGCGAGCAGGCGGGCGTCGGTCATGTCGGTGAGGCTGTTCCACTGGGCTGCGGAGCCGGGGAAGAGGAAGGGGCGGCCGGTCTCGCGGCAGATGGTGGCGTAGACGGCGAGGGTGACGCCCATGTTCATCGCGTTGCCGAGGGCGTAGCCGATGATGGTGTGGGGGCGGTGGACGCTCCAGCCGAAGCCGTCGCGGTGCGGCGGCGGCGAAGACCTCGTCTTCCTGCGCGTAGTAGAAGTTTTCGATGTCGAGGCGAGGCTGCTCTTCGCGGAAGGGCGTGGCAGGGAGCTTGCCCTTGCCGTAGGCCTCGAACGGGTCCGAGGTAGTGCTTGAGGCCGGTGACGAGGGCTACGTGCTGGACGGAGCCGGCGTGGCGAGACGGCTTCGAGGAGGTTGCGCACCATGGCGGAGTTGACGCGGATGTTTTCGGCTTCGGTGGGCTGGCGCAGCCAGGTGGTGATGAAGACGTGCGTGGGCTTGAGGTGGGCGACGGCGCTGCGGAGAGCGGTGGGGTCGAGGAGGTCGGCGGCGATGAAGTTGACGCCGGCGATGTCGGCTGAGGGGCGACGTGCGAGGCCGTGGACTTGCCAGCCGTTGGAGAGGAGTTGATGCGCGAGATTGTTGCCGACGATGCCGGTGACTCCGGCGATGAGTGCAGTGCGGGGCATGATGTCCTTTTCGGTCAGTCTCTGGGCTTTGATCGATAGCCTCAGATCGTGACTTCTATTGGATGGACTCTGTGCCCGTTGCGATTCGGCGGGGGTTCGTGTGTGGAAGACGCCGGGTCTTGCGATGGGTTGCGTGATCCGGCATTTCCGTTGGGGTTGATGGCGTTAGGCTAGGTCGCTTTGCGCTGGAAGTTCGTCTTCTTCGTGCCGGCGAAGGAGTCCTTCGCTTTGACGGAGGCGGAGGATGATCCAGCGAGGGACTTGTCGCCGCCTTTTGCCTGGGCCGCGGCCTTCTCGCGTGCGGCCTGAAGTTTTTGTGCCTTCGGGCTTAACCCGCGTGTCTTAATTTCGGCTGCTTTGGGGATGAAATCACTCATTAGATGATCGTATTACGTTCGAAGGATTTGATACAGAGCGGACGGCTTTGTGGAGGCTGAGGCTACTTTGCTGGATGGGGTTTGACGCCGGTCCATGTCCAGGAGCGAATCTTCCAGGCGCCATCTTCCTGATGAAGCACGAAGGTCGCAGAAGCTTCTTCTGCCATTGCTTTGCCGTGCTCCTTATAGAGGTAGACAGTGGGGACGATGACGTAGGCGAGGTCGCCTTCGATTTCGGTGCGTGTGGGGGCATCGTATTTCACGGAGCCGTCGGAGACGCCTGTGGCTGTTGCATGTTTGTCGTAGTCGGCAGCCCATTGCTGGGCGGCGTTTGGGCCGGTCCATCGGTGGGGGGCGAACTCGTCGACGATGGTGATGTCGCCGGTCGCGTAGGCGGCGAATGCAGATTTTGTGTCGCCCTTGTTGAAGCCGTCGACGAACTGGCGGATGGGTGTCATCACGTCAGACGAGGGAGCGGCTATCGCGGTGCTTGCCAGCAAAGCGCTTGCTAACAGCGCCTGGATCACTTTGTTCATGGTCTTCTCCGACGGGTGCGTCTTGAAGACCGCGACCGTTTTGAGGAGAGTTTCATTTGGTTGCGTCGGTGTCAACACAGGGCTGCTCGCGAGCGGTGCTGGCCTCGCCTGACACGGTCATTTTGCGGGGGCGTTCAGGACGCGGGCGAAGATGGCGTCTACGTTGGCTAGCTGGCGGGTGTAGTCGAAGGCGCGGGCTAGTTTTTCGGGGGAGAGGCGTGCGGTGATCTCGGGGACTTTGGCGATCTCGTCGCGGAAGATGAGGTCGTTCTTCCAGGAGTTCATGGCGTGGCCCTGGACGAGGCGGTAGGCGTCTTCGCGGGACATGCCGGATTCGGCGAGGTCGAGGAGGAGCTGGCCGGAGAAGATGAGGCCGCCGGTGGATTCGAGGTTCTTCAACATGCGAGCGGGGTAGACGAGGAGCTTCGCGATGAGGTTGTCGGTCTTGGTGAGGAGGTAGTCGGCGAGGATGGTGGAGTCGGGGAGGATGACGCGCTCGGCGGAGGAGTGGGAGATGTCGCGCTCGTGCCAGAGGGCTACGTTTTCGAAGGCGGTTTGCGCGTTGGCGCGGATGACGCGGGCGAGGCCGCTGATCTGCTCGCTGGTGATGGGGTTGCGCTTGTGGGGCATCGCGCTTGAGCCCTTCTGTTTTTCGCTGAAGAACTCTTCGGCTTCGCGGACTTCGGTGCGCTGGAGGTGGCGGATTTCGGTGGCGATCTTGTCTAGCGTGCTGGCGAGGACTGCGAGGGTGGAGATGTAGGCGGCGTGGCGGTCGCGCTGGACTACCTGAGTGGCTACCGCGACTGGTTTGAGACCTAATTGGTTACAAATTGCTTCTTCGTGTTCGGGCTTGAGGTGGCCGAAGGTGCCGACGGCTCCGGAGAGCTTGCCGACGCGGAGGTCTTCGGCGGCTGCGTCGAAGCGGGTGAGGTTGCGCTGCATCTCGGAGTACCAGAGGAGCAGCTTGAGGCCGAAGGTGGTGGGTTCGGCGTGGATGCCGTGGGTGCGGCCGATGATGGGGGTGTGCTTGAACTCGATCGCTCGGCGTTTTAGTGTTTCGGAGAAAGCTACGATGCCGGAGCGGATGATGGCAGAGGCTTCTTTGAGCTGGAGGGATTGGGCGGTGTCGACTACGTCGGTGCTGGTAAGGCCGTAGTGGAGCCAGCGGGATGCTTCGCTGTCGTTGATGTGTTCCGCCACGGTGGTGGTGAAGGCGATGACGTCGTGACGGACCTCGGCTTCGATCTCGTTGATGCGGTCGACGGTGAAGGCGCCTTTGTCGCGGATGGTGTCGGCGGCGGACTGGGGGACGAGGCCGAAGCTGGCGAGGGCCTGGGAGGCGGCGGTTTCAACGGTGAGCCAGCACTGGTATTTGTTGGCGTCGGACCAGATGCGGCCCATCTCGGAGCGTGTGTAGCGGGCGATCATGGTTTCCTTCGGACGTGACTGTTACGGGAGCGATTACGGATTATCGATCAGCAGAGAAACGTGGCCCGAACGGCGAAATACGGGATCCTTCACTTCGTTCAGGATGACGGCCTTAGATGAGTCGATTAATACAAAACTTTCGAGTCGGCGAAACTAATTATGGGTCGACGATGCCAACTATGGATTGGCGACACCGAGGAGTTCGGCCATCTCGTCGTAGAGGAAGCCTTGGCCGGGCTTGTAGGGCTGGACCCATTTGCCGTCGATGACGAACTGGGGATGGCGCGCTTGCCGGTGTTGGCGATGACCAGTTCGGCGGCGCCGGGGGTGTGCTCGATGTCGATTTCGTTGAAGGGGATGTAGTGGGTGGTGAGGAAGCGCTTGGCTTCGCGGCAGTCGCGGCACCAGGAGGCAGAGTAGACGGTGATATCCATAGAGTTCTATTTTACCCGGTGGCTCGATGGTCGGCTGGCGGGCTCCTTTACAATCCTGCTTATGTTGCCGCGCAAGGAGCTAATGCTGGCGCATCTTGGCGCGGGCAGATTATTACGATGCTTCGTGGGTTTGGAGTGCAGCGCTAATACAGATCTGACTGCTTATTGCGCTACGCGCCTGCGGTAGGGTCCTGCCGGACGGGCCCACTGCGCGTGGGGCGGCCACTTCGTGGCTTGTATACCCTTTCTTTCTGGTGTTATGGCTTGCTGTCCTCCCGTTGGTCGGGATTTGATTCTATTGCTCGTGGTAGTTGCGGATTAGGCCGCCGTCTACGAAGTAGGTGGAGCCGGTGACGTAGGCGCCATCGTCGGAGGCCAGGAAGAGCGCGACTCCTGCGACCTCTTCTGCGGTGCCCATTCGGCCGAGCGGGATGTTTTTGAGGAGGGCGTCGAGTTGGGATTTGTTGGCCATCATTTTGGCGTTGATGGGGGTGGAGATGGCGCCTGGGGCGATGTTGTTGACGGTGATGTTGAGAGGGCCGAGCTCGACGGCGAGGTCGCGCATGAGCATGCGCATGCCGCCTTTGGAGGCGCAGTAGGTAGAGAAGTGGGGAAAGACCATGTCCTCGTGGACGGAGGAGATGTTGATGATGCGGCCGGGGAGTTTGGCGTCGCGGAGGCGGCGGACGAAGGCCTGGGTGAGGAAGAAGGCGCCCTTGAGGTTGACGTTGAGGACGGCGTCGTAGTCGGCTTCGGTGACGTCCCAGAAGGCGGCTTCCTTCTCGATGCCGGCGTTGTTGACGAGGATGTCGCAGCGGCCTAGCTGCTGGTAGGCCTGATCGACGAGGTTTTGCGTGTCGGCGAGGATGGAGACGTCGGCTTTGACGAGGATGGCTTTGCCGCCTGCGGCGGTGGCTTTGGAGGCGGTCTCCTGTGCCTGGTCGATGTGGTTGCGGTAGTCGACGACTACGGTTGCGCCTTCGCTGGCGAAGCGGATGGCGATGGATTGGCCGATGCCGGAGCCGGAGCCGGTGACGATTGCTACTTTGCCTGCGAGACGACCTGACATGGGTGCATCCTTTGCCGAGCGGAAGTTGAAGCTGCTGTAACGATAGATGCGCGGGGCCGATGATGCTGTGACGAGATTGTTTATTTTGAAGGGGATTTTTTGCTGCTGGTTTTCTTTGCGGTCTTTGTCGCCGTTTTCCCAGATGCTTTCTTTGTCTTTTTTGGTGGTTTTGTCGCTTTGGCTGCGGGGTCTTCTTTTTGCTTCGCGATGATTGCGGAGAGAAGAGTCTTCGCTTTTTCTAGTTCTGCGTGGCGCGAGTCTGGAAGATTTTTTCCGGCGCGGTTGATGTAGAAGTTCAGCATGCGCATGCCGGAGGCAGGGCCTTTGGGTGAGACTTTTTTTGAGGCAAGAGCCTTGGCGATGGAGGAGGCGCTCTGGTTGAAGAGCCCTTCGTCGGGATGGGTCGAGTCGGTGTTTACTTTTGCTGACCACTTTTTTGTCGCCATTGTTGTCTCCTCGGTCGCTGCTCCGTTTTGTAGGATGCGGCTTTGCGACTTTTCCTTGCGGCGTTTGCGGAAAAAGTTGGTGAGGAGGGCGCCGCACTCGTCTGCGAGGAGGCCGGTGGTGAGTTCGACTTTGTGGTTGAGCTGGGGGTGGTTCATGACGCTGAGGACGCAGCCGCAGGCTCCGGCTTTGGGGTCGGGTGCGGCGTAGACGAGGCGGGTGATGCGGGCGTGGAGGATGGCTCCGGCGCACATGGCGCAGGGTTCGAGGGTGGCGTAGAGGGTGCAGTCTTCGAGGCGGTAGTTGCGGAGGTGAAGGCCGGCTTGGCGGAGGGCTACGATCTCGGCGTGGGCGGTGGGATCGCTGTCGCGGAGGACTCGGTTTTGGCCGCGGCCGATGATCTTGTTTTTGTGGACGACGACTGCGCCTACGGGGACCTCGCCGTTAGCTTCGGCGTTGTTGGCTTCGGCGATGGCGGCTTGGAGGTGGTCTAGGTCGGTCATGTGCTTGTTGCGTTGCGTATCGTTTGCGTCGCGGAGGAGCTAGAAGAGATTTTTGCCGCCCTCGGCTTCGAGGGAGTCGATGAAGGATTGCATGATTTTAGTGCGCGGGATTGCGAGGGCTTTGGAGGTGTCGAGGCGGAGCTGGTCGGGGAGGGTGGTGAGTTGCTTTTTGAGGCGCGTGGAGGGCTTCGGTGAAGGTGCAGAAGCGGGTGTCGCTGCCGAGTTTGGCGAGGGTGCGGGTGATGCCGATGGCGCCGAGCTGCTCGAGGATGTCGGCGTCGCGGGCGATGGTGGCTTCTGTGGTGATGGGTGTGTCCTGCGGTTGGTGGGTGCGGATGACTTCGAGGACGGCGGGGATTTTTTCTTCGGGGAAGGCCGCTTCCTTGAGGATGGCTGGCGCTTTTTCGATGACGTAGGCTACGTGGTCCCAGGTCTTGAGGGCTTCTTCGGTCTTCGGGGCGGTGGCCGATGAAGACGCCGAGGTCGTGGAGCCAGACGGCGGCGAAGACTACGTCGTCGTCGTAGGTGAGGCCTTGCGCCGATTTGTTGCGTGAGGGCGTAGAGGCGGGGCTGGTGGCCGAATTTGTGGGTTGGGTTTGCGTGGGTGGCGATGAAGTTTTCAATGGCGGCACGGTAAGGCTGTGGGGTGATGACGTCGCTCATGCGGGTTCCTGTTGGGAGAGGCAGTGGAGGGTGCCTAGGCCCCAGACGAGATCGACGGCGTGGATGCCGACTGATTTCGCGGGTGGGGAAGCAGGAGGCGATGATGTTGAGGGCGTGGCGGTCGTTGGGGTCGTTGAAGGTGGGGACGAGGACGAGGCCGTTGGCGATGTAGAAGTTGGCGTAGCTGGCGGGGAGGCGCTGGCCTTCGAAGATGACCGGGGCGGGCATTGGGAGCTCGACGATCTCGAAGGGGTGACCTGCCAGGTTGCGGAAGTTGCGGAGGCGGTCGAGGTTTTCGGCGAGGGGCAGGTGATTTTCGTCGTGGGTGTTGGGCTCGACGGCGGTGAGGATCTTGTTTCCGGCGACGAAGCGGGTGATGTCGTCGACGTGGCCGTGGGTGTCGTCGCCGGCGCAGCCTTTGTGGAGCCAGAGGACCTTTTCGATGCCGAGGTAGTCGTGGAAGGCTTGCTCGAGGTGATGGCGGGTCTGGTCTTCGGTGCCGAGGCCGGGGTTGCGTTGCTGGATCTCGGAGAGGAGGCACTCTTCGGTGGTGAGGAGGAGGCCTGCGCCGTTGGTGTCGATGCTGCCGCCTTCGAGGACGAGGCGGTGGGTTTGCCGATGTGAGGCTGGTCGACTGCGGCATGTTGTAGAGGGCGGCGACGTGGTCGGGGATCTGGTCGTCGTTGTGCCAGTTTTCGTACTTGGCCCAGGCGTTGAAGTGCCAGTTGGTGATGGCGAGTTCGCCTTCGGGGTGGGTTGCACCTTCGGCGAGTTTTTTTACGAAGATGGGGCCTGAGTCGCGAAGCCAGACGCGGTCGGTGGGCCACTGATGGAAGTGGAGACGGGCGAGGTTGGCTCCGGCGCGGCGAAGGAGGTTGTTGGCGCGGCGCTCGGCGTCGGTGTTGTTGACGAGGATGTGGACGTCTTCGACGCGGGAGAGGTGACGGACGATCTCGGCGTAGACCCAGGCGATGGGTTGGAACTTGCCGGGCCAGTCTTCGGAGTTGTGGGGCCAGGCGATCCAGGTGGCGGCGTGAGGCGCCCATTCGGCGGGCATGCGATAAGTCGTCTGCGTATCTGTTTTGCGGCTCACCTGGTACTGCTCCTTCTCGGGAGAATCCCCCTCCCTGGTCAAAAAGTGTGCAAAATCTTCCATTCACGCTGCTTAGGTCTGGACTCGATGTGCTCCGTACAACGTAGCAGTTTGAAGTGCTGGTTGAGTGAATGGGCAGCTGCCGTCAGAGACTCTTTTGGTGAAAAACTCTGATGATTTTAAGTATAGCGTTTTGGGAGATGTTGATACGCCGCGCGAATATGCTGGATTGGAGCGGGTTTTGTGTGGTTTTGAGGTTGACAGGTTTTGTTTTCGATCAGTTAGAGAAAGCGGTTCGCGCGTGGCGCGAATGCCCACATCTCAGAATCGAGATATGGGGCACCCGGCTGGCTCCTTATGCCGAGGGTGAAATGGGTGGCGTTACTTTTCTTTGAAGACGAGGTAGGTGGTTGTGCTGCCGGGTGCAACTTTGACCCAGTGCGGGATACCGGCGGGAATGTGGACGATGTCTCCTGCGTGGAGGACGACTTCTTTTCCTCCATCGATGCTGGAGCCGAGAGTTTCGCCGGGACGGCCGGGGCCGCTGTTGGGATGTTCTCCCTGCATGGTGCCGCCTGTGACAAGGGTGATGGAGCCTTCCTTGATGACTAGCTGGTCTGCAAAGAATTGATGACGTTCGGCGTCGCCGGTGCGGGTTCGGACTACGAGGAGGGTGTAGTCGTTGCCGTAGTCTTCAAGCCTTCCGATTGCGAGGCCGGTAGGGCTTGCCTTGGCGGTTTCCAGTAAGGTGGCTTCGCGTTGCTGGAGGTCGGCTGCGGTGTGGAGGGTGGGCTCGGTGGTCTGGGCGAAGGGTTGTGTTGCGACGAGCGCGAGGTATAGGAGGGTGCGAGGAAGCATTCTGACTCCTTTAAGGGTGGTCAGATTGTAGCGGGTTGGTCGGTGGTCAGATGGTTTGGGATTGAGTCGATGCGGTCTAGATACTTGGTGTGGATGTGTGGGTAGTCTTCGTATTGTTTGCGGACGGGGTTGTTTGCTATGTATTGCGACTGGTTGATGAAGTCGTCGGCGTCTCGGATGCGGTGTTCGTGGTGTCCGCTGTGCCAGATCTCTCCTTGCTTGTGTGCTGCGAAGGAGTATCCGCCCTTGAGGTACTGGATGCATTTTGCTGTTGATTCGTTTGTGGCTGGGGTGATCAGGACGTGAACGTGGTCTGGCATGACTACGAATGCGTGGAGCTGGAAGCGGGCTTTGTCGCGATGATGGAAGAGCGTTGTGAGGAAGAGTTCGGCGTTGGCTGTGCGCTGGAAGTGGCGGTGGCGCTGGAAGGTCAAGATAGTGATGGCGTAGGTGCTCTGCTTTTGGCGGATTGTGGGCATCGAGAGAAAGCATACCCCAGGGGCTAAAGCCCCCTTTTTTATGCTGCTGGGGAGGGCCAAGCCTAAAGGCTTGGCTTACCTAGAAGCGTCTGCGTGAATGCCGGTCTTGAAGGCTTGGCTTACCTAGAAGCGTTTGCTCTTTCGCACGAATGAGGCGCCTACTCCTACTGGGTCAGAGATGACCCTTGCGACTATCTCATCTGCCCGCGCAACATCCCAACTTCCGCTGGAGCGCTCGCCCAGATGAACCAAGGAAAAAAATAGCCGAATTCGATATCGAGATACCACCGCTCGAGCAAACGACTCGCCGAGACGCAGCCTGCTGCTCGCTGAACTGTCCCGAACAAAACCACGATGGATAGCCTGATCTACGATGCCTTCCAACTCGTACAGATCGTGACGTGAAGCGATTTCGCGAAATGGTACATCTCACGAAAGAGGGACATAGCTAGTCGATGAAGCGTTTGGCTATGCCTTCGTAGGCGTCGATGCGGCGGTCGCGGAGGAAGGGCCAGTGCTGGCGGGTGACTTCGATGAGTTTGGGGTCGAGGTCGGCGAGGAGGATCTCTTCTTTGTCGTGGCTGGCTTGGGCGAGGATGCGGCCGAAGGGGTCGGCGATGAAGCTGCCGCCCCAGAACTCGATGCCGGAGTGCGGGGTGTGGTCGCCGGGGCCGTGGAGTTCGACGGTGGCAGGGTTGCCGTCGGCGGCGGTGACTTTGAATTTGACGTCGCCGTGCTCGTGGCCGACGCGGTTGACGGCGCAGGCGAAGACTCCGTTGGCGATGGCGTGGGCGCGCTGGGCGGTCTGCCAGGCGTCGTACTGGGCGGTGCCGTACTCCTCTTTTTCGGAGGGGTGCCAGCCGATGGCGGTGGGGAAGAAGAGGATCTCGGCGCCGCGGAGGGCGGTGAGGCGGGCGCCTTCGGGGTACCACTGGTCCCAGCAGACGAGGGTGCCGATTTTGCCGGCGGTGGTGTCGGTGGCTTTGAAGCCGAGGTCGCCGGGGGTGAAGTAGAACTTCTCGTAGTAGAGGGGGTCGTCGGGGATGTGCATCTTGCGGTAGGTGTCGGCGATGCGGCCGTCTTTTTCGATGGTGACGGCGGTGTTGTGATAGAGGCCCGGGGCGCGGCGCTCGAAGAGGCTGGCGACGAGGACGACGCCGGTTTCGCTGCAGACGCGGGAGAGGATGTCGGTGGAGGGGCCGGGGATGGGTTCGGCGAGGCCGAAGAGGGCGTGGTCTTCGCGCTGGCAGAAGTACTGAGCGCGGAAGAGCTCGGGCAGGCAGACGATCTGCGCACCTTGACGTGGAGGCTTCGTAGACGCGCTCGGCGGCCTTGTCGAGGTTGAGCTGAGTGTCCGGATCGCAGGACATCTGGATGAGGGCGACACGCTTGATGGTGCTTTGAGCCATGGTGATTCGTCTCCTGCTTCTGGGCCGGTGGTGGGCCCACTCTTTCAAGGATGCTATTGGGGTGTTGCGGTGCGATGAATTGGCGCTAACACGCTACGTCTAATTAGAGCATTTTCTGACGGTTAAGATTCGCCGGAGCGGTTCGATGAGGGGTGGAGGGATGGAATAAAAGCCGCATGGGCGTGTTTAGGGGAGAGGGACGGAGAAACGGAGCGGCTGCGAGAGTGGTGTGCGCGGCTTGAATCGTGGAGTACGTCGCGAAAGCGATGCGGATCTCTCTTTTGTCCGGATGAATTTTCTGTTAGTTTTGAGGTGTGGACGGTCAGATTCTGAGTCGGGCGCGTTCTCTTCCAATCACCTAAAAACATCTTCCAGCAGTTGCCGCAGAACGTGTATTCATTGCAGAAGGAGTGTTATTTTGAGCGAATTTCGTGATTTTCTGGAGCTTCCCTACGCTGAACTCGAGGACCTGAACCTGCAGGCGAAGGAGCAGCGCAAGAAGCGCGTTGCTGCCGATGTGATTCAGGAAGAGCGGATCAAGTACCTGACCGACGAGCGGCGGATCAAGGCCGTGACGGTGCTGTTCAGCGATCTCGAAGGCCGGCTGCACATGCTGGACTACGACAAGAAGTTTCTGGTGAAGAGCTACGACAACCTGACGTTCGATGGCTCGTCGATTCGTGGATTTACGGCGCAGCGGGAGAGCGATCTGCGGCTGGGGATCGACTGGAGCGCGTTTTACTGGGTGCCGGCGGACATATTTGGCGCGGGCAAGGTGATGGTGTTCGGCGAGGTGATCGATAAGAACGGCACGACGTATAGCGCGGATATTCGCGGCGTGCTGAAGCAGTTCTCGCAGGAGCTGTTCGACAAGCAGGGCTACACGCTGAATGCTGCGAACGAGATTGAAGGATTCTTGTTTGAAGGCATCGATGCGGAGCGGAGCTATCACGAGACGGGAAGCTTCGAGTATGTGAATAAGGGCGGGTACTATCACTCGCTGCCGGGCGATCCGCTGCGTGAGTTTATCGATACCACCGCGGAAGTGCAGCGGGCGATGGGGTTCGAGAATGAGAAGGACCATCCCGAGGTTGCGCCTTCGCAGTTTGAGATTAATTACACCTATGGTGAGGTTGTTGCCGCGGCAGACCAGATTCAGCTTTATAAGCTAATTTGTCGGCAGGTTGCGACGCAGATGGGCATGACCGCGAGCTTTTTGCCGAAGCCGGTTGTCGGCGTGAATGGCAGCGGCATGCATACGAATGTCTCCATTACCAAGGGCGGGAAGAATCTCTTCTGGGATCCGAAGGGCGAGGAGAAGATCTCGAAGCTGGCGTGGCAGTTTACAGATCGTATTTTGACGCATGGCAACGATCTTTGCCTGTTGTTGAATGCGAGTGTGAATGCTTATCGCCGGCTCGATCCTCACTTTGAAGCGCCGAACCAGATCAAGGCTTCGGCTACGGATCGCGGGTCGATGGTACGGATCCCGATTGGGAATGAAAAGTCGGCGCGTGTGGAGGTTCGGTCGGTTGGGCCGGATGCGAATCCGTACCTGGTGCTGTACTCGATCTTCAAGAGCGGATTGCATGGGGAGACGTCGAGGATAAAGAACCTGCGGCAGGCGGAGCGGTATCTGCCGGACAACATCTACTCGGCGCTTGAGAACTTCCGTGGGGCGGAGTGGACGACGACATTGCTTGGTGAGGATGTGAAGGCGCGGTATGCAGATCTGAAGCAGGCTTCGGCGGATCGTTGCGCTCGGTTGCTGGGGACGATTGTGAAGGCGCCTGAGGTTCAGTTCCACCACGATGTTTATAACCAGTTGCTTTGGAATATTTTCTAGATGTTGTTTCAAATTGGAGCGAGGGCTGGTGAGAGATCATCGGCCTTCTTCTTTTAATAGACGTGTGAGACAGCGCTTGCTAGAGTTCAGAGCGATATGAACGTTCGGGCCTTGTTTTCTTTTGTAGTGTTTGGATTCTTTCTGATTGGTTGTGGTGGAGGAAGTCCGAAGCCAGACTCCTGTAAGCCCATTGGCGGGGAATTGGCTGATCACGGGGCCGTGGCCCACGAATAACTTTGCGCTGCCCGTGACGGATGGATTGAGTGCATTCAGCCTCGCAATGAGCATTGACGTTAACGGCAACAATATAACAGCGTCCAGTAATGCCATCGGGTTTTGCACACCACCAACTTTTCGTCCGCCGATTCTGAACGTGCTATTTTCATTTGCGACTGTGTCTACCGGGAAAGTTGCAACGGATGGGAGCTTTACGGTGCAGAGCCCGGAGAACATTCCCTTCGATTCGCTATCGATACAGCGGGAGGATTCCGCAAGGCAATGCAGACCAGTTTTCGGGCAGCTATCTGGCGTCGTTCTCGCCGTCTGCTGGATCAACGTGTGTGGGGAACTCTGCCGGGATGTTCACTGCAACGTCCTTTCCGCTTGTGAACGGAGTTTATTCCGGAACGGGAAAGTTCCAGACGCTGACGAATGGAGTTTCAACTGTGACGCCGGTTTCGGTGCAGGTGAATCTGCAGCAGGGGGTAACGGTGCTTGATCCTGCTACTGGGCTCTCCAAGCCAAACAATATTGCGATTGGTGGAAGCATTCGAGTGCAGGGGTCTCCGTGCTTTACGTCTGGTACTGCTAACACACAGCTCCGCGAAAACGGGGTGCCCTCCAGTTCCATGGAGGGAAACTTCGTCTCGATGAACTTCAATATGGACGACGGGTCAACGTTGAACTTGACAGGCATATTGACTGATTCTAGAGAGGAGCACATTTCAGGCGGATTTGTTGCGGTTACCTCTGGAAAATGTGGAACGGGCATATACACTACTCTGCTGACGGATCTGGCTAGGCAGAGTTAAAGGCTGGGAAATTGGCAGCCCTTTGGCGTGGTGATCGTCGCGGTTTTTTTCTGCCAGTTGACATGGGGGACTCGCTGCTGCATTCTGCTGCTGTTGTGTGACGGAGGTTTTCTCTGTGGATAGGGAACGGTCTTCTTGGATTGCGCCTGCGGCGGTGTTGGGTGCGTGTCTGCTGCTGGGGTTGGTGGTGGGTGGTTGGGTGCTGGGGTCGGAGATTAAAGACATCCGGCTGGCGGATCGTTATGTGACCGTGAAGGGGTTGGTGGAGAGGACGGTGAAGTCCGATCTGGCGATCTGGCCGGTGAGCTTTCAAGGAGGCAGGGAATGATCTGCCGCAGGTATTTGCGAAGAGCCAGGCGGATAAAGAGGCGGTGCTGAAGTTTTTTGCGGGGCAGGGCATTGCGCCGGCGGAGATTTCGGTGGGGCAGATCAAGGTGACGGACAAACTGGCCAATGAATATAGCGGGAACAATACGGGGCCGCGGTACATCGTGGAGCAGACGGTGACGGTGCAGTCGAAGGACGTGGATAAGGTTGCGAAGGCGGGAGAGAAGACGGCGGAGCTGGTGCAGGCGGGGATTGTTGTGGGGGACAGCAATGGGCAGGGAGGGATTCGGTATAAGTTTAACGGTCTGAATGCGCTGAAGCCGGACATGATTACGGAGGCGACGCGGAATGCGCGGGCGTCGGCGGATCGGTTTGCGGCGGATTCGGGGAGTCAGGTGGGGTCGATACGGTCGGCGAACCAGGGAGTGTTTTCGATCTCGGCGGCGGATAGTGTCTCGACTGGTGGCGAAGGTGGGGGAGGGGACAGTGGCGACTCAAGCATCATGAAGACGGTGCGCGTGGTGGCGACGGTGGATTATTACCTGGTTCGATAAGCGCACGGTTTGGCCGTGTACCGTTGCCACTGGTCTTGCGCGGATGGTAGCCTTCGGTCTTTGTTTCTATCGATTTTTCTGCGGAGATGATGACGATGCAAACGAGCTACAACGGAATTCCAGTGCCGACGAATGGGCAGGCGATCGAGTACAGCAACGGGAAGTTTACGGTTCCCGATCATCCGATTATTCCGTTTATCGAGGGCGATGGGACGGGGCGGGACATCTGGAAGGCTTCGCAGCGGGTGTTCGATGCGGCGGTGGAGAAGGCTTATGGCGGCAAGCGTTCGGTGGCGTGGTATGAGGTGCTGGCTGGGGAGAAGGCTTATCGCCAGACGCAGAACTGGCTGCCGGATGATACGGTGAAGGCTACGGTGGATTTTCGGGTGTCGATCAAAGGACCGCTGACGACGCCGGTGGGTGGTGGGATTCGTTCGCTGAATGTGGCGCTGCGGCAGTTGATGGATTTGTACCAGTGCGTGCGGCCGGTGAAGTATTACGCGGGCGTGCCTAGTCCGGTGAAGCATCCGGAGAAGCTGGATGTGGTGATCTTCCGCGAGAATACGGAGGATATTTATGCCGGGATTGAGTTTCGGCAGGGGACGCCTGAGGCGGACAAGTTCATCGCGTTTGTGAACGACGACATGCTGAAGGGGACCAAGAAGAAGATTCGGCTGGACTCGGGTGTGGGGGTGAAGCCGATCTCGATTACGGGGTCGAAGCGGCTGGTGCGGGCGGCGATTCAGTATGCGCTGGATAACAAACGCAAGACGGTGACGCTGGTGCATAAGGGAAATATTCAGAAGTTTACCGAGGGCGCGTTTCGCGAGTGGGGTTACGAGGTTGCTTCGCAGGAGTTTCGCGAGCAGACGGTGACGGAGCGGGAGAGCTGGATTCTTGGGAATGTTGAGGCGAACCCGAAGCTGACGGCGGAGGAGAATGCGGCGCTGATTGAGCCGGGGATTGAGTTTGCGGCGAAGGAGTTTGGCGAAGAGGTGGTGGCTGAGGTGAAGCAGGTGGTTGCTTCGATCGGTGAGTCGCACGGCGGTGGCAAGTGGAAGACCAAGATTCTGGTGAATGACCGGATTGCGGATTCGATATTTCAGCAGATTATTTTGCGGCCGGAGGACTATAGCGTGCTGGCGACGACGAACCTGAATGGGGATTACATCTCGGATGCTGCGGCGGCGCAGGTTGGCGGGCTGGGGATTGCTCCGGGCGGGAATATTGGCGATGGGTACGCGGTGTTTGAGGCGACGCATGGCACGGCTCCGAAGTATGCGGACAAGGATGTGATCAATCCGGGTTCGGTGATTTTGTCGGGCGTGATGTTGTTCGACTTTCTTGGGTTGGACGGAGGCGGCGCGGCTGATCGAGAGTTCGATGGAGAAGACGATTGCGCAGAAGTTCGTGACGTACGACTTTGAGCGCGGGATGCAGGGAGCGACGAAGGCGAAGACGAGCGAGTTCGCGACGCGCATGATTGAGAATATGTAACGAAAGTGTGGGGCGGCTATTTGAATGTTAGCCGTCCTTATTTTTCTTGCTGCGATGTTGTGCGGTATTCGTTTCGTTTGGGCGATATTGCGACGTAGGTACTCAGTCGACTTTAGAATAAAAAGTGAGAGTCGTACGCGACGCGATAAGGAGAGATATGCGGAAAAAGGTAACGATTGTTGGTTCGGGAAATGTTGGTGCGACGGCGGCGCATTGGATTGCTGCGAAGGAACTTGCGGATGTGGTGTTGCTGGATGTTGTCGAGGGTGTGCCGCAGGGGAAGGCGCTCGATCTGCTGCAGGCGATGCCGATTGAGAAGCGCGACTGCAACATCATCGGGACCAATGATTATGCGGATACTGCGAACTCCGATGTGGTGGTGATTACGGCGGGGATTGCGCGCAAGCCGGGGATGAGCCGCGATGATTTGTTGACGACGAATCATGGGATTATGTCGAAGGTCGTGGGCGAGGTGGTGAAGGCGTCGCCGAATACGATCATTATTGTGGTGTCGAATCCGCTGGATGCGATGGCGCAGACGGCGTTCAAGCATGCGGGGTTGCCGCGTGAGCGCGTGATTGGAATGGCTGGCGTGCTGGATTCGGCGCGGTTCCGGACGTTTATCGCGGAGGAGCTGAAGGTGTCGGTGGAGAATGTCACGGCGTTTGTGCTGGGTGGACATGGCGACACGATGGTTCCGCTGTCGCGCTACTCGACTGTGGCGGGGATTCCGATTACGGAGTTGATTGCGCCTGATCGGCTGAAGGAGTTGGAGACGCGCACGGCCAATGGTGGCGCGGAGATTGTGAAGCACCTGAAGACGGGCTCGGCTTATTATGCGCCTAGCGCTGCCGCGGTGGAGATGGTCGAGGCGATTCTGAAGGACAAGAAGAAGATCCTGCCTTGCGCGGCTTATCTGCAGGGGGAGTATGGGATCTCGGGGCTGTATGTTGGCGTGCCCTGCAAGCTGGGGGCGAAGGGGCTGGAGCAGATTATCGAGATCAAGCTGACGCCTGAGGAGCAGGCTGCGCTGCAGAAGAGCGCGGATTCGGTGAAGGAGCTTTGCACGGTGATTGGTGTGGCGTAGACAAGTAGATTCTGCTTGTACAAGAAGTGAAGGCCCGCTCGGTTGAGCGGGCCTTCGTTTGCTGCGAATGCGAGATTAGGCGATGCGTTCGATGGTGACGGACTCGAGGACGACCGGGGTTTTGGGGCGGTCCATGCCGTCTTTGCTGACTTTGCTGATCTTCTCGACTACGTCGTAGCCTTCGACGACTTCGCCGAAGATGGTGTGCTTGCCGGTGAGCCAGCTGGTGTCGGCTACGGTGATGAAGAACTGGCTGCCGTTGGTGTTGGGGCCGGCGTTGGCCATGGCGAGCTTGCCCTTCTCCTGGAAGCCGTGCTTGGAGCCTTTGGTTTCGTCGGCGAACTTGTAGCCGGGGCCGCCCATGCCGGTGCCTTCGGGGTCGCCGCCCTGGATCATGAACTGGGGGATCACGCGGTGAAAGATCGGTGCCGTCGTAGAGCTTGGCGCCTTTCTTGCTGCGGCTGTTCCACTCCTTGGTGCCTTCGGCGAGACCGATGAAGTTTGCCACGGTCTCTGGCGCGTCCTTCTCGAAGAGTTCGCAGACGACGGTACCTTCCGTGGTCTTGAATGTGGCGTAGGTGCCTGGTTTGGTTGGCATTTCGAAATCTCCTTGCGATTACAGGTTGATTTGTTGGCAGAGAGGTCTCCGTGGATTTCGCGGAGGCCTGAAAGATTTAATTTGGCGTTGCCGTGACTGCGGTTGGTGCGGCAGGGACTGCAGGGGTCGCCGGTGCGGGAGGCATAGGCTGGCCTTCGCGCACGATGGTGATGTGGTTGATGACGACGGGGGTAAGTGGTTTGTCGCTTGAGTTACGCTCTACGCGGGCGATGGAGGCGACGAGCAGGGCGGAGTGAGCGTCGCATTGGCCGAAGATAGTGTGCTTGCCGTTGAGTTGGGGAACTTCGGTGTCGGTGATGAAGAACTGCGAGCCGTTGGTGCCACCGCCTGAGGGGCCGGGGCCTGCGTTGGCCATGGCGAGGATGCCGGGCTGGTCAAAGGTGAGGGCGGGGTCGATTTCGTCCTGGAAAAAGTAGCCGGGATCGCCGGTGCCGTCGCCCATGCGGTCGCCGCCCTGGATCATGAAGTTGGGGATGACGCGGTGGAAGGTGGTGCCGTCGTAGAAGGGCTGGTGGTGCATTTTTTTGAGGGTTTTGGGGTCGGTCCAGTCTTTGGTGCCGTCGGCGAGGCCGATGAAGTTGGCTACGGTGACGGGGGCTTCTTTTTCGTACAGTTTGCAGGTGATACGGCCCATGGTGGTGTCGATGACGGCGGTGGGACCGGTGGGTACGACGGGGGGCTTCACCTGGCTGGTGGTGCTGGGTGCGTCGGGAAGAGCGTCGGCTGGTGGCGTGGTGGTCGATTGCGCCTGGGCGGATACGGCGAGGGCCAGGGAGAGTGCAAAGGTACGAAGCATCATGCGATGTGTAGCTCCAACAGACAGGCTATCGCAGACGGGCGGTTGGAGCAATGTGAGGGAGGGGTTGGGTGAGTTTGTTTGAACATTCGGCTTCTATGCCTGTGAAGTCGCGGGCGAGTCTGCAAGGATGGACAGAGGAGATGGTTATGAAGGCGATGTTGCTACTTGGTGTGTGTCTTTGGGCGGGCGCGTCCCAGGTGCTTGTGGCGCAGAAGCCGCTTGATACCGAACACAGTTCGTTGACGATACATGTTGGAAAGACAGGGCTGTTCTCAGCTGCGGGTCACGAACATGTGGTGACGGCACCTGTTGCGGGCGGCAGTCTCGACAATGGACCTCACCCTCAGGTGGAGTTTCGAGTGGAGGCTGCACGCCTTACGGTTGCACCGGAGGAGCATCAGAGCGAGGTGCAGCAGAGGATGCAGGAGCAGGTGTTGGAGAGCAGCAAATTTCCAGAGATACGATTTGCTTCCAGCGAAATAAAGCCGACTGGAAATGGGGAATGGGATGTTGCGGGAAAGTTGACGCTGCATGGCGAGACTAAACCTGTTCGTCTTCAAGTACGTTTTGTGGATCGGACGTATATAGGAAGCGTGACGATCAAGCAGACGGACTTTGGCATTCAGCCGGTTAGCGCCGGCGGGGGGACCGTTAAGGTGAAGGACGAGTTGAAGATAGACTTTGCGATCAAGACGAAGTAGTTGTTCGAGACGCGTGATGATCATGGAGAAAGGTGCAAGGAATCGTATCGTAACTATTTCTTCGGCAAAGGTCGTGGCGAAATCTGTAACCGATGAGGTGATTCTGCATCTCACTGACTGGAGGATTCTCAAAGATGGCGAAGTTTGCGTTGTATGCGGAGTTGAAGGCCAAACCGGGTAAAGAGGCTGATGTCGAGGCTTTTCTGAAACAGGGCGCCGAGATGGCGAAAGCTGAGGCTGGTACCGTTCATTGGTACGGCTTCAAAGAAGATAAGGGCGGAGTGTTCGGCGTCTTCGACACGTTTAACGACGAGGCTGGACGCGATGCGCACCTGAATGGTGAGATCGCGAAGGCGTTGATGGCGAATGCGGAGACGTTGTTCTCGGAGGCACCGAAGATTCACAAGATCGAGTTGATTGGGGAGAAGTAAGTCGATTTAATTTTGCTACGGATTGTGGTCGGCGGCAGCCTGTACTTCGCGGAAGACGCGGAGGAGGTTGCCGCCAAGTAGTTTGTGCATGTCTTCTGCGGTGTAGCCGCGTGCCATGAGGGCGACTGTGATTTTGGGAAGGTCTGCGGCGGAGTCGATGCCCGCGGGTGGGACCGGGATGCCGTCGAAGTCGGTGCCGATGCCGACGTGATCGATGCCAGCGATTTTGATGACGTGGTCGAAGTGATCGATGAGTGAGTTGAAGGGGGCGCGGCCGATCTTTGCGGCGAACTCGCGATCGATCTTATCGGTGGCGGTGTAGGGAACGGCCATTCCTTTGGCTCTGTATTCGGCGGTGAGGACTGCCTGGGCTTTTTTGCGCTCTTCGCTGCTTGCGTTCCAGGCTCTGCGCCAGTTTTCGTCGATGAAGGCAGGGAAGAAGTTGACCATGACGACGCCGTTGTTCTTCTTCATGGCGAGGAGCATCTCGTCAGTCATGTTGCGGGGAGCGTTGGTGAGGGCGCGGGCGGAGGAGTGAGACGCGATGACGGGAGTGCGCGTGGTGGCGATGACGTCCCAGAAGGTTTTGTCGGAGACGTGAGAGATGTCGACCATCATGCCGAGGCGATTCATCTCGATGACGACTTGTTTGCCGAAGGGGGTGAGACCGTTGTGGTGGTGGATCTTTGTGTCGTCGATGTCGCCGGAGGAGTCGGCCCAGCCGTTGGTGTTGGACCAGGTGAGGGTCATGTAACGGACGCCGAGGCGGTAGTAGTCGCGGAGGAGGCCGATGTCGTTTTCGATGGAGTGGCCGCCTTCGATGCCCATGAGAACGGCGAATTTGCCCTGGTTGTGGGTGGCGATGATGTCGTCGGAGGAGAGGCAGAGCTGGAGCTTGTCGGGGTGGTGGCGAACTTGTTCGAGGGTGCCGTCGATGAGGGATAGAGTGCGATGGGCAGAGGCGTTGGCGGCGTATTGGTTCGGATCGACCCAGATGGAGAAGAACTGTGCGCCGAGATTGCCTTGCTTTGCGCTGTCGTAGTTGAGCATGCCGCCGTTGAGGGGATCGGTGAAGTTCCAGTGCTCATCGACGAAGCGTTGGGGAGTGTCGGCGTGGGTGTCGATGACAATTGCGGACTGATGGACGGCGAGAGGGTCGGTCATTGATTTGTTTTGTTTACTCTGTTGGGCTTGAGCAAGTGCATTGGAGTGGATGATGAGAAGTGTCGCAATGAGAATCAAGGAGGCAAACATCGGCTGTCTCTTCATTGCATACACCATTCTTTCATTTTGCGGAGTAGGCAAATTGTAGCAAGTGTTCGGCGGAAGAGCGGAGTTAGTCTGACGCTGGAAAGGCAAGCAGTTATGCTGGTTTCGTTGTTGGCGTAATTTGCTGAGATGTTTCGCAGAGCCGCAGCTCTAAAAAGCTGATTGAGAGGTAAATGATTTTAGGGGCAACCTTACGGCGTCTGGATGCCATCTGTTTATGCAGAGGTGATGTATGGCACAGGGTGTTGACGCAACGAAAACTGGAGCACGTCCTTCTCACGAAGCTATTGAAGAGACCGGCACGACCGAGGTCGGTAAGACGGATGAGCAGAAGATGGATCATGTTGCGATGGAGAGCGCTAAGCGTGCTCAGAACCGGATTCACTCAAACGAAGAGACAACTCCGGGGAATTCAATCTTCTCCAAATGATGTTTGTTTCGGTGTTTACGCCAGCAAATTATTAAGGCCATCACAGTTGGTGCATGACATAAAAAGCCCCGTCGAGATTTCGGCGGGGCTTCTTTATGTTGCAGTGCAAATGAATTAGTTGGCGTTGAGAAGGCCGTGGGGATCGAGGACAAACTTCTTCGCCGCCCCGGAGTCGAAGGCTTTGTACCCTTCGGCCGCCTGACTAAGAGGAATGACTGTTGCGCCGACAATCTTTGCGATGGGCAAGCGGTCATAAAGAATGGCCTGCATGAGTTGGCGGTTGTACTTCAACACCGGTGTCTGACCGGTGATAGAAGCGGTGAGATTTTGCCCATCCGAGGCCGAAACGCATCTTCAGGTTTCCCGTCTTCGAAGCCTCGTCATGAGCTCCGGGATCTTCGGTGACATAGAGGCCTGGGATACCGATGGAGCCTGCGGCACGGGTGATAGTCATGAGAGAGTTGAGCACGGTGGCGGGAGCTTCCTGGCCATCTTTGCCCTGGGCTCTTGCTTCGAAGCCGACGGCGTCGATGGAGGCGTCCACCTCTGGTTTGCCGACGACCTTTTCGATGAGTTCGCCGAGGTTGTCGCTCCTGGTGAGGTCGATGGGGACGTAGCCGACGCTTTCCGCGTGCTTGAGGCGTTCGGCATTCATGTCGCCGATCATGACGACTGCGGCGCCGAGGATATGTGCGGAGGCGGCGGCGGCTAGACCGACGGGACCCGCTCCGGCAACGTAGACGATGGATCCTACACCGACGCCTGCATTGACCGCACCGTGAAATCCGGTGGGGAGGATGTCGGAGAGCATGGTGAGGTCCTTGATCTTGGACATGGCCTGCTCTTTGTCAGGGAACGGGATGAGGTTGAAGTCGGCGTAGGGGACCATGACGTACTCGGCCTGGCCACCGATCCAGCCACCCATGTCGACGTATCCGTAGGCACCGCCTGCGCGGCCTGGGTTGACGTTGAGGCAGACGCCGGACTCCTGCATGCGGCAGGTGCGGCAGCGACCGCATGCAACGTTGAAGGGGACGGTGACGAGGTCGCCTTTTTTGATGTATTCGACGTCGGAGCCTAGCTCGATGACTTCGCCGGTAATTTCGTGGCCAAGGACCATGCCGGTCGGAGCGGTGGTGCGGCCGCGGACCATGTGCTGGTCGGAGCCGCAGATGTTGGTGGAGACGACTTTGAGGATGACGCCATGGTTGATCTTTTTGCCCGCGGGGTTTTGCATCTTGGGAAAGTCGATGGACTGGACTTCTACTTTGTTTTGTCCGAGGAAAACGACTCCAGAGTTTTCTGCCATTTTCTGCCTCTTTGCTTTAGCTGTTCTGTTTGCCTGCGTGGCCGCTGTCGCCTGTGCGGTGCAGCGGAAAGGGTAGCGCGATCTGCACGCTACCCTTTTGATGCTGGTTTCAGGTGGAGAGTTAGAGGGCTGCTGCGCCGGCTTCGGCGACTGCGTGGTCCTGCTCGCCGGAGCCGCCGCTGACGCCGATGGCGCCGACGACTTTGCCGTCCTGCTTGAGGGGAATGCCGCCGGCGAAGATCATGACTTTGCCGTCGTTGGAGGCGTGGATGCCGAAGAACTGGTCGCCGGATTGGGAGTGCTCGGCGAGATCTTTGGTGGTGATGTCGAAGGCGCGGGAGGTCCAGGCTTTTTTCTGGAGATGTCGATGGAGCCGAGCCAGGCGTTGGCCATGCGCTCGAAGGCGATGAGGTTGCCGCCCTCGTCGACGACGGCGACGTTCATGGGCTGGCCGATTTCTTCGGCTTTCTTTTCGGCTGCGGCGATGATGCGGCGGGCGTCTGCTAGTTGGATCATTTGATTCTCCTGATATGAAGCTTAACGGTTTGAGGCTCACTGTGCGGGCCGGTGGCTTGTGTTTGGATGAGGCGCAGCGAAATTTTACATTCGACAGGTTGCGTTAGACGAGGAAGGATTGAATATCTGGCGATCGTGCGGGCGAGGAAGAGCATGTTTGCAAGCAGCGTAATGCACACAAGATCAGAATCGAGATACGGGCACCTGGTTGCGTCACAACCTGAGGACGAAGACAAAATACAGGGATCCTTCACTCCGTTCAGGATGACGACGGAAGGCGTTCGCGGTAGATTAACGGGCGAAGAGGTCTTTGACTTGCTGGATGAAGACGTCGCGGCCCATGTCGGAGATGGCTTCGGTGAGGGGGAGCTGTTTGGGGCAGGCCTGGACGCAGTTCTGGGCGAAGCCGCACTCCTGGATGCCGCCGTCGCCGGCGAGGGCGCGGAGGCGCTCTTCTTTGAGGACGGAGCCGGCGGGGTCCATGTTGAAGAGCTTGGCCTGGGCGATGGTGGCGGCGCCGACGAAGCCGGTGACGTCGTTGAACTGGGGGCAGACCTCCATGCAGATGGTGCAGGAGATGCAGTTGGAGAGCGGGTAGCGCTGCTCCTGAATCTGGGGGGCCTGGCGTGGGCCGGCGCCGAGATCGTAGGTGCCGTCGATGGGGACCCAGGCTTTGACCTTCTTGAGGTTTTCGAAGAGGACGGAGCGGTCGACGGCGAGGTCGCGGACGACGGGGAATTTGGAGAGCGGGGCGAGGGTGATGGGCTGGTCGTTATTCGGACCACGGAGCTTGTCGACGAGGGCGGAGCAGGCCATGCGGGCTTTGCCGTTGATGAGCATGGCGCAGGAGCCGCAGATCTCTTCGAGGCAGTTGGAGTCGTAGGTGATGGGCGTGGTGGGCTTGCCGGCGACGTTGACGGGGTTGAGCGCGATCTCGCCGAGGAGCGAGGTGATGTTCATGCTGGGGCGGTAGGGGATCTCGAACTTTTCGGTGGTGGCGGGGGCGTCGGGGGTGGACTGGCGCTTGATCTCGACCTTGATGGTGCTCGGCATGAATGCTCCTTAGCGGCTGCAGATTTCCTGTTCCTTCAGCGTGAGGCCCTGCTGGAGGCGATTGTTACGAAGGATTGCAGCCGGTGCGGAGTTAGAACGTGCCGATTTTGTGCAGGCGTTCTTTTTCCAGTGTGGCGACTGCGATGCCTTCTTCTTTGCTGACCGGGGGACGGCCTTTGAGTGCCTGGGTCCGCTCCGATGGGGTGAAGGTGCGTGGTGTAGAGATACATATACGCCATGACCGATGCGAATATGACCGACAGAGCGATGTAGACGAGCTGGATGGGTTCCATGCCCGGTTAGATGGCGGAAGCGGGTTTTTGAGGTGATCCATCCTGTTGGCTCTTTTTGCTTGCCGTGACGTAGGTGGCATGACAAGGGCAAAGCAGATTCCTCCGCTGCGCTGCGGAATGACAACAAAAGAACAGGCAACGGCAAAGACAAATACGAGGATCTCTCCGCTTCGGCGGCAAGATTGCGCCGCCTTCGGTCGAGATGACGATTTTTGTGCGTAGGCTGGCATCTGTTTAGAACGGCGTTGTCAGACTCAGAACGGTTTTCGTTAGGCGGTGGCGTCGTAGCGGCGGGGGCGCGGTTTGATGTGGCTGATGTCGACGTCTTCGAGCTCGAAGGCGGGGGCGTCGTCTTCGTAGGCGGCTTTGGTGGTTTTGAGGAACTTTTCGTCGTTGCGGTCGGGGAAGTCGGGCTTGTAGTGGGCTCCGCGGGACTCGTCGCGGAGGCGTGCGCCCTGGACGATGACGCGGGCGAGTTCGAGCATGTTGTAGAGCTGGCGGGTGAAGGCGAAGCTGGTGTTGGCCCACTGGCTCTTGTCGGAGAGGTTGACGTTCTTGTAGCGGTCGAGGAGTTCGACGATCTTGGCGTCGGCTTCGTCGAGGCCGGCGTTGTAGCGGACGATGGTGGCGTGCTTGGTCATGGTTTCGCCGAGTTCGCGCCAGAGCTTGAAGGGGTTTTCGGTGCCCTTGTTGTTGAGGAGGAGCGTTGTTGAGCTCGTTCTGGCGCGGGAGTTCGGCGGCGTGGCCGCCGTCGCCTTCTTGCGCGGGGAGGGCTTTGGCGTAGGCCATGGCTTGCGGGCCGGCGACGAAGCCTCCGTAGATGCAGGAGAGGAGGGAGTTGGCGCCGAGGCGGTTGGCGCCGTGGATGGAGTAATCGGCTTCGCCTGCTGCAAAGACGCCGGGGATGTTGGTCTGCTGGTTGAAGTCGACCCAGAGGCCGCCCATGGTGTAGTGCATGCCGGGGAAGATCTTCATGGGGACTTTGCGGGGGTCGTCGCCGACGAACTTCTCGTAGATTTCGAGGATGCCTTCGAGCTTGTGCTGGCGTTCTGGCGAGAGGTGCGTGAGGTCGAGGTAGACCATGGGCTGGCCGTCGATGCCCATGTTGTCTTCGTAGACGACTTTGAAGATGTCGCGGGTGGCGATGTCGCGGGGGACGAGGTTGCCGTACTTGGGGTACCACTCTTCGAGGAAGTACCAGCGGTCGGCTTCGGGGATGGATTGGGCTGCGCGCTTGTCGTTCGGTCTTTGGGAACCCAGACGCGGCCGCCTTCGCCGCGGGCGGACTCGGACATGAGGCGGAGCTTGTCTTCGCCGGGGATGGCGGTGGGGTGGACCTGGATGAACTCGCCGTTGGCGTAGAAGGCGCCCTGCTGGTAGAGGGCGGACTGGGCGGAGCCGGTGCAGACGACGGAATTGGTGGACTTTCCGAAGATGGCTCCGTTGCCGCCGGTGCAGACGATGATGGCGTCGGCGGGGAAGGTGCGGGTCTCCATGGAGCGGAGATCCATGGCGCAGATGCCGCGGGCGGCGCCTTTGGAGTCGAGGACGGCGGAGAGGAACTCCCAGCCTTCGTATTTGGTGACCTTGCCTTCGGATTCGTAGCGGCGGACCTGTTCGTCGAGAGCGTAGAGGAGCTGCTGGCCGGTGGTCGCTCCGGCGAAGGCGGTGCGGTGGTAGAGGGTGCCTCCGAAGCGGCGGAAGTCGAGCAGGCCTTCGGGGGTGCGGTTGAAGGGGACGCCCATGCGGTCGAGGAGGTCGATGATGGCGGGGCCCTGCGCGGTCATGTTTTTGACGGGGGTCTGGTTGGCGAGGAAGTCGCCGCCGTAGATGGTGTCGTCGAAGTGCTTGAGGACGTCGTCGCCTTCGCCTTTGAGGTTCTTGGCGGCGTTGATGCCGCCCTGGGCGCAGACGGAGTGGGAGCGCTTGACGGGGACGATGGAGAAGAGGTCGACCTTGCCGCCGGCTTCGGCGATCTTGATGACGGCGGCGAGGCCGGCTAGGCCTCCGCCGACGACGATGATTCTGGGTGTTGCTGCCATTTCGGTTCTCTCTAACTTGAATGAGACCGTGACTTGGAATCAGAAGCGATGGCCAGAACTCAAAACCACGATAATGCCGATCTCATACAGCAATCCATACAGCTAGCTAGAGAGGCTACGGATACGTTTCCTAACTGACTCGCTGCGTATACCTTCTGAACTTGCATGTGCTCGATTGTCATCGTCCAATGACGCATTGCTAATGTCACTCTCGCACTGTCGCACGGCTTACTCGCAATGACTATCGCGAATAATGCAGATGCGCGAACATGCCGAGCCGCAGATGCACCAGAGTACATCAATGAGCAATCTGGCACGGTGAATTCGCCATCATGCTACCGTACCTCGCCCGGTTGGTCAGGGTTTGTTGAGTTGGGTGGTGGGACTGTTGGTGCGGGTAGGTCGATGCCGGCGGGTTGGGCGGGCATTACGTTGGCGGGGGCGTTGGGGTACTTCCAGACTACGGCGTAGATGCTGGCGAGGCCCATGAGGCAGAGGGCTAGGCCGAAGGCGGCGCAGACGTAGCCGAAGCGCTTGCGGGCCTTTTCGCCGGGGGTGATGCCCCACTTGGCGGCGAAGAGCCAGATGCCGTAGGCGAAGTGCCAGGTGGTGGCGATCATGGCGATGACGTAGATGGCGAGCATCCAGGGGTTCGAGAGTTCAACCTGTACTTTATGGAAGGCGGCGCCGGGGTTCTCGGGGAGGGAGATGCCGCTGAAGCGCTGTCGCCAGACGTGCTGGACGATGTAGAGGAAGGCGATGATGCCGGTGATGCGCTGGGAGACGTACATCCAGTTGCCGGCCCAGGGGTAGACGTTGACGCTGACGCGGCCGCGGAAGGCGATGAAGACTCCGTAGAGGGCGTGGAAGGCGAGGGGGATGAAGATGAAGGCCCACTCGAGGACGCGGACGAGCGGGAGGGAGTTGAGGAACTTGACCTGCTGGGCGTAGGCGAGGGGGCCGTTGAGGGTTTCGAAGTTGGAGATGATGTGCTCGACGAGGAAGGCGCCGATGGGGACGATGCCGGAGAGGGAGTGGAGCTTGTGCCAGAGGAAGGAGTTGCCCTGGCCGGCGCGGAGTGGCTGCACACCTTTGAGTGTCGGTGGCGGCAGGAGGGGCTGGCGGGGCGGCGGTGGCCATGAGTACTCCTTGAAATCGTGATCGGTGCACTTAGCAGGATGGAAAAAGTGCAGCACGGCGATTATTCCGCTCAGCGAATAGCAGCGTCAAGGAAAGTGCAGCGTTTTGTGCGATTAGCGATACGTTTGTGCGATTTTTATTCAACTGATGAAAAGCCAGAGCTTATTCGGCAGCTGGGGTGCAGTAAAACTCAATACGGAAGCCGTTGGGGTCGTTGAGCCAGATGTAGTTCTGTTTTCCGTGAGGGTCGATTCCGATGCCGCTGTTAGGAATGCCTGCCGATTGAAGGTGACCGAGAATCTGCTCGAGGTGAGGAAGCGATTCGACCCCGAGGGCGATGTGGTTCAGGCCAGGCTGTTCTTTGTCGTAGGGTGTGGCGGGGCCGGATGCTTTGGTGAAGAAGAGCCGGGTGCTGGTTCCGATCTTGTAGAGGAACATGTCTTCGTTTTGGAAGACGGGGTCGCCGAAGAGGGCGGCGTAGAAGGTTTTGGATGCGGGGATGTCGCGGACGCGGAAGACGAGGTGGTCGATGGAGAGTGTTGGAAGCATGTTGTGAAGTCTATCGCGAGGAGTGCGATGGGAGAGAAGATTTCAACTCGGCGAGAAGAGCGGCGAAGGCTCGGCCACGGTGGCTGAAGGTGAGCTTGGTGGCGATGTCGAGCTCGGCCATGGTTCTGTTTTGTGCGGGGAGATAGAAGAGTGGGTCGTAGCCGAAGCCTTCGGTGCCGCGGGGGGTGGTGAGGATTTCGCCTTCGACGGCTCCGTGGCCGATGGCGAGGATTTGGCCGTTGCGGGCGGCGGCGAGGACGCAGTGGTAGCGGGCGCTGCGCTCGGTGAGGGGGATGTCGGTGAGATTGGAGATGAGGTAGAGGTTGTTGCGCTCGTCGGGTGTTGCTTCGGGTGGGCCGGGGTAGTGGTGGTCGTCGGCGTAGCGGGCGGAGCGGACGCCGGGTGCTCCGTGGAGAGCGTCGACTTCGAGGCCGGAGTCGTCGGCGACGACGATTTCGTTGGGGGCGTGGTGGGAGTAGTAGATGGCCTTGATGCGGGCGTTGCCCTCGAAGGTGGGCTCGTCTTCGGCGGGGGCGGGGATTTGTTTGAGGCCGGGGAGTGGGGTTAGTGTGATCTGCTGCGAGCGCTGTGGCGGCGAAGTCGCGGAGCTTGCCGGGATTGGAGGTGGCGATGTAGAGGCGCATGCTTTTATTGGTATACCTGAGTTTGAAGAGAACGGTTCGCGCGTAGCGAATAACCCACCCTTGCGATGAGACCGCAAGGATGGGCCACCCGGTTCTTTGGCTACCACCTGCTTCTTGACCCCTGTCTATGGGCCACACGGTTCATTGGAACTCGGCTGATTTAGCGCCGGCTGATTTGGTATCCGATTTATTTGGTGATGCGGAGGCGGACGAAGGCTACTACTCCCCATGGGTGAGCGCCGTAGGTTGAGATTAGTGCGCTGGGTGTGGTGTAGGTGGTGAACTGCGCGCCGGGTGCGGCGAGGAGGTGTGGGGCTACGTGGTAGTCGCGGTCGTAGCCGAAGGTGTAGGCGGCGACGTGGCCGAGGGGGGATTCGGCGAAGTTCGGAGGGAGCGGGGAGCCAGGGGTGATGAGGAGTTCGTTGGAGCGGCCGGCGTTTTCGATGCGGGTCCAGACGTAGTTGCGGGTGTGGAATTTTAGAAGCGACTCGAGGAGGTAGCTGTCTTCTATTCCGTTGTCGGTGAGCGATTTTGTGCGGCCCCAGAGGAGGGTGTTCGACCAGTTGCCGGAGTGAGTGCCATCGCTGGTTGAGGTGCCGAAGGGGCGGTTGTACATGATGGAGGCGGTCTGCCGCTGCTGGTCTTCGCCGGGGTAGAGGGCTTCGGGGCTGACGATGTGGGCGATGGAGTATTGGCTGCTCCAGTTTTGTGTGGGGGAGAAGGTGATGCGGGAGGAGTAGCTGTCGATGGCGAGGCCGTTGGGGGATGGCTGAAATCCCCAGCGCTGCTCGGTAGGCTCGGCGCCGTGGAAGCCGGACTCTTCGAAGCGGAGCCATCGCCAGGTGAAGCCGCCGGTGAGGACGTTGAAGGCGATGTGGGTGGAGTCTTCCTGGTGGTGGCCTAGAGCGCCGATTGGATCTTCTGACGCGGAGAGGCGATGAGGGTAGGCGGTGGGGCCGATGGCGGGGTCTCCAATGGGAGCGGCGTAGAAACTGAGTAGCATGCGCTCGCCGAGGCGGATGTCATAGAGGGCGGCGAGTTCCATGAAGAAGTCGTGAGGGTGCTGGCCGTCGATGATGGGTTTGCCAAATGCGGTTTCGCCTTGCTGGAAGAGCTCGGGATATTGACGGTCACTGACGGTGGCGGGTTCGAGGGAGAGCATGGTGCGAAGGGTGAGTTGGCCGGGGCCTAGCTGACGCATGGCCATGGGCATGATCCAGTTGGTGGAGAAGAGCTTGTCTCCGCCTCGGGTGTTGGCGGGGTCTGTGCAGGTGAGGTCGAGTTGTTGGCAGGTCTCGGGCGAGGGACCAGATGGATTGGATGCGGCGTGTTGTTGGGTGTCGGCGATGAAGGCCGTGCCGTGGAGCATCAGCATCCAACCGCGATAGCTTTTCATGATCATCGAGACACGGAGTGGATGCGGGCTCGATGCTTGTGCCGGAGGTGGTGTGGGCCAACTCTGTATCGATGAGGTTGGAGGGCTGGCTCATTCTGTTCATGTTCATCTTCATAGAGCTGTTTTCGGGCATCGACATCTGGGTCGCGTCCATGTCCATGCCGGGTGTCTTTGTCTGGGCACGAGAGACGGCGGAAGCAAACAGCACGAGTGACAGCAAGGGCGCTGACAGGGCGGGACGCATACGAGTTCCTTATCTTGAAGGCTGCGTGGTCAACAGACAGCGTGGGAGATGCTGTGAGGCGGCGCGGATTTCAAGAAGAAAATCAGATACGAAGGGCGATGAGGGGCGGTACTGGAGGGGGTGCGGCAGCTTGCGTGACAGGTGGGGCAAGGAGAGGTATGAACTCGAACGGGAGAGCGTGAGCGTATGCCGCGAGTAGCTGGACTGGATGCTGAACGTCGGCGGAGATGATGGCGGAAGGCTGCTGTTGTTGTGCGCTGCAGCAGGAGGGAAGGTCCTGGCTGAAAGGAGATTGCTTTGGGCAATGATTGCACGAAGCTTGTTTAGGCTGCGCAATGTTCATGCACGTCGCTGTGCCGAGCAGAAGCGTCAGCAGGCAGAACAGCGTCGCGCAGATGTGGAGTGTCTTTTTCATTGCTCTACTGTTGGACGTTGCAACTAGTTAAATTGATACATCGAATGAGTAATTTTACTAATGTCGATTGCTGGACAAGCATTCATCTACTCAACTGACATAATGCAAGTGTAAATTCAATAAGGATTTTGGTGTCTAGGTCGAGCTCTAATTTTGGTTTTTTGGAGCAATTAATTCGTAATTTCAAGTTACCGAGCGTCCTCGATGTTTGCTGCGTGCCGACGAAGATGCTCTTGTACTGCATGGGGAGCGCCGTAGAGCACGCTCCGCCAGCCAAGCCTGGCCCAGCGTAGATCCATCGCGTCCGGTTTGCGCAAATGGGAAGTTGGCTTCGATCAGAGTACTGAGGTGTTCTTTCGGGAAGCCGGGCATGTCGCAGACTCCCCCTCCAAGTATGATCGCTTGCGGAGAGAACATCGCCACCGCCGTTGCGATGGCAAAGGCCTGATTATGCACGAAAGCGTCGACCTCGCAGGCGAGTTCGTTCGTGGCTACTGCCGTAACCACTTCTTCAATCGATACGAGCATGACGATCAGCGATCATTTGTAGTGCTCGGCCAGATATGTAGGACTCCAGACAGTCTGAACGTACGCCTTCACATTGGTGTCCCTCGCCTTTGAACGGTATGTGGCCTATCTCCAGAGCCCAACCGGCGCCACGGAAGGGGCGGCCATCCTGAAGGAATGCTGCACCGACACCAGTGCCAAAGAAAAGTCCGAGTACGTTGTCTGTACTTTGGGCCGAGCCCGCAAGGCACTCTCCAATTAATGCAAGAACTGAGTCGCGTTCCAGCAGGACGGGTATACCAATCTTCGCCCCGAGTTCACTGGCGAGTTGGCGACTGTTGAGTTCTGGAATATTGGCAGCAAATAATATGCGGTCTTCGTCTATGTCGAGAAAACCTGGAACGGTCGAGACGACGATGTCTGGTGCGAGTGCCGCTTCTTCGATCATGATTGAGATCATCTCAGCGAGACTGGCGACCGGATCCTGGTTGCGAAGTTTGCTGGATGAGAACAGGCGCATATATTCATGAGGCTCTGCAGCAACGGTGAAGCCGAACTTCACGTTGGTTCCTCCGATATCGACAACCAGGATCAAACGAAGTGTGCCCGGTCTCTTCGCCGAAGAAGGAGTCTTCTAGAAAGTGGTTCTAGAAGCTGTTTTTATAAGGAGTTCTGTGTTGAGATCGGCCTCGCTTACAAGATCGTGAGATCCTTTGCTCCTGACTGTGAGAGTGCCGATGCGTCCGAAGTACTCGTTGGCAAGAGCTCCGGCTTCCAGGATGACAGATCTAGAGACCTGGAAGCGTTGGCGGATTGAACTCTCCTGCGAGTCACTCGCTTGTGAAGTTGTGTTCATGATGAACTCCCGCAGCAAATGTCTTTCCTGTCTGCGCGCGTGAGCGTCATGCCGCGACGGAGTGCCCTTACGCAACGCATGGCGTTGATATGTCGGAGTAGGCTGATGCTCGTCAAATCGTCTCCCATGAAGAGTTGGCATAGATCTGCCATCACGATCTTATTATGATCATTCGGCCAGAGTACCCTGCTTCTCTTGATATGGTGCTGGATGGGAAAGACTAGAGTTTGAAGACGGGCGAGCGGGTTGTTGTGAAGTTGTCGGGTGGCGCAAGAGAATGACGTCGACGCGGCGATTCTGCGTGCGCCCGTCTTCCGTGTCGTTGCTGGCGACGGGGTGAAACTCGGCATAGCCGGCGGCCGAGAGGTTCGCTGGGTTGATGGGGCCGCGTTCGAGGAGTAGGCGAGCGATCGCAGTAGAGCGTGCGGTCGATAGCTCCCAGTTGCTGGCGAACTGCATGGTGTGGATCGGCACGTTGTCGGTGTGGCCTTCGACACGAAGTGGACCTGCTGGCAGTGTTGTCGCCAGGATGGAGAGCATCGGAACCGAAGCTGCTCGGACTTCGGCGGAACCGGAGGGGAAGAAGCCAGCCTCGTGAAGCGAGATGACGAGGCCGTCCGGGGTGATGCGCATGGTCACTCCGCCGGGAGGGATGCGGCCAGCAGTGACTTGTTCTGCGAGGAGTTTGCGCAGACGAGCCTCGGTCTCTTCGAGCGTCTCCGAACTTGTGGAGGGAAGCGGCGGGACGATAGGAGAGGGGGATGAGTAGGTGATAGCTGCAGCGTTGATGTCTGTGAGCGGCGGCGTCTTCGAGTGGGCGGGGAAGGTGCCGAGCGGTGTGAAGGCGGACTGTATTGCTTCAGACAGTTTTAGCTGCTTCTTTTTGTCTGATTGGCTGGAGGCAAAGAGAACTACAAAAAAAGCGAAGAGCAGAGTGATGAAGTCGGCGTAAGAGACCAGCCAACGCTCGTGGTTTACGTGTTCGGGGTGCTTTTTTTTGCTCATGCCTCAACCTCTGCGCTTCTGGCGGCCTTCGCTGGATGGGATTCGAAGAGATAGGTGCGGAGCTTGGTCTCGATCATGCGTGGGTTCATGCCTTCAAGGATTGAGATAACGCCTTCGAGCATCATCTCCTTGATCATTTGCTCTTCGCGGTGGCGGAACTTGAGTTTTCCTGCGGCGGGGAGGCAGATGAGGTTGGCCATGGCTACACCGTAGATCGTGGCGACGAAGGCAACCGCGATGCCGCGTCCGACCTCGTCGATGTTGGAGAGGTTCTTCATGACTTGGATGAGTCCGAGGACTGCGCCGATGATGCCGACGGTAGGAGAGTAGCCGCCAGCGGCTTCAAAGACAGCAGGGATCTTCTCTTCGATCTCAGATTTGTTGTCGAGCTCGAGTTGCATGATCTTGCGGACCTCGGCTGGCTCGGTGCCATCGACGGCGAGCATGAGGGCCTGCTTGAGAAAGGGATCGGTGACACTTGCCAGGTCTGCGTCGAGAGAGACGATGCCGCTTCTGCGGGCCTTGTTGGCGAATGCAACTATCTGCGCGAGAGTAGCTTCGCCGTTCGAACCCTTGTGAAGAAATACCTTCATGATTGCTTTAATGGCGGCCAGAAGAATATTGAGGGGGAATTGGAGCATGACTGCGCCGACGGTGCCCCCAACGACGATCATGGCCGCAGTGGGTTGGGTGATCTGGGCGATGCTGCCACCTTCGACCATCATGCCGGCAAGAATGCCGATGATAGCGAGAGCGATGCCGCCGATGCTGGCGATATCCATGGGTGTCCTCTTCCAATGTGAAGTTACTTATTCGTTGGAGGCTTTACGTTCTTGTTCGCGAACGCGGTGGTCGGCGTCGTGTGCGGACCGGGCTATGACGGCTGGTGCGGCCTCGGGCCAAGCTTTGCGGAGAATGGCTGATCGGTACTCCAGGGTGCGCTCTGAGACCTCACTGCATGGCTCGAGAACGACGAGTTTTTCACCGGTGATAAGTGTGAGGACGGTGTCTGGCGCGGACTCGGCATATTTGATGAGGTCGCAGTTGACGGCGAGGCGACTACCGTTCAAGCGTGTCAATTCGATCATGAGTTAGGACCTTCTCCTAGTGCTCTCATCGGCGGGCAAGCTGCCTTGCAATAGGAGGTTTGATGGATTACTGTGACGATGCCGTCTGCAGAAACTCTCCTAAAGTCGCCATTGCAAGGGGCCGATGAGGTGTGAGAACGCGGAGCCTTCCGCATGGTGAACCGGATCTCATAGCTGATATGAGTTTGCCGGTCGGACACCCGGGACTGGCGTCGCGGTAACTCAAACCGAGCAGTACAGGAGCGTTTTCTCATGTCCTTAGGTGTTCTTACAAACGTTGCAGCGATCAACGCAGAAAACAGTCTCAATCAGACGCAGAACAGTCTCAACACTGTTCTCCTACAGCTTTCCTCAGGTTCGCGCATCAATAGCGGCGCGGATGATGCCGCCGGACTTTCGATCGTAGACGGTCTTGCTGCCAATCAGGCTGCGTTGACTCAGTCTGCGCAGAATGCACAGAACGGCGTTGGTCTGCTGCAGACCGCCGATGGCGCGTTGTCGCAGGTGACCAGCCTGTTGGATCGCGCTGTCACTCTGGCGACGGAGGCCTCCAACGGTGGATTGACGACCGCTCAGTCGACTGCCGCAGATACCGAGTTCCAGAGCATCATTTCCCAGATCGGCAGCATCGGCAGCACAACGAACTTCAACAGCACCGGCGTCTTCAACCAGGCAGCGGGAACCAACTTCGTCCTCACCGACGGCACAGCTGCTGGGCTCACAACGATCACGTCTGCTGCAACCGCACTTACTTCCACGAGTATTGGTGGCGTAACCTTCTCAGCTGCTGCCGACACCCTTACCACCGCTGCCTTGGCTGGGACGACGCTGACCGATGTTACCAACGCCATTGCCGGCATCTCGGCAGAGCGTGGTGCGATTGGCGCCAACATCAACCAGCTGAATGCAGCTTCGAACGTGGCCAGCACGGAGAGCGTCAACCTGTCGGCTGCTCAGAGCACCATTCAGGCGACAAACTTTGGCCAGGCGACGAGCGATCTGGCGAAGTTCCAGGTGCTGAGCCAGACCGGCATCAGCGCTCTTGCGCAGGCGAACAGCGTACAGCAGGAGATTCTGAAGCTGCTGCAGTAGGACCGAGTTGAGGAGATGGTGGCCAGGAGGGAGATGTCCTGGCCGCCGCCGCCTCATTTTGTAGTTTAGTTTTCTCTAATTCAGAGGCGGCTGCGATTGGACGAGCGATTGCTTTCTGGTACGGGAAGCGGTGACAGGAGAGTAGCGTGGGCACAGTTGGATTAAGTTTTGGATCGCCGACAAGCGGACAGGGATTTGACGTGGCATCAACGGTCGCAGCGATCCAGGCGGAAGCATCGGCTATTGAGAATCCGTGGAATAGCCAGCTGAGTGATCTTCAGGCGCAAGACAGCGTCTTTAGTACGATAGGTACCGATCTTTCAACGCTGACTACCAGTATTCAAGCTTTGACGGATTTTACCGGCGTGTTCTCGGAGAAGGAGGGGTCGAGCTCCGACCCGAATACGGTGGATCTCAGCAGCGCCGCAGCGACTGCCACACCTGGCAGTCATACGATTGTTGTCAATTCACTAGCGACAACGTCCTCTTCCGTCTCCGGGACAGTTGCCAATGCGAGCGACACGCTCTCTGGAAATGTAGCTATTACTGTTAACGGTAAGACGCAGACTATAGCTGCAGACGGCGATACTCTCTCTGACCTTGCGGCTGCAATCAACTCGGCCGGAGCGGGCGTTACTGCGTCGGTCCTTACGGACTCCACTGGTTCGCGGCTCTCGCTCGTAAGCTCAACCAGCGGCGCGGCGGGTCAGCTTGACTTGTCTGCCAGTTCGCTCAGCGATGGAGGGACGAGCATTGGATTTACGACTCAGGCGGGAAAAGACGGCAGTATTACGGTAGACGGAGCTCAACTCAACGTCAGTTCGAATACGGTGACGGACGCGATTCCTGGAGTTACTTTTCATCTGCTGGCGCCGAGTGCGACGGGGGCTGCGCCGATACAGATTGAGATAACCAACGACAATACGGACGTGGAGACAGCTGTAAATAATCTCGTTAAAGCGTACAACGTTGTCGTAAAGGATATCGCGGGACAGACTGGAAATGATGCGAACGGTAATCCCGAGCCACTCTCCGGTACGACGATCCTGTCACAGCTGCAGAGCCAGCTCTCCTCAGTTCTCTTTGCAGGGAGTGCAAGTGGATCGATAAAAAACCTCGCTCAACTAGGAATTACGGCGAATAGCGATGGAACCTTGACGCTCGACAGCGACACTCTCGATGGAGCATTGAATACAAATGCAGCCGACGTTACGGGGTTCTTTCAAAACACTGGTAGCTTCGGCCAGAATCTGGCCACCACAATTAATAATCTTGGCACTCAGGCTCCAAACGGTGCAATCTTCCTCGCTCAGCAACAAAACAGTGCTCAGGAGAAGGATCTCAACTCCAACATCACCAATGAAAACGCGCTACTTGCTACGCAGAAGACGCAGTTGACGGCACAGTTGAACGCTGCGAATCAGATTCTGCAATCGATCCCCAGCCAGATCAACGAAGTGAACTCGGTCTTCGACTCAATTACAGGCTTCAACCCAAATCAACAGTAGGTAGAAGGATGAGCAAGTGAGCGAGAGCAGCTATCAGCAGCAGGCCTTAGTCGGCGCAACCGGTGTCGAACTCGTCGTCGCTCTGTATGACGGCATGATTCGCTTTCTGTACCGGGCGATGCAGTGTGTGGAAGAGGACGATACTCATGGCCGGCGGATTGCGGTCAAGAAGATCATTGATATCCTGATGTACCTTCAGGCGCGTCTGCGGCCGGATGTCGGTGGAAGCGTCGCGGCTGCGCTGGCTGATTTTTATGCGACGATGTTCACGATGACGCTCGAGGCGTCACATCTCGAATCGGTGGAGCAGTTTCAGGAGGTGATTGGGTTGGTGCGCAACGTTCGCGAGGCCTGGGTAGTAGTGGCTCGCGATCCTGAAGCAGGGAAGGTATTGCCGCGAGAGCTGCGAACACGCGAAGAGAAGTTTGTGGCGCCTTCGGAGGTGGTTGCATCGAATAGCGAAGCGAGTGTTTCGCGGTGGCTGGCCTAGTGGGCGATTAAGTTGCTACTGAGAGCTCTTCTTCGAGACGTTGCTTTTCGAAGAGACTGGTGTAGTAGCCGTCGCGTGTAATCAGCTCTTCGTGGGTGCCGAGTTCTGCTATGCGGCCAGCGACTAAAACAGCGATCTGATCGGCGTTGCGGGCGGTTGAGATCCGGTGAGAGATGAAGACAGTGGTGCGGCTGCCCATGCCCTGACGGAGGCCGTTCAAGATGCGCTCTTCAGTGTAGGTGTCGACGCTTGCGAGAGCGTCGTCGAGGATTAGAATTCTTGGTTCGCGGATGACCGCGCGTGCGATTGCTGTGCGCTGCTTTTGGCCGCCGGAAAGCGTAATTCCACGTTCGCCGACCATCGTGTCAAAGCCCTTGGGGAACTCAAGGATCTCTTTGCCGATGTGCGCGATACTAGCCGCGTCCTGCACTTGCTCCTCTGAGGCATCGGGACGGCCGAAGGAGATATTTTGTCGAATGGTGTCGGAGAAGAGGAACGTCTCTTGTGGGACGAAGCCGATGCTCTTGCGTAGTTCGGCCAAGGTAAAGTTGCGGATTGGCTGATCGTCGATAAGAACTTCGTCTGGTGGAGCGTCGTGAAGGCGTGGGATGAGACCGACCAGAGTGGACTTTCCTGAGCCGGTGGGCCCGACGATGGCGAGGCTGGTGCCAGCGGGGATGCGTAGGTTGATATCTTGAAGAACCGGCGGACCGTCGGGGTAGGAGAACGTCAGGTTGCGGAACTCGATATCTCCATTGACCGGCGTGCTGGCTGCGGTGGGCGCATCAGAGATGGATGGTTGCTGTTTGAGGAGCTCGTCGATACGGACGACCGAGGCAGTGCCGCGCTGGAAGAGATTGACAACCCAGCCGACGGCGATCATGGGCCAGGTGAGCTGCACCATGTAGACGTTGAATGAAGTGAACTGACCCACAGATATGCGGTGGGCAACTACCTCGTGGCCTCCGACCAGGAGGGTGATCATGAGGGAGAGGCCGAGGACGAACTCGAGGGTGGGCCAGAGCATAGCCATGAGACGAACGAGGTGCAAGCTGCGCTTGATGTACTCGAGGTTTGCGGTCTCGAAGGAGGCGATCTCGGCTTCCTCCTGAGCGAAGGCGCGGATGAGTCGGGCACCGGAGAAATTCTCCTGAGCCTTCGCCGAGATGTCGGAGAACATCGCCTGGATGCGTTCGAAGCGGCGGTGAATACGGTTGCCGAAGTACTGAACGAGCACCGACGCCATGGGTAGGGGGACGAAGGCGAAGAATGTCAGCTTCGGACTGATGCGGTACATGAAGGGCAAAGCGGCCGCGGTAAACACGATGGTGTTCGCACTGTACATAATCGCGGGGCCGAGGAGTTGTCGTACGGCGTTGAGGTCGTTGGTGGTGCGCGCCATGATGTCGCCGGTGCGGTGGGTGTGGAAGAAGCTTGGGGCCTGGCGCTCGAGGTTGCTGAAGAGATCGTTGCGAAGGTCGAACTCGATCTCTCGGGACGCTCCGATGATGACCTGACGTGTGATGTAGAGAAAGATTGCGGATAATGCCGCGATTAGGAGGAGGCGAAGGGTGTGGTGGATAACCTTCGCTTCGGTGATGCCGTGTTGCATGTCGTCGATGGCGTGGCCAATGACGAGCGGGATTAAAACTTTGATTGTGTTGTAGAGGATGACCGCGACCCCACCCCAGGCGAGATGCTTCCAATATCGGCGGAGGTAGGGTGCTAGCGGTCTAAGTCTTTCCAACATATTTGTTTTTGCGTGCTTTCCTTGGGATCAGATGAGACTAGAGGCCTTCAGGGTGCGGAGGATTGGTTGTTGGAGTTGTGGGGGTAGTTGGGGTTGTCGGAGTGGTTGGCGTCGTCGGAGTGGTCGGGGTTGTCGGAGTGGTTGGCGTTGTTGGCGTCGTCGGAGTGGTTGGAGTTGTCGGGGGTGTTGGAGTCGTGGGGGTAGTCGGTGCGGTTTTTTGAGGGGATGTGGGGATGGGGGGGGCCTGTTTTGGCGTGGGTGGGGCGTCGGACTGGGATATCAGCTCCAGGTCGAAGATGAGATCGGCTTTGGCTGGGATGACAGGAGGGCGGCCGGCTTCGCCGTATGCTAGCTGGTAGGGGATGAAGAGGCGACGTTTGCCGCCGACGTGCATGCCCTGGAAGCCGGTGTCCCAGCCGGCGATGACGCGGTGTCCGCCGTACGGGAAGCTGATGGGTTCGCCGCCGGGATGGTCGAAGGAGGAGTCGAACTTGGTGCCGTTGGTGAGCCAGCCGGTGTAGTGGACGGTGTAGTACTTCCTGTCTTCGGCGAGTGGGCCGGTCCCGACCTTGATGTCGACGTACTTGATGGCGTAGAGGGTCTTGGGGATGCCGACTACTTTGGGGATGTTAGGTGGGGTTGTGGCGGTCTTTGCGGCGGTCGTGGTGTGGTGTACGGCGGTTGCGGTTGTTGCTTTTGGGGTGGTGGTCGTCTGGGCGGTGGCGGCGGAGGTTATGGCGGCCAAGAGGGCGATCGAGGAGAGCTTCACGGTCATTATGGTTCCAGTTTAGGTTGTTTTAGGTGCTTTTTGGTGGAGCTATCACGGTGATTTGTGGTGCTTTTGTGGTGCTTCGTGGCGGGACCCTCATGTGGCCCCCCTCCCCCCCTATCCCACGGGGTATCTTGCACGTAAGTTATTTTATTTGTTTAGTTTGCCGGGTGAAGCTGGCTGTAAAATATTGCAAATAAGAGACTTGATCGCAAAATATTCAAAACAAAACGCTTAGCTCCACCGACTGGTTGGGTTTTTCGACAAAGTGCCTAAGAAAAAATATCCCCTATTTCTATTGTAAAGACTTTGGCAAACTTATACGCCAACCCTAGTCAAGGTTTTTCTTGATCGTTGTTTTGCAGCAGGTCAGGTCACCGGTCGGATTGACCCTTGCCGATTAATGGCAAATTCTATTCAACTTTTTAGTTGATTAGTTTAGGTGACAGGAGTTATATTCAACCGTATGGTTGAATCATCGATTGCAGCACTTGATTCTGTCTTTCATGCTCTGTCGGATGCTACCCGGAGAGCCATTCTTCGGGATGTGACGCTGGAGGCCAAGACGGTCGGGGAGATTGCGGAGCCCTACAGCATGTCGCTGGCGGCTGTGTCGAAGCATCTGCAGGTGCTGGAGCGGGCGGAGTTGATTCGGCGGGAGAAAAAAGGGAACTACCGGATGGTGCGGTTGAACGCGGATGCTCTGCGGTCGGCGCAGGCTTGGCTGACTTACTACGAAAACTTCTGGACCGGGCAGATGGATGCTCTCCAGAGCTACCTGGAAGCGGCGGGGACGCCGGGAGAGGATGTTCGGAATGGCAACTCTGGTGATGGATCGACAGAAGAGTAGTGTGAGTGAGGGCAGCGCTCCGATGTTGGAGATGACGCGGGTGATTCGGGCGAGCCGGGCTCGGGTGTATGAGGCCTGGACTCGACCGGAGATCTTGAAGGAGTGGTTCGGATCGGGATCGAAGGCCATATCGACGCCGACGTTCGATGTGCGCGATGGCGGGGAGTACGCGATTGAGTGTTTTGGCGAGCCGTGCAATCCGAAGCCGGAGGAGGTTGGTAAGAGCAGATTAACTATTCTTCGCGGTCAGTATCGGAAGGTGGTTCCGAACGAGCTGCTGCAGTTTACCTGGTCGCAAAATCATGACCCTGCGGAAGTTTCACTCGTGACCATTTCGTTGAGAGATGTAGAGGGTGGAACGGAGATTAAGTTGACCCATGAGCAATTTGCTACCGAGAGCTCACGTGACAGTCATCAGCATGGCTGGAGTACTTTGCTTCCTGTGCTGGCGAAGGTGGTTGAGGGCTGAGTGCTCGTTCTACGACGAAGTAACAGGGCGGCGGATGGGTGGATCCGCCAGTTCTCTTTGTAGTTTCATGAAGGTAATACCGCATCTGGATCAAGGTTTTTTACGACTCTAAGCAAGAGACGACTCAGGTTGCGATCTCCCGGTCGGTGAATCCTTGCAGCGCCTCCTTGTTGCCTTCAATCAACACCTTCTTCGCGCGGGGGAGTTTTTTAATGCGAAGGATGTGAGGGAGACAAGACTACTGCGCCTATCGTTCGGATTGGGTGTGCGCCGGATCAATCCATCTCGTTCCATACGGGTGAGGAGTTGCGCCATCGTCGGTTGCTCGATCTTGGCCTCTCCTAAACGAAGCAGCAGGCGAGCCGACCTGTTGATGAGATGACCAGGCATGCGAAATATATCCGGGTTCATTCCGAGGATAGTCTTGCGCATACTCTTCGACAGATGGAATCACACCGCGGGTGACGTGTCTGATTTGGTCGGAGTCAATGTGAGGGGTGGGGTTCCGGGGAGTACGGGTTGGCGTCGGCATAAAAAAGCACGGCTTGCGCCGTGCCTTCTCTTTCCACTGTTGGCGAAGATCTTTATGTAGTTGGGTAAAACGATACCAGGACGGAGACGAAGATCACTCCATAAAGGATCACCAGCAGTGGCCACCAACGATCCAACCAAGGTACTGATTCATTTGACGCGCTCATCTCAAACTCTCCTAGACCACCTCTAGATCCTAACCGAGACTGCAGTTACGCTCAATCCATCCTTTATGGAAGAGGATTGGAGCTATTGTTTTTAGAAGAGAATCTTGACGGAGAACTGAATCTGCCGAGAGGTTCCGGCGGTCTTGCTGATGAGGCCAAAGCCTGACCCCTTGATGGTATTTGCCGGTAGACCCATATCAACGATGTTGAAGATGTTGAAGAACTCAGAGCGGAACTGGACATCAAAGAGTTCGCTGCCGCCGGAGCGTCTTCCTACAGGCGTGTCTTTAATGAGTGAGAAGTCGAAGTCGTAGAAGGCTGGGCCGCGGAAGGTGTCTCTGCCGAGAGAGCCGAAGACTCCTTGATTTGGGCCGGTGCCGCCGGGAACGTTGATTGGAATGGAGAAGAACGATGCGTTGTTTGCGCCTGCGCCGAAGTAGTCTTCACGAACCTTTCTCGCAGTGGAGAGATGCGGGTTTCCGATCTGGTTTGGTCGGTCGACGCCGTTAGAGCCTGCGCCGGTCTGTTGGACTCCAGAGTAGATTGTGAAGGGAAGCCCGCTGCTGATGGTCGAGATGCTGAGTAACTCCCACCCTGCGGTGACCTTTCTGTTTACAGGTTGTAGAAATTGGATTTTTTCTAATTGGAGATCCTGGGCGAGGCTCATCGTAAAGCCGTTGGCGACGTCGAAGCTGGAAGGGCCTTTCTCGGCGTGGGTATCGAAGGGGTTTTGAGGGTAGGGGCTGGAGACCGCTCCGGTGGTGTTGCCGTTTGCAGAGACACCGCTTGTGTCGTCAAGAGACTTTGCATAGGTGTAGCTGATCTGGATGCCGGGGCCGCCGACAAAGGGTGTGCCGGTGAGCGAGGCCTGGAGAGAGTTGTAGCTGGAGTGGGCGGTGGCGGTGATCAACTGTTCTGTGCCGAAGCCGCCGACAGCGTTTCCTGCGTTGTCGAACTTGGTGAACTGCGCGAACTCCTGAGTTGCGCCGGAGTAGGCGTTGGGGAACGTGATGCGCGGAAGGTGGACCGAGGCCGTGCCGACGTATGCGATGTCGGCAGTGAGTTTGCCGATTTGATCTTCGAGACCGACTGACCAGGTTTGAAGATAAGCGTTGCCGAAGGTGCGTTCGATGCCGGTCAGGTTTAACGGCGTGAACTGTGTGCCGGGTGAGAGTGCGGCTAGATCTCTCTGATAACGTTCGATGTCGAGGACGGTGTTGGCCGGGACAGCTTTGGGGTTGCCACTAGCGAAGACGTTCTGCCCGGAAGGGGTGTACATCGTGGGGAGCTGTGCGGATGTGATTTGAAATCCGTACTGGATTGGCGCACCGACAGTAGCTGTGATGTGAGGATAGATGACGAATGGAGTTGCGCCGGTGAGGAAGTTGTCCTGCCAGATGTTGGGCGGGATGGTGGTGATGCCGCCACCGGCGTGAAGGTGAAGATTGTTCTTGACGACCCAGTCGAGTTGAACGCGAGGAGCGACACCATTCCAATCGAATCTATAACCAGGCTGCGGGTTGTCGAGATACTCCTGCTGCGGTCCATTCATGAGAAAGCCCGAGGTGCGATGTGCGCGCTCGGTGATCGGAGTGTAGATTTCGTAGCGAATGCCGTAGTCGAGCACAAACCGTGGGGAGATTTTGAAGGTGTCCTGCGCGTAGACTGCTCCGCCGTAGCGCGAGATTGCTGCGGGGCCGATGTGGTCGCCGCCGGAGACGTAGGGGGGCGCTACTGCCGTTGTGTAGACGAATGCGCTTCCGGTGAGTAGCGCGCTGAGAGTGTCTGGTAGAGGGTCTCCGACGCTAATGTTATGTGTGCCACTCTGTGAGGTGATGTTGACGGGGGAGTACGCGGTTCCTCCACCGTAGTCGTATTCGCCGTTGGGGCTGATGCCGAAGTAGGTGGTGTCTCGATTGGCACGAAACTCGCCACCGGCCTTGATGAGGTGGCGGCCGATGGCTAAGGTGAAGTTCTGCCTTCCGAGGAAGAGGTTGCCATAGGCGGACATGACGGAGCCGCCAGCTGAGTTGAATGCCTCGAAGAGGCCGTCGTTGAATTTGACGGCAGGATCAGTGTGGTCTTCCGTAGGGAACTGTGGGGTGGTACGAGTGAAGCTGATAGAGCTTTCGAAGGAGAAGCGCGGAGAGACGGCTTGGTTGTAGGTGAGGACTCCGTTGCGCTGGTGATCGACATAGATGACGCCAAAGGCTGTGTCGATGGCCGTTTGATCGGGATTGGTGGTTGGGCCGAATAAGTTGTTGAAGTTGAACCTTGCGGTAAGGTGCGATTTAGGGGAGAGCACTTGATCGATGCGGACCGAAAACTGGTTGGCATTGGTGACAACTTTGGATGAGGCTGCGTAGGTGTTGACTCCGTAAGGGCCAGTGGGATTGTTTGGCAGGGGATAACGGGCCAAGATGTTTGCGATATCGGCCGGGGGTGTGATGAAGAGTGTGTCGCCGGGGTACGCTGTTGTGTTCAGTCCAAGACGTTGTTCGGAGGTGGGTACAGGGAGGACCTGCGTTGTTCCGAGGACCTGGCGAAAGCCCTGATATTCGCCGAAGTAGAACGTCTTTCCTCGCCCATCGTAGATGTGGGGCAGGATAATTGGGCCGCCGTTGGTAAAGCCAAACTCGTTACGGCGGAACGGGGGGATTCTGCCGGGTTCAGCGATAGACGGGTGATCAAAGTAGTTGCGCGCGTCGAGCGCAGAGTTCCGTATGAACTCAAAGATGGAACCGTGAAAGCCACTGCTGCCGGAGCGTGTGGTAATGTTCGTGAAGCCTGCAGCGCCGCGGCCAATCTCGGCCGGCATCCAACCGGAGACGGAGTGGATCTCTTCGACGGCGTCGACGTTGTAGTTGCTGAAGGTCGCGCCTCCCATCTCGGGATCACTGGTGTCTGCGCCGTCCATTGCGAATACTGCTTCGACACCGCGTTGTCCGTTGATGGCGAACTGCTGGGTGAAGTTTGTCTGACCGTTCGCATCGGTCATGGTGCCTGCTGCAAGTAGCAGCAACTGGCTAAAGTCACGTTTGTTGAGCGGGATGGCGCTGACGGTCTGGCTGGAGAGTTTCTCTCCTCCCGTCTTCGCGGCTTCCTCCGAATGCAATACGACCGAGATGGTGCCATCGGCAGAGATAGTCACTACTCCGGGCGGTGAGTTCGGTTTGAGTTTGAGTGTCTCTTTATAGGGATGTGCGATTCCATCGATAACTACATCGAGGTTGTAGTCGCCTGGGGTCAGGTTGGGAAATTGAAAGCTGCCGTCGGCTGATGTTTCCGCGACAAGTTTGCCGTTTTTCCCAACGAGGCGGATGGTGGCGCTTTTGGTAAAAGCTCCGGCGTCATTGCGCAGTACGCCCTTCCAATCTTGAGAGGCCGGCTCTTGTGCGCAGAGCAGGGAGGGCAGAAAAAACGCGAGGAGGAAGATGAAATTTCTAAATGGCATGAGCGGCCATTATATTGAGATGCTGATTGGATTGGCTGAGGACATTTGTCCTATTCACTTAAGTTAGAAGGTTCATCAACAGAAGAGAGTCGAGAGCGATCCCGTTGCCCGTCTAGGCGGGCGACGTATTTTCAGGGGAAAACGGATTAGACTCATGGTTTAAGAGCCATCGTTTTCGATCAATTCCTCCTCCGTACCCAGTCAGAGAGCCATTCGCTCCAATTACGCGATGACATGGAACAATGACGCCGATCGGATTAGCACCGTTTGCAAGCCCTACCGCTCTTACGGCTGCGGGCTTCCCGATTCTTTCAGCTAACGCTGCATACGTGATCGTCGATCCAGAAGGGATGTCTCTCAGCGCGTGCCAAACGCTGCGTTGAAATGGAGTGCCTGCTGTCGCAACAGGTAACTCATCGAGCGCGACGAGATCTCCGGCAAAGTATCGGTTGATGGCTTCCGTGAGTTTATTTGAGACTTTACCTGGCTCGAGTTTGAAACCATCCGCACCGTAATGACGCTGCAGCAGACGCTGCATGCGAGGCTCGTAGTCTGTCCAATCGACAGCTCGAAGATTTCCATCGTGGTCTGCGACGACAACCATCTTGCCGATAGGTGTGGCGATTCGCTCGATGATTAGTTGCAAAGGTTCACTCATACACGTTGTCCCTCTTTGCAAGTTGCGTCGGGTCAGCAGCCCAGAGATGTTGCGCTGCGTAGGCTCGCCACGGGCGCCATGCTTCCGACCGATCAAGAAGATCAGTGGACGTTATTGCAGGAGTCTGGTCAATTGCAGCGGCACTTCGAAGAAGCCCCACGTCAGTGGATGGAAAGGCATCCATCTCACGAACAGCGCGTAGGGCAATGTACTGGGCGGTCCATTCGCCTACTCCGCGAATGGCCTTCAATCGTTCGATGGTCTCTTCGATACTGCCAGTTCGACGGAATAGATTGGGATCTGCAACGGCCGCCACGGCCAGAGCCTTCAGGGCCGCCAGGCGTGCTGCGGGCATACCCAGATCGATTGATTTCACTTTTGCCAACCGTTCGGCTGTGGGGAAGGCACGTGAAAGTCCGGTGCGGCAGATATTCGGATTGGTTACTGGCCTGCCGTAGAGTGCAACAATCTGCCCGGCCAATCGGCGTGCCGCTATGACGCTGATTTGTTGGCCTAGTACGGCCCTCACCGCCAGCTCAAAGCCATCCCAACTGCCAGGAGCTCGCAGTCCAGGGCGTTTTGCAACCAATGGTGCCAAAGAGGGATCGTGCGAAAGATGTGCATCGATGGTTTCGATATCTGCGCCGAGATCGAACAGACGTCGCACACGCGCAACGATGGCAGGCAAGAACTTGACGTTTGGGAAACGAATCTTGACGCAGATGTTTTGTCGTTCGGGTTGATGGGAGACATCAATACAACCTGTGAATCCGTCCATTTCAACGATACGGAAATAATGATCACCCTCCACAACCTCAACTTCCGGTATAGCGCGCGCTTGCAAAAAGCAGATGATCGAATCCCAGTCGTAGGGTGGCCGGTATCGCAAACGTAGAGTGATTCCATCGTCTGCGGTTGGTTGACTTGCGGGCGTTTTGCGCCGCAAAGCACTGGGTGGACGATGGAATAGATTCTGAAATGTTTCATTGAATCGACGAATGCTGCCAAACCCAGCTGCGGCCGCAACTTCAGTCATGGGCATTCTTGTTTCGTGGATGAGTTGCTTCGCAAAGAGCACACGCCTTGTTTGGGCTACTGATACTGGAGATGCTCCCAGATGTTGAAGAAATAGTCGTCTCATCTGACGTTCACCCACGCCGAGACGTTCTGCGAGCTTCTCGACGCTTGCGTCATCACCGTCAAGTGCTCCCTCTCCGATGAGGGCCAATGCTCGGGATACGGTGTTGGACGTTCCCCGCCAAGAGGCGAGATCCGGCGCAGTTTCAGGGCGGCAACGAAGACACGGGCGATATCCAGCGTCTTGTGCAGCTGCTGCCGATGCATAAAACGTGCAGTTCTGGAACATTGCGGTACGGGCAGGGCAGATTGGGCGACAGTAGATTCCTGTAGATTTAACCCCTACGAAGATTAGCCCATCAAATCGGGCGTCGCGGCTTTGCAATGCTCGATAGCACACTTCTCTATCTGGCAATTCCATGTATCGATTCTCTCATCCGCCTAACCCCTCTAATAGCGGTTTTCGGACATGGTCATTTGAGAAGGCGCATGAGAGAAGCAGTAGGTGGCTAATAGATGTCTCAGGAATTTCGAGTTGATTATCGAGTTGCTAGAAGACGATACGGGCCGCGAATTGACCAAACCTTCGCTCATCGTTTGCGCCACCATTTACGCCACCTTTCTTCGCCTGGAGAAGCTGTGGAGTCTGTAAGGTTGGATCGTACCCGAAGTTGGCCACATCGTTGTTGAGTTCCAAGGCGTACAGATTATGGTGGTTCAGAATATCGAACCCTTCCGCGCGCAGTTCGAGCGATACGCGTTCTGTGATGGGTACATTCTTACTTACTGCTGCGTCAAAGTTCCACGCTCCGGGGCCGTAGAACGCATTTCGATGACTCATGCCAGCTGGGTATGGACCGAAATCTGAGATTCCGCCTGTGATGCCATTGTCGTAAGGTAAGCTGGCTGCCGGATATGGGATTGCTGCAGGGAGTGTTCCGATGTTGTATACGTTGGGGCCGGACTGTCCGGTGCTCTTGTTAAATTTCTTATTCGTAATCGTGGTGGAGGGTAAGTATCGCGGGATACCGGATCCAGCTCCTGCATTCAACGATTGCGTGCTATCCGAGTAGGTGAATGGCGTGCCCGTGCGGACCGTGTAGATTCCAGTTATCAAATAGCCACCGAGTAGACGACCCATCATGCTTCTGTTTCCTTTGAACCATGGGGTTTGATAGATCGGTGCCAGTACAAATCGTTGACGCGTATCAAAGTCGGAGGCGCCGTAGTCCAATGCAGGATTGAAAGGATTCAGATATCCGAGATTGCCGATGCCATTTGATGCGCTGTTGCTCTCAGAGAATGTCGAACTGATGTCGTCCAGTGAGTGAGCATAGGTATAGTTCGCTGTCACACTAAGTCCTGTGTGACGGTAGTCGCTCATTTGCAGACCGATATTCATTCCGTCGTAGTGTGAGTCACCATTACTTCCACGATCATTGATGTCGCTGTACTGGTTATTGAGTCTTGAATATCCGTTTCCTGCTGCTGGATTCTGAATAATGGGATCACCTAGATATACATTGCCGGCACCTTGTTGGTTATAGTCCTTGATGTCGTAAAGATGAATGCCGCGCGATCCTATATAGCCGATGGATGCGACGACACTGGGTGCCAGTTGGTGTTCTAACGTGAGGCTATAGAACTGAGTGGAGGCCTGCCGGATGTTGGGATCTACGGCGCGCAGAGAGGATGGAGGTAACGCTACGGATCCGGAGGTTCCGCCTAACGGACCGAGGTTATTCGTAGTTATCGGCGTGTTATTGATCGTCAGTACTGCGTAGTTTGGTGGATTCTGAATTATGTTGAAGGTGACATTACCGAAGTTGCGCTCATAGGAGATGCCGAAGCCACCACGGATGGAAGTTTTTCCATCACCTGCAACATCATAGGCAAAACCGATTCGCGGAGAGAGAGTCCCATACTGTGGATTCCATGGCCGATCGTTAGGGCTGTTCGGTGTCGTGAGTACTTGGCCATTTCGTATCTGGGCATAGATGTCTGCACCTGGACCAAAGAAGTAGTTGGACTGCAGATTAGGGTGATTGTCGCGAAGGACGCCGAAGTGATCGTAGCGAAGACCGTAGTTGACAACTAACTTCGGGGTCATCTTGTAGGAGTCCTGCGCATAGACAGCCCACTCTTTGTATCGGTTGCTGCGTGAGAAGCTCGGCTGAGAGGCTGGCAGGTTGACAGTGCAGGCGGGCGTTATCGTCAAGTCAGTTGTGGCGTAGTCCCGAAAGCAGGGAAATGCGCCTTGGGGATTTGCCGCGGCTTTGAACAGAGCAAGCTGACCGGTGAGGAAGCCATCCAATGAGTTCGGTAGACTAGATCCAATACCTTCGACCGCCTGGGCGTAGGCTCCATAAGAGATGTTGTTCTGGATGTAAAAAAGTTGCACCCCGAACTTCATCGAGTGATGGCCCTTCGTAATATCAAAGTCTTGATTGATTTGTACTGTATTTTGTGGACCAGCTGCAGGGAGGCCACCGGTGCCCTCATTGTTATCGAAGAATCCGGGAAGTTGGGCATTGATTCCGGCAAAGTTGGCACCACTCTTGAAATAAAGAACCGGAGTGTTCCCCAGTGTTGTGTCATAGCTTTGATCCGTCGAGTTGCGGGTGAAACTCAACTTCGTGCTGCCGACAATCGATGGGTTGAATTGGTGGCTTAGTCCGAACAAATATGTCTGGCCTTTGATTGCTTGTCCAACGTTGTATTGAGAGTATGGCGAGCTGAAGAGACCACCCAGGTCGTCGATCTCGTTGTACAGGGCATAACGGCCGAACATTTGGGTTTTATCGCTGAGGTTGTAATCCACACGTCCTACGAGGTAATACGTGTTTCCGGGATTGCCGCCGCCGGCATTGGAGGGTGCCTGGAACGCTACAACTCCAAAGACTGGAAAAGAGTCTGGCAGTGCGTCGAATGGGCCGCCTGGCGTTGGCGTTACACCGCCAGCCACGACATCTGCTTTGCTGAGTGTGGAGGCGTACGCGGGAGGGTTTTTGCCATATGAAGCGAAGTAGTCCTGAAGGTTTGGAGCAGAAGCGGCAATAAATTGAGGAGTCGGAATCAATGACTGGTTGCTGCCCGAGCCACGTACGCGGGCCCATTCTGTGCTTTGGAAGAAGAAAAGCTTGTTCTGTAAGATCGGACCGCCGATCGCATAACCAAATTGGTTGCGTGTGTAGTTGCCTTTCGCTATACCGCTTTGAGCGTTGGTCACCGTGTTTGCTGTGTACGCCGAGAGTCGGTTGTACTCCCAAGCGCCACCGTGAAACGAGTTTGTCCCACTCTTGGTGATGATGTTCACCACTCCACCTGAGGCGCGACCATACTCCGGTCCAAAGTTGCTGGTGATGACGCGATACTCCTGGACGCTGTCGATTGGGATTTGGATCAAGGCTGGACCGGTCAGATAGGTATCATTATTTTCAACGCCATCCAGAAGAATCTCAGTGCCAGTAGAGCGCTGACCATTGAGCGAGAATCCAACGCCTCGTGTTGTATCGTTCTGGTCGCCAGTAGTAGAGGTCGCACCGCTCGAAGTTACCTTGTCTCCCGAGCTGATATTGCCCGAAATTGTCACGAAATCATATGGATTGCGAGACAAACTGGGAAGTTGCGAAACCTGCTGGCTGCTTACAACCTGTGAGACCTCTTGAGTCTGGGTATTGACGGCGACACCGCCCTCACCCTCGACCGTAACGGTCTCAATAGATGCCGACGGAAGCAGTTTTATATCGAGAGTCAAGACGCCCCCGACCGTAACTTCGGCCTTCGATTTGAAGGCCCCGAAGCCGCTGGACGAAGCAATCGAGATCTCATACACCGTCGCGGGCAGACCGGTAAATAGATACGATCCAGTGCTGCTCGTTGTAGTTGTTCGGACAGCGTTCGTTCCCGCATTCCTTGCAGAGACGGAAGCCCCAGGCACAACTGCACCTGTGGAGTCGGTTACGATTCCCGCGATCTGACCGGTTTCCTGAGCATGGGAGTAAGGAACCTGGAAGAGGCTGGAAGCGATAGTAAGACTGAAAAGCAACGCTTTATTTCTGATCAGGTCGAAAAGTGTCTTAGAGATATTTAGCATGTGCCACCGCCCCTTAAGTACACCATTTGCCACAAATTGCTTTTTCACCTTGGAATCTGATGCCCTGTATCATGAGCCGACACTTTCCAGATGAGCAATAGCATTGTGACGAGTGCGCCGAGAAATGTGACAAGTGGCAGAGTTGATAGGTCAAACTGAATATCATGATGAAGTAGGCAGGTGGGTTAGCGCGCGCCTCGTTTCGACGTAACTTTAGGTAAGCAAATTGATCGCTAAGATTTAATAGACACGTTAGCGAATCGATAGCTTATAGCTCGATAGTTGATAGTTTCTGTGTCAACTCGTCTCGAGTTTAAGTGACACTAACTGATAACGTCGCGCCAGTACTCCTCTAATACATTTTCGTCTGTGTTCCACCCAGGCTCATAGGCATCGAATCTGTTCGCGAATTCTTATAAACGGTAGAGTTCTTCGTGGGCTTTATGTTTATTTACATATTTTTTAATTATTCATATCGCATTACGTTGCTGTCTGTATTTTCATTCTGGCCCCCAACCGTTCTCTTCCCTCACTTCGTCACTTCATGATGTCGATTCGTAACAAACCAGGCGGCTGGAGCTTAGTTCGGATATCTGGTTGCTTATTAACTAACCACTGAGGCCAGTGACGAGTGACAAACAAGGCATGCAGAGAAGTCGATGTCTACAGCCCCGACTCCAATAGGGAGTGAGGTAGCTGAGATAGGCACGCAGGTAAAACCTAACCTCATCGACTTCCAGCCTTGCGTCGCGATATAGCGTAAACCTAGCCGAGCTAACATGAAGGTCAGATCCTCCTATGCCATGGAGTTAGCGATTAGTTTCGATTTTGAGTCACGCTTGAACAGACGTGTCGAGAGACTAAGGTGATCGGCGCAATTTGAAGCCATGATCAAGGCGGATTTTTACACCTCCATTAATCCAACTTTGTGACGAGTCGCTTCTACGAGATGGTCAGCAGTCAGCTGGGGCGTTCGCAATGCTCTTTAGTGTGATGACTAGGCTGCTGACGTTTGAACTCCGTTGATTACCATCTCGTACTCCTGTTGGTCTATGCGGCATCAGCTGCTTGCATTACAGTATGCAGCGTCGTGAGTTGGAGGCGTGCCCAAATCTAAATTTGGAGGGAATCATGGTCCACGATCACACTCGCTTATTTGCTCTGGGGACCTTCTTAATAACGGTGATGCTTTTAGCCGGTATGACGGTATTTGTCGATTGCCTCTCCGCGGCTCCTGTTTCGAACATCTCGCAACTGCAGGCAGATGCGAAGGATGGATGCGTGCCGCAAGAAATCGAGCTCGCTGCTGCTTACTTCACCGGTACCGGGGTGCAGAAGGATGAGAAACAAGCTGCATACTGGTATCAAAAAGCGGCCGAAAGCGGAGACGCTGAAGCAGCAAATGAGATAGGACTCTTCTACCAAGCTGGCATAGGTGTGCCGACGGATTCTGCACGTGCGATGCATTGGTACCAACTTGCCGCTGCCTCTGGCTTCACCAGGGCAAAGGTAAATCTTGGTGTGATGTATGTGTGGGGCGTTGGCGTTCCCAAGAATGAGACTCTGGCAGCACAACTGTTCGAGGAGGCGGCCAGCAGAGGAGATGGGACCGGAGCTTCCTATCTCGGCGACCTCTATTATTTTGGAATGGGAGTGAAGCAGAATCCAGCCGTCGCTGAAAGATGGTATCGAACGGGCGTGAAGTTGCACGATCCCATTGCTGCCTATAATTTAGCTACACTCCTTTCTATCGAGGCGAATCATTCGCACGACCTTCGTAAGGCGGCAACATTGTTGCGCCAATCTGCTGCTGCTGGGTATGTACAGGCGATGCACTCGTTAGGGCTACTCTTGGTGAACCATGCTGAGTGGGCAATATCCCAACAGGAAGCTGTATCGATGTTGGAAGCGGCGGCCGACGCGGGCTCCTGGAGGTCATCTGTCGTGCTCGGCGTTCTTTCGCGCGATGGAAAAGGGGTCCCCAAGGACAACAAAGCGGCTTATTATCACTTCCGTACGGCTATCCTGCAGGGTGGCGAACCTGCAGTGCGCCTTGTCCGCAATGATGTTTCGATGCTGTCTGAGAAATTGGACGCAAGGCAGATGGAAGTGCTAGATTCCGACGCGAATACTTGGTTTCAGCAGCACCATATTGTTCTTCTCTTCGTCTATAGAGACGGTGAGAAGAGCGGACGGTTTCCTGCATCGGCGCTTGCGGCTTCTCTAAATGGATTGCATGCTAATCAGCCGCTTTTTGCGCCAAGCTCCTGAAGACGTGAACCGCTGAGCGTTCGCTTCCGTATACGTTCTTGATAGAAAGTAGGTTGAGGATGATTCGCTGAAGCATTTGCCGATAAGCTACACGCGCACACAGCCAGCTTTCATGCATCCGGCAATCTTTGTGAGCGCTTCAGTCTCGCTGGGCATGCTATTCGCTCTGCAGGAGTGGATGAGTGTGCGTATGTGGAGCTATCACATCAGCGTATGGCTTCTATTGAAAGCATGGGGGTTGCAGTATTTTTTGTGGGGCGCACTCTGCTGGCTGCTGTGGAGATGGTTGGGGCCCCGGATTCAGCAGGCAAATGCAATTTGGATCCTTACGCGGGTTGTCCCGCTCAGTATTGTTATAAGTGTTGTTGAGGAGATGATCTGGGTAGCGTGCTTTCCACATCTTCCGCTCAATCGACCGCACATGACATATTGGCGCAGGCTTGCGTTTCAATTGGACGCGGAGCTGATCGACAACATGGTGATTTTTTGGTGCGCGTTCTGCTTGTTTCGCGGTGTGGGCTACTACCAGAGATTCCGGCAAGAAAAGGATGCGGCTGCGCAACTGTCGGTGGAGTTGGCTCATGCTCAGATAGCAGCTTTGCGAATGCAACTGAATCCGCATTTTCTCTTTAACACTATGAACAGTATCTCCAGCCTAATGCGAACGGATATTGATGCGGCCGATACGATGCTGGAACAACTCGGCAACCTCTTGCGTATCACCCTGGAACGCGGCGAAGTCCAGTTCATCCGTCTGAATGACGAAATGGAGTTTGTTGAGATGTATCTCGCAATGCAGGAGCGACGCTTTATGGGCCGAGTGCGTCAGGAGCTTTCGGTTAACCCAGAGCTGCATGATGCTCTTGTGCCCGCGATGATTCTTCAGCCACTTATCGAGAACGCATACGCTCACGGGCTCTCTAAATTGGACAGGGATGGTCTGCTCGTCATCGCGGCAAGTCGAGAAGATAGATATTTGACTCTGAGTGTCTCCAATAATGGCGCAGGTTTGCAGTCGACCCAAGCAATGGGCTCAAACGGACAAGGTGTTGGTTTGGCCAACATAAAGAGTCGTTTACAGCTGCACTACGGAGACCAGCAAAGATTCTCAATACGTGAGGTCGCGCGAGATCAAGTTGAAGTGACGATTACGCTCCCATTACAGTTTCCCACTCGTCCAACAGACAAACTGACAAGGTTTGGCACATCATGATCCACACTATCCTCGCAGACGACGAAGTGTTGGCAAGACAGAAGTTGCGGCAGCTTCTTCGCGACGAACCTGAGATCGAGATTGTCGGTGAAGGCGCGTCAGCCAGCGAAACTATAGAGTTGGTGCGCGCTACGAAGCCGGATCTGCTCTTTCTTGATGTCCGGATGCCCGGGCTAGATGGCTTCGATATTATCGATCGACTGTTGGCTTATAAGAATCTACCTATGCCGCGTGTCGTTTTTACTACCGCGCATGACGGATATGCATTGCGCGCATTTGAGATCCACGCTTTAGATTATTTGCTTAAACCATTCTCCTCCGAGCGTTTGCATGCCGCCGTTCTTCGCGCTATCGAGCAGATCTGCGCAACAAAGCAGGGTGTTGGGCGCGGTAGTGATCGCAGTCGGAGTTCCACCTCTTATATAACCCGCCTTGTCTTCAGATCTCGCGGTCGAATCCTGTTTCTGCCAGTCTCCGATATCCGTTGGATTAGAGCGGAAGAGAATTACGTTCGTATTTGCACGGAAGCTGAGCAACACCTGTTGCGCGAGACAATGAGTCATCTTGAGGAAAAGCTCGATCCACAAATGTTCATGCGTGTGCATCGTTCCGCGATCGTCAATCTGCAGTATTTAAAGGAGGTGCGGACCGAGCCTAACGGCGAATTTACAGTTCTGCTAATGAATGGGCAGAAGGTTTCAATGAGTCGAAGCTACCACGCTCGAATCGGCGAATTATCAACTGCTTTCCAAGTGCAACCTCCTGCTCTTACGAATGGAAGATTTTGAGGACGTTATCCATGAGATCTTCTGCCATAGTACCCATGAAAGATTGTTCACTACTGAATAGAGAAGTATTCATCTGAATTAGTGCCAATACAAAAGCTTTCGTTGATTGGATTTCCATTAGGTGCCGTCTGCAGGCACATTCCCGTGACATTGTTTTTGATGAGCAGTTGGCTTTTGCCCGAAAATAAAAGAGTCACATCGCCAATCTGAGGCTGAATCACATAGGTTCCGTCACTTTGTTTCTGAAATGAAAAGATCGTGCCGTCCTGGCTGGCGCATGAAGAGACCATGAGAGTCGCCGTGCTCGTTGACTGTATGCACGAGTTAGAGCTCGTCCCCACACCGATCTGATGATCTCCAGATACTTGTGTCGATACTGAACTAAGTGTATTGCTGGTAAAACTGTTTTCCTGAGCACTGAAATTAACGTTGTAGTCGCACCATTCTGTTGCCGTGGTTTTGACGTTTAGAGTTAGCAGCAGCTCATTGTTGTTGATGTAACTTACACTCTGGACGCTTGGCTGTCGAGCGCCATTCTGCGTAGTCGAACACATGGCCCATGATTGAAGATTATTCGCGTTAGTGTAGAGAGCCGAAGTGCCAGGAAAGTCTCCGTATAGCTTGATATTTAGATTTCCTTGAGCGTTGGGGGTTTCATTCAAGTAGGTCAGGTATACCCATGTCAGGACTTGTTTGTCAGTGACGAGTTGATCTCGAAGCGATGGGTAGTCAACTTGCTGTACAGGAACCTGCTCGTCGATAGCTAAAGACGCAGCTGCCCCGACGGCATTACCCATCATCATGTATACGGGTTCTGTGCGGATGGATTTATAAGCCTGATTTGTAGCTGAGATTGCATCTGATACCAGGAGGTTCGTCGCTTGTTCCGATAAAGGCACAAGTGATGCGTAGGGAATTCCGTAGGGGCTCGCGATGTTTGTAAAAGAATACCCTTCGGAAAAAATGGTTCCGTTGAGTGCAAGTCTTTGGGTTAAGTGCGAGTCCATCTGGTAAGAACCCAAAGCAATGGGATTGATAGCTAAATTGGTAGCATTACTTAGGCTGTTTTGTGTAAGAACATAGCTGCCCCTCATACGGCGTGCTTCGCGAACGTAGAGTTGCGGAGGCCAGTTGCCCGTTTGAACGAATTCATCTTTGCACAAACCAAACGAAGCCATCTGTGTTCGAACGGATGGAGGCATCGAAGGGTCGGTCAACAAGAAATATAGGAGCGCCTCCATGTAACGTTTATGTTCATTGGCGATGGACGTTCGTTCAGGCATGGAGCCATCTGGGTAATTCAGGCTGGCACCTACGTCGTCGGTGGAGATAAGGTTCGATGCCAGACCATTGTTGTTGAGATCAAGCTTCACGCCAGATCCGTCAGTATCCACAACATTCGCAGACAGGATATCCGCAAGGTCTGGTGGATTGCCGGCCGCGGTAAGTGCTTCAGAGTAGCGGGTCAAGATCTCAAATTCTGAGCTGTTGTAACCAGGAGGCGCTGTAAACGGAACGGAATTTTCCGGGTTTGTGGTCAGGCAGAGGCGATAGTTATAAGCCATGACGTTTTTATCGGCAGAGCCTACAGGGGCCACACTGGTGCCTGTGACATGAGGAAGCAGGCCACTTGCCGGGCTTCCTTGGCACTACATAGGGATCAATGGGCACTGCAAAACCTACTGGAGCTTCTACTCCAGCCAAGGGTTCATTGAATTCAGTGGTTGCTTCTCGTCCAACGACATAGTCCACCTGCGCAAGGGCTAATAAGTCTCCTTCGTATGTGGCATCTATAAATTCAGACGCAAAATACTTTGTGCCATCGTCCAGGGTTACTGACTGAATTAGGGAACCCACCTTTTGCACTGAGGCAATATGAACGCTGAGAAAAGGCGTCACGTGGGCTCCATTGAGCATATCTTGAAAGACTTGTGCGGCTACATGTGGAGAAAACGTAAACCTCGGAGTTCCGTCTGTGCTTCCATAGGCCATGTTGATGCGTTGGTAGAACTCAAGGGCAAGGCCACCGATCGTGCCCACAACTCCGGTATCTGTGAAGCCGAGACCATTAGCCGTCATTCCACCTGTCCACGTGTTTTGATCGAGAAGAAGCACCGTTTTCCCAAGGCGTGCAGCCTCGACGGCAGCTATGATTCCAGATGAAGTAGCGCCGTAGATCAGGACGTCGGCGCGGGTAAGGTTTGGTGGTGGCTTTGGTAGAGCGGTAAGTGTAAGTGTTGCCGTTTTGCCTTGGTAGGTCGCTGTCACGAGTACGGTCCCTGCACTGAGGGTAGCAAGAAGACCGGTGGTTGAAACTGTGACGACCGTCTGGTCCGATGAAGTCCAGGACACCAAACTTGTTACATCCTTTGTAGATCCGTCAGAATACGATGCTTGTGCGGCAAGTTGCTCGGTTTGGCCAGCGACAATGACGGGAGGCACGGTCATGATCTGAATCGAAGATAGAGTCGGAGGTGGTGCTAGCTGAATCGACTCTGTTCTTCCACACCCGAGTGCAAACAAACAGATGACGCTGGCAATAAAAGGGTATTGGAGCTGTGGATCGCCCCTTTTAATGAATGAGAAGCGATGGCAGACCGATTTGAACGAATTATTTTTATTGCTTCTTAGCGAGAAGGCTAGGAGAAATAGACCTTGCATCACTGGATGTCTCCCTTTCCTCAACCTGATCAAGGTGACGAGCCTCGAATTAAGGTCATGCGTAGTTTTCAATATCGTAGCTATATCTATTCTTCTTCTATGAAACTCAGGTTAGAAACTGTCTGTGACTGTTGACACGGGATGAGCAAATTCGACGCGGTTGATCACACTGCTTGAGGAGTGTCTAAGCGATTACCTTTGGCATGTCATGGTAATGATTAACAGGTGTTGCTAGTCAGAGTTGAGCGGCTCCATGTCAACGGCGACTTTAAGGGTGTGCGAACCGCCTCCTAAGATCAAGCCGCGAAGTGGACTTACGTCGCTATAGTCTCGCCCCCAGGCTAGTGTTACGTGGCCGTTCGAAGGGACGAGGTTATTGGTGGGATCCGCATCGAGCCAGCCGATTCCGGGGTAGTACGCAGACACCCAGGCATGCGATGCGTCGGCGCCTACCAGTCTCGGTTGCCCGGGCGGCGGATAGGTTCGAAGGTATCCGCTTACGTAACGGGCTGGGAGATTCAGAGAACGGAGGCAGGCGATTTGCAAGTGTGCGAAGTCCTGGCATACGCCCCGGCGTTTTCGGAACACTTCTTCGGTGGTGGTCCGAACGGTGGTGACCTTTGAGTCGAAGCGAAAGTCATTGTGGATGCGTGCGGTCAGATCCAACAACGCCTCTGTCATCGGTCTCCCTGGCGTAAATGACTGGAGTGCATAGTCGGCGAACTCCGGCCTTATGCGGATGCGAGGCGACTCAAATCGAAACTGGTAGGCTTCGAGCCCTTCAGGGCTGAGATCCGTGGAGAGTGATTGAGCTACCACTTCCCAAGGAAGCGACTGCTGAGGCCAGGGCGACGGATTGGCCGGCATGATCACTTCGCTTCGTGCTTCCACAACCAGTTCCTTATGCGGCTCCTGAACGGTGAAAAAGCAGAGAAGATTTCCAAAGTAGTCCACTCGCTCGGTCTGTGTTGCTGGGAATGGTTGAATTCGTAGTTCGGTTTGCGTTAGCTGCTGATGCGGAAGCGACCGCGGCTTCAAGCACGCCACATGGTTCCCGAGCGAGACAGGACTTTTGTATTTGTACGTGGTCCGATGGACGATTCGATAGATCATTGACCCATGGCGATCGGTAAAGTGCGAGCGTGGCTGAAGTATCTGTTGGATAGGTTATTCGACCAGGAGGGCAGCAGGCGTTCCAGCTCTCTGAGGAAATGCTCCAGCCGGGATAGCCCATTCGTTCCCTTCACTACTGCTGCAGCGCCTGGTAATGGGTACTTTAGCTCTCGCAGATCGAAGCTGCGTAACAGAGTCAGTGCCGTTTTCATCGCCAGCAGATCTTCCGGGAGATGTCGAGGGAGTTTTTGATAGAGATCGACGAGGTGACTCAGTTGAAAATCCAACGACCGAGGGTTGGTCTCATCTGCCATGAGTACATCGATCACTGCTAACGGCTGAAGCGTTGTATAGTATCGCGTTCGATAGGTCATGGAGCTGTCCGCGACCTCAAGCAAGCACTCCAGAAGTGGCCAGTCTTGTTCCGCGAGCGGCGTGGTGATCTCCCGCAATTGTCTCGTCAGATAGATTGCGCGCTCGAGACGACGGCCGAGGGTCATGATCAGCCAGCCTTGACCACGATTGATGTTCTCTCGCTCCATTCCGGAAAACGCAGAAAGGAGTCCTAAGCAAGCACTCAGCATTGCCGGATATTCGAGTGACGGTGTTACAGGTTCGATCTTGATTGAGTCACGTAGCTGGCCGATGAGGTGCATCATATCGGACGACAACCGCTCTCGAACGTTGCCGCCCACCCGGTAAACCTCCGTGAGAGTGGAGAACAGACTGTCTGCCCGCTTGTTGTCGGTCATGATAGAGATCAACTCATGTTCGAGTTCAAGCGACGTCGGTCGTCTGTCCTTGGACTTTGGCAACTTCGCGTGCCTAGTCTCCAGGCAGCTGTGCAGGCGAAGGAGGCAGCCAAGTTCCGCCTCATCTGCCCGTCGTACACGAGAGACCATGGGACGCAAGAGCCGGGCTATGTTTTCGGCGCGCTCAGCGTACCGCCCCAACCAGAAGACATTGTCAGCCACACTGCTCGGAACGGCACGCGAGACACGGCGCAACTCGACTGGCTCATTGCGTGGGTGCAGCATGCTGAATGTATCGACGGGGCCGTCCCAGAGTACCCAGGCATCCTTGCTATGTCCGCCGCGCTGCATTGAGACGACCGACCCCGCTGACTCGGCGACGCGCACCAAGCCTCCTGGAATTGCAACCCATCCGTTGCCAGTATTGAGCACGTACGTTCGCAGTACTACGCTGCGCGAGTTGAGGTGCCCGTTGTCCCACACGGGGGCAGTTGATAAAGCGATCTGCTCCTGTGCGACATACTCATGAGGGTGTGCGCGCAATTGTTCGGCGAATCTGCGCTTTTCGGCGTGTGGGAGTTCTGCGCCGAAGACTGGCTCCATACCGCGCGACGGAAACGCTGGTTTCACCACCACTGAATCGAGGTGGTCGAGTACCCAGTCGAGTGCATATTCCTGTCCGCACCACCATGTTGCAACAGACGGGAGTTTGAGTTCCTCACCTAAAAGATGCCTGGAGAGGCCAGGAAGAAATGGCATGACCGCGGCCGTCTCGATCACTCCGCTCCCCAATGCATTCGCGACCTTGACGTTTCCGGCTACGATGGCATCGACCAGGCCTGGCACACCGAGAAGCGAATCACTCCGCAGCTCCAGCGGATCGCAGAAGCTATCATCCACTCGCCGCAAGATGACATGGACCTGCTCCAACCCGTCGACGGTCTTGAGATAGACACAACGATCGCGCACGGTGAGATCTGCGCCTTCGACCAGAGTGAATCCCAGATAGCGGGCGAGATACGAGTGTTCGAAGTAGGTTTCGTTGAGCGGTCCCGGAGTGAGCAATACGATTCGCGGATTATCGCTCTGAGCGAGGCTGGTAAGAGCTTCGCGTTGTGCGCGGAAAAACGGCGCAAGGCGCAGTACGTTTGAAGTACGGAAGAGATCGGGTAAAACATCGGAGACGATTGTGCGGTTCTCGAGCGCGTAGCCACTGCCTGAGGGAGCCTGCGTGCGGTCGGCGAGCACCCACCACTGACCGTCTGGAGAGCGGGCAAGGTCAACGGCCAGCATGTGCAGATAACTGTGCGCAGGGACAGGCACGCCCACCAGAGGCCGAAGGAATGCCGGATTCGCATAGAGGAGAGCGGAAGGAAAATGCCCTTCGGCCACAAGCTTCTGCGGTCCGTATAAATCTTGAAGCAGGCTACTCAGCAATTCGGCGCGCTGAATGATGCCCGCTTCGATGAAGCGCCACTCGTCCGCCGAAATGAGCAGCGGAACAATGTCGATTCTCCATGCGCGGTTTGCGCCGAGCGGATCGCTGTATATGTTGTAGGTGATCCCGTTCTCACGAATGCGGCGTTCGGCGCGGCTCCACCGCCGTCCAAGCTCTTCGGGGCCGATCGTTCGTAGCGACTCCATCAGATGTGCCCAATGCGGTCGAGGAGTGACACCATCGGCCGACAACTCGTCGTAGACCGCTCCGTAGTGGAGCGAGGTTTGATAGAGATCGACAGTCATGGGACAAGCCCCGGTTTCTCGATGTGGATCTTATGTGCGGGCGCGGGCAAACGCAAGTCAAGAGTCATGGGGAAGACCGGGTTGATCTCTTCCGCCGGCATTGCAATTGTGCCAAGCGGAGGATTGGATGTTTGAAAGCGTTCCAGGCGTCGCTCGTCGGCCTCTGCAGCGTTGAGCGGCGGTGTGGTGTACATGCGACCGTCAGGTGGTACGGCATGGTAGATGCACCGGCCGATGGAGCGCTCTTTCCAGCAATCGATAATGTCGAAGACAAGAGGCACGTGGAGGGGAACTGTTGGGTGTAATGTCGCTTGACAGCCGTCGAGCGCGGTATCGTACAGCGGCTATCGCTTCTCCGGGGTCGCCTGTGGAATGGAGCGGCACTTTGCGTCCATTGCACGTAACCACATACCGGGCTTCCGTCATGAATCCGGACAGCTTCACCTGTATCCGTTCGAGCGAGGAGTCCACGCTGCGAACTGTTCTGCCTGAGTTGGTCTCTTCAGCAAGTACATTCCAGGGTTCGAGGGCCTGGCGCAGCTCGAGTTCGACTCCGTCTGACGCGATCGAGCCGATCTTCGGAAAGCGAAACTCAAAGTGCGAAGCGAACCACTTCTCTTCAAATTCGTAGCCGGACCGGCGCAGATGGGCGAGGACATCGGAGAAATCGCGCTGAACAAAATGACGGCAACATGAAACGGTCGTGAAGCGCCGTACCCCAACGAATCAGCCTGCCTTCAAATGGTGTTTCCAGAACGCGCAGACCAGAGCGCGGATCAGCAGCAGCTCAACCAGCCCCATTCTCACATGAGGAGTCATCTCAAAGGCGCGCAGCTCAAGCAGACCAAGGCGCAGTCCGAGGCCCTCTGGCGGATATAGTTTGTCGATGCAAAACTCGGCGCGGTGCGAGTTTCCCGTGACATCAACGAGCAGGTTGCGGAACAGGCCATCCACAATAAAAGGAGGACAATCGCTCGAGGGAAGATTGCTGAACGCAACCTCAAGTTCATACAGGGCATCGGTGCGGGCCTCATCCACTCGCGGATACTGACTTGTCGGGCCGACATACATGCCCGAAAAGAGATACGAGAGCGATGGATGGTTCTGCCAGAAAGCGACCATGCTGCGCAGCAAGTCGGGGCGTCGCAGAAAGGGACTGTCCAGCACGTGGCTCCGCCGATTACGATATGACTGCCGCCGCCTGTAGCGATATGGCCGCCGTCGTAGGTGAATTTCTCGGCTGTCAGTCGGTTTCGGCGAGCCTCCTCGAAGAGTAGCGTATTGATCTGTTCCAGTTCGTCCCAGTTGCTGGCGGGCGGCAGGTTTACCTCAAGTACGCCCGGGTCGGGAGTGACGCTGAATGATCGCAGCCGCGGATCGGATGGAGGTGTGTAGCCTTCCAGCCACACCGGCGTTTGCAGATATTGGCATGTGTCTTCGATGGCGGCGATTACGTCGAGATAGTCCGACAGCTTAGACGCGTAAGGCAGAAAAACATGCATGCGTCCGTCTCGAGCCTGGACGCATAGCGATGGCCGAATCAACTCGTGCGCCTGCTCTGCGGTAGCCGATAGAGCAGGCAACGGGTCTCCTGCGGGAGTTAGATGGAAGAGTTCCATGCGGTGGATAGAGTTTGTTGGGAGCTTGATTCGATCCGCGAAGGGGGCATCTTCGTATTCGTATTCAACCTCGTCCGGCGCTACCCAGGGCATTGCTTCAGTTGGTATTCGATAGCCTATGGGAGAGTCGCCAAGCGTGAGCAGAAGGCGCTCAGGACGAGGGAACCATAGCTGGCTCGACCACACCAGCTGGCCCGCAGGCTGGCGGCGGCGAATGGGCAAGATGTATCCGGCCGGTTCGGTGTTCTCGCTATCGGCGTTATAAGCAGGGAGCAGGTTTTCGGGGCTCACCTGAAGGCGGTGCGCGAGAGCTTCCATGAACCTTAGAGCATCGGTCGTTCTGAAGCCGTAATCTTTGTCTTCGCGAGCGATGAGGTCGATATTCTCCCAGACGGGAACTCCATCAGTACGCCAATAGCAACTCAGCGCCCAACGCGGCAAGGGTTCGCCTGGATACCACTTTCCCTGTCCGTAGTGGAGCAGTCCGCCGGATGCCACCCTCGCACGCAGGCGCTGGATGAGATCCAGGCCGCGAGTTCGTTTCATTGGGCCAAGGGCGTCGATGTTCCATTGAGGACTTTGGGGCTCGTCGATGCCGACGAAGGTGGGCTCGCCTCCCATGGTCAGGCGTACGTCGTGCGCCTCAAGATCTGCATCGATGCTGTGCGCGACGCGTTCAACCTGCACCCAGTCCTCCTCTGTGAAGGGTTTGGAGGTTCGTGGTGTATCGTTCAGGCGACGAATGGACATCGAATAACTAAAGTCCACGTTAGCTTGTTCAACGGTGCCGCTGATAGGTGCGGCCTTGGAGACGTTTGGAGTGCAGACGAGTGGGATGTGTCCCTCGCTTACGATCAGGCCTGAGGTCGGATCAAACCCGATCCAGCCTGCGCCGGGTAAAAATGCTTCTGCCCATGCATGCAAATCCGCTGAATCTGTTTGCGGACCGGTTGGACCTTCTACTGCTTGCTCGTCCGCTGCCAACTGAATCAGATATCCAGAGACAAAGCGCGCAGCGATTCCTAAATGCCGGAGACACTGCACAAGTAGCCATGCAGAGTCGCGGCAGGATCCGGTGTGCGTTTCCAGAGTCTCTTCGCATGCCTGCACTCCTGGATCGAGACGGGCCAGATAGTTGATTTCGTCTCGTATCTTGTGATTCAAGTCGACCAGAAAGGCAATCGTTCCGCACTTCTTGTCTGACAGTGTTTTAAGAAGGGCCCGGAGGAGAGGACCAGCCGGTTCAATCGCACGATAGGGTTCGAGATCTTTCGCCAAATCCGGGGAATACTCGAAGGGATAACTTTCAACTCCGGGTTCCAGAAAAAAATCGAATGGATTGAAGTGCGACAGTTCTGCTATGAGGTCAACTTCCACAACAAACTCTTTCGTCTTTTCGAAGAAGAGAAGGCGGGCCAGATGATTGTAGCTGGGGTCGAGCTGCCAGTTGAGGTGATGTGCGGTGGGAGTGACATTGAGGGAGTAGCTGAGAATCGGGGTGCGACAATGCGGGGCGGGGCGCAACTGTACAACCTGTGGACCAAGTAAGACCGCTTTGTCATACAGGTACTGTGTCCGGTGTTTCAGAGCAACTTTTGTGCTCATCCGCCCCCATGCGGTTCACGTCTGAAGTTTTTGGTTGGCACTCACCCAACTCTACCCGTTACGGCGGCAAAACTCTCGCGGAAGCCGCGACTGTAAAGCTACCTTAACATATCAACTGCGAGAATCCCTATTGATTCTGTTGAAGGATTCTCGACAGTGAAGAAACTTAATGATGCAGGGCTGAGTCTGTCATTTTTGTGTTTGCTACGAGTTTGTCGCTGCGCCGATCCCTTTGTAGTGGCTTCAAATCGTCATCCATTGAAGAAACGCCCGGACGTAAGCTTGAGAAAAAGATGAATTCGAAAGGAGTGCTCACGTGCTTTTCGTAAAGAGCTGCTGCGCAACGAGGAAGGACTCTTGGCCGATATGATGCCAGGCTCATGGGCTGGATCCGGATGTGGCGGGAGATAGCCCGGGTATGACCTGTCGAATAGAGGAGTCAATGAGTGTATGTCGGGGCATTTCATGACTACATTCAGAGAGAGCTGAAGTCACGAGTCAAGAGACGTACTGTGTGTGCGGCTGGGGAATGAACGCTTTGGCTCAAACAGCGCTGATGGCGTTGAAGTTGCGGGGGAAGGTGGCGAAAGTCCCCTGTTCGAAGGCCGCTACGCGCTTGCTTTTGGCGCATAAATGCCTTAGAATGAGGGTTGCGAGTTTTTTCTGAGTAGATGAAGTGCGGGAAGTTAATCTTTGAAGAGGTACTGATAAAGATATGGCAAAGCGTCGTGGAAATCCAAACTGGGGCAAGCCTGAGCCGATCGGGCCGGTTGTCCCAACGGTAACATCGTTCGAGCAGGTTGTGAAGGAGTTCAAGCTGACTCCTGACCAGTACATTCGATCGACCAGGCTTCGTGAGTGGGCCCGGAGAAACAAGAATTCAAAGTACATTCCTGAGGCGCTGTTGGAAGCCTGGGGATTCGAGATCGAGTCGACTTTGTAAGTGGTTGATGCAGATTTTGTAATTCGATTGTAAAAACAAACGCCGTCCTGTGTGGACGGCGTTTGTTTTTCTGCGACGGGCGTAGCATTGGTTGCGTCGAATGAGTTGTGCCGTGAAAGGTGAAGCCATGTTTGCTGACGTGTTAGAGGCAGTTGCAGAGATCAAAGCTGGTCGGATGGTTGTAGTGGTCGATGATGAGGACCGCGAGAACGAAGGCGACCTGACGCTGGCTGCGGAGTTTGTCACGCCAGAGGCGATCAACTTCATGGCGAAGTATGGTCGCGGGCTGATCTGCCTGACACTGACGGAGGAGCGCGCGGATTATCTGCGGTTGGGGCCGATGACGCAGGAGAACACGTCGCGGTTCGGGACGGCGTTTACTGAGAGCATTGAGGCTCGTGAGGGTGTAACGACTGGCATCTCTGCGGCGGATCGGGCTCATACCATTCAGGTGGCGATTGATCCAAAGTCGACGGCGCATGATCTGGCGCGGCCGGGGCATGTGTTTCCGCTGCGGGCGCGTAAGGGTGGTGTGCTGGTGCGCGCTGGACAGACTGAGGCTTCGGTCGATCTGGCGCGGATGGCGGGGTTGGTGACGGCGGGTGTGATCTGCGAGATCATGAACGACGATGGGACCATGGCACGGGTTCCGGACCTGGTTAAGTTTTGCGCGGAGCATGGGCTGAAGATGGTGACGGTAGCGGATTTGATCCGTTATCGGTTACAGAATGAACGGTATATCCATCGCGTGGCTGAGTCACTGATGCCTACGGCGCATGGTGAGTTTCGCATGATTGCGTATGAGAGCGAAGTGGAAGGTGGGGAGTCGCATATTGCGCTGGTTTATGGCGATGTGATGGGCGATGAGCCTGTGACGGTGCGGGTGCATACGCATTGTCTGGCGGGGGATGTGTTTTCGACGACGCTGTGTGATTGCAGAGCGGTTGTGGAGCAGTCGCTGCGCATGATTGCGGATGCTGGTAAAGGTGCGTTGGTGTATTTGCACAATGGGAGCGCGGGTTTTGGTGTAGATAAAGGGGTTACGCCGGCGCGGGTGGTGTTGCATCGGGAGCAGCGGGCGCGGGAGGGGAGCGACGACCGGGCCCAGAGGACGCTGCGGCAGGTGGGTTTGGGAGGGCAGATTCTGTCGGATCTGGGGATTCACAAGATTCGGCTGCTGACCAATACGCCAACGCATGTCCCTGCGCTGCAGGGATTTGGCATCGAGATCGTGGAGCAGGTTCCGGTGTCGACTGGGTCGGTTCGGCGATAGATTTTGCAGAAAAAATCCGGCGTGGTGGATTGGGGGAAAACTGCGGTTTAACAGGCATTTTTCAAGGGGGTTTTGGAAAAAGTGCCTGTTTTTGCGTGGTAGTTTGTGGTGAATTTGTGGTGTGATGCGTGGTAAGTGTGGTGGCTTAGCGACGCATTTTCAGGCTCCGAAAAATGCGCCACGATTTTTGAATATTTTTATTCTTTTTACGGTGTCGCACTGGTTCGCTTATGATTCACTCTGATCTATTCGGCACTGGCCTCCCTAAGACGAACTGGTCCTGGCATCCGATTGGCGGGTTTGGCCGTCTATCGCGTTCAGGCAGTCCATCTCTCTGTCGTCTAGCGCAAGGATGGGGAGTATTGACATGGCCATAGCGACTTCGAGTTTGACTGACACCGGTCTGGAGGTTATCGACCTGCAAACTGATCCTTCGTTTGCGGAGAGACGCCTGCATGAACGCGATGCCGTGACCCAGATGGAAGGAATGCGTCGGGTGGCACGTGCCTTTGTCGATAGTCCGGATACGGTTCTGCAGGAGTTGGTGAATGCGGCGGTGGAGTTGTGTGGCGCGGACAGCTCGGGCATCAGCATCGAACGGGAGGACGGGAGCGATGCTGAGTTCTATCACTGGGTCGCTACTGCGGGAGCGTACTCGGGATTTCTGAATGCGGTGCTTCCGCGTTGGCCGAGTGCGTGTGGAGTTTGCCTGGAGCGCGGGCAGCCACAACTGTTTCGCGTGAAGCAGCGTTTCTTCGATCTGCTGGGGGTCGAAGCGCCTGAGGTGACCGATGGGATTCTGCTTCCTTGGGATGAGGGAGAGACTCGCGGCACGATCTTTGTGATGGCGCATGGTCGGGATAAGGCGTTCGACGGAGACGACGTTCGGATGATGCAGGTGCTGGCGAACTTTGCTGCGATGGGTGTGAGGCAGCAGCGACAGCAGAAACTACTGATGGATCGGGCTCGCGCCACTGCTGCTGCCGCCATGGCGAACGATCTTGCGCACAAGATCAACAATCCACTGCAGAGCCTGACGAACGTTGTGTACCTGGCGGGGCAGGGTTTGAGCGGCGGCGATGCGAAGGATCTGGCCGAGGAGATGTCGGAGCACCTTGCGCGTTTGTCGGACGTGGTGAAGAAGCTGCTGGCCCTTCCGGCGGGACCGATCCACCTGGATTGATTGTTTTCATCTGCGGGACCGACGAGTGACGACGTGTGTGGAATTTCTTTGTCTTCGGGGTGAAGTGCCGGAGGATAATGGCTTCGCATTCGAATTAGGAGGAGAGCCACAATGAGTCCAGTGCGCTTTGAGAGAGCAGCTTTGTATGTGTTTTGGATTGGCGTCGTCGTTTTTGTTGTTGGAGCTACTGTTGGGATGGCTCAGCTGATGCCTCCGCCGCCGCAGGCGCCTTCGATACCGCAGGGACCACCAATGCCGAGTATGCCGACGATGCCGTCGGATTCGCAGGCTCCGCAGGGGCCGTCGCCGGATCCGTCACAGCAGGGGCAGCAGCAGGATCAGCAGCGAAGAAACAACCAGCGGGGGACGGGGTTTCTGGGGGCGTGGTGCGCGCAGGGAGATCCTTCGAAGCAAGCGTCGATCAGCAGTAATGGACCAATTCTGAACTTGACGAATGAGAGTGGGAGTACGTCGATTGGAAATCTGCAGGGAAACAACCAGATCGTTGCTCCAGGCTGGCAGTTTGTGACGGGGACGCTAAGTGGAGGTGGCCGGCGAATCAGCTGGTCGAATGGAACGTTCTGGGCTCGTTGCTCCAGTGGTGGTGGCGGAGGCGGGTATCAGACGCCCAACTTGAATGGGAACTGGTATCCGAATGGGAATCGATCGCTGCAGTGCTCGATTCAACAGCGACGGGGAAATCTGACGCTGCAGAACGAGAGTGGGGACAGGGCTACCGGATCGTTCAATGGCAAGTGGGGTGTGAGGACGAACTGGCAGGGAACGAGGATTACAGGGACGATAAGCAAAGATGGGACGCGGATCGATTGGAGTAACGGGACGTACTGGATTCGAGATCGACTGTACGGACAGTGAGGCGATTGATTTAGGGGAACTCTGAGCTTCGGGCAGCGTACTTACGAACCAGAGCGTGGGTCGGCGTTGTCTGAAGGAGAGTGAGATGAGGCGAGGTCTGGTTGCTTCGTTGGTTGTGGCGGTCTTCGTGTGCCCAGCGGCGCGCGGAGTGGATATGCCGAAGATCACAGAAGTGGTACTGGTTCAGCGAACACAGGAGCTGTACGATGCGGTTGGTCCTGGTAATCAGGCGCCATGGAAGAGGTATGTCGCAGAGGATGCAATGTTCTTCGATGAGAAGGGCAGAGCGATGGATAAGGCAGCATTGATGGAAGATCTGCAGCCTTTGCCTGCGGGCTATAGCGGCACGATTCGGGTGGTGCATCCGAAGTCGCTGTTTGCGAATAACGTCGCGATTTTGAGTTATGACTGCGATGAGGTGGAGACAGTGTTTGGGCGGGAGCTGCATGCTCGTTATCACTCGACGGATACGTGGTTGTATCGAAATCAGGCGTGGCAGATTGTTGCGAGCCAGACGTTGCGGTACTACGAAGACCCGGCGGTGGGAGAGGTTGCGGAGGCAATGTTGAACGACTATGTGGGGACGTATGAGCTGGCTCCTGGAAACGTGCTTACAGTGACGCGGCAGGGTAGTGAGTTGTATGCGCAGCGCAGCTCGGGGAAGCCGTACCAACTTCTGCCGGAGTCTCCGGATCTGTTTTTTCGTGTGGGAGTGGAGGGGCGGCGGTTGTTTCATCGCGATGCTGCGGGGCATGTGGACATGATGATCGACCGCAGAAATAACGAAGATCTGCTTTGGAAGAAGATTCGGTAGCGCTCGAAACGGAACGGCTTTTGTCGGAATTTTAAAATAGGGAAGAGGTGTTTGTGCCGCCGAGCTTGAATGTCTGGATATGCGCTGTGGGGGTGGTTGTCCTTGTAATTGGGCTTGTTGCCGCGAGAGGAGAGTTGCAGGCTTCGGTGGGGCTGGACAAACTTGTTGCGGTTGGAAGAGTGCTCTATGCGGCACCGCTGGCGGCCTTTGGGACGGAGCATCTGGCGCTTGGGCGGATGATCATTGGGGCTGTTCCTGTGTGGATGCCGGTGCGGTTGTTCTGGGTATACTTCGTCGGCGTTGCGTTGATCGCTGCGGCTTTGAGTCTGGCGCTTGGGATACGCGTTCGTTTGACCGCGACGCTGCTAGCGATCATGTTTTTTCTGTTTGTGGTGATGATGCATTTGCCGAATGTGGTGGCCCATGCGCACGACAGAGTCATCTGGAATGTGGCGTTGCGCGATCTTAGCTTTGGCGCAGGTGCGCTGGCGCTTGCGGGATCTTTGTGGCGTGGAGCGCAAGATCGCGATGGGAGTGCGGCGGTGTGGATCGGACGCGTGGTTGTTGCTGTTGTGTTGATGGTGTATGGCGTGGAGTTGATACTGTATCCGCAGTTTGCGCCGGGGGTTCCGCTGGCGAAGTTGACTCCGCCGTGGGTGCCGGGGCCTCATGTGTGGGCGTTTTTGACGGGACTGGTTTGTATCGGGGGCGGGGTGGCGATATTGATTCGGAGATATTGCCGCGACGGGGCGGCGATGGTGGGTTTGGTGATGACGCTGCTTACAGTGCTTCTTTATCTGCCGATTCTGCTGATGGCATCGGGCGCACCCGCGGTGTTGGAAGGGGCGAATTACGTTTGGGATACGCTGCTGTTTGCAGGGGCGATGTTGCTGGTGGCGGAAGGCGCGCCGAGGCGAGTCAAGGTGGATCAGAGGCTGTGATTTCTCACACGGCCTGTTGGATTCTGCACTGGCCACTCTGCCTCTGAGTGCAAGTGTTCGGTTGAAAAAACAAAACAACAATGTACTGTTCGTAGTTTAGCGTTGGGTGTCTTTTGTTCTTGCTTTCTAACCGGTTAGATGGTATAAAACTGAATTGAAGCTGGTGGTGTCACGGCAGGAGTGTTGGGCTATGAGCGATGTTGCTGTAAGAGCTGCACTTTCGAGGCCTGTTGCTTCCCCTGTCATTGGTGGCCATCTTGCGCTTGATTTTTGTAATACCGCTGGAGAGCACCTTGCCGCCAAACCTGACGAGATGCTTCTGGATTGGGAGTTGTTTGTTCGGTGGACGGTTCAGATAGGGCTGACTGGACCTGAGGCTTATCTTGAGCTGCTGCAGCGTCGATCGCCGATGGGTAAGGTTGTACAGCTTCGTGAGTCGATCTATCGAGTGGGTCTCGCGATCGCGCGGGGGGAGCGCATTCCCCAGGACGATCTGCTTGCGATTCGTGAACAGGCGAATGGCTCGAAGCCAGGTGTGGTCAACGGGCGGGATGGCCTGCGGTGGAGGCCTGATCCGGCGCGGGTTTCGGCGCAGCTTCGGGCGATTCTCGCGGGCGAGGCGTTGTCTTTATTCTGCTCTCCTCGTGCTGCGCGGATAGGGATTTGCGAAGGCGGACAGTGTGGATGGCTGTTTGTCGATGAGAGCCGCGGAAAGAGGCGGCGTTGGTGTGACATGAAGGACTGCGGTAACAGGGCGAAGGCGCGCCGGTACTACGAACAACAGCAGAAGAACAGATGAGGTCGAGCCTTATTCCTGGGAGTCAGTTGCACGTTGTGGATTCGGGCCCAATGGATGGCGAACGTGATATCAGGAGGAGGAGCAATGATGAAACGAATGATTTCGATAGTTGCTACGAGCATTTTGCTTACTTGTGTGGCGGTGGCGAAGGATGTGCCAACGGCCGAGAAGAAGATCAACGACTATGAAGCTGCATTAGGGACGGCGATGATTCAGAAGGATACCGCGACCTTGTCGAAGCTGGTGGCGGATGACTGGACGATGCAGAGCGAGAGCGGCACGATGGGGACGAAGGCTGGGTTCATCGACGATGTGAGGTCTGGAGCGCTGGTTGTTACCAGTTTTAAGCTGCATGACGTTCACGTGCGTGTGCTTGGCAATGTTGCATTCGTGCAGGGGTTTGATGACGAAGTAAGCTCTTACAAGGGGAAGAGCAGCAGCGGAACTTATAACTGGATGGACGTCTGGGAGAACAGGGGCGGGCAGTGGGTTTCGGTTGCGACTCAGTTGACGAGGGTGTCGGCGAAGTAGCGACCGTGATGTTGAATTGGATTTCTGTCGGCATCGGAGGCTTGTTTGCCTTCGGTGCCGAGGTTATTTTTGGGGAGGCGTTGGGTTAGTGGGCGGTGACGATGAGGTTGAGGGTGACGGTCTGGGTGAGTTGGACGCCGGTGGTGGAGCTGGCGGTGATCTGGTATTGGTAGGTGCCGGGTGGGGTGAAGCGGAGGTTGGGGTCGGTGCCGCCGCGTCCGCAGCCGGAGATCCAGAAACTTGCGAAGGTTATTAGAGAGGCTATGAGGAACGTTTGTGTTTTTTTTCGGTTTGATCTTCTTGTGGTCCAGAAGAAGAGGAGGGACGCGGGGAGCAGGCAGAGGATTGCGCGTTGGTGATTGCTGCGTGTTGCTGTTGTTGGGGTGGGGATGAACTCGGTAACGGTGTTGATGTTTGCGATGGAGTTTTGTGGGGTGCCGTTGAGGGCGATGCTTGAGGGCAGGAGCGAGCAGGTGGCGTTGGGGCCGGGGGTGATGGGTGTGCAGTTGAGGACTACGGTGCCGATGTAGCCGGACTGCGGGGTGAGCTGGAGGGTGTAGTCGGCGGCTTGCTCGCTGGGGATGGTTGCGGTGGCGGAGGCGGCTCCGTTGACGGTGAGCGAGAAGGTGCCGCTGGGAACTCCGGTGCCGGTGAGTGGGATGGTGAGTGCGGGTGCGGTGGTGTTGGGGCTGGTTGCGGTGAGGGTGCCGTTGCGTGGACCGAGGGTGGTGGGGGTGAAGGTGACGGTGATCTGGCAGCTGGTGCCGGGGGTAGAGCGTGGTGGTGGTGCAAGGCACGGTGATGGCGTAGTCGCCGGTGAGGGCGAGGGTGAGGCCGGTGATGGGGGCGGTGCCGGTGTTGGTGAGGGTGAGGGTTTGGGCGGCGGAGGCGCCGACGGCGATGTCGCCGAAGTTGAGTGTGGAGGGGACGGCTTGGAGGTGTGACTGGATGCCGGTGCCGGTGAGGGGGATGTTGATTGGCAGAGTGCTGAGAGAGGTGGCGACGCTGGCGAGGCCAGTGCGGGTGCCGGTTTGCGTGGGGGCGAAGGTGATCTGTGCGGTGCAGCTTGTGGCGGGGGCTAGCGGGCTGCCGGCGGTGGGGCAGTCGCTGGTGGCGGAGTAGTCGCCTGAGGCGGTGATGCCTTGGAAGGTGGCGGGGGTGGTGGCGGTGTTGGTGATCTGGAGGGGGAGTGTGGTGGTGCTGCCGAGTTGGACGGAGCCGAAGTTGAGGGAGATGGGTGAGATGACGATTGGGGACGGGGTGGCGGCGCCGAGGAGGCTGATGAAGTCGAGCGCGGTGCTGGAGTCGGAGGTGATCTCGAGGGCGGAGATGCGGTTGGTGGTGGTGTTTGATGCGACGGGCTGTGGGGAGAAGGTGACGATGATGATGCAGCTGGCGGAGGGGAGGAGGGCGTCGCCGCAGTTGCTCTCGAAGGTGAAGTCGGGTGTGGTTTGGAGGGCGGTGATGTGGATGGTGGTGGTGCCGGTGTTGGCGAGGGTGACGGTTTGTGAGTTGCTGGCATTGCCGACTTGCGTGGTGGGGAAGGTGAGGGAGCTTTGCGAGAGGGCGTAGGAGACGAGGGGGGCGTTGTTGGTGGGGGCGGCGACAGAGAGGGGAGCAGCGGAGCCGGTGAGATTGATGAGGTCGGGGCGGTGAGGGCGTCGCTTTCGATGGTGAGGGTGCCGGTGTCGTTTGTGGGGAGGGGCGAGGTGGTGCCGGTGGCGACCTGGTTGGTGGGCGTGTAGGTGAGGGTGGCGGTGCAGCTTTGTGTGGGCGTGAGCGTGGTGCCGCAGGTGGTGGCGGTGATGAGGAAGGGCCACTGGCTGGTGAGGCGGCGGATGGTGAGCGGGGTGGTTCCGGAGTTGGTGAGGGTGAGGGTTTGGGTGCCGCTTTGGCCGGAGGGGACCTGGCCGAAGTTGAGGACGCGCTGGGAGGGGTTTTGATTGGGGATGATGTTGCCGGTGATGGTGAGGGCTGGCGGAGCCGATGCCGTAGCCTTCGACGAAGCCGAGGCCGTTGAGGGTGGCGGAGCCGTCGGTGGGGTTGGCTTGGGCGAAGAGGGTGCCGGTGATGTCGCCGTTGGTGAGGGGGAGGAAGGTGACGTTGAAGTTGCAGGAGGCGTTGGGGGCGAGGGCGGCGCAGGCGGGACCGCTGAGGACGAACTGGCGGGGGAGCGCGATGTTGAGGGCGAGGGACTTTGAGGTGAGGTTGTTGATGGTGAACTGGCGAGTGCTGCCGAGGGTGCTGGTGGCGTTGGGGCCGAAGTCGGCCTGGTTGGGGATGATCTGGAGGCCTGCAGATTCGGTGGTGTAGGCGCCGGTGAGTGGGACGGTGTAGGTGGTGGCGCCGGAGGTGGAGCTGGTGACGGGGATCAGGAGGGTGTCGGTGACGGGGGCGGTCGGTGGGGGTGAAGGTGACGGTGATGGTGCAGGTGGCGCCGGGGGCGAGGGTGGTGCAGGTGGTGGTCGGTGGAGAAGCTTGGGATGGTGAGTGAGTGTGGGGTGGCGATCTGGAGGGTGGCGGTGCCGGTGTTGGTGAGGGTGATGGTTTGCTGGGTGGCGGTGGGGCCGGGGACGTTGTTGAAGATCAGGGCTGCGGGGTTGAGGGCGAGGCCGGGGTCGGGTGTGCCGAAGCCGGTGAGTGTGGCGGTGATGGGACCGGTGGAGGTCTGGAGGGTGAGGGTTCCGGTGCGCTGGCCGGTGGCGGTGGGGGCGAAGACGACGTTGAAGAAGCAGGAGGCGTTGGGGGCGAGGGTGCCGTTGCACGGTTGGCCGCCGGTGGGGATCGGGCTGAGGGCGAAGTCGCCGGTGAGGGTCGGAGTGGTGATGGTGACTGCGGCGGTTGTGAGGTTGGTCAGGGTGAAGAGGATGGGGCGCTGCTGCTGTGGACGGGGACGGAGCCGAAGTCTTGGGTGGTGGGGTTGAGGATGAGGCCAGTGAGCGCGAGGCCGGTGCCGGTGAGGGTGAGTGGGGCGGGTGTTCCGGAGGTGCTGGAGGAGAGCGTGACGGATGCGGTTTGGGCGCCGGGAGCGGAGGGGGTGAACTGGACGCCGAGCCAGCAGTTGGTGCAGGAGCCGGTGAAGGTGGTGAGGAAGGCGGAGGGTGGCGGCTGGCCGTGGCCGAAGCCGGTGTCTTCTACGAGGATGGCTTTGAAGTCTGGAGCGGAGGTGGTGGCGGTGAGGGTGGGGAAGGGCGCGGTGATCTTGAACCACTGGACGGAGGGCTGGCCGACGATGACGCTGCCGAAGGCGAGGGTGTTGTTGCCGGTGGTGAGGATGGGGGTGCCGGTGCCGCTGAGGATGACGTAGGTGGGTGTCGATGAGCTGCCGGCGGTGACGGAGAGGAGACCCTGACGTGTGCCGGGCTGGGAGGGGGCGAAGGTGATGAGGACGGTGCAGGTCGAGTTGCCGGGGAGGGTGGCGGTGCAGTCGGTGGTGTCGGTGAAGTCGCCGGTGAGGGTGAGGGCGAGTGGGAAGGCGACGGCGCCGGTGTTGCCGATGGTGACGGTTTGGGTGGTGCTGGAGGTGGTGGTGACGAGGACGGCGGTGGGGAAGTTGAGGTGGTGGGGGTGACGGTGAGGTTGGGGTTGACGGATTGGCCGATGCCGGTGGGCTGGGGGAGCTGGTGCCGGTGATGAGGACGGTGAGGCCTTCGTCGAGGGTGAGGGTGGTCGAGTCGGCGGATGGAGTGACGGGGGATTGGTAGGTGATCGCGAGTTGGCAGATGCTGTGTGGGGCGAGGGTGGTGGGGCAGTGGTCGGTGAGGGTGAAGGGCGCTTGCAGGGTGACGGGAGTGTGGGTGATCTGGTTGGCGGAGTTGTTGGAGAGGTAGAGGTAGCGTGGGAGGTGGGGGCTTGTGTTGGTTGCGGTGCTGAACTGGGTGCCGAAGTCGATCTCGGTGGCTGAGAGGTTGAGGGCGGCGGCCTGGGTGTAGCCGGTGAGGAGGACTGCGCCGGTGCCGATGGTCCAAGGGATTTGCGCGAAGCCGTCGTTGGCGGGTGTGGAGGATGGGGTGAAGCTGAGGGTGATGTGGCAGGTCGCTCCGGGGGCGAGGGTTTTAGTGGGTGGGTGCCGGAGGTGGGGCAGTCGCTGGAGGACTCGGCGAAGATGTAGGGAGTGGCTTGGTTGCTGCCGAGTTGCGAGGTGAAGGTTTGAGGGGAGCTGCTGAGATTGGTGACCGTGACGGTTCGGTGGCGATGGGGCTGGTGGAGGTCTGGATGCCGAAGTCGAGTTCTTTGGGGGAGAAGACGATTGGGTTCGGGGTTGCTGTTGGGGTGGGCAGAGTCGCGGTTTGGGTGGTGGCGTTTGTGGCTGAACGGTGAGGGTGCCGGTGGCGCTGTGCCGGTGAGGGCGATGCTGCACTCGGCCCGCGGCGAGGGTGGTCGGGCAGTTCGTTGCGAGGGTGAAGCTGGTGGCGGTGAGTTGTAGGTTGGTGGCGGGGAGGAGCCGAGGTTGCGGAGGGTGAGGTTGGGGGAGTCGTCGGTGGAGAGGGCGAGGCTGGGTGCGGTGGTGGTGGGGTTGAGTTTCGCGAGGTAGGCGGCTGAGCCTGCGCAGAGGCTGCTGCCGGTGCAGGCGCTGGGGGAGAGCGCGGCTGAGCGGATGTTTGAGGGAAGCGCGGGGGTGGGGCGTTGGTGAGGGGCAGGTCGTAGGTTTCTGTGGCGAGGAGGGTGGCGCTGGCGGTGGGAGAGGCGCTGCCGGCGAAGGTGGGCTGGCCGGTGGGGTCGGCGGTGAGCCGGTGAGGGTGACGGGGCGCTGGCGAAGTTTGGGTTGGTGGTGGGAAGGCCGCCGAAGCGGACGGTCTGGTCGATGGTGTTTTGCGCGGTGACGTGGAGGGCGAAGCTGTTGCCGATGGTCGCTAGCGGTGTGAGTGGGAGGAGCCAGGAAGGTGATGGTCTCGGTGCCTGCGATCCACGCTGCGCCGTTGGGCGCGGGGGTGACGAAGGATTGGGTGCCGGGGGCGAGGAGGGTGGAGGCGAGGACAGTGCTGCCGTCGAGCGGAGAGGCGCAGGAGGGTCTGGTAGTGGTGTTGACGAGCGGAGATGGCGACGTTGGCGACAGGGAACTGGCCGAGGGCGATGGAGCCGGAGAGGAGAAGGTTTTGCGCGGCGGGGTCGAGGGCGATGGAGGTGATGCCGGGGCCGGGGATGAAGGTGGAGAAGATGAGGCCGTCGCCGGCGGGAGTGAGCTTGGTGAGGAAGCCGGAGGTGGTGTTGGGAGTGGCGGGGACGATGTTGGGGACGAGGGCGGTGAGGGTGGGGTAGCCGGAGGCGGAGGTGTAGCCGGCGATGTAGGCGTTGTCGGCGGAGTCGGCGGCGATGGCGGAGGGAGCGGTGTTGTCGGGCTGGCTGTTGGCGGATTGGCCGGTGAGGTAGGTGGCGTAGAGGAGTGAGGTTCCGGTTGGCGTTGAACTTTTCGACGAAGCCGTTTTGGAGAGCTGCCGAAGGCGGGGGACTGGATGATGGCGGAGGGCGTGACGGGGAGGGTCGGCGGCGAAGATGCTGCCGGTGATGAAGACGGCGTCGGCGGTGGCGGCGATGGCGGCGGCGGCGATGCGTGCCGGCTGCCGGCGAAGGTGAGGAAGATGGGGTTCAGGTTGGGGTCGAACTTGGCGATGAAGGAGTTGGTAGAGGTGTCGGCCGGGCTGGGGAAGGCTGCGCCGGAGGTGGCGGCGATGCGCCGGAGGTGGTGGTGCCGGTGATGTAGATGTTGCCGGAGGGGTCGAGGGCGATGGCGAGGCCGATGTCGCCGGTTGCGCCGAAGTGGGCCTGGGCGAGGACGTTGGTTGCGGTGGGGTCGGTCTTGAGGAGGCGGACGCCGTCCTTCTGGTCGAGCAGGAGGTAGAGGTTGCCGGAGGCGTCGGACTGGATGGCGTTGAACTGGCCTTGAGCTGGGAGGGGTTTGAGGAGCCGAGCAGACCGGCGAAGACGAGTTGCTGGGGGCCGGTACCTTGGGCTTGAAGTGGAAGGCTGAGGATTAAGGCTATGAAGCCGCAGAGGCCGGCAACGAAACGTCGGGGAGAGAGCGGTGTCTTCATATGTTATTGGCTGCGGGCAGTACGCTGGTGCAGCCTGACCTTAAATATCCATTGCGGGGCGATTGTTGTGATGGAAGAAGTTGAGGGAGACGTTACGGAAGTACTATAGCTTCCCGTTTTGGGAGCGCCGAATGACGCTCAAGTTGTAGGAGAGAGTCGAGGCCACGGGCGCGCATCTCCTGCTCGAAGGTGGCGTGGTCGGAGTATTGGATGGCCTGCATGCCTGCGGCGAGGGCGGCGGCGATGTTTTCGGCCTGGTCGTCGATGAAGAGGATGTTTTCGGGTGGGGTTTGCAGGCCTTCGGCGGCGTGTTGGTAGATCGCGGGCTCGGGCTTGGCGAGGTTGAGGGCGTGGGACCAGGTGTGGTGGTCGAAGGCTTCGAGCCATGGTGGCGGGCGCGGAGGCCGACTTCCATAGCGTCGCCGATGTTGGAGAGGATGCCGGTGCGGATGCCGGCGCGCTGGAGGCGCTCGGCCCAGTCGAGCATGGGCGGGTTGAGGTGGCCAGAGGTCGGTGTCGGCGGCGATGAGGTCGGCGAGTTGCGCGGGAGTGATGACGATACCTGCGCCTGAGGCGACTTGTGCCAGAAGGAGGTGCCGGTGAGGTCGCCGCGGTCGTAGGCGTGGCGGTGAGCCCAGTACTCCCGGCTGAGAGGTTCTTCGGTGAGGCCGGTGATGGAGCGCATGCGGGCCCAGGCAGCGGGGTCGGGTGCACCGGAGAGGACCATGCCGTAGTCGAAGAGGACTGCCTGGATAGAGTTCATAGGAGCGTTAATTGTAAGGGATGGTTGAGCGAGTGAGTTGTATGGTGGCTTCGCATTAGCATGGAGGAGTGAGCTATCGGTTTTCGGCGCGGACGGGTTGGGATGTCGGAGAGAGTGGGTTTGCGGCTGCGATCCGTGAGGCGCGGGCGGCGGGGAGGGAGCTGATCGATCTGACGGTGTCGAATCCTACGGTGTGTGGGTTTGAGTATGACGCTGAGGCGATTCTTGCGCCGCTCGGTGATGCGGGGGCGCTGGTGTATGACCCGGATCCGCGGGGGATGCGGTCGGCGCGGGAGGCAGTGGCGGGGTACTACGCGGATCATGGGGCGCGAGGTCGATCCGGATGACGTGGTGCTGACGACGAGTACCAGCGAGGGTATAGCTATCTGTTTCGGCTGCTGTGCGATGCGGGGGATGAGGTGCTGGTGGCGCAGCCGAGCTATCCGCTGTTCGATTTTCTGGCGGACCTGGAGGATGTGACGGCTGCGGCCTTATCCGCTGTTCTACGACTATGGATGGTGGATCGACTTTGCGGAGCTGGAGCGGAGGATTGGGCCGCGGACGAGGGCGATTGTGGTGGTGCATCCGAACAATCCGACTGGGCATGCGACGGTGGGCGGCGGAGCGGGTGCGGCTGGAGGAGATCTGTGCGCGGCATGGGCTGGCGCTGATTGTGGATGAGGTGTTTCTGGACTATCCGGTGGAGGAGGCCGCGGGGCTGAGGAGCTTTGCGGTGGGGCCGCATCCGGTGCTGACGTTTGTGCTGAGCGGGATGAGCAAGATCGCCGGGCTGCCGCAGATGAAGGTGGGGTGGATTGTGGCGTTCGGGCCGGAGGGTGATCGGCGGCAGGCGCTGGGGCGGCTGGAGGTGATTGCGGATACGTTTCTGTCGATGAACGCTCCGGTGCAGTGGCGCTGCCGGTTTGGCTGGCAGGAAGGCGGGGATTCAGAGGCAGATTCTGGAGCGGGTGCGGGAGAATCTGCGGGTTGCGGTGGAGGGTGGGGTCGATGTGCTTGCGGTGGAGGCGGGGTGGAGTGCGATCCTGCGGCTGCCTCAGATGGTTGGTGCGGATGATTCGGCTGGGATGTTGTTACGGGAGGCGGGGTGGTGGTGCATCCCGGGAGCTTTTATGGGATGGCGGAGCGGCCGGGTGGTGGTGAGTTTGATTGGGCCGACTGCAGGAGTTTGTAAGCGGAATAGAGCGGATCAAGAGGGTAACGGGGTTGAACCACGGTAGTTACTAGTTCATGTGATGCTTGTAAAGTGTTGGTTTTGATATTTCTGTTAAAGTTATTGATTTTATTAGTCACTGTAAGAAATGGGTTGGACTCGCGCTCTGCTCCGATGGTGGTGCGGGGCCGTGGCCGGGGATGACAGTGACTCGTCTGGGAGGGTGAGAAGACGGTCGTGGATGGACGGATGAGCTTCTGCGTGTTGCCGCCGGGCAGGTCGGTGCGGCCGACGGAGCCGGCGAAGAGGGTGTCTCCGGCGAGGAGGAGGGTCTGGTCGGGGAGGTAGAGGCAGACGCTGCCTTCGGTGTGGCCGGGGGTGTGGAGGATGGTAGCCGGTGAGGCCGGTGATGGCGACGAGTTTGCCGTCGTCGAGGTCGTCGTCGGGGGCGTGGACGTCGGGGGTGGGGATGCCGAGCCAGCCGGCCTGGACGTCCATCATGGTGACCAGAGGGAGGTCGAGCTGGTTGTAGAGGATGGGGGCGCCGGTGAGGTGTTTGAGCTGCTGGGCGCCGGCGATGTGGTCGATGTGGGCGTGGGTGATGACGATCTGCTTGACGGTGAGATGGTGCTTGGCGAGGAGGGCGAGGATGCGGGGATGTCGTCGCCGGGATCGACGACGATGGCTTCGCGGGAGGTCTCGTCGCCGAGGATGGAGCAGTTGCACTGGAGCGGGCCGACGGGGAGGATTTCGTGGATCATGTGTCTATTCTAGAGGCATTGGATGAGGGTGATGAAGGGTACGAAAAATGCGCAGGCCGTTGGCCTGCGCATTCGGAAGATCGTGAGGTAGGTTACTTCTTGGCGGGTCGTCTGGCTGGTCGGGTGCGCGGTGCCGGAGAGGACGGAGTGGTCGCCGCTGGCGCGCGAGAGCAGGATGGTGAGGCCGATGGAGGTGAGCATGAAGACGATCGCCGAGTAGGTGGTGAGCTTGGTGAGGAGGTTGGCGGCGCCGCGGGGGCCGAAGGCGGTCTGCGAACCCTGGCCGCCGAAGGCTCCGGCGAGGTCGGCGGACTTGCCCTGCTGGAGGAGGACGACGCCGATGAGGAAGAGGCAGACGATGACATGAATGATGACGAGAAGAATGACCATCGGGGCTGCTTGTTACCTCTTCGATTCCGGGAATGTCCGGAGAATGTGTGGATCGGTGCGGCCGAGGACCTGTCTGGTGTGCCTCGCAACACTGTCACCAATCTAACCTTTAGTGTATCACTGGGTATCGATGGGCCAAAGCGACTGAAAGATCCTTGGGTTGGCCAAAGTTTCCGATAACCCCGTTTTTCAATCATGTGAGGAGTATCGCGTTTAGACTGTTGAGGCGAAAGCGATTTGCCCAACTGCGGTTACAGTTGGCCGACTCGCAGGGGAGGGGGTCTGTGACGTATTTTGCGCAGCGGTATCGCGGTATGTCTAACCATCAGCTAGTCCAGCTTCTGGCCGACTCAAACGCTCTCGTTCCCGAGGCGCGCGATGCACTCCACGCCGAGATTGCACGTAGACCAGCTCCTGCGCCTCAAACTGCGTTTGAATCGACTCACGTCGAACAGTCTGCTTCTGCAAAGGACCCTCTTGACGGTGTTGGAGGCTGGTTGGCTTGGTACTGCTTCGGATTATTCTGTGGAGTGTACAACGAGTTACGATTGATGACTGAACTGCGAGGAGGTGTCGAGCGTGTCATGTTCGCGTTCACAATTCTCTGTTTATTCCTCGCTGCGTGGAATCTAGTTACAGCTATTAGTATCGTGCGACGTGCTCGTTATGCGCTATGGATGATCTTTATTCAAATCACAGTCGGCGGTATGCAGGGAGCATTCATTTTTGCCGATGGGGCAGCACTACGGGCTTCTTCTCCCGGTGTGGCTGAAGCGGCTATGATCTTGATGGGTGTAGGCATCGGCGTTTGTGCGGGCCACGGAGTTTGGTTCCGGTACTTTCAGGTGTCGAAGAGAGTGCAGATAACGTTTGGCCGGAATTTGTAGGCTTCACAATAGTTCTATGTGAACTCGACTCCGGATTAAAAAACGACCAGCATCAATTCCCACGAAGTCGGGTTTTCGGCAACTTCAGTCTTCTATTCCAAATTGAGACCTACGGAGGTTCTTACGAAGCTATTTCCGTCTCGAGCGACCGTCTTCTCGGCTGCTGATTTCATCAAACTCATCGATAATTAGAAGGCGTCTGGACTCCGTCAATAAGTATTTGCGGTATTAGCTAATTTCAGTAAAGACTGATGTTGTGAACGGAAATTACTCAAGATACCGCAAAACCTTTTTACTGTTCGGTGCACTCTTCGTTCTTCTAGGCGTGGCCTCGGTTCTAACGTTTATTGGAGTTCCGTCTGGATTACATACTCGCGTTTACTGGATTATCTGGGCGAGACAATATAAACGCGACGTTATGTCGTCATCCAGTGCTATAAGCAGTCTTCGCCACGTCCGCATAGTATGGGGATGGATGGGGTGGTGCTCCCGTAGGTGACTGGATGGGATATGTCGTATACGATTCGACCGATTCGTTACCGCAAAATCAACACTAGTGCCGAATCTGCGAAGATATCAGGTATTCCGTGTGACGTAATTTCAGTACGACGTCTCGAAAGAGGTTGGTACTCCGTCGTTACTGATATGAATCAGTTCTGGGATAGTAGTCATCCGAATTGCTGATGTTATGCAGCAGCGTTCAGTTTTTACCACCAGGTTTCGGCTTGGACTCCGTAGCTGATGCCTGCTGTTTTGTTTTTGTACGGGATTCCGCCGACGAGGCCGCGGAATCCGTTGGACCAGTCGGCGTAGGTGAAGAAGGTGCGTAGCTGGGGACGGCTGAAGAACTTTGCGGCCAGCGCCAATTTGAGGAGCGATGGTGTATTTGCGGAGCCAGCCCTCGACGGGGCCGTTCACCGTAGCGTTGTATCCGTCGGTGTGGTCGAATCCGGCTTCGAACGCCAGAGAGAGATAGGGAGTGAAGAAGATCTCCGGTCTCGCGCCGAACGACTCCCAGTCGTTGTGGCCGTGGGTTCCGTCGCCGTCTCTTAATCGCTGGAAGATAAAGATGGGCATGATCGCGAACTTGTCGTTGGGCTGAATGACCATGTGATTGGTGACCAGGAATCTTTCGGAGCTGCTCTGGAAGGCGGTGGGGAAGGCGACGGAGGTGCTGAAGTTGCTGGCGGCACCGGTGCCGTATTGGACTGTGATTGCGTTGTATCCGCCGTGCCACTCGAGGTTTTGATAGCGGATGCCTCCGGCGAAGCCGTTGGTCGTGGGCACGACGAGACCGTCTGCCGTTGTTCCGCCCTTCTGGATGGCGTAGTCAAACCAGCCTCCCAACAAACCTACTGGAGCTTTGAGATCGTAGAAACGGACGTCCAGATTGTTCTTTAAATAGTTGCCGCTCTGCGTGACGAAGTCTGGACGCGCGCCGCTGAGGTAGGAGACCGCCATTCGAGCGATATGGATGTTCAAGTCCTCGACACCGGCGCCGTAACCGCTTGTGTCCAGCGGGAAGAAGTCGTTGATTTCGACGTGCTGACGGCGATAGTAGCGTTCACCGGCCCAAAACTTTGCGTCTGGTTGTGAGGCGAAGAGATTGCCGCCCTGGATGAAGGCTTCGCGCAACCTGAATTGATCATTGCCGACCTGGTTTGGAAAGTTGGCGTAGGTGTCGGAGTTGGTGGTGTTAGCCTGAACCAGAAATTCAGTTTTGAACCATGCTGCGCCAGGTACGCGGTCAGGATTCGCCCAGTTGTTGACGAAGATTAGCTCACTATAGGTCTCGGCTTCGTTGCCGAGACGATATTTGGCTGGTGCTCCCGGAGCTTGAAATGGCACCATCTGGCCACCTTCGCCGTTTTCGCCTGCTCCCGAACGGACGTAGCCGTGGAACTCGAAGCTGTTGACCTGTTCGGTGAGTTTCTTGATCTTGATGTCGGCTTCGTTCAAGAGATCGTAGGTTGGCTCGGAGGGAACATCACCTTGATACTTCTGTCCAACCTGCTCGGTGTCGCCTAGAAAGACTTGTCTGGCGGTCTGCACCGCGAGGTTGGGCGTGGGGGCTGGTGTTTGAGTTGTGGATGCTGTTGTTGCAGCAGGTGACGTAGACGCCGTTGGTGCTGGTGTCGTTGTTGCAGCGGATGTTGACGCGGCCGCAGCGGTTACTGACTCCGGAGCTTTGGGCTTGCTCGCTTGCTCGGGGTTGGGCGGGTTCTGCTTATTGATCTTCTCTTCAAGGTCAGCGATGCGCTTCTGAAATTCCTGAGTGGTCTGCTCGTATTGCTTCTTCAGATCCTGAAGTTGCTGGCGCACATCGTCAGCGTTTTGCGCTTTTGCAGTCGAGCCGATGGTGGCGAGAATTGCCATGGTCCACATGCATGACTTCAAGGATCGATGAATTGAGCTACGAGTTGAGCTTCGAATAGAGCGACGGAACGAACGCATCGTGGATCCCCTTTTGGGTAAAGATCTTCGGAAGTGCGACTCCAACCTAATGGGCCATTCAATTTTGCAGATTGGAATCAACACGTTTCAACGCGCGAAAACTTCTCCATCAATCTACAACGGTGCGAGCTCGACGAATACACGCAGCCGCATCAGAGTGGGCAACGTGACAGCATATTGACACCCGAATGTTGTCGACGCAGCTACGATAGCTTAAGAAGTGCTCCATGAGTTTCCCCATCACGATCTGGATTTGGGTCGTGATGAGGAGTCTTCATACCTTTATCGAAGAGGTTCATCTTTCGTGCCAAGACGCAGTGCGGGTTTGTTGATGTATCGGCGCCGACGACTCCATGATCTGGAGGTCTTCCTTGTTCACCCGGGTGGTCCACATTTTGCGAAGAAGGATCTGGGGGTGTGGACGATCCCCAAGGGGGAATACCTTGACGGGGAGCAGCCGTTAGAGGCCGCCAAGCGCGAATTTCAGGAGGAGACGGGGTTTGCTGTGTCTGAAGGTTTTCTGGACCTCGGCTGGATCAAACAGAAGGGCGGAAAGATTGTTACTGCGTGGGGTTTTGAGGGGAACTGCGATCCGGGCAAACTGGTGAGTAATTACTGCGAGGTGGAGTGGCCCCCGAAGTCCGGTCGTCTGATCGAAATTCCTGAGGTGGACCGAGGTTCGTGGTTCTCGCTTGACGAAGCGAAGGAGCGGATCAAACCGACACAGATACCTCTTCTTGATCGGCTTGCAGAGGCATTGGATCGGTAGGGAGCTTCGTTGATTTCGGGTTTGATTTCGGAGAAGAAGCGCTTCGTGGACCGCTTGGCGATGTTCAAATCGTCGGCATCAACGATTGCACGTGTCCGCCTCGCGTCCTAGCTTCGCTCTCCACTGGCTCGGAGTTACCCCTGCCCATCGTACGAATCCACGCGTGAGTATGCTCGGATCTGCGTAGCCAACAATGGTTGCGATATTAGCGATTTGCAGCCGGGTGCAGTCGAGCAATTGTTTAGCATACTCGCACCGCGTTTCATCCAACGCATCCTGAAAGTTCACCCCTGAAGCAGCTAATCGACGGTCGAGCGTGCGACGGCTCATGCCCAGCTGTTGCGCAATCGTAGTGGCAGAGAAGCGACCTCTTATGAGCGCAACCCGTAGTTCGCGCCGAAGCTGAGTGACTATATCGATATCGCCAGCGTGCCATAGAGCCTGAACTCGCTTCTCAAGGACGATTCGCCGCCGAACGTCGGCGCCCGCAATAGGCTGATCAAGCATTCTTCGCGGAAAAACCACAGCGGTTTGATCTGCATTGAAGGCAAGCTTGACTCCGAATGCTTGTCGATAATGCGATACCTCTCTGGGCTCGGATCGGGCGAGCAGAACTTCGAGAGCAGATGCGTGACCCGTGCCAGCAAGCTCGCAAAAGATGTTGAACGCTCCCATTGCAGCGCCGTCGCAGATCAGATATTGACCGGGCACGTTTGGCTGGTAAACGGCGTACCCGAAGAACGCCTGCATCTTGTCTTCGAGCAGATATATGACGCCTCCGTGAGCGTTTCGATGCTGATTGATAGCAAAATCCTGCAATGCAACGCGGAGCGTCGGCGAGTTTCGCATCAGATCGCCGAGAAGTCCAAGAGTTTCGGTCCGGATGTAGCGACCGATCTCCAGCCCAAAATGTGGACACAGAGTTTTCTCACAGGACAACTGCGAGAGCAGACCCATTGCCCGGTAGGGAATCGTGCCATCCGGATTATCTAGCGCGGACGCGCCTAGACCGGCAGCGGCCAACACTTCTAATGGGTCTACGCCGAAGCGCCTCAGAAGCTCAGGCAGGCAAGTTAGAAAACCTACTCTTTGGAGATTCTCGGGCAAATGCTCTTGATGCATTCTCGTTCGCTCTTCTTCCGAAACGGAGCTGCCTGGGCCCGACAAATAGTTGGAGATTTTGTCCATTATAGTCAAGTGCTCCTGCGCGATGCAGACTATAGTCGATTCGAACTCATAACTACCCGCTCACCTTATGAAGCATGCCCCAAAGAGCCTGACGCCCTTGCGCGCGTTCGGCGGGGGTAATGGCGCAAGGCTGCGATCGTGCCATGTGTTCAGTGTTGGTCTGGACAGCAAACTGCATTGATATGTACGACTACATCTCCGCGGAACCGTTGTGCCCGCCTCCTCAGAAGTGTGACTAAGGTCAGCGACAGAGCCACCGGTTCGCTTGGTCACAAGCATCCGGAAGGACTGGAACTAGTCAGGCCGAGGCCCATCCCAGCGTGCGTGATGTTCTGCGGTTCGCACGAACACGCTCCTGCTTCAAGAATCAGTTTGGTTATAGCGGCAGGTCTACAGAAGGACCAGCAAAATTTATAGGGAGAAACTCATGCACAGAAACAACCGTTGTAGAAATGTCGCGAAGATTATGTGTTTTGCAATAGGCATGGCTTTCGGTCAAGCAGCAAAGGCCCAATCACGGATTACCGAATCAATTCAAGCCACAGAACACGTTGCCGTCAAAGGCAGCACTCCAGACCGTCTCATCTCGGTGAGCCGAGACATTGGCCGCCTCTCTTCCAGTCAGAGCCTTGGCCGAATGGTACTTTTGTTGGCGCCCACGGCAGCACAGGATCAGGCCGCAGCCGATCTTATCGCCTCTCAGCATGACGCTTCTTCTCCCTTGTTTCATAAGTGGCTGACCCCAGCCGAATTTGGCCAGCAGTTCGGAGTCGCCGATACGGATTCTTCTCAAGTCGGCGCGTGGCTTCAGAGTCAGGGTTTGAGCGTGCACCATATCTCACAGAGCCGCCGCTTCATCGTCTTCAGCGGCAATGTTGCACAGGTTGAGAACGCATTTTCGACGCAGATGCACTCTTATTCCTACAAAAATAAAACGTTCATTTCGAACTCAAGCGATATTCAACTTCCTGCAGCCTTACGGAACGTAGTCAAGGGTGTCGTTCGCCTGCACAGCAGTCCGTCTTCGCACGCTGTTTTGAGCGGAACGAAGATACATTTCAAAAAGGCGGGCGGCCAGTTTACCTTTGACGACAGTTCGCATGGAATCGCCCCTGCCGACTTCGCAAAGATTTATAACGTGCAGCCTCTCTACAACGCTGGAATTAACGGTACAGGCCAGACGATCGCCATTGTCGGTCGCAGCAATATACTCGTTCAAGACATACGAGATTTCCGCAACCTGCTCGGACTCCCCGCGAATGATCCTCAGATCATCATCAACGGAGACGATCCCGGGATAACGACAGATGTCGACGAGGCCACACTCGATGTGACCTGGTCGGGCGCAGTAGCTCCGATGGCAAAGATTGATTTTGTCATTTCTGAAAGCAACTTCGCTGATGGCGTAGATGTTTCTGCCGAGTATATTGTCGACAATAATCTCGCTCCGGTTATGAGCACCAGTTATGGATCATGCGAAACCGATCTGGGGCCGGTCGAAAATGCGTTCTACAACTCACTTTGGCAGCAGGCAGCTGCACAGGGAATTACCTCATTTGTATCTGCTGGAGACAACGGCGGTGCAGGCTGCGACTTACCTGCTGGTGGAGTTTATTCTTCCGGCGTCCTCGCCGTTAACGGAATTGCATCAACACCCTACAACGTCGCTGTTGGTGGTACCCAGTTCGACGATACAACTAGCCCCAGTAAGTATTGGAGCGCGACAAACGATCCAACTACCGGTGAGTCTGCGCTTAGCTACATTCCGGAGATGGCATGGAATGAAAGCAGTAACGATCCGAATGAAGTTTTGCTTTACGCCGGTAGCGGTGGCGTAAGCAGTATCTACGCTAAACCCAACTGGCAGACTGGTGTGGGTGTTCCGAATGACGGAGCGCGCGACCTGCCTGATATCTCGCTTACTGCTTCACTTCATGATGGATATCTCGTATGCCTGAATGGCAATTGTGGTTACGGCGACTACTTCTTCACCTTCGGGGGCACCTCTGCCTCCAGCCCAGCCGCTGCTGGCATCATGGCGCTGGTGAATCAGAAGATGGGCGGTCAGCCGCAAGGGATGGCCAACTACGTCTTTTACCGACTAGCCACGATCCCTGGAATCTTCCACGACACGAGCAAAGGCAACAACAAAGTGCCTGATCAAAACGGCCAATTTACCGTTGGCTATAATGCGGCCTCCGGCTACGATCTTGCAACAGGACTCGGCTCAATGGACGTCAACGCCCTGGTGAACCACTGGAAGGCAGCCGCATCCAGCGGAGCGGGTACTACGATTGCTCTCGCACTTGGCAACGGACAAAAAGCGACCGCAGTCCATGGAAAACCGATCAGCTTCGAGGCAACCGTCGGCTGTTCTGCCACTGGAACCTGTGTCGCTCCTACCGGAGCTGTAGCTCTTTCGGCTACGTCCTCAACAGTAGCAACCATCGCTGTAGGTTCAGGCGAACTGACACCGCTATCAAACACCAGCGTCGCGAATATCCTGACCTCCGTCGTCCCTGGCGGTAGCTACAAGGTAAGCGCTCGTTACAGCGGCGACGCCAAAAATGGACCAAGCACTTCGAACGAAGTTCCCGTGACTGTATCTCCCGAGAAGAGCCAGACCTTTGTAGGATCGGTTGGCGGTGGCACGTTCGCAACTGGTCCTATCTCGGTTGGATACGGCCTGTCATGGCCGATCGGAGTCATCGTGGCAGGAAACTCCGGGTTTGGGTTTCCCTCTGGCAGCATGACCATGACGGCAGACGGCACGCCCATCACCACTGGAGGAGTCTACGACTACGCAGCCGGAACTTTTTCGCCCAGCACGATGACTCTGAACTATGGCGAAAAGACCATTACCAAAGCTGGACTTCCAACGAGCCAGTCGAGCACGATCTCTTATATCCTGCCGACGCAGGCGCTTAGCGTAGGCTCTCACCACCTTGTAGCAAGCTATCCAGGCGATCCAAGCTTCGGCCCGAGTCAGGGAAGCTATACCTACAACGTCACACAGGCCCAGGGAGCCATCGAAGACTTCTTTCCCGTGGGAGACACCGTAGCAAACGCTCCCGTCCAGCTCGTCGCACAGATCGGATTCACCAACCTCGGCTTCGCCCCTTACGGCGGAACCATCACCGTCTCCGATATCACCACCGGCAAAGCCGTCGTGTTGGGTAAGGGCAAAGTCGACAGTACCCAGTACAACGGCTACTGGACGACTAATGTCACCGTTACTACTCCGGGCACACGAACCCTGAGGTTGGACTACACCGGCGACAGCAATGTTAAAGGCACATCGTCGACCTACTACGTACCATTCACAGCCACGGATCCTTCCTATGTGAACTTCAGCACTGACATCACGTCTTCATTCGGTGGACAACCCGTCACCCTGACCGCATCGATCGGCTCAGGTGTACCGCTGCATATCGCTACTGGAACGGTTACCTTCTACAACGGCACAACCGTTATTGGATCGGCTAAGGTTCCAAAGAGCGGGACCGTGGTTCTTGTCACCCGCAAGCTTGCTGCTGGAAACAACAGTTTGACGGCCAGCTATTCGGGCGATGCGATTCTCACCTCTTCTGTGTCGTCTCCAATTCCGGTGGCGGTCGCCGACTACATCCTCCAAGTCTTACCTTCGTCAGTCAAACTCAAGGAAGGCAGCTCCGAAAGCGTTACCCTGAATCTCATCCCACAGGGTGGCTTCGCGAATCCGGTTCAATTAGCCTGCTCAAATTTGCCCGACGATGTCACCTGCAAGTTCGGCAAGTCGACTGTCACTCTCAATGGCGTCAATCCCGTCACAGTGTCCCTGACGTTAAAGGCTGCCAAATCGGCGGAGGTTATCCATAAAGCTGTACCAGTCATCATTACAGCAACTAGCGTGGCTGGCACCACTCCAAAACAATCCACACTTGATATAACCATCAAGAAATAGCAGGAGCAATTTGAAGTTCATAGGCAAGGCGTCACTGTGATGTGGCGCCTTGGCTTATGTTGAGCTTGACGAAACTACTTTCCTCATAAAAGGATCCGGTAGCACGAACCAAGAACTCCTTTTCTAACATGTAGTGGCTCGGGCTCAGAACAGTTGCTCGACACATCCTTTCAGCGAGTTAATTTTCCTAATTCGCCTTCATTTCTTTGCGCCAGTTGACGGTAGAAAGTCGATATGCTCTGGCGATTGATGATGGTCGAGCTACATTTCGGGATTCCTGGACGTTTAAGAATGACCAGATGTTTTGTTTCTTAGCAGCGACGCGCCGCCTGCGAGAATCGAGAAGAACAACAGGACCCACAAAACCTGTTGAGTGGCACGCAGAATCTCCCAAGTCGATACATCATATGTTTTCTGTCGCGAATCCAGTGTCAGCCTGTAACCGCCAGGTTAGAGCGGATGACGCGATAACGATACCGCCCACGCATCCCAGTACTCTCATTAGGTTAAAGTAGCCCTCCAGCCTCGGCGTTCCGTCCGTCAGGAGCAGCCTCCATGGTGGCTGCATTGTTTGGAGCAATGTAGATGCCGAGACCTACGCCGAACAGCGCGAGCGCTCCCATTGCGGCAACACCGTGATTCATTTGATCTGAGCTGCCCGCTAAAAGAACGATCGCAGCGCAACAAATGGTCATTCCAGCTGTCGTCAACATTCTAGATCCAAGTTTTTCATACAACCTGCCACTGATCGGTGACGTAATTCCGATCATGATCGGAATTGTTGCCAGATGAAGACCCGCTGAGACCGGCGACTCACCGAAGCCACGTACAAACGCGAACGACATCACGAAAAACATGCCGTAAAGCAGCGCATACGATGCGCTTACTCCGATAACTCCCCCCAAAAAAGGAGCGATGCGAAAGAGCTCAAGATCGACTAACGGACTCGCGCGCGAACGTTCTCTCCATATAAACGGAGGGAACAAGATGACGCTCACAAACATAGTCAGCAAGACGGCCTCGGGTCTCCAGGTACCGAGTTCGCTGAGCGAGATAACGAGTGCCGCCAACGCAGGACTCAGTAATATCGCTCCCCATCGATCGAACTGTCTCATTGTTCCCGACTGGGCTGTTTGTGGCAGCACCAACCATCCGAGAGCAACCCCGGCTAAACCAAATGGAACGGAAACCCAGAACACCCATCTCCATCCAACGCTGCCCAACAACAGACCGCCGAGGACCGGCCCCGCGCTAATCCCGACGGCTTGAGCTGCAGCGAAAAATCCCATGGCTCGACCGCGTTGATTCGGTTGCACGGCTTTGACCAGGATTGTCAAACTGTTCGAGCCGAGCAACCCTCCGCCCACGCCCTGTAGAAGACGGCAGACAATGAGGATTCGAAGACTTGGAGCGAAGCCGCAAAAGAAGCTTGCGACTGTGAAAAGGGCATACCCGCTGATATAGAGCGACTTGCGTCCGAATATCTCCGACATACGTGCGAACACGGGTAAGGTGACCGCATATGCAAGCAGATAGCCAAGTGCGACCCAGCTCACGGCAGCCAAAGTCGCGTGAAAATTTCGCTCTAAACTCGGCAACGTCAGTTGGACAATGCTCGCATCAAGCTGTCCGATGAAGGCACCAATGCATGTGATAGCAACGACAAGCCAAGGATAGGAATGTGCCGTCTGGATCGACTTTAGGGGCGCCGGTTCATGAAAAGCTGATAGATTTCTCTGCAAGCGAAGACACCACATAGATTCTCGACTGATTATCCCGAACAGATCAATCGGCAACTTATTTCTACATGACGAGAAGCCTCTATGAAGACTAATCTTTATTGCAACCCCTTCAATGTAGCTAGTGTCTTTCATTAGCAACTCAGGAATTTGTAGCAAACTAGCGGAGCGTTGTGCCTAGTTGCCGGAATATCGTCTCTTTAAATAGCGCTAGTTCCGCCTCAAATAGCTCATCTGTCGTTCTTTAGCGAGTAAACGGCTTGAGGAAAAGAGACTCAACTCACACGCTGGTATCTTCATGATCAGGCGTGGCGATGCTAGGCTCTTGCACATGGTTTAGCCTGTTAGCCGCATGGTACTTTGAAACGACATTTCCCGGTCGGAACATCGCAGACAACGGAAACTAGGATGGAGAAGCGGGAGAACATCGCGGAGCAACTTTTTGGAGAGGCTCTTGAATTGCCGCGGGAGCGGCGGGGCGCCTTTCTGGACGCGGCGTGCCGCGGAACACCGGAGGTGCGGAGCGCGGTAGAAAGCATGCTCGCGGAGAACGAAGGCTGAGTGGATTTCTGTCCGAATCTCCTTATAAGAAAATGGAAGAGACTGCGGTAGTTGGGATGACGCGTTTGCAAGAGTTGAGCGCCGGTACACTGCTTGGCCACTATAGGGTGACCCGTCGCCTGGGCCGGGGCGGGATGGGTGTTGTATATGAGGCGGAAGATCAGAAGCTCGGGCGGTCTGTCGCCATCAAGATGCTGCCCGAAGCGACACGCTCAGACCCAGTGGCAATAGGACGTTTCTGGCGCGAAGCACGCGCCGCGTCGTCGCTGAACCATCCGGGCATCTGTATCATTCACGAGCTGAATGAGAGCGGCGATCATCCGTTCATCGTGATGGAACTGCTGGAAGGACAGAGCCTCGACAAGCTTGATTACCGGCGTAGCAATGCCGTATCCCAAGCTGCTGGACTTCGGGGTGCAGGTGGCAGATGCACTGGCTGCGGCGCACAAAAAGGGTATTCTGCACCGCGACATCAAGCCGGGTAATATCTTCGTGTCGTCGTCTGGGCAAGTGAAAATTCTGGACTTCGGCCTCGCCAAGTTCGAAGATGCAGACTCGAGTCTTGCCAGCACGCTCGGGGACGACGGTAACGAGACCTGGTGGGAGGGGCGTTTCCGCGACAGCTATTGACCAGCCCGGGATCGACGCTTCGGCACGATTGCTTATATGTCTCCCGAACAGGCGCGGGGCGAAGTGCTGGATGCACGGAGCGACGTTTTTTCGCTGGGCGTGGTGTTATATGAGCTTGCGACGGGACAGCATCCTTTTGTCGGTTCAACCACGGCGGTGACGTTCGATCGCATTCTGAACGCCGCACCTACTGCTCCAAGTTCCGTCAATCCCGAATTGCCGCTTGAGTTTGAGAGGGTGCTGAACGAGGCGCTGGAAAAGGACCGGGAGATACGGTGCCAGTCGGCGGCAGAACTGCGCGTCGACCTTAAACGATTGCAGCGCAAGAGCAGCGAGGGACGCGGGCCAATCAATGCTCCCCGATGCCGGTGTGCAGGTCGAGAGTCGCTCCCCCTCCAAAAAATAAATCGCGAACACTGCCTGCCGCCTGATCGTGCTGGTAGTTGTGGTAACAGCAGGCCTGTTCGGCTGGCGGCTGTGGCCACGTGCAATGCCGTTTTCTTCGATGTCTGTAAGCCAGATTACGAACACGGGGACCTTGGAAAGAATTGCACTTTCCGGCGACGGCAAATTTCTTGCCGAGGTCAAGAATGACGCCGGACAGAGAACGGTTTGGATACGCAACCTTGGCGACCAATACGGACACGCAGATTCTAAGCGCCTTTCCCAGTCAGTATCTTGGGTTAACTTTTTCCCCAGACGCGAACTACCTTTATTTCACGCGGGAAACACCCGACAACGGTGTTGTGAGCCGGATATACACCATGCCGGTCTTTGGCGGTACGCCGCGGCAGATCGTCCTCGATGTGGACAGCGCACCCAGCCTGTCGCCAGACGGCAGCCGCTTCGTGTATCTGCGATGGACGCCAGACCGCAAGGATCAATATTCGGAAATTCACATCGCAGATAAGGACGGCAGTAACGATCGAACTGCTCTACACTTCCATCGACAAAGCTGAAGCCCCAGTCTGGTCGCCGCGGGGAAACGAGATCGCATGGATTGAAGTGACTGGAACCACCACCGCGGTCGTTAAGATCCTGGATAGGACTTCGAAAAGGGTAAGGACGATCGCTCAGCCGAAGGGAGTCGCCTTCGACCGTAAGGACCAAGGCTACTCCGATCTGGCTTGGTTGGCCGACGGCAGGCATCTTCTGTTCCTCTATCCAAGGCACACTCCGACCGTGAGCAAATCGGCATTTTGGACATTGCTGGCAACGGCTTCGATACGCTGACGAATGATGTGAATGCTTACAGTCAGCTTGCGATCACTGCCGACGGAAAGACTTTGGCGACGGTGCTGACGAATGTGGACTCGAGCTTGGCGTATTACAAAGGAGATGGCGGAAAGATAATCTCGAGTACGCCGCTACGCATTACTCCGACCTCGTTGGCATGGGCGGATGAGGACCGCTTGTTCCTGATCACTCGCGGCATAGGTATCAGTCAATTGGAGCGCACAGCCGGGACCGTGCAGCCGATCGATACCGGTGATCTGGATATTGGCCGATACATCAACACCTGTCAGGATGGTCACATTTTATTTACCGCAATTCCCAAGGACGGAGCAGAGCCCCGCCTATTTCGCATGAATGGGGACGGGAGTGAAGTCACACAGCTCACCGATGCGGGTATCGTGCGCGCTCCCTTTTGCACTCCGGATAGCCAGAAGGCCTACTTCACCATCAGGGACGAAGCGGATGCTCTACTGGCCGCCTTATGGTCCATGCAGCTGGCGGGGGGAACTCCGCGGAAGGAGTTTGAGGCTCACACGTTCGGCAGCTTCCTACTGACGCGCGACGCAAAGTTCGCCGATTTGATTTTGATCCACGATCTCGCCGAATCTCTCGAAATTGTTGACCTGGCATCCCATAAGATTGTGCATCAGCTTCCGCTGGATCTGACCTATTCCGAAGGTATCTCTCCGCTTTTTTCTCCCGATGGGAAAGCGATTGTCAATGGCGCCATCTCCAAGGATGGCAATACGCTTCGGTACCAGCCGATCGATGGCTCGCCGGCGCACTACATGATCGACGCAACGCACAACACAATTACTGATTTTGCGTGGTCGCCATCAGGCAGCAAGTTGGGCGTACTGCAATTGCGGAAGACCTCTGATGTGGTGTTAATCACTGACCTTGGAGAGAAGAAACCGTTTTAGTGCTTCGATCAATGAGCAAGGCACGGTGAGGTTCCAAGTCCGGGACAATCTTTACAGTGGCGAAAAAAGAAGGCCAACCGTTTCGGGATGGCCTTCTCATATCTTATTGAATCTAAGGATTGGTGCGGAGGAGGGGACTTGAACCCCTATGCCTTGCGGCGCTAGCACCTCAAGCTAGTGCGTCTGCCAATTTCGCCACCTCCGCGCTCTCTCTCTACGCTTGGTAAGCGCGAGGTGCGGTAAGCAATCCGAAGGTAAGTATAGCATCCGAAGGCGGTTCTTGGGCTGTGGATTTGAACCGCGTGGATCGGGCCGTTCCGGAAGCAGATTTACGCGCAAAACAAACTGCCTCTTCTGATTGAGAAGAGGCAGTTTGTAATTTTGGTGCGATGTCTACTGAATGCGCTTCGGTGATGCCTTGGTGAGAACACCATCAATGGCTTTTCCTGAGGCGGTGGTGGTTACGGCTCCATCCCGAACGATCTGGGATGCGGTGACGGGTTTGCCATATACAACGGCGTTGGCGTCATCGTCGGTGTCCATGGATGCGCTAGCTAATGAAGCGCCGGCAAACAATCCACCTTTGGCTCTGGAGTATGTCAGGACGTCGACGTTCGGATCGTTGGCGGCGACTGCCTTCGCTCCGGTTGGACCCGCGACAGCGGTCGCATCTGCACCGAGCTTCGCTTTGCCAGAGAGTATCTTCGAGGCGCCCACATTGGTCTCGACCACCAGTACGTAGTCGGTGGAAGAGCTGCCGAGCTGTACGCCGAGGCTGCCGACGTCCAACTTGTACATCGCAGGAGCCGACCACTTGCCGTTAAAGTCAGCGCCGGAGCGGCAGATGATCACGCCACGACCGTAGGTCACGCCGAGGCCGATTCCAACCTTCTTGACGGCCGGGAAGACGAGAACGCATGCAGATTTATTGAGGAGGGGTCTGGGTATGCCGTCGTCCTTGGCAAGGAACTGTCTCAGAACTTCGGCCGAGTCACCCAGGCGATTGTCGATTTTGTTTTGGGCAACGGCGGGCAGTGCCACCGCAGTGCACGCCAGAGCAAGGATCAGGCATTTCTTCATCGTAACGACCTCTTTTAGTTTGTTTTCAGAGCGCGCAGCAGCGGTTGCCGCGTATCAAGTTTGCTGCAATCAAGTTACCGTTCCTTCGACGCAAACGATACTAGTAGAATTACTAGCCCTTGGGGGAAAAATATTAGCAATAGATGCCAACGGAAAAGAAAACGGCCTCTCTATTAAAGATGAGGCCGTTCAGATTGCACGGTTTAGAAGAGCGAAGGGAGTTATCTCTCTGATCCGAGCCCATCGCCAGGAACGACCGGACCGGTAGCGGAACGCTTCTTCTTTTGGACCGGCGGCGCTGCGTTTGGCGGACGCTTACCGTTACCGTTGCCATTTTTCTTCTTACCTGGGCTCTCGATTACGGCACGCATCCAGTAGTTACCGTCAGCGTCGACTTCGATGCCGTGAACCTCGCGTTCGAAGCCGGGGAAGCGCTTGCCGAACTCTTCCATAGCGAGAATGAGCTTGATGACCGGGCTTTCGGAGCTACCGAGTCGTTCGCCAGGCATGGACATGGGTATGCCTGGAGGGTAGGGGACCAGCATCACTGCGGCGATGCGGCCAGCCATCTCGTTGAAGCGGATCTTTTCGGTCTCGTGGCGGAGGAGCTTCTGGTAGGTCTGCGCCGGAGTGAGGATGGGATCAAAGTCTTCATCGCAGGCGTCGTTGACGAGGCCGGAGAGATTGAGCTGAACCATCGCGGCGTGCATCTCGTCCGAGAGTTCCTTGAGGGTGACGTTGCGATAGCGGGCAGGGTAGCGAGACACGAGTTCAGGGAGGGCCTCTTCGAGAGAGGCTTCAGAGTCGTAGAGGCGCTTGAACTCGAAGAGATTCTCGAGCAGGGCGCCCCATTTTCCCTTGGAGGTGCCGACCGAGAAGAGCACGAGGACGGTGTAGTCGCCAGTGCGGGCGATCTCGACACGGCGGCCGTCGAGGAACTCGGTGACGATGGCTGCGGGGATACCCCAGTCGCTGATGACGCCTTGCGCGTTCACTCCGGGGGCAAGGATCGTAACCTTTGTGGGGTCGAGCATGCAGTAGTCGTCGGCGATGTCCTCATCCTGATAGCCATGCCACTCTTCGCCGGCCTTGAGGGTCCAGGCGCTGGAGCGGTTGGTGAGGAGACCGTCGGCGGCTTCTTCGAGGAGGTAGGTCTTGCCGTCGAGTGGATCGAAGACATACTCAGGCTGATAGAGGCGGAAGAACCAGCCCTGTTCGGCGGCACGGAGGCGGTGGCCGATTGACGACATGGCTTTGCGGAAGCTGATGGCGTCCTGCAAAGTCTCGCTCATTAAAGTGGGGCCGGCGGGCTCGTCCATCATGGCTGCGGCTACGTCCAAAGAGGCGATGAGCGGGTAAAACGGCGACGTTGTTCCGTGCATCATGAAGGATTCGTTGAACTGATCGAAGTCAAGGTTGGCGCGAGGGCTGAGCTTAACGTGGATCATGGAGCCCATGGAGAAGGCGGCGAGCATCTTGTGGGTTGATTGGACGGCGAAGATCGTTGGGCGATCGGGCATGTCGTCGGGAACGCCCATGGCGAAGCGGCCTTGATAGATCTCGTGGAACTTAGCGTACGCGTACCACGCTTCGTCAAAGTGGATGCGGGGGACGGATTTGGAGAGCTCGGTGACGACCTTGTTTACGTCGTAGCAGAGGCCGTCGTAGGTGGAGTTGGTAACGACTGCGTAGGTTGGGTTCTGATTCGGGACGCCCGTGGTGAGTGGGCTCTTGTCGATGATGCCGCGGATGAACTCGGGGCTGAAGCGTTTAATGGGGACGAGGCCGATCATGCCGTAGCCGTTGCGCGTGGGCTTCATGTAGACGGGGCGGGCGCCGGTAACGGTGAGTGAGTGGCAGATGGACTTGTGACAGTTGGCGTCGGCGAGGACGATATCGTCCTGCGCGATGACACCGTGGCCGACGATCTGGTTGGAGGTCGACGATCCGCCGAGGACGTAGAAGGTCCAGTCGGCGCCGAAGATGCGGGCGGCGTTGCGCTCGGACTCGCCGGGAGGCCCAAGGTGATCGAGCCAGGAGCCGAGCGGCGAGGTGGATATGCCGAGGTCCGAGCGCATGATGTTTTCGCCGAAGAATTTGTGGAACTCCATACCGACGGGGTGTTTGAGGAATGCGACGCCGCCCATGTGGCCAGGGGCATCCCAGGAGTAGGCGCCCTGGTCGTTATATTTCTTGAGCTCGCGGAAGTATGGGGGAAGAAGCTGCTCGTGATAACGCTCGACGGCGAAGTCGACGCGGTTGGCGATGAAGGCGGGGGTGTCGCCGAAGAGGTGAATGTACTCGTGGACCTGTTTGACCACCTCTAGGGGGAGTTCGCTGACGAGGGTACGGTCGGCGATGAGGAAGATTGGGATTTTTTTGTTGCGGCGGCGGACGGCGCGAAGGATGGCCAGCGCGGCGCCCTCGGCGAACTGGTTCTCGCCCTCGAGGTCCCAGTCCAGAAGGATTGCGCTGTACGACGGGTCCGAAGTGACGAGGGATAGGCCGTCCTCCGGGGTGGACGTGCGGACTACTTCATAACCCTCTTCGCCGATCGCGGTGACCAGCCGCTCCATGGCGCGATCCGAGACCGAATCCGTGCCACCAACTTCACTTGCAATCAATAAAACCCAACGACCTTCGCTCATACACCTCTCACTACTTCTTGATGTTCCTCTTAGATGTTACAGGGAAGTTTTGTGGGATGTTTTTGGAGTGTGAATGTTCGGCGAAATGTGGCAGTAAAGCGAGATTCGTCGAGCGACCAGCTGCTTCAGAGATGCCTGCCTTGGCCGTGAAGGTTAAGACTCAAGTCGGCCAGATGGGTCTTTTACTTGACCGCAAGGAGCCAGAGGGCTCCCCAAGCTCTTTAGAGATTGCTAATGACTTCGTGTTGGTGATGGCCATGCATATGCAGGTTGCATCGTGGCGAGGTGGCGACGATTGGGCTGTCCATGCTTGTGGAGAACGGCGAGGATTCATGCAAAGGTACGTAGTGACCGTTATCAAACCCGAAGGTTACATTCACAGCGAGTGTTTTCGGGAGATCGCAGAGACGTTACAGTTCGGATTGCGCAGTCTTGGATACGAGGCTCAGACACTGGACAATCTGGTGGACCCGAACGCAACCAATATCATTCTCGGGGCGCATCTGCTGGAGCCGCACGAGGAGAAGTTACTGCCCGCAGGCTCGATCATCTACAACCTCGAACAGTTGGGGGCTGCAACTCTCTCTGCAAACTACTTTGAGTTGGCGAAGAGATTTCAGATCTGGGACTACAGTCATTTGAATATCGCAAGGTGGAACGAGATTGGCTGCGTCTTTCCTCCGCTGTTGGTCGAGATTGGATATGCTCCGGAGCTGCGGCGGATCGTATCGCAGCCGGAGCAAAGTATCGACGTGCTCTTCTACGGCTCAATGAATGAGCACCGGTTGAGTGTGCTGAGGGGGTTACGGGAGGCGGGTGCGAAGGTACATGTGGTCTTTGGCGTATATGGGCAAGAGCGTGATGAATTAGTTGCTCGCTCGAAGATCGTTTTAAATCTCCACTGCCTTGAGACGAAGCTCTTTGAGATCGTCAGAGTGTCGTACCTTCTGGCCAACTCGAAAGCAGTTGTATCGGAGCCGGCTCCGGACATGGGAGACTATTGCAGCGCAGTCGCCGTTTTTCCGGTTGAGACGATCGTTGAGGGTTGTCTTGAACTTCTTCGTAACGATGAGAAGAGAAGGCAACTGGAGTTAAGAGGGTTCGAATACTTTTCCGGCAGGAGTGTAGCGCAGGTCCTTGCCAGAGTTATTCCGGTTGATCGGCAGAAAGAGCGTCCTGCCGAGAAGTCGAAAGAACTGCGACGTTTGTATCTGGATATGGTGCAACGGTGCGTTATCAATCTCATTTATGAAGATCCTAACCAAGACCACTGGTCTCCACATCAGTTCAACAGCGAACTGAGGGAGTTGGGTCGCGACTGGCCTCTGCAGGCTCATAGCATGATTGGAAATCGGAGAATGTCGAACCTGCGCCAGATATCCGAGTTTGTTATCGAGAATGGAGTACCGGGAGACTTGATTGAGACCGGGGTGTGGCGAGGTGGCGCATGCATCATGATGCGCGCCGTATTGCAGGCGTACGGCGTGAACGATCGCAACGTTTGGGTAGCGGACTCCTTCTGCGGTTTGCCGGAGCCTAAACCTGAGACCGTGGCGGACTTTGGAGACAAGCATCACACCTTCGCTGAACTTGCGGTGTCGCTTGAGAAGGTGAAATCGAACTTCAACAAATATGGTTTGCTTGATGGACAGGTCCGGTTTCTGCAGGGCTGGTTCTCCGAGACGCTTCCTGACGCGCCCATTGAAAAGCTGGCGGTGCTAAGGCTCGATGGAGATATGTACGAGTCCACGATGGATGTTCTTAAAGTCTCTACGACAAGGTCTCCGAAGGCGGCTTCATCATCGTGGACGACTTTGGGGCAGTGCAGGGTTGTCAGACGGCCATTCTTGAGTTTCGTGCGGCTCGAAAGATCACTGATCCTATCCATCCGATCGATGGATACGGTGTGTTCTGGCGGAAGTCGACGTCGCTGCAAGATATGCAGGCGTAGTCAAAAGTGACGAGCCAAGTCGGCAAAGGTGGCGAGTTCAAGTAGATATTGTCCGGCAGGGGGTTGGTTGACGATCTCATGCTCGAGGACCCAGGTGAAGTCGTGCGGGATGAAGATGGCGTTTAGGCCTGCGCTGAGTGCAGGGTTTATGTCGGAGCGCGGACTGTTGCCGATCATCCATGTATTGCAGCCGTCGCAACCATGGTTGGTTGCGAGGGAGAGGTAGGCATCGCGATGTTTTTCGGGAAGTACCTCTACTGCGCTGAAATGTGGCGCGAGTCCTGACCGTTGCAGCTTGTCGATCTGCTCGTCTTGATTTCCTTTGGTGACGAGAATAAGGCGATGGCGAGTTGCGAGATTAGCGAGCGTGGTGTCGACGTTCGGCAGAAGCTCGATCTCCTGGTCAGCGATGGATTGGGCGAAGCTTTCGATGCGCCTATGTTTCTCGTCGGTGATTGGGGCGTCCGTGAGTTGCTCGAAACAGGTGATCAAGGAACGTCGAAAGCTCTGCAGACCATAGCCGTGTGACAGAACGGTGTCGTGCTCGACGCGGTTGAGATGCCCGCGGACCTCTTCTGCGGTGTGGACGCGATGATCAAGATAAGAGATGAAGCTGGTTATCGCTCGCTCGAAGTAGACGTTGTTCTCCCATAGCGTGTCGTCAGCGTCAATCAACAGTGTCTGGTGTGCGTTCCGACGAATAGTTTCGGAGGATTGGGCGGGTTGGTCTGGAGCGGTCACAGGCTGATTATAAGTTGTGCGTGGAAGCCGTGGATGAAAGCGTTTGGTGCGACGGCTGGCATATAGGTATGCCCCGCTTGGGGGATGTCTCGCCCTTTGCCGCTATGCCAGATTGATAGTAAGGAGTAATGGGGTTTGGCTCGGCAAGCTTATGCAAGATGCCAAATCCATCCTCAGTAATTTACCGGGCCAGGTAAGTGTGGTTGTCGAGCGTGGAACTTCTGCGATAACAGGTTCAGCAAACCTTGCAGGGCAACCTTTATGATGAAGTTAAACAAAGGGTTATCCGCGTAGACGGCTCTTCAAGAGAGTAGCGGATAGAAGGCGAACCAGAGGCATGATTCCAGAGGCTGGCCGGAGGTTCGGACCGTACGAGATCCTGGGCAAACTGGGTAGCGGAGGCATGGGTGTTGTCTTTCGCGCGTGGGACGAACGTCTGCATCGCGAGGTTGCGATAAAGGTTCTGCAGGATAACTACAAGATGCCAGGAATGCGCGAGCGCTTCCTGCAGGAGGCTAGGGCGGCCTCGGGGCTGAATCATCCGAACATCTGCACGATCTTTGATATAGGTGAGCAGGATGGTGATCCTTATCTGGTGATGGAGTTGCTCGAGGGTGAGACATTGAACGAGCGCATTGCCCGCGGAGCTTTGTCGGCGGACGAGATCGTCCGGTATGCCGTAGAGATTACGGACGCGCTAACGGTCGCGCACGCTAAAGGCATTGTGCATCGAGATATTAAGCCAGCGAATATTTTTCTGGTGAAGATGCCGAATGGAAAATCTCAGGCTAAGGTGCTTGACTTTGGGCTGGCGAAGATCGGTCTTGAGATGCGTGGGGGATGGGAGTCCCGCTCGCTCGATTTAACGCTGGCTGGCGCAACTGTGGGAACGGTGGCATACATGTCACCTGAGCAGGCAAGAGGCGAGCCTCTGGATCTGCGATCGGATTTCTTTTCGCTTGGAGTTGTGATGTATGAGATGGCAACTCGGCGGGTTCCGTTTGAAGGAACAACAAGTGCTCTTACTTTTGTGCAACTCTTCAGTCAGATACCGGATCCGGTACGTGACTGGAACGATTCGATTCCACGTGAGCTAGAGCGGCTGATTTTGAAGTTGATGACGAAGGATCGTAGAGCAAGATTTCAGACGGCTCCGGAGTTGCACGATTCATTGATCAAGATTGGGGACAAGATAGGACGCGGAAGATGGCTCCAAAAAGGAGCGGCTTCAGTGGTTCCTTTGGTTCGCGCAGCCGACCCTGTGGCCCGTCATAGAGGCAGAAGACGTAGAGCTGGGCGAGCACCGGGAGAGATACAAGGAGGGAAACAGTCTGCGGTAGATGTCTCGGCTCTGGGGTTTGACAATACGATAAATCGCCGGGCGGACGTGGCGGAAAGGGACCGTGGCGGGGTCGAATTAGAAAGTTCGCCTTCATCAGCGAGTTCTGTGAAAGTTGAGAGTGGCGAAATACAGGCGCATGTCTTCGCCCCCGTCGCTGAAAGCAGCTCTCCTTCTATTCATGTCGTCGAAGAGGTTGTCGAGAGCAATTCTTTGACTCCGAATCAGTCATGGCCGCCGTCGCAATCTCTCATAAGTCAGGTTCAATATGGCGTCAAAGATGGTTTGCAACTTGCATCAACGGAAACCCTTGCGGACGCCGACGTACTAAGAGAGTTGGTGGAGGAGCACTCCGGAAGAGCACGGGCACGAATGCGCATGGTGCTTGCGGTGTCAGCAGTTGTCTTTGCAGTTGCTGGAGTTTTTTTGTTAGCGCGTAGTGGATTCTTTCGGCCGATCGTGTTGGGATCGAATGATCGTCTGTTGTTGACAGTGATTCAAAATAAGACGTCCGACAAAGCGCTGGATGGCACGGTAATGGAAGGGCTTGAGATTGGGTTGCGACAGTCAAAGTCACTGGACTTGCTCGGCGGCGAGGCCTATCGCGCGGGGCTTCGACAGATTGAGGACGAGGGCGGCAACGTGACGACGATGCCTGAACAGCGGATCGCGCAAAAGGTGGGTGCGCGAGCATATCTTTATGGTGAGATCACCGGCACGCAAGCACCATACACAATCAGTATCGAAGTATTGGAGGCCGACTCGAACGATCAAGTCGCGAGTCTGGAAGAGACGGCAACCAGCAGGGAAGAGATTCCAGCCGCAATAGGCAGACTGGCAAAGGCCGTGCGAGCAGAGGTAAGTGCGGATAGCAAAGCCGATCTGCGTAAGAGCGTTCCGTTAGAACGAGATGCGTCGGCGAAGATCGATGCGCTGCATGCTTATGCGCTGGGCGAAGCAGCGATGCGAGACGGGCATTGGAGTGATGCTCTTGCGGCTTATCAACAAGCTGTGCTGTTTGATCCGGGCTTTGTACAGGCGCAGATGCGCCTTTCATGGCTATATCAGGACGAGAAGGCCGAGGTAGCGTCGGCGAATGCGGCCACGGCTGCGCGAGACGCGTCCGTCCACGCAGACGAAAAGGTGAAACTGCTGGCGCAGTTCAGCTATGAGATGAACGCCAGTGGAGATATAGACCAGGCTGTGAAGACGATTCACAACTATATTGCACGATTTCCTCTTGACGTCGACGGAATGAAGGGAGGCGCGCTGGTTCTGCGCACACAAGGAGATTTGCTCAAGGCATTGAAGATGGCTCAACAGGGATATGGAAGAGATCCATTCGATGCGCAGACATACGCTGAGGCCGAACTAGCGATGATCGGAATAGGTAGATATGACGACGTGCTGAAACTAGAGGCGGAGGCTAAGAGGTTCGGAATTTTGGGAAGTGCAAATGTTTTGACGGCAGGGTATCTTGGCAGGGAGAGACGAATTAGTCGCTGCACAGGTCGATGTAATGCGGCGTGCTCTTACAGAGGAGACACCTACAGATGGCATCGCGCAGGTGTCATACGCCGAATGGCATAGCTACGGCCTTTATATGGATAACACAGGCAGACTTGGTGAAGGGGCGGAACTCTGGAGAACAAAAGCAGCTACAGCGAGCGTCGTGCACGACCTCTCAGGAACACAAGCATATCTGTTGGCACAGGGAGCGTTAGATCGAGCGCTGGCGGAGAGCTGTACCGTGGCACTGCAGATGGCCGACGAGGCTAGAAGTCTGCCGAAGGGCGTCGTTGCGAGCTTCAATGCAGGTATGGCGGCTGCTCTCTGCGGCGATGAACCGTATGCGGAGAAGACGATAGCCGCGATGAAGCAGAGCTTTCCGCAGAACACCGCGGTGGCGCAGTATTACGTGCCAGAGTTGCAGGCTGCAGCTGAAATCGGAGTGAACGAGCCGGCAAAGAGTATCCAGACGCTGAATGATCTAAGTAAGTATGACGCGATATCAATGGCACCCTATCTGCGAGGCATGGCTCACGCGGCGTTGGGACAGATGTTGCTGGCCATTTCAGATTTTCAAGTTGTGTCAGCACGTCATGGTGGTCCCTGGGCCTTACAAGGCAATATTTTTCCTATGGCCAAGCTTGGAGAAGCGCGTGCCTACGCCGCAAGTCGAAATAAACCCGAAAGCATCAAAGCGTACCAAGAGTTCGTGACGCTATGGGACAACCCGGATGGAAAGCAAGCGCTTACGAACGAGGCACTAGTTAGAAGCAAGTAGCTCTGAGTGACCTTATTGCTAATTTTGACGGTAGTTCAGCGAGCAGACACACCTCTGGCAAGTTGGATCTGTTTCAACATTGAGTGATTGGCGGAACTCTTGAGCGACTTCTCCGTTGATGACCTCCTCTAGTGTTGAGGTAGTTATGTTGCCGATGGAGCGGTGAAAAAAACACGGTCGCACTGTGCCGTCGACCTCAATAACGGCAGAGACCCAGGGAGCGTTGCAAGGCGGAGCTTCCGGTTGGATTTGTCCCAGGTGTTCAAGGAAGTGCCGCGGGATTCTTCGCAGTTTTGCAGGCGATTCGACTATAAATCTGGATCGAATGTCGGCATCGTATCTCTGGATGAGCTGTTCTATTTCAATTTCAAGAAAGGCCGCTTCTTCGCTGCTCAGACCGATCTGACCTTGCTTTTCGCCAGGCCATAATAGTGGACGGTTAAAAGCCTCTGAGGTGAGATCAGCGGCAAGAAAAGAGATAGAGTCGAGTCCTAGTGTCTTTCACCGCATCGACTGTTGCGAGTAAATGACGATGATTGGCCTTCTGGACGGTGGTACGGCAGGTCATCGGAAGTAACGGGCTGTGACTACGGACTGCAGCCACACCTCTTCGGATTGAAGTTGAAGGCACCTTCGATGCGACGAATGTTATCGTGAATCTCTTCAGGTCCATCGACAGATATGATGACATCGTCGAAAAGTGTGGCCACTTCCTCAGCACGCTTCAGAAGTAGAAGCCCTGTGGTCAGGAGGGTCAGGTGAATCTTTTGATCACGAAAAAAATTGCAAAGTGCTGCGAGATCGTTGTGCAATAACGGCTCGCCACCGGTGAGAACGACATGCCTGACTCCAAGACCCTGCATCGAAGCACGATGTCGCTCAAGGTCCTCTGCTCTAATCTGCTCCTTCGTATCGCGTTTCCAGATATCGCACATAACACAGCGGCAATTACATAGGCTGTGGGCATTCAGAATAAGAATCGGCAACGAGGTGACGGTGGGTGCAAAGCTGGGGAGTGAGGACGACGGGATGGATGCTTCATGCAGAACCGGCATGTTCCACCTTCTTTCCTCCGAGGCGAATGTCTCTGCCTATCGATCTTCTGGCCTGAGCCAGTAACTCGTCGACTGGTGCGCGGAGCCATCGCTGGTGGCCCTCGACGATGAGTAACTGTAGTCCGGCTTTGAGTGAATCTGGAAGGCGTTCGTATATTGATGCGCTCGCGAGTTGAACTCGACCACCTAGAATGACTAGCTCAACTTGATCGAAGGTGAGATGTGCGACAGTTTGAGCGGGAGTTAGACCTTTGTCATGGACAGCAATGAGATCCGCCAATTGAACCTGGCCGAAGACGTCCTTCGCCATTGCGGAGACGCAGCACACTGGCTGATCGTGCAGTGACCATTTCATACAAGGAATCCACATCGACGCCAATCTCGTTACGGGCAAATTTGATTTCGTCGAGAAGGTCGCCTGCCGAAGTGATCGGAGAGTCGCTGCCCAGAACAACTGAGTTGATCGTCCTAATCAAGGTGGAAGAAGGTGCGCTGTTGAAGAGAAATTGATTCGACGTTGGACAGACTACCAGAGCGGAACGGCGTTGGTTGAGGAGGGCCATGGCTTTTCTGTTCAAAGCGAGACCATGCACAAGTACAGTTCGTTCATCAAGTACCTGCATGCGGTCCAAATCGAATATCTCCTGCGCACTCTTCGCGTCAACGCCCTCCGCGGCATGCAGGATGAAAGGCAAGTTTGGTGGAGTGTGGTCAAAGTTGTGTAGAAGATGTGGGTCCATCGCGAGTGAGTGCGCCCAGCCAAATCGGGAGAGGACGCGGACGGGAAAGTCATCAGCCAGTATCTCCCGTGCGAGCGGGTTATGATGGCAGACTGTCGTTACGCCGGAGATTAGATTGCGGATAGCTCCCCACCACAGACGAACGGGCTTCGGTACCTTACGATGACGAGCAATGATTGCTGCGCAGGTTCGGTGAATCTCTTTCGCCCACTCTATAGAGTTTTGGTAAGGCCCAGCTCCCAAATTGGGGAAGAGAGCAAACTCAAGGTGATCGTGTGCATTGATAAGGCCAGGTAATAAGAGGTATCCGGGGAGATCGATGCTGGCCGTCGAGATGGGAAGACTTTCTACCTGACGGCCAGATCTACTTGAGATAGAACGGATATGACCGCGCTCAATTGCAATAGTTGCAACAGTGGAAGCCTCCGGACCGAGTGCGTAGGTGGCACCGGCAAGACAAAGGGGCTCGGGTCTCTCGGCTTGATTGTGAGAGCGAGAGGCGGCCGCTATCTTTTTTCGTAATTCCAGAATGTAGATGGCAGGGAGATCTGTAGCAGCGTCGTAAGATTCGAGCTTATTGTTCTGCTCGAAGATTTTTTTTTCTTGTGACTCGAAGTGCGGCTCGATGAGAGTCTGTAACTCGAACCCGCAGGCTCTAAAAGAGTGTAATGATCTGCTGGATAAAGCGTCCACTGGAAGGTATCTGCTGTACCTTGGCATTCATCCGGAATGATCTCTTCCAGCCACACGAAATCGCAGTGTCGGGATGCATGTCGCTTAGAAAGATCGTGGCGCCAGGCCGAGTGACTCGCTGAAGTTCGCGCGCAAAAATATCTATGTTTTCAAGGTAACTAAGGACAAAGGAGGCTAGGACGAGATCGACAGCGGCGTCCTGGACTGGTAACGCAGTACCGCTACCGAGACGCAGCGATGTGGCTGTCCCAAGTTTGGCTGCGCACGGTGTAGCATTTGGGCAGATGTGTCAACGCCGACTAGACTCTTTGGTAAGTGAGATTCCAGCAGCTGAAGCCACCGACCCGTGCCACAACCGACATCGAGCACGTCGAGGCCGGCTATATCCGTGAGCATTTCACTAAGAAAGCGTTGCTCCAGCAGTAGCAGCGGATTCGGTTGCTCGTCGTAGACCTGTGCCCATGTATCGAAGGCTTCGGAGTGAGAGACTGCGGCCGCTGTCATAAGCTTTCTCGCTTTGGCTTGCGGAGATTGATAAACTGATTGGCCCATTGAAGTTCTATGGGAAAGCGATAGATGCGCAAAGCGTAGCGCCATGAACTCAGTGCCTTCAAGAGTGTGCGGCTCCACTTTGGAGCACGGATGTCCTGGACCGTGGGCCAACGTGATCCGACGACAATCTCGAAGTTGTCGATGAGATCCTTTGTCTTGCGCTTGAGCCACGGAGCCTGAGTGTCAATCCGTAGAGTGAAGTCCATCCATTGCTTGCTGGCCCATTCTGCAGGCGTTGATGGCCAGGCGATCTGGCCATCGATGTTACCGTACATGTTGCCCGGTTGAGGCACTGGCGTGTAGTGGTAGATGATGATCTCAGAGTCAGGGTTGATCTTCTTCAGCTTGCGAATAAAGGCGAGGGTCTCACGGGTGTCTCGCTCGGGGTCGCCAGGGTTACCGATGACGAAGGAGAACTCTGGGATGATGCCGAATTTCTTCGTTCGTTCCGCTATCGTCACAGTCTGATCGGTTGTGATTCCTTTCTTCATCTCTTTGAGGGCCCAGTCGGAGCCAGACTCTGCACCAAAGAAGATCATCGTGCAACCGGCTCGCTTGAGAGCGGCAAAGGTCTCGTCGGAATAACGCGACATGACATCGACACGAGCTTCGCACCACCATCGAATATTGAGATGTTCGATACGCCTTGCTAACTCGAGAGCGTGGTCTTCTCTTAGGAAGAAGTTCATGTCGTAGAACTGGACAGAATCGGCACCGTAGTTAGTCACGAGATGTGTAAGAATCGCGGCAGTGCGCTCTGGTGACTCCATGCGCTCTTTGTTTCCATAGGCTGCATGTACACCGCAGAAGCTACAGTTGAAGGGACAGCCGATGCTGGCATGGTGGACTGCGGTGCGCTTGCCGAAAAAAGACGGTCGAAGATATTTCTCAACGGGAAGTTTGTGGAACGGCGACCACGGGAACTCATCCGGCCCCTTCATCGGGCCGCTCAGCGTTGTTTCTTGGTAGACCAAAGATATCTTTGTAAGAGAGGCCGAGGATGGACTCAAAAGTGCGCTTTCCGCGTATTGCGTCGAGTAGTTCAAGAAAGGTATCTTCACCTTGTCCGCGAACAATGTAGTCGACATATTTTGCGTTGAGCGCAGCAGTCTGGATATACAGAAGGGAAGTAACCTCCCCAGACGATCTTGATACGTGGATGAACACGACGGATCTCACGCGATGTCTCCATCGCCGCAACCATCTGCGGGCCTGGCATTACAGAGACGCCGAGCAACTCGACCTCGTGTTGCTCGATAAGTTGCAAAATGGTGGCGGTTGGAGTTGTCGTCAACGTTACCATCAACGATTTCATAGTCTTCACGTCCTTCAAGTACTGCTGCGATAGCCAGCACGGCGAGAGGAAGGCGACGGTTGCGTGGTCTCGTAGCGCGCGGATTAAAGAGGATGATCATTTTCGGACCTTGGCAGTGTAGATTCGGAATTTGGATGGCTCGCGCTTTCCGCGTAGCTTTGCAAGCAGTGGACGCGTTAACCAGCGAACTCCATAATTTGGAGTATGCGCCTGCCAGCGGATGCCGAAGCATGTTTCTATGCGTTGCAGTCGTTGGTCCGTAAGATATTCGATGCTTTTGAGTCCGTCAGATGGAAAACCGTATCGCTCAGTAAAAGCTAAACGACGTTCAGCGACCATCTGCTCGCCGCTTTTCTCGTTACTGTACCACGGGCGTATCAGCGATGAGAATCGTTCCACCTGCGCATGTACAGCGCAGCGCCTCAGCAATGGTCTTCTCGTAGTTCTCCGAGTAATGAAATGAAGCGTTATAGATGACGAGATCAAATTCATCATCGGTGAAAGGCAGTGCGTCCAACTCAGCTTGAAAGCGTGGGAAGAGTGTCGACAGATGCTTCCTGTAGTGTGCAGCAGCGCCGAGACCATCACGATCATTGGTCAGGAGGTCTACCGCGACGGTGCGTGACCATGCGAGTGCAAGGCGATAGCTCATCCAGCCGTTACCTGCGCCGAGATCCAAAATCTTCAATGGCTTCTTTTGGCTTTGGAAAAATACTAGGCAGAATATTTCGTTTGATATAGAGGAATGTCTTGGCGCGCATCGCCCATTGCTGGCTATTACTACCTGACAGGTCCCGATATGGCAGGTGGAAATAATATTCCTCATCGACGCTGCCGCGATTTTCGGCTGAACGTATAAATTGATAGTCCCTAATAAAGCGTGAGAAGTGATTAGCGCGTTCCGGTAGCAGCGACTTCCATATACCTTGTTCACACTCTAACTTCAAATAGCAGTCTGAGCAGACGAAAGTTGTATCCGCAGCGTTCGTCTTCGGAAGTGAGCCGATCCATCCGCTGCAACGCGGACACTGCAGGCGCACATCCTTGCGTACATTAGTGGGAGTGGTAGCGGTTTAAAGTGACTCGTCATAATCATGCCCGCACTCTTTCGAAGCTAAGGAGCATATGATCGCCGAGTACACGAAACCAGGGAAGAGTAGCGACAACTGTGTCAATTGTGCACAAAAAATCTAATAGCCTTGGATGCTTACGAATCCATGTTTCAACATACGACGGCGGGACAGTAACACCGATGCCCGTTACAGATCGAAGAACGAAGGAAGGAGAGAGTAACTCTCGTAGCTGCCGCACAGTTGGGTAGTACACATCTACGGCACACTGGCCAACGTTAGCAGTAGCATGGCCAGAGCATCTTCGAAATGCTTTACGAAATTCTGCATGAAGAAGAAACCAGACAATCTCGAAGATGCAAAAACGAGCAGAGAGGCAAACCAAAAGCGGAGCACCTGTAGGTAGCAAATTCGCGAGATCTTCCGCCGTCTGCCTGAGATTGACGACACAGTTCAGCCCTGAGAAGTTTGAGAAGGCGCCATCAAACATGATTCTAGTTCCAATCTCGCTGAGGTGTTCCGTTGGGAGAAGGCTAAACTGCACACTAGTGCTAAGGTCTTCGATCGAGAGACGTCGCCTAGCAACTTGAATCATGCGCTCTGACGCGTCACAGGCAAAAACAGATATGCCATTCCGAGCAAGAAAGAGAGCATCTTCGCCTGTGCCGCAGTTGAGTTCAAGGATATGGTCGCCGCGCTGGAAAATCTGCCTCATTACATTCCATACAACATTCCGCTGAGCACGTCCAATGAGCGATTTCGTAAAAAGATCGTCATAACCTTCAGCTAGCTGATTAAATACCTAAGACTGCTTGTGGCTGGACGGTTGTTGCATGCCTCATGCTTCTACCTCCATGCGGGTAGAATGCAAGCCTGCTCGTGCAAGCTGAATCTCTCGGCGAAGGCCAGCTGCGATGTCGGATTCGGCCGCTGGAGTGCCAGCTAGACGAGCTAGCTGGACTTCATCTTTAAGGAGCTTGTCTGCATAGCTATAGAACTTCTGTGAATGACGCCCTTTGATCTTAATCTCGCGATCGGAGCTCGTACCCCACGGTTTGAGCTGTACAAGTCGATCGGAGATTTTCTTGTAGTAGGGCGTGCCTTTGATGGGATAAGAGACTGTTGTGAAGAAGATGTCAGGCTTCGAGATGCTGACATGTTTGATCGTAGCCTCAATATCGTCCAACTCTTCACCTTCATAACCCCACATGAGAAACATTCCGCTTTCGATCCCGCGTGCGCGACTCATTTCGACTGCTTGCTGCACCTGCTCGATCTTGACACCGCGATCCATCGAGTCCAGGATGCGTTGAGAGCCGCTCTCTGAGCCAATCCAAATACGGAAGCAGCCAAGTTCGGCAAGGAGATCAAGCATCTCTGCGTTGAGACGATCGGCACGCGAGATACATTCGAAAGGAATGCGCAACCCACGGCGACGCATCTCCGCCGCGTAGTCGCGAAGCCATTTGTGGTTAATAGTGAAGACGTCATCAGAGACCCAGACCATATCAGGTGTGTAGGTCTGAAGAAGCCACTCCACTTCGTCTACAACGAGCAGCGGATCGCGACGACGATGCGTTTGACCGAAGACCTGATGACTGCACCAGCGGCATTTATAGGGACATCCTCGGGCGGTGATGAAGTTAACCGAGCCTTTACCGTGCGCGTCTCTCCAGGTTTTGACATAGCGGCCGACGTCGATGGCGTGACGTGCAGGCCAAGGTTGATTGTCGAGATCAGTAATCTGACTGCGTGGTGCTGTTTCGTGCATGTTTCCGACGGAGTCGAGATATGCGAGCCCCGGAATGTTAGTGCAAGAATCTACATCACCTGCGCGAAAGGCTTCGAGTAGATCCTGCATTGTGAGCTCACCTTCGCCGAAGACGACGTATTGAGCCCCTGCCTGAAGATATTCCAAGGCATACGCACCTGGTTCGGGCCCACCGACGATGGTCTTCCAGCCTGCTTCTCTCGCCACCTTGAGTGTCTCCACGACGTTGCTTCGTGTCATTAGATTTGCGTAGATGCCAAGAACAGACGGGGATTCAGTGCGCAGATGCTTAAAGAGTGCTTCTTTGCTGGAAAAAGTAGTATCGAATACATCTACATTGAAGCCTTGTTTTTGGAGATGAGAACACAGATACAGGATCCCGAGAGGAGCATAGGGCTTCAGGATTTGAAGTTCCTTTGGATCCTCGTAAAGAAAGTAGCCGTGAGTAAGGAGAAGTTCCGCCATCTAGATTGGCCTCGCAGCTGTAGTCAAACTCTGGAGGGGGACGAACTTTTGGTTGGTGCGGTCTTCTCTCGTTTCATCAAAGTGGATGGTGGTCGCTTCGGGGATTCTGGTTGTCGGCTCGAGATCGTATACCTGTTGCCAGAGAGAAGCTAGATCAGCGCTATGACCTGACAGATCGTGGTCCTTCCACGAATCAACTTCCGCATGAAGCGCATTTCTGAGTGCGCGATAGAACTCGTCCTGATAGGCCGCAGAAAACATAACGCAAAGATCGTCGCTGTCAGTCCAATTCCGCTTTGCTCCGATCTGTGCCTGGACGCGATCATAAAAGACAGTGCCTGGAAGTGGATACGAGAATGAGATGCCTATATCGTTCGGTCGCGTGCTTCGGACGAGTTCGATAGTGTGCTGAATATCTTCCCAAGTCTCTCCTGGATAACCAAACTGTAGAAAGTAACAAGCACGAATGCTTTGTTCAGAAAGACGAGTTCGCGCAGTGATAACGTCGGAGACACGAAGTCCCTTGTCCATCGCGTTCAGCACCTTCTGGGAGCCCGATTCGACCCCCATCCAAATCTCCGCGCATCCCGCTCGCTTCAGGTTTGCCACGGTCGCCTGAGTCATAAGATCTGCACGAGACTGAATTTTGAAAGGCAAACTGCACTGCATCGATTCGATCTCATCCGCAAACTCTTGCACCCAGTGGTGATTCAGCGCAAAGACATCATCCCCAAACCAGATGTGCTGCACACCGTATATCTCTTTCAATTCGCGTATCTCAGCTGCAACAACATGGGCGGGACGGATCTGGAACTTATCTCCAGAGATCGGCTTCGCACACCAGTTGCACCGGTATGGACATCCGCGACTGGCTACAACGTTCGTGGAAAAAAGGCCGTGTGCCAGGTTCCACGCCTGGCGATATGGTTCGAGATCGATAAGTTCTCGAGAGGGGCGGGGCAGTGTGTTCCATGAGGCGTTTTTTGGTGCTTTACCCGGACTCTGCGTGAAGGTTCCTACAGGATCCAGATACACAAGGCCCGAGATGTTTGAATATGGACGAAAAGAGAGGAGTGCGGAACAAAGCTCGACCAGCGTCTGTTCGGCTTCCCCCAGCAGGACGAAATCGACTCCGTTGCGTAGATAGAGTTGTGCTTGGTCGGTTGCGTCAGAGCCATGTGCGATAACAATGGCTCCGGCACTCTGAGCTTCGCGTGCGAGTTGCCAGGCGAGCTCTCGCATACGTGTTAGACACATCTTTGACAGAAAATTAAAGTCATCTTCGTAGATGACCACAAGCCTTGGCCGTTGCTGTTCTAGCGCCGCTGTGAAACCAGCGTTAGGCTCTTGGAGCATTGTGTCGAAGACGGCGACGGAGATGTTTCCTGCCTTCAAAGCGGAGGCCGCGTAAAGCGTACCTAAAGGCGGGTACGGCTGCATCTTGCGCACCTGCTTGGGGTCGTAGGGGAGATGGTAGGAATGGGTGATTAGAACATCTGCCACAGGCTACCTCCTTCTCATTGTTGGACTAGCAGGCATTGGCAGGCTCCTTTGGAAGTTCTTGGCCCGTCACTAGTGAACGTCGAAGAACAATTCGTTCGGACAGATTTGAGAGCCAAAGTTCCCAGGGAAACGCATAGTGGCTGGAGCGAAGTCGCCACCGAATCGGAGTTTGCACAATAAAGCGAACGGCGTGCCGGAGTCGCGAGTAGTTATTTTGCTTTCTGTCGATCTGGCTGTTGAGTAAGAAATATTTGAGCATTCGCTGTAGACGCGAAAGCTCTTTTCCTTTTAGCCAAGGCAGCATGTTTGCGCCAAGGGGCATATCCATCCACTCGCGGAGGTTCTTTGGCTCGGGGACACCCAACTCGCGAAGTTGCGGCCAAATTGGGATGCCCGGATATGGCGTGAATATATTTGGTGAAAAGCTGACATTGGGAAATTGATGGCCGATGTCGCTCATCGTCTGAAAAGTGATGATACGGTCAGCCTCTGTCTCACCTGGGTATCCGAAGATGAGGTTAAACGTGACGCGAATCCCGCCCAGTTGTGCCTTACGCGCTGTCTCGTACATCTCGTCAACACGCTGATGACGCTTGTTCATGAGCTTCAAGACCGACTCAGAGGTAGACTCGGTGCCAAAACCCATATGCGACACGCCACTCGCGCCCAGCAGCCGTACCTCATCTTCGCTCATGCGACAAAGAAAATCGGTGGAGGCCTGAAAGGTCCATTTGAACTTCACGCCAGAATCTATGATTCCTCGTGCAATCTCGAGCGCGCGCGGAAGTTGAACAGGGAAGTTGGAATCAAGTAGGGCGACCTCATCGATGCGATAGCGAGTGACGAGGTCGAGCATTTCAGCGACGGTACGGTCCGCTGATAGCGCGTTGAATCTCCGCTTGTAAAAGACCATATCTGTGCAGTAGTTGCATGCGTACGGACACCCGACACTGGTGGCATAGGCGAGCTTGCGAACGCCGGAGAGCTTTTCGTAAGCATCGAAGTTGGTGAGATCAAATGCGGGAAGCGGTAGAGAGTTTAAGGCCTCTACTTTGCGATCTCCGTTGTGAGTCCGTTGGCCGTTTATCTTCCAAGAGAGTCCGGCTATGCCACCAAGCGGTTTTTTCTGGCTCAAAGCTTGTGCGACTTCGACGATCGTAATTTCGCCCTGGCCGCGAACAACCATATCTACGAAGCTCTCGCTTAAAGTCTCGTCGGGTAACAGCGTGGGGTGCCACCCCCCAAAGATAATCGGAAGCCATGGGGTCTGGCTCTTCACAGCTGTCGCCACTTCGATGGCGCCACCGATCATAGGCCCTGTGAGTACGGAGATCCCAACACATAGGGCGTCCACGCTTTCGCACTCTATTCGTGTCAGGTAGTCCGGCTCAATCGCAGCATCGACTATTACCACATCGAAGCAGGCTTCACGTAAGGAGGCCGCAAGAGCGAGCAGGCAAAGCGGCGCTCCAAGCGGAGGACCATCGTAAGCCGGATAAAAAAGTACGACTTTACCTTGGTTCAGCATGCGGCCTCAACAGGTTCAGGATTGGGTTCCAGGCGACGCGCGTCCACAACGGGCTTGAAACCAGCGGTCCTTTCTTTGAGTTTGTCATTGAGCCAAAGTTCGACTGGAAAGCGATATAGACTATGATCGAGCCGGAAACGAGCAGGAAATGAAATACATTTTTGTGCTAGGCGGGTAATACGGGTGCGCCGGTCTACTCCAATCGGAATGCGGTCGAAAGCAATACGCAGGTAGTCGCGCATAATTTGCAGTTCTTCATGGTCACGTCCGTTTAGCCATGGCAGCTTCGTGTAGCGCGGAAAGAACTCGGCCCACTTTTCGAGTGAGTCAGGAGCTTCGATGCCAAGCTCAGCAGCTCGGTTCATAACGTTCGTGCCGGGATAGGGAGTGAAGATATTTGTCCAGAACTCGGTGCCAGGAAAACGTCGGCAGACGTCCATGATGAAGTTCATAGTCTCTCTTCGCTCTTTTGCGCCTTCTCCCGGATACGCGAAGATAATGTTGAACGACGGCCGCATGCCTGCCGCAAGGCAGCGCGCTGCGCTCTCGTAAATGTCTTCAAAGTTCTGAAAGGTCTTATTCATTGCCTTCAGGATCTTCGGAGATCCGGAGTCCACGCCTTGACAGATCTGATGAAGGCCGCTGCGGCGTAAAAGCTTGAGATCTTCAAGAGAGAGACGCGAGGTGAGATTTGTTGTTGCCTGGATGCTCCACTGAAACTCTGCTCCGGCACGAACTAGTCCTTCCCCGATTGCGCGCGCCCGGTCGAGATCGACAAGAAAATTATCGTCGACGATCCAGAGCATATTTAGGTTATAGCGGCGGCTGAGATCAACAGTTTCCTCCACAAATTGCTCAGCTGGTAGCGCATTCCATTTGCGTTTATAAACCGCTCCATTAGTGCAGTAAGCGCAATCAAACGGGCAGGCAAGGCTGGAGGTATACATCGCCCATCGCCTCCCACACATGCGTTCGTATGCATCAAAGTCTGCAATTTGGTAGGCCTTCGGAGCTTGTTCGACAATAGGCTTGAGAGCGCGTTCCGGAGTAAAGGTGAGCTTGTTATCCCGCTTAAAGCCGATGCCCGCCACAAAGTCAGGTGCTGAACGATTCTCTATATGGCCTACTAGCTCGAGGAAAGAATCTTCTCCCTGCCCGCAGACCACATAGTCGATGTATGGTGCCTGCAATGTCTGTGTAGGAAGAAGCGATGGGTGCCATCCGCCAAGTACGATTGGAAAGTCTGGATCCCAGGCTTTGATGGCCTTGGCAATTTCAACAGTTTCTCGAATCATCGGCCCGGTTACCAGCGAGATTGCGAGGCATACGGCATCACGTACCTCTTCAAGAACACGTTTCTTGTAGTTCGGAGTGATGGTTGAATCGATCAAGACCACCTGATAGCCGGCACGAATCAAGGGCGTGGCGACGGCCAGAATTCCCAGCGGCGCGGTTGCGTCTGAGCTTGCAAAGGATGGAAAGAAGAAGACGATTTTGCGGGATTTGGGCAATGCGATCTCCTCGCTCATTTTGGACGATATGACTTGTGGTTGACGCAGTTGTCATATCCATGTCAGCGATTTGTAAAGTTTTTAGTGGACACCGAAATCCCCGGTTTTATTGGGTTAGAGTGAACCCCAACAGGTATTCCGATGTCATCAGTTTTGATCGATCAAACCGTTCTCCGCTATAGCAAGGAGCTGTGCTTTGCTGGTGCACATTGCACGCTTCTCACTAACTCGTACGATTTAGCAAACACGCTCGAGCAACTCTCTATCCCTGCAAGTGGAATTGGTTCGAGTCAGTTCGATATTCGGATTGTCGTCGATGAGCTGTCGTTAGAAGCTGCCGAGCGGCCGCATTTTCGAGGCTTGCATCACATAGTGACGGCAACTTTTGGCAGTTCGAATGTCTTTGTTTTCGATGTCTTGCGCCGTAAACTCAGCGCGAGTATTTCCGGCGTTGTTGCACTCGACTATCAGATCTGGAAGGAGAAGCTGATACCGATTACTCTCGGAATTCTTGGAGCTGCAATTGGCTTGGTCCCGATGCATTGTGCATGTCTGGAGTCAGAAGGCGATGGCTTATTGATCGCAGGAATTTCGGGAGCGGGGAAGTCTACGCTTTCTGTGGCCCTCTCACAGGGGGGCTTCAACTACGTCTCCGATGACTGGACCTACTTGTCACAGCTGAAGGGAAAACTCGTCGCTCACGGCACGTCAGCGCCGGTGAAGCTTTTACCTGATGCAGTAAATCACTTTCGAACGCTACAGAGCTGTAGTTTGCAAACATCAATGAACGGGGAGCTGGCATACGAGGTTGATATTGCAGAGACCTTCGGAGCTCGAACTGAGCAAGGCTGTGAGCCACGCTGGCTTATCTTTCTCGAGAGAACGTCGCACCCTGGTGGAGACTTTACTCCGATGTCGCCTGCGGCGGCACGAACCTACCTCAATTCAAATGTGGAAAGGTTGCCGATGCAGTTGTCAGAAGCGGAGGCAACAAGGAAGCAGATCATCGAAAAAGTTTCACAGCTACCGTCCTGGCGCTTTAGTTACGGTGGTACCCCACAGTTCGGGACAGAGCAGCTTCGAGAGTTTATTGCACTTCACAGGCGTGAGGTCTATGCATGACATCTGAGGTCGCTTGGCATCCCGATCTTCTCCGTAGGTTTGTGGCAACCCCGTTTGTATTTTGCACTGATAAGGAAGCAAATCGTATTTGCATCCAGTCTAACGACTTGGAGATTGCCCTGAGTGTTAGACGTTCCTGTTTAGCGGGGCGTCTGTCGGATAGGTTCAGCGTGCTTTCCTGGAAACTCATTCGCGATGCATCGTCACCAGTGGAGAGTGCCAAGATCTTGACTATCACGGATGACCCACTGCGAATCTTGTACTTTGGCAAAGGTACAATCCTGACCCACGATAGGGAGAAGGCGGAAGTCTTCGGATTTATCTCAACACAAGTGAAAGCTGAGCAATTAATTTCCTCTTTGCTTCCGGTGCTTTTAAATATTCCGAGTTAGACCAATTTATAGTCAGATTCTTTTACAAAAAAGTGACAAACAGCAAATTGTACGATGACAACTGCAGCGCGCTCCTCCACTAACTTGAGAATGCGTTGATAAATTAATTTTCGGTGTTCACCGCGAGCAAGTTATTTCGATATTAAGTTTCTGAAAAACAGGAAGGTGAAATAAATGCGGCATGGAATAATCGCGACGGGAATATTTGTTGGCACTGTAGCTATCGGCTCCTGCGTACTCTCCGGGTTTGCCTCTACCTCGGAAGCGCCAAAAAAGATCGATATTTCCGTTAAACGGTTTGCATATGAACCTTCGGAAGTCACCCTTAAAAAAGGAGAGCCGGTGATCCTTGAGCTAACGACTCAAGATGTAGCACACGGCCTTAAATTCAAAGAGTTGAATCTCAATACAAAGATCGAGAAAGGTAAGACATCTGAGCTGACCTTCACCCCGAGCCAGGTCGGAAACTTTGTAGGCCACTGCTCAGTTTTTTGCGGTTCGGGTCATGGCTCAATGACACTTACACTCCACGTCACGGAGTAACAATGCTTCGACCGGGTTTCGTCTCATTGCTAGCTTTCCTCACTGTAATCGTGGGGTGTAAATCAACTCCACCTGGAAAATTGGAGCGGAGCGTTATGACCTGGACCAAACACTCTATATCTGTTCGAAATAAGTCGGAACACAATCCACTGCCTCCGACCCAGGCAAATATCGCGTCGGGTAGAGAAGCGTTCACGCATTACTGTGTTGCTTGCCATGGCTTGGACGGACAAAATACCGGGGTTCCATTTGCAGATGCGATGTCACCACAGGTTCCCCTGCTTAGTTCCCAAGATGTGCAGTCGTACACCGATGGCCAGTTGAAGTGGGTGATCGATTACGGAATATCTCCTTCTGGTATGCCTGGATCGAAGGGAATTCTGAGTGACGAAGAGATTTGGTCAACTGTTTTATATATTCGTCACCTTCCCGTCGCAGGTAGTCTTGGCGATCCGTCTCTCTATGACAAATAAGTAGTTCTGAAAGCTCAAAATATGCGTGCGAAAGGAGCAAATCGGAAATGAATCGGAAACTCGCTGAAGCCGTAATTGCTACCTTTCGCGAAGCCGAGACGGAAAGCCACTTTCGCAGGCTTTCGGAGTTCCGCTATCGTTTTTGGATAGGGATCTATGGCTGGCTCGATGCCAGCGGGCTTGCCCTGTATTTTCTGGACAGAGTTCGTACGTTGGGAATCGAAGGTGCAATTCCTGTGCGGGTGTTACAACGTCTCGAAGAAAATGCCGCAGACAATCGAGAAAAAACAACCAGTATGCTTCATGAGTTTCTCGAGATAAATCAACTCTTTAAGAATGCTGATCTGACTTTTGCCAATCTCAAAGGGTTTACATTGGTTCCCGATGCCTGCGCGGATACGAGGTTACGCTGTCAGCTGGATCTTGACTTTCTTATACCTTCAAAAGATTCACAGCGCTTTGAAAGTATCTTGATGGAACGTGGCTATTCGTTAGTCGGAGCAGGGCCAGATAGCAGGGAATTTAAGGCGGATACCGAGTATCTGCCATCTGTGAGAGATCTCTACAAACCCAAAAACCAGCGCAACGTGGAAATTCACTTCGTCGATTGCGACGAATCCGGGGGGAGACCACGGAAAAACGAACTCTCTCGTTTGCAATCAAGGATGTGGGACGGATCGGAGCTTCCGATACTCTCCGATGTCGATAAGTTCCTTGGACACGCGCGACACCTATTCAAACATTTGAAGAGCGAATGGACTCGTGTTTCATGGATTCTCGAATTTGGAAACTTTATCATCTTTCACCGAGAAAGCCACGCACTCTGGCATGAGGTTCAGGATTATTTGAGAGAAGACCCTCAGACCAAGATGGCCGTTGGAACTGCAACTCTAATTGCCGAGCAGACGTTTGGCTTGCTCGCCATCCCCGAAACGTTGAAGTGGTCAGTGCGAGAGCTTCCTGGTCCGGTACGGTTGTGGGTCGAACGGTACGGAAACAAAGTGCTGATGGCAGAATTTCCAGGAACCAAACTTTACCTGTTGCTTTTGAGAGCGGTGTCTCATGACGAAGTAAAAACCTTGAAAAGAGTCAGGGCTAAGATTTTTCCTTTTCACAGACCACCAAAAATAACTGTTTCAGCCAGAAAACCAAATTTGATATTGCGGATGACTCAATATTGCGAATCAGATCAACTATTTTTGCCTTCGACTTAGGTTTCATCTCCTACAGGGAGTTTTTTACAGAGTAGAAGAAGTACGTTGGAAACGAACTATTGCTTCATTGCATACCTAGACGGCCGCTGATTGAACGGCGTCTCTCTACTTAGAGAAGCTAAAAACTGTGTACTGAAAGAATGGGAAGGTCACACTTACTTAAGTGACAGGGCGAAGCTACAAATAGCTTATCGAAAGCATTTGATTGCTCAACCAAGAAATAAATGATGGCTAGGAAATTTCAATGACAGATGCTACGGCAGGTTTGGACTCAAACTTGAGTTGGTATGCTCTCCATACTCGATCAAGACATGAGAAACGTATTGCAGAACTTCTTGGTGCGGAAGAACTCGAAACATTTCTGCCTGTACATCACACCAAGCATGTTTGAAGAAACGGTGTTCATGCGGAAGTAGATTTACCATGTTTCCCTGTTATTTGTTTGCGAGGGCCTCTAGTAAAAACCGAGTACGTTTGCTGCAACAACCAGGAGTGCTTGGCTTTGCTACTTCGACATCAAGATCAACTATCATCTCGAACGATGAAATTTCGGTGCTTCGAGTCGCCATTAACAGTTTAGACGCTGAGCCGCACCCCTACTTAAGGAGTGGTGATGAGGTACGGATCGTCGCCGGCCCTCTCGCAGGTACGGAGGGCATTCTTACGCGACGCAAACAACAATATCGTGTTGTTCTGTCTATCGAAGCCATCATGAGATCGATCGTCGTCGAAGTGAGCGAGTTTGAAATTGAGCCAAAAGGTGATAAGCGGTGAGCAATCTGAGCGTACTTGTAAAACTGTCTAAGGATGGGGTAAATAGGTGAAAGCCTCATCTAACAATGTGCAAAGGTCTGGGCGTAAGAAAGCAATAGGTGTAATAGCCCTTTTGCTATCGTTTTACGCTTTCGGGCAGCAGTTACAAGTACCGAGCCTACCGTCGGCGATTCCGACGTCGTCATCGCCGTTAACCTCAAACTCACCAGTTACAACATCCACCGACGATGACGATAGAGATCGTGCCAAAAGCGGCAATGATGCGATGCGCCCGAGTCAAGATCCAACGGGTGTCTTAACCGCAAGTCAAATCACAACAATCGTACAAACTCGGCCGGAGCTAGTTGTTGATCTCAAGCAAGTGATGTCAGATTACCTTCAGCAGCAAGGTACATCGATCCAGGCGGACTCCATAAGTGACGATATGTTGTACAAGGGGATAGCTGCGGACCCTGGGTTGCGCAGTGCGATTAGTGTCTGGTTGAGGGCACGTGGATATGTATCAGATTCTGATTTCGATAGATCGGATTCAGACTCGAGAGGAGTCGACGACGATGTTCGTGGCAGCGATTTTGTTACGAACTCTTCGCGAATCGGAAATGCAACGCTGATAGATCCAAATAAGATGGATGTTAGCTCGCTCGATAGCTAACTCTGGGGACATACAGAAAAAAGAAGTACTTCGACAGTCTGAGGAAAGGGAACCCCAAACAACAAAAAAGCTGGACCGAAACAGTGGCAGCGCCACCGAAGTAGTGCATCAAACAGCTCCATACAATCTCCAGTCGCTCCGTGATCTGTATTCTCAGGTGCCAGAGCAGACCTCGAAGGTAAAGCGCTTCGGTTCAAACATGTTTCTCGATCGAGGCTTAGCTACTAAGCAGATGTCCATCGATGTGCCAATCGGCCCTGATTATATCCTTGGGGCTGGGGATGGGCTCATCATTAATCTTTGGGGCGGAATATCTCAAAGCTTCGCTAGAACGGTTGATCGCGAAGGCAAGATTGCGCTCCCTGAATCCGGAACAGTAGTCGTTGCAGGTCTAGCCCTCGAGCATGCTCAAACCGTGATTCAAGGATTACTGAGCCAACAGTATCGAGATGCGAAAGTTGCTGTAACTGTCGCACGACTCCGCACTGTGAGAGTGTATGTCGTAGGCGATGTGCAGAGGCCAGGGGCGTATGATATTAGCTCACTTTCTACTCCTCTCAATGCTCTCTACGCCGCAGGCGGGCCTACTAGTGTCGGCTCTCTGAGGGTAGTACGTCACTATCGCGGAAAAGAATTGGTACGCGAAGTTGATCTTTATGATTTTCTGCTACACGGTGTCCGTCCGGACGGCGAGAAGCTGGAATCTGGGGATACCATTCTTGTACCGCCGGTTGGACGTCAGGTCGCCGTAGCGGGAATGGTTAAACGGCCCGCCATCTATGAGTTAAAAGATGAGACTAAGCTTGCGGATGTGCTCAGTGACGCTGGTGGTGTGCTAGCGTCTGCAGCGCTGACACATATCACAATCGAGAGAATTGAGCCGCAAGGGCACCGTAGCACATTGAACTTGAATTTGCCGGACGGAAGTACAACGGAATCATTCCGAAAAGAAGTTGACACGTTTGCTATCCAAGATGGTGATCGAGTGACCTTCGCTCCAATTTTGCCTTACAGTGAGAGGGCAATTTATGTGGAAGGACATGTAGTTAGGCCTGGCAAATTTCCTTATCGCGATGATATGACTTTGAACGATGTGCTTCGTTCTTATCAGGATCTGTTGCCGGAGCCATCTGATCATGGTGAGATCATCCGTCTGATGCCGCCCGATCTTGCGTACTAGAAGCCATCGATTTCAATATTCCGGATATGCTGGCAGGGAACGATAAGATCCATCTCCAACCCTTCGACACGGTCCGTATCAGTGGCCGTTATGAAGCAGATGCTCCCAAGAGTCCAAGTACATGGCGAGGTATTACATCCTGGGGAGTTCGCGCTCTCACAAGGAATGACCGCTTCGGAACTCGTCCGCATGGCCGGCGGCTTCACACGCAGTGCACTAATAGCCGATGCTGACTTGCGAGTTACGATGTGAAGGACGGAAGCAAGTAGTAAGCTCAGAGAGGAACTATTCGCATTGGAGCAGCCGTCAAGAATTTCGATCACAGTGCAGACGTAGTCCTCAAACCCGGTGATGTACTCACCATTCACCAGATATCGGGATGGAACGATATAGGATCGTCCGTAAGCCTTGAAGGTGAAGTAACATATGCGGGTTCCTATGGCCTTCAAGAAGGAGAAAAACTTAGCTCTGTCTTGAAACGTGCAGGCGGATTTAGAACAACAGCTTATCCATCAGGAGCAATTCTTATTCGCACTCAAGTTAAGGAGCTTGAAGACAAAAGCCGAAATGAATTAATACGCCAAATCGAGACGACATCGGCTGGCGCTCGGCTAGCTCCAAGCCTTTCCGCACAGGACGATGCAGCGACATTACAATTACTAGTCCAACAGCAAAAAGAAGTTGTGGCCCGCCTACGCAGCCAATCTGCGATCGGTCGCCTGGTCATCAAAATAAGTTCCGATATTTCGAGTTGGGAGAACACACCAGCTGATATTGAACTGCGCAATGGGGACGTTCTTACTGTGCCTAAGAGACCTGGGTTCGTCTTAGTAAGTGGACAAGTCTACAACGCATCCGCTATCACTTTCGTTCCCGGAAAAAATGCCGGCTGGTATCTCCAACACGCAGGTGGGAGTACCGAGGGAGGAAACAGAAAGGAAATACTAGTCATCAGAGCGAATGGGTTGGTTATAGGACGTCGTTCGGGAAACTGGCATGATCCCAGCGTTCTCGACACAAAGCTTGATCCAGGTGATGTCGTTGTCGTTCCCCAAAAAGTCTTTGGTGGGTCGGCGCTATGGCGAAATCTGTTTGCGTCGGCACAAGTCTTCTCCTCAGTTGGATTCGCAGCTGCTTTAGCGTTGCACTAATAATCTTTCATGCATTTACATATTCAATTCGACTCTTAATATCGACTCCGATTTGACTGGCCGCTCTGCTGCGATTTGGAGTGCAAAGATTCCTGCAGCAATAATCTTATGTAGTTCCGGTGAGACTTTAGTTGTAAGCTGCATCCCATCATCTCGTTCTAAAAATTCACAAATAACTTATTGGCCGTTATCGAGGTTCTATCTATGCAGATAACCGTGCCAGATCAATTGTCTCGGCCTCCCCTTCAGGTAGACCATCACACACGACTGATCGAATCGGAAGAAGTAACTTGGGTCGCAAATGCAGCTCTATTCTGGAAGCACCGACACACTCTATTTCGCGTAGCGGCGACAGTCTTTGTGTTGAGCATAGTGTTAGTGTTGTTACTGCCAAAAGAATATAACTCAAGTGCACGAATTATGCCCCCTGAATCGGGAGGCAACAGTGCCGCAATGCTTGCTGCGCTGGTCGGTAAGGGAAACTCTGTTGGAACTGGTGGTGGTCTGGCCGGTCTGGCTGGGAGTTTGCTAGGTGCAAAAAACAATGGCGCATTATTCATTGCTTTGTTACATAGTGGGACGGTCTCTGGACATCTCATCGACCGATTTGACCTGCAGCACGTGTACCACAAAAAGTATCGTGATTCCACGGCCAAGCGATTGGCCCATTTAACCAAGATAACCGAGGATACTAAAAGCGGCGTAATTACGATCGTTGTAACGGACGAGAAACGAGAAAGAGCACGTGATTTGGCCCAGGCGTACCTGGATGAACTGAATAACCTGGTTGCCAGGGTCAATACTTCGTCGGCGCACCGCGAACGCGAGTTCATAGAGCACCGACTTAAACACCGTGCAGATCGGAACTTCAGAACGCACAACTCGAGCTAAGTAACTATTCAAGTAACAACACAACGATCGATATCAAAGAACAGACTCGTGCGACGGTAGATGCTGGTGCGAAACTTGAGGGCCAACTTATAGCAAGTGAGTCGGAACTTTATTCGTTACGTCAGATATACGGAAATCAAAATGTAAGGGTGCGTGCGGCACAAGCACGAAATAATATTCTGCGAAATGAATTACAGCGTGCCAATGGTCAAGTCGGTCAACAGTCAGAAGTGGCTACCACTGATCCAACTCATCCATATCCCGCTTTGCGACAGTTGCCTCTGCTAGCTGTTCAGTGGGCAAATTTATATCGGAGCGTGCGTATTCACGAAACAGTATTTGATCTCTTATCTGAAGAGTATGAGACAGCACGAATTGAGGAAGTTAAATCAATTCCGACGGTCAGTGTGATCGATTCCCCAGGTCTTCCTGAAAGGAAATCGGGGCCGCATCGAGTGCTGATTGTTCTGTCAGCGACGGTACTTTCTGTGATAGGGACAGCTATATTGCTACTTATAAAACGTTCGTGGTTGTCAATTGATCGCCTTGACGCGCGAAGAGTTTTAGCAACCGACATTCATGTAGTACTAAGTAATCTATGGAATAGTCTATTGAAAAAAAATATTTTCAGTGGACGTCACTTATGAATCTTCAGTGGCGTTGGTACCTCCAGGAGCTGCGCCAAGACGAAGTTTAGATATTTAGGCAACGAGCGGCCAATAGCAAAAAGCAGGACCTGCAATACATCGACTTCGTCACAGTTCGCAGCACGTAAATTTCAACTTTGGGTGCAAAATGATCGAAAGCTATTACAGCCAGAACAGGGAGAGGAGAGTAGTTAATTCTCAAGCAGAACCCGCAGCTGAGCCTCTTATTTCGATTGTGACACCGTCTTTTAACCAAGGAGCTTTCATCTGCGAAGCATTACGGAGTGCTCAAAATCAAGGTTACTCAAGGTATGAACACTTGGTAATCGACGGAATGTCGACTGATGGCACGGTTGAAATCTTACAAAATCTGTCTAGGTTGCCAGAGATACGATAAATTATTTTGGTCATCTGAAAAAGATAAAGGACAAAGTGAGGCTCTAAATAAGGGATTTCGCCAAGCTAAGGGAAGCATTATTGGTTGGTTAAACTCTGATGACCGCTATCTTCCAGATTGTTTTGTTAATGTAGTTGATGCGTTCGAAAAAAATCCAGATGTAGATATTATTTACGGTGATTACCGCGTAATAGATGAATTAGGCAGAGTAGTTAAAACAAAACATGAGATCGAATTTAGCAAGTTTATCCTTTTTTATCATCGTGTTCTGTACATACCGACCACAGCTACATTTTTTCGGAGCAGAGTGTTTGCTGACGACAACTGGCTCAAGGAAAATCTCCAGTATGCAATGGATTTAGAGTTGTTTATGCGACTTGCTATCAAGGGATATCGCTTCATGCATATCTCCAAGGTGTTGGCAGATTTTAGATTACAGCCTAATAGCAAAACGTGTAGCTCGCCGGATAAGCAGCATCTAGAACATCAAGAGGTTGTTTACTCATCGGCACCAGCACTTCATGCTATAGAGTCTCGACGCATCCGAAGTATGGTGCTGTTCTTGCTAAGGTCAGTCGCTTTTATAAGACGAAGCTCTGAAAAGTTACTTCGAGGACACTATTGGAGCCAGAGCGGTATATTATCGCGCCTTCGTTTCAAATGGATCCCCTGATAGCTTTATGCATTTAGTTGAACTTGGCAGATCGCCGATGATGGCCATGCAATGGTTATATTTCACTGACTTCTGAGGATACTAGTAGTAATTCACACATTTAAATCTATTAAGAGCGGTGGTTAGATGGATAGTTTTACAACGGTGTCAGAAATTGGGAAGGCCAACGTATTGGGAGTAGGTGTCCATGCTGTTAATATGCATGGTGCCGCAACTATCTTGAAGACTCATATCAGTACGAACATGAAAGGCTATGTTTGTCTGACCGGAGTTCATGGTGTTATGGAGGTGCAGCGTGACTCGGGTCTTAAGATCGTCTGTTCGCCGATGCTCTTCTTGTGGCTCCTGATGGGATGCCAACCGTATGGATGGGACGTCTGCAGGGCTTTCACGCAATGGAGAGAGTATTCGGCCCGGACCTAATGCTTGAGATTATTGGGAGGAATGAATTTCGTGATTGTGTTCATTTCTTCTGTGGTGGGGCTCCTGGAGTTGCTGAGAATCTACGTGAAGAGATGACGCGCCGGTTTCCATGGGTAAAAATAGCTGGAACATTTGCCCCCCCTTTTAGGGAGATGACCGCCGAGGAAGAACGTGACCTGTCTGGGCAAATTCGTTCACTGCAGCCAGACATTATCTGGGTTGGGCTTAGTACTCCAAAACAAGAACTGTTTATGGCGCGTTACTTGCCCATATTAGACACGAAGCTGATGATCGGTGTTGGTGCAGCATTTCTCTATCATACTGGCGCGATTCGAGATAGTCCTACCTGGGTCAAGCGTGCGGGCTTGCAGTGGGTGCATCGTTTTATACAGGAGCCCGGACGACTGTGGAGACGTTATCTTCTGAATAATCCTGTTTTTATCTTTCTGGTTCTTTTACAGTTTGGTGGTGTAAAGCGCTATAGGCTCGATTTGAAATCGGAAAGTACATGCGCGTATGTTTACGAATCGCGGTAGCTGTTGTTACTTGTTTACGATGAAAATTCTATCTAAATTGAGTAGCTCTACGAAAAATTTACAGAGAAACCGTGCTCGAATTTCGGTTTGCTCACCGGCCAGCAAATGTGACTCTGGATTGTGGCTTTTGTACGATTTCTTTTTAAAGCATGATACATGGAAACGATTCGAAGCATCGCTGCGAAGCAATACCAATCACAGTAGCTATTTTTTGACTCCACGGGCCAGTTCGATTAAGCGTGGGTGTGACATTGTAGGGTCATCTATTCTTTTAATATCATTTCTTCCTCTCTGTCTCTTGGTTGCTATCTTGATCAAATTTGACACGTCAGGTCCAGTATTTTTTCGTCATGATCGCATTGGTCGAAATGGAAAGAAGTTTGTTCTGTGGAAGTTTCGAAGTATGCGGGTAGGTGTACCAAGATATGGAGTCTCTCCTCAAGATGTGGAGGATATGCGGTTAACTCATATTGGACGTTTGATCCGCCGACTAAGCATTGATGAGTTGCCACAGCTTATCAATGTTTTGCGCGGGGAGATGAGTCTCGTCGGACCACGACCCGAGATGCCGTTCCTAGTCGAAAGGTATAGCCTCTTCGAACGCGAGCGTCTTGCTGCCAAGCCAGGCATAACTGGTTTGTGGCAAATTAGCCCAGCACGTGCATATCCGATTCATGAGAATCTGCAGTACGATCTGTATTACATCAGCAATCAAAATATCTTGCTCGACTGCGCCATTCTGCTTCGAACACTCGCTGCGGTCGCACGTGGCGTTGGCGCTGTATGAATGCTACGAAATCTCTCGCGAAAATTCACTGTCAGCGTACCGAAGCGCCGGTAGCTGCATGGGTTCAGGCGGTTGAGTGGTTGCTATTAGTCTTGCTGTTTTCTTACTTTAGTCTTCATACGCTACCGACTGCGTGGAAAACTCTGAACACTGATTTTCCTAACTACTATTTAGCAGAACGCATTGCTCAAGAACAAGACAATACATCTAGGATCTATGAATGGATATGGTTTCAACGACAAAAAGATCATCGTGAGATCGATCAACGCATCGTTGGACTGGGCCCGATCACCCCGTTTTCGGCACTGGCCACTTGGCCCATCGCAGCTTTGCCGCCGTTGGCCGCCAAACGCTATTGGCTTACACTTAATTTGGCAATAGTAATTGCAGTTCTTGGCCTAGCACGTTCACTAACTCGGTTTTCGTTGAGACGCATTCTGCTGGTAGCGATTCTGAGTGCCCCTCTGAATAAGAATTTTTTATTTGGTCAATACTATGTCTTGCTCTTGTTCATTTTGACACTTGCCTGTTGGTGTTATGTCCATCAAAGGCGTTTTTTTTCTGGTCTTCTAGTTGCTGTGGGCTTTGGATTGAAGTTTTTTCCATTACTCTATCTTTGTTATTTTCTGCGCAAGAAGGATTGGATGGCCTTTGCCGGAGGCATTCTCGGCTGCTTCGGCGTGGCAGTTGCATCCATCGCAATCTTCGGCTGGCAAGCTCACCGTGTACTTTTCGTTCAAATATTGCCATGGGCGTTCCGAGGTGAAGCAATGAATCCTTACGATGCTACCTCGGCCTCTCTTGCTACGTTATTTCATCGTCTTTTTATCTTTGAGCCGAATTGGAATCCTGCTCCTTCCTTTCACTCGGCATGGATGTTTGCCATCCTCTTACCTTTAGCGCAGACTTTGTTATTCGCCCCGGCGCTGTTGTTGGCAGAACCTGGTGATAATAGCCCCAGGCGTTTGCATCTGGAATGGTCTGCTGTATTGATCGGTAGCCTCGCCATCTCAACACTTCCGGCTAGCTATCATTTCACTCTCTTGATTCTTCCTGTCTGTCTTATGTGGAATGTTATTCAGGAGCAGGCCAGTTTTGCTGCAACTGCCATATTACTTTTTCTCTATGTTGCTATCGGTTACTCAGGGTTGCAGAGGATAGGAGCTGCATCCGGCTTAGAAGCATTCAGCGTTCCGCGGTTGTATTTCGTCATATTGCTGTGCATCTTCTGCTACAGCTTACTCTTCGCACAGAAGCGTGGTTCGAAATCCGCCTACGAGATGCAACTGTGGGTGGGCCTCTTTGCACTGTTCATGCTGTTTAATATTGCATCTGGGTTACGTCATCAGCATGGGCTGTATGCGGACTATCAATGGAGAATTCCAACCGACGGTGCTATCTTGCAAGCCGACAATCCTGTCGTACAGGGAAATACAGTGCTTTTTACCGCTCTGATGCCCGATGGCTATCATGCCGCGACGCAGAACGAAAAGGTAATCCATTTTGATAAGAGTCGTAGCGATCAACTCGCGTTAGCTGCGACTTCTTCCGAACGTTGGACAGAGGAGGTCGCTGCAGAGTCGACGATTGTGTCCAGCTCTCCCGGCACAGATGTGATCCACCAGGCCGAATCCCCGGTAGCGTCCGCCGACGGCAGATGGTTGGCGTTTCTCCGTGAGGAACACGGAAGTGCTCGTCTTTGGCTACGCGTGCTGAATCAACCAGGAAGCGGTGATCGAATTCTCACCCCGGCTGCGTTGAACGTACTGGAGATGTCGTTTTTGCCGAATGGCTCTCTTATCTTTTCGGCTGAGCCGAGCGGGGGACGCCCCGGACTGTTCCTCGTCGATCAGGCCGGATCGGTCAGTCCGCTCGGTCCCGACGAGAGTCGTTACCCAGCGGTTTCTCCAGACGGTCACTGGTTGGCATACAGTAAGCTACAAGGTGGCAACTGGCGTCTGGAGCTTCGCAACCTACACAATGGCCAGACTGACGTACTCACACATGCGGACTGCAATAATGTAGAGCCGGCATGGTTACCTGATTCGAAGACATTGATCTATGGCAGTGACTGTGGTCGGGCGCTTTGGTTTTACGCTCTGTGTCGTCGTCCCATCCCCCAATAACTCAAAAATAGCAAAGCGTGTCAGGAATTGGGAGGAGACACTGCGTCGAAATGTGCCTGCGTTTAATCACGTCACAACTAGATTCAGGCACGATATGTCTCCAAAGTGTCATGGCTTTGTCATTTGATGATATGAATCAGATACTTAGACGCATTTGGCCCGCCCTTCTCAAGCCATCTATATATAGAATGAAAAAAGTCGGAGACTTCGCGCATCTGATAACTGCGAATCTCGGGAGATGAACGTGAGTTTGATTTTGGTAATTGAGGACGATCCAAGAATACAAAAGGCGCTCCATAGACAGTTCACGACAGAGGGTTACGACGTACACGTAACCGGCGACGGCGCACAGGGATTGGCCAGCTGCAAGAGCCTCAAGCCTGCCGGGGTCGTACTGGACCTCATGTTGCCGAGCATGTCCGGGCTGGAGGTCTGTAAAGGCATCAAGAGTTGGTCGGCGAGTACGCCCGTGGTCGTTCTAAGCGCAGTCTCTGAGGTGGCAGATAAGGTATTGCTCCTCGAACTAGGCGCTGACGACTATGTAACCAAGCCCTTCAGCCCGCGCGAGCTGATGGCTCGTGTTCAGGCCGCAATTCGCAGAACGAAGAAACCGGCAACTCACACCCAAGTAAGCTTCGGTACCGTCACGGCAGACTTCTCAGGAATGGAAGTATTCAAGGATGGCATGCCGGTTCTTCTTACCGCACATGAGATCAAGCTCCTGCAATACTTTGTTGAGCATCCCGAGCGGGTCATCACTCGCGAGGAACTATTGAACGATGTCTGGAACTATACCTCGTATCCAACGACTCGTACTGTTGATAATCACATCATGAAACTGCGGCAGAAGTTGGAAGTCGATCCGGCGAAACCTGTATACTTCCGCACCATCCATGGCATTGGCTACAAATTCGTCCGAGGAAATTGACGATACCATTGTCCGTGGGAGGACGAGGCTGATGGATAGGCTGCGGATGCGGACGACGCTGCTGATCCCTTTGCTCGTCCTCTCTTTTGGCTGCACAGTGTTGAGCCTTTTGGTGATCCGCACCATAGTTCAACAGCAGACTCAGGCGAATCTTGCTTCGGATCTGCAACATTCGGTCAAGACCTATCAAAACTTCCAACACCAACAGCGGGAACTCCTGTCGCGCGAATCGGCTCTGTTAGCCGATCTGCCGAGTCTAAAGTCTTTAATGACCACCTACGATCAGAGAACCATCGAAGACGGTGGTGTAGAGTTCTGGCAGGTGAGCGGATGCGATTTCTTCGCACTTCTCGATCCCAATGGAAAGCTGATCGCTTCCTACAATCGAGGTCCTGCGCTCAATCAATCCGGCGTGACCAGAAGCCTGGAGATAGGACAGCATAAGTCTGAGGAGCCGATACTTCTCGTCTTAGATAATCGAATTTATGCAATAGCATCGCAGCCACTCTACTTTGGGTCGAAGGAGCGAGGAACGCTCCTCGGCTTTGTTACAGTTGGCTACGCCATCGATGAACATGTTGCACGGGCGGTCAGTGAAGCTGCTGCGGCTGAGGTTGCTTTTACCGTCGATGGCAAAGTAGTTGCCAGCACACTGACTCCAATGCTGCAACAGCAACTCATCGAGCGTGGCGGTGAACTATTGCAACTGCCAACTCAGAACAGAATGATCCGGCTCGGGAAAGTAGACTATCTGGCTGCATCGGAGCATCTCACAACTTCTGCTACCCAAGAGAATCAGGTACCAAAGCTTGTCGTCCTAAAGTCATTCGAACAGGCCACCCAGCTGGTGGATAGAGTAAATCGATGGGTTCTGGCACTTGCTCTTCTCGCGTTGGTCGTCGGATCAGGAATGCTTGTTTCCATCTCTCGCACCTTGACTCGGCCCATCGAAACCCTTGTGGGCGGAACCCGAGCCCTCGCACAGGGCAACTTCGACTATCAACTGAGTGAGGACGGTGCCGAGGAGATAAGAGAACTTAGCCGGGCTTTTGAACGCATGCGGGTTCAGCTAAGACAGTCCCAGAAAGAGCTACTCGACTCAGAGAGACTCGCTACGATCGGCAGAATGGCCAGTTCCATCTCCCACGATCTCAGACATTACCTCTCTGCGATGTACGCCAATGCGGAGTTCATGAGCGGTGCCAACATCTCTCAGGTCGAACGCGAAGAGCTGATGCTGGAAGTGAAAGCAGCAGTGCAGGGCATGACCGACCTTCTGGACTCACTCCTCCTCTTCACCCAGACAGGTAGAGCGCTCCATCCGGATTATGAATCGATAGCGTTGATGATCCAGCGCGCCGTCAGCATGGTCCGTTCTCATCCCGCAGGACGCGATGTCAAGATCAACCTGAATGGCCTTTCTTCTCTGCAAGCATGGGTTGACTCAAAGAAACTGGGGCGTGCGGTCTACAATCTATTGCTCAATGCCTGCCAGGCAGCAAAACGCGGCACTGGACCCGCCACGGTAAACCTAAGTCTCATTGAAGGCGAGCGGGCGATTGATATTAGAATTGCAGACAACGGTCCTGGGGTGCCTGCGCCTATTCGTCAAAAAATCTTTCTACCCTTCGTAAGTGAGGGAAGGGAGAGCGGCATCGGCCTTGGGCTCACCCTCGCTCAACAAATCGCACAGGAGCATGGCGGCGGCATCGAGCTGGAAGAGACGGCCGAAGGCGAAACAGTCTTCACCATTCATCTACCAAAAGCCTCATTGCAGGCACTTGGTGCTGGAGTTGAAAAAAAGTCTCGCCCCCTTGCGCTCCGGCAAACGGAGAGGGTCGAAGAATGAGAGAGCCTCGATCGTTACTGATCATCTGTCTGGCGTTGGTCGCAACGCAAGCTCCGTTGCATGCGCAATCAACGGAATCTCCGCGCGCTACCGCTTCTTCACCCTCTTCTACAACCAGCGCTGAATCAGTCGATCTGCAGCAGAAGCTGGAAGCAATCTCGGCAGCCCTCGTTACAACTCACCAGCAGCTCGAGCAGTCTCAGAAAGAGATAGAGGAGCTCCGAGAGCAGCTCGCTCTGATCAAAAAACAACTCGCCTCCGCGCAACCTGGTCCCGCTCAACCATCCAATCCAACCGATGATGCGGGTTCGGCGAAGACAACCGCGGCAGCGATCGAAGACCTGCAGGAACGGCAACAGACACTTGAGGCGCAGGTCAAACTCCACGAGCAGACGAAGGTCGAAAGTGAGTCGAAATATCCGATCCGCGTCACAGGCCTGATCCTGTTCAACTCTTTCATCAACCGCGGAATCGTTGATAACATCGACCTTCCAGAAGCAGCCCTTGCTCCAAACGGCGATGTCAGCAATGGCAGCGCTGGTGCAAGCTTTCGTCAGACCATTCTGGGGATCGAAGGATTCGGCCCACGAATAGCCGGTGCGCGCACCTCTGCGGATATCAACGTAGATTTCTTCGGTGGCCTCGCTTATTCCAGCTCCTCGACCTCAGCTGGAATCGTTCGCATGAGAACCGCAAGCATCAATCTTGACTGGAGTCACGATTCGATCCAGGCTGGCATGACCACACCGCTGATCTCACCCCTGTCACCCACATCCTATGCGACGGTCGCCGAACCAGGCATGGCGGGAGCAGGAAACTTCTGGACGTGGTCGCCCCAACTTAGGTACGCTCATCAATTTCAGATCCAACCCCACAGACAGCTGCAGTTTGAATTCGGACTGTGGGATCCTCCGGCCGCTGGCTACAGCACGAGTGTGACGGTTCGGGCTCCAAGCCCTGGTGAACAATCAAAACAGCCGGCCTATGAATCGCGCATCTCGTATGGTGCGCCTTCGGACAATAACTATGGACCAGCTTCGGAGGATCACTCCTTTCACGTCGCCCTCAGCGGATACTACAGCCGCCAGAGCTATCCCTACGGCAACAGCATCGACTCCTGGGCATTTACAACCGATTTTCGAGTTCCGCTAACACACCGTTTTGAAGTAAGTGGAGAAGGATATCGTGGTCGGTCTCTCGGTGGCCTGGGTGGTGGAGTTTACAAGGATATTCTCTACGGAACCAACCCGATCACAGGCCTTGGCGTCTTATCGTGCGCTGAACGCCATCGGTGGATGGACGCAACTCAAGACCCGCTTCGGCCAGTCGTTCGAGGCGAATGCCGTGATTGGCATCGATGATGGTTTAGCCCGCGACTTTCACGCCTTGGTCTTTCCGCAACCGCGACCGAGATACAGCTGCGCGCCCGCAACGAGATGGTCGTCGGCAACCTCATCTTCCGCCCGAAGACTTATCTCATCCTCTCGCCGGAGTATCGCAGAATCTGGACGTGGCCAATCTATGGCTCTGCAAATACGGCAGACATCTTTACGCTTTCTGCGGGATATCAATTCTAGGAGATCCGATAGTGCGCAGCCCGCAACGCTCGATGACCGTATTATGCTGGCTTCTTTCTGCTCAGTCTCGCCGTGGCAACGGTGCACGCGCAGGGAGTAGAGGTATCGGCAAAGATCGTCGTGAACACAGTATCTGGCTCCTGCTGACAAGAAGCACACAGATCGGCCCAGTGCAGCGAATGTGGTCGTCTGGTTGTCGTCCCTGAAGCCGGGCTCGCCTGCAGCGACGTGGCCCACTCGCCAGACACCCTATCGTCTGGTGCAAAAAAACAAGATGTTCACGCCCCATCTGCTCATCATCCCCACGGGCACCTCGGTGCAGTTTCCTAACGAGGATCCCTTCTTTCACAATGTCTTTTCGCTCTTCAACGGCAAGCGTTTCGACCTCGGCCTCTACGAATCCGGCACCAGCCGCTCCGTGCGTTTTGATCGCGAAGGCATCTCCTATATCTTCTGCAACATTCATCCAGAGATGGGAGCGGTCGTGTTGGCACTTAGCACTCCGTACTATCGGCATCTCATCCGAGACCGGCGCAGTCACCATCCACAATGTTCCCCCGGGAAGCTATCGGTTGAATGTGTGGAGCGAGAACGGACAGACGATCGATCCCGCCGCAGCCGAGCAAGTCGTCCAGATCTCATCAGATCCAGTGCATCTGGGCGATATCACGCTGCAAACTACGACGGACGTTCTCGAAAATCACAAGAACAAATTCGGCGAGGACTATCAATCGAGCCGCGACTCCCATTAGTCCGATCACGTGCCCAAGGTCGAAAGTCACAAAGAGACAATGCATATAGTCCACGCGTAGCGTGAGACTCCGCGCCGAGCCGAAAACGAACGCGCCGCGGCACATCTGTCCTATACCTTTGCAAAGCGATATACTTAACGTTTGCGGTTAACATTGCAACCAGCAGTATCTCGCACCTACTTATGTCTCTCCTCTGGCTCCGAGTCGCGGTCTTTCTCTACGGCATAGCCGCTCTCGCGGTGTTACCGGCGGCTCTGTACGACCGTCCACGCTGGCGTCACGTCGCCATCCCTGCCACCATCGCTGCGGTCCTCTTTCACTTCGTCTCGCTGGCCGAGATGCTCAACGCCGCCCACCACTCTCTACCAGTCGACACTCACGAGACACAAACGCTCCTCGGTCTCATCCTCGCGCTTGCCTTTCTTTTGGTCTACTGGCGTTACCGCACCGTCTCCCTTGGCATCTTCATTCTGCCCATCTGTTTCCTCCTCGGCCTCGTCCCCGCCTTCCATCCTGGTCAGGAAGCCACAACCTTTCCTCTCCTTCACACTCGCTGGATCTTTCTCCATGTGTTTCTCCTCTTAGCTGCCTACGCCGCGCTGCTGCTCTCTCTTCTGGCCTCGCTTCTATACCTTGTTCAAGAGCGTCGCCTCAAACAGAAGTCGCCCACCCTCACTTGGCTCCCTCCGCTTGAAACCACAGACCAGATCGCCCTCAAGGCTCTCCTCTTCGGTTTGCCCTGTATGACTGCAGGTCTGCTCATCGGCTCACTCATCGCTCAGGCTACCGTCGGCGTCTCCTACTTCCGCGACCCGAAGATCCTCCTCGCCTTCGCCATGTGGCTCGCGTACATTGCGATGATCTACATCCGACGCCACTCCGGTCTTCGTGGCCGCCGCGCTGTTTATCTCTCCAGCTTTGTCTTTCTTGTGGTGCTGGCAGTCTGGGCCGCAAACCAATTCTCGGCGGTTCATAGGTTCACCGCGCCATGAACACAAACAACAAACCGGGCAGCCTGGTCCTCCTCGGCATCAACCACAACACCGCGCCCATTGAGGTCCGCGAGCGCCTCGCCATTCCTACCGAACGCCTTGCCGATGCCACGCGCACACTCCTCCATCATCCCGGCGTTCGCGAGGGCCTCATTCTCTCCACCTGCAATCGCGTCGAACTCCTCACACTCCAGGACGAGAACACCGACGCCGATAACGCCAGCGTTCAAGCAAAGAGCAAGACCGACCTCCTCCGTTTCCTTCACGAATACTTTGCTGTTCCGCCCAGCGACATCCAGCCCCATCTCTACGAGTTTCGAGAGCGCGAGGCCGTTCGCCATCTCTTCCGCGTCGCCAGTTCACTCGACAGTATGGTCGTCGGCGAGCCCCAGATTCTTGGTCAGGTCAAAGAGGCCTACACCATCGCTCGCGATGCTGGCGCGGTATCCACTCATCTCGAAGCCCTTCTTCAACGCACCTTTACCGTCGCAAAAAAGATACGAACGGAAACTCAGATCGGCTCCAGCAGCGTCTCCATCGCCTCCGTAGCGGTTGATCTCGCAAGAAAAATCTTTGGCTCATTGCAAGGAAAGACAATCCTCCTCGTAGGCGCCGGTAAGATGTCCGAGCTTGCTGCACGCCACCTCATCCACCAGGGCGCTTCGTCGATTCTCGTCTCCAATCGCACTCAATCTCGCGCAGAAAAGATAGCGGCCACGTTCTCCAGCGCCTCCGTACTCACCGCCGTCATCCCCTTCGAAGCACTTTACGAACAGGCCGATCGCGCCGACATCGTCATCGCCTCCACAGGCGCCCCGCAAAAACTCTTTGACCGATCACATGGGCAGCACTTCTTGCAGCGCCGTCGGAATCGTCCCATGTTTTTCATCGATATAGCCGTTCCCCGCGACGTCGACCCTCGCATGAACGAGGTAGAAGGCTGCTTCGTCTATGACATCGATGACCTTCAGCAGGTCGCCGCCGCCAACCTCGCCGACCGCTCCCGCGAAGCCGAAGCAGCCGAGAACATCGTCAGCAGGGAAGTCGACAAGTATCAGGAGCGTCTCCAGTCCCGCGACGCAGTGCCTGCGATCAAGGCTCTTCAGCAGCAGGCAGAAGAACTTCGTCAGACTGAACTCGCCCGTTCACAATCCAAGCTCGCTGACCTCACTCCGCAACAACGCGAAGCAGTCGAAGCACTCACTCGTTCGCTTACCGCAAAGCTTCTTCACCCTCAGCTTACGGCCCTTCGCGAATCCGCCCGCACCAAAGACTCTGATTAGGCGTCTAGATTTAAAGCCTGGAACCGATCGCTTTTTGAGTGCATCAATAAAAAAGTAGTGTTTGATCGTTGCCCAAGAGATAGCCATCGTCTAGAAGCTCAAAGCTGAGGTGCCAATACCTATGAATGCAATGCAAGTACGTGATTCCTCGCAGGGGCTCACCCTTTATGCTGCACAGGTTCCTCAGCCGATACCAGCCGCCGGTGATGTGTTGATCAGAGTTCGTGCAGCAGGTGTGACGACAACCGAACTTGTCTGGTACCCGACAACGTACCAAAAGACCGGCGAAGCGCGCGCGAATGCTATCCCTGGCCACGAGTTTTCTGGCATCGTAGAAGCCCTCGGTGATGGCGTTCAGGGTCTGTCCGTCGGGCAGGAGATCTACGGCATGAACGACTGGTTCGCCGATGGAGCAACAGCAGAGTTCTGCCTCACGCAGCCGTCGAGCATAGCCCTGAAGCCAACCAGCATCAGCCATCAAGAAGCAGCGACCGTTCCAATAGGTGCGTTGACCGCATGGCAGGGCCTCTTCGATCACGCCAGGCTTCTCCCCGACGAACGTGTGCTCGTCCAGGGTGCTGCTGGAGGCGTCGGTCTCTTCGCTGTGCAACTCGCACGGCGGCACGGAGCTTACGTCATCGCAACTACATCCACATCGAACGTTGACCTGATCAGGCAACTCGGGGCGAACGAGGTCATCGATTACCAGAAGTCCAGCTTTCAGACTATGGTGCGAGATATCGACGTTGTCTTCGACACCGTAGGCGGAGAGACCCGCGACCTCTCCTGGCCCGTTCTCAAGCCAAACGGTCGAATGATCACCATCGCTGCCGACGCCGAAGGCAGCACCGATCCACGGATCAAAGAACACTACTTCATCGTCGAACCCAATCACAAGCAATTGACTGAGGTCGCGAACCTGATAGATGCCGGTTCACTGTAAGACCTACGTGAAGGCTGCCGTCCCGCTTGAAGACGCCGCGAAGGCCTACGCAAAGACGATCCCGCTAAAACTAGGTTACGGTAAGGTTGTTATAACGATTCCCGGCGCTAGCTAAACTTAACCAACTCACTCGCGAATCTCCTGATCAGTCTATTCCGTAGATGACGGGCGGCTATGCGCGATACCCGCGCCGATCCGTGCGGCCCCCCATCCCGAAAACCGCGAAGCTTTCAGGAGCCTCGCACTGACGAGAAAACGTATCTCCAATCCGAAACGCCTTATCCCGCTCAAAGGCAATCAAAGCAGCAATACGCGAACAATCTTTCCCTACATCTCGTATCCTACTTAAGACATGAGTTCCGAACACAACAATCCTCGCAACCCCATTCGCATCGGAAGCCGCGGCTCGCAACTCGCCCTCTGGCAGGCGAACCACATCCTCTACGCCCTCCGCGACGCCGGCTACCACGTCGAGCTCGAGGTCATCCGCACCACCGGCGACCGCATGCAGCAACCCGGCTTCGTCCCCCCGCCAAACCTCGACGGCAAAGGCATCTTCATCAAGGAAATCGAAGAAGCCCTCGAAGCCGGTCGCATCGACCTCGCCGTCCACTCGCTCAAAGACCTCCCCACCAAACTGGCCCCTCAATTCACCCTCGCCGCCATCCCCAAACGCGCCGACGCCCGCGACGTCTGGGTCTGCGAGCCTTACTGGGCGCTCCACACCCTCCCCGCCGGAGGCCGCATCGGCACCACCAGCCCTCGCCGCCGGGCCAGATCCTCGCCCTCCGCCCCGACGTCACCTTCGTCGAGATCCGAGGCAACATCGACACCCGCCTCAGAAAACTAGCCGAAGGACAATGCGACGCCCTCGTCCTCGCCTCCGCCGGCCTCGACCGCCTCAAGCGCACCGAGTCCGTCCACCAGCGCTTCTCCCCCGACGAGATGTGTCCCGCCCCCGGCCAGGGAGCGCTCGCCCTCGAAACCCGCCAGTCCCGAGCACGCACATCGACGAAGCACCGCGACGCCTACATCCGCAACGCCATCGCCTTCCTCGAACACCCCTACACCCGCTACTGCGTCGAAGCCGAGCGCACCACCCTCGATGCCCTCGGCGGCGGCTGCTCGCTTCCCATCGGCGCCCACTGCATGCCGCCCAGCAGACGAGTCCGGCAAGTGGCGCATGTATCGCCCAGGTCGTCTCGCCCGACGGCGAAGTCCATGGTCCAGATCGAAACCGAAGCTCCTTACAACAGCGATCCCATCGCGCTCGGCCAGAGCGTCGCAGACGACCTCAAATCCAGAGGCGCCCTCGACCTTCTCTCCGAGACCGCAATGGAATCAGCAGCCTCGTAGCGGCGTTAAATCAAAACGAATACTTGACCCCACCATCAGGAAATCTCGGCATCTGGTCCTGTTCAAGTACGCCGAGATCTCCCGCTCGTGGCCGCCATTGGTTCGAATAAAAGTTACTCGACCCCAGCGCATTCTCAAGCCCTACATGCCACGTAAACACGCCCTGTCGTATCGGTCGACTCTGCTCCAACCTGAAGTCCAGACGATGATACGAGGCCGATCTCACCGCATTAATCATGCTCAGATCGTAAACATCTCGATCCTGCGCTTCGCTGAGCTCCAAGTTATCCGGCGTATACGGTCGTCCCGAGGTCTGGCTATATCGAGAAGAGAGCACCATCCTCTTACGCAGATAAAGCGTCCCGGCAATATTCGCTACAAAAGGTAAGTCATAGTTGCCACGCCGCAACACTCCATCCAACCCCGAGTACCAACTTCGCGCATAAGTCACCGCACTCGTCAGCGTAAACTCCGAGGTCGGTTTATACCGCACAGATAACTCCGCTCCCTGCGCAAGCCCCAGGCCTTCACTCGTCATAGGGAACAATAAAAAAGCCTGTCCAAAAGTATCGGCAATATTAGCCAGCGAAAGCTGCGGATAGTTAGTCGCCACTGGATAATCCACGTACCTTTTCCTATAAGCCTCCAGTGAGATCGCAACATGCGAACTTCGTACAACATCGATCCCAGCAGTAATCTGCTTGGAACGAATCGGCTTCAACGTCTGCTGATTCGTAAACGAGACGAGATAAAGATTCGGCGGAAGTTGCGCATACTCGGCGTATCCCACATGTACGAGTCGGCCCAGAACAGGTGTCATAAACAAAATCTTCGGTGTCAAGATCGCACTTCCAGTGATAGCCCACTGTGAGAACCGTTCCCCACCAACCAGCTTCATGCCATGCGGCAACAACAACGCAGCCTGCCCATATGCAGCAGAAGAGAATGCCCCAAAGCGTCGATTCAGCGACATCGCGTCCAGGGGAGCCGGATCCTCGCTGTAAGGATTCTGCAACCCCAATGGTTGATTTACACGATAGTTCAACCGATCGAGCGACGCACGTGAACCTGCAGTCACGGTCAGCCATTGCTTCGCCTGCATGGTCCAGTCATACTTCAGCGTAGTTATGCCATCGTTGGTATTTTCCGAATAAATAGGTGCTTCATTCAATAGCTGGGCATCTTGTAGCACGTTCTGAGACTGCTCTGAGTTACTCAAACTGAGCACGCCAAATGACCGTGCCGAAATTACATGTTGCCAGTTCAATCCAGTAGTATTTCTCCAACCCTGGTAATGAATATCGTAAGGATTTGTCTCAAACGAATCCGTCGGGCTCGGATGAATCTTGATGGAGTCAATCCCCGTCAACGACAAGCCCCACCAGTTATTCCTGTCGTCCACGCGCCTATCCGCTCTGATCAAAGCGTTTGAGTATATAGGCACTCCGTTGAGACCGATATCGTCTGTCAACAGGTTCAGGATGCTTCGCCGCGCCGACACAAACAATGAGCCATCTCCCCACGGCACACTCCTCGATCCACCCATTCCAGCGATGCCCAACTCTGACTCGGAGTGCGCCACGATCTTGCCCTCAGGCCTGGTCGAGAACTCCACAATAGAAGATAGCCGCTGATCGTATTTACTATCGTAGGCATCCGTATGCAGCGTCATCTTCTGGACTGCGGCATTATCGATCATCGACACGAACCCGCCAGTCGTATCAGAGAGAGCGAGTTGATTAATCGAAGGAACCTCGATGTTGTCGACAAGGAAGAGAGTCTCATCCGGATTCCCTCCGCGAACGATAAAGTCGTTGTACTGATCGTTGTCAGAGACCACACCGGGCAGCATCTGCATAAACCGCGACGGATCGCCAAACGTACCTGCCGACTCTTCGATCTCCTTCTCGCTGACCTTTCGTTCAAACCCCTCCGTAGTATCGGTATTGTTTGGCCTTCCTTCTACCTTGATCGTTGTCCTCAGCACGCCCACCACACCGGACGTCTTCAACTCAGTAGGAGGAGATATCGCATCCGGAGCGTCTATCGTTGGCTTTCGATTGTTTTCTGCAACTGCAACGGCTGTCGTCTCCGGCTTCACAGGTCCCGTAGCGTGGCAAGCTGAAGCGACAGTTACGGATCTCGTATCTGCTATCGCCCCGGCCACTCCGGCACAACTGGTGTTAGTGATATCGGATGCAAGTAATCTCTGCGAATAACTGCCAGCTAGGCAACCGCAGAAAAACAAAACTAACCTCAAAGTACGGTTCACGGAATACCTCTAAGACGAGCGATAGTTGTCTTATCGGCATGGAAAGCTCTTTGGTAATACCTAAAGTGAGATCAAGTCCCACTATGGAACTCTGAACACTCCTCCGCAATACAATGGTCCGCATGAACCCCAACCCCTTTTCTGCGGCAGGTGCTTCGTTTGAAGTTCACGAGTGGCAAGGTAGTGGACCAGCAACTCTGCATGTCCATCACGCGGACGATGAAGCTTGGCACATTCTGGAAGGAGAGTTAACCTTTCGCTACTCGGATCGATCCGAAACGGTTGGCCCCGGGACCACCGTCTTCGTGCCGGCAGGTATCGCGCACACCTACACCGCAGCAGAAGACGCCCGATACCTGATCATTCTCACTCCTCGACTAAGCGCCCTCATCACTGCACTCCAATCAGAGCGTGACCGAAGTCGCCACCCCGAGATCTACAAGCGCTTCAACTCTGAGTTGTTGGAATAAAGCAAAAGTCACACGGCAGCTTTGATTCCGGACTATCCCGATGATCAAGAGTGCCGAAACGACCACATCCATCCATCGAACTCCAGTAGTTACAATCGATCACAGATGCCACTCGCAAACAAACGCATCCTCATCACTCGAAGTCGCCATCAGGCCTCCGAACTCGCTACTCAGCTGGAAGCGCTTGGAGCCACACCCATCCTTATCCCCGCGATCGAAATCATTCCTCCCGCCTCCTTCTCAGCTCTCGACGCGGCCCTCACCTGTCTCAGCACGTACGACTGGCTCGTTCTCACCAGCGCGAACGCCGTGGAAGCCTTCCACCGTCGCGCCCAGTTTCAACACCTCACCCAACTGCCCAAAAAGATCGCCGTCATTGGCCCCGCCACCGCTCGCGCCGCCAATGCAATTGGCCTGACAGTCGATCTCATTCCGCCGCGGTATATCTCCGAATCGCTTGCCGAGGCCCTCCTCCCCGAAGCGACCGGCAAATCGTTTCTCATCGTCCGCGCCGCCGAAGCTCGCGACATCCTGCCCGAATCCCTCACTGCCGCCGGTGCCACCGTCACCGTGGTCGAAGCCTACCGCAACCAGATCCCCTCCCGATTCGGTCTCAGCTCTGCAATCGCTCTTCAGCGAACCAACGAACTATCCCGACGTCATTACCTTCACCAGTGCCGTCAACAGCACGGAATCTCATTCGCCTCCTCGACACTGCCAACCTGGTCTCTCCCCTCACAGATCTCACTCGCCTCAATCGGTCCCATCACCAGTCAAGCTCTCCGCGAACTCGGCCACGAACCCACAGTCGAAGCCGCCGAACCAACCATCCCCGCCCTCATTCAAGCCATAGCTGCTCTCTAACCGTCTCTCAAAAACAAGAGCCACTCAATCACCACAATCCACCACCGAAACCACCACAAAAAGCCACAATCTAACAGACAAGAAAACCACCGGCAAGCAACCGGCATGAACCTGCGCGAAACTTCCTGGCATTAGCCTTCGAAAATCCTGTCAAGCCCCAAAGCTACAAAACCCGCGCCAACCGGGAACAATCACGTGGCGCATGAGTTCCACTCAAACCGCTATCATTAAGTAGTGGGGATTAAAACGATTGGGCGCAGGTAGCCATGCTGCCCGAAGATGAAGTAGGGCCAAGTTGAACAAAACAAGTATTTTGTACGCAAGTATCCTGTAATCAATATTTTACGGAGAGGGGCATTCGCTAAGCAACACAAAATAAAAGAGATGCTTGCAAGATACCCGACAGGGGGGAGGGGGGAGGTGCAGGGTAGTCCGCTAGTGCGAACTCCACGTCTTGTCCGCCGAGTTGCACAGCCTCTCCAGCGTGCAGTCCGCGCACCGCGGCTTCCGCGCCACACAGATCTGCCGCCCATGATGGATCAGCTCATGCGAGAACGCGATCCACCGGTCCTGCGGAATGATCTTCATCAGATCCTGCTCTACCTTCTCCGGAGTAGTCTCCTTGGTCAGCTCCAGCCGCCGCGACAGCCGCAGCACATGCGTATCCACCACCACTCCCACCGCAATCCCGTACCAGGACCCCAGCACCACATTGCCGGTCTTCCGAGCCACTCCCGGAAGCGTCAGAATCTCCTCCATCGTCTGAGGAACCTTCCCGCCAAACTCCTCTGTCACCACCCGCGCCGCCCCTTGATCGACTTCGCCTTGTTCCGAAAAAATCCCGTAGTCCGAATCAGCTCCTCAAGCTCGGGCAGGGAAGCGGCGGCCATCGCCTTCGGAGTCGGAAACGCCTTGAACAGCGCCGGCGTCACCAGATTCACCCGCACATCCGTACACTGCGCCGACAGAATCGTCGCCACCGTCAGCTCCCACGCATTCCGATGATTCAGCGCGCACACCACCCCCGGATACGTCTTCCGCAGAGCATCCAGGATCGCCGCAACCCGCTCCGGCGCAAGTGGATTCTGCGTCTTCCCGGCTCTCTTCTTCGCCGCAACCGGCTCAGACTTCGCAATCGCGCGAGCCTTCGCTCCAACCACAGCCTTACGCCTTTGCAGCAGTCGTCGAACCACGGTCTGTCTTCGCCATCGCTTTAGCCCAGCCGATCCAGCATCTCCGCCGGCGGCAACCGCACGCAGCTGAAGATCGGCGTGTCCTGCAGCGTATACATGCTGATCTCCGTCTCCCGAAGCTGCTGCACCAGATCCAGAAAGTCCTCCGGAAAGTTCGTCTCGAACGCCACCACAAACTCCTGGTCGTCGATCCCGAACGAGTACGTCGTATTCAGCTTCACCCGCGGATACATCAGCCCAATCCGAATATGCTCATCCATCAGCCGCTTCCGCTCCGCCGCCGGCAGCAGATACCACGGCCGCGTCTTCCAGAACGGATAGATGAAGATGTACTTCTGCCCACCCGGACGAATCGCTCCGCGTCCTTCGCCTTCGCTCTCATCCGGCCGGTCGATCTGATACTGCGACCGCTTCGTCATCGCCAGAAAATTATGCGGCGAGTTCAGATACCCGCCCAGCGGCGTCCCCATCAACTCGCTGCGCATCTGGTTCAGCTCATCCACGCCATACCCAATCGACCACACGCACATATCCACATCGCCGCGCGTGCCAATCGTCGAGTACGTCAGCGACACAAACTCGCCCGGCTTGTTCCACTTCGCCAGCACCTCGGCGAACGCAGCCTTATGCGCCGCCTTCTCCTCCGCCGGCAGCCTCCGCCACTCCGGCATCACCTTATAGAAGCTGAAGCACACAATCTGCCGCTTCACCGGCGGCTTCGAAGGATCATGCGGCGCAGCTCCATAGCTGCTCGCTGGCCGTCCCGCCTGCGTAGGCGCGGTAACGGAAGCCCCGGAAGTGGCGCTTGCGGAGGCGGAATGTTCAGTGGTAACGGCGGTTGCAGCGGTATCGGTGACAGTATTCGACATGGGTACTTCTCCTGACTCTTCCATGCTAGCTCATCGCGCCTGAACCTTCATCCCGCTATACTGCAACTACATGTCAGAGAAGATCATCGCCCTCCTCATCGGCGCCATCGCCAGCGGCGGCTACGCCAGTGTCGTCCTCCTCATGGCGATCCAGTCCGCCTGCATCCCCATCCCCTCTGAAGTCATCATGCCGCTCGCGGGTTACGCCCTGGCCCACACGCAGGTGCAGCTCATCATCCTCGCCACCGTCGCATCGCTGGCCTCGAACCTCGGCTCGATCCCCGCCTACTGGGTCGGAGCGAAGGGTGGTCGCCCAATGGTCGAACGCTACGGCAGCATGTGCTCCTCAGCCGCCGCGACCTCGACCTCGTCGATCACTTCTTCGCCAAGTACGGCTCCATCACCGTCCTGATCGGTCGCATGCTCCCCATCGTCCGCACCTTCATCGCCTTTCCCGCTGGTGTCGCAAAGATGAACAGCTCCGCTTCCATATCTATACCTTCATCGGCTCCTGGCCCTGGTGCTACGCCCTCGCCTACATCGGCATGAAGCTGGGCGCCACTTGGAATACCAACCCCCGCTTCAAAGAGATCTTCCACCGCTTCCATCTCGGCGTAGAAGCTCATCCTGGTCGTCGCCTTCATCTGGTTCGTCGTCTCCCACTGGAAGAACCGCATCCGTACTGAACCAGCTTGAAACTGTAGCCATTGATCGATTGGAGAGATCATTCACCACCATCTCCGGATAAGCCTTCAAATTAGGTATTTTTTAGCGTGAAGTCTCAGCACAATAGGGCTATTCATGTGAGGTAGATATGTTCGGTCTCCGGCAGGTCTCGATCAGCTTTTTGTTTATTGCTTCCTTTTCGTCGGCGCAGGAGATTCATGACCACGACATCCCTGAGAAGCTCGGAAAGGTATCGTTTCCGATCTCATGCGTACCCTTGGCGCAGGAACAGTTCAACCGCGGCGTGGCTCTGCTACATTCCTTCGCCTACACTGCTGCAGAACAAACATTCCAAAGTGTAGCCAAAATGGACCCGCAATGTGGCATGGCGCACTGGGGCGTCGCTATGACCTACTTCCATCAGGTTTGGTCTCCATCTCTTCCGCCCCCCGCATTTCCCATAGGACAAGAGGAGATTCTTGAGGCAACGCGTCTAGGTGCAAAATCTGAACGAGAGCGGCAGTTCATTCATGCGCTCGGGTTGCTCTATCAGAATTCCAGCAGTCTCACACCCGGCATGCGTACTGCTGCCTACGAACAGGCGATGGCAGAGGTCGCTCAGAAGAATCCTAACGATGTTGAATCACAGGTGTTCTACGCGTTGGCACTCCTGGCCAATGCATCTCCCGCCGACAAGACGCACGCCCTGCAAAAGCAGGCAATCGATCTTCTGGAGCCGCTGAATCGAGAGTACCCGAACCACCCCGGAATTGCTCACTATCTCATCCATGCTTGCGACAGTCAGGAGCTCGCAGAACGAGGCCTCCCGGCCGCCCGGGCCTATGCTCAAATCGCTCCTTCAGCACCTCATGCATTACACATGCCGTCGCACATCTTTACCAGGCTTGGTTTATGGGACGACTCCATCGAATCCAATCTTGCCTCAAGGCAAGCTGCACACCAGCATGGCGATACCATGCAGGAGCTTCACGCAATGGACTATCTGGTCTATGCGTATCTGCAAACGGGACGCGACAAAGACGTGAGCCAGGTCATTCAAGATCTAAAGGCCATGCCAAAACTGAATATGAGCAACTTCGGAATAGCCTATGCAGCCACCGCCATTCCTATTCGCGATGCAGTCGAGCGAGGCCGATGGGCCGATGCTGCAGAAATCGCCTCTCCTTCCGGAGCACCGCCCTCTGTCGTCGCCATCGCCGTCTGGTCGAGAGGGATAGGGCTCGCGCGGACTGGGCATATTCAGCAAGCTCGCGCTGAGGGGGATCAACTTCGACAGATCGAGGCTCAGCTTCGCACCTCGGGTGACACCTATTGGTCCACGCAGACTGGAGTTCTGGCGAGCGAAGTCACAGCATGGGCCGCACAGGCAAGCGGCGATCCGCATCATGCTTTGGAGTTGCTGCGTGCTGCAGCCGACCAAGAAGATGCGATCGAAAAGCAGCCGGTGACACCGGGACCGATCTTACCGGCCCGTGAACAACTTGGAGACATGCTCCTGCAGCAAAAACAACGCGATCTCGCGCTTAAGGAATTTCAGGCAGCACTCATCGAGGCGCCGGGGCGACGTGGAGCGCTGCAGGGTATTGCCCATGCTTCGCAACACGACGATCGAGCGGAACTTTACTGATATTCCTTGCGCTTAACTCGTATCCCGCTATTGCGGGATTGTTCGCGCCAGCGCTCGTTGACCGGAAGATAGTATCTGGGGCTCCACGCGTGTGCCCCCGTCGCCGCCAAGCCATTTGCCCCCACCCTCCTGCCTAAGCGATACTAAAGAGTCCGCATCACACGGAAATATCGCACCATAGAAGGGTACCGCCAAGAATGTCTACACCCCCAGCCGCTAAGCCAGCATCCGCTGCGCAAGACGCGGCAGCCATCAAGCCTGCCACTGGAAAACTAGGCGTCATGATTCCCGGCATGGGAGCCGTCGCCACCACACTCATCGCCGGAGTAGAAGCCAGTCCGCCGAGGCCTCGCCAAGCCCATCGGTTCTATCTCGCAGATGGGCCACTATTCGCCTCGGTAAACGTACCGACGGCCGCAGCCCCCTCATCAAAGACTTCGCCCCCATCGCCGACCTCAACGACCTCGTCTTCACCGGCTGGGACATCTTCGGCGGCAATCTCTACGACGCCGCCAAGACCGCGCAGGTCCTCGACCGCGACCAGCTCGAACAGATCCGCCCCTTCCTCGAGTCCATCGAGCCCATGCCCGCCGTCTTCGACCAGCACTACGTCAAGCGCCTCACCGCGCAAGAAAATCAAGACCGGCAAGAACAAGTGCGACCTCGCCAACCAGATCCGCAACGACATCGCCGAGTTCAAGACCAAGACCGACCGCCAGGTCATGATCTGGTGCGGCTCCACCGAGATCTTCCTCGAGCAGACCGCCGTCCACCAGACCCTCGAAGCCTTCGAGAAGGGCCTCGTCGACAACGACCCCGGCATCTCGCCCTCGATGATGTACGCCTGGGCCGCGCTCAAGGAAGGCATCCCCTTCGCCAACGGCGCACCCAACCTCACCGTCGACATCCCCGCGCTCAACGAGCTCTCCAAGCAAGATGAACGCGCCCATCTGCGGCAAGGACTTCAAGACCGGCCAGACCTTCATCAAGACGCGTCCTCGCCCCCGCCTTCAAGACCCGCATGCTCGGCGTCGCCGGCTGGTACTCCACCAACATCCTCGGCAACCGCGACGGCGAAGTCCTCGACGATCCCGACTCCTTCAAGACCAAGGAGGTCTCGAAGCTCGGCGTGCTCGAGCACATCTTTCAGCCCGAGCTACACCCCGACCTCTACAAGGACCTCTACCACAAGGTCCGCATCAACTACTACCCACCGCGCGGCGACAACAAAGAGGGTTGGGACAACATCGACATCTTCGGTTGGCTCGGCTACCCGATGCAGCTCAAGGTCGACTTCCTCTGCCGCGACTCCATCCTTGCCGCGCCTCTCGCGCTCGACTCTGGTTCTCTTCATGGATCTCGCAGCTCGCACACCTTCATCTGCGTGGCCTTGGCATTCAGGAGTGGCTCAGCTTCTACTTCAAGGATCCCGACGCTGCACCAGGTGTCTATCCCGAGCACGACCTCTTCATACAGCACATGAAGCTGAAGAACACCCTCCGCCACATCATGGGCGAAGACCTCATCACCCACCTCGGCCTCGACTACTACGGCGACTAGCTCACTCCAGCGAAGCACAAAAGGCGGCTGTGAAGAGTTTCTTCACAGCCGCCTTTGTACTTAACGAGAATGTTCCCTAAGGTTGGACCATGGGGATCTGTGAGGCCAGCTGCAGGTCGATCAGCATAAGCAACCGACGGTCCAGCTGCAAAAATAGGGCCGTCTTTTTGCCGGATATTGCTTTGCCAAATATTGGCGTGTATTTGAGTCGTAGCTGTGCCACCGATTGATCGACTCCGATAATCTGGCGCGCCAAACTCAATGCCTGGTCGTCGCTGAGCGTGGAGTAGTTGGTAGCGTACTCCTTAAGCGCTGCATACTTCGCATCGTTAATCTTCACCAGCTCAGCGGTGTACTGGTCATATATCGGCCAGAACTTCACCGCCTCTGCGTCCGTAAGCTGGAGATTCGCCGCGATAATCTGTTTCTTCTGCGATCGAATGTCCTTCCTGAGTAAGTCAATGTCCTGATCGGGAGTGGTGCTCTGGGCTGTGTTGTTCGCCGGTGTTTGCGCCGAACTTTGACTACGAGACATGCCAGTCAAAATCAAAATTGATACCAGGCTGATCGATAGAAGATTTTTCTTCGTCATAGATGTCTTTCCTTCTCATTTCGCGTTTTCTTTTATGTTCGACCCACGACCAGGCCCGGAAGCGGATTGGTGCCATCTGATATCACGCCGACTCACCTGTCAACTTTATCTGCTCGACCCCACCTTAGATTCAGGCGTTTGCTGCCCGAAGCCATGGTATACCCGACTGAAGATGCGATGACTCGAAAACCTACTCCGCCACTTCCATCATCTTCCCCCAAAGCATCTTCGTCCCGGCATCTGTCTTGGCCGAAACGGGAAGGATCTCCTCGACATCATGGGCCTTTTTCAAAGCAGCAATTGACTTCGCCAACTGATTATTCGACAACCGATCTGCCTTGGTCCCCACCACCAGGTACGGCCGCTGCGTCTGTTTAAAATATGTAATCAATTGAGTATCGTTTTCTTGCGGCGGAATATTCGTATCGACCAGGCAGATACAAAGTGCCAGAGTCTCCCGATCGGCAAGATAAGGTTCAATAAAAGAGGGCCACTCTGCCGAGATCGACTTCGAGATCTTTGCGTATCCATACCCCGGTAAATCGGCGAAGATCAACGTAGGCCGCACCTTCATCTTTTCGCCAGCACCTTCATGTAACGCAAAAAAATTGATCGCTCGCGTTCGTCCCGGTGTTGACGAAACCTTTGCCTCCTGAGATCCCAGCAATGAATTGATTAGCGAAGACTTGCCCACATTCGAGCGTCCCAGAAATGCAACCTCGGGCGCGCCATAGGTCTTCGCTTCAGAAGGGAAGTGCGCGACGTCGGTCGCAGACAACAGAAAAACAGGATTCAATCGCATGCCTCAAGTCTACCGCCAGCAGCCTCCTCTCTCTGCAACAGCGCCGCGGCAAAAAAAGAAGGCACCTACCCTAAACAAAGGATAGGTGCCTTACCGCTTCAATTTTATTGTTGAGGCGGGGGAGCTGTTTCTGTCTGCTGTGGCTCCCTGGCCTTCACTGTAACCGTCACGGGCGCCGTTAGGTGGAAGCTTACGGTGGACTCGGACGGAATCACGACGTCTTTGTTTCCTGTGAACGCCGCGCCAGCCGTTCCAGCACCTGCACCGATAAGACCGCCGATTAAAGCACCTTTTCCGCCGCCAGCTAATCCTCCAATAAGTGCTCCGCCGCCGGCCCCGCCACCGATAAAGCCGGCTGTTCTCTTGCCTTTGCCTTTCTGCTCCTTCTCATAGGCGCTTGTACTAACCTGCATGCCTGAGATCGAGGTCACTTGAATACCAAGCGCGCCTGATCCTTTGAACTTTCCTTGTCCCTTCGCAGCGACCACGGTACCGACCACGTGAGCTCCCCGTGGGAAGACAGTTCCGCCACCCGAACTCTTTACCGGGGCCGCCAGAACACCTGTAAATCCGTCGCCAACATTGTTATGACTTGCGCTCAACTGCTCGGTCACAGTTACGGTCACAGCGGCACCCGCCGGTGCGGTCAACCTAACCGGAGGAGGCGGGGGCGGAGGAACTTCCGCCACAGGAGCTGGCGCAACTGCTGGAGCGCCCGCTGGTGCTGCCGGCGGCGGTGGCTCAGGAGATGTAGCGGTCATTGGAGAAGTCGCCGGTGTAGCGGCCGGTGTAGTCCCATCGGGGGTCGCACTTTGTGATGGCGCTGGAGCGGGTGCAGAGCTTTTGCAGCCGCTCAGAAACAGGGCCGCTGAAAAAGCCAGGCTTGCTGCAAGAGAAGTCGATTTCACGCGCATTATTTTCTCCGATCACTGGGATCTGATTTCGAGGTTGATCTATTGGGATAGATTAGCCTGCTTGGGTGAAAGTTGTCCGCAAAATTCGCGCGGCGTTGGTCAGCCCATTTGGAAAGGCTGAGGACAAACATTCGATCCGCAAGTTCGACCATCGAACTCTTATACGAAAACCCCAAAATGTAGCACTCAACCGCGCATGCCCAAACGACGGCAAGTGTGAAAGAAGTGAATGATACGCTCATGGGCAACGGCTGAGCTACGAAGCTGCTCGAATGCGGCGTATGAAGAAAAGCATCAAATCGATATCAGTTTTATCGCAAATTCTAATCCCTCAAGTCATTGATAATAAAATAATTATTCTCTATCGCTTGCAACTTCGTCTGGCGGGGGTATAACTTGCCACGAGATCAAGACTAGCCGCTTCATGTGCTAAACGCTCACCGACTGTAAACGATGCCCGAACTCTGTAGCCACAGCTACACAGCCACATAAATCTCTGTACTCATGAATGACCCAAAAGTATCACGAGTAATTAAGTAACAGAATGGCTAACCTCGTTTATGCTCCATCTTGAGACGTTGAAGATTTTTCCTTTGTCCTGTACCTATCCTCCCCACCGGGAGCAGCCGCTCCGAAGATGGGGCTCTTGAAATCGAAGGAAGCGTTACATGTTTTACAGAATTCATCCAGTCGCCTCTCAATCAGATACCTTTTCCCGAAGCCCGTCTTCTCCTTGACTGAAGTTCTCCCCAGATCTCTATGACCTGTCGCTAAGTCAACTCCACATTGAACAGTAAACCGCATTACCACCTTTCGGAGGGAACACCCATGATTGGCAATAACTTCGCCCGGCTGACGGGCTCAAAGCGAAATCTGCTCGCGCTATTGGCATCGAGCGCTTTATTCACGGCTGGTTGCGCGAATATGGCGACGACCGCTCCGGACGCAAATCCTTTCAGCTCGGCTGCCACCCTTAGCGGGAATATTCATGGCGGTAGTCAGCCAGTAGTGAACGCTGTCGTAACCCTGTACTACGCAGGCCAGAAGGGCTCGTCGGGCTTTCCGATCACCCCTGCGGCCACAACCACGACTGACGCGAACGGAAACTTCACTTTTATCAAAGATCCCACCAACGGAAACCCGGCAAATGGCAACACGTACTCCTGCCCTCTACCGGCGACGGTCTCAAGTCCCCTCGTGTATGTGATCTCTAAGGGCGGCAATACTGCGGGTAACCCTACAGGCCCAAGCAACGATGGTGCTGCGTTCATCGGTGTCTATGGCAGCTGCAACAACCTCAGCGCTTCGAACGTACTCTTTTTGAACGAAGTGACGACCGTCGCCACTCTTGCCGTCATGCAGCAATTTTTTGAACCAGTCGGCGAGGGCATCACCGCCGACGGGACCGGCCAGCAATACAACATTCTCAACAACGTTCCCAATACGATCAACCTCCTCGCCAATACGACTACCGGCCAGGTTGTCCCTTCGACGGTACTCAAAGCGCCCGTCAACGGGCATCTTATCAATCGGTCAGTTCAGGTCACCGCGACCTCTGAATCGACAAAGATTAATCTGCTGGCCAACATTATGTCTACCTGCATCAACCAGGCAACGGTGACAGGGTGCGCCCCTCTCTTTACCGCTGCAGTCCCAGGAAACGCCTCCTACACCAGCAATTTTGGTATCGATAACGGTGGATTTCCCCCGGCAACGGACACTCTCCAGGCGATCTATTACCTTCTCACCAATCCTAGCAATGGAAGCCCCGCCAATATGGCGACAACCTTCGGATTAGCGCCTGGAGCCGGCGCCCCTTATCAGCCAGCTCTCGCAACCCAGCCTACCGACTGGACCATTGCCATCAACTACGCAAGCACTGGCAGCACCTGCGGTACCACAACAGGCGGCTCCGGCGGCTTCATCAGCTCACCGTCCGACATTGCCATCGACTATCAGAACAACGTGTGGATCGCAAACTCGCAGGCTGCCTCAGGTAATCTCTCTGAGCTCTCATGGGGCGGCGTCCCAACGACCTGCGTTCTCCTCGGAAGCGGTGGATTAACGGGAGTAACCATCGATTCGGCAAATGCAACAACGAGCGGTGGAAACATCTGGGTTGGCTCTGGCAATAATATGTATCGCTTCAATCCTGTCAACTTCCAAACAGCCACTTACCCAGTTGGCACGGGTGTAACGCCGCTCGCAGTGGGAGCCGACGGTTTGGGCAACGTCTACTTCACCTCTGCCGCGACCACTTCACTCTACCAACTTCCCCTCGCAGCGAGCACAACAGGTGTGGCACCACTTCAGATCTCCAATAGTGTTGGTGCCAATCCGATCCGCTTGATGCCTGACTTTCAAGGGAGGACGGTTCCCAGCAATATCTTTGTCTCCTCGGGTGCTCCTACTGTCTCGAAGGTTTCACTAGGTGCTGGCGGCCTCAACGGCTATGTCACAACTCCGATCACGACGGTAGGCAACTCCTACGGACTATCGTTGGGACCTGACAACAGCCTTTACGTCTCCGCTATCGATACTGGTGCGATTACTGGATTGCTCGCTGGTACAGGTAGTGTCTATACAACAGCTATAAATAGTAACTTTCCATTCACGGCTGCAACCGCCGGTATCGCTGCTCCCACTTCCATCTCAGTTGATGGGCGCGCGAATGTTTGGATTCCCAATAACACCAACGGCACCGATGCCAGCAGCAACCCGGCAGGCAGCCTCAGCTATATCAGCAGAGACGCTACGCCACTGTCACCCGCTACCGGATTTCAAAAAGATCCAACTTACCTCAACTCTAGCCGTGCTTTGGCTGTTGATCAGGCTGGAAACGTATGGGTTGCAGGCGACGGGAACAACTTTATTACCGAGATCGTCGGTGCAGGTGTTCCTATCTTCCAACCTTATGCAGCTGGCATCGCAGTCGGCCGGTTCCAAAGCATCCCATAACCAATGCAACACTCAACCTCAAAAGGCCTCGGGACATACTACCCGGGGCCTTTTGCATTAAGCCATCTCGCCGCACTTATCGTATCCGCTGTCGCCGGACTCGATCAGTTGTGTTCTACTGTTCATCCAGCGTGAATATCTTATCCATCACCATCCACCACTGGTCATGGCGAGCCTCGGGCAACCGCTGCTGAAACTGCTGCATTGTCGCCTCCCACTCTTGAACCTTCACATTAACCGCGTCTGCGGCGGCCTTGGCCGACAGCGAAAACGTGCCGTTCACATCCATAATCATGAACATCCTGGTTCTCAGAAGATAAATCTCCATCGCGACTATCCCAGAGTCGAGCAAACTCTGTTTAACTTCAGGCCATATCTTGATGTGATAGCGCTTATATTCGGCGATCGCGGTTTCGTTATCTTTCAAATCCAGCGTTAGGCAATAACGTGGCATCTGCTCTCCATCATTTGTCGCTTGCTTGGCACGGACCATGTGAGACAACGTTCGCGACGAAAAGAACTCTCTACGACCTTTTGCATCTTCGAAGAGCGCGAGATAACACTTAAAAGATATACCGACAGGCTGAGCATCTCAGGGATTGATCTAACCAGCTAGTTGGGCAGCAATTAATAACGAAACCTGAAACTAGTATCCCGCTTGAAGTGATTCAGGTAAAGTAAGACAAGTTCCGCTATATCGCAAACTAATTCCTCCCCACAGATTGCGCTCAACGATTCTCCATGGGTACGCAGAGCACCACTCACCCTTCTTGGCCCAAGCACTTTCCAATTCGGATCGCATTTTTTCTCCTGCTCTGTTGCACACTCCGCCCTGCTTCCTTCGCTCAAACCCCTACCGTTTCGGCCCTGACTGTCCCTCTCATCATCCCCTCCGCTATAGTCTTTGACGCGGCAGGCAACTTGTATTTTGCGGAGACTGGGCACCACCTCATCCGCAAGCTCGATACACTCGGCAACATAACAACGATCGCCGGCACCGGCACGCAAGGCTTCTCCGGTGATACCGGACCTGCGACCGCTGCCTCCCTCGACTCTCCCCAAGGTCTGGTACTCGATGCCGCTAACAACCTCTACATCGCCGACACCCACAACCACCGCGTCCGCGAACTCAACCTCGTTACCGGAACCCTTGTCACCGTAGCTGGCAGCACTTCAGGCTTCTCCGGCGATGCGGGCCCCGCCACATTGGCCCAACTCAATCTCCCCACTGCTCTCGCCCTCGACGCCGACGGTAACCTCTACATAGCCGACACGGGAAATCATCGTATTCGCAAGCTCACTCTCGCAACCGGCATCATCACGACGGTCGCAGGCATTGGTTCACAAGGCTTTTCAGGCGATAACGGCCCTGCAATATCAGCTGCAATTGACTCGCCAACCGGTCTTGCCGTGGACGTGGCGGGGAACCTCTATCTGGCCGACACTCACAATCACCTTATCCGTAAGATCACTGCCAGGACCGGAACAATCGCCACGATCGCAGGTAACGGATCACCAGGGTTCTCGGGAGATACTGTAGCTGCTACCGCCGCTACTTTGGCCCTTCCTCGCGGTCTTTCGCTCGATGTCACTGGCAACATCTACCTGGCTGATACAGAAAATCATCGCATTCGTCGCATCGATGCCATCACCGGTATCATTACCACCGTAGCTGGTGACGGCACACAAGCATTCTCTGGGGACAGTGGCCCAGCCATCGCCGCCTCGCTCGACAGCCCCAGTACAACCTCACTCTCTCCAACGAACCTCCTTACCCTTTCAGACACCGGCAACCAGCGCATTCGTCAACTCACCGCGCAGCCCGCTGCCAACACAGCAATCAAGACCATCGCCGGTCTAGGCATCCCATCTCCCGAAGCTCTTATTCTCAGCGCCCCGGCTGTCATACCTTACGGCTCCGGCCAACTAAGCGCCTCCCTTACTGTGGGATCACCTGTTAACGGCAGTATTACCTTTATCGATATGACGAGTGCCGCGATGACTCTTGGCACTGCTACCCTACTCTCAAACGTCGCCACCCTCCCCGTCACAACTTTGGCTGTTGGCGTCCATACCATCGTCGCCACATACTTGGGCGACCAGACCCATCCCTCCACGCAAAGTCAAATTATCAAGCTGACGATCACTCCTCTAGAGATCACCGCAACCTCGACCTCCATCACCCGCTTGTACGGTCAGCCAATCCCCGTAATAAATGGAACAGTTACCGGCATCCTCCCACAGGACGCTGCAAATATCACGACTATCTTTACGACCACCGCCACCTCAACGTCACCGGTCGGAACATATCCCATCACGGCAACGCTAAGGGGGCCAGCAGCAGGGAACTACATCGTAACGATGGCACCTGTTGCCCTTACGATTAATCCTGCTTCCACCTCGATAACCCTCAGCAACGTCATCGCAAGTGGATCAACAGTTACGCTTACCGCTTCTGTCGCCAGCACTACCGCTGGCACGCCAACCGGTTCAGTCACTCTTCTTGACGGCACGATTCCACTCTTTACCACTATGACCTCCGCCACTGGCACCGCAGTCTTCACTATCAGCTCACTTGCTGCAGGCCCGCATACATTGACTGCCGTCTATAACGGCAGTACAAACTTCACGCCTAGCGCCTCCTCTCCACAGCTGATCACTATCGGAACAGGTCCAAATTCGAGTCCCGACTTCACCCTTGCGGCTACAGGCGTGATGAGTCAGACCATCCTCTCCGGAGCCAGCGCCAGTTATACCTTTTCAGTTCAGATGCAGGGCAATCTCTCCAGCGCAATCACTTTGGCTGCCTCAGGGCTGCCGAATCTTGCCACCGCGTCGTTCAATCCCCCCACTCTTCCACCCGGCATCAACACCTTCACCCTGACGATCGCAACTCCAAACACCACCGCCTTCAACAGACCAGCCGGTATGCGACCTCACCCGCCGATTACCTGGGCATTTCTGTTATGTCCCATTGTCTGTGCCGCACTAGGCTGCCATAAACGAAATGTCATGGGAAGTATCTTTATTATCGCGATCGTAAGTCTTCCCCTAATGCTCGTGGCAGGCTGTGGAGATCGTATCGATGCAGCCGACGCACTTTCTCTCTCCGCGAAAACCTATACTATTACGGTCACCGGTACTGCCACTGCGCCAACCGGCAGCACACTTCAACACTCAACGACAGTCACCCTGCTTCTAGAGCAAGGCAACTAGCAAACGAAGCAGTTTATCCCGGTCCCAGCAGACGCAGCAGAAAAAACACAATCACGCCGACAAAGAAGACCAGCGCCATTCGAATCCCTGGCTCCCGATTCACCTCTGGCACCAAATCAGTCGCTGCGACATAGATGGTCACTCCGGCTGAAAGCGGCAATCCTACACGAACCCAACTCGGCTGCAAGTTAATCACAAGTACGCCGAGCACCGTCATCGCACCAAGAAACAGTGCCGAATTCAGTGCCATCGCCGCACCTCGCCCACCGGCCAGCATGACGCTCGCCATCGTAAAACCTTCTGGGATCTTGTGCAAAAAAACAGCGAAGAACAGAATCCAACCCAGCCAGTGCGACAGCACGAATCCCGACCCAATCGCCACACCATCGAAGAACGTATGTGTTGCTAACCCGAGCAGCACAGAGTAACTGGTCTTCGCCGAGAGAAACTCATGATGGTGTGTCTCTTCGCCAAAATGGAAGTGCGGCACTAGCGAATGCTCCAACAGGTGCACTCCGCAGTATCCGGCAAGAATCAGCAACGGAGCGAACCGGGGATTTAAATTCATCCCTTCCGGAACCATCTCCAGTACTGCGGCGGCAAGCATAAAACCAGCGCCCAGCGCGACGAAATATCGCAACGCTCGTGCCGAAGGGGACCGTCGCACCAGCAGAAAACCACCCAGGAAGTCCGCGAGTCCTGCAACTAATCCTAACGTCAGGCTCAACCAAAGCGCTGACACGTCTACGCCTTGTGGCGGATGGTCAACACATCGCCGCTCATCATCGTGAAGATATGCGCCGCGCTGACTTGCAGCGAACTCATTGCTTTATTTTTCATATTCTTTCAATCTTACCTGTCTCAGGCCATTGCGACTCGCGAGACAACACAAACACCACACCCAGCCCGCAAAATAAGACAAACCCTTCCAGCCGCTCAGACAGCATGTGTAGCCGCTCGAAATCAACACGCCCGGGATTTTCCAGCGGCGCTGACTCCACCACACCACCGGCCAGTGCGCGATCTACCTCCATCGCGGGCAAAATCTTGAACTGTGAGTAGAACGTTGCCGCCATCATCAAGCCAGTCAAAATCATTTCAATCGCAAACCCAAGTCTCGCAGTCACACCCGCTCGCAGCCATAACAGTCCGGTCGAAACGTAAAATACTGCGCCGCCGACGAGCCCTATCCAATGCAGAACCCGCAACGTCCCCCCAACAACAATCCCCGCCTCATGCGTACTCGGTAGACTATGAAAAGCCACCGGCGCAACCACAAAGGCAAAGAATCCGAGCCCGCCCACCCACGCTACCATCGCGAACAGCCGCAAAGCCCGCAACAAAGTTTGCATCTAGACGTGGTCCCTTCCAATCAACCGTTGAATCCGTTCTTTCATAGGTGGGTGTGTCGAAAAAAGATTCCCGATCCCTCCACTCCCAAGCAGTGGAGCCACAATGAACAGATGCGCGTTCGAAGGCGAAGCCTGCATCGGAATCCTCTTTGAGTAGTCATCCAGCTTCTGCAGCGCACGAGCCAGCGCGTAAGGATTACCCGTCGTCGCAGCCCCTGTCGCGTCCGCCTCAAACTCCCGTGTACGCGAGATCCACAACTGAATCAATGAGGCCGCAATAGGTGCCACGATGATCATCAACAGCGCGCTCAAACCACCTCCGCCGCGCTCCCGACCTCGCCCGCCACCACCACCAAACAGCGAAGCCCAGTAACCCATTCGCGCGACCATCGTGATTGCCCCGGCAAGCGTCGCTGCAATCGAACTGGTCAGAATATCTCTGTTACGCACATGCCCTAACTCATGCGCTAGAACGCCTTCGAGCTCTTCATCATCCAACAACTGAAGTATCCCATGTGTAACCGCCACCGAAGCATGTTGCGGGTTCCGTCCCGTCGCAAATGCATTTGGGGATTCTGTCGGCAGCACATAGATCTTCGGCATCGGAAGTCCTTGCTTCGCCGTCAGCCTCTCCACCGCTGCATACGCCCGGGGCAACTGCTCCCGCGTCACAGGCTGTGCGTTGTACATCTTCAACGCGATCTTATCGGAGAAGAAGTAGGTGCCAAAGTTAAAGGCAATGGAGATAACAAACGCAAGCAACATCCCATTGCGACCACCAATTCGGTCTCCAAGGAAGATAAGAAACAGCGTCAGCAGTACGAGCAGCAACGTCGACTTAAACGTGTTCATCGGATTACCTCAAACGACAGGACCCGCTACATTAGACGCATCGGTACTACGTTCGCCGCGCCCGAGCGCTCGCCGTAGCACCACCTCAAGCGCGGCCTTCTGTTCGACATACTCACTTTCGGTCAGTCGACCCTGCAGTTTATCGGTCTCCAGCGCAAAAAGCTCTTCCTTCATCGCCGCAAGCAGGGAATCGGGACCCGTCGCAACTGCGCCTGCGGCGACCGGATTCACTGTCTGCACTGGACCGTTCTTCAACATCACACCCGCGCCAACCGCCATCACCAGCCCCAGCCCGCCGAGAATCCACCACTTATACTTTGCCCACGGGTCGTTGGTTCCCTCAGGGTCGAGCGGAACACCTAACCCGCCGCCTGGCCGCGTATCATTAGCCGCCGTGCCACTCGCTCCAGCCTGCGCCGAAGCATCCGCCGGAGCCGACCCGCTCTCGCCAGCTGTAGCAGGAGCACCCGTATCCCGCGGCATCTGCCCAGTCCCTGAAATCGTAAAATCCAGCGCCTGCGATGGCTGTACCGAGCGTGCCACATACGTCTGCGCCGTGGTCTCCTCAGTCACAGGCGTATAGGGCGCGGACGGGCCTGACTTAAATGTCATACTTTTCGGCATCATGATCGCGACAGTATCCGTCGGCATCATCACGCGCGGGGCGAACTTCAAGCTTCCGCTATAGGGCAACCGATACGTAATCTGAAACCTCGTCTCCCCCGGCCTAATTGGAAAGATAAAGGCATAATGATTCGCTTCACCGAGCGGTACTGGCGAAGCCTGCACCGGCATCCCTCCAGGTGACAATGCGGCCGACCCCTCGACCACTGCGCCCTCCGGCAGGTAAAACTCAAACGGCCTATCGCTGAACTGAGTCAACGGAGGATTCGACTCATTCTTCACAAAGAAATTCTCAACGATATGCAGCGCCTTCCCACTCTCGTCCGTCTGCAGACGCATCACATCAGCCTCGCTGCTCACGCCCTTCACCTTGGCAGCAGCGTTATAGACGTCCACCTCAACCGACTGCGTTCCCGGAGGCGCCGGACGAAAATAATTCGCCTTATCATGCGTCACCCGCACCAGATGAATCCCATTATCCGGAAGATCCAAGGTAAAGTGCCCCTTCGAATCGGTCTTGGTCCGCGCCGCTTCCTGCATGCCTTGTTGCAGACGGATCAGAACAACATCATCTCCAACCGCAGGCTTGTTCGTCGTCTTATTTGTAACGGTGCCGGTGATCGAGTCAGCAAATGCAAAGCCGGAAAAGGCTGCCGTCACTGCAGCAGCCACAACAACACGTCGGAGGAAAGAAGGTAAAAAGGTCACGCTTAAGTTTACGTCAAACTAGTTGTCACCAGCGTCGTCAGGCCCTGCTTCTCCGCCCGAAATCACCACGGGCCTGCAGTGCATCCATCTCAGCGATCACTCGTGCCGCTTCATCTTCCAGCCCCGCCCGCTGTTCCGCATAGTCCTGCTCCGGATACTTCCCAGCAAGAAACTCGAAGTTCAAATCCCGCAGGTTTTCGTAGATGACATCCTTTCGCTCGCGTAGATAGTCAACACGTGTTTTATCCGCCTGTACAAAGGGATTGCGCTCCGGCCAGAAGATGAACACGAACAACGCAAACGTCAGCACCACACCAGCTATCATGCCCATCAGTACTCCGTCTCCCGTCGAATCCGTTCGCGCAACGCATCGCCGCCAACATTCGGCCCTCCAGCACTAACCGGAAGTTGTCGTCCCGACCGCAGCTTCCACATTCGAATCAATAACCCTGTTCCCACTGTGGCCAGAAAGAACACCACCATTGGCGCAATCCACGCCACGTTATCGAAGCCACCGCGAATCGGAGCTGCCAGTACCGTAGCCCCATACTTCGCCGCAAACCAATTGAAGATCGAAGTAGCCGACCCGCCACCATCTACCTGTGCGTGCAGTTCCCCAATCATCACCGGCGAAACCGGGCACCCAACATGGTTGCACTCCAGCAACACCTGCCCACATCCACAGGTGCAGATCATCTCATGCCCAACCTTCTCGAACCGCGACGAGGGAGTCGCACCGAGCATCACCACAGCTAGTAAACAAACCAACCCGGCCTGCACCCACCGACGGAACGAGAGTCTAAACATGGTGGACCTCAGCTTCAACCATTGGCGTCTCAGGCACGACACGCGGCGCCGTTCGAGTCAGGTTCGGCACCAGCGCCAGGAACGTACCGCCCACCACAATCAACACCCCAATCCAGATCCAATTCATCAGCGGATTAAGGAACACCTTGATGATTGGCCGATCCGTATCCGGATTCTTTCCTTCATAGATCACATATAGATCGCTAGCCAGCGTCGAATGCAGCGCCACCATCGTCGATGAAGTCTGACTTGCCTGATAAAAACGCTTCTCAGGAGCAAGCTGCGTAATCTGCTTGTTGCCCTTGAACACATCTAACAGGGCATACTCCGTGTCGTAGTTCTTGTTACTGTCCTGCGTGAAGCTCTTGCACACCAGTCGATACGGCCCTAGCTTCAGCGTATCGCCATAGCCCATCTCCTGTTCGTGCGACTGGTTGAACGCCCCGCCCGCAATCCCAATAAACATCACGACAATTCCGAAGTGAACAATATACCCGCCGTATCTCCGCGTGTTCCGCCGCACGAGAAGCACAGTCGAAGCCACCAAGTTCTTCCCAGTCTGCGTTCGCACCACAGAAGCGCCACGCAGAAACTCTGCCGTGATCGCCGTAATCACCCCAGCGGCCAGCGTAAACGTCACTAGCGAAAACAAGGTAGACTGCCAGTCGTCGCCAGCCTCCCAAGGCCGAACGCCAACAATTAACAGCACAATCAACGCCAGACCCATCGCAATCGAGGGCAGAATAAAATTCCGGCGAATCGATCGCAGCGAGGTCGACCGCCATGCCAGAAGTGGTCCAATCCCAGTAAGAAACAATAAAAACAGGCCAATCGGAAGATTTACGCGGTTATAAAACGGCGCTCCCATCGTAACCTTCGTGCCCTGCACATACTCCGAAAGCACAGGAAACAAAGTCCCCCACAGCACAGTAAAGCAAGCCGCCAGCAAAATCAGGTTATTGAACAGAAAGCTGGACTCGCGGCTAACCAGAGACTCAAGTCGGTTCTCTGACTTTAGATGATCCTTCTGCTTGAAGAACGTAAACAGGCAAACCGCAAATACGATCAGGATGAACCCATAGAACCAATCACCAATCGAACTCTGGGCAAACGCATGCACCGAACTAACAATCCCCGATCGCGTCAGAAGCGTCCCCAGAATCGTCAGCATAAACGTCGAGAAGATAAGCCACACATTCCAGCTCTTCATCATCCCGCGTTTCTCCTGCATCATCACCGAGTGCAGAAACGCCGTCCCCGTCAGCCACGGCATCAGCGAAGCGTTCTCCACCGGATCCCAACCCCAGTACCCGCCCCAACCCAGCACGCTGTAAGCCCAATGCGCCCCGAGAAAGATCCCGCACGTCAAAAACAGCCACGTCACCATCGTCCAGCGCCGGGTAATGTGAATCCACTTCTCACCCGGATACCGCATCATCAGTGCGCCAAGTGCAAACGCGAACGGCACCGAAAACCCCACGTACCCCAGATAGAGCATCGGCGGATGAATCACCATCTCCGGATATTGCAGCAGAGGATTCAACCCAAACCCGTCCGTCGCCACCGGTCCCGGCTGAATCGCAAACGGCGGTGCAGCAAAATTCAGCAGCAGCAGAAAGAACACCTGAATGCCCGCAAGAATTGTCGAAGCAAACGCCGAGAGCCGCACATCTACCCGATGCCGCATCCGCAGAACGAATCCATAAGCCGAGAGCAGCCAAGCCCAAAGCAGCAGCGAGCCCTCCTGCCCCGACCATAGCGCGGAGAATTTGTAAGCCGTATTAAGGTCACGATTAGTGTGGTGCAGAATGTACGAGACCGAATAATCATTTGTAAACGAAGCCCAAACCAGTGCAAATGCCGCGCAACTCAACGCTACAAAGCTGCTAATTCCGGCTCGTCTGGCCGTCTCGCCTAACCGCCCTGCCCCGCCATCTACACCTGCGGAAAGCCCGCGCGTACGCCACAAGGCCACCCCACCCATTACCAACGTATAGACGCTCAGCGCCAGTGCTAGCAACAGCGTAAAACTACCAAACTCCGGCATCGGATGCAGTCGCATGTATTCCTCTACCCTATTCTCTCAAGGGCAGCGTCGAACAGCAATCAGCCGTTGGGTGGATGACCGTTTACAGGCACTAATTTAGTGGCGAAGGTATCGAATCTGAACTATCCCGCACAAGCCGATGAACAGTTGCCAGCAACTGGTCTGGCAGCAGCGGCTTCATCCGGAAGGTCACATTGAGGCCGTCGTACTCCTGTTCCGCCTCTTCCAGACCGCTAATCACCATCACGGGGAGCGTCGGATGCGTTTTGCGCAGAGCTCGAACAAAATCTGTACCATTCAACCCCGGCATCAGGTGATCGGTGATTACCAACTGTATCTCGGCAGGAAAGTCCCCGTTTTGAAACTGCTCCAGCGCTCGGGCAGGATTCAAGGCCGCAATTACGAAATACCCGGCCCGTTTCAAGATCGTCTGTCGCGTCGCTGCCTGAATGGCGTTATCGTCGATTAGAAGAAGTGTGTCTACCATGCGGGAAACCGTTTGCTCCAAGGGAGAATTCGTCAATAAATCCACTTTCACCTCTCGCTGGAACCTTTTGTTCTCTGCGCGGGCAGAGGTACTGTGCAAACCTAACTGTGTGATGCATGATCCTGATTCTACGTTGGTAGCAGGTCTTTTTTTTGATACGAAGGTTGTATGGCCACGTTAGCTCTGGTCACAGGACACCCGACGTTCAAGGGCATCCCGCCTGACAATTGCATGCAAAATTTGGACGCTTCCCCCTAAAACATTTACAGTTGGCCCCAGCGCATATCAATCCACCGCAATTCAGACCGTTGTAAACACTAAGGGTTACCGTGAATCTCTCCATCATTGACTGGCTCATCATGCTGGTCTATTTCATCTTCGTTCTGAGCATCGGCTTTGCGCTCAAGCGCTACATGCGTACCTCGAACGACTTCTTCCTCGCCGGACGTTCAATTCCCGCCTGGGTCTGCGGCCTTGCCTTCATCTCTGCCAACCTCGGTGCTCAAGAGGTCATCGGCATGGGTGCCTCCGGCGCGAAGTACGGCATCATTACCAGCCACTTCTACTGGATCGGCGCTATCCCCGCCATGGTGTTCGTCGGCATCTTTATGATGCCTTTCTACTACGGTTCGAAGGCCCGCTCCGTCCCTGAGTACCTCCGCATGCGCTTCGACGAGAAGACCCGCGCCGTCAACGCCTTCTCCTTCGCCATCATGACCGTCCTAAGCTCAGGCATCTCCATGTATGCGATGGCGCTACTAATCCAGACCCTCGGCCTCCTCCACGGCGTCATTCCCGATGCCTACATCTTCCACGTCTCAGTCTTCTTATCGGCAATCATCGTCCTGGGCTATATCTTCCTCGGCGGACTCACCAGCGCGATCTACAACGAAGTCCTCCAATTCTTCCTCATCGTCGCCGGTTTCGCCCCTCTTGTCTGGATCGGCCTCCGCAACGTAGGCGGCTGGCAGGGAATTAAGCACACCCTCCCCGCCAATATGACCCACTCCTGGCGCGGCATGGCCCACGCCTCCACCAACACCCTCGGCGTCGAGTGGGTCGGCCTGGCCATGGGCCTCGGCTTCGTCCTCTCCTTCGGCTACTGGTGCACCGACTTCCTCGTCATCCAGCGCGCAATGGCCGCCGACTCCGAGGTCTCCGCCCGCCGCGTCCCCCTCATCGCGGCCATCCCGAAGATGTTCTTCCCATTTCTGGTCATCCTCCCCGGCCTCATCGCTGTCACCGTCACCAGCCACATGGCCGGAGCAGGAAACCAGACGGTGAATCGAACTGCACAGGTTCCTGGCGAGCCGGGGACGGCTAACGAAACCTTGACAATGACCCCGCGGGCGACCGGAAGCCAGCAATTGAGTGTTGCCGGCGAACCCCTCGATGACCAGCACCCGCACGGCATCATTCCGGAGAAAACCGATCCTCTCAACGGCCGACCCGTCCTAGACAGCCAAGGCAACCCTGTCTATAACTACGACCTCGCCATCCCGGTCATGCTCCTGCACTTCTTCCCAACGGGCATTCTCGGTCTTGGCCTGACCGCTCTTCTCGCTAGCTTCATGTCCGGTATGGCCGGAAACGTCACAGCATTCAACACGGTCTGGACCTACGACATCTACCAGGCCTATATCAACAAGAAGGGGACCGACGCCCACTATCTATGGATGGGCCGCATGGCCACAATCGGCGGAGTCGTGCTCTCTGTCGCAGCGGCCTACATCGTCACCAACTTCAACAACATCATGGACGCGCTCCAACTCGTCTTCTCCATCGTCAACGCGCCTCTCTTCGCCACCTTTCTCCTCGGCATGTTCTGGAAGCGCACTACCGGCCACGGAGCCTTCACTGGCCTCCTCGCTGGTACGGGAGCGGCGCTGCTCCATCACGGCCTCACTATCCCCACCGACGCTCACCCGGGCATCCACGGTGGCTGGATCGCCATCGTCCACCACTACCCCAGCGACATGGCGCAGAACTTCTGGACCGCCATCTTCGCCTTTACGGTCAATCTACTCGTCACCACTGCGGTCTCCCTCGTCACGAAGCCGCGGCCCGAGCCCGAACTCGTAGGCCTCGTCTACTCCCTTACACCTAGGCCTGTAGATACCCACCTGAGCTGGTACCAAAAGCCCGCAATCCTCGGCGTCGTCGTCATCGTCATGCTGATCGCACTCAACCTCGTCTTCGCCTAAAGAATCACTGGAGCACTAGCAATGGGACTCGACATTCGCATCCCCCTCGGCCTCATCTTTCTCCTTATAGGCGGCCTCATGAGCGCCTACGGCTTCTTCACGCGCAATAGCGCCGCCATATACGAGAAATCGATGGGCATCAATCTCAACCTGACCTGGGGCCTTATCATGTTCCTCTTCGGCCTCGTCATGTACCTCGTAGGCCGCCGCCAGAAGTGGCAGGACGACCCAGTCAATCCCCGTCCCTGGGAGCAGGCAAAAAACCGTCCCAATCACTAGCCGTTAGCCATCTGCACTCTGTAACTTTCACCGATAGTCAGAACTATGACCATCCCTCATTCATTGGCAACATTCATAGTGGTTGGTGCGGGGGCCACAACCACAGATCAATCGCGTTCAAAAAAAACACATCCGGTTTCCTCCTCAAGGAGTCAAACCGCGCAGGATCCATCAAGGAGGACAACATGAGCACATTCACTACCAAAGACGGTACTGAAATCTTTTACAAAGACTGGGGAACGGGAAGCCCTGTCGTCTTCTCGCACGGCTGGCCGCTGAACGCCGACGCTTGGGATCTCCAGATGATGTTTCTTGCCGACAAAGGCTATCGCGTTATCGCGCACGACCGCCGTGGACACGGCCGCTCAAGCCAACCATGGAACGGCAATGACATGGACACCTACGCCGACGACCTCGCCGACCTCGCCGAACACCTCGATCTGAAAGGTGCAACCCACGTCGGCCACTCCACCGGCGGAGGCGAAGTCGCCCGCTACATCGGCCGTCATGGCATCAAACGCGTAGCCAAAGCTGTGCTCATCAGCGCCGTGCCTCCAATCATGCTGAAGACCGAAGCGAATCCCGCTGGCCTGCCGATCTCAGTCTTTGACGGTCTTCGCGCTAGTGTTCTTGCTGATCGCTCGCAGTTCTTCGAGGATCTCAGCCTGCCCTTCTACGGCTACAACAAGCCCGATGCAAAGCCGTCCCAAGGCGTCCGCGACGAGTTCTGGCGCGAGGGAATGCTCATGTCCATCAAGGGCGCCTACGACTGCATCAAGCAGTTCTCCGAGACCGATTTCACCGAAGATCTCAAAAAAATCGACGTGCCAACGCTGATTCTTCATGGGGACGCCGACCAGATCGTTCCAATCGTCTCCGCTGGCCTCCTCTCCGCGAAGATCGTCAAGAATGCAACCCTGAAGGTCTATCCCGGTGCGCCACACGGCATGTGTACGACGCAAGCCGACAAGGTCAACGCAGACCTGCTGGCTTTTCTCAAGTCTTAACCTGAAGCCTGCGACAAAGGCTTGGCCTCCTCACCTGTTCGAGGAGGCCAGGTCGAAATCATTGCCTCTCATTTGAGCGAAACGAAGACGACAGAATTGCTTTTATCGCTCGAGAGCAGTGAAGCGAACTCGGGCACTCTGACCTTACAGCGTCATTCCCATCTTTGCATCGAAGAGCAGCAAATAACGTTCTCTAAACCATCCACACCTCGTCACTTGCGATAATGGACTGATGAAGCGCCGCGAAATCAAGCAGTACGAGTTTGTCCGCAAGATAGGCACAGGCGGTAGCGGCGTTGTCTTCCTTGCCAACGACACACTCCTCCAGCGTCCCGTCGTCCTCAAACTCCTCAAGCGCGGCAACCTGACCATCGAACAGATGCGCGCCACCCAGCTCCGCGAAGCTCGTCTTGCCTCGGCCATCGACCACCCTAACGTCTGCGCCATCTACGACGTAGGCGAAGCCCCCGAAGAGAACGGCAACGGCGAAGAAGCCTACATCGTCATGCAGTACATCCCCGGCAAGAGCCTTGATAAGCTCATCGCCGAGGGCCCCGCCAGCCTCCAGCTCGTCCTCTCTGCCGGCATCCAGACCTCCGACGGTCTCTCCGCCGCCCACAACCTCGGAATCTTCCACCGGGACCTCAAACCCGCCAACGTCATGCTCACCGATGGCGGCCTCATCAAGATCCTCGACTTCGGCCTCGCCCGCCGCCTCCGTCCCGACCAGGCAGAGTTCGACCCCTCCGGTCCCGCCAACAAGCGCACACCCGTCGTCCCAGGAGCAACCTACACTGCCCGCGGCGGCACCATCGCCTACATGGCACCCGAGCAGTTCGTCACCGGCCAATCCAGCGTCCAGTCCGACATCTTCGCCCTCGGCCTCATCCTCTACGAACTCGCCACCGGCCGTCACCCCTTCCATCGTCCCGACGCTGCCGAGTTCCAATCGATCCGCGCCATCCAGTTCGCTGATCCACCCTCCATCCGCGATATCGTCCCCGACCTCCCCGTTGAACTCGAATCCGTCATCCTGCGCTGCCTCGAAAAACAACCCTCCGCCCGCTTCGGCTCCGCTGCCGAGGTTCGCGAAGCCCTCAAGACCATCATGATGGCCATGCAGCTTGACTCCGTCCTCCTCCCCGGCGACAACATCTCCCTCCGTCCCACGCAAGGCCGTCTCGCTCTCGACACCCCCGAAGAAGAAAAGCGCACCACCGGCATCCTCTCCATGCTCGCCGAGCGCTTTCGCGAGTCAGGCAACGCCTCCGTCAGCAACCAGAACAGCATCGTCGTCCTGCCCTTCGTAAACTTTGGCCCCGCCGACGTCGCCCCTCTCTACGGCTACGCCCTCGCCGACGCCATCGCCACCCGCCTCACCCGCATGTCCACCCTGGTCGTTCGCCCGTCCAGCTCTTTCATGAACATCCCCACCCATCAACTTGATCCGCTCAGCATCGGAAAAAAGCTCTTGGTCAACTTTGTCCTTGCTGGCAACTTCCTGCGCTCCGACCAGGGATTCGACCTCAACTGGCAACTCCTCGACGTCCCCGGCCAAAGCGTCCGCGCTGGTGGCTCCATCAACGTCGCCTCCTTCGATCTCGTCTCTGTTCAATCCGAGATCTGTAACGAGGTCTTCAGCACCCTGCAAGGTTTCGGAGATCTCGCCTCCCACGACACGCACCGCGCCGCCTCGCTCTCCGAAGATGTCTCCGAAGAGTACCTTCAGGCGCGCGCGGTCCTCTCTTCCTTCATGACCCGCACCGGCAGCCGCGAAGACCTCGACCGCGCCTGCGAGCTCTTCACCAACGTCACCAAACAGAACGAGAAGTATGCCCCGAGCTGGTCCGGCCTCGGCATCACTCACCTCCAGTATGCCCGCCACGGCCTCGGCGGCCAGATGCACGTACTCGAAGCCCGCCGCGCCTTCGACAGGGCCCTCGCGCTCGATCCCGGCTCTGTCGAGGCCAACCTCTACCGTGTCTACATGCTCCTCTCTCGCGGAGAAAAAGAGAGTGCCCGCCACGGCATCGAGAATCTCCTCCAGACCGCCGGTAACGACTGGAACGTCCGTCTCGTAGCCGGGCAGACTCTCCGCATCGACGGCATGTACGACGAGGCCCTCGAGCAGTTCAATGCTTCGCTCCGCATGAACCCTGCAAATGCGGCGATGATCTACAACCATCGCGCCCGCGTCTACCAGTACCAAAATCAGATGGAACTCGCCGCTGACGAGATTGAAAAGGGCCTCACCCTCGAACCCCGCCAGCCTCTCCTCCGAATCTCTCTCGGCTACCAGCAGATGCGCACCGGCGACCTCCCAAAGGCCATCGAAACTCTCGAAAACGTCATCCGCGACGACTCCTCCCTCCGCATCGTCTTCCCCACGATCGCCCTCTGCTACGTCCAGCTAGGCGACCGCCCAAAGGCCGCCAGCTTCATTGTCGACGAAACCCTCTCCGCCGCCGAAGCAGACAGCGAGATGGCCTACCGCCTGGCCACCTACTTCGCTCTGGAAGGCGACGAATCAGAAGCCCTCCACTGGCTTCGCCGCGCCATCTACCTCGGCAACGAAAACTACCCGTGGTTCAGCAAAAACCCTGCGTGGCGCAAGCTCAGTGGCCACGGCGATTTCGAGCGCATCCTCGAAGACCTCAAAAAAAGCTACCGCCGCAACCAGAAAAACTGGAAGCGACTCCTGGCTCAAGTCCGGAACTAGGCGCCAAAGGCGCGTCAGCCTCGATGGCAGATCGCGCCGTGCGCGCAGCACGCCGTTACCCTTAGTCCTTGAGCATTAAACAAAAGGCCGGGAGAAATCCCGGCCTTCGCAAAAATCACACCAATCCTACTGAGAAGCCCCGAGCCCACCAACTGTGCTCGTATTCAAGCTGCTAACCGAACCGCCACTCAGCGGAGTCAGAATCATCGGTGTCGTCAAGCTGAACACCAACATCGCATCCGTCGGCAGCGTCGCCTGACGATCCTGCTTCAGCCAGATAACCGTGCTTACGCCCGCGCCGATTCCAGCACCGACCAGTGCACCAACTCCGCCACCAATCATCGCTCCGGAGACTGCGCCCGCTCCCGTCACGCCTCCGACCACAGCCAGCGTCTCCTTCGTATGGTCTTGCGCTTCAACGTGCCTTCGTTATCCACATTGAACTCGCTCTTTCCCGTATCGATCAACTGTGCATGAACGATATAGTGCGTCCCATCCGGCAGAGTCACATTCCGCGTCTCCAGATGCAGCATCGCCGTACCCGAGATCCGCTTTCCGCCATGCACTTCCGTCACTTGGCCATCGAGAATCGAACCGATCGGGATGATCACGCGGCCATTTCTCTCCACCGCCTCCGTCACTTCGGCTGTAAATCTGCTCCCAACCACCGTCGAACTCGTAGAAAGCGTATCCTTCATCTGCGTCCTGCAGCAGCGTCCCCTCACGCAACTCACCTTGACGTTCCGGCACGCTGGTCACAATCATCGCGTCCAGAGGATTCTCCGGTGGTGCGATGCTGACGACGCTCGTACCCGCAGCCGCCGTCTCGCCCCTTATATGGAACATACGGCCCATACACCGTCTCCGTTGACGAAGGCGTCGAGCACCGCAGCGCTCGGCTTGGTCGTAAGCGGTCGCGGAGTTCACCGGAGCCGCATCATCTGTACTTGAAATCACCGCAGGGTCAGGATTCGAAACTCCCGTAGCAGGGCTCTGGGAAAACGCGGGAACAGCAGCAAGGACAAGAGCGGCGGTTGTGATCTGTATCTTCATCGGTAGAACCTCGTTGGGCAGATTCGAGCACTGGACCGTCCAGCACTCCTATCACATACAAAGGTTAGAACCCCTGCCTCAACCGTGCTGCAAATTCGCCGGCAGGGAATCGACCCTGCTAATAAGCCCTTCAACGCCTCCCACAGCCTTCAATTCACCAACACATTGCGGCACCACCTCTATCCCTTTGCTAAAATCCGTCAGGTGAGCCCATCCGCCGCGAAGCTGGTCCACTCCATCACCATCGCCGGTGGCAGCACCGTCCCAGTCGACCGCCGTCCAAACTCCAGGACCGCTTCCACCACCGCATCGTCTCCCGACATCCCACGCGCCCAATCACAGAACAGGAGCAACATGACCGAGATCGTCTCTATCCACGCCCGCGAAATCCTCGACTCCCGCGGCAACCCCACCGTCGAGGCCGACGTCGTCCTCGACAGGCGGCATCCGCGGCCGCGCCGCCGTCCCCTCCGGCGCCTCCACCGGCGAGCACGAAGCCGTCGAACTCCGCGACGGCGACAAGGACCACTACCTCGGCAAAGGCGTCCTCAAGGCCGTCGAAAACATCGAGACCATCCTCGCCCCCGAACTCGCCGGCATGGACGCTCAGCAACCAGCGCCTCATCGACGCCACCATGATCGCCATCGACGGCACCCACAACAAGGCCAAGCTCGGCGCCAACGCCATCCTCGCCGTCTCCATGGCCGTCGCCCGCGCCTCCGCCGAAGCCCTCAAGCCTCCCGCTCTACCGCTACCTCGGCGGCGTCAACGCCTGCCATCCTCCCCACGCCCATGATGAACATCCTCAACGGCGGCGCCCACGCCGACACCAACGTCGACTTCCAGGAGTTCATGGTCATGCCCGTCGGCGCCGAAACCTTCTCCGACGCACTCCGCTGGGGCGCCGAAGTCTTCCACACCCTCAAGGGCGTCCTCAAGAAGAAGGGCTACAACACCGCCGTCGGCGACGAAGGCGGCTTCGCCCCCTCGCTCAAATCCAACGAAGAAGCCCTCGACCTCATCCTCGAAGCCATCACACCTCGCCGGCTACAACCCCGGCGACAGACATCGCCATCGCCCTCGACCCCGCCTCCAGCGAGTTCTACAACAAGGAGTCCGGCAAGTACGTCTTCAAGAAGTCCGACAAGCGCGAGCTCACCTCCGAAGCAGATGGTCGCCTTCTGGGAGAACTGGGCCAGCAAGTACCCCATCGTCTCCATCGAAGACGGCCTCGCCGAAGACGACTGGGACGGCTGGAAGCACCTCACCGACAGCCTCGGCGACAGCATCCAGCTCGTCGGCGACGACCTCTTCGTCACCAACACCCAGACGCCTCCAGCAGGGCATCGAGCAAAAGGTCGCCAACTCCATCCTCATCAAGGTCAACCAGATCGGCACCGTCTCCGAAACCCTCGAAGCCATCGAGCTCGCCCGCCGCTTCGGCTACACCACGCATCATCTCGCCACCGCTCCGGCGAAACCGAAGACACCTTCATCGCCGACCTCGCCGTCGCCACCGGCGCCGGCCAGATCAAAACCGGCTGCGCCTCCCGCACCGACCGCATCGCCAAATACAACCAGCTCCTCCGCATCGAAGAAGAGCTAGGCCAATCCGCCGAATTCCTCGGCATCGAATCCGTCAACTTCGGCGAATAAAGAAGTAAAGATAATGTCCTGCGGACGGGCCACCTGCGCGGCGAGCGGTCACTTCGTGACGCGTATACCGGCCCGGCAGGACAAGCCGCAAAGGGTCTCCCGTTGGTCGGAATCAAAAGCCGAGCAACGCGAGGCCCCATGCACTCCAATCACCAAGACAAGGTATACAAGTCACGAAGTGACCGCCCCGCGCGCAGCGGGCCCGTCCGGCAGGACACAAGTAGTCAGCCGGCATCCAACCAACATGCGACTCACCCCACAAGATCACCTCTTCGTCCTCACCGGAGCCGGCATCTCCGCCGAAAGCGGTCTAGCCACCTTTCGCGGCTCCGGCGGCCTATGGAACGGCTACCGCGTCGAGCAAGTCGCGACTCCGGAGGCCTGGGAAGCCGACCCTACTCTCGTCTGGCACTTCTACTCCCAGCGTCGACGCAACGCCTCCTCAGCCCATCCCAACGCCGCACACTTCGCCCTCACTCAAATCGAGCAGCAGCTAGGCGATCGTTTCTACCTCTGCACGCAAAACGTCGACGATCTGCACGAACGTGCAGGCTCCAACCGCATCCACCACATGCACGGTTCGCTCTTCCAGTCCCGCTGCATCCATTGCGATCAACCCTTTCCCGACACAGCCCTCTACGAAACCGCCGAGACCCTTCCGAAATGCGATCAATGCGGAGCCCCAGTCCGCCCACACATCGTCTGGTTCGGCGAAATCCCGCTCGACATGGACGCCATCTATCGCCAACTGAGACGTGCCACGGTCCTTCTCGTCGTAGGCACATCCGGCTCCGTCTATCCTGCCGCTGGCTTCGTCAACATAGCCAACCAGCAGCGCACCCGCACCATCTACGTCGGCCCCGAACAACCCACCAACTACCAGGCCTTCGATGAGATACTCCTCGGCACCGCCACAGAAATTCTACCCACCCTTGTTGGGTAAACTCACTACATCTCGATAAACTAGCGCGAAGGCCGCACCATCACCAGTGCGGTCAGATCTTCCACAACCTCTTCTCGCCAGAATCGAAGACCGCTCTTGGGGGTCTTCTTAAAGTCGTTCGCGGCATTCAGTGTAAAATCGCAAATCTCCGCCGCCGAATCCGTGTTTGCGCTATGCAAAACGCTCTGCACCCTCTCTGCCCCAAAATTAGTCTTCCCTCGTTGAGTCTCAACGATGCCCTTCGTGACAAGCAGCAGCCTCGCTCCCGGTTCAAATGCCTGCATAGAAGGTTCGTACGTCAAGTGTGTGAAGAGCCCCATCGGCATCGCGGCGTTGGGCAGTGCACGCGTACCCTCCGAATCGTGAAATATCGCCGTCAGGCCACCGGCGTTGACATATGCAAAAAGACCGAGCGCCAGATCATAGCAGCCGACAAATGTAGGGGAGAACCTCACTCCGTGAGCCGCTCGCATCAATGCATGATTGATCTCCTGCACCAGCTCCGCCGTGCCGTCCATCAGGTTTGTATCATGTGATTGGAAGATCCTGGCGCCTCCTCCACGAAAGGCTTCCTGAACTACAGCCGAAATTGGTTCGGCCTGGTCCTTGGTGCCCGCAATATCGGTCAGCAGAACGATGATGTGTGAACCTAGATTGACCGCGTCAAAGAAATCACCGCCTGTTCGCGAAGAAAAGTACCGCGCGTGTAAATCAAGATGTGGATGCGGCTTCAGCTCCAACGGTAATGGAGCACGGCCATGCGTAGCCGATCCTGTCTGTGAAGAACTCATGACGTAATCCTATCTATGAACTGTTCCGCAGATTGTAACCCTTTTGATTTGTCACAGCTCAGCAGATCCATTTGCCTGTTCAGTAGCAGCGCCTCAACATCTCTCAGTCATTATTGTTATCCTGACCATGTCAGCAACAAGGACCACACAACTTCACAGCCAACCCAGCGAGACACGAAGCCACCATGCCCAAAGCGCCAATAGTCCTCACCATCTTAGACGGCTGGGGATATCGCCCCGAGACCCACGGCAACGCCATCGCCCAGGCCCGCAAGCCCACCTATGACGCGCTTCTCCGCGACTATCCCAACACGCTGCTCCGCGCAAGCGAACACTTCGTCGGTCTTCCCGACGGTCAGATGGGCAACAGCGAAGTCGGCCACCTCAACCTCGGCGCCGGCCGCATCGTCCGCATGGACATGACCCGCATCGACACCGCCATCATCGACGGCTCCCTCTACACCGACCCCACACTGGTCCGCGCCTACGAACTCGCAGGTCAAAAGGGAAGAGCCCTTCATCTGATCGGGCTCCTATCGGATGGCGGCGTCCACTCCCACCAGCGCCACCTCGACGCCCTCATCAGGATGGCCGCGCAACACAAACTCACCCGCGTCTTCGTTCACGCATTCATGGATGGCCGCGACACCATGCCCACCAGCGGCCTCGGTTACCTCGAGCAACTCCTCCAAACTCTCAAAGAAAACGGAACCGGCAAACTCGCATCCGTCAGCGGCCGATACTATGCAATGGACCGCGATCTACGCTGGGAAAAAGAAAAGCAAGCCTTCGACGCCCTCGTCACCGGCCACCCTGAAGGCGGCACCTACACCGACCCCGTCGAGCGAATCAAAGAGCTCTACAACAACGGCATCACCGACGAGTTCATCCCGCCCTTCACCTGCATCGACCACGAAGGCCACCCCATCGGCCTCATCCGCGACCACGACGTCGTCGTCAACTTCAACTACCGCGCCGACCGCGTCCGCCAAATCACCCGCGTCCTCACACGCAACTCCGGCCTCACGGCAGACCCCATCGGCAGCCAGGGCCACACACTCCCCAAGGCCGCCGAGCTCGACGCCGAGATCCCGCTCAGCATAATCCCCTCCGACATCCACTACGTCTGCATGACCCAATACGACAAAAACTTCAAGCTCCCCATCGTCATCCCCGCCGAGTCGATGGACAACCTCCTCGCCAACCTCATGTCCCAGGCCAACCTCCGCAACCTCCGCGTAGCCGAGACCGAAAAGTACGCGCACGTCACCTACTTCTTCAACGGCGGCATCGAAAAACCGTTCCCCGGCGAAGATCGCGCCCTCGTCCCCTCACAAAAAGTAGCGACCTACGACCTCGCACCCGAGATGTCCGCCGCAGGCATCGCCGACGCTGTCATCAAAGCAGTCAGCGACACCGCCTTCGACGTCATCATCGTCAACTTCGCCAACGCCGACATGGTCGGCCACTCCGGCAAGATGGAACCCACCATCCGCGCCGTCGAAACCGTAGACACCCAACTAGGTCGCATCTATCGCGAGATCAAACAACGCGGCGGCACTCTCCTCGTCACCGCCGACCACGGCAACGCCGAAATGCTCATCGATCCTGCCACCGGTGGCCCCCACACCGCCCATACCACCAACCCCGTCCCCTTCCTCTACATCACAGAAGAAGGCAACACCCCCACCCTCCGCGAAGGCGGCAGCCTCCGCGACATCTCCCCCACCATCCTGTCCTTGCTAAATCTAGACCAACCCAACCAAATGACCGGCGGCAACCTCCGCAATGAACCTCCCAGTTAGTGTTGTCATCCTGAGAGCAGCGAAGGATCCCTGTATTGTGTTTTCGTGGATAAAAAATTTGCGGAGGGATGAGGTAAGGGGACGGCTGAAATTTTAGCCAACAATCCCCACCGTCCCATCCACCCTCTTCGTAAACGAGTGAATCAGCTGCCCGTTCTCATTCAGATGCCGCACTGTTAGCATCTCCGGCGTCACCTCAAGATCGCTGAACCCATACACTCTCTCCGCCATAGGCCCGCGTTCCGACACATCAATCGTCAGCGGATACAAATCCGCCCCACCCCCACCCGACAGCACAAACGAAGTAGGGTGCCCCTCAAACTCCAGGTGCTGCATGTCATGGTCATGCCCCGCCAGATACAGATGCACCTTGTGCTTCCGCAACAACGGCTCCCAATCCCGTATGAGTATCTTGTGATCTCCATGCACCCCATTCGAATAGATCGGATGATGCCCCATCACTACTAAAAACTTGGTCGTACGAGGCTTCTCCAACTCCGCCGTCAGCCACGCCAACTGCTCCGCATGTTGCTCCGGCGTCAACGTGAAGTTCGTACCCTTGTCCCACTTCCCATCCGCCGGAGGCACATTGCTATCCAACGCAATCACTGTCACCAAAGGCTTCTTCGCAGGGAACTCGAAGCTGTACCACAGCGAAGGCATCGTCCACCGCGTCCCTCCCACCTTCGCATAATCCAGCTCCGCAGCAACCTTGCTCGCCGGCATCTTCTGATAATCATGGTTTCCCGGAATCGCATAAGCCGGACAATCAAAGACACTCTTCGGATACATCTCTTCAAACTGCGTCCGCCAGCGTTTGTCCTTCACTCCATCCGGCAGCGGGCCATACCAGTTATCGCCCAGCATAAACAGCGCTTCGGTCTTGAAGTTTTGCTCACGAACGTAAGCCTGCATACCCTCTGCCACGCGGCTTTGAGCTTTGAAGTTCTCATAACCCCAGTCACCGACCATCAACAGGCGCGAACCACCACTACTCGCGCCAGCCTTCGAACCGGCAAATAAAGGCGTAACACCAAGCCCCGCCAATGCACTAAACGCAAAGCTCTGACGCAGAAAACGCCGCCGTGAAATCGTCTCATTCAAACTCATGATTGTTACCCCTATCCCCGAAGTCTTAGACGAAGACATCCACCCAAAAGCCGCAACGCAAAATCGGCACGAAAGCTAAAACTCCCGCCGGCCTTCCATCGCCCGCGTCATCGTCACTTCATCCGCGTATTCAATATCACTGCCCGCGGGCACACCCGTAGCAATCCGTGTCACCTTCAGATCGTTCTTAGCCGTGCGCAGTTCATGCGCAAGATATCCCGCGGTAGCTTCACCCTCTGTCGTCGGAGAAGTAGCCAAAATCACCTCATCCAACTCCGTCAGCCGCGTCAACAGATTCGCAATCCGCAACTGCTCCGGCCCCACCCCACCAATCGGCGACAACGTTCCATGCAACACGTGGTAAACGCCGTTGTAGCTCCGCGTCTTCTCAATCGTCGCAATATTGGTCGGCTCCTCCACCACGCAAACCACCCGTTGATTCCGCACCGGACTCGTGCAATACCCACACGGATCCACATCCGTAATGTTGTTGCACACCGAACAAAGCCTCAGATGTAACTTCAACTCCCGTATCGCAACCGAAAGAGCCTCGGCATCCTCCGCCGACGACCGCAGCACATGAAACGCCAGCCGCTGTGCGCTCTTCGTCCCAATTCCCGGCAGCTTCCTCAGCTCTTCAATCAGCCGCGACATCGGCTCCGCAAACCGATTCGGATTCGCTTGAAAAGACCCAGCCACTTAGCCCAGCCCTGGCAGATCCGGCAATCCCAGCCCACCCATCAGCCCCGCAACACTCGACTTCATCGCCTCATCTGCACGCCGCCCCGCCTCATTCACCGCCGCCGCAATCAAATCCTCCAGCAGCTCCAGATCGCTCGCCGAGCTTCCCATCGCCGTCGGCTCAATCTTCACCCGCAACACTTCCTTCTTTCCATTCATCCGCACCGTCACCACACCGCCGCCGCTCGAAGCCTCCACCACAGTCGCAGCAAGCTTCTTCTCCATCTGCTCCTGCATCTGCTTCGCCTGGCCCATCATCTCTTTCATCTTGCCCAGATCAGAGAAATCCATCATCCCCTCCGTAGTCCCGTCGCTGCCAGATCGCCCTGCAGGCTAATCATTATCCCGCAGATCGATCACGTTTCGAATCTCAGCATTGAACAACGTCTGCGCCCGCTGAACAATCGGATGCTCCATCGCCTTCGCCTGCACGCTACCACTCTTCGCCGCTCGCGGTTTCTTCGCGCTTGCAGCGGTCTTCGATCCCGGCAGCAGTACAAGCTTCAGCGCTCCTGCACCCGCCTCACGCAGAGCATTCTTTACTAACTTCTCCGCCTCAGCATTAATCACCATCGGCAGCATCGTCTTCGACAACTCCGTCTGCACCCGAATCTCGCCACCCGCAACAGTCCACTCCGCATCGGCCATCGCATCCGCCGGCGTATCCTGATTCTTCGCCCCCGAAAGAGCTTCCACAGCAACCCGTTGCAGCTCCTCTGCAGAATGTAACGAATACGGTTGCATATCTAAACTACTTGCAGCATCCAGTCTCTCAATGACTGCTTCTTTGCGCTCTTCAAAAACCGGCAAAGCAACCGAAGCATCCGCTAGATCCCCAACCTCCTCCAACGCGGCACCCATGACATCACCATCGGTCAGGATCAACTCCGCAGGTGCAACCAAAGGAACAGGTGTGGGCACAGGTACCGGCACAGGCATCGGTGGAGCGATCGGCACAACCGCAGCTACGATCGGCGCAACCACGAGCGCCTTCTCATCAAACCTGCTCCTGCTCTGGTCCTTCCCAAACGGAGAAAACGCCGGCGCACTCACGACCGAAGCACTGGTCTCCAGCACTCGCGCCGTCGCCGCTCCGCTCACAGGATTCCGTCCCGGCGACGCAGGAGGCGCACTCACGGAACGCGCCGTCGCTACACCAGGGCCCGGTCTCGAGCCGCCACCAACAGGGAACTGACTCAGCACCTCTTCGATCGGCAGCAACCGCCGCAGATGCACCAGCTTCAACAGTCCCAGCTCAAAATGAAACCGCTGCTCCTGCCGATACCCAAGCTCATCAAACGTCCGCAGCATAACCTGCAAAAATCTCGTCAGTTCTTCTTCGCTGAACAGCGCAGCCGACCGCCCCGCACGCCTCTGCTCATCTGCCGAGATCTGCAGCAGCTCCCCCGCCACGCCATCAGCACCAGCGCCATCCACACCAATGCCCGCAATCTTCGCAATCACCGTATTCCGCAGATACCGTACAAACTGCCGTGCCAGTTGTGCCGGAGAGTTCCCCGCATCCAACAACTGATTCGCAACCGTAATCACCTCGGCACTGCGATTTCCATCGACGGCTTCAAGAATCCGTTCAAAAACCGCATTCGGAACCGTCCCCATCAGCTCACGAATCTGCCCCGCGACCAGCCGCGGCCGCCCATCCTCCACTGGCGCGCTAGCAATCGCCTGGTCCATGATCGAAAGCGCATCGCGCATCGACCCATCGCCCGCCTCAGCCAGCAGACTCAGCGCAGCCTCATCCGCATCCACACCCTCGCGCTCTGCGATCCCACGCAGCTCGCCAAGAATGTCCACCAGCTTCACCGCATGAAAACTGAAATGCTGACACCGCGACCGCACCGTCTGCGGAATATCCTCCGGCTGCGTCGTCGCCATCATGAAGACGATATGGTCCGGCGGCTCCTCCAGCGTCTTCAGCAGCGCATTGAACGCCGCATCCGTAATCTGGTGAGCCTCATCCAGAATGTAGATCTTGTACTTGTCTCTCGCCGGCCGATACCGCGCCGCATCCCGCAGCTCGCGAATCTCGTCGATTCCGCGATTGGTCGCCGCATCGATCTCAATCACATCGACAGCGTTACCCGCCTTGATCTCCGTGCAACTCTCGCACACCTCGCAAGGCTCAGCCGTAGGCCGCAACGCCGATCCAATCGCATTCCGGCAGTTCAACGCCATCGCGAGAATGCGCGCAATCGTCGTCTTCCCAATGCCCCGATGCCCGCTGAAGATGTACCCATGCGCAATCCGTCCTTGCGTCAGCGCATTCATCAACGTCACAGTCACATGGTCTTGTCCCGCTACATCCGCGAAACGCTGTGGCCGGTATTTCCTCGCAAGAACCTGATATGCCATATAGAAAAAGTAGGGAAGTCACAAACACGAGCAGCAAAATCGCCACCAACCCCGAACACCATTGTATCGCTCAAAGGCAAAGCTCTTATCCTCAGGCAAAAAGCCAAAATGGCGCCGAACGCGCGTCAGCCTTGATGGCAGATCGCGCCGTGCGCGCAGCACGCAGTTGCCTTTGCCGTTAAAAATTAAGAAGCCTTACCCTTAGCCGCCTTCCGTCCCCGTCGAGCGCGCCGCTTCACCTCAGCCTCACTAAACATCGTTCCCCGGCACTTCTCGGCCCCACAGTAGCAATCCTGATCCGCGTCGTCGCTGTCGTAGAGGTTGTACTCATAAGTAAGCTCTGATCCCGCCTCGATATCGCGAATTGCCATCACAAAGATCCGCCCACCGACGTCCTCCGTCTGGCAGTTCGGATCGCAGGAGTGATTGATAAACATAGCCGTCCCGAAGCCATCGATCACCATGCCATCAGTCCCGCAGCTAAAAAGGTACGTAATATCCCGATCCTGATAGCGATCGTCGGCCTCGTCTTTGGTAAATCGTGGCCCATCATACTCAACCACCCGAGCGCCTTTCTTGATCGCCCGTGTCGTATAACAGCCAGCCGCATGAATCGACGAAGAACGAATAATTAGCCCATCAACCATAGTCAAAAGTGTTCCATCCAATAAAATAGTGGCAGGCAAGCAGCCCAGGTCAGCTGACTATAACAAACCACCGAGCAACCCCGTCAAAGTATCAGACAACGTACCAGAACCAGATGACCATTCTCACCACATCTCGCGCTCTGTTGGCCGTATTCTTCTTCTCCACGGCCTGCCTTACCCAGGCCACACCTGCCCAAAATACTCCACCCCCTCCGTGTCCCGATCCAAGCCAGACCCAAGCCCAGAACCAGACCACCAAGCCCTGCACCCCACCAGCGGGCGCGAAAGCACCTTCCGCCGCCGAGCAGTTCCCATTCCCCGGAGCCCCCAGCAAATCCGCCCCTCCACCAGACTCCCCAACTCCGAGCGGTACCACGCCAAAGTCCGCAGCAGAAGAGCACCCCTTCCCAACCGATCCGGCTCCCAGGCTCCCCGGCGACGACTCCAGCAGCTCCAGCTCAGGCGGCACCGATCCCGACTCAGCGACCCACGACCCAGCAGTCCCCGACACCGACATGCCCAAGCCCGGCGAAGAGGGAAGCTCCGTCCATCGCAAGCTACCCAAGGTCAAGCGTGTTCAAACCGACGACGAACGTGTCGACGAGGACCTCAAAGTCGCACAGTTCTACATGCGCGATGACAACCTCCCCGGCGCCTATCTGCGCGCCAAAGACGCGGTCAACGTTCAGCCTGACTACTCCGCGACCCACTTCGCCCTTGCCGAGATCGCGCAAAAGATGAAGAAAAAAGACGAAGCGATCGCCGAATACCAGACCTATCTCAAGCTCGACCCGGACGGCGAAAAAGCCAAAGCAGCCCACAAGGCCCTCGACGAGCTACATTAGCCAAGCCACGTACTAATGTTGCCGCTGTCGTAGTTGCTGTTGCTGTTCCTGTTTGCTGTCGCCGTTGCTTGTTCTTATGTTGTCATCCCCAAAGGGATCTGCCGTCGTTGCCGTCGCCGGTCTCACCACCGCAGA
>CAVPTN010000015.1:0-251360 GCA_963708755.1 uncultured Acidobacteriaceae bacterium
AGTTCCGTGACGAGTCTGACCGCGATGGTATGCGGATTGTGATTGGTTTGAAGCGCGGTGCGGAGCATCAGATTGTGCTCAATCAGCTGCACAAGCACACGCAGATGCAGGAATCGTTCTCGATGATCTCCTGGCTGTCCATAATGGTCAGCCGAAGGAGTTGCCGTTAGACCAGGCTATACGTGCGTTCCTTGATCACCGGGTTGAGGTTGTGAGGCGGCGGACTGCGTTCCTGCTCAATAAGGCTCGGGATCGTGAGCACATTTTGCTTGGCTACCAGATCGCGCTGGATCATCTGGATAATGTCATCAAGATCATCCGTCAGTCGTCCAGCAGGGCGGATGCTCGAGAGAATTTGTTCTCGTATTTCTCGAATAAGCGGATCAATCTGCGGGGGACAGAGCTAGTTGGTGTGACGCTGGATCCGGCCAAGTATGGCGTGGATATGACGTTCTCTACTACTGGCACGCTGATTCTGTCTTATAAGCAGATTGATGCGATTCTTGAACTGCAGCTGTATCGGCTTACGCAGCTTTCGATTGATGAGTTGCTGAAGGAACTGGCTGAGGTTCGGGACAATATCACGGAGTTTGAGTCGATTTTGGCGTCACCGGCGAAGCTGCGGAAGGTGATTGTTAAGGAGTTGACGGAGATTCGGGATAAGTATGGCGATGCTCGCCGTACCACGATCATCGATGAGACGGCGGAGCTGCAGCTTGAGGATCTCATTACAGATGAACAAGTTGCGGTGACGGTTTCGAATACTGGATATCTCAAGCGGACGCCGATCTCTATCTATAGACAGCAGCGGCGTGGGGGAACGGGGCGGTTGGGGATGAAGACGCGCGAGGAGGACTTTGTCGCGCAGCTCATTATTGACTCAACTCATGCCTATCTCCTTTGTTTTACCAACACTGGACGGGTTTACTGGCTGAAGGTTTATGAAGTTCCAGATGTTGGGGCGGCGGGTAAGGGTAAAGCGATGGCTTCGCTGGTTGCGCTGCAGCCGGGGGAGAAAGTCGTTACGATTCTGCCAGTTAGGGATCTTGAGGAGGAGAGCAAGTACATCCTCTTTGCGACTCGCAATGGGACGGTGAAGAAGACGGCGCTGAAGGACTTCTCGAATGTGATGGCGAGGGGGATTATTGCTATCAATATTGAGAAGGACGATGAGCTGATTACGGCTCGGATTACGGATGGGCAGCAGGTGATCTTCCTGGCGACGCATGATGGTATGGCCATTCGTTTCAACGAGATGGATCTGCGGCCCATGGGACGTCCGGCTACCGGAAATCGCGGGATTTCGCTGAAGAAGGGCGATTATGTGATTGGGGCGGCGGTTACGCCTTCGAATGAGGCGCGGAACAAGAAGCGGCTGGAACTTGCTGCATCGAAGGGGCTTACGAACCAGGTAGAAGCTGTGCTCGACGAGGCTACTGAGTCGACTGAGGCTCAGCCGCTGGAGCTTGCGGAGCCGGGTGAGTTGGCTGCTCCGGGGGTTTCGGATGAGGTTGTGGCGAAGCTGGAGAAGCTGGATAAGCAGCTTGGGCTTACGCCTTGCCTGATTCTTTCGGTGACGGAGAATGGGTATGGCAAGAGGACCGATGTTGACCAGTACCGGCTGCAAAGTCGTGGCGGTAAAGGGGTTATCAACGTCAAGACAGCGGCGAAGAACGGGAAGGTGACGGGGATTAATCTTGTGGATGAGACAAGCGAGCTGATGGTTATCAGTCAGTTTGGGAAGATTATCCGCATTGATACCAAGTCGATCCGGGCGGCTGGGCGGAGTACGCAGGGGGTGAAGCTGCTCGACCTGGAAGATCAGGATAAGGTGGCTGCTGCCGTCGTAATTCCGCCGGAAGAGGCCAAGATACAGCCTGAAGAAGGAACTTTGTTGCAGTAATTTTTAGAACGTGGTGGATACCCGTTTTTGCTGGGGGTTTTGGCAAAAACGGGTGCCAAAACGTGGTGTTTTGGTGGTGAATTTGTGGTGGTTTGTGTGGTGAACGTGGTGCTTTGGCACCACGTTTTTTAGGCTCGAAAAATGCGCCACGATTCTGAATTTATTTTTTTGGAAAGTCTCGATTAAATCGAGGTAAGGCCATATGCGCTAGAGTGCTGGACACTCTCATCTTTTCTCGGTCAGCTGAAAACATGTTGTGAATCAGTTGGGTGAAATGACGACTACATCCGCATACCTTTCCAGCAAATACAACTTATGAGTTGCAGGGTTGAGGACACCGCGAAGGGGAATTTGCTGACCCGCGGGGATGATGCTGGGGGTGTTTGTTGTAAGGTCTACCACGGCTATACTATCGTTCGCGTTGTTCGCAAGAACGAAAAGCTTATTCAGCACCGGATCAATGATAAGTTGTCCGCCGGAGTAGGTACTTGTGAAGTCTGCTATAGGAATAGTGGATGTAACAGTGTTCGTTGCGCCATTGATAATAGCGATTCCGTTGTAGCTGAGGCTGTAGATCGTGTTCGTTATAGGGTTAAGCACAATGGAGTCTGGAAAACCGGCTCCGACAACGGTCGTCGTGTTGAGAGACACGGGGTCATAAGCGATCACATTGTCTGCCGCGATATAGACCTTGTTGGTAACTGTATTTATGGCGATGTCTTTGAGCAGGTTACCGAAGCAACAATGGCTGGCAGTCACTGTGAAGGCGTCGACGATGCTGTTGGTGGTGGCATTGATGTTGAGAAAGGGCGAGCTGCCCACGAAGAGGCTGTTGGTGACCTGATTGATGTTGATAGCGTAGGTATTTGCGGCGGCTGGGATCGTAGTGGTGAGAGTGCCGGTAGCTCCATCGACAACGTAGAGAGTGCCATCGAAAGCGATCGGATAGATTTTATTTGTGGAGGGATTGAGGACAAGTGTATCGACAAGTGGCTGTCCGATATTCAGCGATGTCAGAGCGTTGGTATTGCCATCCATAACCAAAAAGTCTTGCCCTGACGTGCTTGCGAGATAGATCTTATTCGTAATTGGATTGACAGCTGCCGACGACACTACGGATAGACCAGTAGGAATGTACGACGTGGGAGCGTCAGTACTGCCATCAAGGATGGTCAGGTTGTCCGGATCAGCAGGATGAACGCTAGCGATTGTTTGAAGGCCAACGTATATGGCGTTGGTGCTTGAATTAACTGCGATTGAGTAGGGGTTACAGTTTTCACTGTTATATCCCAACGGGTTGCAGACATTCACAGTTTTGACGGTGTAACCCGGGTCAAATAGACCATATCCCATCGACGCTACTGGGCTATTTGAGTAACCCGGAACAACGGCGATAGCGTTCACCGTTGTAGGAGTGGAGATAGTAAACGGGGTTGTGTAGAGCGTCGAGCCTGTAGTAGGTGTGGACCCGTCCGTGGTGTAGTAGATCCTGGTACCGGTGAGTGTAGCCGTGATGGAGACACTGACCGGAAACGGGGCGCCAGCCGGAGTCAATTGCGGTGCCGGTGCCTGCGGAAGAACCGACGCAATGAAGGTCGATGGAGGTGCAGTGAGCGTAGGCTGGTACGGGCTATTGGGCGAGACCAGTGCAAAGAGTTGGCTGGTATTCGTTGAGGGATTGTTAGCAATCTGAATAGCCGCCGCGACTGTGTTCGTAGTGGCGCTGCCACCGCTGTACTGAAATAGCTGACCACAGCCTGACGCGTCGCCGGAGACGCCACCGGCTGAGTTGACGCAGGCAGCGAGGATATCGGCTAAGGTGTTTATCTGCCCGACGGGAACTCCGTAGCCCGAGAGTAGGGTGGGGCCAGGTAGCGTTCCGGTCGATATATTCACTAATTGACTCACGTTCCCAAATGCGGTGACAAGCGCGGACGTATCGCTGGCCCCGGATCCGACGTGGTCGAACGATGTCATGTAAGGAGCGAGCGAGAAGACCGATGTAATCGTTGTGATCTCGTTGATGAAGATGAATGTTGATGAATTGATATTGCCGCACTGGCCAATTGCAGCCATCAAAGCAAGAGAGGTGTTGTTTACGGAGCCTGGCAGACCGGGGTTGCCGCCAGTCGAAACGATGTAGACCAAAGCACTCGGAGTGGGACAGGTGTAGGCGGGGAATGTGAAAAAGCCATATGCGTCTGTGATGGCCGGGGCGGCAAAGAGTGGAGTTGCCGCCGAGCCGTCGCCCGTAGTGCCCACTGCGTAGAGCTGGACGGAAGATCCAGAGACCGGTTGCTGGCCTCCATAGATGGACCCATTGCGTCCGGCGACATGAGGAGGTGCAACTGATTTGCTGACGGGCAGCCCACCACACCCTGCCAGGAGAAGCAGGCTAAGGCCAGAAGCTAATACAACTTTTTTAAGCACGGAAGGGTGTCGGTGTTTGCGGATGGGCTTTGAAGGATTCGCATGTCTGATGGCCAGAGTCACCTGCCATTGCTGCCTCGTCAAGCTTTTTCGAAAATCGCGCCACTCCCAAGGCAAGATACGACGTCGGCCGATTGGATCGTTGATACATCTAAAGCGAGCTGGTTCACATCCACCTAAGTAGAAGAATGTGGAAAGAGGAGTGAATCGATGTCGCATCCAGATCCGGCACGTCCGCACGAACACGAAGAAGTTGAGAAGTCCAAAGCTCGCACCGCTCATGCGGAGCACGTTGAGACAGAGAAGGGCCCGAATGATCCGAAGGAGATCAATCCGAAGATGGCGTCGGATATTCACTACTGGGCGAAGGAGTTTGGCGTTACGGGCGAACAGCTTCATGAAGCCATTCGCGTGCACGGGACCCATGTGGAGAAGGTTCGGGCTGCGCTGCATCCGCATAAGACGGCTTGATGGGGTTTTAAAGCGGACCGTGGTGTGGAACAAATGACTGCATGAAACAAGCAACGACGAATACAGGGATCCTTCACTGCGTTCAGGATGACGACTTCAAAGGTGATCGCGAGTATTCAAAGGTGATGGCTGAATATTCAAAGGTGATGGCGAGTATTCAAAGGTGGTGGCGAGTATTCAATGGTCATGGCCGAACATTCAAAGATGATGGTTGAGTATTCAGAGGTGATGGCCGAATATTCAATGGTGATGGCCGAATATTCAAAGATGGTGGTTGAGTATTCAGAGGTGATAGCGGGTATTTAAAGGTGATGGCGAATATTCAGAGGTGGCCGAGTATTCAAAGATGATGGCTGAGTAATGGAGATGGTCTCGTTCCGTCTTGGAGTCGATGCACCGGCCTGACGATGGAGTACCCGCCTTTGCCACTGTCTTCAGTGGTTGAGGCGGGTATTTTTGGGTCGCTTGGCAGCGTTTATTTGTTGAGGTCGTGGATGGTTTGGCCTACGGCCTGACCGAGTTGGCCGGCGGCGTCTTTGACTTTGCCGGCGACGCGGTCGGCAGCGCCCTCGTCGGCGAGGTTGGGGTTGCCGGTGAGGTTGCCGACGCCTTGCTTGACGGCTCCTGCGAATGAGCCAACTTTGCCTTCGGCCTGTTTTCTGGTTCCCCAGGAGAAGGTCTTGCGGGCGACGTCTGCGAATCCGTCATAGCCGGTGTCGTACGTGGGTTCGGGTTCGTTGAACAGCATGTAGGTGATGGCGGCACCGACTCCAATACCAACAATGATCCAGGGAAGACCTTTCATAGAGCACCCTCCAACGTCGTGAGATACAAAGTAAGATGCAAAACTGTGCGTAGTCGTCTAAATTTTCCGCTGTGACGGCCAAGTGGCGGAGAGGACACGTGATCGGGTGTGGCCGGGGTGCGGCCTACCTTTGGTCTGGATGGAGTTAGGGCTGGCGTGGCCGGAGTGGGGATCGGAGTTTTCGGTGGGAAATTGACTGGACTGCTATGAACGTGTGCTGCGCGAGTGCTACCTTGGTGTCCTTCAAAAAAAGAGGTGAGTTGTGGCAGATACAAGTACAAGCACGCTCCGGCTGAGGATCTTCGATGGCACGCGTCAGCCGTTCTCGAAGTCTGTGAAGTTTCTGGTCACCATTACGGATGGGAATCAGACGCAGCATATTCGTGACTACTACACGGAGAACGACATCACGTTTTCGCTTCCGTTCTTTGACAACTTCGGAGACGACTATACGGTGGTGGTGTGGGCTCAGGGGTATCAGCAGGCCGGATATACGCCGGTCGAGCTGTCGAATACTTTCGTCAAAATTCTGGACATTATGCTGGTGAGCGATGCTCCGGGGTTTAGCTTCGTCAATGCGCGGTTTGCAGCGGCGAAGGCGGCGTATCCGTTCATCAGCTCGGATGTGGACGATGCTGCGGGACAGGCGAGGTACGACGATCTGCTGGATAAGACGGAGAAGAACCTGGCTTGTCTGCTGAACCTGGGCGAGGCGATGAGCCAGATCTCGCTGTCGCAGGGGACTCCGCTGAGCTACATCAAACAGATGCGGTGGGATCCGCCGTATGCGCCGGCGCAGGATCGCTTCTTTGCGTGGTGCGATGTTGAACTGATCAATCAGGTGAAGACGGCGACAGCGGCTGGGCAGTTCGCTGTGGAGCTGAACCCGGGGCTGTTTCATCCGGGGTCGACATCGAGCTGGAAGCAGATTCAGTTTGGTGAGGCGAATGTGCAGCTGACGTTTCATGAGAACGACAAGATGGTGATCAATGGGGTCAATTGCGTGATGGTTGAGCCCGATATTGACTACTATCGCGACCTGGGCGCACATGCGATCTTCGAAGTGATTCCGAATGGACTTACGCATTCGCTGACGGACCCGGTTGAGGTGTATGTGCTGCGATGGATCGCAGGGAGGACCGCAGGGATTCCGGAGTTTGCACCGCTTTTCACGATTACGTAGATTGTGTCGGCGAGCTGCTGCGCTTGCGGTTTATCAGCCTCAGAGGCTAGTGTGCGGGCGGCCTGCTATTCTTTGCTGGTTCCCTCCACGTACTGCCAGAGATGCATTTGAGCCAAGTCGCTTCCACGCGGAAGAGATTTGCCAGCGGGGATTTCTGATGGAGTCTACAGTGGGGCGGCGGCACTATAGCGGAATCGGAGGATGCAGATGAGCAGCAAAGATCCGGCAGCACCTAGTTTTAAGCAGAAGGCCGCAAATGAGTTCAAAGAATACCTTTGGATCTCAGCGTATCTGGCGTTTTTTTTCTGCGCGCTCTCAACATATACGACGGTGTTGTTGCGAAGGTTTGACGTCAACGAAGACTATTTGAACTACGGCTTCGCGATCGTCAACGCTCTGGTGATCGGCAAGGTCATTCTTATTGCGCAGATGGCGCATCTGGGCAGAACTTATGAAACAAAGCCGCTGTATCAGACGGTTCTGTACAAGTCACTCATCTTTGGAGTGGTTGTATTTGCGTTTCACTTTGTGGAGGAGTTCGTAAAACGCGCGATTCATGGAAAGCCGTTCGGGTCGGTGTGGCTGGAGACGCGATGGGAGGATATGGTTGCGCGGTCGATCGTCGTATTCTGCGCGTTCATTCCGCTGTTTGGGTTCATGGAGCTGCGACGCGTGCTGGGGAAGGAGCGACTCTACCTTCTGCTGCGTACTCGCGGGGGTGGGGAGGAGGCGTAATTATGCATGGCGTACGCACTTGCAGGAGGATCCGTTCTTTCCGGTCTGCTTTGCGACCATGTCGGTGCTAAACCTGATTGATCCATCCGCCCATCATGCCCATGCAATCGTGCAACGAGGAAAGTTTTGCTGTGGTTCGTTTTCGCGAAGGGAGAGATGGGACCTATGCAAATCCCATCTCTCAATCGCCCTCTGTTAGAGATGCTCATCTTACCCTGCCGGAGCTGTTGCCGGAGCGCATCTGAGTTCTCTGCAGTGCGGTGTCCGGATCGTCCGTGTCTCAGGTTGAGATTGCCGAAATCCAGAGAGAACCAAGAGAAGTGAAGCAAGGGGTAATGCGTTTATTTTTTTGTATGACCTGTACTCAGTAAGTTTGAAGTCAAGACGAAAGCTACCTGTACCCACGCAACAAAACAAGTGGGAAATTCACAATCCACCACTAAAGTCGCAGACGAATAGGAGATTAGACGGCGAATTGGGTTGTTTCGTCTTGCTTCAGTGCTGCCAATAGATGCGGCACGATGTGTATCGCTCTCGCTAGTGCGTTCCTGCCTGGCGCAATGGCCGGAGATCCTGATCGAGCATTCCGGCCAGATCCGTCGCGAGGCCCGCGCCCTTGGCCTCGGTGTAGGTTCCGAGTGTTCCTTTCAGCTCGATGTCTTTGGGCGTGCCGGCGACGGTCTCGATGCAGGGAGTGCCTGTGAGATAGGATGCGGTGAAGCCGATGGTGCGTTTGGCAGTGGTCTGCTCCTGGATGACGACGTGCAGGGCTCGGTCGGCCTGCGCGGGTTTGTCGACGAGGTCGACGCCGTTGAGCGAGCTGATAGCCTGCTTGATCTGGCCGGCGATTGCGCCGGTCGAATCATCTCCCGCTACGGTGAGGAAGACGTGAATGCGTCCGGCTGGAACTGTGCCGCTTGCCGGACACGTGAGCAGGTGCTTGTTGGGATCGTTGCGTACGGCAACCTCAAGCGCCTGAAGCTGCGCCTTGGTCAGCTTGTTTAAGCCAACGGCCGCAAAGTCCGCCGCCGATACATTAAGCGCTTGTTGGACGTCAGGTGCCCAGACGGCCGTCGTTGGTGCCACTTTGGATGTGGTCTTCGCCTTGTGCGGTACGGGCGTTGCGGGTGGAGTGGGTGAAGTGGTGGTTTGGGCTAAGGTGACTTGGCCTCCCAGAATCGCCGCCGCTAAGCTCGCTGCAAAACAAAACCCATCCTTCACTGATTCCCTCCAATCCCGTAATGAAAAAGTACGCCTACTAGAGTCGATCAAGCAAAGCCATCGGGCTTAGGCATGTTGTAACTCCTGTGGATCGCCCGAAACTTTACTTCAAAGACTGGCCTTGAGTGGTTAGAGCCAACCTGATTTAACTGATTTTGAATGAGAGCGTTAAAAAAGAAGGCAGATTGAATTTATTCCACACCGTGATTGTAGTTCTTCTTGCCGAGTGGCATTCCGACGAATTTATTCGGCCGTGCTGGAAGATGTCGCAGGAAACTCGCATCTAATGGGAGATGACCAAGCTAAGAAAAGCGGTCCTTACTCCTCTCCTGTTCTCAATCAGCCTTGTTCCTGCATACGCTCAGCACCATAACAACAGCAACAACAGCGCCTACTATAACGGAATGCGCAGCGGCGGTCGTGGCGGTGACTACTACAGCAATCACGATCGACACTATCACGATGACCATTACCGCGATCACAATCAGGGCGGGATTGGCCCGGGTAAAGGCGCGCTGATTGGCGCAGCTGGGGGCGCGGCGCTGGGAGCTGTCTTCGGCGGCGGCCTGAAGGGCACGATCGTCGGCGGTGCAGCAGGTGCAGGGATCGGGGCCGTCGTTGGACAGGCCGCCCAGAACAACCGGAATAACAACAACTACTACCGGCACTAGACATCTGTAAAAATTTTGTACGACGAGGAACGATCCTTATGCGCACGATCCATCGCTTCGCCATCTGCTTCGCCTTAGCCGCCGCCTCACTGGCCGCGACTGCTCAACAGCAGGCCTCTCCGGTGACGGTGACTCCGTCGGCTGACTCGGCCGCTCCACACAATTGGACCACTGAACAGATTTTGACTTGTACTGTCTCTGACTGCTGGCAGCTTGCAGGGAAGAACGAGACCACATTCTTCGACATCATTCAGCAACTGTCGGAGATCTCGGCTCAGCAGCGTGGGCTTACGCTTCCGGATGACGCTGCGGCGGGCAGACGCACTGGTGAGTACATCAAGGCGAAGGCTCACACTGACCACGGACAGCTGCTCTACGCGATCGTCGATGCGGCTATTCGCAAGGTAGGGACGAAGGCGCCAACAAACTAAACGCAGCGGGAGGAGGAGACAGAGGCTAACATATCTTCCATGCGTCTCCTCCTCCTCGTTGCTCTCTTCGTTTTGCTTGTCTCGTCCACTAACGCACAGACATCTACAGCTGCGTCGCCTGCGCCGGTGGAGATTGTCAAACTTGAACAGAACCTGTGGACCACGATGGCTGAAGGTGACTTCGCAACGGTGCGCGGGCTGTTTACGCCAGACTTTATCCAGGTGAACGATCATATTCAGGCGCTCGATAGCCTGCTTATTACACTTAAACATTGCAAGCTGGAATCGTATGAGCTGCGCGATCTGCAGGTGCGCATCCTTACATCGAGACTCTGCGATGACTGCTTATCACGTCGTCAACAACTTCAATTGTGGCACTGCGAATGCGCCGCAAACCAAGAGCAACGATAACAACGCTGTTACGGTATGGGTTCGTCAGGCGAACAACAAGAAGTGGCTGGCACAGGCTCATGCCGAGGTTCCTGCAAGCCCGGATACGACTACAAAGTAGTCCGCTGGCGGGCCTGGTCTATCTCTCGTATAGCTCGACTGGCGGAGTTTCACAGCGTGGACTACATTCATTGAGTTGCTGAAAATGAGGGGTGCATGTTCGTGATTCGGATTCGTCGCAGGTTCTTCGTGCAGATCGTCGCTGTGGCTGCTCTTTGCACGGCTATGAGTGGTTGCGTGAACCTGGACGATGCTGCTGGTCTTTCGAAGCTTGCCGATGAAGCGCGAGTTGCTTTGCCAAAGGTTTCGAACGATGTCTCTGGAACGTGCGCGCGCCAGAATATTCTCTTCGAAAACACGCCCTCGGCGGAGCGGCCTAAGGCGGAACAGGCGCAGGACTGCAAACCGTATCAGGAGCTCGCCGACCATCTTGCGAAGGATCAAGACGTTCTCATCGCGTACTTCGATGCTCTTGGAAAGCTCTCTTCGAACCACCCGTTGGGTTACGACGCAGTTATCGATCAGAATGTAACAGCAAGCAGCGCGAATTCTGCCTTCTCGGCTAGCGCGATTACTGCGGGGAATGATGCACAGAACTTGCTCAAGTCTCTCGCCGATGCCGCTACTGCTGGCTATCGGGAGAAGGAGCTTGGCAAGCTCATCGACGCTAACGATGCTGCTGTGCAGTCGCTTACTCAGTCACTCAAGAAGGTCATTACGTCCGATTACGCCCTGCTTCTCTCGAATGAAGAACTCAGCCTCGACACTTTCTATCAGGGACCGATGGCCAGCGCGCAGCCGAACGAGCGGCTTGCGCTCATCCTCGTGCAGCGGCAGTATGCGAACGACAAATCGGCGCTGCAAGTTCGCAAAGACGATGCCGCCTCTTATGGCAAGGTGATGGATGATTTGGCTGCGTTGCACTCCAAGTTGAAGCAAGAGGCAGAGAAGAAGGCGAGCATGGTGGAAGTCGCAAGACAAGTTGGGCCCGTCGTCGAGTCGCTCAGGACTGCACTCTCAGATATTCAATCGAGGTCACACTAGTCATGAAATCCTCCGCCACGCCAGCCACCACCACGCTTACGGACGACCAGATGCAGGCTCTGGCACAGTCTTTTCACGATATTGCTTTTGAGGTCGGGCAGGTTCGCCTGGACGCCATTCGTGCAGGCAGCAAGCTTACCGATCCCTCCATTGTTCAGTTGCAAGGCTATGTGTATTCGCTGATGAATACCGCAGCGAACTTCGCGATGAAGGCCGCGAATCTAACCCTTGCGAACGCGGATACGGCGGTGAGCGAAATTAATCTCGCGACGAAGTCTGCGGATGACGCACTTCATAAGCTCGAGAACGTCGATAAGGCGGTACAGATTGCTTCTTCCGTTATTGTTTTGGCCATGGCGATCTCAACCAAAGATCCGGGGCAAATAGCATCGGCGGCAAAATCGGTTGTGACAAGCGCCGGTCTATCGGTCTAGGACCGCTATGAACGGCGACTTAGGGACATTGAGCGGCGGCCGCATATGAGCTTCAACTCCGGTTGAAGCAAGATAACCTCGAATAAAGTTTCACCATCTCAATAACAATTAAAGCAGCTCCGTGGTCATCAAAGACAGCGGAGCCGAAACTTTTATAGTCCGTTCTCGTCTTCATTCCAAGTGAGTTTGTGCTCACCAGGCACACCTCCCCGAGGCAATGCGAATGATCCATACTCTGAAGTACTTCGCTATCACGCTGATGCTACTTGTCGCACTCAGCTTCGCTCTTGAGCGCCAAGCCTACGCTTACGTTGATCCTGGCTCTGGGCTTCTCATCTTTCAAGGGATCAGCGCGACTGTCTCCGCTGCTCTCTTTTACTTTCGCCGGCGCATCAAGGGGTTGTTCGTCAGGACACAAACCAAGAGCGAAGCTGTAACGCAGCCACGCGCTTAGGCTGACCCGGGCAGATGGCCGATCTATGAGCGAGGTGCTCTTAGTCAGGAGGATGTATACCTCGTTCGCGATACAGGCGGATGCGTGATCTGCGCAAGATATCTAAAAATTCTGACTCGAGATGATTTGTGCGGATGCTCACAACCTGTTTTATTTTTTTGAAGGATGACAGGCGGTGAGGACGCTCACACACCCAGCCACGATCGCCTTTGGTCTAGCAAACCTCTATCTGCTTGATCTCACCGGCCCACTGATCTCGACTGGTCACGATGTGATCTACCACCTCGTTGGTTCGGCCTCGACCGTCATTATTCCGATTGTCGTCTATGTCGTTCTTCTTTCCGCTCTGATCACCGGCCTGCTCTTTCTTGCGGAGAGACCTGGCCCTCTTCGCGTCATTATCTGGTCGGCTCTCGTTCTGGCAATTCCTTCCATTCTTCTCCATACGATCACCAACTTTTCGGGCGACGAGGTTCCCGACTGGATCACCTTCACCGTCGCTCCTGTCTGTCTTGTCGCGCTGATTGTGGTTTCAATCTTCTGGAAGAGATTTCTGCCGCGATTTGAAGCTATTCAACCTGCTGCAGCGACCATGCTGGGCTTCTTTGCCTTCACCGGCGTGCTGATCTTCTCGCAGTTGATCTGGAATGGCTGGCAGGCGCGCAATCTAAATCCGGCACCCACACTGCATCGAACGCAGCTCGCTCTGGCGTCGCACCACCGACGCATCATCTGGATCGTCTTTGATGAGTTGTCTCACCAACAACTGTACGAGCGCCGCCTCGCCGGGCTTGAGCTTCCCGCGTTTGATCGGCTCGCTACACAATCCACCGTTTTTACCAACGTCGTGCCAACGGGCGAATATACCCGCACGATTCTGCCTAGCCTCTTTACTGGCATCCCTGCCAACGCAATCGACGTCTCTGCGCGTGGCATGCTGCTTAGCCTACGAAGCTCCTCTGCAGGCAAGTGGGCAGCGTTTGAGCAGCACCACACTGTATTTCAGGACGCCATCGACGCAGGCTACAGCACTGGCCTCGCTGGCTGGTATAACCCCTACTGTCGCATTCTGCCCGAGGTGCTGGACCACTGCTTCTGGACCTATCGTGAATCGACTCCCGCAAATCTGTCGCCCAACCGCTCACTCGCGGTCAATCTCATTCGCCCATTTCGCTACCTGTGGCTCGACATCAATCACCTCTTCGGACATGGCCGCGGTGCACCATCCGACGAGTCACGCGATATTCGTCAGCACTCCACGGACTATCGACAACTCTTTGCTGCGGGGGATGCTTACCTCGCCGATCCGTCCATCGATTTCTTCTTCCTCCACATGCCGATCCCGCACCCTTATGGCTTTTATGACCGAGCCAAAAAAACCTTTGCCACCAAACACACCTCATACATCGATAATCTTGCATTGACTGATCTCTATCTTGCTCATGTCCGTCAGGTTCTCGAAGAGCGCAAAGAATGGGACGCGGCCACCATCGTCGTCATGGGCGACCACTCGTGGCGCACCAGCCTCATCTGGATTGATTCCGTGACCTGGACCGATGAAGATCAGGCTGCGAGCAAAGGAGGCGAGTTTGACGATCGCCCAGCATACATCGTCAAGCTGCCCTACCAGCAAACACCGGCACGAATCGACGAGACATTCTCTGCGATTCGCACGCGCGCACTGCTCGATGCTCTTTTACAGGATCAGCTTCGTACGCCGAACGATCTTCGAACTTGGGCAAGCCTACAAAAGTAACAGAAATGGTTACTTTCTAAATAGCTTACTGCTTGGTTGCATCCTCCGGCATGATCGCTCCTGCACGCACCCACCGCTCGATCGTTGCAATGTCCGCGTCCGAGATCTTCGGCTGCTTTGGTGGCATCGGCATCGGGTCTTTCGCTGGACCCTCATGCCGAATCAGACGCACGAGCAAACTCTTCTCCGGATCACCTGGAACCAACACAGGCCCCTCGTGTCCCCCTTTCAACATTCCAGCGCGCGTCTGAATACTCAATCCGCCACGATGATTCATGCCACCATGGCATTTGTAGCAGTTCGCTTGAAAGATTGGCTGCACCTTCGTCATATAAAACTCCGGCTTTGCGGCTTCATCCGGTGCCGCTGCCTGGACCGTTCCTACCTCTGCTCCCCATCCCATCAGTGCAATAATCGCCAACCCGAAATACAACACGGTGCTCTTCATTCGTCATCCCCTGTTAATCGACAAGTATACGGAACCCACCTCGTTACTTACATGATCGCTCATCAATCTTTAATGTAGAAGGTGCTCTGGCGTTCCGCGCCTCCGAAAATCATGATGCGTTTGAACGCCCCCATACCGGCCCTTCTGGCGCTTGCAGCTCTGTATCTTCTTCCTGCCAGCAGCCTCGCCACGCCAACGCATCATCTGGCTCACTCGGCCACAGCTCCTTCCTCGAAGCATTCAGCTCACGGGAAGGCGGCAGAGCCAGCACGCGCTACCCGTACTGCCAAACATCGTTCCGCCAAGACCGCATCGACTAAAACGACACGTGTGCACGCACATTCGGCGCCTAAGGGCCGCCATCTTCGTCAGGCTGTGAGTTCTCCCGCTCCCAATATCACTCGGCCAGAGCGCACGATCGCCGATGCGACTTCGCAAAAGGCTACGTCGGAGGACTTTCTCAGAGCAGCCTCGGCCCAGACCTCAACCCAGACCGAGACTCAACCGGCGGTGGCAATTCATGGAACATCTCGCCCTGAAGAGCTCGACGAAACGGGGCCAGTAGCGCACGCGCCAACACGTAAACCCGTAGCTGCTACGAAGCAGAAGTCCGTGGCTAAGCCGGTCCCTGTGGTCAGTGTCATTCGCCCTGCTGCCGAAAGGCCTCAACTGGCGAGCGTGGAGGAAGTAGCTTCGACGCCGGTCATTCTGCCGAATCTTTACAACAAGCGTGGGCATCTTATCGTGCCTCCGCCTCTTAAGGGCTCGCACGAGATTCTCGTTCACCAGAATGAGGTTGCCGATCGCGATGGCCTCGCTCGCGTTCAGAATGACGACGATCTGCTCGATATGCGTAGCAAAAAGATGCTGGTCGGAATCGCCGAGAATGATGCTCTTCAGGTTGACGACCGTCTGCCCGAAAATCGCCGCTACTGCCGACCCTGGACCGCACAGTTTCTCGCCACCCTGGCCCGCGCCCACTACGCTCACTTTCATACGCCGCTGCAGGTGAACTCTGCTGTACGCACCGTCGAGTTTCAGCAGCACCTCATGCACATCAACGGTAACGCCGCGCCAGCCGAAGGAGATACCGCTTCACCTCATCTTACGGGCCAGGCTGTCGACATTGCCAAGCATGGACTTTCACTCGCCGAGATTGCGTGGTTGCGTGGATATCTTCTGCCGCTTGTGCAAGAGGGTAAGATCGATGTCGAAGAGGAGTTCCAGCAGTCCTGCTTTCACATCAGCGTCTACAAGAAATATCTGCCACCCGCGCCTGAGCGTGAGCTAGCAGTATCCCGTCACGGCGGAACTTCTGCTTTGGCTGCTGCGCTGCGCTAGGTTCTACGCTCAATCAAACGGATTCGCGGATGCCGCTTCGCCAACTGGCGTAGGCAGAGTCGACCGCGCGCATATTGTGGATACCGTCTTCACCCGACGCTACAAAGCGTCCATGCTCTCGATACACCTGCGCAAAACTGTCGAGCATGCGGGTATAGCCATCCCCGTTGTTGAAGGTTCTGGTCTCCACCAACTCACCCGCTTTGCGCAGCACAACATCGACGGGGCGGTCGACGCTCAAGGCATTCTCAGAGGCTAGTACACCCTCGCTCCCCGTTACTTCGACGAGAGAGCGGTAGAGCCCGCGGGCGTTTGCGTCCACGCTTGCATAGACACCACCCGTCATCTCCAACTGCAGCGAGGCTGCCGCTTCTACCGGGCCAGATAGCTCGTCCTTTCGGCCGATTGTGCTGACGCTCACCACATCTTCACCGAGTACGAAGCGAAGTGCGTCGATGCAATGGACGCCGACATCGGCGATGGGACCGCCACACGCTAATGTGGGATCGATAATCCATTTGCGAGGAGCCTTGGACGCCGGGTAGGTGTACTCTGCGTGCGCCAGCTGCGGCTTGCCGATCTGGCCTGCGGCGATCTGGTCCCGCATCCACTCCAGGCTTCGGTTGAAGCGAAAGTTCTGCGCTACTCCGAAGACGACACCGGTTGCCTTCGCAGCGGCGTTCATCTCTTCGGCCTCAGCGGCGTTCATCGCGAGCGGCTTCTCGCACAAGACCGCCTTGCCATGTTTTAGCGCGAGCAGTGTGTCATCGCGGTGCATCGCATCCGGGGAAGTGATGAATACGACATCGACGTCCGGCGAAGCGCACAGCTCCTCGCGCGTGGAGAAGCAGTGAGGGATTTTGAACTCGGCACAGTTCTGAGCGGCTGCGGTCTGATCGCGTCGCCACATACCGGTCAGCGTTGCGTCCTCACACTGAGAGAAGGCCGGCATCAATCGCCGAATCGCGTGGAATCCAAATCCGAGGATTGCGAAACGCACCGGTGGCATCGCCATGAACTTCTCCGTAAAGGTCGTGTTTAGTGGGCGTCGTTTTTGAAGATCTGTTCGGCGAAGAAGTTCTCTACCTTGGCCTGATCGTGAAGCATCTCGAGATATGCGTTCTTCAAAAGCTGCGACCGACCGTCGCGCAACTGCTGGCGGATGGCCTGCTGCACGCGTGGATCATTGACATCGCGCTGACCCGGCAGGCTCACGTGACAACAGTTTGTAGATCGCATATCCCGCGGGCTTCTTTGTCTGCTGATCGAGTAGCGGAAGAATCTCAGTAATCTGTCCAGCCTTGAGCTTGGTCACTGCATTGAAGACTGCAGGATCCGCATGCATCTGCGACTCTCCGACAAAACCCATGTCGCCGCCGTTGGGAGCGGTCGCCGGCTGCTCAGAGAAGTTCATCGCAATCGCGCCGAAGTCCTCTCCGCTATCCAATCTGTTCTTCAGGGCTTGGATTTTTTTCTTTGCATCGACGTCGTTGGTCGCCTTGCTGTTCTGCAGATTGCCCGGCTGTGCATTCGGTATATCGGTGACCTGAATCTGTGCCAAGTGGTACTGCGTCTCGTTCAGGTTGAACTCAAACTTGTGCTGGTTGTAGTAGTTCGTAACATCGGCGTCGGTCACTGTGACCTTGGAGTTGATCTCCTTGTTCAGCAGCTTGTTGATCGTCAGCGAGCGCCGCAGATCGTGCTTCACATCGTCCAGCGTGTGGTTGCTGGCCTTCAACCGCTGCTCAAACTGTTCCTCGGTATAGGGGGCCTTCATCTCGGCGAGCTTTGCATCGACCTCTTCATTGGTTGCGGTGAGGTTCATCTTCGCAGCGCGCTGCTGCACGATCTCTTCGTCGATCAACTCGCGCAGCAAGTTCAACCGCAGCGAGTCTGCCTGCTCCTGCGAGGGCTGGCCCTGCTGCTGCTGAGCGGCATCGCCGAGCTGCGCCTGATAGCGCTTATCCAGTTCGGGCTTCATGATCGCGTGACCGTTCACCGTGGCCACCACATCGGCACTGTGGCTGCGCTGGCAGCCAGCAACCGGGAACAGCGCTGCAGCCAGAATCAGTACGACAGGAACGGAAGCTTGACGAAAGGTGCGAGGTATAAAAGAGCGACTAGTATCGTTCATGGATGTCGGCAAATCCTGAATCTCCTGCATTTCTCTGCTAATTGCCAGGCTTATTCGCCGGCGTAGTTTGAGGTGCGGACTGAGTGGGTGCTGGTGGCGGTGGCGGCGGTGTCTGGCCGGAGGCGATCAGCGCGTTATCGATCATACGATACACATACTCCAGCGGTAGCGCTCCTTCGAGCTTTTCTCCGTTAATAAAAAGTGCTGGTGTCGAATCGACGCCGAGGCTCTCACCAAGTTTCATTGAGGCCTTGATTGCTGTGTCGTCCTGTTTGGCGATGCAGGCATTCAGAGTTTCGGTGTTGAGATTCTGGCGCTTGCCCTCATCCCGAGCCAGCGTATCGAGCGTATCGTTCGCCTTGGCAAGGCTCTTGTCGTCACCGCCTAGTTCGCCAGCGTGCGCGTGAATGTGATCCACGAGGTTCCAATAGCCCGTCGGGCTTTGTGCGCCGACACAGTTCGTGTCGATTGCCGCGCGCATTGCCCACGGATGCTGGTCGAGCGGAAAGTCGCGATAGACGATATGAATCTGATTTTTGTAACGCTCTGTCAGCGCGGGAAAGAGCTGCTCATGCATCTTCGCGCAGTACGGGCACTCCAGGTCGTCGAAGCCGACGATCAAAACCGGCGCGGTCGCCGGACCGCCGCGAGCAGGACGCCCGTCTCCGCTGACGAGCAGCTTCGGATCTTTACTGATGTCAAATTTTCGGAACTGCGCCAGAGTCTTGCCGTCAGTTGAGAGCAGGAAATCCGCGTTGCTCGTCTTGCCGTCTCCTGAAAAGGTTATGCTGATCGCATCATAGCCCGGTACGTCGCTCTTAGTGCGTGGGCCGACCTGGATGTCGTAGTTTGGCGGAACGCTGGACTTCGCCCGGATCAGTACTTCGACCCGTCGTGTCATCTCCGGAGACAGCTTTCCCGAGGTCTCCGTCGGAGCCTGGGCGTGGCAGCCGAGGGCGGCCAGTGTGAGGGCAAAGATCAGGGTGCGAAACGACTTCACGACAGTAGACACAATACCTCGATTATCTCACGCAGAGGCCATTTGCAAGGCCTCGGACGCACTTCGGACCCATCCGCTACCTGCTCAAAACAGGCTTGCCGCCCGCCGCAGGTTGCCTGCTGTTCCGATGTTCAACAGCGTAAAGTTGAACCGCTCAGCCGTCTCGTTGCGCACCGCCCCGAGCTCGTACTTGCGCACTTCGACGCTAAACCCGCAGCAGTCCCAGTTATACGAGGCCTGCACGGCCCCATACTCCAACAAACCTGTGTTCGTTGCGTTCAGGTCCAGCCCCACATTCCCTGCGATGCCCAGCCCGGGCTTGGTGGGCGAGCCATACCCCATCAGCAGCCGCAGCTGGTCGAAGTTCGACACTGACGAGAGGATGCCCTCCGTGTAGAACCGTCCGGGCGCGTTGAGGCGTGCGTAGCTCAGGCCGCCGAAGACGTTGCCCTCATGCACGTCGACCAGCACATTGTTGGACGTGAACTTCTTCGCGCCTGTGTCGTAGTCGAAGTCCCACTCCACATCCATGTGCGCCGACGTACGCACCCTGAGCCGCGAGATCAGTGGTGAGATTGCCCGGGGTTCCGTCAAAAATGCGATCCCCGAGAGGTTCAGGGTTGTGTCGAAGATGTTGCGCCGTGCATTGATCACTGCTCCGCCGAAGTTCTCATTGAAGAAGTACTTCTGCGTCAGACTCCAGCTGATCATCTCTCGGCTTCCGCAGGTTGGCTTTCTGCTTTTCAGATCGGCCTGCTCCCGGGTCTGGACCCTGCCCACGTCCTCGTCCCAATTTTGCTCCTGGCCCGGACTCGGTGGCTTCTCCTGACACGGCCGCTTCTTCACCGGCCGCAGAAACAGGCGTTGCGTGACACCGTACTGAAGTTCGTTCGTATCGCTCATGATGTCGATATCGTCGAAGCGCAGCACATTCAAAAAGTTATTGATGCCAGTGACGTACCGGTACGTCACCTCCGGCTCGATGGTGTGCTTCACATCGTTGCCGTTGAAGAACTTCTCCACCGAGGGAGAGTCGAACGTTCGCTCCACCACCGGCGCCCTCATATCCACCTCAGCCTCTACATCCGCGCGGTTGAGCGGAGTCGGAAGCTCGACCGGGATGAGGTCTACGCGATACGGCGTCTGGCGGCTTCTGCTGTAGACCGTCTCTCTTGCTCCAAGCGAGGCGCGCACCCGCCACCCGTCAAAGCTCAGCGGATATGAGATCTCGGGATGGAGATCCACCCGCTGGGTCAGGCCTCCGCTTGCAAAACCTGGCTCGACTCGTGACAGACCGGCATACGAGCTGTCCAGCCTCCACTGCACTCCGCTCCTGCCGATCTCATGCTCTGTGCTGCCGAAGTCCAACGATGGCGCATGAAAGATCCTTATCTGCTGTTCCTGTATCGCAGGTGTTGTCGGCGTCTCAGCCTGAAAGGCCATCTTGAGCCCCTGATATCGATCGGCCCTGGCGGAAGCGTCAAAGCCATCCGCCTCATGCACTCCGTATACGATCGAGAGGATATCGCTCGACACGGCGAGGCTGAAGCTCTCGGCAAATGCCTGACGATAGGCGTATGAGCTCAAGTACTCCGCATCCGCCACCACCCGAGTATGTGGAGTGAAGTCATGCCTCCCCGAGAAAGTTACATCCTCTCCGCCTTGATTCAGGTAGACACCGTTTGTCGTGATGCCGCGGTCGAGGAGGCCGCTGTACTTTGCCTTCGCAAAGTTATTTCCCAGGCCGCGATACCGGAAGCTCGCCGACTGCTCCCATCCGCGCAGCGAGTAGTACTGAGCGCCGACTGTTATATCGGTGCTTCGATTGATCGCCCAGTAGTACTGCTCACCGAGGATGAACCCCTTGCTGGACGAATAACTGATCGCAGGAATCAAAATCCCACTCTGCCGCTGCTCCGAATCCACCGGGTGGGTCACATAGGGCAAAAACAATATCGGAACATTCATCAAGCGGAAGGTGCTGTTCTGCGCCTTCGCCTTCTCGCTGTCGACGGCGAACTTGCCCGAGTACAGCATCCAGTCCGGGCGCGGAAGCTGGCACGTCGTCAAGCTGCCGTCGTAGATCTCGTACGTCTGTGGGCCGGTCCTCACGACCATCCGTCCAGTGAACAGGAAGGGATTGCTGCTGGCGTAGACCATCGCGTGTCCGGTGCTCTTTAGTCCCACCGAGCCTGTGACGTCGTAGAAGGTCGCGGTCTGCCTGTTTAGATTCATCGTTCCATGGCTGGCCGTGAGGTCCTCGTGGTTCGACCCCCGGTCACATGCAGATGCCCATTCGCCGTAAGCTCGCTCGTATCTTCGTCGAACTCGATGTGGTCCGCCTTGATGATCCGGTCGCGGTAGTGAATTTCTACATCACCATCCAGGATGAAACGGCTGCCTACCTTCGACTGGGTGTCGGATTCGATGGAAGCGGTTGTCGCATCATCGGTTGAGGGCAATACTGCCGCCACTGGATATCGGGTCGTTTCGGGGCCATCCGGCAGGCTCGAAGAGGATTCGGTGGCTTCGCTTGGGGGGGTTGCCTGACTCGTCACCTCTTGCGCCCGCAGATGTGGATGACTTGCTGCCAGCACCATGATAGTTATCAAGAGGTAAACAGTCCTCCGGACGCTCCTGGAGCCACTTCCACGACCATCCGTGTCACATTCGCCGGACACCAAAGCCAGCAAGGGCAGACGGCGCTGCCAATGGGTCTTCCCCCGAGGTCCGTTCGGTTTGAAGCTTGATTTGGAACTAGTCAGACGCACCACCCTTTGAGGCTAAACGATTTTACGGAAGCGAGTTTGGAATTGAGCACAATGAGCTCTGCACAGCGTGACCTGCAATCACTGGACGAAGCCACTGCCGGAACGGAAGCCGAGGCTCCGTTTGCACTGAAGGAACAAGTTGCCCAGCGCCTCGCGGCTCACCGCGCGCGCCGCAGCCAGCACTCCGGCAGCTCGGTTACTCCCATTGTGACGCAGTTGCCGGCGAAGGCCCGGTCGTCTCGTATCGCCGCCGCCGTGGCCGAGCGTTACGCTAACTCGCCCAGCTATCGCACCTTTCTCGCTGCTCAGGCCGAGACGGCCATCCGCGAGGCAGAGGCCGCCGCCGAAGTGGCAGCTCGCAGCGCCCGTGCCGTCGCCGACGCCCAGTACGAGCTCCTGGCCGAGCTCGACCAATGGACGCTGACCCCGCCAACGCCGCCGCCTCCCGCTCCTGCTCCGTCCAGTCTCGCGGTCACCGAGGCGCCCCCTGCTCCCTCAGCAGCCCTTAGTTCGACGTTTAGCCCCGCCCTTACCGTCAGGCTCTACGAGGACGGTGCTCGCAGCCTCACCGAACCTACCGTTGCCTTTGCGCGGCTTTACGGACAGGCTGAAGCCCAGGAGGCCATCGACGAAGAGGAGAACCTCATCCTCGACGATGAGATCGCCTTCCGCCAGTCTCCCGTCTTTGAGGAGTCGATCGGCGGGCCTATCGAGATTCCCGCTAATCTCATTGAGTTTCCTCGGCAGCTCGTGGCTCCGCGCAAGGCTCGCCCCAGGCTGGCCGAAGGTCCGCTCCGCGAAGACGCCGATCATGCACCGGCAACCGCTCAGCTCCGCATCTTTGAAGTCGAAGCAGACCAGATCTCGACCGCGCCTGTTGTCGAATCGACCGCGCCGGAGTGGTCCTCCATCCTGCTGGCCGCTCACCCTGTTACGGCGCCGGTTGAGACCGCAGAGGCACCATTCCTCGCGGAGCTTCCGCCGCAGACCGCACCTCTGAACCTGCGTCTGATGGCGACCATCGTCGATGGCTGCATCGTGACGGCTGCCCTGCTGATCTTCATTGGCGCCTTTGCCATCACCGTCGGGAAACTCTCAGGCCCCGCCAGCCCGACGGTTCCACAGATCACTCTCCAGACCGCAGCCATTGGCGCGGCAGGCACACTGGTTGTGCTCACACTGCTCTATCAACTTCTCTTCTTCACCTTTTCCGACGCGACCCCCGGGATGCGCTACGCTCGCATCGGCCTCTGCACCTTTTCGGACGACAATCCGACCCGCTCTGCTATGCGCCGCCGCATCTTCGCCGTAATTCTCGCAGCTTGCCCCCTAGGCATCGGCTTTCTGTGGGCGTGGCTTGACGACGACGGCCTCGGTTGGCACGACCGCATCTCCCGCATGTATCAGCGCAGCTACTAAAGCGCCTTGCGATCGGCGAGACTACGGCCGCGAGGTTTTCCTCGTCAGTCATAGACGTTGCGGCGACTCTCCACTTTGGAAGGCAGAAGAAAAGCCCAGCAAATTGCTGGGCTTTTCCAATTAGCGTGTGAGGTTTCAGTCGCTTTGGTGGGTACAGCTCAATGGGGTAACGATCAGGTTAGAAGGTCGTGCTGACCGTCAGCCGGAACGTCTTCCTGGGCTCACGCAGAATGTAGTCGGCACCGTAGAACTGCAAGGCCTGCTGATAGCTGAACTCGCCTGCGCCTGAATCCGGGAAGTAGCCCTTGAACGTGTTCACATTGTCCGGACCAGAGTTCGGCACCGCAAGCTTCTGTGGAATGTCCTTGTAGAGCCGGAGCGGGTTGTATGCGTAGTAGATACGGAAGGGAGCGTTGACGATCGGCAGGATCACCTGCAGTTCCGCACCGTTCGACATACGAGGAACAAAGTTCGTTCCCGGCACGATTGCGAGCAGATCGGGGAACTTGACCGAACTGCCACCGAAGCAGGCGCCGTTGACGATCGTCGGGCAACCATACTGTGCTCCATTGATCAGCGATTGTCCAGCCGTGCTCTGACGCAATTGACCGTGCTGAGCATCGAAGTCCATTCCGAAGTCGGTGAAGAAGGCAAACGTCACCTGGTTCACGATCGGAATACGATATTCCAGATTGGCTGTAAATGCAGTATCACCACCGATCGAAACGATACGGTAGATTGGCAGCGGAATCTGGATTGGTCCGAGCGGTGGGTTGGTTGGATCACGCGGTACCGATGTTCCATCGGGATTCGTCAGGATGAACTGCACCTTGTTCGGAATAAAGGTGTAGGGGGAAATAGATCGGGGATCAAAACCACGAATGTCAGATTCGCCGCCCTGGTAGAGACGATGAGTCGGCGGAGCGACCTCGCCGCCAAAGCCCGATGTATGCGCAAGTTGAAGGCGGTAGCCAAGGACATTGTGCCCCTCACCGTTCACCTTCAAGCCTTTCATCGGGAAGAACTGACGATAGCTGGCGATCGGAGAGATGTACTTTACGTTTCCGCCCACGCCGGCGACCTGCATCGAGACGTTGAAGTCCTTACCGCGATGGGGGCCGACCGCCCTGTCCAGACTGGAGAACGTGAAGCTCGGAGTCACCACCGAGGTAATGATTCCCGACAACTGATTCTGCCCTGCGACACCCGACCGGAAGGCCAGCGACTGGAAGACGTTGGTCGTATTTTGATTGAACGTCGTGACGGAAGATCGTGACAGCGAGTACGACAGGCCGATACGCGTCACACCGGTACGCGAGAACAGATGCCGCAGCGGTTCGCTGGCGGATAACGTCAGACCGGTGGTCGACTGGTTATAGTTCGTCAGCAACGACTGTTGCGCGGTCGTCAAGTTACCTGGAGCAGCGCCGGTTGGCGACTGACTCTTCGAAGGATTGAAGTCGTACTTGCTGGCAAATACCTGTGCGCCGAGCGAAATCGGCTTATCCCGCAGATACGGCTCCGTAAACCCAAAGCTCAGGTTGCGTGAAAGGTCGCCGATGTTCGCAACGACCGACAGCGTTTCGCCTAATCCGAGGAAGTTGTTGGTCTCGTAGTTCAACCCGACGAAGGTTCCCGAAAGTCCGCTGATGCCGCCGTTCAGACCGATCGAGTTCTTACCCTTTTCCTTCAGTTTCAACAGCAGGTCGACGGTTCCATCGTCCGTGTTCTGACGGCTCTCCGAATCCTGATCCGCCTTCAGAACCTCGAAGTAGTTCAGTTGATTCAGGCGCAGAATGGAGAGCTCCCAAAGCCGGCTGTTGTAGACCTGGCCTTCTTCAAGCAGCAACTCGCGGCGAATGACCTTGTCGCGCGTAATCGTATTGCCCGTAAACTCGATCCGCGATACGTAGAACGGCTTGCCCTCATCGATATCGATGTCGAGATAGATGAGCTTCTTCGCTTCGTCGATCCGCGGAACAGGAGTTCCGACGAAGTTGATGTAACCCAGTTCTCCGTAGGCCTTGCGCAACTGATCGAGCCCTTTACCGAACATGGTCGCGTTGAAGTATTCGCCATCCTTTTGCGAAAACTGCGCCCGCAGCACCTTAACGTTGGGAACGTGCGTATTTCCCTTGAAGGTGATGCCGCCCAGCTTGTAGCGCTCACCCTCCTCCACCGGCATCAAAATATCGATTCGTTTGCCTTTGGAGGGGTGCAGAGTAAACCAGTTCAAACCACCCGCATCGCGCACATGGGTGGTCGGTTCGCTGGTGAGTGCCTTGAAGTAGCCACGATCACGATAGGCTTGGCGCACGCGCTCCGTATCTTCGTCCAGCTTGCTCGCGTCGAAGGTCCGCGCGAACAGATTCTCAAGGATGATCGAGTGCGGTATTCCGATTGGCCGGAGGTTCTTCATTGCTCCGCGCAGGGTACGATCGCTCAGGCTGTTGTTGCCCTGAAATGCGATTTTGCCCACCTTCACGGTTGGGCCTTCCTTAATATTGAACGTGAGCGCCACAGCCGCCGGCGGAATCGTCTTGACCTCGGTCTTGATCGTGGCAAACTGGTGACCGTGCTCGGCCAGCAGATCTCTCAGAACCACTTCGGCCCGCTTGATCTTGGTTGGGTCGTACTGGCTCTCTACCGAAAGTGAGACCTTGGCCTTCTTGAAGCGGTCCACAATGTCAGATTGCGTGACCGAGCTAAGACCCTTGTAGTTGATCTCGCGAATGGTCGGCTTTTCTTTCACATAGATGATGAGCTGGACGCACTTCGAGGAGTCCACCCGCTCGATGCGAACATCGTCAAAGTATCCGGTGTTCCAGAGAGAGTTGAAGTCCCGCTCGACCACCAGCGGGTCATACAGATCGTTCTGGCGGCTGTAGAGCCGAGCCAGCACTGACTCCTTCGGAATGCGCCGATTACCAATCACCTGTGGCTGGCAAAGCGTCTCCACTCCCTGGGACGACGCGGGCCGCGAAGCACTTGGAGACACCTGGGCAGGCAACATGGCTGCGGTAACCACCGCAAACGCAAAGATGTACGCAGCATAGGCGATGCGGGAGCGTCGGGAGCGCGTGCACACAGGCCTGGTCTTGCTTTTCAGGGAGCTTCCGCTCTCTCGATTCACGGTAAAGATACGCACACCCTCACTGCTCTAAAAATGACGCTCGCCAGCACATACAGCGAAGTCCTGATTATATGGGAGCGGCCAGCGGTTAGCGAGTTCGCCCCTTGATTCAGGTCAGATCTGTCACGATCCAACCCACCTGAATTCAGCTATATTCCATTTGGACGAAGCGAACGGGACAATGGCATTCCTGCTACGGCTAACTTTCCAGCTCCGCCACAATCGTAAACTCCTGAGCCGATCCGTCCCAACGCACTGTCAGGACGTTCGGCTGGCAACACACCTGGCAGTCTTCGACATACTGCTGCTTTGACCCTCCGGACTCATCGACCGTAGTTTCAATCCACTCCCCGCACCCCGCGCACTGAAACCCTGCCGCAAACATTCTTATTCTTCCTCGCTGATCTCTTTTGTTACCTTACCCGCTGCATCCATGAACCGAAGCACTGGCTCTCCGTCCGGTTTCACCGTCAAAACCGCGCGAACGTGACCGGAAGCATCACTCAGGCTCATTCCCACTGAATCATCCTTCTGTCGGCCGAAGAAACCGCGCTGCGCTCCGGGAGGGTAGCTCTCGCTTAACTTTGCCCATGCAGCCGATCGCGCCTCGCCTGGCGGCATCATCTTCACGCGTTCCGCGGCGTCCACATACTCCGGCGTAATCGGAAAGTTCGGGACGTCATTCACCATGACTCCTGAGGTACGTTTTCCGCCCTCGAGGCTTGCCCCGAGCACGAGGGTCTGATCCTGGTCATATTGATCGAAGCTGAGATGACTGAAGCTCGAAGGCCCCGCCCCGGCTTCTTTGCGTCCACCGTAGATGAGGCCGCCATCCTCAGTGCCCTCGTCGTTCACGAAGAGCATTCCGGCGGAGTCGCCGCGGTCGGGCCTCTGAGTCTCTTTTCCATGAAGATAGAGCCCCGGGAACTCAGCCTTATCGGACACGATGAGCCGAACTGTTCCATCGGGCTCGACAACATTGATCCGGTGCACCGTGATCTGGTCGTAGGTTGTACTTCCCCATGGCCGTGCGAACCCGGCTAGAACTGTAATCGAAAAGATGATCGTTAGACATCCCGAGTAGATCGCCAGAAAACGGCGACTGGACAAAAATCCCACCATGTTCTCACCTCAAAAAACTGAGTAATCAAACATAGCGTAACTGCTTGGCCGTTTTAGCTTCTAGACAAGGCTCATCTTTTCGACAGGCATGTCGGAGGTGAGACGACCAAGTTCGCTGGTATAGGACAGGCTGACAGTTTGATAGCTCTTCGATTTGAGGTCGTAGACCTCGCACTCGTCGAAGGGCCGGGAGTAGATGTGGAGTGTGACTGCACGGGAGCCGAAGGCAGGCGGATTGACTAGAAGATGAATTGGCTCGCCGGAATCAACCTCGGCGGGGTGGTCGGAGTCGATGACGTAGCGATCCGTGGATATGAGTTCACAGAAACGCGTCGCGGGGTCCAGACGGACGACGTGATAGTTCTGCACCTGGACCTTGCCAAGGGCGACACCCATCCAGCAGCGCTGATTCGTGTGATTGTGAATCCTGCTCTTCTGTCCGATCTCCCAACAGAGAGCGATGAGATCGAAGAGTGGTGTGTGAAGGATGAGATTTCGAGTGTAGTGCTCGGCGTTGAAGTAGAGGTAGGGATCGAGGCTCGCAATGGAGACGGGATTGTCGCGCATGTATTCGAGAACTGCGCTGTCGGTAAACTGCTCCTCCGGGATTTCGCTAAGCCCGGTGGCGAAAGCGCTGATATCGATCATGTGAGCCCACTCCTGTAATGGCAGTATGAATTGTTGCTGGTTGCGAAGCGGGAGTCAAGAGAGTCGCAAATAAGCCATTCGTAATGCTGTTGCGCTGATCTCATCCAGATTCGGCGACACGTTACCGAACTTCAGCGTGGCTCTTCCGCACCTCAACCAACGTCGAATAGAACGTAGCCCCGCCCCCAATATCGGTCAGCGTCTCCGACGTGAGCGCGTTCACATTCACGCCATCGGCAGAGAGCTTGTTCCAATCCAGCCGCGCCGCCACGACACCAGCCGAAACCTGCGCATTTACCAGCGCCCGCAGCGTAATGCTCCCTCGGCCGTTGAATACTTCAACCGCATCGCCGGTGGAGATCTTGCGTGAAGCCGCGTCCGTCGCGTGCATCTCCAACACGCCCGCGGTCCGCGCCTCCATCCGCTGATGCAGCGGAATATTCGCAAACGTCGAGTTCATATAGTTGTCCGCCTTGCGCGGCAGAAACTCCAGCGGGTACGCTCCCTTCGCTGCATGCGCCCGCGACTCCGTCGGTGCAGCAAACACGGGTACCGGTGTTAGTTCACCACGTCCGCTCCGCGTCCTGAACCACTCCGCCGTGCTAAACGGCAGCATCTCACCGTTCGCATTGACCGGCATCTGCAAAGGAACATGCCCCTCGTGCTCCAGCCGTTCCCGCGTAATTCCGGCAAGCCACGGGTCGGTCGTATCCAGCGCCTGATCGATCATCGCGTCCTCGCGATCGTCAAAGCACGCCTCTTCAAAACCCATTCGCCGGCCCAGCTCACCGAACATTGCGACGTTGCTCCGAGCCTCGCCGAGCGGCGCGATCGCTGCGTTATTCACCTGCACAAACAGATGCCCATAAGCGCCCTGCACATCCTTCACCTCAAGAAATGTTGGCGCAGGCAGCACGATATCCGCGTAGTCGGTCGTGTCAGTAAAGAACTGCTCATGCACCACCGTGAACAGATCCTCACGAAGCATTCCGTGCAGAACATCGTTTTGATTCGGGGCCACCGCTGCGGGGTTTGAGTTGTACACAAAGAGCGCCTTCACACGAGGGCCATCCTTCGCGATCCCGTCTTCAGTGTCCCCGCCGAGTGACGTCAACGCCTGCCCCAGCTGGCTCATATTGACCACTCGCGACGCGCGTCCGAGTGGACTCGCCAACATCAGCTCCGGCATCTGCAACGCATCTTCGTTGAATTTAAACGAGCCCGACGTTGAGAGCTGCAGGCCTCCACCTCTGTACTTCCATGCGCCCGTCAACAGCGGCAGCATGCACACTGCACGCGCCGCAGTTCCACCGTTCTCGCTCCGCTGAATTCCGTAGTTCAGCCGAATCACAGCCGGGCCAGCGGAGCTCTTACGCCCCGCGGCAGCATACGCTCGCGCCAGCCGCACAATCGTCCCAGCCTCAATTCCAGTCGCCTTCGCAACATTCTCCGGCGAATACTCCGGCTGCAGCGCGTGCGCCTTCAACTCTTCGAAGCCGGTCGTACACGCGGCGATATACTCGCTATCTTCCAACCCCATGCTGAGAATCACATGCATCAACCCCAGCGCCAGCGCTGCATCCGTTCCGGGATTGATTGCAAGGTGTTCATCCGCCAGCGCAGCTGTTCGCGTCTTGTAGGGATCGATCACCACCAGCCGCGCACCTCTGCGCCTTGCCTCCTCGATGAACGGCCACAGGTGCACGTTATTCCCGTGGATATTCGCACCCCACGCAATCACGAGTCCCGCATGAGCAAAGTCCTGCGGCACCGTGCCCAGCTTCACCCCGTACACGCTCTTCAGCGCGACTCCGCCAGCCTCGGCGCAGATCGTCCGCGCCAATTGTGAGGCCCCCATTCGATGAAAGAACCTACGGTCCATCGACCCGTAGCCCAACTGGCCGATCGTTCCGGCATAGCTGTAGGGAAGCACGCTCTCCGGTCCAAAGTCGGCACTGATCTTCGTCAGGCGCGCTGCGATCTCGTCGAGAGCTTCGTCCCACGAGATACGATCAAACGCATCCGCTTCACGTCCACGCACTGCGCCATAACCAGAGGGGCCCTTGGGCACACCCTTTTTTCTTCGCATCGGATACAGCAAGCGATCGGGCGAATACACGCGTTCCAGGTACTTCGCCACCTTGCCGCACAAAAATCCCCGCGTCACCGGATGCGACGGATCCCCCTGCACCTTCACCGCCCGCCCCGTAAGCTGATCCACCGTCACCAGTACGCCGCACGAGTCAGGGCAGTCATGCGAACAAACCGCATGCACAACCTTCGTCGCGTCCAAACGCGCGCGCAAACCGGTGGAATTTGTCTCCATCCTGCAATTTTAGTGCACTTACACACGTGCCATCCACGGAAATGCCGTTGTATGCTGCTCGAAGACTGAATTCCATAGCTACGACGAGGCCACGCCCCACCACGATGTCCCATCAAGTCTCCAGCCCGGCCAGACTCGAAGCCTTCTCAGATGGAGTCATCGCGGTCATCATCACTATCATGGTGCTCGAACTCAAAGTTCCCCATGAGGACGGTATTGCCGGTCTCTACGCCGTGCTTCCCATCTTCGGGGTTTATGCCATCTCCTTTGCTTTCACCGGTATCTATTGGATCAACCATCACCACCTCGTCCACCGCACTGAAGAGGCCGACGAGCTCATCCTCTATGCCAACCTCTTCTTTCTTTTCTGTCTGTCGCTCCTGCCCTTCTTCACGTCCTATGTCCTCGAAAAGAAATTGGATTCCTTCTCCGTCGCACTTTATATCGCATCGATGATCATTACCGGTTTCAGCTTTCTGCTGCTGCGTCTCTCCATCGCCCGTCGACTTCGTAGCGCAGGAAAACTCGAAGCGCAGGACACATCGGTCCAGCATAAACACTGGCTCTCACTCTTCGTCTACGTGGTTGCCTTGTCGCTCGCATTCACGCACCCACAGGTGGCCCTTGGCCTCTGCGCCTTTGTCACCGTGATATGGATTACCCCTACCGCCGGCGTCAAGCCTCGCGAGCCTGACGACAACATCCACTTCGACCGCGGCTGAATGCTCTAGAGAGAGCGAATGATCGATGCGGCGATACTCTCGACCGGAACGGTTTTGCGCTGCGGAGCGTCGCGTGCCGGATCGTAGTACAGCAGCCGGCCGCAACTCTCGCAGGTCATCATGGTGTCATCGTTGCTTCGATCGCGAAGGTCGTTCCAACGTTGCGGACGCACCATCATCTGGCATGCCATGCACTTTTGATTGACAGCCTCGGCCACAGCTGTTCCCTTGGCCTTTGCGATACGGTCGTAGGTCGAGAGCGCAGCCTCGCCAATCTCGGGGCGTTCAGCCTGCCGCTTCTCTTCCACTGCAGCCAAAAGAGTTTTATCCAGCGCGACTGTCTCGCTCGCCCGAACGCGCTCGCGGTCAAGCGTTGCGGTCGCATCTGCCAATGCCTCATCGGCAAGTTTTTTCTGTGCCTCAAGCCCTTCGCTGCGTTCCATGCTTTCGATCTCAGCGTCTTCGAGCTTGCTGATCTCTGCCTGGGCGAAGGCGATCTCATGCTCGAACGCGGTGACCTGCACGGTCGTCGTGGCAAGGTCCATATGCTTCCGCGTCCGCTCAATCTTGGCCTTCTGGTCCTTGACGTCGGACTCCTGGCGCCGACGCAGCGCCTCTTCTTTAGCGATCAGATCGAGCACGACGGCGCGCTGTCCTTGTGTTGTCTTCGCTTTGGTCTCGAGGGCAGCTATATGCTTCGGCAACGCAACCATCTCGTCACGCAGCCGTTTGGCTTCAACATCATGAGCCTGCAGCACAATCAACTTCTCAAGGTCCGGATGCATCTCGTATCTCTCTTTCCACTACCTGCGGTTGTTGAAAAGCTCAACTACAGCGGAAGATTCGCAGTCTAGCACCACTCCGCACCTAATGTTAAATATGCGCTCTACGTCTTGTTGACGTTGATGTAGTACAGATCGGTCGCCACGTCGAACTGATCCTTTGTCAACGTCGTCTTCATCGTCTGCCACTCCGTCGTCGGGTGAATGGTCTCCCAACTCTGTTTCAAGCCTACTTGTACCGGCATCGCGAAGGCTTTTTCGTCGGCCCGCCAGCGATATTGAACCGTGCCTGAAGCCTCGTCAAACTTCAGCTCCAACGTTGGAATCGCCGTATGTCGCAGATACTGGTCGAACACCGGCGTCAGATTCATCCCCGCATGCTGGTTGAAGTACTGCACGACGTCTTCTGTCATGATGTTCTGATATTTGAAGTGCTGGTAGAAGTCGTGGATCAGGGCGAACCAGCGAGCGTCGTCATCTACGATACTTCGCAAGGTATTGATGAAGAGAGCGCCTTTGAAGTATTGGTCCTGTGGGGGCTCGGCGTTGGCGCCGCGAGCCGAGATGATGGGACGGTCGTTCTTCACCTTTTTCTTTAGTGCGTTGACATACTTTACTTCGTCCTCATGGCCATAGTTGTACTCAACGTAGAGACACTCAAGGTACGTCGTCCAGCCCTCGTGGATCCACATGTCGGATTTGTCCGCCGCGGTGATGGCGTTGCCGAACCACTCGTGTCCACTCTCGTGGATGATGATGAAGTCGAAGCGCGGGCTGATGCCGACTCCGGTCCAGTCGCGGTCGAGATAGCCGTTCTTGAAGTGGTTGCCGTAAGCTACCGCGCTCTGGTGCTCCATCCCCGCGTACGGCACTTCAATCAGCTTGTATCCATCTTTCTTGAACGGATATTCGCCGAAGTAATGGTAGTAGGCCTTCATCATGCCGGGTACCTGGGCGAACTGCACCTTGGCCCCGGCAAGATCCTCGGGCAGAACGTAATAGTCGAGCGGCAGATCCTCAAACTTATCGTCAAAATGAACGTAGTTGCCGATGTTCAACGCTACATCATAGTTGTTGATGGGGTAGTGCACTCTCCAGTTCCAGCGCGTGTAACCGTCGCCAAGATCTTTCTTGCCAACGAACTTTCCGTTCGATACATCCATCAGGCCGTTGGGCACGGCAACGCTGATCTGCATGCCCTCCTGCGGTTCGTCGCGCCACTGATCCTTGTTCGGCCACCAGACGCTGGCACCGGTCTCTTCGCAGGCGGTGTTAATCCAGGGATGACCGGCCGTGTCCTGCTTGAAGGTGAAGCAGCCGAATCGACCCGTCTCTACTGGGCTTCCTGAGTAGTGGACATCAATCGAGTAGGTGCGCCCGGTGTGGAGTGTCTTTGGGAAGTCGACAAAGAAAGTGCCTCCGTCGCGCTGATACTTCAACGGAGTCTTACCCATATCGATCTTGTCGATCTGCAGGGTAGGGACGAGTTCGAGCTGAATGCGGGTGCCGTCCTCGAGCATCTTGAAGCGAATTGTGTTCGTACCGCTGATGAACTTCTTCTCAGGATCGACGCGAAGATCGAGATGGTAGAAGAGCAGATCGTTGTTGGCGCGATACGGTCCATAAGATCCACGCAGGAGGTCCGCATGCGAGGGCTCAGCCACCGTTGGAGGTGGTGTCGACGTGGCTGCCGGTTGCGATGTTTGTGTGAAGAGAGGCGATGAGAGACCGCCGAGCAGGAACAAGACGAGCAAGGGCCGATTGCAAACACCGTGGTTGAACATTGAATTTAGCCTATCGCGATTCTTCGGCGATTGCTGCAGATCAACGTCTCTTCTCGACAAGGGCCTTCATTGCAAGGCTGTCCTCAGTGTTCAAGTCTGCCAATCCCTCCGCGACGCCGACGCGGTCCTGCTCCGAACGGTTCTGGCTGACCTTCCACTTTCCTTCGAGACGCCCAATGATCATTTCGAGCCCAACGATGCCCTTTACCTGCGATGCAACGTAGTCCGCCGGGGCGTCTCCGATCTTCCAAGGCGAGGGGAAGCTGGCTTCGTGGATCTTGACCAGGGTTTCCAGGTGGGCCATCAACCATTCGCTGTCTTCAATCACGTTGAGATGCCCGTAGGCATGAACGACCGCATAGTTCCAGGTAGGCACGACCTTTGCCGTCTTGGCCTTTTCGGGATACCACGAAGGTGTGATGTAGTGCTGAGGACCGGAGAAGATCGCAAGGGCCTCGATTGAGGGCGAGAGCTCCTTCCACTGCTGGTTCGCTCGCGAGATATGGCACTTTAATCGTCCGAAAGAAGTTCCGTCACGCTCAAGCACCATCGGTATATGAGATGCGAATAGCCCCGAAGCTCCCATGGTGATGAGAGACGCAAATGGCTGATCTTCCATCAACTTGTGGATCACGGGGGTGCGATCTTCCTGATTTGCCCGGGGGATGTACATGTCCGCTCCTCAAGGAATGGCTCTCGCCTGCAACCCTATCACCAAAGATTTGACGGAAGTCACTCTAACGATTGCCTGTTTTCTCGAAAGAATCTCTGAATCTTGACCTACTCGATACAATCAAATAAACCACACATGGCAACCACAGTAGTCGATCTCCCCGAGGCGGAGCTCCCAAAAGCGCAGACTCCCGAGCACCACACCACCGTCGAACAGCCGTGGCGGCCGCGCATCAATCCGTGGATCGTCGCCATGACGGTTACGCTGGCCACATTCATGGAGGTGCTCGACTCCTCCATCGCCAACGTTGCCCTGCCGCACATCGCCGGCGGCCTCGGCGCCACGCAGGACGAAGCCACCTGGGTGCTCACCGCGTATCTCGTCGCCAACGCCATCATTCTGCCCGCCGGCGCCTACATGACCACCTTCATCGGGCGCAAAAAGTTCTACATGATCTGCGTCGCGCTCTTCGGCATCAGCTCCGCGCTCTGCGGCCTCGCGCCCTCACTGCCGCTCCTGGTCTTCTTCCGCATTCTGCAGGGCGTCGGCGGCGGCGGTCTCGCGCCGTCCGAACAGGCCATCCTCGCCGACACCTTCCCGCCCGAAAAGCGCGGCCAGGCCTTCGCCATGTACGGCCTCGCCGTCGTCTGCGCTCCCGCCATCGGCCCCACGCTCGGCGGCTACATCACCGACAACTTCGACTGGCGCTGGATCTTCTTCCTCAACGTCCCCATCTGCCTGCTATCGCTCTTTCTCACCTCCCGCATCGTCGAAGATCCACCCTACGTTAAGAAACAGGTCGAACTCTCACAGAAGGGCGGCATCAAGCTCGACTTCCTCGGCTTCGGCCTGCTTGGCCTCACCTTCGGCTCGCTCGAGTTCATCCTCGACAAGGGCCAGGAGGACGACTGGTTCTCGTCGCATCTCATCACCTTCTTCGCTGTTGCGATGGTCGTTGCGTTCATCGCGATGATCTGGTGGGAGCTCAAACAGCTTCGCGAAGGCCATCGACCCATCCTCAACCTCACGCTCTTCAAGCGCCGCAACTTCGCCATCAGCTTCCTGCTGATGTTCGTGCTCGGCTTCTCGCTCTACGGCACGACGATCTTGATTCCGCAGTTCGTGCAAACTCTGCTGGGCTACACCGCCGAACTCGCCGGTCTTGTACTTTCGCCTGCCGGCCTGATGATGATGTGCATGATGCCAGTCGTCGGTATCCTCGTCGGCAAGGTCGACCCGCGCAAGCTCATCGCCTACGGCTTCGTCATGCTGACGCTGTCACTGATCACAATGCACACGCTCAACCTTGGCGTGAGCTATGGCTATCTCGTCTTCGTGCGATGCTTCCAGGCCTCTGGTCTCGCGTTCCTCTTTATCCCTATCAACACCATCGCCTACATCGGCGTGAAGCAGTCTGAAAATAACGACGTCTCCGGCCTGACCAACCTCGCCCGCAACATCGGCGGCTCGGTCGGCACGGCGTTCGTCGCCACCATGCTGACCCGCCGCACCGCCGCACACGAGACCAACATGGTGCGTAACCTGACGTCGGGCAACCAGGCCTTCATGGACCGAGTGGGAAAGCTGAAGGGCATGTTCGGCGGCCACACCAGCGGCAACCCGATGACGGGCGCTGGCTCTCACACTGCGCAGGCCTATCTCTACAATGAGCTGCACCGACAGTCCGGCATGCTCGCCTATCTTGACATCATCCAGTACATGGCAATCTTCTGCGCCTGCATGCTGCCACTGCTCTTCTTCATCCCTCGTCCCCCGAAGCACGCCAGCGCATCCGCCGGCCACTAACTTCAGGGCAACCGAGATCGTAGTCTCGTCGATTCAATAAGTCCGTCAAGGATCAGCGCACGCTTCCCGATCATAAGAGGTCTCGGGCACTTGGCAGGCACTGTTGTGCAGGACCATTTCAACCAGAGAAAAGTCTTGTTTCCCCGGTGTGAAACACGCGCCATTCAGGTACATACGACATCTTTATGGATTAGATATGACTTCTTGACGGATTCATTACGTGGTGCTCATTAGGCTCTGGACATAAGCGTCCTGCAGCCATGCTATTCCTCGCGTCGGCTGCGGCCGCCAGGAATGGAGAAGCACCAGTGAAAACAACAATGAAGTCACGCGTTCAACGACTCCTGATTGGATTTACGTTTGGAGTAGGCCTGACGTTGAGTGCGCGAGATCTTGGAGCACAGACTCAGATCGCAAATCTGCGGACCGCGGTAGAAGAGACCGGGACAGTCCAGAATCAGACGACCTCGAATCAGACATCACAAGATCAAAAGATCCAACAACTACAGGACAAGCTGGAGGAGATCCAGAAAGAGCTGATAGAACTGAAGCAGGCCAGCTCCATCGCGCCGGAGACTCATCACACTACCACACCAAAGGCATCTGTCACCTCATCCGACCTCAGCGAGGCGGAGCCTGAAAGCACCGACCCGTCTAATCCCCACTCAGAGCCCTTCGCCTTTGCCGATTTCACATGGCTGACTGGCAATGCCCGCACCGAAAGACACGCCGTATGCAACCAAGTTCTTCACTCCGGAGATACGCTCGGACGCGAACTATACGTACGACTTCCGCCATCCGCAGGACGACACCATCAGCGGGTCGAGCGAGGTCTTCCGCTCGAGTGAAGTGCAGCTGACCAGACTCGGAGTCGGCGGCGACTTCCACTACGACAACGTGCGCGCCCGCGTTATGACGCAGTTCGGCCTCTACTCCCAGACCACTCCGCGCAACGATGCCAGCCCTGCACGCGGCCAGTGGAACCTGGCAGATGCATATCGCTATGTCTCCGAGGCTTACGGCGGGCTATCACTTCAACGTGCAACACGGCATCAACGTCGACGCCGGCATCTTCATGTCCTACGTCGGCCTGTTCTCCTACTACCAGTTCGATAACTGGGCCTATCAGCCGTCGTACGTCTCGTCGAACACGCCCTGGTTCTTCAACGGCGTGCGCGTGCAGTGGTTTCCAACGGCGAAGTTGAAGATCGAGCCGTGGTTCATCAACGGCTGGCAGTCGTATGGCCGGTTCAACAATCGGCCCGGCCTCGGCGGACAGATCCTGTACCGGCCCAACGGTAATTGGTCGATCGTCGGCAACCAGTACGGCTATGGCGAAGACGCGCTCGGCATACCCATCCCGCACCCGCTACCACACCGACGACAGCATCCAGTACAAGTACTACGAGCGGCACGACTCGTTCATCAGCAAGGCAGCGGCCTCACTCACCGGAGACGCGGGTTGCGAGAGCGGCGGCGGTGTAAGCTGCTTCGGTAATGGCAAGAGCGGCCCGAAGCAGAGCTTCCTCGGCTTCATGGCTTACAACCGCTTCTGGTTCGATCGGGATCGCTACGCCCTGACGCTTGGTGGAGGCGCATCAACAACCCTGGCCGCTACCTCGTGCTGTTGCCGCCGATCAATGGAGCGACTGCGGCCTCGGGAACACCGTACTTCACGGAGAATCCAGGGGATCCATATCAAGGCGTGGGACGTCTCCGTCACGACGGACTACATGCCGAGCCAGTACTTCACCTATCGGCTGGAATACAACCACCGCGCGGCCAACGTACCGTACTTCAGCGGCCCCGGAGGTGTAACGCCGCCGGGAGGAAACACCGGAGCGCCAGGATCTCTTGTGCCGGGCTGGAGTCCTGATCTTCGCAACAGCGAAAACCGTATCACTGGCGCTTTCCTTGTGAAGTTCTAAACGGTCATTACCCAACGTAACGTTGAAGGCCTGCGGGTAGTTGCCGCAGGCCTTCTTTTTACATTCACGCGTAGCCATCGCAGAGTCACTTCGTTGATCCAAGCACTGGCTTGTCTACGCCACGAATAGCGGCTCCCATTCTTCCCTGAAGATCGAAGACAACCACGTCATTCTTTCCTTCAACCAGCCACGGAGCTGGCGCGTAAAGGGTCTTCTGAGGACCGACATTCCAGATCCGGCCTAGCGCATGGCCGTTGAGCCAAAGCTGCCCCTTCGTAAACTCACCGGTGTCGAGAAAAGTGTCGCCCAAAGCTTTCAGATCGAAGCTCGTCCGATAGAAGCATGCACCTTCGCAAGACTCCTTCGAAAACTTGACCCCGGCGATATCCTGCATGGGTAACGGATAGATCTCCCAGCCAGTAAGCGCACCACCGGACAATGTCACTTGCTTGGTAATGCCGGCCCGCTCGCCACCGATTGACTTGCCGAAGTTAACCCGGCCGGTGTTTTCCACCAGAATATCCAGACGAGCGTTCTTGCCACCAGCAGGGAGCGTAAGGCGATCCTGCTTCAACCTTCGATCCAGCGTACCGATTAACTTTCCATCGAGGTAGATCAGCGCGTAGCTGTGTAGCTGGTCCAGAACAAGATCCCCACTCGCGCCTTCTTTCAGGGTAGTGCGGTACAGGATGTATCCGTACGATTGATTCACATCCTCCATGCTGAGAATCTGCTCGGAGTGAATTGGCTTTGGGAGATTCTTCCATAACGAGGCAGCCTTCACCATCTTCGCCTCAGGAGTATTGATCGCCGGTGCGATCGTCGGGACAGGCGGAGCGGCAACGCCAGTCGCCTTTGCAATCAGATCGCGAAATACGAAGTACTTTGGAACTGGCCGGCCACTCTCATCAAGTGCGGCGTCGTAGTTGTAGCTCGTTACGTCCGGCTCATAGCTACCCTTTCCATCGCTGTTCGCGCCGTTCATCCAGCCAAAGCTCGTGCCGCCGTGAAACATATAGAAGCTCACTGAATAACCATGCGACAGCATCCACTGCAGATTCGCGGCTTGGTTGTCGGCGTTGGTCTCCGCGTGTTCTCCGCCCCAATGATCGAACCATCCAGCCCAGTACTCGCTATTCATTGAGGGACCAGTCGGGCGAAACTTCTTCAGCGTCGCGAACGCCGCCTTCGCGTCACCATCGTGCTCACCACCAAAGTTGATTCCAACCGGAAGCTCCGGCAGTGACCCGGCTGGCACTTGTTCAGGTCCATCCGCGGTATAAAGTTGCGATTTCGTAAATCCCGCATCGACCAAAAGCTTATGGATCTGCTCCATGTAGGCGTGGTCGTCGCCGAACGAACCATACTCATTCTCCACCTGCGTGAGAATGATCGGTCCACCGTTTCCTATCTGTAGCGGAGCAAGCTCTTTCCCAAGCCGTGTGGTCCATCGGGCGACCGCAGCAATAAACTTGGGATCGCTGGTGCGTACTACCAGGTTGTGGTCTTTCAGAAGCCACGCTGGAAACCCGCCAAACTCCCACTCGGCGCATACGTACGGCCCTGGGCGAAGGATCACATAGAGTCCCTCCTGTTGCGCCTCGCGTATGAACTCTGCGACGTCGTTGTTCCCGGAGAAGTCATACTCCCCTGGCCGCGTCTCGTGGACGTTCCAGAAGACGTATGTGGTGATCGTGTTGAGTCCCATCGCCTTCGCCATGCGAAGACGCTCGCGCCAGTACGCCCGCGGGATCCGTGGATAGTGCATCTCTCCAGAGATCACTTGAAACGGCTTACCGTCCAGCACATAGTGATCGCCTTCGACCGCGAACTGATGCGCCTGCTGAGCCTGCGTGTAGCCGCCAGCAAGAACCAGAAAACCAAACAACACCAACGCAGGAAGTCCTCGGCGCATTCAACCCTCACACGTACTAAATTGGCAGAGGCTCGCAGTTATTGCGAGCCTCTGAAACAACGCCAATTCTACGCGCTTAAACCGGGAATGGATTACGTTCTGCAAACTGCACCTGATGCCAGTAAGGATAGCCCAGAGGTATCTTGCTCGCCTCATCCAACTTGGCGACCTGTTCCGGAGTCAGCTTCCAGCCCACGGCTCCCAGGTTTGCCTTCAACTGTTCCTCGTTGCGTGCGCCAATGATCAGCGTCGACACAGTAGGCCGGCGCAGCAGCCAATTCAGAGCAATCTGCGCAACCGTCTTGCCTGTCTCTTCCGCGACCTCATCCAGCGCATCTACGACCTTGTAGAGATACTCCTCCGGAACCTGCGGACCCGAGTCCACCACGACCTTGGTGTTCAAACGGCTGTCCTTCGGAATTCCGGTTTCGCGACGTATCTTGCCTGTCAATCGTCCCCATCCAAGCGGCGACCATACTAGCGCTCCAACGCCCTGGTCCACGGCCAGCGGCATCAACTCCCACTCATAGTCGCGGCCGACCAGCGAATAGTACACCTGGTGACCGACATACCTCGCCCAGCCATACCTCTCGCTCACACTCAGTGACTTCATAAGATGCCATCCTGAGAAATTCGAGCACGCGATATATCGAATCATGCCCTCGCGCACCATCTTGTCCAGTGTATTGAGTGTCTCCTCCACCGGTGTCGTCGCATCGAACCCATGCAGGTGGTACACGTCAATATAGTCCGTCCCCAGACGCTTCAAACTACGCTGCACCGACTGGATCAAGTGATACCGGCTCGATCCGACATCGTTTGGCCCATCGCCAAAGCGAAACGTGGACTTAGTCGAAATCAGCACATCTTTGCGCTTGTGGTGCTTGATCGCATTGCCCAGCGCCGTCTCGCTGCCGCCATTCGAATAGATGTCGGCTGTGTCGAAGAAGTTCAACCCGGCATCCATACAAATGTCGACGATTCGCTTCGCCTCGTCCTCGGACGTCTTACCCCAGGCCTCAAAGAACTCGCCCTTCGTCCCAAACGTCCCTGCACCGAAGCAAAGCTCCGGCACCTTGAAACCTGACTTACCAAGCTGTCTATATTCCATAGGATTTGGATGCTACCGCCGCCCTCTCCGTTTATAAATTTTTGAGCGTTGCTGCCGTTTACTGTCAGCCACCTAACTAACCACTTGAATATAAGTTAAATACTTTCGCTCTCCGACGGAGGTGAATGGCACCAGATTTACCGGACCACGCGCAGTCTCCATCCTCCACTCCCCGTCACCAATTTGTTGCACCCCAAGCGCATTCGCTCTACTCGTTACGACGGGGTCCGCGGAGAGTGCAAACAATACTCTTGGTCCGAACATGACTGCAGCGGTTTCAGGATGCGCCTGATCCAATATCTCAATCCGCGGTTTCATTGGCAGTACCAACGTCACGACGTCACCGGTACGCCATTTGCGTCGAATCGTGGCAAACCCGGCCACAGCCTTCAAGGGCGCTAAACGTCCATTTACCTGTACGGTTGCCCCATCAGCCCAAGCAGGAATTCGCAACTTGAGCGAAAACCCAACCGGCTGCGAAGTCTTCATACGCAGGCGAACTTCCGGTGTATCTGGATACGTCCCATCCAACTCCATCTCAACCTTTGCCTCGCCTTCGTTCCAGTGCAGAACGGACGGTAGATACAGATTCACCCAAACCGCTCCGGGCTCACGAAAGTAGCCGTTGATCCAGTAGTCTGCCACCACCTGTGGCAGCGTTCCCGAGCAGCAGGGCCAGCGGTGATCCGAATAAATCCGCTCTGCTGCGGAGACCAGCTTTTGATTCGCGAATATTTGGGGGGAGTCGACAGCATCTGCCTTGGGACGCGAATGATAGTCCGAATAGTAGAAGGCGTGTCCATCGGGCTGCAGCGGCATCGCACCCAGCACCGTGTTGTACATCACCCGCTCCATGCTGTCACCGTATCGCCCGTCTCGCGTGCAGCGCAGCAGATAGCGAGTCAACTTCATGTGCGCGTAAGCTCCGCAGGGTGTCTCGAAGCTGTTGTGACTCTTTGAGAGGCTTGCGAATACTTTTCCGGATCCCGGCGCCTGTAGCATCTCGTCCGGACCCCAGCCGCCGGTCACAAAACTCTGAGCGAGCAGCATGTCGAACGCATTCTTCGCCGCTCGCAGATGCTTTTCGCTCCCCCCGACCATGTATGCCTGCATCGCCGAACACAACGCGTTCACATAGCTGTATGCGTGCCTGCCGCCCAAGACATTTTCATTACGCGCGAGGGGATCGAAGTAGGTTGCGTCATCCAGATAGCCTTCAGCCATCTCGCGATAGACAGATCCCTCGACTCCCATTTGTGCCGAAACAAGATACAAATTCTCAGGCAGCGTATAACTTTCGTCCCAGGTCCAGGAAACATCCTTTCCCTGCCGCCAGACGACCTCTCTGTCCACAGCGTGTCCCGGCAACTCAGGTAATGCAGCCTTGCGGGTACGCTCCAAGATATCCATCGCATCTTTGTCACCAGCCAACTGATGCGCATCCATCAAGCCACACACCAACTTGTCGAAGCAATAAGCTGGAAAGCGGTTCTTTGCGAAGTATTCCGTCGAAATCGTCTGCGCGTAGAGCCGGTTCAACCGAACTGCTCGCTGTCGCAGCGACTCATCCTTTGTGATCACGGACATCCGCGACAAGGCCGAGACCCATTGGCCAAAGGTTGCACTTGGGGCCAACCCGGCGTCGTCTTTCCTATAGTCATAGTCCGCCCTGTACTGGTACCACCCGCCAATATCTTTCCCCGGCGCATCCTGACCGACCATCTTACGAAACGGCATGAGCAGACTATCGTCGCTTAAACCCATCAGCACAGAGCGCACGTTCTCCAGCTGCGCCAGGTGCAACGGGCTTTTCAGGGTTACCTGGTCGTAACCAACCTCCTCCAGCGATCGGGCACCCCTTGCAGCATCAACGCCGGCTGCAAACCCCATCCGCTGAACGGCTCCGCCAGTGATGACAGCAGCACCACCCCGCAAGACGTCGCGCCTGGAGATCTTCGAGTTCATCCCAACATTGTCCGCCTCCACCGCCGGATCTGTCACTTGTGGAAGCTTCTGAAAAGCCTAGATTTACTCCATAGACTCTACTTCGCCGCAACCTTCGGCAGATTCGTCGTGGCATCGCGAATGGCCTTCCAGCCGTCCGCCGTCTTCTCCATCACGAGCAGATAATATCCATCCGCATTGCCACCGGCGGCACTCGTCCGTTCCAGGTGGAAGCGTCCGGTCACAGTAGCAAATCGTTCATCGAGCGGCTGCACCTCAACCTCCGAAAAGGTGAGCGTTCCCATCTTTTCGCGGGTCGGAAAGGCTTTGTGATAGCGCGCTACCATAGCCGCATAGCCCTTATCGATAGGCGAACCCATAAACAGGATATCGGGCGAATCTTTATACCCCGTAGCAAAAGCATCCAGGTCCCCCCGATTCCAGTCTGCAGCTTGCTTGTCTAGAAGAGCGCGGATCTGCTGATCATCGTGCGAAGTGCCTTGGGCCAACATCTGGGGCACGTTAGCAAACACGATTACGACAAACAGCACAACGAGGACACGAAGGATTCGCACAGACAGAAGCTCCTTGAATGATGATGGAAATCTGGATCGACACAATGAATCAAGCCGAAAAATACAGAGATCGACTTCCGCAATACTAGCCCCGCCTCTGTTCGCTGCCAATGCATAAATTTGGAATACGCCACGCTCTAAGCCTCAACCGGCTTATCCACCTGCGACTGATAAATCTCCTCGACCCGCCCCACCGTATCGATCTCGTCGACCGGCTTATCTGTTCTGATTCGCAGAATTCGCGGAAACCGCATTGCAAATCCGCTCGCGTGCCGTCCACTGCGCATGATGTTGTTGAACGCGACCTCCAAGACCATCAATGGCTCGACCGTGCGGAAAAATCCCTGATCTTCTAGCGTGTGCGCCATCATCCACGTGCTCATCTCGCCAATCTCACTATCGGTTAGACCGGAGTAGGCCTTCCCTACATTCAGCAGTTCGCCATCATCGCCACGCACGGCAAAGGTATAGTCACTCAAGATTCCAGCGCGCCTTCCATGTCCAAACTCCGCGCCCGTTACGACCACATCCAGGGTCGCCAGCTCGCGCTTCAACTTCACCCAAGCAAGGCCTCGTCTCCCAGGCTGATATACCGACCCCGCCGCCTTCAGCATCACTCCCTCATTCGCTCGCGCACGCGCATCCGCATAGGCACGATCAATATCCTCAGCCGACTCAACCAGCCTGATGGTGAGATCATCAGCCGCTCCACGCTCGCGCTCTCCTTGGCTGCAAACAACACCGCCTGCGAGTCTCTTGCTCGTTCATCCACGACCACCGGCGATGCCACCCACTCCACCAACTCCTCCACTACCGCTTCCAGACGATTGCGCCTCTCTCGCAGCGGCAGTTCAAGCAGCAGTTCGCCGTCCGCATACATGAGATCAAACGCCATAAATATCACGGGTACCCGCACCCGCATCTCGTTCGAGACCTTCTTCCTCCCAATCCGCGTCCCCAACACCGCGAATGGCAGCGCCCTACCTGCCTCCAGATCCCACCCCAAAATCTCTCCATCGAAGATCAAAGCTCCATCCTGCTTTGGACGAACCCTCGCAAACGCCTCCTCTAACTCTGGAAAGCTCGCTGTAACATCTTCGCGATTACGGGAGTAGATCGCCACCCGCCCCGGCTGGCCGGCATCTCCACAGTGGACCTGCGCCCGCATCCCGTCGTATTTGTCCTCGAGAAACGCCTCAACTTCACGCGTCAGTGTGGAATTTCCCTTTCCGTCACCGGCATCATCCAACTTGACCGCGATCACGTCCGCTGCTTGACCATCCCTAAACTCCTCCGCATCCACATCTAAATCCCGAGAGACAAAATCTTGTCGCGGCTCGCCTTCGGCTTCAACGGCGACGGCAACCTCAGTCTCACGTTCCGGGTCGAGTTCAAGAGCCCGCCGCAGACTCTCCTCGACCTGCGCTTTATCTCTTTTCCGCGACTTCTTCTCCCTCGCCAACGGCAGCTTCGCGGGCTTCTCCGTAAATCGCTCAACCGCTTCTTCAGGAGTCTCCACCGGCGACGCGAGCATGAATCCCAAGGGATGAAAGAGCCGCATACGCGCCTCATCCAGAGTGCCTGCAAATGCCCGCCGAACCGCTTCAGCGAGATCTGCCTCTAGCATCACCGCTCGCCGCACCGCATCCACCGACGCACCAGCCGCAACTGCAATTGCCTCCTCGACGAGACTCTGCTTGACCCCTATCCGCATGTCCCCCAACATCAGCTTCAGCAGATATTTCGCCTCAAGCGGTGTCGTCCGACGCAATAATCCCTCTACTAACGCCGCACGAATCGCCGTCGTTTTGGCCGTCGCCATCCCCCCGAACACCTCTGACACCTCAGCCAGGGTCAACTCAGGCGTCTTCACTGCACTATCGGCGATCAGCAGATCGAATGCAGCCGCCCCCATGTCTCCATGTCGCCGGTAAGCCGCGGTCAAAGCCGAATCAGTCGCTCCACTCACCGCCAGCAACGCCTTCGACAGCAACGCTCCACCCGCGTTCAACTTGCGCGAATCGGCCTCCGCAAATGGAGTCCCTGCAACATACAACGCAAACCACCCAGCATCGCCGCTATCTGATGCCGCCATATGTATTGCAGAGATAGCCTCTGCAATCGCGGCGCGCTTTTTGAGCTTGCCGGGCTCCTTCGCCAACTGCTCAGCCAACTCCGCAACTGCTGCAAACAAAGCCATAGTTTGAATCCTCACGCGACAAACCTATCGTGATTCGTACTCGTGCAAATGTTGAACAATCGCATCCGCCACAACTCCAGGGGCTTGTTCCAGTAAAGATGCACAAAAGGGACTGGCTGCACCCTCCGCGAAGGGAGTAACATCTAAATAGACATGAACGCAGCTGCAAATCCGGTGTTTACCCCCCGCGTGACCGAGTCGCTTGACCGTCACGACTTTGCCTAGCTACGCCTCATCCCTCTTCTGCTTATCCCGTTCAAACTAATCACTTTTTCAACTGGAGCACCACCATGTTCGACCGCCTCGACCAACTCGAAGCCCGTTACGAAGACCTCGGCCAGACAGATGTCCGACCCCACTCTGGTCAACGACCAGAAAAAGTTCCAGTCCATCGCCAAACAGCACCGCGATATGGAACCAACCGTCGAGAAGTTTCGCGAGTACCGAAAGATCAAAGACGGCATCGCCGAAGCCAAGGCGATGCTCGCTGACCCGGATCCCGATGTGAAAGAGATGGCTCAGGCCGAACTCGACACACTGGAGCCGCGTCTTGCGCCGGTCGAAGAACAGCTTAAAGTTCTGCTCCTCCCGAAGGATCCCAACGACGAAAAGAACGTCATCCTCGAACTCCGCGCCGGTACCGGCGGCGACGAGGCCGCCCTCTTCGTTGCCGAGGTCTTCCGCATGTACATGCGCTTTGCCGAGCAACACAAGTGGAAGGTCGAAGTCCTCTCCCAGACCGAATCCGGCATCGGCCACGGCCTCAAAGACGTCACTGCCATCATCGAAGGCGACAACGTCTACTCCCAGCTCAAGTACGAGTCAGGCGTGCACCGTGTCCAGCGCGTTCCCGCGACCGAAACCCAGGGCCGCGTCCATACCTCCGCCATCACCGTCGCCGTGCTCCCGGAAGCGGAAGAAGTCGATATCAAGATCGAAGCCAAGGATCTCCGCATCGACACTTTTTGCTCCTCCGGTCCCGGCGGCCAATCGGTCAACACGACCTACTCTGCCGTCCGCATCACCCATCTCCCGACCAACACCGTCGTCAGCTGCCAGGACGAAAAGTCGCAGATCAAGAATCGCGAAAAGGGCATGCGCGTTCTCCGTGCTCGTCTGTACGAGGTGGAGGCCGAGCGCATCCACCAGCTCCAGGCCAAGGATCGCAAGCAGCAGATCGGCTCCGGCGACCGCAGCGAGAAGATCCGTACCTACAACTTCCCGCAGAACCGCCTCACCGACCACCGCATCGGCCTCACCAACCACCAGCTTGCGATGGTGATGGAGGGTCAGATCCAGCCCACCATCGACGCCCTCATCGCCCACTACACCGCGGAGAAGCTGAAGGCCGAAGCAGAAGCTGCCTAATGAGCTTCATCGCAACTCTGAATCCCTTTGCCCATACGAGACAAGGCTGACTTGGCAATCTTCGCGTTCCTCAGCGAAAATCCAGGTCAGCCCATCCAGAGGATTCGATTCATGACCATGCAGCACCGCAGCGTAGTCCGCCGTCTCACGAGGCGCCTCTTTCTTCTCGTAACCGCAGCCTCTCTCCTCACTCCTCTCGCAAGCGCTCAAGAGAACCACACCCCGCCTTTCAACGGCATCGCCCACGTAGCCATCCGCGTCCATGACCTCGCGGCCTCCGTCGCCTTCTACGAAAAGCTCGGCTTTGAACAGGCCTTCGATCTTCGCAAGAACGACGTCCCCTACGAGTCCTTCATCAAGATCAACGACACCCAGTTCATCGAGCTCTACCCCGTCACCGAACACGATCCCATCCCCGGCTTCCTGCATCTCTGCTTCGAAGGCCAGGACCTCCAGGCCATCAACGACGACTACACAACCCACGGCCTCACACCCAAGCCCGTCCGCAAGGCTGGTGCAGGCAACCTCCTCTTCACCATGGCCGGCCCCATTCAGCCCTCCGGCCCGCAGAACATCGAGTACACCCAGTACATGCCCGGCTCGCTCCATAGCGAAGATCATGGCAAACACCTCGGCCCGGACCGCGTCGCCAACAAACTCATCGCCGTCTCACTCGCGATGAAGGATCCCACAGCCGCTCGCGACTTCTACATCAACCAGCTTCACTTTAAACCCATTGCCAACGACCCGATGTATCTGCACATGCCGGGCGAGTCCGGCCAGGAAGTCGAGATCGTCCCCGATACCCTCGGCACCGAGGCTCGCATCACACTACAGTCGGAGAATCTGCGGCAAGGCCGCACGTCATCTCCACAAAGAGGACGTCAAATTCGTCAAAAACGGCGCCAACCTCACCATCACCGATCCCGACGGCAACGTGCTCATCCTTGATAATCGCTAAGATTTTCTCTGCTTTACTGTTAGATAGCCACCAGCAATGACGCTCCGCCAAGCCATCACCGCCGCTTCAAACCAACTCGCTGCAAACGAGCATCTCCGCGCCACCGCTACTCGCGACGCCGAACTACTCCTCCTCCACACACTGCAAATCTCTCGCGCAACACTCCTCGCCTATCCGGCGCGCGAACTTCCCTCTGATCAGGAAGCCGCTTATCAAAGCCTCGTCATGCGTCGCCTGCTACACGAGCCCATTCAGTACATCACTGGCCAGCAGGAGTTTTACGGCCTCAATCTTCATGTCAGCCCAGCCGTCCTCATCCCACGTCCCGAGACCGAACATCTCGTCGAAGCCGTCCTGAAGCTTCTCCGGTCAAATCAGACTCTGAAGCTCGCCGACATCGGCACCGGCTCCGGCGCTATCGCAGTCGCCCTCGCCACGCACCTTCCCCACGCCGAGATCACCGCTCTCGACATCTCCCTCGATGCACTAGCCGTAGCCACAGGGAATGCCCGCGAGCACAACGTAGCCGACCGCATACGCTTCCTCCAATCCGACCTGCTCAGCGCACTCAGCCCGGAAGAAGAGTTCGACGCCATCGTCAGCAACCCACCCTACATCCCAGAGATCGACCGCCTCTCCCTTCACCCGCAGGTGCGCGACCACGAACCCACCGCCGCGCTCTTCGCCGGCGAAACCGGGCTCGACATCTACCGCCGCCTCATCCCCCAGGCCCACAAAGCGCTCAAGCAAAATGGCCTGCTGGCGCTTGAGATCGGGCACGGCCAGCAGACTGCTCTCACCGAACTACTCTCCGGTTGGCAGAGCGTCTCCTTCATCGACGACCTCCAGCAAATCCCCCGCGTCGTCCTTGCCCGCAAACCGTAACTCATTGAACGCATAGCCAAAGATCTGTCACAATGAAACCCTTCGCTTCGCCATTCGTATAATAGTCAGAGCTGCTCTCATGAAAAAACCCGAACTGCAGGACCATCTCTACGCGCTCGAAGAGCGTCTCCTCCACCCCGACCGCGAGGCCGACAGAAAAGCTCTGATCCCTCTCTTCGCAGAAGAGTACAAGGAGTTCTGCACTTCCGGCCGTGTCTTCAACCGCCAGCAGACAATCGACGTCCTGCTCACCGGTGCCGCGCGTCCTGCAACCATCCACCACTTTTACATCGCGCAGCTCGCAGAAAATGTCGTCCTCGCCACCTATCGTGTCACCACAGCCGTTGCGATCTCCCATCGCTCTTCGCTCTGGACCCTCCGCGATAATCGCTGGCAGCTTTACTTCCACCAAGGCACCATCGCCACTTAACCGGGCCGACATCTCGCCAACAAAACCGCGCAGATCAGATATCACGTCTGCTACCCTCCTTTCATGCGCCCCCACCTCCTGCCTCTTTTTCTGGCAACCTGCCTCTACGCTGCACCGAGCATCGCCCAGACTTCCTCAGTCGAGACCCGCCTCGCCGCACAAAATGCGCTCTTCGAAGAGATCTATCAGGCCGATCTGAAGAACAGTCCCGAACGCGCCACTGCCTACGGAGACTACCGCTACAACGATCAGCTCAGCGATCGCTCCCTCGCCGCCATCGCCGGCCGCCACACCGAAGACACCACCAGCATGGCGCGACTCCAGGCCATCTCGACCACAGGATTTCCCGAACAGGACACACTCTCCCACGACCTCCTGATTCGTATTCTCCAGCAACGCCTCAACGACTACGACCTCAAAGAGTACGAGATGCCCGTCGACCAGATGAACGGCGTCCACACCGGCTTGGCCGACCTCCCTCTCGCCATGCCCTTCGACTCAGTCAAGCACTACGAGGACTACATCGCACGCCTGCATCAGATCCCACGCGTTCTCGCCCAGACCACCGACGTTCTTCGCGCTGGCCTGAAAGACAACCTGATGCCCGTCCGCTTTCTCCTCGAAAAAGTGCCCGGTCAATGCAACGGCATCATCGAATCCGACCCATTCCTTATCCCAACGAAGAAATTTCCCGCCAGCATCTCCGCCGAAGACCAGAAACGTCTCACCGATGAGATCACCGAAGCCGCCACCAAAGACATCATCCCCGCCTACCGCACCTTCGCCGCCTTCATCACCACCGAATACGCCCCACACGGACGCACCACCCTCTCCGTCACCTCGCTCCCCGATGGAGAGAAGCGCTACCAGAACGACATCCTCGGCCGCACCACCACGCACCTCACTCCAGAACAGATCCACACCCTAGGCCTCAACGAAGTTGCACGCATCACCGCTGAGATGACCGCGCTCGCCCACAAGGCAGGCTTTGCCGATCTCGCCGCCTTCCGCGCCTCCATCAACAGCAACCCAAAATGGACTCCCACCTCCGCCGAGCAGATCCTCGACGACTACCGCCACTACATCGCGCAGATGCAGCCTAAACTCCCCGACCTCTTCACCGTCATCCCCGGCAGCCCCGTCACCGTCGAAGCAATCCCAGCCTTCCAGGCCGCCGACTCCACCCATTACCAAACCGGCACACCAGACGGCAAACGCCCGGGCCGCGTCGTCGTCGCCACCAGCGACTTCGCCCACCGCACCCTCGTCCTCGACGAGGCCGTCGCCTACCACGAAGGCATCCCCGGCCATCACATGCAGCTCTCCGTCCAACAACAGCTCAAGGGTCTGCCGAAGTTCCGCCTCCACACCGGCTTCAGCGCATACGCCGAAGGCTGGGCGCTCTACGCCGAGCAGCTCGGCAAAGAGGTTGGCTTCTATCAGGACCCCGTCAGCGACTACGGCCGCCTCAACTCAGAGCTCTTCCGCGCCGTACGCCTCGTCGTCGATACAGGTATCCACGCCGACGGCTGGTCACGCGATCAAGTGGTCGACTACATGCGCAAAAACGATGTCAACGAGCCTCTCATCCAATCCGAGACAGACCGCTACATCGCATGGCCGGGCCAGGCCTGCTCCTACAAACTGGGCCAGCTCAAGATCCTCGAGCTACGCGAACGAGCAAAGAAAGAGTTAGGCTCGAGCTTCGACATCCGCACCTTCCACGACGAGATTCTCAGCGGAGGCTCGCTCCCCCTCGACATGCTCGACGCCCGCACCACCCAATGGATCGCCACACAGAGATCCAAGTCCAGCAAAATACTACAGACCGGCGTACCAGTCGTACCCTAGCTTCGTCCAGTAATCATCGGGTCGCATATCCGTATAGGCGATCAGCCCGATACGCTTGATCTGTTTGTAACCGTACTTGATCGGCATATGTAACCGCATCGGTGCACCATGCCACTGCGCCAACGGACGCCCTGCCATCTCAGTCGCCAGCAGACTCTGAGGATGCATACAAGCCTGCAGGCTATACCCGCAGTAGTAATCTCCATCCGGCGTCTCCATGTAGACGTACTTCGGCAACGATCCATCCTGCTTCTTCTCCGGTGGGTACTTCGTAATCAAATCCGCGAGCCGATACCCACCCCAATGCACCACCTGGCTCCATCCCTCGATGCACTTGAACTCCGTCACCAGTTCGTGACGCGGCAAGCTCGTAACGTCATCCATCTTCAGAAGCAGCCCAGGAGTGCCTGGCATCAGCGTGCTACGCGACATGCCCGCCTCCTCCTGCCCTCGCGGCCTTCTCTTCATCTTCTTCATGGCAGCCTCAAGCTCTGGAGAAATCTTCGGAGCCTTCCCTATTGAGCTACTGCCCACCATCGTGCTCGCCGGGCCGCCCATCATCATCGGCCCTAGTCCGGCACCGGCGTCTCCATTCGAATCCGCCCCCGCTGACTCACTCTTCGGCCGCACCTTCGTATCATGCTCAACCGGTCCTGCTTCCTTCTTCACCTCGTACTGATACTCCCAGGCCGTCACGTCATCCACGTACTGCGGAAAGCCTTTCGCATTCTCCACGCCCACCATCTGCAACCGATAGCTCTCCGGCACCAGATCCATCTTCAGCCCGTAGTTTCCATTCGTCCGCAGCTCCATTGACTTCGCCACCGGATAAGTCGGCGCCAATCCACGCTCATCAAAGATCGCGCGCGACACCTTCGCATTGAGCCCAAGCATGTGACGCAGCGGCTCCTGAAGCCGCATACTCATCGGGCTACGATCAAGCCACCGATAAAACCCATACCCACCCGCAGCCCCCGCTGCTGCAATCAGAAAACTGCGCCTCGTCCTTTGCCCCGACTGCGCCCGAACGGCAGCATCCAACACCTCAACCTCGGCAGCCCGCGAATCTCTCCTCTCACGGTCGCCATCGCGCTCCCAATCGCGATCGAGATCATCATTCCTATCCTTTTTTTCCTTCTCCCACTTGCGCCGCTCCTCCTGCTCCTCGCGCTCCTCTCGTCCGTCGCTCATCCTGCCCTCCTTTCCTCTTCCAAGGATGTCTTCGCCGCCGGCACAATCTCGTACCCGCTCACCATCGAGCGAAAGTTATTCCAGCCTGCAAGAATCACCTGCACCACATGCACCACAAAAAACGCACAAAAGCCCATCGTCAGCCAGAAGTGCTCCCATCGCGCCATCTCATACCCACCCAGCAGCGACGTAATCCAATGCACCTGCGTCGGCTTGTAGATGGAAAGCCCAGTCACCAGCGACCCAAACCCCATCAAAACTACCGACGTGTAAGCGATCTTCTGCGCGCCGTTGTACTTCTTCTGCGGCGGCAAGCTTTTAAGTATGTGTAGGTCAACCAACGTAACTCGAATAGCATCAACGAATGATCTGCGCTCCGGCACCAACACCCGCCACTCACCCGAGATCAGCAAATATGACACGTACAAGATTCCATTGATCGCAAAGATCCACATGAAGAAGAAGTGATACCCAAGCCCCTCGGTCACTCGATAGGGCGCGTTGATCGCCTTCCAGAACCACGGCGGAAACAGCCGCACTACAGTCAGCGAACCAATCCCAACCCGGTACACTGCATGCGGATGCTGATACGCATTGTCCGAATCGTTCCAATAAATCAGCAACCCACTCCATATCATCGTGAACAGCACAGGAAAGTTCACCCAATGCATCCATCGAATCGCCAGCGGATGCTTCTTCTCCAGCCGAATCGTCGCAACAGGCTCAGCAACATCCTCCACGGGAGGTTCCCCAACCAGCGCCTCTTCCGTTGCCTCCGCCTTATCGGCAAGCGGTTCGGGCATAGCCTGGGGACCCGCTGCAGAAGACTGAGCTACCGGATGAACTGGCTCGTTCGGTCCACTCTCATTTGTTGAATTTTCTGACACCTGAACTCCATCCACCGTTCTCGCACTCACCTTCAAGCTGGCGAGAATCATCCGAATACATTAGACCCGCTGGCCCTTGGCAGGTTACAGCTTATTTTCGAGTCTCAACTCCCAGACTACCGCAACTCTACCCTGATTCTGGCGCCGGTTTCATCCGTAAACGTAACCTCTTTCGCGCTCATCACCGCGCGAGTCCCAGCCCCCCGACCATCCAACGGAAACACCGTCGCATGGTCCGCATCGGTCCAGCAAAGCAATCCCTGCACGCAACCCAGAATCTGCGGCACCCCGGGCACCCCACTCCACCCTTGCACCAGGTAACGCCGCTCTGTTCCCGGCTCCTCCACCAAAATATCATTCGAGAAGTTGATAAACAGCCGCGCCCCGTCAATCGCGACGCCGTTCCGCTCAACCTTACCCAGCGGATCCCGCAGAAAGATTCTCTGGCGAAACACAGCCACCACCACAATCAGCAGCAGCACAACTAAAACCAGAATCTTCCTCAACCCTATTTCTCCTCGTGATACTCCTGCTCCGTATTGATTCCCCAGAGCGCAGCCTTATCGACATGTCCAGCCACAATACCATCCACCACCGTCATTGCGGTCAACATACTGTGATCCTGATTGTTGTATTTGTGCATCCCGTTTCTTCCCACAAGAAACAGGTTCTCGAATCCATCAGTAAACTCGCGCAGCTCATCGAACCTGTCGTACGTGCCGAAATAAGCCGGATATGTCTTCGGCACCCGAACAACGTGCCCATCCGACACATCCTCCGCATTCAAAATCCCAATCTTCGCCACCTCGGCGATCGCGAATCTCTTCAACTCCTCATCCGGCATCTTCCACAGATCATCGGTGTCATAACAGAAGTACTCCAACCCAATCCACACCTTCGTTGGATCGGCCACCAGGTATGGGCTCCAGTTATTGAATATCTGTAACCGCCCCAGGATCACATCCGGCTCCTGCACATAGATCCAGGTGTCCTTCAGCAACCCTCCATCGGTCTCCTTCACCTTCAACCGATCCGCCAGCAGCCCCACAGTAATGAAGTCGCGATACTGCAACCCAGCACTAACCTCGCGCACATTCTCAGGCACTGGAGCATCCATCGCCTCCACCAGCTCCCGCATCGGCATCGTCGAGAAGAAATAATCCCCCGCAAATGTCTGCCGTTCCCCCTGCGCATTCACCGCGTCGATGGACACCACACGCCTACCCTCGCAATGAATCCGATCCACCTTCCACCCCATGTGGATCTCTCCGCCTTTTTCGCGAATCTGATCTGCCACATGCTCCCACAACTGCCCAGGCCCAAACTTCGGATACATAAACCGCTCAATCAAGCTCGTATCCGTCCCCTTTTGTGCCAGATCACCCTTCTGCTTCCCGCCAAAAGCCTTCTTCAAAAAATGCTTCACCGCCGTCGTCAGACTCAGCCCCTTGATCCTTTGCGCGCCCCACTCAGCGGAGATCTCATCACAAGGCGTTCCCCAAACCTTCTCCGTATAGCTCTTGAAGAACGTCAGATAAAGCTGCCTTCCAAACCGGTTGATCAGAAAGTCCTCGAGACTCTTCTCCGGCGCGATCTGGCTCACCTGCGACTTCATATAACTCACACCGACACGAAACGTCCTCGCCAGCCCAAGATTCTTCAGCGTCGTCGCCGTCAACGTAATCGGATAGTCAAAAAACTTGCGCAGATAGTAGATCCGGCTCTTCCGCGGTCGAATCAGCATCACCAGATCAGGATCATGCGGTGCCACTTCAACCAGCATCTCGGCAGACGTTACGTCCAGTTCCTCGTCTCCATCCGTCTTCTCGGCTGCATGAGGATCAATCGGTCCAACCCCACGCAAAACAGGCTCCTCAAGCAGTCGCGCCGGCACCGCCACAACACGCTTTTTTCCCTGATAACTAATCTCCGGCTCCGACCCCGCATCTTCAACGTCGGGCGGCATCAGGTCGACCCACCACTGCATCACCCGGTCGCTCTTTGAGAAAAACCGATGGCCGCCAATATCCATTCGGTTGCCCTTGTATTGAATCGTCCGCGAAATTCCGCCAATCTCCTGACTCACTTCCAAGATGATCGGTTTAATATCGGTCCGCCGCAGCAGTTCAAGCCCCGCCGTCAGCCCCGCTGGCCCCGCACCAATGATGATCGCTTTTTTTTGCATTCGTTCTTACTGAGTAGTCCCTTCACCAGCCTCGCACATTGTCTCACTCCACTCTCAACGCCTTCTTCGTTAACGCCATCTGTAGAGTCTTTCGCTCCTGCATTCGTTTAGCAAGACGTCTGCCGAGACGCAGCGAAGGTTCCTCGATAAAGATGCAGAACAGATGCGTAGCGATCAATGTCGTCACTCCGTAGATTACGGCGAACATCATCATCGACACGTTTCCATAAAGAAGGTTCAATCCGACAAACAAAACCGTTCCATGAATCAGGTACGAACTGTAGGAGATACGACCAAGGTACTCGGCAACTGGGCTTCTCAAGCCGACACGAAGCCTGGAATCCTGAATCAGCAGAATCACGCCACAGGAACCAAGCATGGTCAACAAGTCCGTCGCTCGCTGCACCGGCGATACAAAAGGTCCATAGCAATACGCCCCAATAGAAAGCAACAACATCAACCACAACAGAGGCGCGCGTATGTCTCCAATAACTCTCTTCAACGTCTCCCGCTCGCGCGAAAGTGCCGCGCCCGCGATAAAAGAGGTCGAGTAGTACATCGTCTGGCCTAGATTCGTCGGCCCCGCCCCGATGCGAAACAGCAGATATGCCGATATGCCCGTCGCCGCTACAAGAAAGAGGCCAGAGTGGCGCCCCATTCGCACCATTAGCAAACACAAAAATGGAAAGATCAGAGACATCTCCATCTCGTAACGCAGCGACCAAAATGCCGTATTCAATACGGGTCGCGGATCCATCACGAACTGTTGCCAAACGACCCGGACGCTGAGCGGTGTCTGCCATGTCTCATAGAACCACGGAGTAAGTGGCAACCGTGAGCCAACGAAGAAATAGCATCCAATACCTGCCACAACAGCAGCGGCCAGGTAGGGTAAGTAGATCCGGCTTACACGTCGCGCGAGATATTCCGGATAGGCAGAAACCTTATTCGCCCACATCGGAAGTGAAAGCACGTAACCGCTCAGGACGAAGAAAAGAATGACCGCCTCATGTCCTGCAAAGAATGGCTGAAAATACCAATGAGGCAGAGCGGTCCAAAAGGCATCTCGCCAGTGATGGCAAACCACGGCCACCGCTGCGACACCCCTGAGTGAGTCCAGTTCAGCGACCCTCCTGATAGAGGAGTTGCTTGGAGCGCGCACCGCCGCATTGGAAACTTCCATGGATTAAAAGATACAGGGCGCAACGGAGAATCGGTTGTTATTCAAGAAGCTATGCTTTGAGTGAGTGCTCGGTTCCGCTGCTGGCAGCGTCAATTCTATTCGGACCCATGCCCTCATCTCATCGTCGTCGCCAGACATAAGAGTAGATCCCGTCGAACCGTTAGACCTTCACGGGCTCCCGCTCCTTCACCACAAACTGCAGCCCATCCTTGCCCGCCGTCACCACCACATGATCACCATGCAACACGCTGCCATCGAGAATCTTCACTGCCAGCTTGTCTTGCACCAGCCGTTGGATCGCACGTTTCAAAGGCCGCGCTCCATAAGCCCGATCGTATCCAGCCTTGAAGATCGCCTTCCGCGCCTCGTCCGTCAGCTCCAGCGTAATCTTGCGATCGACCAGAAGCTTCTGCAAGTCCTTCAATCGCAGATCAACGATGTGAGTCAGCTGCTCATCGGCCAACGGATGGAAGATCACGATATCGTCCACGCGATTCAGGAACTCCGGCTTGAAGTGCTTGCGCAGCTCATCCATCACGCGGGCCTTTGCCTCTTCAAAGCCATCCTCGCCCTGTGCCCAGGCCGTAGATAACTGCCCTGCACCGACATTCGATGTCATGATCAGCACAGTGTTCTTGAAGTCCACCGTCCTGCCCTTTGAGTCCGTCAGCCGGCCATCGTCGAGCACCTGCAACAGCACATTGAACACATCCGGATGCGCCTTTTCAATCTCATCGAACAGCACCACCGCATACGGCCGCCTGCGCACCGCCTCAGTCAGCTGCCCGCCTTCGTCGTACCCCACGTATCCCGGAGGCGCTCCAATCAACCGCGCCACCGCATGCTTCTCCATGTACTCACTCATGTCGATCCGCACCATCGCGGCCTCATCATCAAAGAGAAACTCCGCCAACGCCTTCGCCGTCTCGGTCTTTCCAACACCGGTCGGCCCCAGAAAAATAAACGAACCAATCGGCCGCTTCGGATCGGAGAGTCCCGCACGCGACCGGCGAATCGCATTCGCTACTACATTCAGCGCCTCATCCTGACCAACCACCCGCTCACGCAGACGATCCTCCATCTGCACCAGCTTCTGCATCTCGCCTTCGAGCATCTTCGCAACAGGAATTCCCGTCCACTTCGACACCACAGCAGCGATATCCTCTTCGTCGACCTCTTCCTTCAACATCCGCGACGGCTTCTTCGCAGCTCCCGACTTCGCCTCAGCTTCATCTTCACGAACAGCAGCATCCTGCTCAGCCGTCAGCTCGCGCAGCTCCGCCTCCAACTTCGGAATCTCGCCGTACTGCAGCTCCGCCGCACGCTGCAGATTCCCTTTACGAGTCTCCTCGCCCATCTGGAAGCGCAGCGACTCCAACTGCTCCTTCAACTCAGCCATCTTGCCAATCGCGCCGCGCTCCGTCTGCCATCTCGCACGCAGACCCGCAGAAGCTTCCTTTACCTCAGCCAGTTCGCGCTCGACAATCTCCAACCGCTCCTGCGAGCCAGCATCCTTCTCTCGCTTCAACGCAGCGCGTTCAATCTCAAGCGAGGTCGCTCTCCGCTCCAGATCATCAATCTCTACCGGCACAGACCCAATCTGAATCGCCAGCGCCGCCGCAGCTTCATCGACCAGGTCGATCGCCTTATCCGGCAGAAACCGGTCCGAGATATACCGATGGCTCAACGTCGCCGCCGCCACAATCGCCGAATCCTTGATCCGAACCTTGTGGTGTGCCTCGTACTTCTCCTTCAGCCCACGCAGAATCGCAACCGTATCCTCGACGTTCGGTTCGCCGACGAACACAATCTGAAATCGCCTCTCCAGCGCCGCATCCTTCTCGATGTACTTGCGATATTCAGCCAGCGTAGTTGCACCAATCGCCCGCAAACCGCCGCGAGCCAGCGCTGGCTTCAGCATATTGCTCGCATCGAGCGACCCTTCGCTCGCACCCGCGCCCACCAAAGTATGTAACTCGTCGATGAACAAAATAACCTCACCGTTCGAGTCCTCAATCTCCTTCAGCACAGCCTTCAGCCGGTCTTCAAACTCGCCACGAAACTTCGCCCCGGCGATCATCGCGCCAAGATCGAGCGAGCACACTCTCTTGTTACGCAGAATCTCCGGCACATCGCCGAGAAAGATCCTCCGAGCCAACCCCTCGACGATCGCCGTCTTACCAACGCCCGGCTCACCGATTAACACAGGATTGTTCTTCGTCCGTCGGCTCAGCACCTGCACCACACGCCGAATCTCTTCATCCCGCCCGATCACCGGGTCAAGTTTTCCTCTTCGCGCCAGATCCGTAAGATCCTTCGCGTACTTCTCCAGCGCCTGAAACTTGCCCTCGGGATTCTGGTCCGTCACCCGCTGCCCGCCGCGAACCGCACTCAACGCCTTCAGAATCGCCTCATGCGTCCCACCCAGCGCCGCCAGTGCCAGCTGCACCGGGTCATTCTTCGTCTTCGACAGCGCCAGCAGCAGATGCTCCGTCGAGACGTAGTCGTCCTTAAAGCTCTCCGCCTCTTTGAACCCCTGCTCCAACACCTTCTGCAACGCAGCCGACAGCCCCGGCTGCCCCCCACCCTGCACCTTCGGCAACTTCTCAATCGCCGAGTTCACCCCCGAAAGCAGCTGCTCCACCGGCACCCCAACCTTCTCCAGCACCGGGATCACCACTCCCTCGCGGTCCTCCAACAGCGCCGCCATCAAATGCAGCGGCTGCACCTCCGGATTGCCATTCTCCGCAGCATGACCGCTAGCTGCCTGCACGGCCTCCTGAGATTTCACCGTCAAACGCTCCCACTTAATCGCCATAAACCCTGTCCCTCATCAATTTCAGTTTTACCCTTACGAATTAGACGCGCCAAGGCTCAACAAGATGCGTGAAATGTGATAATAACTCACTCACATTCTGCCATGCTTCAATTATTAAATAAGGAAAGCATTACAAATAAAACACATAGACATTCCTCACCCGGCATAGCATGTCTTTATGGACAAATTTCCAGCGTCGGAGTGACCTTCTCCACAATTAAGCTCGCCATCGTATATCTGGCCCTCGGCCCTCCCGCCGGAATCCTTGGCATCCTTTACTCCCTGATTACCGGCAAAACCGACATCCTCTACAGGTCGGGCCTCATGCGCATCGCCCGCATCGGCACACAAGCCGCCGGCATCCGCGTCAAACTCAGCGGCCTCGAAAACGTTCCAGCCGGTCGGCCATGCATCTTCATGGCGAACCACGCCTCCAATCTTGACCCGCCGATAATCCTCCCGCTCATCCCTGGCCGTACTTCCATACTGATGAAAAGTTCGCTCATGCGGATTCCCATCCTGGGTACGGCAATGCGTATGGGCAAGTTCGTCCCCATCGAACGCGGTGGCTCATTAGAGGGAAGTCGCCGCAGTGTTCAAGCTGCCTCCGACGCCATCCGCTCAGGCCTTCATCTGCTGGTCTTTCCAGAGGGCACCCGCTCGCCCGATGGCCGTCTCACCAGCTTCAAAAAAGGTTCGTTCTTCCTGGCAGAACGGTCAGGAGCGCCGATCATTCCTGTCGCCATCGCCGGAACGGAACGCCTCATGCCCAAAAACAGCGCCGGTATCCATCCCGGTGATGTTCAGGTCACCTATCTCCCATTGATCGAGCCGCGTGACTATCCTACTCGCGACGCATTGATGGAGGCTGTGCACTCAGCGATATCCTCCGCCCTGCCAACAGACCTCAGACCCGTCGATCTTCCCAAAAATCTCACACCAATCGCGCTGCCATTCGTGAACGTCAACGTGCTGAGCGATGCCATCGTGCCGTAAACAGCTAGACAACTTAGTTCTATTGACCCGCGGCCAGTTGGTTCAGCGCATCCCGAACTGCGGCAGAGGAGATTCTCAAGACCCCATTGAAGGGGGAATACATCTCCGAGATGATGAAGATCGCGCCGGAGACCGCCACGGCACAGATGATCAGCGTCGCGATGACGGTTGCATTTGGCGGAGCGAAGATACCAAAGCTTATGAAGATAACTACCAGCCAGGACGTGACAACCACCAACAGCAGCGTTGGAATGGAAGCCTGCTCTGACTCAAGAAACATTAGCCAGTTTGACCGTCTCAGGCTTTGAAGTAGCCCTACTGCCTGAGCCTTGGCCGAAGCCTGCAGGTCGTTCTTTGGAACAAGCAATTGCAACTGCGCGCTAAGGTAAACGTCATTCTCTTTCGGCTTGAGCTGAGATAGACTCGACTTCTCTTTGGGCCAGATCCGATCAACCGCAGCCTCAACGGTCTGGCGGGCGTCGATACGAAATTGGTCGGCCTCAGGTCCAAATGCGGCAAGAGAGTTATTGAGAACGATAATCTCGGTAGACATCTCTGTGACCTTGTTCTTTTGGCCGTCGTAATAACCCTTCGCCGAAGAGACGAGCATACCCAGCACCAGGCCAGTCATAGTCGCGACAAGCCCAATCGCAAGCCTCATCGTGTCTTTTGCATCCTGTCCCAGATGCGCGACTGGCAAAGCCCGGCGCAGAACCATCCCAACAAGCGATCCGGTGAAGATTAGCGCAAATACGATCGAGCTTACCGCCACTGAGCTCATAGGCTTCCGATTCTTTCCTCGTCCGAACTCAACTCCACTACCCAGTAAAATCTGGATTTTCACTGCAAACTGTGGAGGAGATCACTCGGGCCCAGAATTCATTCACTATTCAAGACTCAGATAGTTTGAACCCCGGGAGCAGCTACCGCGACTAGCAAAAGTGCTAATCGGATGAAAAGAGATCATCTGGGATCTGCTCCGCCGAGCAGGAATATGCTGGAACGCGAACGAAGGTCGACCGAAAACTCCCGCAAAACTCAGCCTGCCGTTCACAGGCATGCCCGTACCGCGATGCACCTCCTCTGCAACTCCCCAACTCAGTCGTTTGTCGTATGGACGGCTTCGGCACAGGCGACCAGGCATGGGGGCCATTTGCACGAGAGGCCCTAGTTGAATAGTCTTTGTCTAATGTCTCGTCGTCTCTTCCAGGTAATAGCGGGGATTGTTTTGGTCCTGGCGGCTCTCACTCCGCTCATGGAGAGCTTCGACCGCTGGGACAGCGACCCGGGTCCAGTGAGTGACACAGAGATTCACCTGACAGCATGGTTCGTTGGCGTTGGAATTGTCCTCACCTTTGCCAAACGTCTTCGCTACATTCCTTACCTGGCATCTTCGAACGAACGCCCATATCAAATCCTTTCGACGCGGGCAGCAGAGCGACTGTATACCGATGACGCCCTTGAGCCTACAGGAAGCCCTCCGCTAACTCCTCTCCGCATTTGATCTCTACGCTGAGCTGGTGCTCAAGCGATAACATCGGCGCCCGAAGGTGCGCCCGTTTCTCTCGATCTGCGATGGATTCTGGCATAAAAGCCCGATATCGCACCGCTTTGCCCTGCTCAACCTTGCGACCTGACTGCACATAGCTCAACTGCTAGAGCATGCCGCGTTTATCACCAGCGTGGTAGCGCAACCATTTCAACGTCTCGACACAAGTACGGGGCTCTTAACGAACAACTATGAGGAATCGACCATGCCCAAATATCTCCAGCTTCTGCAACCACCCAAAAGCATCTATCTGAAGCCTCTCCTCGCTCTCCCCCTCGTGTTGGGGTTATGTGGATATATAGGAGCGCAAACGGCAGATGCCGCAAAGCCCTCCCAAAGCAGCTCTTCCTCGTTGCCCGACGCGCCCACCCCTCAAATCCCGGAAAAAGACGCAGTTACACTTCGCAACACTCCCATCCACATCCTGAAAGATCAGGCAGCGATCTGGACCAGTCCGCTTCGCATTCGCACACATGATCTCGAATGGCTGATACCTCTCGCCGCCGCAACTGGCGCAGGAATCGCTACCGACCATCACGTAATGTCGTCCGTCGTCTCTCAGGATCCCAGCTTCAACCAGGCCAACATAAACGCCTCGAACGTGCTCCTTGGAAGCTTCATTGCCGCCCCGGTAGCGCTATACGGATTTGGCCACTTCAAAGACGACGAGCATGCTCGTGAAGCCGGCATTCTGGGCGGCGAAGCCCTCGTAAATGGAGTCATCGTTGAACAGGCCATGAAGCTTGTCTTTTGGCGAGAGAGACCGGCTATGAACAACGCACACGGTCTATTCTTCCAGTCAGATGCTGGCTTAGACTCCTCTTTCCCCTCCGCCCACAGTGTTCTCGCATGGTCCTCCGCTGCTGTGATCGCCGGAGAATACCCGTCTCGCTGGACTCAGTTGGGGGTGTACACCCTTGCAACTGGTGTGAGCCTGACAAGAGTCATGGGTCAGGAACACTTCCCGACGGATGTCCTCGTGGGGAGTGCGGTTGGATGGTTGGTGGGGCATTACGTCTATCGCGCTCACCACAAACCTTCCGTCACCGCTCGCCGATGAGATGGTTAATTTGAATGAGTCACACTCTAAAAATCGGTCACCGTCAGATCGACGGGAAACTCCAGCTTCCGACTCGACGGATTGGCGAGGAGACCTTTGCTCCACTCTCCGTCGAGCCCACTCGCATTGAACTGCGCAGCCGGCAACTGACCCGCAACCTTGAAGTGATCGATCACATAAGGCAGGCCCGACGACCCCAGCACAGAAGTGCCATCCATCACGTGAAAGTGAAGATGAGGAGCCGATGTATTGCCCGTATTGCCAAGCAGCGCAAGCGCCTGTCCCCGCTTCACATGGTCCCCCTTGTGAACCAGCAGCGAGTTCTTTTGCAGATGAGCATAGAACCCATATCTGCCCTGACCAAGGTCGAGCACGATATGGTTGCCATCCACGTTTTCGATAGTGATCGTCTTGGGATCAGGCAGGTCTCCCGGCAACTGATCATCAAGCGTCGAAAGCGCATCGACGACGATGCCGTCGGCTACTGCAATCACTGTAGCGCCGTAGTCGAAGTAGTCCTTGACACCCTTTCCGTCCCCGCGAAAGATCCTTGCATCCGGACCCAGCAGCATCCAGTCAATCGCGAACCGCTGCGCAAACTGCATCACTCCGTTGACAGGCTGGCCACTGCCACGATGCACACCTCCCGCCTCGCAGCATCCATTGAGAGCCACCCACCCCTTGCCCGTAAGTGGCGGCCCAAGCACAAGTACATCCGTACTCACCGCAATGGGCGCAATCGTATAGGTCTGCTCCACCGCCAGATCCTTCGGCGACCCCGGAGGCCCACCTGCCAGCAGATGAAACCGATGCATCAAGCTCGTAGGCGGATGAGCGTCCCCATCGAGGGCGATATCAATCAGCAGTAGCCGCGTCTCACTGAACCCGATCGTCGCCGCAGTCATCGCATCGCCGCGCCCGGCATAACGCAGACGAGACAACAAAGCCGCGCCTTCGAAGCTGGCAAGTACCTGCTTCGAATCGGCAGCACTCACAACATCAACTCCCTGCAACGTCGCCATCGCGCTGCCCGTATTCGTAATCTCCAGCTCGTAGACAAGATGCAGCTTGTTATCCGTCCCCCGAAAGGCAACCGTCGAAGGCTTCATCGCCGACGCAACCACCGGGGTCAGCACATCCTCCGCTTGAGCCTGAAGATTCGCAGACAAACAGACAGCCGCAACCAACACGAAGAGCCGAACGACACGCATATGCAAGCCTCAGAACGTAGATTTTTAGGTGGGGGCCCGGAGGGAGGGAGAGAGCAATCACATTAGAGCAGAGTCATCAGCGTATTTCCACCCGCAACATCCGATTCTTACAGCTCACAAAACAATGCCCAGTAGACGCCTTCACCCTTTACCATCAGCCTGTAGCACTCAGTCTCAATCCATGCCCATCACCGCCGGCATCTCCGTCCAGCCCAACGCACTCCCCGACGCCATGCTTCTCGCCACCGCCGGAGGCCTGCTCGACGCTGTCGTCTACCTCAACAACGGCCACGTCTTCGCCAACGCCATGACCGGCAACGTCATCTTTCTCGGAATCGCCTTGGTTGGCCGCAACTGGGCAGATATTGTTCTCCACCTCGTCCCCATCGGCGGCTTCATCGCCGGCGTCGTTACCTCGAAACGTGTGCGCTCCAGCTTTCAGGACCGCCCTTTCCTGCTGCTCGGCCTGACGTTCGAGATCGCCGCGCTCTTCGGCCTTGGTTGGCTCTCTCTCGAAGCTCCCCACATGATCATCACCGCGACCACCGCATTCGTCGGCGCGTTTCAAGTCGCCAGCTATCGCCGCGTCGAAAGCTTCGCCTACAACTCAACCTTCGTCACCGGCAACCTGCGCGACACAGTCGAAGGCCTCTACGACACCCTCGCACCGGGCGTCACCCCGGAGGGCCGCCAAAAGGGACGCGCCAAAGCGTTCGACCTGGGCTTCATCTGCCTCTGCTTCCTAACCGGAGCCATCATTGGAGCGTGGGCCGCACCCCGCTTCGGCAATCACTCCCTCTGGTTCGCCGAGCCGTTCCTCTTCATCGTCGCCCTGCGCGCTCTAAGCCTGCGCGTCTGATCCAGAACCACATCACCAAAACAAATGGGGAGGCATCTAGCCTCCCCATAAGCAATCATTCGTCACACTTACTGAGCAGCCTGCGCCTCAACCTGCTTCGGCGCACCCACCTGCACCTTGATCTGCTTCGGCTGAGCCTCCGCCTTCTTCGCCAGAGAGATCGTCAACACTCCAGCGTCCGAAGTAGCAGTCACACCCTCTGTGTCGACGGTCTGCGGCAGCGTAAAGCTCCGGACAAAGCTTCCGAACCGGCGTTCAATCCGGTGGAAGTTCTCAGCCTTCTCGGTGTGTTCGAACTTACGCTCGCCTTTAATGACAAGCGTATTGTTCTCCATTCGGATATCCAGATCTTCCTGCTTCACCCCAGGAATCTCCAGCTTCAAAACCAGCTTCTCGGCATCCTCGTAGACATCGACCGCGGGAGTAAATCCGGCATTCGAGCCCTCCGATCCGGCAAAGTCGTTGAAGATCGAGTTCAAACGCTTCTGCAATCCGGCAACATCCTCAAACGACGAGCGCAGCGGCACAAATCGAGTCATAGTCGTCATAAAACCCTCCTTGAATCAAATACTTGAAATGTCCAGGACGACAGTGTTCCATCGTCCTGCACTTAGTTAGACGAATTATAGCTCCAATGGTTGCATAAAATATGATTTAAATACACTCATATTTTTGCCTAGTACATTTCTAAATAAATCAACAGCTTACGAAGAATTAAACACCAAAGCCACCTCAAAGGGTGGCTTCGAATGCAAAACTTGCCGCGAATTACTTGCCGTCTTCCGTCCCCCGGATAAACGCCGCCACATCCGCATGGAACTGCTTCAGCACGTCCTCATTCACATAGACCATGTGCCCGCTCTGGTAGTAGTGGTAGCTGATATTCCCCTGCAGCTTCTGCGGAATCTGCAGATGATGCATCTCGTACATCGCCCTCAAAGAATGGCGTCGCCAGATCGTAGTACCCGCCCGCCAGCATCACCTTCATCTTCGGGTTGGACTTCATCGTGAACGCCAGGTCCGGCATCACGTTCGTCCCCGCCTCCTGCTGATTCGCCGGCGGCCCATCCGGCAGCCTGATGCCGAAGGTCCCACGAAAAGTCCGGATCCGACATACGCTCCCGGCTTGTACGTCTGCTGCGTGCCCGTACTTCAGGTCCTTCCGCAGATACTGAGTTGATCGCCGCCGTATACGCCGACGAAATCGCATTGCTCTGCGGGTCGTACTCCGCCTCTTCGCTCAGCGGATCCAGATCCGGCCCCTTGTACCGTGTATCCAGCCGCCCCGTCGTCGTCTCATCATCCAGCTGCAGGTCCTTGCTCGAACATCCCGCCCGTCACCCGCAGATTCGCCTTCAACAGATACGCCACCGGCAACCCGGTATACTCATGCAGCTTCTCCGCCACCGCCTGCTTCCGTGCCTCCGGTAGCTCCTCCCCTGCAACAGCGCGCTCATGTAGTCGCCCAGCGCAAACTGCTCCACCTCGGCCAGAAACGGCTCCAGCGCCGCAGGCTGCGTCGGCAGCTTCTTGTGATAGAAAGCGCTCGCCGCAAACGTCGGCAAGCGCCAGCGCATACGCCTGGTCGACCCCCGGATTCCACTTCGGCCCATCGACGCTGTTATCGAAGCTCAAAATCTGCGACAGCAGAACAATCCCGTTCAGATCCACATTCTGCAGACCGCGCTCAACACCGCGCGACCGCGGCGTCCCATAGCTCTCCCCAAACAGATACTTCGGCGAGTTCCAGCGGTCATACTTCGTCAGAAACCGCCGAATGAACCGCTCAAACGCATGTGCATCCTGGTCGACGCCCCAGAACGCCTTCTCCTTGTCCTTGCCCAAAGATCCGGCTGAACCCCGTCCCCGGCGCATCGATGAACACGAGGTCGCTCACATCCAGCAGGCTTGTAGTCGTTATTGACGATCTTGTACGGTGCGCCCTCCTGGTGCTCCGCATCCGGCGTCACCACCCGCCGCGGCCCAAACGATCCCATGTGCAGCCACATCGTCGCCGAGCCCGGCCCGCCGTTGTACAGAAACGTCACCGGCCTCTGCTCCGCCGCCGCATCCTTCTTGAAGTACGCCACATAAAAAATCCGCGCCGTGGCCGTAGCCTCTTCGGGCTTGTCCTTGTCCGGCGGCTTCTCCCCCGAATCCGGCAGCAGCTTCCCTCAAAGTCCCAGCGTCGCGTCCTGCGCGTCGGTCGACCCCACCGTCAGCGTCCCCGCAACCGCCTTGTACGCAATCGTCTGCCCGCCAACCGTCACCGTCCCTTCCGTAGTCGAGTCCGCCGTCGGCACCGGGGCGGGCGTAACTCTCGGAGTTCCCGTCACCACAACCTTCTCGTCCTTCTTCTCCGCTGCTTCTTGTCCTGCGGCCCCGCACCCATCGCCGACACAGCCGACACCAGCAGAACCGCGGCAGAAACACCAATCCACATCCGATTCGTCAACATCCTTGCGTTCTCCCAACCGAAAATATTCTTGTGTCAGAAGTATATCCATGCGACTACGCCGAGTTGTCGAGAGGACACAGTCTCGCTCGACCATCCGCCCTGCACAGAAAACAATCGACACTCAAAGAAACGCCGAACGTGAAGAAATAGTTCCGCAGATAGAAGACAGAATCGAAAGAACAGCGCCTACTCTGCCCGCAGCGCCTCCACCGGATTGATCGAAGCCGCCCTACGCGCCGGAATATAACTGGCAAGCAGAGCAGCAGCAGCAAGCAGCATAGCCACTCCACCCAGCGTCCCAAAATCCCACGTTTGCACCCCAAACAACACACTTCGGACCATCCACGTAGCTGCCAGAGAGCACACCAGCCCAACAACAATCCCCAGCGCCGCCAGCCGTCCACCCTCCTTCAAAACCATCCGCTCCACCATCTCCCTCTGCGCCCCCAGCGCCATCCTCACGCCAATCTCGCGAGTCCGCTGCCCCACCGAATACGCAATCACGCCATAGAGCCCGATCATCCCCAACAGCAAAGCCATCGCCGCAAATCCTCCCACCAGCCACGCCGATGAGCGGTGCATGTAAGCCGTCTGCGAGCCACTGATATTCAGCACCATCGTCGACTCCTCCGACATGCCGATCCCCTTATCGAATTCGCGAATCGTCGAGACAAGCGTTGGCAACATCGCTCTTCTCGTCCTGAGTCGTACGAACCACCAGATAGAAATCCGTATCCGGACTCTGATACGCCGGATAGTAGACCGCAGGCAGAGTCTTCTCATCGAGCGACGACTCGCGCAGATCCTCTACGACACCGACAATCTCCTTGATCGACTTAGGCGACAACGCGGTGTCGCCAATACGCGCACCCACAGGATCCTGACCTGGAAAATACAACTTGGCAAACGACTCATTGATGATCACAACACGAGGCTTCGTACCGTCTTCGTCCGAATTGAAAAACCGTCCGTGAATCAGCCTCGTCTTCACCGTAAAAAATAGTTCGCAGTGATCTCACGCTCATTCACCTCGTTATGTTCGCCGTTGTACGCGCGACCAACAAAACGCACCCAATCGGTATTGCCATTTGAGGTGACCGGAAGCTGGCTTGTCGTTGCCACAGCGGTCACACCCGGCAGCCCCGCAATACGATCTACAAGCTGTCTGCGCGCCGCAACCACCTGCTCATCCTTTGCATAAGTCTTCGCTGGAAGCGAGACAGAGAGCGTCGCAAGGTGGTCAGGTTGAAAGTTCAGATCAACGTGCAACAAACGATAGAAGCTCTTACCCAACAATCCGGCCCCCACCAGCAGCACAGTTGCAATCGCAAGCTCCAGCACAGTAAGGTTCGCACCAATCTTCCGCCAAAGCACACCCGCCGATCCTCGCGAACCCTCCGTCAGGCCCTCGCGCATCTCTCCGAACGACAACCTGACAATCGGTGTCAGCGAAAATATCGCCGTAGCCAGTAACGCAATACCTAGGGCAAAACATACAACGTGAAAGTTCACTCCGAGTCCACGAAGATACGGCATATGGAGCAGCATGTCTGTGGGGATAAGACTCAGCAACGCCCGCGAAGCAAAGACCGCACACACCAGACCCAGTAGCGAACTCCCAAAGACAAGCAGAACACCTTCGGTTACAAATTGACGCACAAGCCGCAGAGGCGAGGCACCCAGCGCACCTCGCACGGCGATCTCCTTCCTTCGACTCTCCGACCGCACCAGCAGCAGACTCGCCACATTCACACACGCGATCAACAGAAGCAGGCCCGCACCCGCCAGCAGAAGAAACAGAATCGGGCGAACATCTCCAACGAACGCATCTGACAGTGAATGAACCGTCGCACCCTGCCCGCGATTTGAGTCGGGATACTGCCGCTCCAGTTGTTGCGCAATCGCCTTCGTATCTGCAAGAGCCGCTGCAATCGAAACCCCGTCCTTCAGTCGCGCAACTCCCACCAGCCCGTGGCAACTACGTCTCAGATCACAACTGCTCTCAGCTCCTGCATGCATCGTTGCCCAGAACTCTGCATTATTGCGAGGCGCAAACTCGAAGCTGTCGGGCATCACACCCACAATCGTGTACGGCACGCCACTCAACACGACACTCTTGCCTGCAATATCTTTGTCGCCCCCAAACCTCTTCCGCCATGTGGAGTAGCTCAGAATCACCGTGCGTGGAGCGCTCAACTGATCTTCGCCGGAATAAAAATCGCGTCCCAGCATTGGAGTAACGCCAAGCGTATGAAAAAAACCGTCCGTCACGCGCAGACCTTGAACAGGCTCAACCCCCGACGGCGTCTGCAGCAGATAGCGCGCTCCCTGATAGACATCCAGCGAGCGGAAGCTGTGGTTCATCTGCTTCCAGTCGAGATAGTCCGGATAGGAAAGATTGGCATGTGGAAACACCGCGATACTCTCCGTCACATCGACGAGACTCCTTGGATCCGAATAAGGAAGAGGCTTCAACAGCGCTGCATCGACAAATGCGAAGATCGCAACACTCGCCGCAATGCCAAGCGTAAGCATCAACACAGCCGTAACAGTGAACCCTGGATTCTTCCAAAGCTGACGGAACGCAAAACGAAGATCCTGCAGCAGCGTCTCGAAGAAGGGAACCGTACCGCGCTCACGATAGGCCTGTCGCGTCTGCTCCAACCCGCCAATCTTCAAAATGGCGTTACGGCGAGCCTCCTCCTTCGTCATACCCGCGCGAACATTGTCATCAGTCTGCATCTGCAGATGCCCCTCAAGCTCGCTCGCAAATTCTCGTTCGCGGCTCTCAGACGAAAACATCCCGGCCAATCGCTTCAACCATGCCCGCATACTCTTCATGCCGGATCCTCCGTCGACTTCGCTCTGAGAAACCGCTCCAGAATCGCCGTCGTCTGCGCCCAGTTGCTCGTCTCTTTCGCGATCTGCTTGCGCCCAGCGCGTGTCAGTTTGTAGAACTTCGCCTTGCGATTGTTGTCCGACACGCCCCACTCCGACACAATCGCCCCCTCCTGCTCCAGCTTCAGCAACGCCGGATACAGCGTCCCATAGTTCAGCGAAAGCACATCTCCACTCGTCTGCTCAATCCGTCGCGCAATCCCATACCCATGCAGCGACCCCATACTCTCCAGCGTCTTCAACACCATCAACGCCAGCGTCCCCTGCCACACATCCGCCTTGTCACCCATGCCGCTCCTATTGTCTTCACATAGGAGTATGCTCCCACGCTCTATGGGAATGCAATAGAAGATGCAAAATGTCAGCAGGCCCACAACCCATCAATCATTCAATCGACTAAGGCGTGGCACTGCGAAGGCGAGCACGAGCCTTGCATTGCGAACGGAATAACCGGATCACTCTGGATGGTCGTCTGTGGACACCGAAGCCATTGCTTCAAACACCCCATCATTTCTCACCAGCTTATGAAAGAGAATTGCGGAGACGTGCATCAGGATGAGTCCGAAAAACGCAAAGGCCAGGTAGTAATGTGCATGCCACAGTAGCGTATGGAGGCTGGGACTCACAGGCAGAATCGATGGCAGATGCACACTGCCGAAGAGCACAACTGGATACGCCGCAGCGGACAACATGCCCCAACCGATCAGCGGCATGGCGATCATCAGCGCATAGAAGATGTACTGCGACAACTCCGCAGCCAGCTTCATCGGTGCCGGCAGATCGACCGGCAGCGCAGGCGCACCGTAATAGAGGCGTAGCGCTAGACGAATAAGCGCCAGTACCAGGATAGCTATACCGAGCGGCTTATGAATCTGGACCAGTGTCAGGTATTTGGTCGTGATCGTCGAAACCATACCCACACCGATAAACAACATGGACAGAATGCAGATTGCCATGAGCCAGTGAAGTAACCGCTGCGGCGCGGCGAAGCGTGTGCGGGTTGTTGTCATTGCTTGGCTCCTGTCGCGTTACGTGGGTAGTCCGCCTCTTCGGCTGTGCGGCTGTTGTACGACCGCGAATACGCTGCCGAGCGTGCAGCAGGAAATGGATCATCCGACGTAGTGATTCCCGCCGGCAGCACGGTCGGGTCGTAGTTGATATCACGGCAAGGGCCGTCAGGCTCTGGTTCAATCTGCTGTACTGTCATCGTTCCAACGTTGATCGTACGACGATCAGCGGGCCACGCCTTGTTCGGATCTGCAGTTGGGTCGCCGGGGTTGGCAACGGTGACCATCAGGTTCCAGTGCTGAGGGCTCGCGGCCACACGTTGCGTGATCTCCTGCTCGAGATAGTCGGGACCGCGCTTGCCCAGCTCCGCTGGCGAAATAGAAACAGGTTGTGCCGCTGGGATCAACGACCAGCGGATCGTATGCTTCGCGCCCGACTCATCGACGAACAGAAACGAGTTGAGACTGTTGTAAGGCTCCTCCGCATAGCTCTCGGTCCATTGGTCACTCTTGGCCCAGGGAAGAAATGTAAGGAACCCCGGATTTGCGGCAATGAAGTTCTTCATCGCATCGGGGTCTTTGCTCGCCGAGGCAGTCAGCAAATCGTAAAAGGCCTGCGGAGTCGAAACTGGAAAGATCGGCGCATTGATCATGGCACTGCGCCACTCCTGCCCATCCGGCGTCGTGATGCGGATGCCAAGACCGCGCACACGCACCATTGCGTCATCAGCATTCGGATTCGGAGTGCCAAGGTTGAACCGTCCGACAATCGGATACTGACCCCGAACGAAAACCGGCGCCTTGGACAGTGCTGAGCCTGCGCCGTTTGCCTCAAACGTTCCGGTAAAACAGATGCCTTTGGCATGGTTGCGGCGATGCCCCAATGCCGGACCACCCGGAGGCGCCAGGGCCGCTACCAGCTTCTTAGGCGTCAGCCTGTGTGGGGACAGCCATCCAGCCGTGTACGCAAAACAAATCGCGGCAATGCCTGCCACCGCAGCAATCAGTACGAACGGCCAAAGCCGAAAAGCCTTCTGTGATGCAGGAGACGGAACCATTCAAACCTCGTTTCTTTCAGTGTTGGGTCTCAGACCGATACACATCGCTGTGTTGCCGAGATTCATGTCACCTTACGAAGTGCGTTTGCATCATCGCTGGTTCTGATCATCCGAGCCGCAAACTCAGGATAAGAATATAGGCCCGTCAGAGCCCTTATGAGATGTTCTTTCGTAGACGAATAAAAAAGCAACAGTCACGAAGGTATAGAGCACGGCTCTGCGGCAGCGGTCGCTTAAAAATTCTTCTCAAGACTGAGCCCACAAACGTGTATCTCGGACACTTAAGCATTGCCAGGCTGAGGTACGACATATAGGAATGATCGAATCACCAGACGGCCCAAACCCACCAAACCTGTCAAGCCCCGGAACCGCATATCCCCGCGCCAATCCAGCACATTCGCGTGGCGTATGAGTTAGCCTCAAACCGCTATACTTAAAGCAGAGAAAAAAAGGCCCTCGGCTCAAACCGGGGGCCTTCGCCATTTCCCCCATAACCCGTTTATTTGTAATATTTTGCGCATAACCTAATTAGAATCAATATTTTGCAGACACAAAGTCTTGCCAAACAACTGAAACATAATGACTTCCGTACAAGATACCCCCAAAGGGGAGGGGGGAGGGGGCACCTATGCGACCATTGACTATGGTCAGAAAAGTAGAAGATCGGGCCCCTAGAGTCGTCGCGGCCCAACCACACGGACCAGCCGCATCCATCACCCGACGCGCTGCGGACCGGCTACGAGCCGGACACCTTTGGGTCTACCGATCCGACATCGAATCGTTGGTTCCACCCATCGGAGCCACTGAAATAGCACCCGGCGCGCTGGTCACCGTCATGGACAGTCGCGGCATTCCCCTCGGCACCGGTCTCTACAGCTCTGCCTCGCAGATCGCAGTCAGAATCGTCTCAAGCGAAGCTGCACTGCCCCGAGCCTCCTACCTCGAGCAACTACGCGAGCGACTTCACACAGCCCTCGCCCTGCGAGACGAAGTCGCACCCGAGTCCATGGAGAACGACGCCCACCGCCTCATCTTCTCCGAAGCCGACAACCTCCCCGGCATCGTCGCCGACCGCTACAACGACCTCGTCATCCTCCAACTCCTCACCCAGGGCACCGCGCAGGACGACGTCCGCCAACTCCTGACCGAAGTCCTCCGCGAACGCCTCCGCCCCGACACCGGTGGCCTCACCATCTGGGAGCGCCCCGACCCCCGCATCCGCGAACTCGAACAACTCGCCCCGCCAACCCCGGGTCCGCTCCACGCTAACACCACCGAATCACCACAACTCACCACGATCTTCACCCTCAACGGCCTGCAATTTCACTTCGACGCCGCCTCCGGCCAAAAGACCGGGGCCTTCCTCGATCAGCGCCTCAACTACGCCGCAGCCGCACGCATACGCCTCAGCGGCAAACGCACTCGACATCTGCACCTATCAAGGCGGATTCGCCCTCCATCTCGCCCAGAACTGCCACCACGTCACCGGCGTCGACGCCAGCCGCAGCGCCCTCGAAGTCGCCGACCGCAACCTCGACCTCAACCCTCGACCTCGCAGCCCAGGTCGACTGGATCGAAGCCGACGCCTTCGAACTCCTCCGCGACTACGAGTCCACAGGCCAGCAATTCGACACCATCGTCCTCGACCCACCCGCCTTCGCCAAGTCCAAGCGCGCCGCCGAAGGCGCACTCCGCGGCTACAAGGAGCTCAACCTCCGCGCCATGCAGCTGCTCCGCCCCGGCGGCACCCTCATCACCTGCTCCTGCTCCCACCACGTCTCCCTGCAGGACTTCACCGAGGTCGTCTCCGCCGCCGCCACCGACGCCGGCCGCCGCGTCCAGCTCCTCGAGACCCGTGGCGCCGCCCCCGACCACCCCGCAATCCTCACCCTCCCCGAAACCAGCTACCTCAAGTGCCTCATCTGCCGGGTGGGGTAGGAAAAAAGCAAACAGGGCCTGGTCCAAACAGTATCCGCAAAAACGAACCAAATCCGAGACACTCAAGATCAGCGAGCAATGAAGCTTCGCATAAAGAGGAATGACCACGAAACCGAACGCGCAGAAGGCAGATGCAGTAATACTCGGCGCAGGCGCAGCCGGAATGATGTGCGCCATCGAAGCAGGAAAGCGCGGACGCCGCGTAGTCCTGCTCGATCATGCCGAGCGCGTCGGTAAGAAGATCCTGATCTCCGGTGGTGGCCGCTGCAACTTCACAAACATCCACTGCCGCCCAGAAAACTTTCTATCAGCCAATCCCCACTTCGCAAAATCCGCCCTCGCCCGCTTCACTCCAGCAGACATAATCGCCTTAGTCGAAAAACACGGCATCCGTTATCACGAGAAGACATTGGGACAGCTCTTCTGCGACCGCTCCGCGATGGACATCGTGATCATGCTGGAACGGGAGTGCGCCGACGCAGGCGTCCGCATCATCACCAACACCAGGATCACTTCCGTCACGCGAGAAGAACACTTTCTGGTTGAGACAACCGACGCGACCTGGCAAGCGGAAGCCGTCGTCGTCGCAACTGGCGGCCTATCGATCCCGAAGATGGGCGCAACAGGCTTTGGCTACAGTCTCGCCGAACAGTTCGGCCTGCGAATCACGGAGTGCAAACCAGGTCTCGTACCGCTGGTCTTCAGTGCAGAGGACCGCGAACAGTGGTGCGACCTGGCAGGCGTCTCCGCAAGTGTAGTCACGTCCGCCGGAACAAAGCAGCGTCGTGGCAACTTCCACGAGAAGCTCCTTATAACCCACCGCGGGTTAAGCGGTCCGGCGATTCTCCAGGCCTCTTCGTACTGGCAGCCAGGTGAGGCGATAGCAATCGACCTCGCACCAGACGTAGACATAATGAACCCATTACTGGCGCGCAATGCACGACGCGATGCCGCTGCTGCAATAGTCGCGCTCCGCTCCGTCTTACCGTCACGAATGGCAGAGCGCTGGGTCGCAATCAACACCCCAGATGATTGGACCAACGCCTCTCTCGCCGCCATGGAGCAGCAACTTCACGCATGGCAGGTGACACCGGCTGGCACAGAGGGCTACGCAAAAGCCGAGGTCACGGTAGGAGGCGTAAGCACAGCAGAGCTAGACGCAAAGACGATGCAGAGCCGTAAGGTACCCGGCCTATACTTCATCGGCGAAGTCGTCGACGTAACCGGATGGCTCGGGGGATACAACTTCCAGTGGGCATGGGCCTCAGGCTACAGTGCAGGCCAAACTGTCTAGATTCGCCCACACGCTCTCATAAAAACCCTATTGAACAATCAATGTGAGATTGACGCTCCGTGTGAGACCCGCACTCGCAGCCGACGCGACAACCGTATAAGTTCCAGGCGCGGTAACCGGGCCTTGTGGCGGATTTGGGTTGGAGCCATCCGACAGGGGAATTGTGCGACCCGCACCGCAACCAGAAGCTGAAAGCAGCAGACACAGCACGACGAAACCAGCGAGCCCTGCCCGACGAGTTCGGCGAAACGTCAACAAACCCAGTGGCGACAGCATCGCGAACCACAGAAGCGTCGGCCGTGCCGCTGAAGAGTGGAAAGATGGTGTAGCTGAGGCAACCCCAGTCAACACAGTAACCGAAATCGTAGTCGTATTGCCAAGCGGAACAGTAGAAGGAGTGATATTGCAGGTAGAGTTTGCCGGCATTCCCGTGCAGGTAAACGTCACGGAGCCAGGGACATTTGCAGCAGAGCTGAGCAACAGCGGAAAGACAGCGTTCTGACCATTCGCGATGGTAACACTGGTGATCCCATTCGTAGTTAGCTGAAAATCAACGCCAGTGCCCGTGAGCGCCAGTATTTGCGGTGAACTACTGTCGCTATCTGTAACCGTAAGAGTACCAGTACGCGGCCCCCCTATGGTCGGTGCAAACGCAAGTTGCATCGTGCACGCCGCGTCAATCGCAACAGTGATGCCGCAGGTGCTGCCGCCGGGCAAGATTACAAAATCACCAGCGACTGCAATGCTCTGCACCTGAAGCGGAACACTGCGGTTGTTGGTCAACGTCACAGTCTGCGCGGACGACTGAACGCCCACACCAGTAGGAAGAAAAGCTACCGTCGAAAAGGGCGCAAGCGAAACCCCCGGTGGGGCTATTCCTGTTCCGTTTAAGCAACGATTTGGGTGCGGTACTGATCGGCGACAGCCAACAAGCCACTGATAGCGCCGACATTCTTTGGCACAAATGCGACGTTGATAGAGCAAGTAGAATGTGGGTTCAACGAATTACCGCAAGCATTGACTACGGTAAAGTCGCCGCTCGGTAATCTGTGCCGCAATAAGCGTCAACGGCTGATCCCCTGCATTCGTCAAAGTAATCTGCTGCTCAGCACTCGTTGTATTTACTTGCTGGGGGCCGAACGTAAGAGCGAGAGGTGATAACGAGTCAGTAGGGGGAGACGTTCCAACTCCGCTAAGCGAGGCCGTTTGCGTACCTGCACCATCGGTCACCGTAAGTATGCCACTGCGGCCTCCAGAAGCTGTCGGCGTGAAGGAGACTCCAACAGTGCACCCAACGCCTGGTCCGAGGCTGGGTCCGCAGGTGTTGACCGTAATCTTGAAGTCTACGCCGACTATGTTCGCCGACTGAACTGCAACAGCAGCATTACTGATATTCGAAATGGTGATATTTTGGACCGCACTTGTCGAGTTGATCGTAGTTGAAGGAAAATTCAGCGTCAGCGGAGTAAGGACGATTGCTGCAGGCGGTGATCCTGTTCCGGAGAGCGGTGCGGTGGCCTGTCCTCCAGCAACATTTCCATAGATCGTCAGAAGACCGCTCCGACTTCCTGTAGCCGTGGGCAAAAAACGGATCTGAATCGTGCATGTCGCGCCAACGGCAACTGACACGCCAGTACAGGAATCGGTCTCATCGAAGTCACCCGCCATCGCCACCATACTCACTACGAGCGGAGCAAAACCTGTATTTGTAACTGTAATCGTCTGCGACGGGCTAGCCGTATCAACCGGCTGTATACCGAAAGTAAGTGCGACTGGGTTCAAACTGATTGATGGTTGTGCTCCTGTTGCAGCTGTTAGTAATGGTATCTCCCACAGGCCCCGCCCGTACGTCGCGGCGCGTAACTCGCCCGTACGGCCGTCGCCGGTTGCCATTGCCTTCGCTGCCGAGAGCGCAACCACAGGCGCATTCGGCAAGTTGATACCATACACACTCCAGCAGTTTGTGGTCGCGCACGTTGTGATGTCTGTCGTTACATAAACCCCGGTATCTGTTGCAACGTAGAGAGTGTTGGCGTCATTCGGATCGACGACCAAGCTGTTAGCCGGAGCATTAGGCAAATTGCTGTTCACATTAATCCAGTGCGCACCCGCGTCGATAGAGCGATAAAGATGCGACGCATTAATACCGTTGCCAGTGAAGCCCATCACCGTAGCGTAGATAGTGTCTCCAGTCGCGTCATGAGAATCCGCCACGAGCGACGAGATATCGAAACCCGCTGGATTGAATCCCGCACCCTGACCGTTTGTAACGGGAGACGTGGCTAGGTCGTTCCACACAGTCGCGTTATTCGCAGTAGACGCCATCGTCGTAGAAAAGAGATGACCTCCAGAGTTGCCTCCTCCATCAAACGTGCCAGCCATTCCCGCATAAAGCACCGTCGATCCTGCGTTCTGCGTAGCGGTAGCATTGCTGACAGCGCCCCCTGCCGCGAGAGAACGCACGAGCGGGTTCGTGCTGGCGCAAGACGCATTCTGAGGACCGGCAAAGAGTCTGCTGATCGCGTTAGACGACGACCAGGAAGAGCCGCTGCCATCAGGCCCACGCCACACTCGACAAGTACCTATAAGAACGTCCGATGGAAGGACTGGGTCGAGAATCCACGGCGCATCAATAAGTGATTCATCACCATTGACCTGCGTGGTCCCGATCGTCGGCGGCCCGGTAAAGCTTGCAGACGTACATGCCGTTCCATCAGCACACTGGCGAATGCTAACGCCGGCGCCAGTCGAAACGTACCACAACAAAGGGTTGGTCTGATCTATGGTAACGGTGCCACCTTCGCCTGTCGAAATCTGCGGCCATGATGCTGCAGCCGTTGCCGCTGAGGTCGCTGCAGTACCATTCGCGCCGAGACCCACGAGGATCGTTCCCGCGTCTGTAGGATGCTGCGCGAAGCTGATAACCTCTGCCAGAGATCCCAAGCCACCATTCAGATTTTGAAAATGAGTTGCGTCATCCTCAGAGCAGGGCGTTCCCTGCTCGTCGACGCCATCGATCGATCGCCAAAGACCACCATCATTGCCAAGATAGACCAGTGGTTGCGACAAGGTTGCCAGCGTTGCGATGGCATGTTGCGCCGGCGCCACCGCAGCAGGTGCGGCACATCCGTTCACGGCGTTCGTGGTGTTGCGCAACACACACCCTGCAGCGAGTGAACAGCGATAAAGATCGACCGTCCCTGCATACAGAAGCGTATCCTGCGTTGAACCGGCAGGTCCGGAGGGTACAGCAGACAGCGCAAGGTTATAGTCCGCCTGTTGAATCGCGCTGTTACCGCTGCCAACTTCCAGCGGCGATGAGTTCAACCGTGTTCCGAAGGTGACGGTCGTACTGCTGCAACTCGTTCCGGAGAACGCACAAACATCCTGCCATAACCCTTGGTCGACGTTGCCATTGTCCACCGTTAGCGCAAAGATGTCTCCAGTGTTTGGCTGCACGGCTAAAGCTCCACGAAAGATTGGGCATGAGGAACTACCAATAGTCCCTGGAGCGCTTGGGCAAGCTGTCAGCGAGAGCCCCGTTCCAGGCTGGTTGAGTAGACGTGTCCACGTAACACCATCCGCCGATTGGTAGTAGCCGTGATAGCGGACAGCCGCGTAAAAGCTTTTGCGGATCGGGTTCCAGACAACCGCCGTTGCAGCTCTACCAGGGTCTCCGACGGTCAACGCTGGGGATTGTAAGATCTGGCTGCCGTCCATAATCGTGGACATCAGCCATGTAACGCCGTTGTCGGTTGAATAGTAGAGTCCCATGACGCTGGCACTGTTGCTCTCCGCATTGACGAGTACGCCTTCAGCAGCCTGGGATACTGCTGCAACGACGGTCCCGGGTGTCGTAGTGCTCCACGCAAACCCGGCAAAGCCGAGTCCGACAAAAGAGTGGTTGACAGCGGCAGAGACATCGCCGTCCCGAGACTCTTGAATGAGTGTCCAGGTACTGCCCCCATCAGCGGAACGCAGGAGACCACTGCCATAAAATGAATCCGTCGCGTCGTTTGGATCACCTGTTCCTGCCAGCAAAACGCCCGCATTGGCGCTGATCGCTCCGATGCTGAGCGATGGAATCGCAGAGGCGCCTGCATTGGCATTGAAAACCGGCAACGTATCCGTGAGAGGACTGAAGCTCACACTTGAACTCGGGCCGGCTGCATTGGTCGACTTCCAAACACCGCCGCCGGTGGTCCCCACATACACCGTGTTGCCACTTGCGTCCGTTGGGTCAACTGCGATCGCGCTAACCCGCCCTGTGACGTTGCCATATGAGAGACTAGCGACCTGGTTCGGTCCAACAGGTTGCCATGGCGCGCCCAAGCTGGAAAGTTGCGGAGACGCAGCCTCCTGAGCCATCATCGCTGCATGCTGCCGACGAGCGATATCCATCGCTTTCGCGGCAGAGACTGATCCCGCAAGGGTTCGTCCCCCAAGAAACCGCCGAGCCCTTATCGCGTGTGCCGGAGCAACCACCGTCGTAGCAATATCGTGGCTTCCAACCTCAACGGTTGAGTTCTGCTGCGCGCCAACACCGCATGGACAAACTAGCGCAAGGCAAAAACCGACTAGGAGAAAGCGGAACGATGTTCGTCGGAGCGGCGATCGTACAAAGCGCGCGAGTTGAGAAGGTGTTATCAGGCCCATAGCGTGCAATCCGGCGTGCACAGACATCTAATCTTGATGCTGCAGGCTGGCACTGGATGAGTCAACGCTAGAGCAGGAGAAGTGAAAGGGAAGATACCAGAACGGGATGAGAAATCTCTCATAACTCCCGTCACCTAAAGTTTACGGTGACTCTTTCGGCCACCTGTTCAATCCGTTCAAGAGCGATTCTAGCGATTTCCAGTCGAGCAAATCGCTCCGCATCTCATGAATTTATCATCACGGCGGCAGCACGACCATCTCATCATAGTTGTAGATTGAACGATCGTCGGCAACGAAACATTGCCTCTTCAATCTAGAAATGTCAGCACCACAAAAAAGCGTTAGAAGGTGAGCGAACCTTGCCGCGGCAGAATCTCCATATGCTCGATGTACTTCTTGGAATCAAACTTTTTACCTGTTGACGCACCCGACATATAACGGATCTTGCCAAAGATCGGTCGGCTCCCCCAGGCTCGATCAAACTTACCTAAAATGGCCCATGCAATCCCCGCGTACCCATTCGGATCGCGTCCATCGAGAAAATATTTGTCGTTGAGATAGATGGCGTACTTCATTGCCGTGGCAACGTCGGGAGTCCATTCCAGAATCTTCTTCGCCCAGTACATACGCAGATAGTTATGCATCCAGCCATGCCGGACCATCTGAATCTGGCCCGCGTTCCAGAGATCGTCATACGTCTGCGCACCCTCAAGTTGGCCAAGCGTGTACAGATGCTCGCGTTCATCCCGAGCGTGTGCGGCAATCGTCTCCTTCGCCCAGTTCTCAGCACAGTCTGGCGAATCGTAGTTTGGAGTGTACCGAACGAAATTGATTGCAAGCTCACGCCACACGATCAATTCGTTGAAGTAGCTATCACGTGCGGCCTTGAGCTTCGGATGCGCCTTTGCAGCAGCATCAACCGCAAGGGCTATGGTGATCGGGCCTACATGTCCATAATGTAGGTACGGAGACATGCAAGATGTCCCGTCTTTTTCCGGATGATTGCGATCCGTGTCATAGTTTGCAAGAAGCCTCCCGGTAAAAACCTTGAGTCGCTTGAGTGCTGCATGCGTGCCTCCGGTCCATGCTTCGACAGGCGCGACGCTTCGGTCCAAATCCTTCCAATCGCGAGTCATATCCTCGTGGACTGAATCGGCTTGAAATCCTCGCGGCCTCTTCCATTCATGTTGAGCGCGAAGATTTTCGTAGGGGTGAAGATACTCCGGCAACAGACGATAGAGCCTTGGGCGAATAGTGTATGCACCGTACTGTGCCTTTTCCATCAGCTTCGACGGGACAACCACGTCCGTATCGACAGTCCAGAATGGAATCTGGATCCTTGATGCAAGATGCTTACGCCATTTCTCCGGCACGCGCATAGGATTCTCATCGCCGATCAGAAATGCACCATGCACATCCGCGAGCAACTGCTCATGCGATTCATTCGGTGCTCGTCGCATCAAAAAAGTAATATTGCGAGCGGCAAGGTCTGTCTCGATATCCCGAAGTCCCTGGTTGAGAAAAACATAGTGGCGGAGATTCGCGTGCGGAAAGTTAGAGATCCCTGCGAAGTAAACCACAAGAGGTAGGCCAAGAATATTGGCGACCTGCACCGAGAGATCGACAGCATGGTTATCGACCCCACGTTGTGCGCGCTGCATCCAGTAAACAACACATCTTCCGTTTGGATCGGGTGGCCCATCCCGTCGCACGGTAACCCGCGCATCACTGGACAAACGAACAAGATCCTCTGAAACCGTAGATCGCGCAATGGCCATAGTCAAAGTGTACGAGTCGAAAACATGCTGTTTCGACAGCAACAAAAATGCGGCCTCTGCGGCCGCATCCCCGTCAAAACAGAAATCGTATTTACCAGAGTCCCCACGCTCTGCTGATGTAGTCGCTCATTGTCATCGTGATCAATACGATGAACGTGAAAAAACCAGCAGCAACCGTCAACTTAATGAGATGCGACTGATATTTCACGTGCATGAAAAACAGGATCACGACCACAGCCTTGAAGCTCGCAATAGCCAAAGCCACAACAGGGTTCAATATTCCTAGATCTACATAAGCTGCTCCGACCGTGACCGCGGTAAAAACCAACAGCGTCCCAAAGACAATAGCGTACGTAACCGGGGAAATAATGTGATGATCCGCATGCTCCGGATTAATTACATTTGACGGATCGTGAAATTCAGACATTGGTCTTCTCCTTCCAGCCTTAGCTAATACCTGCGGTTGAGGCTAGCTGCCGGGGTGTCGATTGATGAGATATAGCAGCGGGAATAAGAAGAGCCAGACAATATCGACAAAGTGCCAATACAATCCAAAATTCTCAATCGGCGCGACGTACCCCGCGGAAAACTCACCTCGTTTAGCACGCCACGTGAGCCAGAAGAGAAGTCCAATCCCGAGAATCATGTGGAACGCATGCATACCGGTCATAGCGAAGTATAGGAAGAAGAATATCTGTGTCTTCTGTGCCATGTCAGGTGAGAGTGGTTTTTCGTGCAACCCATACGCCTCTGGGTTGGTGAACTGAGAGACATCGAAGCTGGCTCCAGGGATGTGGTGCTTCTCCCACTTCTCGTGGTATTCAACCGCTTTGATTCCAAGGAACGCAACACCAAAAACGGTTGTCAACACCAAAAATAGAACGAGAAGCGCCTGCTTTTTCACTTCAGCAGCCCAGACACCGAGAGCCATAAAGAACCCGGAGGTAATCAGGATTGCCGTATTCGCCGCGCCTAATGGAATACTCAGCTGATTCGAAGAGACCACGAAAGCATCGTGATACCAGTTCCGGTAGAGCAGGTAAGCAAAGAACAGACCACCGAAGAACATGATTTCAGTCAGCAGGAACAGCCACATCCCAAAGGTCGCTGCCTCGCGCTGCTGCTCTTGCGTCTCGAAGTGATGGCGGTGCTGCGGCAGCACAACATGCTCGTGCTCCGCTGCAATCGCAGTCTCATGCGTATGTGGATGCGTAGCTACGATCGCATTATCCAACGGTCGTCACCTCTTGTGCAGTCTTGTGAGCGAGCCACTCGTAATCATAAGCCTCATGATCCACGATCGGAGTCTCGATAAAGTTTTCAGTCAGCGGTGGCGATTGAATCTGCCACTCAAGTCCAGTAGCCTGCCATGGATTGTTGCCCGCGATCGCACCATACTTCAGCGACCACGCTAAATACAGCAGCGGAAGCATATAGCCAACGCCAAGCACCGTCGCTCCCGCAGTCGAGAGAACGTTCAGCACCTGGAACTCGGGTGGATACGCATGATAGCGCCGCGGCATACCAAGGTATCCAAGGATGAACTGCGGCAGGAAGGTAAGATTGAATCCGATGAAAGTCGTTACCGCTGCCAGCTTCGACAACGACTCCGGATACATGCGTCCCGTCATCTTCGGCCACCAAAAGTGGACGCCCGCCAGGAACGCCATCAGCATCCCGCCCACCATGACAAAGTGGAAGTGAGCCACGATGAAGTATGTCTCTGTCAGGTGAATATCCATCCCTAGCGCGCCAAGGAACACCCCAGTCATACCACCGATCGTGAAGAGGCCAAGAAATCCGAAAGCATACAGCATCGGAGTTTCAAATGTGATCGAGCCCTTCTGAAGCGTGAACGCCCAATTGAAGATTTTGATCGCCGAAGGAACTGCAACCAGCATGGTCAGCAGCGAGAAGACCAGTGCGGAGTAGTTCGAGACGCCCATGATGAACATGTGGTGCGCCCAGACAAAGAACCCAAAGAGCGCAATCGCCACAGAGGAAAACGCAACTGCTGTGTATCCAAACACGCGCTTACGGCTGAAGGTGCTAATGACCTCGGAGATCACACCCATACCCGGAAGAATCATGATGTATACAGCAGGGTGCGAGTAGAACCAGAAGAGATGTTGAAACAGGAGAGGATCGCCACCCTTTGTCGGATCAAAAACTCCGATCCCCACCAGGCGCTCGAGAGCAACCAGAACGAGAGTGATAGCCAGGACCGGCGTACCAAGCACCATCAGGATCGACGCAGCATAGTTCGACCAGCAGAACAGAGGCATCCGGAACCACGTCATGCCTGGAGCACGCATGCGGTGGATCGTAACGATGAAGTTCAGTCCCGTAAAGATCGACGAGAAGCCGATGATAAAAACGCCAGTCGCAGCGGTGACCACGTGAGTGTTTAGATAGTGCGTCGACAGTGGAGTCGTAAATGTCCATCCCGTATCAACCCCACCAAGCACCAGCGCCGCAAGTGTAAAGAGACCACCGATCCAGTACAGATACCAGCTCAGCAGATTGACCTTCGGAAACGCCAGGTCTTTCGCTCCCAGCATGATCGGTATCAGAAAATTCCCTAGCGTCGCAGGCACAGACGGCACCAGAAACAGGAAGATCATGACGATACCATGCATGGAAAAGAACTTGTTGTACGTGTCCGACGCTACCAGATCAGGCTGCGGCGTCAAAAGCTCCAACCGAATAAGACCTGCGAATGCACCACCAATAAAAAAGAAGAAGGTAATCGAGATCAGATACAGGATTGCAATGCGCTTATGGTCGCCGGTAAACAGCCAGCTCAGAAGACCATCCTCATTGTTGAGGTAGTTGCGCTTCGGCAGTGTCGCCGTTCTCTGATCTGGCAGATTGACAATTGTGTAGCTCGTTGCACTCATGGCTTTACCACCCCTGGCGTTGTCGGCGCCGCTTGGTTCGACGTTGACGTGGTCAGCGTCTGCTGCACACGGTAGTTACTTTGCATAGATTTGATGTACTCCACCAGGTCGATCAGGCCATCTTCACTGATCTGCCCCTGATACGTTGGCATGATCGGCGCATAACCCGCCGTGATGTGCTGCGATGGATTCAGAATTGCGTCCCGCAAATAAGCATCATTCACAAGAACCTGCGACCCACTCGCCAGTTGCAGCTTCGACCCATATACCCCAGCAAGATTCGGTCCACGCGCGGCGGCGCTTCCCGAGTGGCACGAGTTGCAACCCATACTGGCAAACAGCCTCTCCCCATTTTGCGCCAACGACATACCGCTGGTGGACTCCTGCGTCCACTTGTCATAGTCATCCGGGGTCAAAACTGTCACTTCGCCAATCATCTGAGAATGGTTCGTCCCGCAATACTGCGTGCAGAATATATGGTACGTCCCTGGAGTCGTTGCCTGGAACCACACGGTCGAATACCGGCCCGGAATAACCTCTCGCTTGACCCGGAAATCGGGAATCGAGAAGCTGTGGAAGACATCCTGCGAGATCATCGTTAGCTGAACAGGACGCCCGGTCGGCACGTGCAGCGCATTGATCTCATGTTGTCCGCCTGGATGCTCAGCCTTCCACATCCACTGTTTGCCAACCACGTAGATGTTCATCGCATTCGTCGGCGGGTTATAGATGCGGAAGTAAAGCAGCGCGCCCCAGACAAATACAATCAAAAAGAGAGCCAGAGGAATGATGGTCCAGGTAGCCTCAAGCAGCGTCGAACCCTCCACCTGAATGGCAACCGGGTGCTTCTCCTTACGATAGCGGATCGAAAAGCCGAAGATGAGTACGCCCACCAGCGTCAGGCCGACGACCGTGATCAACAAGAGGAAGAAGTAGAGCGCGTCAGCGTAGGGCGCAATGGTCGATGCCTCGCGCGGAAAGAGCGCCGAAGCGTTGAGCCACTTCACCAAAAATTGCCACAGGACTGGACTGATATGCATCGTTACCCTTTATCCGTTCTCTTTCTTCGTCAGGTCGTGTTTGCGCGCGAGGTTAGCGTCTCTTCGAAACATCAAAAACATAAATCCGCCTAATCCCGCCACTGTAATCATCCCGCCAAGCTGCACAACGCGAGCGATGACAAGCGAGTGTTTATTCGTCTGCGGATCGTAGTGATAGCAATACGTCAGAATATTCGCAACAGGGGAACCAATCTTGTTTCCGGATGCGTCAATCAAGCCCAGCAGCATATCCTTCGGCGAGTATTCAACCCCGAGATAGTACTGAGCCAGTTTGCCCTCCGTTGTTACGATCTCGATGGAACTGGCATGTGCGAACTGGGATAGTTTTCCGTCGGGTCCCGGAACGCGAACATACCCAAAGCCGACCGCATTCGTTACAGCGTCAATCGCTGGCCGCTGGCCCGTCAGGAAATGCCAGCCAGCCGCAGTCTCCGGACGTCCATAACGCTTTACATAGAGAGCCTTGGACTTAGCAGCCTGCTCCGGCGTGTCGCTTGGATCGATGCTGATGATGACCACATCGAAATCCTTTCCCGGATTCAGCTTCACCATCTCCAACGAACTCGTCAGGCCATCCAACTCCTCTGAGCAAAGCATGGGGCAGGTGTAGTACACCAGCGAAAGTATCGCCGGGTGCTTCCCGAAGTAGTCGCCCAGCTTCACCGACTTACCCGTTTCGTCGACGAAAGATGCATCCAAAGGCAGTTGTTGATTCAGATGTTGCGACACTCCCACTTTCTGGAGCACCTGCGGCAACTGATCCCCTGCGTTATCGCCGCTCTGCTTGTCGCCATAACTTGAGACCTGCGCGAACAGAGGCGCACCCAGTAGAGCGCAGCAAAGAATCGCCGCCTGCCACCCGCCTCGTATTGTTCCCCAGCTCTTCATGATGTCTCTTCTCAATCTTAAATCTCCTCAGCCAAGTGCTTTATTTCGCAGGTGACAGTTCCGCATGCAAGCCACCTTCTGCTTTGCCGTAATTCATCTTTTGCTCCCTTGCTTCGATCGTCTCAAGCTCATAGCCTGTGCGAGCAAATCCTGAAGTCAGCGGAGCCTGGACCACCGGCTTTTCATCCCCGGCCATCTCGGTGGTTGCTGCTGCCGCCTGTGCGTTGACAGGAAGACCGCGTTGCGCAATCAACTCCATGGCCCGCGAGATCGGAATCCGAATCGATCCATTTCCAGCAGGAGTACTACTGTAGTAGTCCAGCAACAGATCCTCACGAGCATGCAGATCGGCCGTTGCCTGGTTGCCGTCGTCAATATCCAGGCGCGGCTCCGGAAAGGTCGATGTCATCTGCTGAAACTCTTTCTGTTGCATCTCAGGATTGCTGGCAAGATCTTGCCGCTTGCCATCAGTCGTCTCCGCCCCTGCAAATGCCGACAGCTTGTTCCACTTCGTCGTCGGCCCATCCGACTTCTCAATCGCAGAGTTGATGACCTTACCCATCACAAAACAGAAGACAAAGAAGACCAGTACGAACCCAAACAGACCTGCCAGAAATACAGCGACACCACTGGCATTAACGTCCGTCGTTTCATATCCCGGCGACTCCGCATCACGAACGTGCGCGTCGTGCGGTCCTGGTGTTTGGTGCATCTCGTGATCGTTAGTGGGCATGTTCAGGCTCCAGCATCTCTTCAACGTGAGGATCGTTCACGTTGATCAAAGGACGTGCTTGCAGTTGCGTCATATAGTAGGCAGCCCATAGCGAGATCAGGGCTACAGGAACCGTTATGTAGGCAAGGATCCCGACATTGCCCACGATCCGCAGATTCCCGGCAGCATCGGCAAAGTTCGGCTCAATTAACCAGAACATGTCCACGCAGCGAGCAAAGATCATGAAGCACGTCAACCAGATCATCTTCTGCTTGTTCCGCTTCAGGTCACGCGACAGCAGCAGACAGAAGGGAATCAACCAATGGCAGATGAAGTCCGCCGTGCATACATACCACCAACCACCGTGAATCCGATTCAGATACCAGGGAATCTCATCCGGAACGTTACCTGACCAGATGATCAGGAACTCCGCGAAGCAAAGGTAGATATTGAGCATCACGAAAGCAAACGCCAGCTTGCCGAGGTCGTGCTGCTCGGTAACTCTCAGCATCGTCTTCATCGGCTCGAACCGCGATAGCAGAATGACCGTCAGGATAGACAGCGCAAGAACCGCATACCCTTGTCCAACGAGGAACTGAAGTCCCCAGATCGACGAGTACCACGTAATATCCAGTGACTTGATCCAGACGATAGCGCCATCCGTGAGAAGAATGACGTAGATCAGGATCCCGATGCCGCTAAGATTCTCAAACTTGATGCGCCAGCGGTCAAAGCTCGGCTCGGTTCCACGCGCAGGGTCGGCATCGCGCTCAACAGACCACTTATTAAGAAGAAACGTAAAAAGCAGGAGAATGGCGAATATAAATACCGTCTGAATGATCGCCGCACTCGGGTTCAACATGCTGCGCTTCGCATTCAGCGTCAGCGCCTGTTCAAGTGTAACCGCGTGGTTGGATAGCGCCTGAGCCACGGCTCCTGCGGTCGGGAATGCAGCCCACTGATAGAGATGCTTCCAGAGGAAGATGATTGGCACGAACATCAAGCCAACCAACCAGATCGTGCGAGTCATCGCCTCCAGCGGACGACGAAGCAGCAGGCCCCACTTACCACCGCTAACATACTGCAGCATCAGCAGCACCAGCCCACCGCCAGCGAAGCTGAAGCAGATCATGTAGCCCATGAGATAAGCACGCAGGATGTGGTTCTTCCCCTCGTGGCTAAAGGCAAAGGCAACCGAAAGAAGCGTGGCGACTACGAAGACGATCAGCGCACGCATCCGCCATGCGGAGAGAATCTCCGGTGCAGCAAGCGATGCAGGCAACGTCTTCGGCCCATGATGATCGTGGTGGCCGCCTGCTTCTCCGTAATGTTCGTGTCCAGATGACATGCGTTTCAAGCCTTCATTCGGAAGCTTCCGAGGTTACTGCTTCGGTACGGTTTGTCCGGCGGAACTGGCTGCCGGAGGAACAGCGTTAGAACGTGACGGAGCAACTGCTCCCGTCGCGGGGGAGCCAGAGCCTGGCGCCGGGAGGACAAATAGTCCATTGTCAGGCGTTCCCGTCACAGCGGTTGGTGGCAGAGTCCACTCATCTGCAAATGAAGCCGGCAAGCCCTTGCGCTCAGAGATGCTGGCTAACGACTCAACATGGGCTCCCGCGGGGACATCCGCTTGCGTCGCCTTCTGGCTCAACTGCAGTGCCTTGATATAGGCAACAATTGCCCACCGATCCGCCGGCACAATCTGTGAGGAATAGTCAGGCATCGCGCCATATCCATTCGAGATGACATGGAAGAAGTGGCCCAGTGGAGCTGATTCGAGCCGCGCAGAATGGAAGCTGCCGGCCTTCATATACCCACGCTGAACGATCATCCCTATACCGTTGCCTACCCGCGAATGGCACGGAGTGCAGTAGATGTTGTATCGCTCCTGTCCGCGCTCCAACACCTGTTGCGTCGCGGGGAAAGGCAGACCATCGCCTTCTTTTCCATTCACCAGACCGGTGTAAAAGTAAGCATCTTCATGCAGCTGATTCCGCGCAACCGTATTCTCGACCTGAGGGCGCACAGAGCGGCCATCCGCATAGAAATCGGTACCGCGTTGCGGGAAGAACTTTGGCTGATTATGCATATCCTGACGGCAACCCACCACCACGAACAGCGACAGAGCGGCTGCGGCGAAGGTCATGCGTCGGGATGTCAATCTCACTTGCGTATTAATGATCCACCTCCACCACGGAGACCGCAGGGAACTGCTCGAGGAACGCTCGCGTCTCGCTGAGCGAAAACTTGGGATCGACCGCCTCGAGACACAGAAAGAACTTGTCTGTCGTTGCGCCGTTCCTGAAGTTTGGCGCATTGAAGACAGGATGATAGAGCTGCGGCAGGCCATTCAGTGCCAGCATTCCCAATGCGGCCGAGAAACCGGCGAACAGAATCGTCCACTCATAGGCAGGGATAATGAACGCTGGCCACGAGAACAACGGTCTCCCTGCAATATTCAGTGGATAAGCCCATACATTGATCCAGGTCTCCATCAGAAACGCAGTCGTTACCCCCATCAGGCCGCCAATCAAGCACACCATAGGAACGCGTGTCTTATGGAACTCCAGCGCCTCAGCCGCCTCTTCCACCGGATAAGGCGTATAGCACTCCATGCGGCGATAGCCTGCGCGGCGCGCCTCCTCGGTGGCATGCACTAACTCGCTGGGCGTATTGAACTCGGCGAGCAATCCGTAAACTCCTTCGCGGGGGGGCATTAAACGGTCTCCTTACTGACTGTCTCAGCATCGGGTCCGCCGCGGGTAATCTTGGTCTGCGGCAGCATCATGCGAATCTCCGACATTGGAATCATCGGCAGGAATCGAACGAACAGGAAGAACAGGAAGGTGAACAATCCCATCGTTCCCACATAGATCATGTAGTCCCACTTCGTCGCGCGGTAGGTACCCCAGCTCGACGGCAGGTACTCGCGATACAGGCTGGTGACAACAATTACGAAACGCTCAAACCACATACCCGTATTGACGATGAGTGACAGGATAAACAGCCACACCACGTTCACACGCAGCTTGCGCGACCACAACGTCGTCAGCGGAATCGCAATATTGGTCAGGATCAGGATCCAGTACGCCCAGCCCATCGGCCCGAACATACGGTTCCACATCATGAAGAACTCCCAGTGGCTGGCCGAGAACCACGCCATGAAGACCTCCATGCCGTATCCATAGGCCACGATCGAACCTGTAGCCAGCATCACCTTGGCCATATTGTCCAGGTGCCGCAGCGTGACCAGGTCTTCCATGTGGTAGAACTTGCGGATCGGAATTGCCAGCGTCAACACCATGGCAAAACCCGAATAGACAGCGCCTGCAACGAAGTACGGTGGAAAGATCGTCGTGTGCCAGCCCGCAAGCGCCGCCACCGCGAAGTCGAAGCTGATGACCGTGTGTACCGAGAGCACCAGCGGGGTTGAAAGTCCTGCGAGCAGCAGGGAAGCCGACTCATACCGGATCCAATGCCGGGTCGATCCGCGCCATCCTAGGCTCAACATGCCGTAGAAGTACTTCGCCAACGGCATCGTCGCCCGGTCGCGCAACGTCCCGAAATCCGGAATCATTCCGATGTACCAGAAGATAATCGAGATCGACGCATAGGTCGACACCGCAAACACGTCCCAGGCCAGCGGGCTGCGGAACTGTGGCCACACATTCATCGTGTTCGGGTAAGGGAAGAGCCAGTATGCCAGCCATGGACGCCCAACGTGAATCAACGGGAACGTTCCAGCGCAGACGACTGCAAAGATCGTCATCGCCTCGGCGAACCGGTTGATTGAGTTACGCCATGTCTGCTTGAACAACAGCAAAATCGCAGAGATCAGGGTTCCCGCGTGGCCGATACCGATCCACCACACAAAGTTGATGATGGCGAATCCCCACGCGCCAGGAATCGTCACACCCCAGATTCCAACGCCCTTCAGAAACAGCCATGTGCACCCGATCACGAGGCCCATCGCAACGCCTGCACCAACAATCAGGCCGAAGAACCACCCCAGCGGGGTGTTCGACGTCAGCACGATTCCAGCAATCTTCTGCGTGACCGACTTGAAGTTATGGCCCGGCGCAATAACCGCATACTCGCCAGTACGCGGGTCGATCATAGGATCGACGATCGGGTCTTGCATGGGTCCTTTGGTCGCCATTATGCCAGCTCCGGATGCGGGTTGATGACTCCGGCCGTATAGGTCGTGCGCGGACGGAAGTTGAGGTCAGCGAGTACCTGGTAATCGCGCTCCTCAGCCTTGAGCTTTGCCACCTTGCTTGCCTTGTCGTTGATGTTGCCGAACGTAATAGCGTTGGTCGGGCAGGCCTGCTGGCATGCCGTCACAATCTCGCCATCACGAATCTCACGGTTTTCCTTGTCCGCTATGATCTTTGCCGCCTCAATCCGCTGCACACAGTAGCTGCACTTCTCCATCACACCGCGCGAACGCACTGAAACATCCGGATTCCTCATGAACTTGAGGCTTTCGGTGTCGAAGTCCGAGTACAGCAGGAAGTTGAACCGGCGAACCTTGTACGGGCAGTTATTGGAGCAGTAGCGAGTTCCAACGCAACGGTTGTAAACCATCGTGTTGAGGCCTTCCGGTGTATGCACCGTTGCGCCTACCGGGCAAACCTGCTCGCAACCTGCGTTCTCACAGTGCTGGCATGCCATCGGTTGGAAGTGCGCCTTCGGCGCATGCAGATCGCCCTCAAAGTAAGTGTCGATTCGCAGCCACTGCATGTTGCGCCCAACCTTCACCTGCTCGCGGCCAACTACGGGAACGTTGTTCTCCGCATAGCAACTCACAATGCAGGCATTGCAGCCAATGCAGCTGTTCAGGTCAATCGCCATCCCCCACGCATTCTGGATCTTCAGCGTCGAGGGGTCCTGTTTCTCGTAGTCCCAGGCATTCGGAAAGAAGGAGTTGCTCTTCGGTACCGTTTCACCTTGAGGCGAATAACCAACCTTGTCGATCAGAGTGCCGCTCGCGCCACCTTCATGCGCGAAGTCCGGATTCTTCTTAACCTCTTCGAGAGTCGCGTACCGAATGATCGACCGCTCCTCCGCCTCATGTCCGGCCAGCGAATAGACGCCGTCTTTATCAGAAAGCGGCTTCTCCAGATCGTGCTGAGCAAAGCTGCCGCGGTGTTCGATATTGTGGACCTTCGTGATGCAAAGGTCATACGTTCCCGGAACCTTCTTTGCTGTCGCACCAGAAACCGACAGCAGCCCGTCCGTAGTACGAATCTGGTAAGCATCGAATCCGACGCCCTGCCCGACACGACCAGCTTCAACGCCCCGGCCAAAGCCAAGGTGAACCGTGATCACACCATCCGGATGACCTGGAATCATCATCGCTGGCGCCACCACCTCACGTCCGTTGAGCGAGATCTTCACGGGGTCCGACTCATCGAGCTTCAGATCGGCCAGCGTGTTGATGCTCATGATCGCCGCGTTATCCCAGCTCAGGTTGGTCACCTGCTTGGGAAGCTCCTGCAACCAGCCAACGTTGGCGAAACGACCGTCATAGATCGAAGGATCTGGCCGGAAGGAAATTTCAAGACCACTGGTCGCTGCAGCTGACGGAAAAGATGCCACTGCGCTCTTACCCGCACCACCAGCCTTCGCCGTAAACGCACTTCCTTCAACCCATCCATCGTGCAGCGCCTTACGCCAACCGGCAGCAAAGTCGCCTTTGATGTACGTCTTTGCATTCGCGACGACAACGTCGTAAGCCGACTGCTGAGGATCAGCCAGCAGAGCCTGCAACACATCATGCGCCGACTTGCCGCCATACATCGGATCGATCATCGGCTGAATGATCGTTATCGTTCCGTCGTACGCACGCGCATCGGACCAGCTCTCGAGGTAGTGCGTTTTATTGATATGCCAGTTTGAGATCGCGCCCGTCTCATCCACATGCGATGCAAGCTGCACTGTCACCGGAACATTTGCAAAGGCATCGCGGAATCCCAGATCCCAGGGTGCCGAGTAGATCGGGTTGACCCCCAGCATCACCAGCCACTGCACCTTGCCGGCCTTCATATCGGCAACCAGCGACTTTAGATCAGCCACCTGCTCACTCGGCATCGGATTCACAGTCTCGGTATAGATGACTGTCTTGCCGACCGCGCCCAACGTGGAGTTCAGCGCATATGCCGCAGCATGAACCGCCGGTGAAGCCTGCTCACCAGGAATGACGACGCACTTGCCGCCGCTGTTCTTCAAATCAGAGCTCAGCGCAGCAAAAAACTTCTGCTGTTCGGCGGTCGCGCCCTGCGGAGCCGCTCCATTCGCCAAGGCCAATGCAAAGGTCGTAATCTCACTCGGCTTCAGCGCCAGCCGATGCTCCGCCTTGAACCCAGTCACCGTCGGCATGGTCTCGACGACGTACAGACGGTTCATCGTCTTGCCTACTTCATACCGATGCCGCTCGGCATAACCGGCAGCCAACGGCAGGAAGCCCGGGTGCGCAATACCGCCAAGGAAGTCCGCATCCAGCGAAAGAATGACGTCAGCCTCTTCTACCTTGTACTGCGCGTCCGTATAGCTACCGAACGCCGCCTTCGAAGCCGCGCGCGAGGAGTCCTGATTGACCGGCTCCCACTGCACCATCTTCGCCTGCGGATAAGCCGCCTGCACCTGCTTCCACTGCGCAGCCAGCGTTGGCGAGGTAATCGTCTCGCTCAGGAAATAGATACCCTGGCCGCCAGACGTCTTCTTCGCCGCAGTCGCGAAAGCCTGCTGAAACTCTCCCCACGAAGAAACTTCACCGCGATGCAGCACATGCTGCGAGCGATCAGGGTCATACAGATCAAGCAGTGTCGCCTGGGTGAAAGCGTCCGACTTGCCCTTCGAGACCGGATGCTCCGGATTTCCATCTACCTTGATGGGTCGGAACGAATCCGACTTGATCAATACCGGGATCGCGCCGGTCGGGAACGGAAATGCAGTCGCGAAGTACATCGGCTTGCCGAGAACCAGGTCCTCAGGCTGCTTGATGTATGGGAAGATCGCCTCATCCGGCTGTTTCGTACAACCAGCCAATCCGGCCAGCGCCAGCGACGCGCCCATCACCTTCAAAAATCCGCGCCGGCTCACCGCATCGACCCACTCCGTCGACTGGCGCGGAAACTCCTCCGCCATCAACTCGTGGAACGCAGGCGTCTCAGCCAGTTCGTCCAGATTCTTCCAGAAGCGCCGGCCCGTCTTGCCGTCCAGCTTGGCACGAACCTCAGCAAGCGTCATCTTCGCCGGTGCGATCTGCGTGACCACTACGGGTTGTCCTGCCGGTACTTTCATCTCAGCCATCGTCTCTTCTGTTCCGTTCCCAGTCGTTCGATTTCCAGCCGTTTCGAATCCAGTGGTCTTGATCATCGGTGGCACGTCTCGCAACTCGACAGCTGTTCCGGATTGCGAATGTGATACTGAGCCGTTAGATATTTGCCCAGATCGATCTGCGTCGTGAACTTCTGATAGCTCGCGGGCATCGTAATTCCCAACGGCGGCACATCACTCGACGTAGGGCCGTTCAGTTCGGTGTTCATCTGCAGCATCGCGACCTCAGGTGCCTTACCGGAAGGATCAGTAGTCGTGCAGCTCACATTCTGTGCAGTCGCTCCGCCCTTCACCGTGCTGGTACACCACACCGGCTTCTCGCTCGAAGGCCCAGCCCACGTCATGTTGTAGATCTCGCTCGTAGGCCGCAGGTTCACTGCAGGGTTGCGATGGCAGTTCAAGCACCACTCCATCTGCAGCGTGTTCTGCTGATACATCAACGGCATCTGATCGACCCGTCCATGACAGCTCGCGCAGCCGATGCCCTTGTTCACGTGAATCTCGTGATTGAAATAAACATAGTCCGGCAGGTCATGCACGCGGATCCACTGGATCGAAGCGCCCGTCGCCCAGCTCTGCCGAACCGGCTCAAGTAACTCTGCGTTCGTCCAGATCTGTGCGTGGCAGTTGATGCAGGTCTTCGTCGGAGGAATACCCGCATACGCAGCCTTCTCCACCTGCGTGTGGCAGTACTGGCACTGCAGGCCGAGTCCCTCAACGTGGTGTTTGTGGCTGAACGGTATAGGCTGGTCCGGCCGCTGGCCCTGCCGCGTCACCCACGGTGATCGTTGTAGCTGGTCCAGGGTTACGCCGAGCGCGATGACGATTACGCCCGTCAATACCAGGCTGAATCGAGCCAGCGCGTTCGAACTGCGGTCAAAAACTTGCGCCATGAGTGCGTTCCTGCTTCCTCTGCATTACCTGAGCTCAGGGTTGGGAAGTTGCTGTCAATGGTTATGCTTCATCCGACTACTTTGCCAGGCATTCTCCAGCCGGCGGTTGAGGCGTCCGCAATTGGAAGCGCCACGAAAATTCTTCTCTACGAAACTCCGAGTATAGCAGTGGAAAAGCTCGACTCAACCCACCCGCATCGACTCGCAACTGATTTTTTTCCTGCAACATCCGATTATCGAACCCGCTTGTTGAGCGCCTGCACAACATCTCGTGCATGCTTGTTCATCGGCTGAAAAACGCCACAACATCTACCCTGCCGGAAATGTATCGAACTTGTAAATCCAAACCAACTTAGTCCGAATTCCCTTCCTTGCGCAAGACGCAACATCCACTCCTGCGATACCGTCACTCTATGCCGCGTCCGCTCCACACTCCGCGCTCTCCTCGCTATGATGCCGTCCAGGCCTGCATGGATCTCGCTGCTGCCGATCCAAAGCTCGGTCAACTCATTCAGCGTGCAGGCCCATTCACCATGCGCGTCGCAAGCTCACAATCGCCCTTCGAGGCGCTCGTCGAGAGCATCATCTACCAGCAACTCCACGGCAAAGCAGCCGCCACCATCCATCGCCGCCTGCTCGAAAGCTTCTATCCCGTCACCGGCAACGAGCACTTCGCCGCACAGCATCTCCTCGACTGCCCCAACGAGCAGCTCCGCGCCGCTGGCCTCTCTCACAACAAATCCCTCGCCCTCCGCGACCTCGCCGCCAAGACCCTCGACGGCACCGTCCCCACCCTCCCCCGCATCCGTCGCATGTCCGACGAAGCCATCATCGAGCACCTCGTTCAAGTCCGCGGCATCGGCCGTTGGACCGTCGAAATGCTTCTCATCTTCCGCCTCGGGCGCCCTGATGTCCTCCCCGTCGACGACTACGGCGTCCGCAAAGGCTTCGCCCTCACCTTCGGCAAATTGAAACCCACCGACAAAGTCACGCCGATGGACCTGCCCAAAGCTGACGTCATGCATCGCCGCGCAAAAAAGTGGCACCCCTGGTGTTCGGTCGCCAGTTGGTACCTCTGGCGCGCATGTGACCTTGCCTCGGGCAAAATTCCGCCTGCTGCCTAAAGCGCATCGAAAGAAAGCATCACAAAATCTAGCGGCATACCCATTCGCAACAAAGCCGCGGCACTATCATCATCAAAGGAATCATGGCAAAGTCACGCACATCAACCAAGAGCGCCAAGTCAAACATCGCTACTACCGAAGCGCCTCGCTTCGTCTGCATTCACGGCCACTTCTACCAGCCGCCGCGCGAGAACCCCTGGCTCGAGACCGTCGAAGCACAGGATTCCGCCGCGCCCTATCACGACTGGAACGACCGCATCACCGCTGAGTGTTACGCCCCCAACGGCGCCTCCCGCATCACCAACAAGCAGGACGAGATCATCCGCATCATGAACAACTATGCGCGGATGAGCTTCAACTTCGGCCCTACCCTGCTCAGCTGGCTTCAGGAAAAAGCTCCTCGCACCTACCGCATGATCGTCGACGCCGACAAGTTCAGCGCGCAGCGCTACAGCGGACACGGCTCCGCAGTCGCCCAGGTCTACAACCACATGATCATGCCCCTGGCCAGCCCTCGCGACGCCCTCACTCAGATCCGATGGGGCATCGCCGACTTCGAATCCCGCTTCGGCCACAAACCCGAAGGCATGTGGCTCGCCGAAACCGCCGTCAATCGCAGCGTCCTCGACCTCATGGCGCAGGAGGGCATCAAGTTCACCATCCTCGCCCCCGTCCAGTGCGCCCGTGTGCGCCGTCTCGCGATCCCCGCTGGCACCGCGTCCAACGCAAACCTCGATCCCGTCGCAGCCGCTGCAGCCGCCCCTGATGCATGGACCGAAACCCCCAGCGCCAACGTCGACCCTACCCATCCCTACTTGATCAACCTCGACGAAGGCCGCAGCATCACCGTCTTCTTCTACGACGGCCCAGGCTCGCGCGCTATCGCCTTCGAGGGTCTCCTCAACAGCGGCGAAAACTTTGGCAGCCGTCTCCTCGCCGGCTTCCATCCCGCCTCGCCCGGCGATCCCGAGATAGCGCAGCTCTCACACGTCGCCACCGACGGCGAGAGCTACGGCCACCATCACAAACACGGCGAGATGGCCCTCTCCTACGCCATGCATTGGATCGAAGAAGGTCAGCAGGCCAAGCTCACCAACTACGGCGAGTTCCTCGAAAAATTCCCGCCGAAATGGGAGGCCGAAGTCGCCGAAGACACCTCCTGGTCCTGCGCCCACGGCGTCGAGCGCTGGCGCTCCAACTGCGGTTGCAACGGAGGCAAAGCGGGCTGGAACCAGGAATGGCGCGCCCCTCTTCGCGAATCCCTCGACTATCTCCGCGACACCACCGCACCGATGGCGGAGCAACTCTCCAAAGGCTTATTGAAAGATCTGTGGGCCGCCCGCGACGCCTATATCCATGTCGTCCTCGACCGCTCCCCCGCCTCTATCATTCGCTTCTTCGCCGACCACGCCGCCCGCCATCTCAGCGAAACCGAACGCACCACCGCACTCGAACTCATGGAGCTCGAGCGCCACGCCCAGCTCATGTACACCAGCTGCGGCTGGTTCTTCGACGAGATCTCCGGCATCGAAACCATCCAGATCATCGCCTATGCAGGACGCGTCCTCCAGCTCGCAGCCAAGCTCTTCGGCGAACCCGGCGCCGCTCTTGAAGAAAAATTCCTGGAGATCCTCGCTCGCGCCAAGAGCAACGTCCCCGAGATGGGCGATGGCGCCGAAGTCTATCGCCGCTACGTCACCGGCATGCGCATCGGCCTCGAACAGGTCGGCGCCCACTACGCCATCAGCTCCATCTTCAGAAACTATCCTGAACACGGCGAGCTCTTCTGCTTCGACGTCCATCGCGAGAGCCAGGAGATCTTCAACTCCGGTCGTGGCCGCGTCGCCCTCGGTCGCGCCCTCGTCTACTCCCGCATCACCGAAGAGAACGAGGAGATCTGCTTCGCCGTCCTTCATCTCGGCGATCAGAATCTCTCCGCCGCAGTCCGCGCCTACAACTCCACCGACAAGGCCGAGGTTGAAGCCTTCGCGACCTTCTCCACCGACATCAGCACCGCCATCCGCCGCGCCAATCTCCCTGAAGTCATCCGCCTCATCGATCGCTTCTTCGGCCAGGGCGAAGCCGGAGCTCAGCCCCCAACCGCCTACTCCCTCACCTCACTCTTTGCCGATGAGCAGCACCGAATCATCAGTACCATCCTCGATCAGACCCTCTCCGAGATGGAAGAGTCCCTCCGCAAGATCTACGACGACCACGCCTCGCTCCTGCACTTCCTCACAGAGTCCGGCATGACCGCCCCACCCGCACTCGCAACCGCCGCCCGTTTCGCCATCAACGCCAGCCTCCGCCGCGCCTTCGAATCCGACCAGTTCGACCGCAATCACATCGAGCTGCTCCTCAGCCGCGCCATCAGCGACCAGATCGACATCGACGCTCCTCTCCTCGGCTACGCCGCAGGCCAGCGCATGAAGCGCGCCATGGTCAGCCTCGAGGCTGCCGCTGCAGGAGATCCCTCTGCCGCAGACGCCCTTACGACCGCTCTCATCGTCGCCGAAACCATCCACAAGATGCCCTTCGAGGTGCCCATCTGGCAGGCCCAGAACATCTGGAACGACCTCCTCCGTCGCAGCGACACCAACTACTGGACCGATCAGTGGAAGGACGACTTCAAAAAGCTTGGCGAGACCATGAACATCAAGGTCGATCAGCTCGTCATCGAAGAAGGCGTCACCATCTTCTAGTCCTCACAGGAGAAAATTCGCCACTTACTCCGATCAACAGGCAAAACTATTAAATTTGCAGGTTCCCGCCGCTCATCTGCAAGGACATACTTCTATACAGAGGATCCTCCCAATGAGTCGAACCACCCCCAGCTCAACCGACGCCCCTTACTCCAGTTTCCGCGCAAACAAAGCGAGCGCCTTCGTCCTCGCCGCTGCGCTCCTGTCCTCCGTCCTTCCCGCTGTTGCCCAGGCAGGCGGCGATATGCAGGAAAAGATGGCGGCACTTAAGCAATCGGTCGCGGCAAACCAGCAAAGACTCCATCAGTATCAGTGGCTCGAAAACACCCAGCTCAACCTCAACGGCAGCGACAAACCCCCAACGCAGAGTATCTGCCGCTACGGCCCCGACGGAACAGTTCAAAAGACGCAGATCTCCGCGCCTCCTCCACCACCCAGCGGAGGTAGATTCAAGCAAAGAATCATCGCAAACAAGACCGGCGAGATGAAGGACTACATGGGACAGGTCAAGACCCTGCTCGGCCTGTACGTTCCACCTAACGCCCAGCACATGCAGGAGGCCTTCGGATCCGGCAACGTCTCGATCAACCCATCTGGCTCCGGCACCACCAACATTATCTTCAAAAACTACGCCCAGCCCGGCGACCAGATGACTGTAACCTTCAACACCGCCGCGAAAAAGATCGTGGGCATCAACGTCAACACCTACATGGACGACCCCAAGGACGTCGTCACCCTCGCGATACAGTTCGCCAGCCTTCCAGACAACACCAACTACGTCCAGCGATCTGTCCTCAACGCCACCGCCAAGAAGCTCATCGTCACGACCACCAACTCCAACTACCAACCCCTCGGCGGGCAGTAAGCATCGCCACTCAAGCCGGAGAAGTAGCGTTCACCAGGTTGAATGCTACTTCTTCGGCTTGCCCCAGACCTCATCGAGAAAGAGATACCGGTCGCGGTGTTTGTCAGGCCTCGCCTCAGATGTTCGATCGAGGTGCATCACCTGCCATCCGCCAGCAGCGTTATACGTCGGCCACGTAGGTAGACCCGCCGCGTTTGGATCTCCGCTTCGCGCAAAGTTTGTCCAGTAGGATGCCACCTGATCGGCAAGCTTGCGATCCTCAGGCCGCCACGTCGCCTCAGCGCGAGAATCAAGCGTGTTGAAGACATATTCGATATCGTCCGAATGAAATGCTCCAAGGCTGGCATCGTGGTACTTGTCACCTGGCGAGCCAAGATCAAAGTTGTATCGGTAAACCGGCGAACCACCCGTAGCCACCTGCGCCTCCAGCCATCGCCACGTCGAATATTTGATAAATCGATCGCCCGCAAAATCTCCCGCCGAGACCACCGCCTCAGCGTCTGTACCCGCAGGATAAACAGCCAGAAACTTCTGCGCATTGTCGCCGAACTCCTTCTGCGCCATTGCAGTAAAGCTTTCGGCCGTGGTCGGCGGCTTAGCCAGCAGCGCCGCGTCGCGATTCTCGTCGGCATTCCAACCCGCAAGCAGCGGAACATGAGCCTGCTTCCCCGCAGCATAGATGTTAGGAACAGAGTCGGGCAGGAAGTATCCATCGACATCAGGTCCGAACCGCGGCGGTGGCGGCGTCGTCTTCGCCCTTACCGCCTGCAAAATCTCATCGACAGAGAGCTTGCGAAGATCGGCCAACGTTGAAGTATGGAATGCCTTCTGGGCAAACTCAACGTTCCTCCGCTCAAGGCTCTCGCGTGGTTCAAATCGCAGCCCACCGCTGTAAAAAGCTGCGCCACTCTCCCCAATAGCCTTTGAAAACAGCCCTCGCGCCAGCGGCGAAGCCATCTGCGCACTCACCGCGAACGAGCCAGCCGACTCACCAAAGATCGTTACGTTCTTAGGATCACCACCGAACGCAGCAATGTTCTTCTTCACCCACTCCAACGCCGCAGTCTCATCCATCAGGCCGTAGTTCCCCGAAGCATGATGCACCGACTCTGCCGTCAGCTCAGGATGAACAAAAAATCCGAAGATACCCAGCCGATAGTTCATCGAAACAACCACAACGTCGCGATGCGCAAGAAACTGCCCGTCCTGTCGTGACTCAGACGTGCTGCCCGAGTTGAATCCGCCCCCATAAATCCAGACCATCACCGGAAGACTGCCCGGCTTCGCCTTCGCGGGAGTCCACACATTCAGCGTCAGGCAATCTTCACTCTCCCCAGGGTCGTGAAAATGCATATCCGGATAGCCGCTCGGCTGAACACAACGAGAGCCGAAGTCCTTCGCCGACTTCACCCCACTCCACTTCGCAGCAGGTTGCGGCGGCCGCCACCGAAGATTCCCAACCGGCGCCGCAGCGTACGGAATCCCCCTGAAGGCGCGAACCTTCTGATCATCCGTCAGGCTGCCCTCCACCTTGCCTTTATCGGTCTTCACCTGAAGCGCTTCGCTCGCGTGCGCAGCGGCAGTAAAAAGAAAGAACGAAAACATAACGGCCAACATTGAATTCACACACTTGGAAACGGACCGGATCATGCACACTCTCCGCGCCCAACTTATCACGATTCGTCACAATCGATGATTCGCACGTGGCATCGAACTCATCATGAAATCGAGTCCCGGTAACCGCCAGGGACGGCTCTGCAACAGAACTACCGACTTGACCTACGTCAATGCTAAGACCTGAAGTCCCCCGAAGCCGCCCGCTTCCCCTCGTACCGCCGCCAAACCTCTCCAAACCCGCGGCGACGACGATACCTCGCCACCGCCCGCATCCTGGCGACCCATCCGCCACAAACTACGTCAATCCCACGTCCACGTCGACCACGTCGGCTCCATCGATGCCCTTCTCGCCCAAACACGAGCCCTCGCAGTCGAGTTCATGCCTCGAACGCCCGCACCTACCGCCCTGCAGAAGCCGGCAGACAAGTCTCTCCATGCCCCGTGAGTCCAACGAGCCGAATCGAGGCATTGTCGACGATGCAATCGACGCCCGCCTCAAGTCGTCTTCTCACCGAAGGCGACCGCTACGGCTCACTCCTCTGTTCGAAACCCCGGCCATATCCCGGCCACCTCGCGTTCCTCGACGAGCGCGACGGAACCCTCTACGCCGGTGACGCTCTCGGCAACGTAGGCAACCTCACCGTCAGTGGCTATCCGCCATGGTTCTTCCCGAACGTCGGCACCTGGAGCAAAGCCACCTCCGTAGCCAGCGCAAAAAACTACTCACGTTCCCCATCGAGCGCTTCGCATGCGGCCACGGTGCAGTCAATCCTGGCGGCATCCCCGCCCTTCGCGCCGCCATCGCCAAAACCAACCCATAGCGAGCGCACGTACTTCATATCCCTTACGCAAGACTCGATTGGTATTCGACCTTATATCCAAATCTCGGCCTCGCTTTAGCTCTAGCCTGACGAACTCGCGTCCTGCCTGCACTCACCGGCCGGCGAGCCGAGTCAGCAGCAAGCGCCCTTGCCAGCTCTCCACGCCCCCGGCTGAGACGACTCTTCACCGTCCCCTCCGGTATACCCAGAATCTGCGCTACTTCCAGATAATTACGGTCCTCAAGATCACACAGAATAATCGCGTCGCGGCTATAAGCGGTCAGTTGACCCAGAGCCTCATAGATCCGTTCCTTCATCTCAAGCGAAGCAAAACTCTGCTCTGGCGTTGGCCGCGAATCCGTCAGACGAGATGCTATCGTGCGTGCGTCTTCTTCTCGGCTCGCATCCAGCGAGTCGCTCACGCGAATCAGATGTGTCGCGCGGAAGTGATCCACAAGATGATTGCGCGTAATATTGCGAATCCAGTTCTGAAGACTCCCCTTCTCGCTGTCGAACCGCGACAGGCTGCAATAGAGCTTCAGAAACACATCCTGCGTTAAATCCTCCGCATCGCTGTTCGACTTCGTAAAGCTGTAACAGAGGAAGTAGATAAGCCTGTAGTACGAAACAAACAGCTCCTTCCAGGCAGAAGCATCCCCAGCCAGGCATTGACGAACCTGCTGACTGATTGAACTCTGTTCGTTTGGCTCTCGCAGACCCGTCTTCATTGCGTCCCTCTTTGCTGACTGCACGGCAGAAAAATTATAGATACTTCCATTCAACAATACTTGATTAATGGAAATATTGCCATATGAAAGCTTTAACCGTTAAGACTTCCCGCAGTTAGAAAAGATTCAAACTGTTTTGCTTTTTTTTGCCGCCCTCGGCAACGAGAGCTGCAACGCCCTCTCCATCAAAGACAAAAGCGTCTCGCGCTCCTCATCGTCCAAGGGAGCCAGCAGCCGCTGTGTCGCCTTCAAACGCTTCGCATGGAAGCTGGCTTTGTACTCATAACCAGTCGGACTCAGATCTACTTCAACGATCCTGCGGTCCAGATCCGACCGCCGCCGCACCACGATCCCCTTCTTTACCAGTCGATTCACGATTCGCGTCGCCGTGCTCAGCGGCACCCCAATCCCCTTCGCGAAATCGCTCATCACCGCCTTGCCCCGACGCCCCACCCACATCAAAGCCCGCATCTCCGGCGGAGAAAAGTCGAGCATCGCATCGACTACCTCCTTATCGGGACGAACCTCACGATCGATAACCCCTTCAATCGCGGACATAAATCGCTGCGCGTGCCCCTGTTGCCCCGCCGTCTTCATAGGTGCCTGTCTTGATCGAGCCATTCCATCCAGTATGCACCGATGCGGCTCAGTCCCAAACCACAACCACCTGAATCCAGCATGGAAAATACGCAGTGTCGCTACATGAGCTACATGAAGTGTTGAACGGTACTCAAGCTCAACTTCGCCAGTGCAGCGTAACCGGCCCGGACAGCGGATGCTCCCCCGTCCCCTTCAAGCGTGCCTGCTTCAGCGCGAAGTACCACTTAGCGGGCTTGTCCGCATCGTCAATCAACATCAGGCCCGGATTGAACCGCAGCCCCTCCGCCTGCTCCACCATCGTCTGCTGGTCCTGCCGCACAAACCGCGCCCCAAAGAACGTAGCGATCGTGGTCACAAATGGCACATGATAAAAAACATTCCACGCTGCCATCACATCGATCCTGCATGTCGAAGGCGTAATCGGCGTCACGGTCGTCAGACTGGCAAACCACTTCTCTCCAGCGCGAATCGTCTCGTACCGGCGATTCGGCAGCACAAAATCAATCGTCGTCGTAATCGGCTCCCCATAGACCCCCAGCAGCTTATACGGCGCAGAGTTCGCACTGGGAGCATGCGAAGACATCCGAAACCCGGCGTTCCTTCCATTATTTTCGTGGTCGTTCAATGGCTCAAAGTGCTTCGTCTTCTCATGAATACTCGCCCGGCTCCGCCACCACCACGCCTGGTGCACAAATGGCCCGTGCGCAGGATCCATCAACCCGATAATCCCGTGATCGACATTGCATGGCAACTCTGCCACCAGGTGCGCACTCCGAAACTTCGCCGAAAACTTAGGCACCTCCGGCACCGGCGGCAGCGCCTCACCCACCTTCCCCGTTTCGAATAAACGGCCAGCCCCCGGAGCAGGCACATACACCCACGCAAACCCGTCCCTCTCTTCGCAAGGAAACGCGCTCGCATAGATCTTCGTCGGGTCCAGCGTCTCATGGCTCGTCAGCGAAGGAATCTCCTTGCACTGCCCGCTGCAAGGCTCAAACCGCCACCCGTGATACTTGCACGTCACCGTCTCGCCATCGAACCACCCAGCCGACAGCGGAATCCCTCGATGCGGACACAGATCACGCATCGCAAACAACTTCCCGCCCGTCTTCCGCCCCAGCAGCAGAGGAACCCCAAGCAGCATCGCCTTCGCCGTCTTGCCCTCACGCAGTGCGCTCGTTCGCAGCGCCGGGTACCAATCCCCGAAGATCAGCTCCGTCGGCGGCCCCGCGACCTCCGCAACTCGCACCAGCTCACTCAATCAGACGCCGTCCCTTTCATCCCACCGCACGCATATACCGCACGACAAAGCACGCCTCCCCATCATAGCCGCCGCTCCCACTAAGCGGCCTTCACTTGCAGCCCACGGTCACCGATCCCACAACCCCCTCACGTAAACTGAGCTAGCAGCCGAACCATCTCCCCGCAATGCAGACCGTCATCCCATCCTCCATCTCGCCCACAAACCGCAACCGCCTCATCCTTCTCGTCCTCTGGTTCGTCATCTACGCCAGCTTCACTCTCGTCACCCCTCCTCTGCTCGACGACGCCGACTCCGTCCACGCCGAGGTCGCCCGCGAGATGCTTCTCCGTCACGACTGGGTCACCCTCTACGCCAACGGCATCCGCTACCTCGAAAAAGCCCCCATCCTCTACTGGAGCATGGCCCTCAGCTACAAACTCTTCGGCATCCACACCGCCTCCGCGCGCCTTCCCCTCGCCCTCACCGTCCTCGCCCTCGCTCTCACCCTCGAAGGCTTCGCCCGCCGCGCCTTCCAATCCATACGTGCTGGCCTCTACGCCGGCCTCATCCTGCTCTCCAGCTTCGGCATCTTCATCTTCACCCGCATCATCATCCCCGACGCAGACCTCTGCCTCTGGCTCGCCCTCTCCATCCTCTGCTACTGGCTCACCGAACAGGCCGAAGCACCGCAACACCACGCCGCCCAGGTCTCACCTTTGAGATCTGAGTCGCCTGGGCTACCTGGGCTTCTTACACCCGACCTTCACCACTCGAACCGCCTCCTCTGCTGGGCTTTCGCCATCTTCTGCGCCCTCAATGTCCTCACCAAGGGCCTCATCGGCATCGTCTTCCCCATCCTCATCGTTCTCGCCCACCTGCTCCTCACCCGCCGCAATCTCCGCGCCGTCCTCACGCGCATCGGCCAACTCCACCCCATCTCAAGCACCCTCGTCTTCCTCGCAGTCGCCGCCCCGTGGCACATCCTCATCGCCCTCGCGAATCCCACGCAAGGCACCCCCGGCAACATCGCCTTCACCCACGGCCACTGGTCCGTCCCCCTCCCCACCGACGGCAACGTCCACGGCTGGCTCTGGTTCTACTTCGTCAACGAGCATCTCCTCCGCTACCTCAACCTCCGCGTCCCCCGCGACTACGACACCGTCCCCCTCGCCCTCTTCTTGGGCCTCATCCTCATCTGGCTCATGCCCTGGAGCGCCTTCCTCCTCCGCGCCCTCGCCACCGTCCCCTGGCGCAAAGCCCTCCGCCCACTCGTCTCCATCCGCACTCTCGACCGCTCCGAAAGCACCCACCTCCTCCTCGGCCTCTGGGCACTCATCCCGCTCCTCTTCTTCTCGCTCTCCACCCGCCAGGAGTACTACGTCCTCCCCGCGCTCCCCCCCATGATGCTTCTCATCGCCGCCTGGCTCGACCGCGAAGCCACCGAAGCCGAATCCTTCATCGTCCCCAACCCACTCGTCCGCACCGGCCAACGCATCTCCGTCGTCCTCTTCGCCCTCGGCTCCATCGCTGCCCTCATCGCCGGATTCTTCGTCCTCCACTCTCACACACCCAACCCCAACACCGACCTCGCCTCACTCCTCAAACAAAACCCCAGCGACTACGCCCTCTCCTTCGGCCACTTCCTCGACCTCAACGCCCGAGCCATGGGAGCCTTCCGCACCCCACTCACCGTCACCGCAACCGCGCTCTTCACCGGCACCCTCGCCAACTGGCTCTGCCGCCGCAACTACAAACCTCACACCGGCAACCTCTGGCTCGCCGCCGCAACCTTCGCCTTCCTGCTCGCCGCCCACACCGGCCTCCAGATCTTCTCGCCTGTCCTCACGTCCTATCAACTCGCCAACGCCATCGCCCCCCAGCTCAAGCCCGACGACATCGTCATCATCCACGGCGAGTACGAGAGCGCCAGCACCCTCGGCTTCTACCTCCAGCGCCCCGGCGCCGAAACCCAACCCCTTCACATCTTCGAAGGCCGCAGCTCCAATCTCTGGTACGGCTCCTTCTTCCCCGACGCCCCACCCATCTTCGAGGACGCCTCATCCCTCAAACTCAAGTGGACCGACCGTCACCGCGTCTTCCTCTGGCAGGACCTCAGCCAACCCCTCCCCGACCTCGCCGGCCGAGCCTACTTCATCGCCCAGAGCGGCGGCAAAGAGATCCTCAGCAACCAGCCAAACCCCTACTGAGCAGCCTCCGATCCAACCCGCTAGCTTTCGCGTACCTGTGGGCGCAGCAAAAAATAGAATGCGACGAAGTGCGTGATCATCAGCATGGGCACATACAGGATCGGGATCACGTATGTGGCCCCCAACTGCCCCGCCAGCGCAGGCAAGCCGCCTTGAATGGCGTGGTAATAGTCCCCAATAAGATCAAACACCCCCACAAGGTTGAATGCGACGACGAAGAGCCAGAAGATCGGACGCATCCTTACCGTGAAGAGCGCCAGCATGGCCAGCACTCCGGTCGCCAGGTCGCCATAGGCGGCGAACGCCGCGAAGCCAGCTGGCAGATTCGGGCCGACGACGCCTGGAAGCATAAAGACAAGCCCAAAGAAACGAAAGCTGTGCAGAGTCGCGATCGCTCGTTGCGCAGCCACCCGATCCATCATCTTGAGTTTTGGGAAGATGTAAACACTGAAGCAAAGCAGGCACGCAACATAACCCAATACAAGCTGCAGAAGGAAGATGATTTGCGGCGGCATAGGAACTCCTCTCAAATAAGATGATATCCATCATCCCATAAAATCAGATTTACTCTGGCCCACAGCGAAGTCACATTTCAATGTCCCGCGGCGCTGAACGATTCCGTATTGGCTCGAAAGAACTGCTCCAACGTCTGTGGATTCCGGCCCGTGACCGAACGAACGACATCGGTAGCCTGGTAGCGCACCTCACCTCTCCGAAAGTACTGCCAGAGATGGGTCAGATGATCGAGCGCATGAGCATTGAGCCGCGCCTTCACCGCCTCAGTCCACTGCTCATCTGTGATGGCGACATAGCGAATGGGCCGGCCCATCACCCTGCCAAGCGTTTCGACAATTTCACGCACCGTTGGAGTTTCGCTCACCAGCGGGTAGACACTCTGGGACGGCAGCCCGGGGCTTGCCAAAAGAGTCGCAACCACACGGGATATGTCTTCCGCGCTGGCAAGCGGGATGATGGTCTTCTCATCGCCCCACGGCAAAAAAGCTGCATCGTGCTCGACCACACTACGGCTGACAAGAGCGCGCACATTTTCAAAATAGGGCGGCGCCTGAATATGAACGGCCCCAACCTCCGCCCAGTCGAAGATACGATCGGCCAGCCGATGCTGCAGATTTCGGAATGACGCGGCGCTCTTCAGGTCTCGAAATTCCGGATCATCCGGCATGCGCTGAAACTGCGAATTGTTCACCACCAACTCCAGCCCCGCATCACGAGCCGTCGCAGCAAAGATCGTGGCCGCCTCAAGCAGCCCATCGGTCACCGGATAGGTAAAGAAAGCGCGCTTCACATCTCTCATTGCTGCCTGAACCGAAGCAGGGTTCAGCAGATCGCCCTCAAAGATCTCAGCACCTTGTTCGCGGAGTTCATCGGAACGCGCATCGAGTCTATGGACGAAGGCGCGAACCGAAATGCCCTGCTTGAGCAGGAGACCAGTGACCACGCGGCCCGTCGAGCCCTGTTGACCGCCTGCTGCACCCGTAATCAAAATCGGTTGAGACATTGGAAAGTCCTCCTTTACACGCATAGGATTATGTGCATCATCTTATAGATTCAGTTTTTCTTTTAGCCCGACCACCTGCGGGAGGAAGAGCGGCACCGTGAGATGATCGCCAGCATCCTATAATGAGGTATGCGTTATCAGCCCGAGCATAAAGCCGAAATCCACGAGAAGATTGTGAAAGACGCCTCGCGGCGCATTCGCTCCGAGGGCTTGACGGGAGCCGCCGTGTCAGCCGTCATGCGCGACGCAGGACTCACCCACGGAGGCTTCTACAAGCACTTCGAGAACAAAGACGAGCTGCTCATCGAGTCACTCGCCGAGTCCTTCCGGGAGATCACCGAACGTCTTGTTCAGGCCGCGGAACAGTCGCACTCGGCAGAGCCGTGGAAGGCGATTGTGAAAACCTATCTGAGCCTGGAATACTGCGATCATGTCGAGCGCGGCTGCCCCCTGCCAACGCTTGCCCCGGAACTCGCACGGGTCGACAAAAAGATGAGAAGCCAGGTCCTCGCCAGGCTCGTGAACTATAAGGATCAGATGATTCCCTTTATGCCGGGGCGGCGAACTGCTGACAAGGAGCGCGCTTTCTTTCAGATCTTTTCAACGATGGTCGGGGCAATTGAAATTGCTCGCCTGCTACCAGCGCCAGAGATGCGAGAGAAGGTGCTGGCCAACGCAAGAGATCTTCTTTTGCGCAGCTTCTGATCTCTCTGACTGGTAAATGAAGTCGATAGGTGGACCGAAGCAGATGCTGAGCGGGTGATCCAGCCACTGAGCGAATTCGGCCATATTCACCCGAGCCACCCTCACACTACTTATCCGTCTTCCAAACATAGAGCGCATCGTCGTCACTGGACGTAGCCAGGTTGATCTTCTTCTGACGCGCCGCCCGGCTCAAAGCGGAGCGGATGTTCTCCTTCGTATCGGGAAGTTGATCCAGGGGAACCTTCAACGCCGTGCCAGGGCTCAACTGCGCAATGTCATGAAGGAGCTGCAGGATGATCTGCTTGTGTTTGCCATCTCGGCCCTTCGGAACATCCACTTGAAGCACCGACTCAAACTTCATCGAACCAAGAACAAACTCTCCATCGGCCACAATCTCCTCCTAACGAAAAACTGACGTAAACGTAACGCTAACGTGATAATCGTCTAACAAAACGTGACCTTCGTCAATCCCTATCTTCTCCCACGACCTAACTTCTCCTTTAAGTGACAGATACAAAAGAGTTAACCCGTATCGCGGGGACGGGTCTAAGGTCTAGTTAGAGGTACTGTTATGTCGAAGAAGCTGAAATTTTCCGCCGTCCCGCTCTCAGATGTATCGATGAACGACACAGTCGTCCATATGGGAGACCGTCGCCCCATGGTCCTGATCGTCGACGACGAGAAGGTCATCGCAGACACCCTCTCAATCATCATTTCGAAAAGCGGCTTCGACACGATGAAGGCATACGATGCCGCAACCGCATTGGAGTTGGCCGAAGTCACATCGCCCGACCTTCTCATCTCCGATGTCGTCATGCCCGGAATGACCGGCGTCGAGCTCGCCATCACGATGTCTCATATCTTCCCCGAGTGCAAAGTCCTCCTCTTCTCAGGCCAGGCTGCAACGATGGATCTGCTCGCAGAGGCACGAGAATCCGGTTATGACTTCACCACACTGACCAAACCGGTTCACCCAACCGATATGTTGCGGCGTGTTAGAGAGTGCCTCACCATCCCGAATGAAATCATCTCGAACACGGTCTCTAATATGTCGTTCTCAAACCTAAGCTCATCTCACGTCTCAGCGATTAATCTTTACAACGCGTAAGATTTGCAGGCAATTTCACCTGTCAAGTCCTGGTTAGCTCTATCTTGCTCATTTAGATATAGATAGCCGTGGCGTATAAGTTTGATCGAAACAGCTATCATTGAGATAGAAGAAAGTCCACGTGGATCATGACCGTGGGCTTTTCTATTTAAAGCTTGCTCCGACCGTAACTTCTTTTATTAGTGATATTTACCCGCAAGCTATTTAGAATGATATATTTGCCGAGTCACGTTTGCCTATGTGCCTGCAAACAAACAACTTACATGGGGGTATGGGGGGTCCCCCTCCAAATCCGCAACATCCGTAACTAGCCGACTGCGAGGGAGCACGCCCGCGATGAGCATACAAACCTAGGCAGCAGGAGTAATACGCCCATTCCGCAGGGAGAACAGCTGACCCCGCCACACCACCGTATCCCCGGCGAAGCTCCACGCCCAGAACCACAGCCCGAAGAAGTCCCGCAGCGGCAGCAGCCACAGATCGCGCAGCACCTGAGCATCGCCCAGCACCCCTACCCCGACGGACAGAGCGACGGCCACCCGCGCCAGCATCACCACGCTCAACAGCGAAAAGCTCCACAACGCAAAGCCGCTCGCAACACAGGTCATCACCGCCCACGGCAGAGCATATGTGATCCCCAACCCGACATAGCCCAGCTTGCGCGAGTCCCGAGTCGACCGCGCCCAACGTAGTTGATGATCCCTGAAGCCGCCAAAGTGATACTCCGGCACGGTCGTCTCCACCACCTCGTTCGAAAGCTCCACCCTGTACCCGGCCCCAGCGATTCGCGCGCCCATCTCATAGTCGTCAGCAAGATACTCCGTCAGCGCCTCAAGCCCACCAGCCTTCGCAAGCACGCTCTTGCTGGTCGCAAGCGTGGAACCAAGCCCAAACCGAATCCCACCCTCCAGCCTCCGCGCTGTCAGCACACCGGGAAAAAAATCAGTCGAGATACCCAACGCCTCAAGCCGCGACCAAACCGTCATCGCTGCTCCTCCATCGGCCGTCCGTCCGATGTAAGGAGCAGTCACCATCCCGACGGTCGCATCGGCAAAGCACTGCATCACTCGCGTCAGATAACGCGGAGAGACGCGAATATCGCTGTCATTGATCAGCACATGCTCGTACTTCGCCTCGCGCAGCATCTGCACCAGGTTGCTCACCTTGCCCGAGGTGCCCAACCGCTCGCGGCACTCCACCAGCCGAATCGCACACTCAGGAAACTCCGCCCGCAACCGCTCGATCTCACCGACAGCAGGGTCTTCCAGGCTGCTCACCCCAAACACGATCTCGAAGCTACCCGCATACTCCTGCTTACAGTGGCTCACCAGCCCCGCGTACATGCGCTGGTCAACCCCCTTCACCGGCTTCAGAATCGTCACATCAGGCGCGAACCCGGCATCGACCCGTTTCTGCTGCCAATAGTGCGCGAAGTCCCGGCATCCCATCAGGGCCAACAAAAGATAAGCAAGTCCGGCAAGAGTCAGCAGAGTCGTGATCGCTTCAATCGCGATGGCCATGCCTCTAGTCTACCGAACTGGCACAGCGTCAACTCTCACCATCACACGGCGCAACTACTCATACCGCAACGCTTCGATCGGATTCAGATTCGCCGCCTTCCACGCCGGATAGATGCCAAAGAGTAGGCCGATCCCGCAGGAGCAGCAGAAGGCCAGTGCGACCCACAGCGCCGACAACAACGAAGGAAAGAAGAGATGCAGCAGCAGCGCGATGCCGCTTCCAATAACGACGCCAATGATGCCGCCGACGGCACAGAGCGTAATGGCCTCGAGCGTGAATTGAGCCAGGATCGTCTGCTTGGTCGCACCGATCGCCTTACGTACTCCGATCTCTCGCGTTCGCTCCGTCACGCTCACCAGCATAATGTTCATCACCCCAACCCCGCCCACCAGCAGAGCCACACTCGAGAGCGCAAACAGCAGGAGAAACAGTCCACTGGTGATGTTGTTCCAAAGACGGGTGAGCGAGTCGGTCCCAAAGATCGCAAAGTTATCAGCAGCCTCGTTCTTCACCTTCCGCCGACGGCGGAGCAACTCCGTCAGCTCATCCTGCACAGCCGCCTTGTTCTTCTGATCGTCGAACTTCAGGCTGATCCAGTAATCCAGTACCTCCGGATGAATCTTGTGGAACGTCGTCACGGGGAAGAACGCCTTGTTGTCCTCTGGATTTTTGCCTCCGCCAAAGGCCTGTTTCTGCTTGTCCATAACCCCTACGACGGTAAACACCATGCCCGCGATGGTCACATCCTGACCCACAGGGCTCATCGTGCCGAACAGCGTGTCCGCAGTATCGTTGCCCAGCACGACAACGTTTGCCGATCGCTCAACATCCCCCTCATTGAAGAAACGTCCATCCTTCATATTGAGTTCGTAGACATCCTTCACGCTCGCCGTGTCGCCCTCGAGCGTCGTCCCCTCCATAAGCTTCGTTCCATATTTCACCGCGACAGTGCCCTCCATGCCGCTCTTGTCCCGATATTGCAACCCAGGCGTCACTGCCAGCACATGCGGCAGATCTTTCATCGCCATCGCGTCCTCGTAAGTCAACTGCTTTCGCGTCAGCATCTCCGTCGTCGGCCGCACTCCAATAACCGGAAATCGGAAGACCCAGATCACATTGGTGCCCAGCGACTCCACCAGACCAGACACACTCGAGTTCAACCCATTGATGACCGACGAGATCACGATCACCGTCATCACACCAATCACAATGCCCAGAATGGTCAGCCCGCTGCGCAGCTTGTTCGACCGCAGCGTATCCAGCGCCATCGTTACTGTCTCTTTTGTATCGGCAATCTGCATCAAGGGCCTCCTCGGCGTCTGTTCCTGCCGTGCTTCTGCTTCAATCCGCTCTCAGCGCCACGATCGGATCCAGTTGCGCTGCCTTCCGGGCCGGATAGACACCGAAGAAGATGCCCGTACCGGTCGCCATCACCAGCCCCGCAAGCACGCTCCACACCGCGATCGTCGACGGAAATCCTGCCAGAAGGGTAATCACCTGCGCCACCAGAATTCCCCCGATAACACCAAAGATTCCGCCCACCAGCGCCATCGTCCCTGACTCGATCAGGAACTGCATCAGGATATCCTTTGGCCGCGCGCCAAGGGCCTTGCGAATGCCGATCTCGCGAGTACGCTCGGTCACGCTGACCAGCATGATGTTCATGATGACGATGCCTCCCACGACCAGGGAGATCAGCGCCACTGCGCCAGCCACCGCTCCAAACGACTTTGTTATCGTGCTGAAGAAACCAACCAGCGTATCGTTCATGTCCAGCTCAAACGAATCCTCCGCCCCAGGAGCATCATGTCGGCTCGATCGCACCAGCACCCTTACCTCGTCCGCCGCTGTCTCCAGCACCGGACCAGCCGCGCCCGCCTTCACGTAGATCGTTAGTGTCTTCGCGGTCCCATAGCTCTTCTGAAACGCCGGCAATGGCACGGCGACCCAGTTGTCCTGGCTGGCACCAAAGGTGCTCCCTTGCTTCTCGCTGATCCCGATGATGGTGTAAGGAGTGCCGTCTACTCGCAACTCCTGGCCAAGCGGATCGATTCCCTCAAAGAGGTGGTCCTGGATATCAGTTCCGATGATCGCCACGTGCGAGGCGTGTTCTTCGTCGGCCTCGGTGAAGCCTCGGCCCTCCATGATGTTCAGGTTCTGCAGCGCGGGCATCTGCCACGTGTATCCGCGGATGCTGGTATCTGTCGTGGACTGCGTCCCTCGTACGACCTTTCCCGTAACGGCTTGCTGCGCGCCGATTCCGGTGCAGTGCTTGCAGTTTGCGGCCACATATTGGTAATCCGGAAAGAGGATGTTCTTTCGCTTCTGATACCGCTGATAATCTTCCGGGCTGGTGATGATCTGAGGCATCTTCGAGACGGTGAAGACGTCTGCGCCGTAGCTGGAGAACTTCGTGGTGACGTAGGTGTTTGCGCCGTTGACGAGCGTGACCACAGCGATAACGCTGGCTACGCCGATAACGACGCCGAGCAGCGTCAGCACAGAGCGGAGTTTGTTCGCCCAGAGCGACTGCAGCGCAATCTTGACTGCTTCCTTGAACTCCATCGGTCTATGTACCTTGAATACGCTTGAGACTACCAGCCGAACTCCTCCAAAGCGAGGACTGGCTTGCTGTCTGATACGTAATTCAGGGCAGGATTGTTCGCCAACCCCAAAACAAGTGTCATCCGGAGCGAACCCGCATTCGCCGTTGCCCGGTCTCCTCCGCCACCCCCAAAGTGTCTCGCCGTTGAATTCCCGGGCCGGATCGTCAGAACCCGGGAATTCCGGATGAAACTGCTCGCTAGTCGGCTGCGCCTATGGTTTGCACGAGCTTCTTGATATCCATCAGAGGTAATGGGTTGTCAGGATGCTGCAGGTCTGGATTCATATCGTTCGATGCCCCGCCGGGAAAGCGCTTGATGTTCGGAAAATCGACGATGGATTTGTCGAACTCCATGACCGGAATCGAAATCAAGGAAAGAACCCAGCCATTGTCATAACCGGCATACCGTCCTGGGGAGGTAGTCGGGGTGCGCGTGCTCACCGCACCGTTGAACGTCATGTCGTATTTCTCGAACGGATCCATCGTGAGGTTGTAGGCCGAGCCGATGGCGCCGAGATTCTGTTGGGGCCCGAGCCAAGTGTCCTTGGAGGTGTACAGATATTTCCAGGCGATTTTGAGATCAGGGTTTGTGGGATCGCCGCCGATGTCGGCACGAGCGCCAGCGTAGGTTTCGCCGTCGATATAGATCCATCCGTTGCGAGCGGAATGCTTTTCTTTGCCCAGGATGTAGGCGCTATTGTCGATGCTGTCGAAGTAGATCGGCTTGCCGTCGTTGTCCTTCCACGCACCGTGAGGGGGTGGAGTGATACCGGCCATCGTTGCCAGCGTTGACCAGCAGTCGATGTGTGACATCATCTCGCCATAGCGTGCGCCAGCCGGGATGTGATTGGGCCACCACATGATGCCAGGCACGCGGAAGCCGCCCTCAAACGGTGAACCCTTTTCCCCACGGAACGGCACTGTACCGCCATCCGGCCACGCGTCCTGCCATGCGCCGTTGTCGGCGGTGATGATGACGATGGTGTTGGGGGCTTCTGCGCGGATTGCGTCCATAATTTGACCAATATTGGAGTCAAGTTCCATCATGGCATCTGAATAATTGCCAAGATGCGATTTCCCAATGAACGCTTTGGCGGGAATATTCGGGTTGTGCATCTTCATGAAGTTCACGTCCATGAAGAAGGGCTTGCCCCCTTTGGCGTGGGCCTTAATGTATTCGACCGCTGAGGAAGCCTGACGGACGTCGAACTCATGCAGGTAGTCGTAGTCGATACGCGCAACCTTGGTTGCAGGTTTGCCGGCAACGCCCTCCCATTCATACAGGTTGACGATCTTTTGATATTCCTCCCAGTAAGCTGGGTTGTACTTCGGAAACCAGGGATGAGCGAAGCTATCCGTATCGTCATAGGTGTAGACGCCCGGATAGTAGGCGGCGAACTCTTTCATTTCGTCGAAGCCATGCTCGATTGGGTAGAATTTGGGTTGATCCCCCAGATGCCATTTGCCTGAAAAGTATGTCGAATAGCCATTCTTATTGAAGAACTCGGCGATTGTAGGTGTGCTCTTGGTGAGGCCGTTTGGGTCGCCAGGCACAACCACGACCGAAAGCGCCGAGCGGATGGGGATGCGTCCGGTCATGAACGACGCGCGGCCCGCCGTGCAGCTCGCCTGGCCGTACCAACTGGTGAAGACGGCGCCTTCCTTGGCGACCTTATCGACATTGGGGGTCGGATGGCCGAGATTCTCTCCACCGCCATAGGCCCCGAAGTCGTTCCAGCCGGTATCGTCAGTCATCAAGATACGAGTTGGGTTTGTCTGTTGGGGGGGGGACGACGTTGGGTTTGTCTGTTTGCGCCGCAGCCTGGTTTGCGCCGCACGTCACTAACAAACCTGAGAAGGCGATGGCGCCCAGGATAATCTTTCTTGAAGTTATCTCGAAATTCATGACACTCTCCTTTGAGAAATCTGAGCCTGGACGGCAGGCCAATGGCGCAGACCGCACCCTCAATCACAAAGGTTTCCCTTTATCGCTCCTCTTTGAGGTTGGGGCTTGTCAATGCGCTGAGTTTCCCAGAGCCTACTCGCGACGTGCCCATGAGCCAACTACCAAAAGTACAAGTGTTCGCACTTATGACTGCTAGACGACTCCCGAGTTATCGGCAACTACGACCGAACTTGCCGAAATGGTGACTTTCGAGGAGGGACCGGCAAAGGTGTTTCAGAAGCTCGCAGTTGATCAGTGAACGGAGAGTTTCTGAAAATGCGACTTTGCGGGAATTATCATGGCAAGACAATGAGAATCAATGAGAAGCGGGCCTTCTGGGCGGCCTTAATCGGTTTAGGCGTGAGCATCGTCCCAACATTGCTCAGCCACATCACTTCCACTGCCAAGTATGTCGATTTGCTCTTCCAGTGGATGGGCATCATTCTCTTGCCCGGTCTTCTCATAGCTCTGCCTCTCAATGGAGCCGACATTCATGACCCAAATCTGTTTGTGGCAACGGTCGCATCGGCGCTGTTCTACGCCGTCGCGTTCTATATCCTGTTCACAGTCATTGCGCGTTTCAGGCGTGGAGACGCTTAGTAAGCTGATTCCCTGCAAACGGCGGTTGCGGAGGGTTCGTGTCGAAGTTTCCGCAAATGCGACTACCCGCGAAGGAACAAGCTCCCGCAAAACGGGGTTTTCGGCAAGTTCGCCGAATCTCGGACGCTAAGCTGACCGACCACCCAAACAACCGGTGAGATACACTTGGATTGCAGGCGGCTGGATGATCGCTGCCGCCCGGGCCGTAAGGCGTTGGGCGGGGGAGGAAAGTCCGAACTCCGCAGGGCAGTGTGCCGGATAACGTCCGGGACGGATGGTTCAAGCCATCTGGACGGCAAGTGCAACAGAGAATGAACCGCCCCAGGTTGGTGATCTACTTCGGTAGATCCGCAAGCGGCTTGAGGTAAGGGTGAAAAGGTGCGGTAAGAGCGCACCGCGCGGGCAGTAATGCACGCGGCAGGGTAAACCCCACACGGAGCAAGACCAAATAGGCAGGGATCTTGCCGCTTCTCTCCAGGCGGCAGGAGCGTATCGGCCCGATGCGCTCAGGCGGAGGGATCCAGCTATTGATTTATCAATGGTTTGGGAGCCGAAACTTGCGGGTAGGTTGCTAAAGCGCCGCAGTAATGCGTCGCGTAGAGGAATGATCGTCTAAAACAGAATTCGGCTTACGGGCCGTCTGCAAACCTATGGCCTCGAACCCGCTCAAACGGTTTCGAGGCCGTCTCGCTTTTGCAAAGCGAATGTCCTGCCGGACGGGCCTCCTGCGCGGAGGGCGGGCGTTCACACGCCTTCTTAGAGCTTCGCGTAGTCCTCCCGTTGGTCGGAGTCATCTTCCTCGGCACGCGAAGCGGTAGACAAGTCACGAAGTGACCGCTCTCCGCGTAGGAGGCCCGTCCGGCAGGACACCTAAAAATAAACCTCAAAACCGTGGCACTTTTTTCGTCCTCAAAATAAGCGCACTTCCAGCCACGCAAAACACCACAAAGTGACCACAAATCACCATCCAAAACACCACGTTTCGCACCCAAATTTTGCGAAAACCCCTGCAAAACACCACATCAACCACGCCCAAAAAAATCCCGTAATCAAACCCAGAAAAATGACTAGCGGATGGCTTGCATGGCGGCGCGGAAGAGGGTTTCGAAGTCGTGGGCGACTTCGGGGGTCTTGGTGATGGCGGTTTCGATGGCCTTTTGCGCGATGGGTCGCGCATAGCCGAGGTTGACGAGGGCGGAGAGGGCGTCGTCGCCGGCGGGGCCGTGGTGCGGGCCAGCTCCAGAGGTGGGGATGGACACGGCGAGGTCGTCCAGCTTGTCCTTGAGTTCAAGGACAACGCGCTCGGCGGTCTTTTTGCCGATGCCGGGGATGCGGGTGAGGGTGGCGTGATCGCCGGAGCGGATGGCGGTGACGAGGCGGCTGGCGTCGATGCCGCTGAGGACCGTGATGGCCAGCTTGGGGCCGATGCCGCTGATGGTGAGGAGCTTTTCGAAGAGGCGCTTTTCCTGCGTCTCGGAGAAGCCGAAGAGCGCGATCTGGTCTTCGCGGACGTGGGTGTGGATGTGGAGCGTGGCGTCGGTGCCTTCGCCGGGTAAGGCGGAGAAGGTGGCGACGCTGATGGTGACGTCGTAGCCTACGCCGGCGCACTCGATGATGGCCTGGTTCGGGGTTTTGGAGAGGAGACGTCCGCGGAGGTGGGCGATCATGCTTGGGTGATTGTAGCTTGCTTTTTGCGTGGAAGTTTGCGGACGATGTTTGTGCGTTGTGTGGAGGAACAGACAACTGCAACGACAGGGATCCTTCGCTGCGCTCAGGATGACGACTTGTTTTTTGCGTTTACGGTGACGACTTGTTTTGCGCTCAGGATGACGACCTTTCTTGCGGGTGGAAGGCATTAGCATGATCAATATGAGGACAGCATGATGGATATGGGGACGAACTTCTTGCGACGCTTTGTGGTGTTCTGTTTGCCGGTTGTTGTGCTGCTTGGGATGTGTGGGTCGGGTGGGGCGCAGGAGAAGGGTGAGCCGGGAAAGTTTGACTTTTATCTGATGAATCTGGCGTGGGGGCCTGAGTTCTGCTCGGTTCCGGGAGCGGGGACGGCGTGCAAGGCACCTCGGGGATTTGTGCTGCATGGGCTATGGCCGCAAAACTACAACGGGTCGTATCCAGTGAACTGCGCGCAGCGTTCTGGACCGCCGCAGCCTGAGAATAATTTAGATATCACACCTGACCTTCCGTTGCTGGACCACGAGTGGAGCAAGCATGGGACGTGCACGACGATGTCGCCGGTGGAGTTCTTCAGTTTGGAGCATCAGGCGTTTCATTCGGTGAGGATTCCGAAGAAGCTGCGTGAGCTGAAGCATGAGGAGCCGATGCGTCCGAAGGATGTTGTCGATCTATTTGCGAAGGCAAATCCTTCGTTTCCGCAGAACAGCATTGTTGTGAGCTGCGAGAAGGGGCGGCTGACGGCGGTTGAGGTTTGTCTGGCTAAGGTTGGGCTTGCGCCGATCTCTTGTCAGGGCATACGCGGTTGCGACGAACAGGCAATTCGCATCGTGGTTGCTCCATAGCTTCTTGTTACTTCGCTGGAGTTAGGCCGTAGCGAAGCATCACTGCGGCGATTGCGGCTGGGTCGGGCGGTCCTCCGGAGGCTGCGTTAGCTATCGCGGCGAGCTCACGGAAGTAGCTGGAGCCGAGGATGCCTGGAGTGATGACAGCGAGGCTGCGAGAGGTCGCGGCTAAGGGATTGTCGAAGCGGTGGACAGCTCCGCGCGGGATGAAGAGAACTTCGCCCGGGCCGACTTCAATCTGCTGGCCATTCAGCGTCATGGTGAGGATGCCCTCCAGCCCGTAGATGGTCTCATCGAAGGCATCGTGGCTGTGAGCGGCGGGCACTTTGGCGCCGGGGGGCACGGTCAGCTCGAAGATAGTCACTGAGGCGCCTGAGGCCGGGCCATCGACCAGAAATCGAAGGGCGAGTTGTCCGATGCGGATCTCTGGCGTGGTTCCCTCTTTTGCAGTTGCGGTCGAGTAGCTTGCGTCATCCTGTCCGTTGCTTCCATTTCGTTTATGAAGTTTTGGAGATGGCCCATGGTATAGCACGTTGCGGCATGTAACCTTCTCTATTGATCGGTTCGTAATATGCGTGGGAATTCTGCGGCTTTGCAGTAGATTTGTGATGTGGGTTCACGCGCATTGAAGGTGTTCTGGTCATGGTACGCAGGCAGACACGTCGGACCATGCTGAGAGACAGAAGCATATCTCTGTCGATGATGCTGTTGATGGGGGCTGCTTTGATGGGGGCGGGGCAGGTTCTACACTCACAGACTTCTAGTCCTGTTGTCGGTGGTTCGTTGCCAGCGCCTGAGAACAGCGTGGGCGATTTACAGGACGACCTGGATAGCTGCAGGGTTCATCGAGTGACTGGTCTTCCGGGGAGTCATCAGTTTGCCAGCGATTTTATTGAAGCTATTGCGAGCGATCCTGATCCTAACGCGAAAGATCCTGACGTTATATGGGGGCTTACTGCGGATTTGAGCAGTGAGGTTCCGGCCAAGGATCGAGCGTTGTACATCTCGAAGTCGGTTGATAGTGGTGCGACGTGGACTCAGGTTGCGCGGGTGGACTCGCGATACTTTGACGCGAAGATCGGTGAGGGGCTGCGTAACGGTTTCAGCGTGTCTCCTGGTGGAACGTACTTTGTGATTACGACGCAGCGGGGGGCGTTTCAGGTGTTTCCGCAGCCAGGTGACGGCGGAGACGGTGGTGAAGGCGATTGCAGGGCCTCGCGTTCCTGATGAGGCTCCGAAGGTGCCGATTACGAAGAGGCCGGGTGAGCCGGTGAGGGCGAACGTTGTGGAGTTGACGGCTGACGGGCGGCGGCTGTTGATCGGGTATGGGTACTTCGATCGGGACCCGCAGCTGTTCAGCTACCACCAGGGGAAGGATGGCTCGTGGGTGGAAGATGGGGAGCTGCCGCAGCCTCCGACGGAGATGGATCTTCTGTCGATGGAGTTTGACAATCCTAAGAAGGCGGATCCGGCGTTCGTGTATGTGGGGACTGGGGATCAGGTGTATCTGCTGAATCTGCGTTCGATGAAGTGGAGCCGGATCGAGGGAGTGGGGCCGGACTCTGCGATTCATGGAATGAGTGTGGTGGGGGGACTTCATCTGGCGGCATGCTGGGGTGTTTATAACCCTTCGGGGCCGGGCTCGGTGAGGCGAGTGACGAATGCGAGATTTCTTATCCATCGAAGTACGGACGAGACGGGGTCGAATGTTCGGGCTTACACCGTTGAGGTGGACCCTTCGAGGCCGAATCGTGAGGTGATTACTGCGCTGACGGGCGTGTACGCGAGCGAGGATAGCGGAGTGACGTGGAGACGGTTGAATGATCTTCCGGAGGAAGAGTTTCGGTCGTCGCACTTCAGCTCGGATGGGACGATTCTTGTTTCGGGGATTGCAGGGACGTTTCTGGTTAATCCGTTTTCGGATGCCTGCTCGACTCATCTTCGGGTTCGGGATAAATAGTTCTGCTGCGTTGCCGACTTCTTGATCAGGAGGCGGACGGCCTGCGGCTGTGAGACCATTTGCGAGGTAGGGAAAAGGCAGGTTTTTTATGGCTGCGGGACGGATAAAGGTTACGGTGGGGGTTTGCGGGGGGATTGCGGCTTATAAGTCGGTGGAGCTGGTGCGGCTGCTGCAGGATGCCGGATACGATCCGCATGTTGTGATGACCAAGGCGGCGGAGGAGTTTGTGCGACCGCTGACGTTTGCGGCGATCTCGGGCCATAAGGTGATTACGACGCTTTGGGGGGAAGAGGCGGGGACGGGGACGGAGGATGATGGCTCGGGCGAGCATAGCAGCGTGGAGCATATACAGGCGGCGCAGTCGACAAAGCTGCTGGTAGTGGCCCCCGCGACGGCGAATATGCTGGCGAAGTTTGCGCATGGGCTGGCGGATGATTTTTTGTCGACGATGTTTCTGGCGACGACGGCTCCGGTGATTGTGGCTCCGGCGATGAATGTGAATATGTGGGAGCATGCGGCGACGCAGGCGAATGTGGCGACGTTGCGGGCGCGGGGCGTGAAGGTGATTGAGCCGGGGAGTGGGTATCTGGCGTGTGGGATGGTCGGAGGCGGGCGGTTGGCAGAGCCGGCTACGATTGCGGCGGCGGTTGCGGCGGCGCTGGCTGAGGGCTTGGTAGGCGGCGGGGATTTGACGGGGACGACTGTGTTGGTGACGGCGGGAGGGACGCGGGAGGCGGTTGATCCAGTGCGGTTCATTGGGAATCGGTCGAGCGGACGGATGGGGTATTCGGTTGCGGAGGCGGCGAAGCGGCGGGGAGCGCGGGTGATTTTGATTAGCGCGCCTACTGCGTTGGCTTGTCCGGTGGGTGTTGAGATAGTGCATGTGGTGAGTGCGGGGGAGATGCACCGAGCGGTGATGGAGCGGCTAAAAGAGTCTACCGTGGTGGTGATGGCGGCGGCGGTGAGTGATTATCGGGTGAAGAGCGTCGCTGCGCAGAAGATCAAGCGGGAGGCGGCGAAGGCTTTGACGCTGGAGCTTGAGGCGACTGAGGATATTTTGAGCGAGGTTGCAGCGGCGCGGGTGAAGGGGACGGTGGTGGTGGGCTTTGCAGCGGAGACTGAGGACGCGATTGCAAATGGGCGCGGCAAGCTTGTGAGGAAGGGAGTGGATGCGGTGGTGGTGAATGACGTTTCGGCGGAGGGGATCGGGTTCGACTCGGGGGAGAATGCGGGTAGCTTTTTGACAAGGGATGGAGCGATAGAGTTCCCGGTGATGAGCAAGGCCGCGATGGCGGACCGGATTCTGGATGAGGTGATTAAGCTGCGGGGTTGAGGCTGCGGCCACTTTCTGCAGCTTCTGCAATACGTTTGCGCTGGACAATTAGTGCTGGCCGCTGCACTGTGGCCGCTTGAACTAGTAAACTAACGGTACATGAGTTTCCGCAAAGCAGTTCTCTTTCTTGCCGCCCTTGCAGTAGCCACGACCGTCTCCGCTCACGCGCAAGTTGGCGTTTATGGGATGTTCACCGTCGATGATCTCAGCAACATCAGGTCGTCTCCACTGCCATTGCCTCCCGACTCGACAGACCCTGCCTTTACCCGGTCCAATTCGGTTGATCCGCTGGGCGGCACCGGCGGTGTGTACTACGATTTCAAAAAGACAGCGCATGTAACGCTGGGTGCGGATGTGCGTGGAAGCATCATGAATACCAAACGCGGTGCCTATGAGAACTTCAACGGACCAGGGGCGCGTATTTATTCTGTGCTTGGCGGTGTTCGCGGCACCTTCCATCCCCCGATCAAGGTATTGAAGCCTTACGTCGAAGGCTTGGTTGGCCTGGGCCGCAGCGACTATGGTCTGTTCGTCTACCAGCCACCCTCACCGGCTCCGCTCCCGACCAAGATCTACAGCAACTTCGAGTGGCAAGTGCTGGCTGGGCTGGACTTGAAGCTGCTGCCTATCATGGATTTCCGAGTGGCCGAGTTTGGCTACGGCGGCCTCGATCCCTTTGGCACGTACAGCCACAACTACCCTATCAAGCAGGTCAGCTCGGGCTTCGTCTTCCACCTTCCGTAGCGACGACTGTCGATGGTTCTATTCGCAATGGCTTCGAGCGAGTTCGCTGCTGACAGACACGCGCACACGCGAGAGAATGCACCATGCGCGTAGCCCTGTTCGGTGGGAGCTTCGACCCCCCACATCACGGTCATATTGCAATTGCAACCGCTGCCGCAGACGCGTTTGAGCTGGATACGGTTCTCTTTGCACCGACGGGGCATCAACCCCTGAAGCCGGAGGGGGCTTCCGCCGGGTTTGCTGATCGGTTGGCCATGGTGGAGCTGGTTTGCACGGAAGACGCGCGATTTGCGGTCTCGGATGTGGATTCTCCCCGGCCAGACGGTATGCCGAACTACACAGTTGAGACTTTGACGTTGCTGAAGGAGACCATGCCCGAGGCGAAGCTCTTCAACCTGGTGGGAGCGGACAGCTTTCTGGATCTGCCGCGCTGGCGGCTGCCGGAGCGTTTGCTTGAGCTGGCTGAGTGGATTGTGGTGAGCCGGCCCGGCTTTCCGATCGGTAGCCTGTCGGAGCTTGGGCTCACTCCGAGTCAGAGGGGGCGCATCCATCTGCTGCAGACTGTGCATGAAGATGTCGCGGCGACGAATCTGCGCGAGCGCCTGGAGGCGGGCGATCCGTGTGCCGATCTGCTACCAGAGCCAGTCGTTGCTTATATTGAGGAGCATCGGCTTTATCGGTAGATGAGCCAACGTTCAATCTGCCGCAAGATAGCTCCACCAGCCAGTAGAATACTTGCTGGTTTGTGAGACACTTGCCAGCCATCGAAGTTCTTTTTTGCTGGCTTGGTCAACTTCTCCCTCCCGGTCAGCGTCAGGTGTAAGCGGCATATATAGCCGGTCAGTTGGATCTCATTTGTATGGCGGAACTATCGACACTCCCGGCTCTTCCTACATTTCGCGATCCTGCGGGCAGCGTCGAAGTACGGGCCGACGGAGCGTATCGGACCATTCACTCGCCGTTTGACGCTGAGATTCTCGAGTTTCTTGCGCTGCCGTTCGCGGCGGAGGTGGTGGCGCAGGGACGACTCATTGCGAGCGAGGTCGTATCATCCCCCTCGGCTGTGACGTTGGTGCTTCGCCATCCTCGCGTGTCGTTTCAGTCGTATCCGTGGGAGTGGGTGCCGGGTCTGTGGCTGGCGGCGGCAGAGCTCACGTTAAACCTGTGTAGCGACCTTGTCGAACGGGGGTGGATTTTAAAGGATGCGACACCCCTCAACGTGCTCTTTAAAGGGACACGTGCGGTCTTTGTGGATGTGCTGTCGATCCAGCGCGCGGACCCGAATCGACCGATCTGGCTTGCGTACGGCCAGTTTGTCCGTACGTTTCTTTTGCCCATGCTGGCGCATGCCCGGTTGGGATGGCCTTTGCAGACTTCACTGACTCGGCGCGATGGCTATGAGCCGGAAGAGCTGTACCCGGCGCTCTCGTGGGCGGCTCGGCTGGGCCAGCCAGCGCTGTCGGCCGTTACGCTGCCATCGCTGCTCGCAAGTACGAAGAAGATTCAGGCGGCCGGAGTTGCGTCGCGATCGGTTCAGGAGCCGGAGCTCGCGAAGCAGATTCTGCTGAAGACCTTGCGGACTCTGTTGTCTCAGATGCGACGAGTCACTCCAACACATCGTGCGTCGACGTGGTCGAACTACGCGGAGACCGCTACTCATTACAGTGATGAGGATCATGCGAGGAAGCGGAGCTTTGTTACACAGGCGTTGACGAACGCGACGCCTCGTCGTGTGCTGGATGTTGGATGCAATACCGGGGTGTATTCGAATCTGGCGGCTGATGCGGGGGCGGAGGTCGTGTCGATTGATACTGACCTGCAGGCGGTAGATCGGCTTTGCGCGAGCCTAAAGGGGAGCGGCAAAAACATTCTTCCACTGTATGTCGATCTGGCTCGTCCGACGCCTGCTGTCGGATGGGAGAACCGCGAGAATGCTTCATTTCTGAGCCGATGCGACGGGCACTTCGATACGGTGATGATGCTTGCCGTGCTGCACCATCTGCTGCTTCGGAACCAGATTCCGATGGATCGAATCGCAGCCCTGTGCAGCAGGCTGACGACACGGCATCTGATTCTCGAATGGGTGCCACCAGCCGACCCGAAGTTTCGAGAACTGCTGCGGGGGCGGGATACGATCTACGAGGACATTACGGAGGCGGCGTTCCGCGAGGCTTTCGCCCAACATTTTGCCGTCTGCGATGAGCTGAAGCTGGCAAATGGCCGGACCATGCTCCACTTGCGGAAGAAATAAGACGACTGCGAGTCTGCCGGTCTTTCTCCTTCGCTGGTCGTGCATGATTATTGCATCTGGCCTGTAAATACTGGCTTCTGGAGCCGCAACCCGCTACCATGGAGACTCCAAGGAGTCTCATGGCCTCAATTGAAAGCAACCAGCTGCTGCTTGCCGCTGCCGCCGCATGCGAAGACAAAAAAGCTGAAGACATCCGCATTCTCGCGCTTGATCCGGCAGAGAGCGGACTTACGGATTACTTCCTGATCTGCAATGGAACAAACGAACGTCAGAACGTCGCGATTACGGATGAGATCGAGATCCGTCTGAAGCGTGAGTTTGGGGTTTATCCCAACTCGGTTGAGGGACGTCGCCAGGCCGAGTGGATCCTGATGGACTATGTCGATTTCATTGTCCATGTGTTTTCTGCTGAGAAGCGTGCGTTCTACGGACTTGAGCGTCTGCGTAAGTCGGCGACGACGATCAGCGTTGCTGATCTCGATGCCGAGGTGAGTCAGAAGATCGCCGAGACTCGTGCGAAAACTTCAAAGAAGGCCGCGTCTTCAGTGAAGACTGCGGTGGTGAAGAAGGCTGCGCCTGTCAAAGCAGCAGCGACGAAGACTCCCGCTAAGAAAGCTCCGGCAAAGAAGAGTGTGGTGAAGAAGACGATCTCCGTCGCTGCAAAGAAGGCTCCGGCAAAGACGGTGAAGAAGGCTTCGTCAAAGACGAGAAAGAAGTAGACGGCGTTCGTTTTCGTCGAGTGAAATGAAAAGGCCCATCCGTTGTGGATGGGCCTTTTGTTTGTTCTAGCGTGATGTACTTTCTCGGCTCGAGGCCGATGTTCCCACGGCTAGAAGATTATTTTCAGAGCGCCTTGAATCTGCCGTGCGCCGGTGGTTCCGTCGTTCTGGCCGACTTCGCGACTGAGAGACCCCGAAGGTTGCGGAGGAGATGCTCAAGGATGAAGCGGGAGGCGCAAGCATGTTTGGATGATTGAGGACGTTGTAGCTCTCAGCGCGGAAGACCAGCTTTACCTGCTCGTAGATGGTCTGAGTCTTCTGAAAGACTACGTCTGTGTTGACGAAGCCACTTCCATAGAACGCGTTGCGGTGAATGGAGAGGCTCTCTCCATAGGGAGCGTTGGCAAAGGCGAGCGGGTTGGGTCCAACGATTTTGCCAGCTTCAACGATAGTGCCACGACCCGACGGATAAGGAGCACCGATGAGTTGTGGACGATTCGTGAGACCGGTATGGAGGTTATCGGCTGTCCCTCTGAGATCGAAGGGAAGACCTGTCTGGACCTGCTGGATTCCAGAGAGCTGGATTCCGCTGAGGATCGCACCGGCAAAGCCGTGATTCAGGTGCGCTGAACCAGTTCCGATTGGCAAGTTGTAGGTGGCCGCTACTGTACCGCGGTTACGAACATCGAAGTCGGAGTTGCCGTACTCCGGCCCCAGGTCGGCGCTGTTGCGAGGAAGACCGGAGCCGCCTGCGCCCGGAACGAGCGGGTCGGAACCGTTGTCGAGCGAGTGAGAGTAGGTATAGCTGCCCGTGAGATTCAGGCCGCCGAACTGACCCTGCACCCGAACCTGTAATGCGTTGTAGTTGCTGCTGACGATCGAGGTTTGGAAGAGCTCGTGGAAGAAGGCTGTGTTGTTGACGGCAGGATCAAAGTTGATGCCGTTCGCGTCGGTACCGCCGAGGTAAAGAGCGTTGAGCGTGAGCGCAGAGGGCAGAACGCCAGCTGCGATGTCGGCCTGGACAAGGTTCTGTTGCGGCGGAGCACCGTCGATCTCACGAAGCCCATGGAGACTGTGGTTTCCAACGTAGTTGACCTCGAGGGTTGCCCTAGGGGTGATCTGCCGCTGGATGCCGATGTTGTAGCTATAGCTGGTGGGCATCTTGAGGTTGGGATCGATCACGACAGGCTCGTTGTAGTCGCCGTTGGTGATGTTAGCCGATGGGGTTAGATTGCCCGGGGCAGGATAGTTGGTGAGTGTGGGGCTGTCGGTGGGATTGTCTGGATCGAAAGGAAAGTCGTTGAAGGTCGCCTGAAAGGGCGGATTGGATTTGGCGTTTCCGAAGATGTTGTCGAAGACGCGGTCGTGGAAGACGCCGAAGCCACCGCGAATGGCGGTTTTACCGTCGCCATTCACGTCGTACGAGAAGCCCACCCGAGGTTCAAAGAGCTTCCAGCTGTTTGCATAGAGCTGACGTCCGGTTCCGGGGCCGACGGTTGTGAAGGAGAAGAAACCGGAATCCGGAAGTGGAGCCGAGGCGTCGCCGTAGAAGTTAGCGAAGTTGCCGGAAGATTCATAGGGAACACCGTTGAAGGCGTATCGCATACCGAGGACTGCGGTGAAGCGAGGACCAACCTTCCACGTGTCCTGGCCGAAGATGGCCCACTCGTGCTGAACGAAGTGGGTAAGGTCACTGGGCCGACGAACGCCACCGGCGGTGAAGAACTGATTTTCGGTTGCGTTTGCAACGGAGCCCTGCGCGCCCCATATAAGGTCTTGAAAGGAGAGCACGCTTGGCGAGTTGGGGTCGCCGGCAAAGGTGTAGGCTGAAGCGCCGTAGTTGCTGAAGTTGTTGAGCGAGATGAGATCGCGTGAAGCAAAGTTGTCGTAGTTGCCGTCTTTGACGCCACGGTACTCGCCACCGACTTTGATGGAGTGTGCGCCTTTGGTGATGGAGTACGTATCGGCGAAGAGCAGGGTCGAACTGAGGCGGGCCTGGGCGTTGCTGTCTCCGAGGTCATAGCAGCCGAATGAGTTGCCGTTGTAGAAGTAGGGGACAGCGACATCCCGGCCGTTGCCGAAGCCGTCGGTGCCGAGGAGAGCGTCGAAGGGGGCGTGGTTGCAGAAGAAGCCTGCGTTGTTCTGGTTGTAGCCAGCCTTGAAGAGATTGGTGGTGTTCGCTGTGAGAGCGGATGCTAACGAGATAACACCGTTATGGTTGGTTCCGATGACTGCGGTGTTGCCATATCCGGGAATGACCTCATCGTGGAAGGGGTCGCTCTCGTTGGAGTGGCCGTAGATGTAGCGGACGGTGAGCTGATGCTTTTCGGTCAGCTTCTGATCGAAGCGGCCGGTGAGCGTGTAGGAGTTAAGCGCATCGGGAGAGCCGAAGAAGTAGGTCGTGCTGACGCCGTCGCCGTTGTCTGCCTGGCCGATTGGGGTGACGCCAAATATCTGATTGATGGTTTGATTTTGAGGAAGGCCGGAGAGGTTATTAGGATTGGCGGGATTGGTGAGATCAACAGGCGTCTGGCTGCCGTCGGTGGGATCGATGTAAGTGAAGACGCCGGTTCTGAACGCGGCGTTCGGCGTGGTCGTGGACTCTGTCCGGGTAGTGCGGAAACGCTGGACTTCGCCGTTCAGGAAGAAGAAGGTGTGATCCTTCCAGATTGGGCCGCCGACAGAGGCGCCGAAGTCGTTGCGGACATAGGGGTCTTGCGGCCCGTTTGCTTTGGTGTTGAAGAAGTCGCGTGCGCCGAGTGCGTTGTAGCGACCAAACTCGTAGGCATCGCCGTGGAATTGATTGGATCCGCTGCGAGTGACGACATCGATGATGGCGCCGGTGTTTCGACCGTACTCAGCGTCGAAGTTGTTGGTGATGACGCGAAACTCCTGCGCTGAATCCGGATTAGCGGTGGAGATACCGCCTAGAGCGCCCGGGACCGACGTGTCGTTGTTGTCTGCGCCGTCGAGCATGAAGTTGTTGTTTCGGTCACGCTGACCATTGACGGAGACGCCGCCATCGTTGTTCATCGCACTAACGGCGCCTGGCGAAAGGAGCACCAACTGATAGGGGTCGCGCAGGATCAGAGGGAGGGCGTTGATCTGCTTGGAGTCGATGACAGTTGAGAGCTGAAAGCTGTCGGTTTCGATCGAACCCGAGGTGTTGTCCTGCACATCGACAGAGGTGGCTGCGCCGAGAATGGCCAACTTGAAGTTAACCGGAAGGACGGCGGCGACGTTCAGAACGACGTTCTTGTGAGTCTCCGTCTGAAACCCAGTGGCGGTCGCGGTAACGTCATAGACAGCCGGGGGCAAGGTAGCAAGGTTATAGATACCAGCCGAGGTGGTTGAGACGGTGCGGGTGGCTCCCGTGGACGCCGAGGTTGCTGTCACCGTTGCATTAACCACCGCAGCACCGGTGGGATCAAGAACCTGACCAGTTATATTTCCAGTCTGCGCGATGCCTTCGCCTACCAAGACACCGAATGCCAAAACAACACCAACAACAAGTTTCGAACGCATGAGCAACTCCTGGGGACAATCAGCTAAGTGCCGATTCAACGGTTGTTACAGCAATTTGCGTGCCAAAAAAACGCTCACTTGTACAACTTTCTGTCCAGATGACTTCCCACTCGGGACCCCATTGGGGGTGAACGGGACCTACGATTCGATCTCATTGCGCTTCATTACGATAACCACTCACGTTTAAAGATGAACCGCTGCGTGGACTAGAACAATAGCCATTTTGCTCTTTTTGACATAGCCATTTTTGTGACGAAAAGTATTATTTTTGTGACGAAAGTGAACCAAATAGCGAGCAAAACGTTCATTAATTTATGCCATCTGCCAAAGGGACGTAACTCCATGTCTACGTTAACTTGTAGACCGTGTTGTGAAGAATTGTAGCGATGTCATTAATGTTGTCAGAATTCGTATTTCGTTATGATGGAGAGCACACTGTAACTATGAAGTTGGCTCTTACCGCTATTGCACCGCGACGGTCGAAGGATGAGGCTATCGAACGACTGCTGGCAGAGTATGTCGAACGGGCGGGGCGCTATATGCCGTGCGAATCGCAGATCTTTGGATCAGAGGCTGCGTTGGTTGAATGGCTGGATCGGCAGGCGGGCAGATTGCCGGCCTATGCGATTCTGCTAGATAGCCGAGGCCAGCAGTTCTCCTCGGAGGAGATCGCGGCCTTGGTTGGACGTCTTCGCGACGAGAGCACCCAACGCCTGGTCTTCGCAATTGGTCCTGCGGATGGCTGGTCAAAGACCGCGCGACAACGCGCCAATCTGATGTTGTCGCTTGGCCGGATTACCCTGCCGCATCAGTTAGCGCGTGTTGTACTCGCCGAACAGGTGTACCGTGCTCTAACCATTCTGGCTGGTCATCCTTACCATTCCGGTCATTGAAGGGCAGCGGCAGAAGTTGTTTTTGATTGGGATTAGTCGTCGATGCGGGCGTCTTTGGCCTTGCGTGGCTTTGCAGATATCGTCTCAGCGACACATTTTTCCGACACTCGCTGAGGGGTGGAACACTTTCCTGCCGCGGCCCGGGTGAACGCTCGGTAAAGCCTGTCCACGTCGACCTGCCCTTTGCGACCTTGAGCCTCCAAGGCAGCGTGCATGGCGGATAGAAGTTCTGACCTCAATTCATGAAAGACCTTGTCGATGTAGATGTACGGCAATCAGCCCTCCACGGAACGCTTGTCAAACGATACATGGCGCGTACACCGAGTGCCTTCGGTGGGGCATCTAGTTACTACATCGTTTGACCTTCGGCTTAAATACTGACCTGCCGTGATATCCGGAAAAGATCATGCCGTCCATCCCACAAATGGACCGCACGGAAGTGTGGTTCAAGTACTGATTTTACTAGGGAACCGAGCGTTCTAGGCCTAACCTGTGACTGCGCACCTTTGCGCCTAAGGAGCCTTACCCCAATGAACAAGTCGATCCGTAATCTTGCGCTCACCACAGCCCTCCTCCTCTCCACCTCCCCCATGTTTGCGAACAGAACCGGTACGGATCCTCATCCGCAGTTGGCGATTGGAATCTCACTTGGCGACTATGCCAGCATCGTTCTTTCTATCGTTGGCCTATAGAATCGTTGATAATTCTCCTGCGAGGCAGGAATGAATTTAACGGCACTGGACAAAATCTTATGGGCGGCGGGCTTCGTGGGTCACGCCGCCCTCCTTCTGGTGCTGCTAATTCGCCATCGGAGCCGTCAGTTTCCTATCTTCACGTGCTTTATCGCAACCCACGTCATCGTCACGATAACTCTCTTCACCATCCTGCATTACGGCACGAAACACGCGTATTCCGTCGCGTACTGGTCCACTTCAGCCCTGGACTTCCTGTTTCAGTTGGCGCTCATCTTCGAAGTAGCCCGCGTCGTGCTACGTCCAACGGGCACATGGGTTCGCGATGCTCGCTCTTCCTTTATTTTGATGGGAGCTATCGGGGCCGCTATCGCCCTCGCGTTTAGTCTGGCCATAAAACCCCTGATGCCCTCGACATTGGACATCTGGGAGATCCGCGGGGACCTCTTCACCGCGTTACTCGACTGCGAGCTTTTCCTGGCTATGCTGTATGCGTCCAATCGGCTCGGGCTGGTGTGGCGCAACCACGTCATGGGACTCGCTCAAGGTCTGACCATCTGGGCTTTTGGGGCTGTAGCCAGCGATATCGCCCACATCATTTATGGTTGGTCACACGATTTTTTGATTCTGGATCATCTTTTAATGTTTCTTTACCTGGCTACGCTTGTATATTGGACCGTCACGTTCTGGCGTCCTGAACCGGTCCGTGAGCCTCTATCTGTGGAAATGAAGGATTATCTGGTTGCTCTTCACAGCCGAGTGCAATACGATCTAGACAAAGTAACGCAAAGCCGCAATTCTACGTAACCCATATGGCCACTGTAGTAATGCTCGCGATAGTTACCATCCTGCTTGGTTCAGCACTCCTGCATTCGTACATCTCTGCGAATCGTCTGGCGCGCTGCAGCTGGGAAGAGCTTGTTGGGAAGCTGCACCATATCGAATCAGCCGGCATCGTGACGGTGGCTATGAATCATCTAGTGCCGGCAAAGGATCAGCTTGAACTTCAGCCCGAGGAGATGTGGAATCTTCTTGGCGGACTGGAGGGTTTGCAGCAGATGCGTGAAAATGGCCGCATTCTGATTGCGCTGGCGTCCTATGTGGAGCGCTGGAACTATGAAGAAGGTGTCATTATCGCCGAACGTATGCGCCGCGATGGATTGCAACTTCGACGAGCAGTGACACGGATCATGCTTGAGACCTTCATCGGTATGAAGCAGGTACGCATACCTTTTTATCTCCATGAAGCGGCGTCCTCGTACTACCTCATGCGGCAGAGGCTTCTGGCTTTGTATCAGACCAACCATGCTGGTCTTTATCCTCGGCTCGTCGAGGTTCTCTAGACCGAGCGCTGCTACTGTGCGCGACGCCCGCCACGCACTTTCACCTCAATCGTTACAATGATCAGGTACTGGTTGAGAGGATACGCACAGCAATGAGTTGGTTTAAGCGCGAAGACAACGAGATCGTCAACGATTCGGAGAAGACGGTCCGCACCGAAGGTTTGTGGATTCGTTGTCCTGACTGCGGCAAGATCCTCTTCAAAGCAGAGCTAGAGGCTAACCAGCAGGTTTGCCCCCACTGCGGGCATCACTTTCGCATCGACGCCAGAACCCGTATCGAAAATCTTTTGGAGCCCGGCTATGAGCTGGTGGATCTAGAGCTTCGTTCGACTGATCCGCTGCAGTTCACTGATCTAAAACCCTACAAGCGACGGCTTGCCGAGGCGCAAAAGAAGACCGGTTTGAACGACGCCATCATCAATGCCATTGGTATGCTGGGGCCGCACAATGTGGTTCTTAGTGTGATGGAGTATGGATTCATCGGCGGCAGCATGGGATCGGTGGTTGGCGAGACGATCGCGCGGGCTGTTGACCGATCGCTCGAAACGCGTCATCCGCTGATCATTGTGGCTGCGTCGGGCGGGGCGCGCATGATGGAAGGGATTGCTTCGCTGATGCAGTTGGCGAAAGTCTCCGCTGGGCTTGCGCGGATGGATGACGCCAAGATTCCCTACATCTCCGTGATGACTGACCCAACTACTGGGGGCGTGACGGCGAGCTTCGCTATGCTGGGTGATCTGAACATCGCCGAGCCGGGTGCGTTGATTGGTTTCGCCGGGCCACGCGTGATCGAACAGACGATTCGCCAGAAGCTTCCGGAGGGTTTTCAGCGCTCGGAGTTTCTCCTTGAGCATGGCTTCCTTGATGCCATCGTGTCGCGGAAAGAGATGAAGCAATATCTTTCGCAGACTCTGAGCTGGATGACGGCTTAACTGCGATTTCACTTCATGACGCTGCTACGTGTTTCGCCTGATTGCTGCGAGTGAGATGCCGCTACACTTGAAGTAGATGCAAGCAGCTACTCCATCGCGCACCGCGCTTCGTGTCGCTCTGCGACGAGCCGCTCATCAGCTTTTTGATGCGAGGCCGCTCGTTCTGGACGACCCCATCGCTGTGCCGATTCTTGGCGACGCATATGCGGAGGAACTTCGTCGAACTCCGATGCGGCCTGATCGTCCTTTTTCTGTGGCGCTCCGTGCTTTTCTGGTTGCGCGAAGTCGCTACGCCGAGGACATGCTCGCTACTGCAGTCGCGGAGGGCGTAACCCAGTATGTTTTGCTTGGTGCGGGCCTTGATACTTTTGCTCATCGCAATCCTTACCCGCAGCTTCGCGTCTTTGAGGTCGACCATCCCGCCACGCAGCAGTGGAAGCGCGATCTCATTCAGACAAATTCGATGCCTGTGCCTGGCAATCTGATCTACACGCCGGTCGATTTTGAGTGCCAGTCGCTTCCTGAACAACTTTCTGAGGTGGGCTTCGATCCTAAGGCTGCAACCTTCTTTGCGTGGCTCGGCGTTGTACCTTATCTGACGCTTGAAGCGTTTCGCGCTACCGTCGCATTCATTGCGTCTCAGCCCGCAGGCACGGGCGTGGTGCTTGACTATAGCCAGCCGCGCTCCGCACTACCGTTTTTCGAGCAGCTCGCTTATGACTCTCTTGCATCGCGTGTTAAGCAGGCCGGCGAGCCCTTTCAGCTTTTCTTCACTCCAGCTAAGATCGCATTCGAGCTCGCCAACTTCCACAATCTTGAAGATCTTGGTTCACGCGAGATCAACTCGCGCTATTTCGCGAATCGCAGTGATTCACTTAAGGCTCTTGGGAGTGCAGGGCGCTTTTTAAGCGCCTGGAGATGACTTCTCTGTTTTGTCGAAGCTTGCTGCGTAAGCAATGCTGTTTCACGAACCATAATCGGGAGCGCACAATTGCATGGCTAGAACGAAGAAGGTGATTCATCGCTGCTCGTGGGCTGATAACGATCCATTAATGCGTACCTACCACGACGAAGAGTGGGGCGTGCCGGAGCGAGACGGCCGCGCGCTGTGGGAGGCACTGATGCTTGATGGTTTTCAGGCTGGTCTCTCGTGGATCACGGTCTTGCGTAAGCGGGAGGCGTTTCGCAAGGCGTTTCGCGGCTTCGATCCGAAGAAGGTAGCGCGGATGGGCGAAGCAGACATCGAGCGTCTGCTGCAGAATGAGGGCATCATTCGTTCGCGCGCGAAGATCGAAGCGACCATCAACGGTGCCAAAATTTATATGGAAATGGCAAGTGCTGGTGAGGATTTTTCTCAGTACATTTGGGGCATGGCCGGTGAACAAGCCGATTCAGAATTTCGGGCCGATTCCGGCGAAGACTCCACTGTCGGAGGAGATCTCTGCGTCGCTGAAGAAGCGCGGCTTCAAGTTTGTTGGGCCGGTGATTGTTTATGCGTGGATGCAGGCGGTTGGCATCGTCAATGACCACAGCCCGGATTGCTTTCGTCGCAAGGTGGTTTAGTGTGAGGCAGTAATGAGCTTTGCTGCAGAAATCATTTCAGCGTCCTGGGTAATCTGCGTTGGCTTGTTGATCTCATCTCTGCTGAGTAATAGCAGGCAGCTCGCATTCTGGGGCGATGTCATGTTGGCGGTCAGTTTCGGCTTGACGTCAGCTGTTCTCTTGCATGCTCGATCTTTTTGGATTGGAGGCGCTTTCGCCTTTCCAGCAATCCGCCAAGCTTACGTTCTGGTGAGTCCTCGGCTCAGACGGAATCACTCTTAATTCCAAACTGATAGCGATCCCCGTTGCAAAGCCAAAAGCAAAAGCCCCCTCTTGACGGAGGGGGCTTTTTGTTTCTCGTTCGTCAGCGCGATGCCTATTTCGCAGGAGGCACTGCATTTGGATAGATGTCCGGAATCGGCGCGGTCTTTTGCTTTTCCAGCTCTGGATGTGGGAATGGCTTGCGCGGCATCATGGCTTCGCGTTCGCTGGTGTTGTAGAGGAAGATCGCCTCGACCACTGCAGCCTGCTCGAGGTCGAGCGCGTGCAGACGATCGTAGGTATCCATATCGGAGTGATGGGTGCGCGTGTCGTAGTCCATCGGGTCCTGAATGTATTGAAAGCCAGGGAGGCCTACTGCATCGAACGAGAGGTGATCGGTACCGCCTGTGTTGCGGTAGGAGATGGTCGTTACGCCCAGGTCAGCGAGCGGCGCGATCCATTGCTTGAAGATCGGAGCGATCGCCCAGTTCTCCTGCGTGTAGACGCCGCGCACCTTGCCGGTGCCGTTGTCGAGGTTGTAGTAGGCGTCCAGCGTCTCCCACTCCTTGGTTGTCGACAGAGGGCCGTGCTGGCGTAGGAAGGACGGAACGCTCGCCGGTTCGGGTACCTTGGGCTCCGCGAAGGTGCCAAAGTGCTGCTTCACGTATCCCTGCGAGCCGAAGAGGCCTTGCTCTTCGCCTGACCAGAGTGCGATTCGTATGGTGCGCTTTGGCTTGATGCCGAGTGACTTGAGGATTCGTACGGCCTCCATCGCAACGATGGAGCCTGCACCGTTGTCGGTCGCACCAGTGCCGGAGATCCAGCTATCGAGGTGTCCACCAACCATCACAACCTGGTCCTTCAGCTTTGGGTCGTTGCCGGGGATCTCAGCGACCGTATCGAAGCCATGCTCGTGGTCGCCGGTGAACTTCGTTTCGATATTCACCTCGAGCGTTACAGGGACATGGTTTTCAACGAGCCGCGCGAGCCGGTTGTAGTGCTCAATCATCATGACGGCATTGGGAATGGTGACTGCGTTTTCTTTTTTCTGCGCATCGCGGGCGAGGTTCGCTCCGTTGTCATCGAAGATGATGCCGGTGCCACCGCCATTTTCACCATCGCGGCTGGGCGTCAACACGGCGAGAGTGCCTTCGTCGGACATCATCTTGAGCGCTGCTTTCCGTAGTTCGGCGAGCTTCATACGATCCGCCAGAAACTTCGCGAACTCCGGAGAACCAGGGGTATAGCGTCCGCCGCGCGACTCATAGGTCTCCATCTCTTTCAGCTCTGCGTCCGTGTAGCGAGTGAAGAGAGGAGTGGTGATGTCCGGTGTGGGCCGCATCGCACCGAAAAGAACGATCTTTCCCTTCAACGTGCCCTTGTACTTATCGAGGTCGGCGATCTCCTGGACGTTCATGTAGACGACTTCGCCGGAGACGGGCCCAGCGGTCGCTGGAGACCATGGTGCAGCCTGAGCCCACAGAGGCTCGGGATCGGGCGAGACCATTCGGACCCAGGTATTGATCTGCTGCCAGCCCATGCCGAACTCCCCCCAGTCCTCGAGGTGGGCGTTCTCCAAGCCAATCTTGGTCAGAGTGTCGCGACTCCATGCGTTCGCCTTCGCCATATTCGGCGAGCCGGTCAGCCGGGGTCCTATTCCATCGGCGAGTGCGGAGCCAAACTCCATGACGTGCGAGTGCTTCAGGCCCTCTTCGCGGATGCGCGCGTACATCGTGAGGTCGATGTCTTCGGTCGCCGGTTGCGGTCCGTAGTAGGACGGCGTTTCAGCTACGGCCTCTTTTGCTTTTTTATCGGCGGAGTAGGCGGGCACTGCTAGGCTTGCGACTGCGACGGTGCAACAGCCCCAACGCGCAAGGGCACGAACGGATGACATACTCGGTGTTCCTCCGGGAGTTTTGAATTGCGATGATGCGAAGAATAGCAGATATCACGGGGTTCGGCTCTGTGCCCGAGCTGTTTCACCATCGTCGGAGGTGTGTCGATCTTGAGTTGGCCAAGGGGATGGTCTTAAGCTTTGCGGAGCTTTCGCCGAGTCCACAGTGTGCCCAGATAGCCGAGAGCTATAACCAGGACCAGCAGACCGATTGGCAGCCCAAACCGTGTGTATGTCAGGGCGAAGTCGACCGCGTGGTGAGTCGCCGTGTTGTAGAAGAGGATGCCGACAATTGCGCAGAAGGTCGCCGCGAAGAACGCCGCAAACCCAAGCGCAAAGCTCATCAACAGGCTGGTGAACAAGCCTAGATCCCCTAAGGGCACACCAAACAAATATCCCGCACCAAAGGTTTGGGGAGAGCCTGTGGTTCTATTCTGCGATGCTTGCGCCATACCAGTAGAATACTGCTTTATGGCAGAAGGTGTTCATAGCGGAGTAGTTCAGGCGGCGCAGGTTATCCGCGAAGCAGCGGTGCGTCAGGCACCAAACGGTATTAACTACGCGTCATTCGGTGATAACAACTTTGAGGACAAAGACCTCGAACGAATGGTCCAGGCAGTACCGATTGCAGTCGCGGGAGCATTGACGGGCAAGACTTATTATTTTGTGCCACTTGCCATGAGCGAAGCTCGAGGTAGCGAAGCCACCTTGGTTTCATCTACTTACACGCCTGAGTTGGGTGACCAGGCGATATGTCACCGTAACGTAAGTCACGATGGCGTTGAGGGGGTCTTCATCTCGACACGACTCCTGGGTGATCGGTTCGCGCTGGCATTCGAGTTCTTCATCAATGTCGGTCACGCCTTCGTCGACGTTCTCGGCGTTCCGGAGGTGTTTGAGCAGCTCGCGTGGACCCAGGCGCTCGCCGACGTTCGCGGGGAGACCAGCCAGGATGCGTGGGAGAGCCGAAGTCTCGCTATCGCTCCCAACGCGAAGGCGGAAAAAATAGACGGCAAGCCCGTCATCGATGAGAAGGCCAAGACAAACTTTCTTGAGTCTGCGTTTTCTGATGCACTGGCAATCTATCAACTCTCTCTGTCAGTTGACTTCGACTACTCAGAGCTGAGGGAGCGTGAGTATCCGCTGCTGGCGCCGCTGGCTCTGGCTGACCGTCTCCGTCTCGTTGCGAAGCTATTTCCTCCTAATCCCAACTACGAGTTCTCGATCCGGTATCGGCGGCGCGCTTAGCTAGCTTGCAACCAGCGGTAGATAGCGTCATCTAATCGTCAGGAGTTATCAGATGCCTGCGATCAGAACCTGCAAGAGCTGTGGCCAAAAGAACCGCATTGCCTCGAATCACCTGGCGGACATGGGCCGGTGCGGCGCGTGCAAAACTGCACTGCCGCCGCTTGACGAGCCGATGCAGGTTGACACGGCTTTGTTCGATGAGATTGTGCAAAGCTCTCGGGTTCCGGTCCTTGTCGATTTCTGGGCGGACTGGTGTGGGCCGTGTCGCGCGGCTGCACCCGAAGTTGCGCGCACCGCGAAAGATATGGCAGGGAATGCCTTGGTTTTGAAGGTCGACACCGACAAGAACCAGGAGTTGGCTGCGCGGTTTAACGTGCGCGGCATCCCTAATTTTGCGATTTTTTCGGCGGGCAAGCTGGTTAAACAGCAGGCTGGGGTTGTCGGTCACGATGTGATGGAGGGTTGGCTGCGATCAGCCACGTTGGCGTAATCAGTTTAATTAACCAACGACAGATTTAGCGCAGTGCGTGGTGAAGTCCCAGTGATCCGAGCAGTCCAAACGTCTGCAAAAGCCAGATAATCACCGCGATAATGACGACGATGCGGATGATCTGTTTGATCGTTCCATCCATCGGGATTAACCCGATCAAGTACAGCAGCAGACCAATCACAATCAGGGTGACGATAACGCTGATTAGCGTAGAAGTGAGCATAAGCATCTTCCTCTTTCTAGAGAGCTAAAGAGTGTGATGCGGGAAAAGGTCCGTTTTTAGTACGCCTGATCAAAAAATCGATATTGTCAGTCAGCACGGCTCGAGTTTGAGCCGGTCTCATTACTTCTTCCGTGGCGTTATCGGTGCGGCCTTACCAATCGCGGCTGTGATGAGGGATGCGTCCGCAATCTCCCTCGGTCAGGTAGCAGCGAAGCAGCCCGCAGACCACGGCGAATCCGGCACCGATGATCATGAAGAGCACGCCAGTTGTGATCCTGCCGGCGAAGTAGGGAAAAAGGAAGACAACAACTCCGGCGTACATCAGGATTGTCAGCACAATTCGTGTAATGCTTCTCGTCACGTTCTCCTCCCCTCGTGAACCCAGAACTTCTGCATCGGCACAACGTTGTTTCCTGTTTGACTCGAGCTGTCACAGAAATGGCCCGTGACGAGCTGTGAATGCCTCACAGTACCGCACATCCTACTCCACGAAACCAGCTTTCGGCCACAGTTTTTGGAGGATGTTACGCAGAGGGTGCAGCACTTTGCAACTATGCCTGCCGGATTTGCCGCGACTAGCCGGTGACGATTCCCATTGCTAAGACTGCACATAGGATGGCACTTGCGTCTTCCGCCAAAGCAACTGGCCAGTCTTTGCTGTTCAGGCGAATCACTATTTCTCGCCGGATCAAGAACCCTGCGAAGGCTCCGACCAAGGCGCCTCCGATACACAAGATGACGCTCTCTACTCCGGAGCCGTTCAAACCGGCGGCAACAATCGCGCCAACGAGACCCGCAAACACCAGCCTCGCGATCAACGGGAAAGGGGCTGTCCGGTTAGGTGTCTTTGGCAGTTTATCTACGATGTACTCGCCTACTGCAAGGAGGCTGAAGACGATGGCGGTTATAAGCTTCGCGGACCAGAAGGCCCAGGTATCATCGACCGGCAGGTGCCCCGCATAGGCAAACCAGCAGAGGATCGCCATAGCGGTCATGGTTCGCATGCCTGTCACCACGCCGAGCAAAGGGATGGCGAACAGCCACGTCATCATCGTCAGCGCCATTGGCTCCTCTTTCTCCGTGAAGATGCCGGGAACTGCGGGCACTAGAGATCATGCCAACAAGGTACTGTTTCGCAGATCAAACGAGAGGTGTACTCGCTGAGTTCCCTAGTCGCAGTTCGTAGCACCCGAGTGAAGTTTATTCTTAGCGGAGCCAGCCATACAAGGGGAACTTCTCTGCCATCTCCAACACCTGACCGCGAATCTGCTGCAGTTTTGCGGCGTCGCTCCTGTGCTCGAGGGCCTGGGCGATCCAGCCTGCGATGACGAGCATCTCTGGCTCTTTCATTCCGCGGGTCGTGAGAGCGGGAGTTCCGATACGGATTCCGCTGGGTTTCATCGGGGGATTGGTGTCGTAGGGAATGGCGTTTTTGTTGACTGTGATCCCTGCTTCGCCGAGCGCGTGTTCGGCCTCTGAACCGAGAATTCCCTTCTGAAATACGTCGATGAGCATCAGGTGGGTGTCGGTTCCGCCGGAGATGATGCGATATCCCTGGGCCGCCACCGCTTCGGCGAGGGTCTTTGCATTGGCTACGACTTGTTTGGCGTAGACGGCGAATTCCGGAGCGAGCGCCTCTTTGAAGGCTACCGCTTTTGCGGCGACGATGTGCATGAGCGGACCGCCCTGTTGGCCAGGAAATACGCTGCGATCGACACCTGCGGCGAACTCCTGGCGGCATAGAATGAGGCCGCTACGGGGGCCACGGAGGGTTTTGTGGGTGGTGGTGGTGACGATGTGGGCGTGGGGCACGGGGGAGGGGTGGACGCCGCCAGCGACCAGGCCAGCGAAGTGGGCCATGTCCACCATGAGGTAGGCGCCGACTTTGTCGGCGATGGCGCGCATGCGGGGGAAGTCGAACTGGCGCGGGTAGGCGCTGCCTCCACCTACGATTACCTTGGGTTTTTCGCGTTCTGCGAGGGCTTCGAGCTCGTCGTAGTCAATGGTTTCGGAGTCTTTGCGGACCTGGTAGCCGACGATTCTGTAGAGTTTGCCTGAAAAATTGAGCTTGTGGCCGTGAGTGAGGTGGCCGCCGTGGGCCAGATCGAGGCCCAGGATGCAGTCGCCGGGGCTGAGGAGGGTCATGTAGGCGGCGGCGTTGGCTTGTGAGCCGGAGTGGGGCTGGACGTTGACGTGTTCTGCGCCGAAGAGCTGTTTGGCACGGTCGCGAGCCAGGTTTTCGACGACGTCGGCATACTCGCAGCCGCCGTAGTAGCGCTTTCCGGGGTAGCCCTCTGCGTATTTGTTGGTGAAAACGGTGCCGGCGGCTTCGAGGACCGCGCGGCTGACGAAGTTTTCGGAGGCGATCATTTCGAGGCCTTCATGCTGGCGCTCTACTTCGTTTTCAATCTGCTGGGCGATTTCGGGGTCGGAGGTGGCCAGCGGAGCGTTCAAATCGATGGGCATGGCGTTATTTTATGTCACGATTTTGCAGGTTTTTTTTCTGATGAAGATTCGGGGCTGGTTTTGTGGTTTTGCTGGGCTTTTTGAGGGGGGGTCCAGAAAAATGGCGGTTTTGGTGTGGTGTTTTGGTGGTGAGTTTGTGGTGAGTTGCGTGGCTAATGTGGTCGTTTGGGAACCAACTTTTCGCGGCCAAAAAATGTGCCACGTTTTGCAACTTTATTTTTGGCTGGCGGCGAAGGGCGCCGGTTAATTCAACGATCTGAGTAATTGATTTCGATTCCGAACAATAAACTTTTGCGGCCGGGCATCCATTCGGAGCCGACAGGCGTTCTTATGTACAGCAGATGTAGAAGCAGACAGAACTTGAAAGGATCACCTATGCAGACCTTATATGTGGCGCTTGTTTTTTCGATGATGGTGATTCTTCCAGTTCTTGTCGCCAAGTGGGGCGGATCGCCGAACCATGACCACTTCCAGTCCTTCGGCAACAGACATCAGTAGTTCGCCAGAGTTACGAGTTTTGAAAAGCCACGGATAGTTTTATCTCGTGGCTTTTGTCTGCGCGTTCACTGGATAGACATACCAGCAACCATCACATCCGCCAGTCGCTTCGCGTTCTTTTTCCATTGCGGGTCGGGGTAGATGGTAGCTGTGCCGACAAGCGCACGAAGCAGATCGGAAGGTTCGAGAGATTCGACTATCTTCTTCGAAGATATCGCTTTCTGCACAAGCATGGCCACGATTTGTCCCATATGGACATCAGTCGTCTGCGCTATGAGATCAGCGTCACCGTGTCTGACTTGTAGGGTCTCGGCTAAAAGCCGTTTTGATGCTAGATAGTCGATGAAGAGGTGTAGCCAGCGTCTGAGAGCTTCTGTTGGACCGTGACGCTTTATCAACTTTGCAGCTTCCGCCGCGAGTCGATTGACCTCGTTGCGGTATACCTCCTGGACGAGAGCCTCCCTCGTAGGAAAATGCCGGTATAGAGTTCCAATGCCGACTCCGGCTGTTCGAGCGATCTCCTCTAATCTGACGCCAGAACCTTTCTCGTTAAACGCCTGTTTTGCGACGTTCAGTAAGAGCTCGTAGTTCCGGGCTGCGTCAGCGCGGGGTTCTCGCACCTCCTTCATGTTCTTTTCAGCCATCAGCTCCCTCTTCTTGCTAAACGGAGGACACTCCGGTAAAGTATCCGGAGTGTCCTCCGCTTTATATAAATGTACCGCAACTCAAGATGATGTCGTCTTGCTAAGCCAATCGGGAGATCAGTCTATGTCCACAACTATCACTCGCCGCGCCGTTCTGGCTGGCGCCACAGCCATCGCGGGGAGAGCAGCCATCGCGAAATCGTATGGCGCAGTGTTTCCGAGCACAACAAAGTCTTTTCCGACAGGTTTTCTTTGGGGAGTTTCCACCGCTGGACACCAGATCGAGGGAAACGATACCGCGTCCGATTATTGGGTGATGGAAAACGTAAAACCGACTCTCTTTCGAGAGAGATCCGGTGATGCATGTGACAGCTATCATCGCTTCGAAGAAGATATTGCGCTGATACGGTCCTTTGGACTAGGTGCTTACCGCTTTTCAATTGAGTGGTCCCGGATTGAACCCAACAAAGGATGCTTCTCGATCGCGGAAATGGATTACTACAAACGAGTGATTGAAGCTTGCCATCGCAATGGTGTCCGGCCTGCGGTCACGTTTCATCATAATGTTAGCCCCGCCTGGTTTGCTGGCGAAGGTGGCTGGACAAACCCCCAGTCACCGAAGCTGTTTGCTCGGTATTGTGACTACGTAGCCAAGTCCGTGTCGGCAGACATCGATATTGCGTTCACGATCAACGAGCCTGATGTGAATGGCATTGTGAAGTGGATGCCCGGAGTGGCGCAGATGATGAAACAAATGATGTCAGGGGGACAGTTTCCTTTATCACAGATGAATGCAGCGGCGGCTAAAGCGATCGGTTCCGACCAGTTCTCCGCTCTTCTCTTTGCCCCGAATGAAGTCGTCACGCCCAACCTTATTGAGGCACATCATCAAGGGTTTGCTGCCATTAAGGCTTCCCGAAGCAGCTTGCCGGTGGGTGTTCCGCTTTCCGTATTTGAATACAGAGCCGTTGGCGAAAATAGCCAGGCCGATGCGGCGAACAGGGATGTACTCGGCCCGTGGCTCGAAGCCGGAAAGCGCTCAGGAGACTTTATTGGCGTACAGAATTACGGTGTGGTCTATGTTGATTCGACAGGCCCGATTACGCCCAAGGATCACAAAGGAACCAACCCTTTTGAAACAGATCCAGCTTCTCTCGGAGCTACTATTCGGTACGTTCACAAAATGACTGGCAAGCCTATCGTCGTCTCGGAGAACGGAATGGACACAACCGACGACCAGGAAAGAATTCGTTACATCGATCAGGCTTTGGCTGGCATGCAGTCTGCAATCGCAGATGGCGTACCGGTGCAAGGATATTTTCACTGGTCGTTGCTGGACAACTTCGAATGGATGTCTGGATTCGGTCCCAAGTTTGGCTTGGTTGCGGTCGATCGTGAAACCTTCAAGCGCACCCCGAAACCGAGTGCACGCCACCTTGGCGATATAGCCAAGAAGAACTCACTGTAGCGGACACTACCGTCAGTCAATAGTAAAAAGGCGAGGCGCAAGGAAGGATGATCTTGGGCCGAGAAGTTGAAAAGCTTCAACCGGCGAAGGGCCCTCGCCGGTGCCATCCTCCTTGCGGTGCCCGCAAAGGTGTGCGGGAGTTCAGCATTACATGCATCGTTCAACCTAACTAAAACCCTGTTCGGTTTTTATCGAGCGCCTGCTGTGGCGTGGGTTTCGACAGCTGAAGTGGTTCTTGTTTGGGCGAGGCGCTTGAAGGACTTGTAGATGAAAGACCCCAGATAGAAGCCGTCGATGTATTTGTAGGGTGTTTCGCCTGTCGTGTAGTGACCGCAGGGAAGGACGCGAGAGACGTAGTCGATCTTGAGTGCGTCGAAGTTGGTGAGGACGTCGAGTGAATATTTGAGCGGGAAGGTCAGGTCGTAGGTTGCGTGAACGACCAGAACTCGCTTGGGCTGTGCGGCGAAACGATCCATGTAGGACATCGGACTGACGATACTGAAGATCTCGCGTACCTGATCCTGATCGAGTCCTGCCTGCTCGAAGGCGGCCTGGATGTGGCGGGTGCTTTGGCCGGTCCAGACGACATCACCGAACCATGTCGAAGCGTGATTGAAGGCGCAGATCTGGATGCGCGGGTCGAATGCCGCGGCGATGAAGGCGTAGCAACTTCCGAGACTTGTGCCTAAGACTCCGAACTGCTCATAGCCTTGCGATTCGAGCCAGTCGATGCAGCTGCGGATATCGACTACGGCCTGACGGCAGGCTTCGGTGGTGCGGCCTACGTTGGAGCTGACAGCGTAGTCAGATCGCTCCAGCTCTGCGGGGCGGCGGATGTCGTGGTACGGCTTGGAGAGGCGCAAGCATGAGATGCCGAAGCTGTTGAAGAGTGTGCAGAGGGCGTTGTGGCTGAAGGCGTCGGCGTTCCACTGGGGCATGACGATCATGGCCTGCTTAGGTTTGCCCTTTTGAGATTCGGGATGGGCAGGGTACCAGCGGGCGTTGACGGTGTCGTTCTCGGGGTAGCGAGTGCGGACAGGCGAGGTGAAGCGAAGGAAGTCTGCGGCTTCGAGTTCGCCGGTCTCGGCCTGGCGTTTGATCTCGGCGGCCTCCTGGAGGGTCTCGGGGCGGACGTTGGTGGGGAAGAGCTGGGGGTGGCGACGCTCGAGGCGGAAGTCGGTGGGGGTGGTGTAGCCGTAGAACTCGTCGGCGCGGGCGACGATGTCGGCGTTGACGGCGGTCATGCGGGCGTAGTCTTCTGCTACGGATGCGGGCTCTGCCGGGGGCGTTTGCACGGCCTCGGCGGCGAGGGGGCTGAAGTCCTGGAGCCAGTCAAAGCCCCATTCGAGGGGACGAACGATACGATTTTTGTCGCGAGTGGTGAGAGCTGTCTCCCAGGAGTACATCCACTTTGCATAAAGCCTAGAGAGCATTGATTCAGTTTATCAAGTATGAGTGGGAGATTGCTTCGAAGACCTTTCTGAGCCCTCGCGTCGGAAAAACGTCCGAAGTTCTCACTGGATGAGGTAAAAGGGACGGAATGGAAACGCACAACGTGAACATCTCAGCTTCTCCCACCACACGCGGCATCGCGGCTTCGATCTCTTGCGCGTCATCGCGATTTACATGGTCATGCAGATTCACACCGGCGAGTTCGAGTACATAGCACAACGACGGCACCGTACTGCACACGGCGGGATCGTGGGCCGTGGGATGGACAAACTCGCTGCTCCGCGTCTGCGTGCCGCTGTTCGTCATGATTACCGGATTCTTTCTATTTCCCATCGAGAGACGAGCGCAAATTCTTCCGCAAGCGCTTTACCCGCGTGTTGATTCCCTTCGTGATCTGGTGCGCGGTCTACTCGTTCTACTACTACGCGCAAGGAGCGATCACTCTTCGGACCGCCTTGCTCAACATCGCCAAAATCCCCGTCAACTACGGCACCGAAGTCGGCCATCTGTGGTTCGTCTATATGCTGATGGCGATCTACCTCATCGCACCTGTGTTCTCGCCGTGGATCGTATCGGCAAGCCGCAAGAGCATGGAACTCTTCCTGGCGCTGTGGGGCGTGACCTTGACGCTGCCCTTCATCCATCTCTTCTTCGCAGAGGTGTGGGGCGAGTGTTACTGGAATGCAACGCCAACCCTCTACTACTTCTCAGGCTTCATCGGCTATGCCGTGCTGGCCGCCTATATCAAGCGATTCTGGATGGCGCCTTCCTTGCGTATCGACTGGCTCGCAATCGGCATGGTGGTGGCGGGTTACGCCGTTACCGCTGGAGGATTTCTCTACAGACTTCGTTACGAGCACGAAGTAAAGAGCCTCGAGCTGACGTGGAACTTCACCACGCTGAACGTTGCGATCATGACAGCAGGACTCTTCCTGCTCTTCCGAAACATTCATGCGAATCGCGGCAACAGTCGCGTATGGCGGTTGATCGACGATCTTTCGCGCATGAGCTATGGCATGTATCTGGCGCACATCATCGTACTCAACGCCATTCATCTCGCATGGCGCCCATGATCGGGAATGCGTTTTTGCGCATACCAACGATCGCATTCACTACCTTTGTGATTACCTATCTCGTGGTCAAGCTGATCTCGCTGTTGCCGGGGAGCAAATATCTCGTTGGATAAGCACTCCAAAGACCGGATGCGCAGCGTCATGTTCAGGAGCGGACTTTGATGATGAGTTAATCATCCAGCCCGATTGATCTGAGACGCGAACTGTCGATGAGACGAAGTGTTCGAGCCAATGCAAGCTGAAGGGATGTGAGTCCGTCGAGTTCGAACGATGGTTCGAGCAGTTGAATCTTCGCCTGAGGCCGTTGGCTTGACGCGCATTTGTTTTCGCACGTGGCGCATACCTTCGTGAGTTCGTTTGAATGCTGATTGAGGGTGCACATGGTTGGCCTCTGGTTCTATGACGGATTTTTTTGCTTCGCCCGTGAGACGCGTTGCGACTGCAAGTGAAGATGAGCTATGCAATCGCAACGCATCGTCAGGAACGGCGAGAGTGACCTAGACAGAAAATGTTGCAACGGCAGGTCCGATGGACGAGCCATAGTTGAGGGACTGCGGGTCGCTGGGAGGTCCTTGTCCCAGAGTTTGTTGGGGCGCCCAACTGTTTTGTGCGCCGCTTGGGCTTGAGGAGTACCAGATGGCTGTGTCGCCAGGGTCGCCCTTCCAGCTCATGAAGAGTTGTGAGTTGAGCACGCAGAGGCTTGGGCCAGTGGAGGTTCCGATTGCGGGGACGTTCCATCGATAGACCCAGGACGCGGTGTTCGAAGGGAGAAGACCGACGTTGACGATCTGCGACATGTAGATGCTGGTGTCGCTGCCGACTCCTTTGAAGGCGAGAAAAACCTGTCCGTTGAATACGGTGAGCGATGGGACGAAGCTGCTGCCAGCACCGGGGATGGCGCCGTGGTGGTGCCAGACGCTGGGGTCCTGCGCGGTGGCCCAATAGAGAGCATCGTCGCTGCCTTCGCCGCGCCAGACCATGATGAGAGTGCCGGCGAAGTTGACGATAGCGGGAGTGAATTCGCTGTTGATGCCGGTTGGGAACTGTGCGATCTGGTTGCTGAGGTTTGCATCGAAGATGCCGTACCAGATCGAGTTGTCGTTTCCTGCAGCGTGCCAGACCATGATGGCGGTGTTGTTCCAGTTGGCGAGAGACGGGCCGAAGGATGTGTGGGGCATGGGGTCGTTGCCGGGGCCCACGATGGCCAGGTTGGTCGTCCAACCAGCTTCGGCGGGGGTGACAGAGAGGCCGGGGAAGGGCGCGGCTACTGAGGGATTGGCGATGTATTTACTCATCCAGATGGCGCCGTCGTTTACGATTCCCTTCCACGCCATAAGCATCGTGTTGCCAACCTGGAGAAGAGCGGGGCGGGTGGATGTTCCAAAGCCGATGACACCGACACGGTCTGAGATGAAAGCTTCGTAGTAGGTGTAGCCGTTGTTTGGTGTGTAGTTCTGCGTGTGCTGATAGTAGATTCCATCGTCTTGAGCGCCTTGAAATGCCATGAATGCAATTTGCACGGTGTTCCTCCCAGTGGGTCTTTGAGGTCCATGAAAAGCTGGACCTACAGAAAAATTGCAGCGAAGATGTGGGCGTTCGGTTTTTAGAGGCGCGTGTGGAGATGAACGTTGGCGTCGGCCATCTTGTTGGGATCCTGAACGAACGAGCGTCTGCGGCGGCGACGCGAATGATATGTGTCGGAGTAAGCGCAGATCAAAGTGATGGTTGCAAGGATGAAAAATGTGGTGATGCCTGCAATGAAGTCGATTGCCATGATGCCCTCCCAAGATTGCTCAGCGGAGGGCACTCTATAACTGCCCTCGCTTGATAAAGCGCAAGGAGAGGAGAATTCGGGCAACGCTTCTGCGATATTTTTTTTCGCGGCGAAGATTCGGCGTAGATCTAACGCCGGCTGCCAACGCTATCTTGATATTTCTTCAGGGCCGCGCTTCGTAGACGATGTTGAAAGGGGTCTCGGCGGCTCGGCGGAAGCGGGTGAAGCCGGCGGAGGTGACGACGTCGCGGATGCGCGCTTCGCCGGACTGCGCGCCGAGGCACAGACCGACCTCCTGCGAGCGTGAGCAGGGCGTGCAGAGCAGGGTCGAGAAGGAGTAGTAGACGCGGCCTACGGGGTTCAGGTTGTCCTTCAACGTCATCGTTGGCGAATGGCTCGACGATCATCCAGGTGCCGTCTTTGCGAAGTGACTGTAGAACGTGGGTGGCGGCTCCGACGGGATCGCCCATGTCGTGGAGGCAGTCGAAGACGGCGACGAAGTCGTAGTCTGTTCCCGGGGTACTCCTTGGCTTTGGCCACTTCGAAGGTGGCGCGGTCGGAGACGCCCTGGCGCTTGGCGGAGTCGCGCGCGCCTGCGATCGATTCGTCGTGATAGTCGAAGCCGAAGAAGTGGGAGTTGGGGAAGGCCTTGGCCATCAGGAGGGTGGACGCGCCTTTGCCGCAGCCGACGTCGGCGACTCGCGCACCGGCTTCGAGCTTTTGCTGCACGCCGTCGAGCGCGGGGATCCAGCGAGCTGACGAGGTTCGCGGCGTAGCCGGGGCGGAAGAACTTCTCGCAGCCGTGGAAGACGCCCTCGTCGTGCTCATGCCAGCCCATGCCCGCGCCGGTGCGGAAAGACTCGGTGATGCGGGGAACGGCGGCGAGCGAGCCCAAGGCGAGCTCAAACGCGCCAGGAAGATAGGCGGGGCTGTCTTCGTTGGCGAGGGTGAAGGCCTGTTCCTCGGAGAGGCTGAACTTATTGTGTCTTTTCGTCGTAGGTGACGTAGCCGCCAGCGGCCTGGGAGGAGAGCCACTCGCGTACGTAGCGCTCATCGGTGGAGGTTTTGGCCGCGAGTTCGGCGGAGGTCATGGGGTGCGGCGGCCAGGGCCTTGTAGAGACCGAGCTTCTCGCCGATGACGACCATGCCGGCGTGTGACGGCGGCGCCGAGGTCTCCGACGAAGCGGCCGACAAAGGCGTTGAGTTTGTCCATATCGAGCGCCATGGTGTGCCTCCTGCCTGCAGGGCCTAAATGTTACTGGAATGGGGCAGGAATGTCGCCCGCCTGCGCATGTTTTACGCCGAATTCGGAGATGGAGGTCCCTAGTACTTTTCTCAGGGAAAATCTTTTTAATCTGCAGTTCATTCCTTGATCGGCCGCGCATCTAAGGTTGTACCAGGGGGGATACGGATGAACGTGGCATTGATCTCGATCACGGTACTTTGCGTTTTTATTCTGGGTTGGATCGTGGTGAAACGCATTCTCGCCAAGCAGCACATCGAGTCGAAGAGTATCGAGCCAGAGGAACTTTATAAGTTGCTCAATGCGAAGCAGATTCTGCTGTATGACGTGCGCCAACCGCTGGATTTTCTTGCGCATCCGGAGATCATTCCAGGTGCTATGAGAATTCCTCCGAAGAGTATCGAAGAGAAGACGGCGTCATTTTCTCGCGATCAAAACTCCGTGATCTATTGCACTGGCGGGGACGACGAAACCAGGTAATGATTTTGGGGAAGGCAAGGGCGTTGAACTTCACGCGAGTGAAGATGTTGAAGGGGGGACTTGCGGCGTGGAAGGACAAAGGATATCCGGTCGAGCCGTATACGGAGCATTTTCAACTGGATACTGTGACTACAAGTGAATCGGTTTGAGCCTTTATTGACATAAGTTACGTATATAGAGACACAGAGTGCAGCAATGAGTAGGAACACGGTATTTTCGGATGGCCCGCCGGGGACAAGTTCTGAGCGGGTGACGATGTAATAGATCTGTAATAACTGACAGAGATGGAGTTAGTTGGTCTCAGGGACTGTGTTGGGCTAGTTTATTTTTGAGTCTCAGGGGTCCCATGAACTTCAATCTGGCATCGCATTTTTATGAGCAGTCACGCGCTCATCCTGAAAATATCGCTTTGCGCGTCTCGGGCAAGTCTTACTCGTATGGAGAGCTGGCTGGCTTCACAGCCCGCGCATCAGCAGCGTTGGGTAATGCGAAGACGGTTGGCGTGCTCGCTTCGAGAACTCTGAGTGCATACGTTGGTATTCTCGCTTCAAGCTGGAGCGGCGCAGCATATATCCCACTCAGTCCTACGAAGCTTCCGGATGAAAGGCTTGCGTCGATCTTAGAGATTGTTCGACCGGATGCGCTGGTCGTCGATGCAGCGGGTCTCGCTCGGATGACTCCAGCTCTTCGCGCTGTTGCGCCGCCACTGATTCTCGATCTTTCGGGTCAACTGGATTCGCTGCCTGCAGAGAAAGTGGCGGCTCCGGTCTTGCGTGGTGCAGACGATCTCGCCTATGTGATCTTTACGTCGGGCACGACTGGAGTTCCCAAGGGAGTTGTGATCAAGCTGGGAAGCGTCGCTCAGTTTCTTGAGGCGATGCAGGTCCTCGTGAAGCCTGTTTCCACGGATAAGGTTTCGCAGACCTCCGAACTTTCGTTCGACGTTAGCGTCTTCGAGATGTTTCTTGCGTGGGGCAGCGGGGCTTCGGTGCACGTTGTACCGGCGACTCAACTGATGACGCCTTCGCACTTTATTACAGACCACGCTCTGACGATATGGTCTTCGGTTCCGTCGATCGCTGCTTTCATGCGTGGCGTGAAGGCGTTGAAGCCTGGCGCCTTTCCATCGCTTCGTTGCAGTGTCTTTTGCGGGGAGGCGTTGCCCTACGCGCTTGCTGAAGCGTGGCAAGCGGCTGCTCCTTCTAGTATCGTCCTGAATCTATATGGGCCTACCGAGGCGACTGTCGGGTGCGTGGCTGCAGTTGTCGGCTCGGACTTTCCGCCTACTCCAACTCTTAATCTTGTTCCGAGCGGGTTGCCGCTGCCAGGAGTTGAAGCCGCAGTTCTTGACGAATCGCATGCATTTTTACCGACTGGAGAGGTAGGGCAACTCGCTATCGCTGGCGGCCAAGTAGCAGAGGGGTACTACAACGAATCCGAACTGACTCGTGAGCGTTTCCCTATTGTTGACGGGAAGAGGTGGTATCTCACTGGTGATCTTACTCGACGGGATGAACGCGGTGTCTTCCACCACTTAGGGCGGATGGATCGACAGATCAAGGTAATGGGGCAGCGTGTTGAGCTTGAAGAGATTGAGGCGCACCTGCGTGCAATATCTGACTCCGACAGTGTTGCTGCCGTAGCGTGGCCAATCGAGGATGGTCTTGTTCAGGGTGTCGTTGGGTTCACCAGTGGAGCGTCTAAACCTTCACAAGAGCTGCTCGAAGCACTACGGCGCAGGCTGCCTTCGTACATGGTGCCGCGCCGCATTGTGCAGCTCGATCAACTGCCGCATACCGCGAGCGGGAAGATCGATCGTAAGGCACTTGCTCTTTCTCTGAATGAGTCTCCAAGCCTGGCCGTGAAGACTGCGTGAGTGTGACCTGCGTTACAAATTGGCTGCCCAATCGGTGGATTTGAACCAGTAGATACGGCGGCTGTCGAACCACTTGTCGGCGGAGCGCGCGGCGATCCACGAGTTGAGATAGTTGACGAAGTCCATGTCGCCCCTGCGAACGGCGAAGCCTGCGGGGAAGGTGCCGAGGGGTGGGATCGTCGGCAAGGACACTGCGTCCGGGTAGAGCTTGGAGAGAATATCCAGGCGAGGACTATCGGCGACGGCGGCCGTCAGCTTGCCAGCAACCAGATCAGTGAACAACTCACTGTCTTCGGTGTAGGTGTGGAGGAAGGCGTTTGGAAATGCCAACGCCGCTAAATCTTCTGCTGTCGTTCCTTCGATTACACCGATGGTGACGCCTTTTTTGTTGAAGTCATCTATGGTCTTCAGACCGCCGCCCATCTTCTTGCTTGCAGCGATGGTCACGTCGGTCACGTTGTAGGGCTGGCTAAAGTTCACCAGCAATGCTCGATGCGCCTCGATTGAGAAGCCCGCGATGATGATGTCGAATCGGTCGGCATCGAGGTCCGGAATCAGGTAGCGAAATTCGTCCGGGTGGAATTCGACTTTGACTCCTAGGTCGCGGGCGAGCTTTCTTGCGACATCGATCTCGAAGCCGATTAGATTGCCCTCTTTGTCGTGCATTGCCCAGGGAACGATCTCTGCTACGCCTACACGGAGCTTGCCGCTCTTTTTAATTTCGGCGAGCATGTCGATGTTGCTGCGAGGTGCCACTGTGGCTTGGTCGGCGACGGCTGATGGGGGCGCTGGCGTGGTCTGCTGCGTTTGCGCCGTGGCACAGATCAGCGATGCTGCCAGGACTACAAGGCATTGCATCGATACAGAAGCGGGTGATTTCTTCATCTCTTGCGGACCTCGGTTCGTTGCGTAAAGGCAGTGCATAAATGCAATGGAGCTTGCTCGCTCGGCGGATGACTAGCGTGGCGGATGTCGGCCAAAGCCGTTGTAACCGTCAGAGTAGCCGGCGTCGAAGTCATTGGAGTACTTCATTGGGCGACGCTCGCTCCAATACCCGGGGAAGTTCTGCCTGCCGTTGTCGGCGTCCTGTCGTCCCATACGATAGCCATCGTTGTAGTAGTTCACGCGATCGTGGTCGCGAGGCGATTCGTCGTTGTTGTTGCTGTTGTTGTTTGCGGCGGCGACCGCCGCGCCGAGGATCAGCGCGCCGAGGATGCCGCCTGCGATGGCAGCGCCGGTGTTGTTGTCATTGTTGCCGCTGCTGGTGTGAGTATTGACGACGCGCCCGTAGCTGAACTGGGCACGGCAACCGCGGTCGACCCAGATGCCGCGAGGGTCGAATCCCCAACTGTAGCCCTGTTCGCAGCGTGAACCGGATATCTGTCGCACCAGCTGGACCTGGTTTTGCGTGTCGGCGCGGCAGTAGTGGTAGTCACCATCGTTGCTTGAACAGGTGAGGCCGCCTGTTTGAGCCATTGTGAAGGTGGTAAGGGATACGATGAGGAGCGCGGATACGGCACGAGAGATGATCAAACAATTCCTCCAAGGTGCGCGTGCTCACAAATTCGATTCGATCGTACATGAGTTCTTCGTCGGTTTTGTATTGCTACTTAGAAAAAAGATACAATTCGCCCGCGTATCTTTCACGATTCGAACGCGGCTGATATTTGTGCGCTGTAATTTTTGCTAGTAGCTGGAAGCCGACGGCGCGGCTAAACTACCGACGCGGCAAGGATGATGACTTTAGTCGGTCTTTGATTGAGTGGCAGAAAGAGTTTTCTTCCAGCAAGTAAGAAGCGGATTTTTATCGCGGATATTTTCTTGAGCATTTCGGTTAAGTGAAGAGATCGAACGTCGTTGAGTCGAAGTGTTGTTTTGAGGAGGAGTACATGGGTTGCATCGCAGTGGCGAAGCAGAGTATCTCTCTCGGATTGAGCATCGCTTTAGTCTTCACGGTTGGTCCCGGAGTCGGTAGCGGCATGGCGTATCAAACGGCTGCGACTGCGCCGGCGGCGAACGGGGCACCCGCTAATTATCCCGGGCAGGGCGCTCCGGCGACCGCTGAGGAGTTGCAGAGTCTGGTGGCGCCGATTGCTCTCTATCCGGATGCGCTGGTGGCGCAGATTTTGAGTGCTGCGACGTTTCCTGACCAGGTGGCGATTGCGAACTATTGGGTTCAGCAAAATAAGACGCTTACGGGAAGCGCTCTGACGACAGCGGTTGATAAACAGACGTGGGATCCGAGCGTGAAGGCGCTGACGCAGTTCCAGTCTGTATTGAACAACATGGCGCAGAACCTCTCGTGGACTTCCTCGCTTGGTGAGGCGTATCACAACCAGCAGGCCGACGTGATGACGGCGATACAGACGTTGCGCGCGAAGGCGAAGGCTGCGGGGAATTTGAAGTCGGGATCGCAGATCACGGTGGTGCAACAGGCTCCGGAGACGATTGTGATTCAGCCGACGAATCCGCAGGTTGTGTATGTGCCGGTGTATAACCCCACAGTTATTTACGGCACTCCCTATGTAGTTCCAGGGTACTCGACTGGAGATCTGGTGGCTGCGAGCGTCATTTCGTTTGGTGCGGGGTTAGCGATTGGAGCGATGATGAGCAGCGGATGGGGATACAGCAGCTGGAGCTGCAATTGGTACGGTGGCGCGGCCTATTACCACGGCGGGGCGTACTACGGGAATACCGCATGGCACGGCGGATATTACGGCACCAGTGGGGGCGCGTATGGGGCGTACGGCAGCGCGCACTATAGCTCTGGATACAACCCGTCCACGGGGACCTATGCGCGGGGTGCTTCGACTTCGACTGCCTATGGGACGCAGAAGGTTGGGCAGGCGTACAACCCGTCGACTGGAGCTTACGGGGCTACGCACCAGGGATCGAACGCGTATTCGAGCTGGGGGAGTTCGACGGCCTCGAAGAATGGCACGACGGTGGACTCGCAGCACTATTCGGATGCGAATGGGACGGTTGGGACGGCAGAGAGCTCCAACGGAAATAAGTATGCGACTGCGAACGGCAACGCCTATAAGAACACCGGTAGCGGTTGGCAGAGTGCAGGCGGGTCGAACTCGGATGCTGCACATGGCTGGGGAGGAAGTAGCGGAAGCTCGGCTGCGCAATCGCACAGCGGCGGGAGTTCGTCGGCGTTCAGCGGCTGGGGGAGCCACTCGGATGGCTCCGGAGGTGGGTGGGGCTCACGCTCGTCGAGTTCACGCGGATGGGGCAGCAGCGGTGGTGGTGGTGGATGGGGTGGAAGAAGCGGTGGCGGTGGTGGTTTTGGCGGCAGGCGGTAGAGCGTGCGTTCGGGGACGGGAACACGAGAAGTTACATCCTTTCGGAGGATCAGAATGTTTGATTTAGTTCGTGGTCACACCGTTTTTGCGCAGCGTCTTTTGCGTCTGACGATGGGTTTCGGTTTGCTGCTTTCTGTTGCAGCTTGCAATAAGCAGGGGCAGCAGACTCCCACGACAGAGGCTGGGCCCAAGACGTTTGCTTCGCCGGATGATGCCAGTAAGGCTTTGAGCGATGCCGCCAAGTCGCATAGTGGGGATACGGTTGTAGCGATCTTTGGCCCGGGATCGAAGGAGATCATCTCCTCTGGCGATACGGCTGAAGATAACGCAGCGCTTGATGGTTTCGCGCAGGCGTACCAGGTGATGAACCGATGGAGAAAGATGACTGACGGCAGCGAAGTGTTGCTGGTTGGCGCGGACAACCAGGTGTTTCCTGTGCCGCTGGTGAAGAACGCTGCAGGGCAGTGGTACTTCGATGTGCAGGCTGGGAAGAAGGAGATTCTGGCGCGGCGCATTGGCCGGGATGAGATTGCCGCTATCTATGTTTGTGGAGCGCTGGCGCAGTCTCAGGCGCAGTACTTCTCGCAGAAGCATGGAGGAGTGAAGCAATACGCACAAAAGCTGATCAGCGATACAGGCCAGCAGAATGGCTTGTATTGGGAGTCGCCAGAGGGTGCTCCACGTAGCCCGCTTGGGCCGCTGGTTGCGTTTGCTTCGGATGAGGGGATCACGATCAAGCCCGACAAAGTGCAGCCGTACTACGGTTATTTTTACCGCCGGCTAGACTCGCAAGGGCCGGATGCAAAGGGCGGAGCGAAGGCTTTTGTGGTGAATGGAAAGATGACTGGTGGATTCGCCTATCTTGCTTATCCGGCGAAGTATGGCGATTCCGGTATCAAGACGTTCATGATCAATCAGGACGGTGTGGTCTTCGAGAAAGATCTTGGGCAAGGTACGGTGGATGCGGCAAAGAAAACGGCCGTGTTCAATCCTGACAACACCTGGACAGCATTGCAGTAGCCGATAGTCGAGGCAATCGCTGGTTGGCGATCGTTGCGATTTCTGTCTTCGAGTGCCGCATCCTGTTTCACCTGGATACGTCTGGTTGGCATGCGATCTCAGCGACCAGCGATGCTTTTGGAGTTGTGACCCGGCGATCGCGGCCGGAGGCGGTTTAGTTGATGGATATCCATGCAGAGCAGACAGAGAGCTGCAAGGATGGAAACTGTCGTGACTGCTGCAACAAACTCGTTTAACATGACGTCCTCCTTCTGCAGGCCAGGTTCACAATTGCCTTCACCCTATAAAGCGCAAAGGGCAGCACGTTCGTGCCATTGCGCATCGGCGTGACTTTTACGCACGCTTCCACTTCTCTGGGTAGAGAAAAGTTCTTTCTTCCGATGTAGTGAAGGAATTGCGGTTTGGGACAAGGTCTTACTTTCAATGACCGCACGAAGTGGAAAATATTTACCACTTTTGAGCGGCTCTTTGGGGATTGGGGTGGTTCAGGACCACCGGGGTAGGACTGAATTTGGCGTTGAAAACAAAGAATGACGCGGGTTTTTGCAGCAACGGCACCCAACGTGCAACTGTGCAAGATGTAGCACATACTGCGAATCTTGAAGGGAGGCAACAATATGGCAGCGATCACACTTTTTACATGCCTTTGCGGAGTACAGAAGAAGACAAGCAACCACTGGGTGCTGGCCAAGGTTACGTCGCGTGGCATTACGTTTATGCCGTGGGATACCGATCTCGCGATGAGCCGGGACATCGTCATTCTTTGCGGGGAGGGTTGCGCGGCATCGTTGTTGAGCCGTTCGCTCGGTGACTGGAAGCGGCCTGTTGCGAGCGTGTCTGAACCCGTGACCGGGATAGAGCTTGAGCTGGCAGTAGCTTAGATGATGGCCTGCTTCAATCCGTTATGGGATGCCCCTGTCTGCGCAGGATGTAGGCAGACCTGGGCGCGGTAGTTTCGCGCCTGGATGCGGCTGGCGTGGAAGCTGCAAGAATGAGTAGCCTGTTTGACCATCAAGCCTTGCGCTATCGATTCAATATGAGAATGTTCGCTTGACCGTTTCATCTGGAAATTGCGCTGAAGCTTGAGTACGCTTCAGGGCAGAGAAACGGGGGCGATGGCAATGAGTGAAGATTCGAAGGCGGATGCGAAGAGACTGCCAGTTGCGCTGGCGGAAGATCGCACAGAGATGGCAGCGTTGCGGGTCGGATTGGCGATCGATCGGACGACACTGGCGTGGATACGAACGACGCTTGGGATGTCGAGTTTTGGACTTGGGATGATCGGCTTCTTTCGCGCTGCTCGCGAACATGCCGAGACGGATGAGAGCGTTCGGTTGCACGAAGGCGCGATTTATTTCGGCGTACTGCTGGTGTCGATTGGCGTAATGGCTTCTGTGCTGGTTGCGATCTCGCACCTGTCGATGCTTCGGAAGCTGCGCGCCGGTGAGATACCGGTACCGGCTGCGTGGCCACTGAGCATTACGATCTGCCTGCTGCTCTCGTTGCTGGCTGTCGGGGGGCTTTGGGTCGTGTTTCGCGGGTAAGGACTACCGCTTCGGCTCGGGGCTAGGTGGTGTGACGCTTTCGACGATGACGCCTTCGGTCTCGAAGTGGCTGACGCGGTGGTCAGTGGTATGACCCATGAAGATCGCCTTCTTGAGCAGGGTGATAAGAGGGCGAGAGGTCTCTGGAAACCAGCGATCGGAGGATTGATCCCAGTCGACGGCGAGATTATAGGTGACGTCGCATTTGGGACAGACGAGTGGTGTGTCGAGCCAACGCTGGAAGGATCCGGTGGTGAGTTTGCGGACCGGGTCGGTGCCGGAACGGATGGCTGCTATGCGGAGATTCATCGCTAAGGACAGCGTAGCATTCGGACGATGTCAGGTGCGTGAGGGCCTGGGCCATGTTGGCTGGATGGCGGTGTTTTGCGCGGCGATAAATTTCCATTGGTCCCCTTGTTTGAGGGCGACGTACCTCATACGTGACTTGAGAAGTCCGGGAGAGGTGGGCGCGATACCGGGAGCGAGGACGTTGAAGCGTGTGAGGTCGTATTCGGTTTCGATGACGGCGATGTTGGGAGCCGGTTCGGTGATTTTTCTAATGGTGATCCTGAGATGGCTACCTTTGTAGGGTCCGCCAAGAATGAAGACGTGTTGGCGGGCGATCTCATCGCGGCCCTGAAAGACGTCTCCTAGGACGTTTATGTAATCTGCGTCGTCGGTGAAGACGGATGCCCAGGCGAGGCCGTCTCCCGCGTTCCAGGCGGTCTCCTGGCCCTGGATGATTTGCTCGAGGGTGGTGTCGGCGTTGGACATTGGACTCCTGTGGCAACGAGAGCGAACTGCGGTGGCGTGGTCTTCGCGAAATCAAGGGTACACCCAGGATGGATTCAGGGTGCCTGCGGTTGTTGGACCGCAAATACAAATGCAAAGACAGGGATCCTTCGCTGCGCTCAGGATGACGACTTCGAAGTGGGCGCTGGAAGTGGTGCTTCGCAGGGGGTTTGCTAAGTGCGTTCGTGAATGCACGTAGATCTGCGCGTTGCTGTAGCGGCTGGAGCTTAGAGTTCGGAGAAGACGAGGCAGACTCGGCCGACGATGTAATCGCCGGGGGCCTCGTGGGTGGCGAGAGGAAGGAGTTGGACGGGGAAGTTGCGTGAGTAAGGGCGGAGGATGAGACGGCCCTCGTCGAAGTCTACGAAACGGATGAGGAGGGCGACGCCGCAACGGACGGCGTAGAGCGTGGGTTGGTGGACTCGATAGGGCGCGAGGGAGTTGTAGTGACGGTCCAGCACGGCGATGGCCCCGGGGGGCAGGAGCGGGTCCATCGCGGCGGATTGCTGGGTGTCGGCGCGAATGGCGACGAATCGCTGCCAGTGGGCATGCCTGGAGGAGGAGCGGGCGCGGTTGTCGTGAAGGCGGGAGGCGGAGACCTGAATGGTCTCTATGATGGAGGACGGAGAGATACGGGCGTCGTCCATGGCGGCCGAAGGGGAGACGACGGGGATGATCTCGATGGGATCGCTGGTCTGGATCGGTGGGGGTGCTGCAGCGGCGAGATCGAGGGGCAGGATCTGGTCGACGGACAGGTTTTGGGAGGCAAGAACGCGGTCGAGGCCTTCGAGCGAGAGGGAGCGCCTGCCATTGAGGAAGTTTGAGATATGGGCCTGCTGAAACCCGGCTTGCTGAGCGATGCGGCTACCGGTGAGGGCGCCTCGTTCGATTCGCCGGAGGAGTTCGAGCCGGAGGAGTTCGTGGAGGTCTTGAAAGTTCATACTAAAGGGTTTCCATGGCGGACCATATCATTTGACAAGGCGAATATATAGCGAAATGTTAGCTTGATGCATAACTTTATTTGCCCATCCTACTGCTAATGGGGGATTTACGAGATCTATTTGCCTGAGGAAAGATTCAGGTTGACAGTAGTTTTGTCGAAAGCTATAACCTTGAGACTTTCCATTATGGGAAACAGAGTTGCGAAGGAGCCGCAATGTTGTTTGCAAGAACGAGAGAGCAACTGCAATCTGGGGCCCGGGTGGATGGGATGTAGGGTGGCTTCAATTTTTTCCCAAGGTACTACAAGCGCACTGAACAACGACAGATGAATGCTGGCGCGTGCTCGACGGAGCCATAGAGTTCTGCGAACAGGCGGGCGGTGTTCCATAGCAGCTCAGGTAAGCCCACTCGACCATTGAAAAAATCGAGGCTTGCCGGGGGAGAATCACGCCTTGAAAGGGAATAAAGTGAACTACTTGCGCATGGAACTGAAGGTATGTGAAGGGTGTGGAGCGCTTTGGCTTCGCATGGGAGCAGACGGTGTGTACTGCCGGGGCTGCGCTGGGCGACTGGCAGAGTTTCCGGCTCCGCGAGGCAAGCATGCTGGCGGCCGGAGACGGCGACTGGCACGTGTCTCGGGATGTACATCGGCGGCGGGAGTAGCTGGAGGTGCGCGATGAGTGCAGCTTTGGTAATTCTTCCTGTTGTCTGGGCTACGGCTGCGCCCTCGCATTTGAAGACGCTGCCCGATGTGGTTGAGCCAAAGAAGACGGCACCGGAGTTGGCGTTCTACCGGAAATATACGGAGGGAATGCTGCGACGGTATGTGAAGCTGTCGATGGAGGCGGGAAGAGCGCCTTCGTTGCTTGGCCGGGAGATGTTTCGTGGAAAGGTGACGAACTATCGAGTGCAGAGCTTCGAAGATGTTGTGATCTTCGTGCACGACATAGAGAGTTGCCTGAAGAAGCTGGACGAAGGACAACAACATCTGGTGAGACGGATCGCCCTGCAGGAGTTTACGCAGGCTGAGACGGCTGGCTTGCTGGGGTTGAGCCTGAGGACGGTGCATCGGCGGTATGCGGATGCGCTGGACGAGCTGACGGAGATCTTCCTGGAACGAAAACTGCTTGAGCCTGCCAAAGCGAGCCAAGAGGCTGGAACTGTACTCTAAACCCTTGTTTCACTTGTTGTTATTTCTGTCTTGAGGTTGGCGTATGAGCGATGCGTCGGCTGCTGTCTGGTAAGGTACAAAAATTGAACGGGAGAGCGCTGAGTGGCGGCTCTCCCGTTTTGCTTTTGTGAGTCATCGAGATTGAGGCGTTTCCGGTGCTGCCCCGGAAAGTTGTCAAGAGGAAGAATGTGTTGATTTCGATGTAAGTAACTGGTTCGATTACAGATATTTCTTCTGAAAAGTTGGCGTATTAGTTATGCGCCAGTTGGTATTCTAGAAAGGTAGTAAAGATTGAGACGGGAGAGCGCCTAAGGGCTGCTCTCCCGTTTGCTTTTGGGAGTACGTCTGGATAAGGCATTCAAGGCTGCCACGAAAGTTTGTCAAGAGGGAGAATGTGTTGATTTCGATATAAGTAACTGTTTCAATTACAGATATTTCTTTCGAAAAGTTGGCGCATTAGTTATGCGCCAGTTGGTATTCTAGAAAGGTAGTAAAGATTGAGACGGGAGAGCGCCTAAGGGCTGCTCTCCCGTTTGCTTTTGGGAGGAGACTCAGTGGAACGGAAGCGGGTGGCAGGTCGGTTTGTGCGTCAGGGGTTGGATGGGGTGAGCGGAAGCAAGACGGCGGAGAACAAGATCTCTGCTGCTGGTGGACCGCGGCCGGGTTCATGCAGAACGTTTACACGAGCGAAGGTGGCGGAGGCGCTGCCAGAGATTGTGGATCGTTTTGTAGAGGAGGCCAAGAAGGGCAGCATCGCGCATGCAAAGTTACTTACGAATCTGGGTGGGCTGGATAAGGGTGAGATGCCTGAGCGGAAGAAGCGGCGTGGCAAGAGCGCCGTGGGGAAACTGCTTGAGAGTCTGTCGAGACAGCCGGAGAAGTAGGTAGAGAGATTCCTGGGTGGTTGGGTGTTTCCCTGGTGCTGGGTGCGGGGGACGTGGCGGGCTTCGATGGATAGAGCGGTTGAAAAACAAGGCATCCGCTCTTATCTGCGAAGCGGGGGATGTGCGTGTCGTGAGCTTTAAAAATACAGGAGGTGCGATGGGACACTCGGAAGGACTTCATCGGCGAAGTGCCGGACTGGCTGGATTGCCGGAACGGATGAGCGGTCGGGATGGTTTGCGAGGTGCGTCCGGCTTGGAGATGCGGGCGATGGCGGTGGAATTTCCGGTGGTGCACGGACATCCGAACCGGTTGCCGTTTGAAGGTGTGTTGACGCTGGTGGATGTGGCCAGCGACAAGGCTCCAAGTGGATCGCGAGGGCATCGGGTGGTGCTGACGCGATCGGCTGCGGAGGCTGCACTGCCGAGCTTGCTGGGTATGGCTGTCGACTACAAAGCGGGGTGGGACGGTCATGATGCACGGCAGAAGTGCGGCATCATTACTGCGGCTGAGATCGACGGGCAGAGGCTGACGGTGGCGGGTTATCTGTTTGCGCGGGACTTTCCGGAGATGGAGGCGAAGATCCAGGTAGAGGGCGCGATGGGGATGAGCTATGAGCTGGCGGATGCGCATGTGGCGGATATGCGGGCGCAGGTTTGGACTCTGACTCGGGCGACTTTTACTGGTGCGGCGATTTTGCTGCGTGAGAAGGCGGCTTATCGGAGCACGAGCTTTCGTGTGAAGCGGCCGGTGAGTGCTGGGCGACGGGTCGCTGTAGCTCGGTAGTGGCGTGCGTGAGCGAGTAAGAAGCAACGGCAAGACGAGGAGATGGCATGAGTTTTGTGAGTGTGATGGAGACGATCGGTAAAGGTTTTGCGAAGGGACTGAAGTGGGCGGTGGAGTATGCCGTTCCAGTAGAGAAGCTTGTGGGGCTTTTGTTTCCTGCAGCTGCTCCGATCGCAAACGAGGTAGCCGATGCTACTTCGCTGATTCAGACGGCGGTGCTGCTGGTGGAGCAGAAGTATGCCGCTTCTGGTGTGCAGGATGGGACGGGTGCGCAGAAGCTTTCGGAGGTGATGCTGCTGACAGAGCAGTCGGTTGCTGCGTTGCTGGCGAAGGCTGGGATCAATGCAGACAGTAACTATATCGCGAGCGTGGTTTCTGCTGTGGTCGCGATTCTGAATGTACAGAATAGCCAGAGCCCAGCCGCTACTGCACCAAGTGCGGTCTAGATGAGATTCAGTGGGTGGACTGATTGATGAAAGAGAAAGGCGAGAAAGCAATGGAGATGGAGATGAACGACCAACTAGGAAACACAGTTGAGCGACTGGCCGCAGCAGCCGGTTTGCTTGAACAGGCGGTTGAGCGGCTGGCCCAGCGACAGACTGATTTTGCGCTGGATGCCGAGGCTTCGATCGGCCGGATTGTCGCTACGGTGGAGAGACAACGCGAGGCAGAGCTCGAAGAGAAGCTGGCTGCTGCTGAAGCTCAGATCGCAGAGCTAAAGGCTGCCGCGGCTCATTATGTGCCGGTCGAGGTTACACATGGACGGAAGACTCTTCCATCTTCCATGGTTAACCTGCTGGCGAAGCAGGGTGTGACCGTAGACACGATGGAGGCGGGAGCGGTGGATGCTGCGCTTGTGAGTTTGAGCGTTGAACAGAGGATCGCAGTGAAGTCTCAGTTGATGCAGGCTGGCTTGTTGGGCTAGCTTCACGCCGCCTGGGCGAGAGATGGTCCGGACTCGTTTAAATCGTCATTGATGTTAACAGGTGCGGCTTCGGCTGCACCTTTTTGTTTGAAAGGGAGAAAGATGAACGCGAAGTTTACCTACATTCACGGCGCAGCGGACTACATTGGACCTGGCGCGATTGAAGTTCCGTTGTACCAGACAGAGATTCTGGATATTGTTCGTCGCCGGGGTATCTTTGGGCAGAGGATCAAGCAGGTGCCTGCAACCGGCCATCCTTCACGCTACTTTGAAGAGACTGCAATTCCATCCCCTGCTGCGGGCACGGGTTTTGTGGATCCGCGCAATATCGTTGCTCCGCTGGTCAGCCCGACCCGCGTGGAGAACAGCGTTCCGCTGAAGGCTCTGGTTGCGCAAATCAACTACAACCTGTTCGATATGGAACTGGGCCAGCAGCAGAGCCAGTTTGCTTATCTGCAGGCGAAGGATCTTGCTGATACTGTTGATGGCGTTTTGCGCACGCATGACGTTGCCTTGTGGAACGGCACTGACACCAGCTTGAGCTCGCCGACGACTCCGCAGTATTTTGGCGCGGGCGCACAGATTGCTGCAGGAGGAAACACTGTTTCGATCGGCACAAATGCGAGCATCGTTGACGGTCTCAAGTCGACCATTGCACAGATGGTTTCGAACAGCTCGTTTGGTGTTCGTCCGACTGCAATCTATGCCAATCCTGTACTTCTCGATCTGATCGATCGCGAGATGAAGGCAGAGTTCAACGTTGTGCTAAGCACGAAGGAGATTGCGGCTGGCCTTTCGGTGAAGACGCTTTCGACGCAGGCTGGAGAGATTCCTCTGATTCCTGAGTGGACGTTGAGCTACACCGGTACGCCAGGTTCGGGTTCGGCTGTGTTGCCGGCTTACATCGTTACCGAGGACCTGATCGAGTACCACTGGTTGAGCGACCCGAATCCGCGAATCTTCCAACTCGGTGTTCCTGGTTCGCTGGCTTCGCAGTATGTTGTCGTCAAGTTCGGCGGCGTCGTTGTGAAGGGTGCGAGCTATGCGCACTATCAGGTTCTGGTCGACCGGTAGACTTTGTAGCTTTTCTGTAGTTTGGCTGTTTTGATTGATAACCACAGGGGCCAGAGAATATGTGCTGGTCCCTGTTGCTTTCTTAAGAGAGGGTTTGCGATGGGCTATTTGTTGCCGACGGAGTATGTGCAGTATGGCTTGACGGCAGAGACTACGGATGACTGGGTAACGATGGCCTCTGCGCTGATGGAGGCTTATTGCCGGCGGCCGAGCCTGCTGGTGACGCAGTATGTGGAGCGGATGCGGTTGACCGCGGGAGCACAGACGGTTCGGTTGAGCTATCGTCCGCTGGCCGCCGCCGTGGGAGCGGCTTCCGCACTGGTGGGGATACGGGTGCGATTCGGGAAGCAGAGACGAGGGGAGCTGCCGGATCCTCTTCGCGAGGAGATTGCCCGGGCTTTCAGCGTGCCTGGAAGCTGGAACACGCTCAACGTGACGTCTGTGGATGTGAATCAGGCGACAGCGGAGCTTACATTTCCGTTGAACTTTCTGGGGCTGGACTACAACGAAGTCGAGGTGACATATACGTCGGGGCTGGCGACGATTCCTGATGCAGTGAAGGTTGCGTGTGTGCAGATTGTGAAGAATGCGCAGGCGACACCGGCAATGAATGTGAAGTCGAGCAAGATGGACACGATGCAGATGCAGTACTTCAGTGGGTCTCTGATTGATCCGCAGGTGCAGATGCTGCTGAAGCCCTATGTGGCAGAGAGATTGGGGTGAGGCGATGGGAGAGTTGCGGGATGCGTCGATCGTAGCGCAGCGGGCGGCGGATGTGTTGCTGCGATGTGGTGGGGGAAGGTCAGTGTTATTGAGGATGCCAGCACCGGCCAGCTCAGGAGATACGACGGAACAACTGGGGCTGGCGGTTCCGTCGTTTCAGGATGTCGAGTTGGCGCCGGTTGTCTTTCGTAAAGCGAGAGCCACCACGGCCGATGGCAAAGCGACCAAGACAGAGCTGATGGTTTCTGCGACTGCGGTGAATGCACTGGTGGGGTCGATGGGGTATTCAGCTGCAAATGTGCTGTTTGCTACTGCGTTTGGAGTGCTTGTCGATCAGGTGCTGATGGAGATTGAATCGGCCACAGAGTCCGAAGCGGGCGGCTCGACCTATGTGTATCGACTGACGCTACGTGCTCCGTTGTCATTGATGGTTTAGTTGCGGCTAATTGCTACTAGAAAGGTTACGTATAAATGCAGAATGCTAGAGATACGTTTTATGTCACGCTGCGGGACAGGCTTGCGGCGGTAAATCCGGCACGGACGATGGTGTTGCGTGGGGTGACGCGGCCTGGCGTGCTGGTGGAGGAGAACGAGCTGGCTTCTGCAACTATGCCGGTGAATGTATTTTGCCTGCAGTGGGCTGGATTGAGCGTTAGTACGCAGGGCGCGCTGCCTCTGGTGACGATGATCTGTCAGATACGGTATGCGACCGATGGAGATTCCGGCAACGGAGGAATGAACCGGGGGCGGCTGTTGTCGGGGATGGACGCTGAGTTGGTGTCGGCGTTGAGCGCTGGTCCGCATCATGCAACGAAGATGAACTACGTTGGTGAGGCGGGAGGATCGGGGCTCGCACCGGTTGCGATGGCGACGAATGTCTTTTGGAATGACGCGACGTTTGGTACGGCGGAGATGAATGGAGAGCGACTGGAACGGGTGGCGACGGTCGAGGTCTTCAGTTACCAGGAAGCGGGTGAGCTGTGAGTACGACGGTGACTGCGGTTGGTTTGGTGGGGGCGGTGGCCCCGGTGGTGCGGCGGGTGAGAGCTTACTTTGCGCCGGTTAATCGGGTCGCTGGAGTGCCGACGTTGTTCGATGCAGCACAGTTGGGGACGTTTGCGCTGAGCGCTCCGCCGTCGCCCTGGATCGATCTCGGATGGTGTTCGAATTTTGTTCGAAAGAGCGCGACGAAGATTGGGGCGCTGACAACGGGAGCGCCAGCGGTGGTGCAGAGCCAGGTTGTGACGCAGGTCGAAGCGACGGTACAGCTTGAGTTTGCGAGTTGGGGGAAGTTGCAGCTGGCGTTGGCGGCGGGGTCGCAACAGATGAATTTGTTACAGGTCGCGAGTGGAGCGGCGGCGAATGGAAGCGGGGGCCTTGCGGCTAAGGCGACTCAATTGCTGGCTGGGTCTACGGCGACTTCATTGAATGTAGGGGCGGCTGCGGCTGCACTGTTCAAGGTTGGTGAGTTGGTTGCTGTCGATGAAGATTATGTGGCGCAGACTGGGTTTGTAGGGAGCGGTGTTAGTGCGGCTTACGTCAGTTCGCCGGCGTCGGTGGCAAATGACATCAACTACATACGTCGGGTGACTTTGAATGTGGGGCGAGTGGTTGGGATCGCGAACGGTGCGTTGCAGTTGGGTGGCGCTCTGCTGGCGGGGGCTCCGCCGTCTGGAATGCAGGTGAGTCCGCTTGTAGGGTTTGTGGATCGTGAAGGTGGCGGATTCTTTCAGGAGTGGTCGGGGTTGTTTGTGATGGATGGGGAGCAGGGTGATCGGGTTATCTATCACTATCCGAGGCTGCAGGCGATGCAGGGGGCGACTGAGATGGTGGAGGAGCTGGCGGGGCCGCTGGAGCAGGTGAAGCTGGCAGGGGCGTTTCGTGCGCTTCCTGTGAAGGATGCGAATGACGGCGAGACGGTCTTGTGTTTTCGCAGTTATCTGCCGGGTGCTATGCGAGCTGTTTGAGGCTTGGTTGCGCAGACACGAATTGAGATTGATAAGAGAGCACGCCCAAGGCTGAGAGCTCTTTTGATTTGTCCGGCGCGGAGAAAAATCTCGGCTGCTATGACGAAGGCGATTGGGGCGGGTGACCAAGGTACGGATTTTGACGAGTGGGAGACGACTGCGTGATAGCGCGGCGATGCAGTGTGCGCGGTTGAGTGTGGCGATCTTTTGTGCCAGCAGTTTGCGAGGAGTGGGTTCGCGAGTTGCGAAACGAGTGGGAACGGGAACGAGGAGAACAATGATGCATTGGAAGGCTAGAGGATGGACGCTGATCGGAATGCTGCTGCTGGTTATTCCGGGAGCGATGACCGTGATGAAGGTGGCCGCAGCGATGCAGACCACCTCAACTGGAACAATTGCTACGACGCAGATCGCAGATACGGTCTTCCTAGGTGATGGCACGCCGGCTACTGGAACTGTGATCGTAAGCTGGCAGGCGTTTACTACTGCGAGCGGAGAGTCCGTGCCGAGTGGGAGCACGTCCGCTGCGATCACGGCGGGCGCCCTGAGTCTGCAATTGATTCCGAATGCCGGATCGACGCCGATAGGAACTTATTACACGGCAATATTTCACCTGAGTGATGGGAGCGTGAGCCGGGAGTTCTGGGTCGTTCCTGTGAGCCAGGTTCCTGTGCAGGTGAGTTCGATTGAGAGTACCGTGCTGCCGACATCTGTCGCGATGCAGACGGTGAGCAAGAGCTACGTGGACACGGCGATTGCCGCAGCGGTGACGGGGCATCCTCTGGATAGTTCGAATCCTTTTGTTGAGAAGACAGGGGACACGATGACCGGAGCTCTCGTGTTACCAGGAGACCCAACTACTCCGACTCAAGCGGCAGATAAACATTACGTCGATGTGAACGTTGCTAGTGTGGCGGCGGGATCGGGGCAGAAGGTTTCAATGTTGCCTGCGACTTCGCAGGTGGTGACGCAACCGGTGGGTACGGAGTTGCAGGTCAACATTCTGAATGGTGAGGAGTATGCGAGCCAATATGCGAGCGGAGTAGTGGGCGGAAACGGTATTGCGAATGCGGTAACTAGTTCGGACTGCGCGAATGGTTGCGACGTAAAGGTGGACCGCAGCTATACGGCTTCTGAAAATTACCTGGCGACGACCTGGAACAGCGGCACAGGTACTGCTGGCGGCACCCACGTTGAAGATGATCGGAACGGACAGCGGCGAGACGTCTATATGAATCCAACCTCTTCGCTCCAGAATGGAGAAGACGCGGGCCAGGTCGTCGATGTAAGTTCAACACGGAGCTCGGCGGCCGAGGTGGCGGCGGGAGGATCGAGCGATCCTTCTTCGTTTGCACTGTTAATCAAGCATCAAGGCCTAACGGGAGGATCGAACCTATTCGACGAGTCCCTGGGAAACGTGCCTTATTTCAAGACGAACTACAACGCCATAAATGTGACGGGCACGTACAACACGATGGGCCAGCACATACTCGATTCCCAGTCGATCAATTGTTATGGGGTTGGGGATTGCTTGATTGGATCGCAGTTCATTGTCTCGTCGGGTGGGTTTCGCGATGAAGCGGATGAGGGAGCACATCCGTTCGATCTGCAATTTCAGGAAGATTCGAATGTCTTTCAGGGATCGTGCAGCGCAGGCTGTACACCGGGGTCGACGGTGGTCACAGTTGCGACGACTTCAGGGAATGGGACACAGGGTGAGGGCCGGTATCTGATCGACAAGAATCCGGCGAAGGTAATTACGAACGGCAGTTTGATTGGCGGGACGGGCCAAGTCAGTGGAGTTCCTGGAGCCGGTGCGACATTCAGCGGGACCAATTTTCCTGTGAGCGTGTTTCTAGCTACTGCTCAGTTGATTCCTTCGCAGGCAAAGAATGTTGCTCCGGGAAACGTGACGGTAGCGATCGCAACGAGTGGGGTAACTGCCGGATTCGCGACGAATACGGCTGCAGTTCCAAGTCCGAGTGGCGTGGCGTGCGTTGTCGACCAGCCCTTTAGTACGGCACCGCATAACTACGAGATGGCGAAGTATTCGGTAGTTGATGGCACTCACTTGCAGATGACTTTGAATAAGCCACACCGTGCGGGATCGACGATTGCGTTTGGCGGATTGTGCGGGTACGGGCTTGAGCAGACGGTAGACACGGTGGGATCGATTCGCCAGGTATTTCCGGTGATTGGATCTTACTCTTCGACTGGACTGTACTACGCGGGTAGTTTGACTGCGATTGTAGGAGTGCAGTCGCAAACTAGTTCATTTCTTAATCTGACATCGCAGATCGCCGCAATCGCACGAAATAGCGGGCTGGTTACTGTTACAACAGCGGGAGCGCTGCCAGTGGATGTGAATGGGTTGACCATGACCATCTCCGGTGTGGCGGATCAGAGCTATAACGGTAGCTTTGTGGTGACTTCGACGGCTTCGAATGCACTGACATATACGCAGTCCGGCGCGAATAGTACAAGCTCAGGCGGTACTGTAACGAAGCTCACGGGTGGGTATGTGCTGTACCCGATGGCGGAGGTTCTGGGAGTCTTCGATACGGCGACGAACAGCGTGGACGGTCAGCTGACACTGGCACCGAACACGGTGGCCTGGGCGGCAAACGATGCGGTGGAGGAGCCGCACTACTACCAGCAAGGGGTTGCAGCCGATGTGGCTGCCGTAGGGCAGGTTACCCCGCGTGCGACGACTTCGCAGACGGCGGGCGTTCAGTACCAGGAGAACGTTGGGCCAGGCATAACCGGATGGACGATCTCGAACGCTGTGCCGGCGACGAGCTACTTTGGCAATGGGGGAACGCATTCGGTGCCTTTCGCTGCCTATGAAGCACAAGGCATCTGGCAGCGAACGATGGATATGCAGGCGGGTCAACAGAGTGTGTTTTCTGTTCATTGCAACTTGCATGGTTGCGGCAAATGGAACTCGGGCTACAACCTGTTTGAACTGGACAGCGCGGCAAGCGTCGACACATTGACGTTTCAGCCGACGACGAGCACGCTGCAGATGAGTATGCGAGGCACGGGTTATCAATTCAGCCCGCAGGCGTTCACGGCTGGAACGATCAATGCAGGAACAGTGAATGCGACGACGTTGAATGGTGCAGTAGGTGCGGCGCAGCTTCCCTTGTTTGTCGCGTCGGGGAGCGGTCACGCTCGGGGTGCAGTGCCGGATCCCGGTGCAACTGCAGGGACGACGCGGTATCTGCGAGAGGATGGGACATGGGCGGTTCCGGGAAGTTCGGGTTCGGGCGGACAGTCTGTTGGATCTTCGTTTCCGAGTGGAGCGGCGCCGATTGCAGGGGCTACGGCCGACTATAACTTTCTGCAAGGCACTGGTTCTGTTCTGACGGACATCAGCGGAAACGGGAATAATGGCACGCTGGGAACGGGTGCCAATGCTCCTACCTGGTTGTCGAACGGTCTGGAGTTCACGATTCCACAAAACGTGTCACTGCCCGCAGCTTTGAACACGACGCGTACTTTTTATCTGGCCTTCTATGCTGACGGGCCAGCCGTACTGAATGCAGCAAACGTCGCCAATACCATTCCTCAACTTGTAACTAGTTCGCTGGGTGGAAATGGCCTCAATCTGTTCATTACAGATTTTCAAGGCGTCAATGGAACGATGCTGCCTACCTCGGAGGCTGGAGGTTCGTTGCGGACGGCATCTACAGTGGCGATCTCGGGTTTCAACGTACTTACGTACACGCTTGGAGCGGGGGGGGCCGATACAGACCATATCTACTTGAATGGAACGGAGCTTCCATACAGCGGCCAAGGGGCTTCGGCAGGCTTTCAGACTTCGGGCAACTTACTGCTGGGCGCTTCGAATACTGACTTCCTGAATGGGAGCGGGTTTGTCGGGACCTTCTACCGGGCTGTCTTCAAAGCAGGCGAGGATACTGCCGCCCAGGTGCAGTCGACTTATCTGCAGATCCTGGCGGACATGAATACCAGGCCTGTAGCGACGACACCTCAGCCGATTCCACAGGGTAGCCCTCAGTTGTTTGCTGTCGGTGACTCGATCACGGCTGGCCTGGGTCTGACTCAGGCGCAAGCGTGGCCGGAGCTTTTGAGTCTGACGAGTCAGCCAGCGTATAACGTGGTGGATGCTGGTATTCCAAGCATCAGTGCGCGCTCGCTGGCCGGAGCTGAACCAAATCGTGTTGCGCCGATGTGCACGACATCGCAGGGGCCCTCGGTTGCCCTGTTGTTTGCGGGCACGAACGATGTCGGGGCGTACAGCATGTCTCCTGCGCTTACGGTATCGAGCATCGCCAGCTTCACTTCAAAGATGAAGAAGGCCGGGTGCCTCGTGTTCGTTGGCACGATGATCTCGCGTGGGCCGAGCGATCTGCAGAAAGATGCTCTCGACTCTCTGCTACTTTCGAGTGCCGAGGCGCTCGGGGTAGACGGGGTTATCGACTTTGCAGCGAATCCGCTGCTCGGCGCAGACAATGCTTTTACAAACGGCAGTTACTTTCAGAGTGATCAGATTCATCCAAACGCGGCAGGGCAACAGTTGCTGGCGAATGCAGCGAGCAACACGCTGAACTATCACTTTGGCCATAACCATTTGAACCCGAACGTGGTTTCAGCAACGAACTATGCGATGCAGGCTGGGGATGGATATATCACAGCGGCTCCTACCGCGAACCAGACACTCACGCTGCCGGATTGCACGGGGCAGAGCGGGGCGGTGTATACGGTGGCAAATCTGCAGTCTGCCTTTACGGTAGGTGTCGTTGCGGGGAGTTCTTCGCAGTTGATCAACGGCCTTGCCGTGGGAACAGTCGTGACGGTTCCTTCGAATAGCTCTTTGAGCTTCCGCGATGTGCCTAATCCGAAGACGGTCTCGGGTTGTCATTGGGAGATGTAGAGGTTGAAGTGGGTGGCTTCGTGGGCGCGGCTTCGTTCTGATGAGGATGAGCTGCGCCTGCATTGCGAGAGTGGGGGGATTGAATGGGTAAGGCTCCGACGGAATGTAGAGGAGTTGCTGGTGCTGGGGAAATGTTTGGAGTTGCGGACCCAGCAGTTTTGAGGCAGGTGGCTGAGAGTTTGTTGAGGGTTCGGGATCGCGAGGGTGTGGAGAGGCCGCTGCGGGCGAATGCGGTGCAGAGGGAGTTTGAACGGAGGCGCGGGCGCCAGAACATTGTGCTGAAGGCTCGGCAGATGGGGATTACTACCTGGGTGGCAGGTCGGTTTTTTCTGAAGACGATTACGGCGCGTGGTGTGATGACGGTGCAGGTGGCACAGACGAGAGAGGCTGCGGAGGGAATCTTTCGGATGGTGCAGCGATTCTGGGAGTGTCTGCCGGTAGAGCTTCGGGATGGGCCGCTGCGGCGGAGTCGAGCGAATGCGGGGCAGATGTGCTTTCCGGAGCTGGATAGCGAGTTTCGCGTGGTGAGTGCTGCGGACGAGAGCGCGGGGCGGGGGTTGACGGTGCAGTATCTGCACTGTAGCGAGGTGAGCCGATGGCCGGGAGACGCAGCGGCTACGCTTGCGGGGTTGCGCGCCGCGCTGGCTCCAGGGGGCGAGATGGTGATGGAGTCGACGCCGAATGGAGCGTATGGCTGCTTCTATGAGGAGTGGGGTAGGGGCGTTGTCGGGTCAGATTGTCGAAGTGACGCTGGGGTGATGCGACATTTTTTTCCATGGTGGATGGAGGAAGCTTATGTCGGCGCGCCGGTTGTCGGAGAGTTGCGGGAGGATGAGCGGCGGCTCGTGCTGGCGCATGGTTTGACGGCCGAGCAGATCGGGTTTCGGCGGGGGTTGGAGGCGAGCTATCGGGGGCTGCGGTCGCAGGAGTTTGCCGAGGACGCGGAGAGCTGCTTTAAGGCTACGGGTGAGTGTTGCTTTGAGGTTGCGGCGGTGGAGTCTCGGCTGGCTGAGTTGGGTGAGCCTGTGGAGACGCGGCGTGGTGGCGCTCTGCAGGTTTGGTTGCCGCCGATTGTCGGCAAGGAATATGTGGTGGCGGTGGATACGGCCGGCGGTGGGGCCGATGGCGATTTTGCTGCGGTGCAGGTGATTGAGATGGGCTCGGGGATGCAGTGTGCGGAGCTGCAGCAGAGGCTCGGGACGCTGGAGCTGGCGAGGGTTTCGGCAGAGCTGGCGAGAGAGTACGGCGGGGCGACGATTGCTGTGGAGAGGAATAATCATGGAGCTGGCGTGCTTGCTTATTTGGATAGCGTGGAGCGGTATTCGAGAGTGTATGAGCAGGCGGGCGTTGCAGGATGGTTGACGACTGCTGGGTCGAAGCCTGGAATGGTGAGCCGGATGGGAGCTCTCTTAGTTGAGTCGCCCTGGATGTTTTTTAGTCGGCGGTTGCTCGGAGAGTGCCGAACGTTTGTTGCGATGGCTGGGGGTAGGACTGGCGCTGTGAATGGGGCACATGATGACTGTTTGATTGCTATGGCGATTGCTCATGCCGTGCGCTCTGAATTGGTTTTGAAGACGCGGTAAGGATTTGTCCTGCCGGACGGGCCCACTGCGCGTGGGGCGGGCGTTTCACGCCTTTTTACCTTGTCGGGGTGATGTGGGCGACCTAGGTCCTCGCGTTGCTCTGGTCTGCGTCGTGGACACACGGGTTATCCTGTTGCGGGGGTGTTCGGCTTGGCGGTGTTGGCAGTGCAGGCGATCAGAAGGATGCGGGGCGGGGCGCAGAGTCAGCTGATGCTGGGGGCGGATGGGAAGCTTTGGGTGGTGAAGTTTCAAAATAATCCGCAGGATCTGCGGGTTCTTGCGAATGAGCTGATCGCGACGAGGCTCGCGGCGGCGGTGGGTTTGACCGTGCCGGTGAGCGATGTTGTTGAGGTGACCGAGTGGCTGGTGTCGAATACGTTGGATATGTTCGTGGAGCTGCCGCGGGGGCAGAGACAGAGGTATACCGCGGGGTTGCAGTTTGGGTCGCAGTTTGTGGGCGGGCTGATGCCGGGGCAGGTGGTGGACTATCTCCCGGAGCAGCAGTTAGACGAGGTAAGGAACCTGGCCGAGTTTGCCGGGATGCTATGTATCGATAAGTGGGCGGGTAACTGCAATGGACGGCAGGCGGTTTTTGAGAGGAAACCGAGAGAGCGGAAGTATCGGGCGACATTTATCGATCAGGGTTTTTGCTTTAACGCGGGGGAGTGGACGTTCCCGGACTCTCCTCTGCGGGGCGTGTATCAGAGAAATCAGGTGTACGCGCGGGTTACGGGGTGGGAGAGCTTTGAACCCTGGCTAAGCCGCGTGGAAGCGATGGAGTCGGGGACGCTGTGGGAGATCGCAGAGGCAGTTCCGCCAGAATGGTATGGCGGGGATACAGCCGTGATCGAGCGGTTGATGGAGCAGATGTTGAGGCGTCGATCACGGGTAAGGGAGTTGATCGGGGAGTTTCGGGATTCGAATCGTGAGCCATTCCCGATGTGGGCGTCGGGAAACCGAATTGTGGTGCCACGGCAGTTTGCAGATGGAAGTGGAGTGGGAAAATTCGTAATGTGAGAGCAGCGGCTGCTGTCGATTAGAGATTTACGGTAGAGGGTATCGAACGGTTGGATTTTAGTTCAAGACGATGGAGATGGATGGTTGGCTGAGCGTGTCCAATGCGAGTTCTTCCTGATTCGGTATGTGCCGGATGTAGTGAAGGGCGAGTTCGCAAATATCGGAGTGCTGCTGCGAGAGGCAGGGCGGGCCGATAGTGCAGTGGTGCGTTTTACACGGGATTGGGCTCGGGTGAAGTGTATGGATGCGGATGCGGATATCGGTTTGCTGGAGGCGTTGGAGGGAGAGATTGGCGCTCGACTGCGCACTGTCGGCAAGGACGCTCCCGGACCCGAACAAGGGATTAAGCCGGTGATGGAGATTCTTGAGGATACGTTGGCGAACTCGGTGCAGATGACCGAGGTGCGGGCGTGCCTCGCGGAGAGTCTGCCGGCAGAGATTGAACAGTTGATGAAGATGTATGTGGAGCCGCTGAAGGTAAAGACGGAGCGGAAGAGAACGGGGCGGGCGGCGATCGCGGGAGCGATGCGAACGGAGTTTGAACGAGCCGGAGTGTGGGGGCTCATGCGGAAGAGGATCGCGGCTTCGCTGTATACACGGGCGGGTGATCCGATGAAGATTGATTGCGGGTATAGGCCGAATGGGGTGATTCGGATGTTCCAGGCAGTGTCGCTGGAGGGAGATGTGGAGGCGGCGAAGGGATTAGCCTATTCGGCTCCGCAGTTGATGGAGGGCGTGCAGAGGGTGGAGTCGGCACGGCTTGAGTTGACTGCGATTGTTGAGCCGCTACGGGAGGTATCGGATACGGAAGACGAGGCGATGGAGCGGTACCGGTTTGGTGTAGAAGCGATGGAACGGCAGGAGATTCGGGTGGTGACGTTGAACGATCTGGCTCGGGTGGCAGAGACAGCGCGGGTAGAGTTGCGGGTTTGAGAGTGTGATATCGGCGCGTTCGCGGATGTTGCTGAATGTGGCATTCCGAACGGATGCGCGGGTTCTTCGTCGCTCAGAAATAATTTTTTTTGCGGTAGCTTCAGTTTAGAAAGCTGATTTTCGATTTCAGAGTAGGCATGGCTCAAGGGCTGTGCCTTTTTCTTTTGTGCCAGATACGGAAAAAAGAGAGAGGAAAGCATGGACGTTCGGACGGTAGTGAGGGATGTTTGGCAGCGGTTGGCAGGAGTTGATGGAGCGGCCGGGGACGCGACGATGGGAGAGCGAAAGACGACGATGCTGCCTTCGATCTTCAGCCCGTACAGGCCTGCTGGACGGCCAGGGCAGAACGCTTTGCCAAAGCCTACGGCGGCGAATCTGCGGAAGTTTGCCGAGACACCGGTGGTACGTCGAGCGATCAATGTGGTGAAGGACAAGATCGCGAGCATGGACTGGCAGGTGAAGGTGCGGCGCGGTTACTCGGGCGTAACGGTGGAGGACGCAGAAGCGCGGATGCGAGTGCTGCGGCAGTGTCTCGAAGAGCCGAATGCGGCGGATAGCTTTCGGGTTTTGTGGGAGCAGGTACTGGAGGATCTGCTGGTGGGTGGTTTCGGCGCAGTCGAGATGGAGGCTACGGGTAATCCTGAGAGGCCTTTTCATCTTTGGGCTGTGGATGGAGCTACGATCCAGATCGATGCAAAGTGGGATGGCGATCCCAGCAAGCCTCGGTATGCACAGGCGACGGGGCAGATGGGGAAGGATGCGCTGGTGCCTCTGCTGGATGACGAACTGATGTACGTGCGGCTTAATCCACGCTCGTATACACCGTTCGGTTTGGGCAGGTTGGAGGTTGCGTTTGAGACGGTGAATCAGTTTTTGAGTGCGAACCGGTATGCGGGAAAGCTGGCCAGCAACTCGGTGGCACAGTATGCGATCTGGTTGAACGATGCCACTCCCGAGGAACATGATCGGCTGATTCGCTGGTGGCAGGACGAGATTGAAGGGACCGGGCGCGTTCCATTTTTGAGCTGCGAGCAGAAGCCTGAGGTGATTCAGTTTGCGGGTGGTACCGATGCTGATTTGCGGCTGCAGTGGCAGGAGGCGTTAATTCGCATGATTGCGAATGCGTTCGATCTGCCGCCCATGATGCTGGGTCTGGAGAGTGACGTGAACCAGTCGACCGCAGGTGAGATGGCGGATGAGGCGTTTCAGAGCGCGATTGTGCCCGTAGCGAAGCTGATTGCAGAGCACATAACACGCGATCTGTTTGCAAAGAAGCTGGGTTGGCGCGAGTTCGAGTTCTGCTTCAACGACCTGGGGAGCAGGGACGAGATGCAGGAACTACAGATTCAAACGACGCTGCTACAGGCTGGAGTACTGACTGTAGACGAGGTGAGAGCCATGCGGGGGCTAGGCCCGATTGAAGCGGCGGTAACGCAATGAACATAACGATCGACAATCTGGATGGTGCAGGAGCGGTGGACTATAGCGCGGCGCTATGCGCGGATGATGGAGCGATGAAGATTTCGCGTATGTTGAATTCTCCATCGGTATGCAGTGGCATGTTAGATGTGGGCGATGCTGGCGTCTCTGTACCGGTACGGCGTGGGCGAGTTGTCGTGACGGCAGCTAACGGAACGGTTTTGTTCACGGGTTACATCGCGACGGATCCGGAGGCAGTTTACGCGGGAAACGGATTGAAGGGCGCTGTGTATCGCTATGCCTTCAGCGCTGTCAGCGATGAGTGGCTGCTAGATAAGCAGGCGCTTCCACTGAGCGGAGCTGGGCTGGCGCAGAGTGGGGGTCAGTTACTGACGACGTTGACCAATCGTGTGGATGCTGGGCTGTTCACCACGGCTGGTGTAATGAATGGGTTTTCAGTAGGGGTGTTTGAACCATCGCAGGCGGCTACCTGGTCAGAGAACGCGGGAGGCGTTGCGAGTGCGACCTATGCTGCATATCGAGTGCTGGATGGCGTGGTAGGGCTGCAGCCAGCCGGAACAGTCACTCATACGTTAAGCGATGGTGACGGGACGTTGCAGGTGGCCGCACTGAAGACTACAGCAGTAAAAGAGTTGGCCAATGATGTGACGGTGAGTGGGGAGATAGAGCCGACGGCGTATGTTACGGAAACGTTTGCAGGCGATGGGACCACGACTATGTTTCAACTATCAGAGGCTCCATTTCGACCGAAGAAGACAGCCAACTCTGCACAGTTTTTGACGGACAGCTTCAACGAAGCAGTGCTCGATACGCAGATCTGGCAGGTCAACGATGCGGCGGCACATCTTGGGTTGAGCTCTGCCGGACTGACGATGACGGGAGGCAATGGATTCGACGGGCAGACGACGCTGACCGCCATCGACCAGGTGGAGTTGGGTGGGACGGTGGTGATTGAGGCTGGAAGTCTGCAACTGAGTGGGGCCAGCGCGGGCGTAGTGTGCGGACTATACGCAGGAACGACGCAGAGTGCGAACTGCTTTGTGGGCTACAACGTGCGGCAGAGTGGCGGCGCCACCGTTGTGGTCCCGTTTGTGAGGGGAGCCGAGGTTGGAACAGTGTTCACGATGCTGCAGGGACATACGTACACTCTGCGGATTCGACTGCATTGCGTGGAGATGCAGCGAGTCCTGCAGAGCTACTACGCGATGGTGGATGGCGCCGTAAAGTCCTTCGGCGGCGGACTGGTAACGGCTCCGATGAGTGTGGTGTTCGAGCTCCAGGATTTGGGATTGGCCTCGAATACTCCGGCGACGGTGCTCTACGACGGGAGCGTAGTGATATCGCCGGCAACATGCAGCTTTGTCGCTGTGAACAGTGTGCAGCTCTTCGGGTCGATGGGTTACTGCAGGATAACGCAGACGGGTTCGGTCTGGGTGGTGAGCACACTGCCGAGTGGCGTGAAGATGACGCGCTTGATTGGTGTAACCGGGGAAGGTGTCGACTGCACGGTATCTGCAGCAGGTAAGGTTACATTCTTTGCGGGCCGAGTGCCAGTAGCCGGCGAGCTTGTAACTGTGACGTATCGTGCGCAGCAGAGGGCCGTCGCACGGCTGGAAGATGCGACGAGCGTCGCGGCAGAGGCTGCGGGTGGAATGCCTGGAACAGCGCAGTGGTTGGGCAAAGTGGTGAAACCGGCAGCGCGGAGTTCGGTGGACTGCGAGAGTGCTGCCTCCGCGGTGCTGAGTTTTTCGTCCAGTCGCGCGGCTGCGGTTGCAGGTACGTATGTGGCTGTGAGTCCAGCGGATGTGTGGCCAGGGGACGTGTTAGCTATGACGAGCGCCGGACAGGCTATGAGCGTCGTCGTGCGGACCGTTGAGATCGTTGATGGCATGGGATATCCGGAGACACTAACGTACCGCATGGCATTTGCGAATGACTGGGCAGAAGGGCTGGGGATGACGTTGTCTGAGGCAATTGCCGCAGATGCGTTGCTGCCAGAGGCGGCGTTGAGTCAACCCGGCAACGTGCTTGCAAACCTGCAACAGTTGCAGGTGGTGAGCGCGACGGGGACGGCGCTTCAGGTGGATTCAGGAATGGCTCCGCCTGCAGGGGGAGGATTTGAGGTGCGACGGCGGGATGGAGACTTTGGTCCAGGAGTCGATCAGGACCTGGTTCTGAGGAGTCCGGTGCGGAGCTTCTCGATTCCGCGCGAAGGACAGATAGAGCATTACTACGTGCGAATGTATGACGGGTCGACACCGCCGTTGTATTCGCGATTTTCAAGTGCCGTGTTTACAGATCTGCCGGTGAGTGGGTAACGGCGAAAGGAGGAAGTAATGACAGAGTTCGAAGGGCAGGTATTAGCGGATATGAGTGTGCTGAAGAGCCAGATGAAACAGTTGATGGGAATTGGGCAGCCGGGGAGATTGACGCAGCTCGAGGATCGGGTGGAGCAGCATGAGCGCAGCGTGCAACGTATCAAGGGGTTGATTGGAGCTGGCGGTGCGCTGCTGGCAATGTTTCATCTGGCAGTTGATTATTTTCGGCGATAGGGGTTCAGGGAGAAGATATGGATTTTCTGAGGATGTTTTTGCGGTCGATTTCGTTGATCCCTGGGGTGGTTCAAGGAACGGAGGCTCTGTTTGGCGCTGAGTCTGGTGAGCAGAAGAAGAAGGCAGCGGTGGAGATCGTTGGGGCAGCGATAGACATAGCTGACGCGGTGACAATGAAACATATCGCCGATTCCGAGCAGTTTAGCCGGGGATTGAGTATGACGATTGACGGTGTGGTGATGTGCCTGAACGCGAGTCTGTGGGCGAAGCGGACGTAGTGCGGATGCGGGCGCGGCGTGCATGGGAAACCGTATAATCGGGCCATGGACGCCGAGCCACAGAGCAGTATTTTAGTTGGAGTTGTGATGGGAAGCCGCAACGATTATGCGGTGATGCGAGGCGCCGTTGAGGTGCTTCAAGAGTTTGGCGTGACGCATGAGGTGAAGGTGGTTTCGGCTCACCGGACACCTGATCTGTTATTTGAATATGCAGACGCTGCGGTTGAACGTGGCCTGCGAGTCATCATCGCCGGGGCGGGTGGCGCTGCACATCTGCCTGGAATGATTGCCGCGAAGACGGTGGTGCCTGTGTTGGGTGTACCGATACCCGCGACTGCATTACAGGGAATGGATTCTCTTTTGAGTATCGTGCAGATGCCAAGAGGTATCCCTGTGGGAACGCTGGCCATTGGTGCGTCTGGAGCGACTAACGCCGGACTGCTCGCCGTCGCAATGCTGGCCACCACAGATGCGAATTTGCGGGAGAAACTCGTGGCCTGGCGTGCGGCACGGCGCGATGAGGTTCTCGCACAGACAGTCGGGGAAGATGAGGTTGACGCGTGAGCTCTGGTTCTTCGATAGCAAAACCAATTCTGCCAGGTGCGACGATTGGAATCTTTGGTGGAGGGCAGTTAGGCCGGATGACGGCCATGGCGGCTCGAGGAATGGGGTATCGGATTATGGTGCTCGATCCGGACCCGGCTTGTCCCGCGCGATTTGTGGTGGATGGATGTATCGAGGCAGGCTGGGATGATTCGCGCGAGGCTGCAAACCTTGCGCGAGGCTGCGATGTCGTGACTTTAGAGATTGAACAGATTTCACCTGCAAGCATGGAGGCCGCAGCGAGCTACGCACCGGTGCGACCGGGTGGGGCGATGTTGGCGGTGATTCAAGACCGGATTGAACAGAAGGATTGGCTTCGGCGAAATGGGTTCCCGGTGGGGGAGTATCGGGCGGTGAGATCGCTCGATGAACTGCGTGACGCAGTGACTGCGTTAGGGGGAAGATGCTTCTGCAAAAGCGCTACGGGCGGCTACGACGGACGAGGCCAGGGGAAGGTGGGGTTTGTCGCTAGGGCCTCGATCGAAGATGAGGTGCGAGGCGCTTGGGAGTCGCTTGGCGAGCGTGCAGGCTTGGTAGAAAAGGCGGTCGAGCTGGAGAGAGAGATCTCGGTACTTGTAGCGAGAGCTCCAAATGGCGAGGTCGAAGGTTTATCCTCCAGCGTTGAACCATCATGAAAACCAGATCCTGGAGTGGAGTGTGATTCCTGCGCCAGTCTCCGACATTATGGATCGCGAGGCACGCAAACTGGCAGAGGAGATTGCGGATACGTTTGGCCTGGAAGGAATTCTAGCGGTCGAGATGTTCTGCACAAAATCGGGTGAACTGCTGATAAATGAACTCGCTCCGCGTCCACACAATAGCTATCACGCTAGTGAACGTGGCTGTGTGACGAGTCAGTTTGAGCAATTGGTGCGAGCGGTGTGTGATCTTCCGCTGGGCAGCGTGGATGTTGTACAGCCTGCGGCGATAGTGAATTTACTAGGGGATCTGTGGATAGAGGCGGATGGTTCTATGAGAGAACCTCGATTCGATGCAGCTCTCGCAATTCCTGGTGTAAGACTGCATCTTTACGAGAAACACAAGCCGCGTAAGGGCCGTAAAATGGGCCACCTTTCTGCGGTGGGAAGCAGTGCGGAAGAAGCAATTGAGCTAGTCAAACGCGCTAAGGAACTTTTGTGATGGACGAAGACTTCGGATTTCTAGAAGAGTATCGGCATCGAGCTATCAAATGGAGAGATGCGCTACTCTTCCCGCCGGATGTTGCTGTTGAAGTTGTGAGCGCGTTCAAGCATCGAGACATGCGCCTGCTTGGGATCGACGTTTTCGGCTCATCAGCAAATGGCGAATATAAATGCTTAGATGAAAAATGCCTAGATTTCTCGCAGAAAAAATACTGGGATTGTTGCGCTCAGGAGCTATGTGAGATCGCAGCGGATCATATTCAATCTGATAATGAGTATTTGTTTGAGTTCATCGAGCCGTAGTGGGCGTAAAGAATAAAAGCGGCAGACTTGATCTGCCGCTTTTATTCTGTCTGTTTGAGTTTGTCTAACCGATGTCTTCTGACCAGTTCTCGAGATACGCCTTGAAGTCGGACATGAATTTTCCGGCGTCAGCACCGTCGACGATACGGTGATCGAAGCCCAGGGTAAAGCGCTGGATTGAGCGGATTGCGATGGAGTCGTTGCCATCCTTGTCGGTAATGACTTCGGCCTCCTTGTTCAGCCCTCCGATGCCGAGGATTGCGCTCTGCGGTTGGTTGATGATGGGGGTTCCGAACTGCTCGCCGAAGATGCCGGAGTTGGTGAGGGTGAAGGTGCCACCGGAGATCTCGTCTGGGGCGAGCTTCTTGTTACGGGCGCGGTCGGCCACATCGACGATGCCACGTGCGATTCCGAGAAAGTTCTTCTCTTCGGTCTGCTTCAAGACGGGGACGATAAGGCCCCAGTCGAGTGCGACAGCGATTCCGATATTGATGTTCTTGTTATAGCGGATAGCTTCGCCTTCGATGGAGCCGTTGACGACGGGATGCTTCCTCAACGCGACGATTGCAGCGCGCGTGATGAAGGGCATGTAGGTGAGTTTGACGCCGTTGCGCTGCTCGTACTTCGACTTTTCTTTCTCGCGAAGCTTCACAATGCGCGTCATGTCCACTTTGAAGACGGTGTGGACGTGTGGACTGGTGCGCTTGGACTCGACCATACGCTGCGCGATGATAGAGCGCATCTTGGTCATGGGAACGAGCTCGCCCGGTTGTGGCTGAGGAGCTGCAGGCTTTGCGGCGGCCGTTGCAGGAGAGGCGGCTACCGGAGCTGCTGCGACAGGCTTCGGACCCTGTTCGAGATGACTGACGATGTCGGTCTTGGTGATGCGGCCAGATGCTCCTGTGCCCGGGACCTGCGAGAGATCGACGTTGTTGTCTTTCGCGATCTTGCGTACCAGCGGTGATGAGCGGACGCGGTCGCCTGTTGCGGCGGAAGAAGGTGCAGGGGCAGCGGCTTGTGCCGAGGCAGTTGCCGTTGGCGCAGGTGCAGCTGCAGCAGGAGCTGCGGATTTGCCTGCGGCTCCGCCAATGACGGCGACAACCGTGTTGATCGTGACGGTGGCACCCTCCTGAACCTTGATCTCCGAGAGAACGCCGGCGATGGGCGAAGGAATCTCCGCGTCCACCTTGTCGGTCGAGATCTCGAAGATGGGCTCGTCGCGCTGGACGGTGTCGCCTACCTTCTTGAGCCACTTGGTGATGGTGCCTTCGGTGATGGACTCGCCCATCTGGGGCATGAGCACGTCGGTGCCTGGGCCAGCAGCGGCTGGAGGATTGTTTTGGGCAGCAGAGGCAGTATTCGCCGCGGCTGGGGTGGCGGAGTCTGCTGCAGGGGCAGCGGCGGTTTCGGGCGTCGCGGGTGATGCGGAGCCGGACTCATCGATGCTGCAGACAACTGTGTTGATTTGAACAGTGGTGCCTTCTGCGATCTTGATCTCTTTCAACGTGCCGGCGGCGGGCGAAGGAATTTCGGCATCGACCTTATCGGTCGAGATCTCGAAGAGTGGCTCGTCGCGCTGAATGGCATCGCCCGGCTTCTTAAGCCACTTTGTGATGGTGCCTTCGGTGATGGATTCGCCCATCTGGGGCATAACTACGTCAGTCGGCATGAATATCTCTCTTCTCCCCTGAGTTCAGGTACGGCATACGGGTATCGGCGTTAATTTCGCCTTATGTCAGCCCGGTCCGCGATCGGGCGCACGCAAGAGGGATTATACGGCGGCAGTGCGCTTGTTGGCTGTATGGTGCGGTTAGCGAACAACCGTCGAAGGTCGTACCCAGCGTTACGCATGGGCTGCAAGCATCTGGTCGATAGACTCGCACCAGAGGATTTGCCGCTCAAAGATGCGGCCGAAGTTTCGTGCGACGGAGTTGATCGCTGACTCCATTGTCGGCTGGCGGCCGGAATCGGCCTCCAACTCCAGACTGGTTACCTGGCGGTCGATGATGCCGCACGGTACGATCCATTCAAAGTCACGCAGATCAGTGGTTACATTCAGTGCGAATCCGTGCGAAGTGACTCCCTGCGAGACGTGGACGCCGATTGCAGCGATTTTTTTCTCCCGGACACTACCGCCGGCCACCGTCCAGACCCCGGTTAGTTTGCTGATCCGTTGTGCCATCACGCCGAAGTCCCCACAGGTGCGAATCAGCACCTCTTCGAGCAAACGAACATAGTCGACGGGACCGAGATGCGGCCCTCTTTTTCCGGGTAGATCGCCTCGAAGGTCGATGATGGGGTATCCGACGAGCTGTCCGGGGCCATGATAGGTCACGTCACCACCACGGTTGATCTCATGGAGCTCGACTCCACGTTGTGCCAGAAGACTGTCACTGACCAGGACGTTGGATCGGTGGGCGTTGCGGCCGAGCGTCAGGACGGGCGGATGTTCGAGTAGCAGGAGTGTATCGGCGACGAGATTCTGCTTTCGAGCTGAGATGATCTGCTGCTGAATCGCAAGTGCTTCGGTATACGGTACGCGGCCGAGATGGAGAAGGTTGATGTGCATGTATAGCTTCTTGCTTAGCGTGAGAGTAGAGACTGCAGCCGAGCCTCGTGGTCCGGCTGCAGTCTTATCGGTACTAGACGTTGACCGCCATCCCTTCAACGCTGGAGAAGCCGTCAAGCAGGGCCTCAGCTACTGTCGGGTGGGCATGGATGGTAAACATCATCTCCTCAATCGTTGCTTCGAGTTCGATCGCAGTGACGGCCTCCGCGATGATCTCTGTCGCGGTAGTCCCAATGATATGAACGCCCAGGACTTCGCCATGCTTTGCGTCTGAGACAACTTTTACGAAACCATCATGCGCGTCGAGAATTGTTGCCTTCGAGTTGCCGACGAACGGGAACTTGCCGACCTTGACCTGGAAGCCCTTCTCCTTGGCCTGCGCTTCGGTAAGGCCGACGCTGGCGATCTGGGGGTCGCAGTAGGTACACCCGGGAATGCGTGTGCGATTCACTGGCTTGGCGTATTTGCCAGCAATTCTGGCCGCAACCACCAGCCCAGCCATGCTGCCAACGTGCGCCAACTGTGGCAGGCCCGCAACGATGTCACCGATCGCATAGATTCCCGGTTCGGTCGTCTCCATCCACTCATTGGTCACGATAAAGCCGCGATCAGGCGTGATCTTCACTTTATCCAGGCCAACATCATAGGTTCTCGGTGCACGACCAACCGCAACCAGAACCTTCTCGGCCTGCTTCGTCTCGCCAGTGCCGTCGGCTTTTGTAAAGTGAACCAGCACGCCATCTTTATTCTTTTCGAGCTTGTCGACCTTCGCGCCAAGATGCACATCGATTTCGCGCTTCTTGAAGAGGCGAAGCAGCTCTTTGCTGATGTCCTCATCCTCAGCCGATACCATGCGCGGCAGCGCTTCAAGGATCGTCACTTCAGCGCCGAAGCTCTTGAAGATGGAGGCGAACTCGACGCCTACTGCGCCTGAACCCACGACGACCAGCGACTTCGGAGCCTCGTCGATCTTCAGAATCTCGTAGTTCGTCAGAATGGTCGTGTCCGCCGTGTAACCGGGCAGCATGCGCGCATCCGAGCCAGTCGCCAGCACAACCTTTTTCGCCTTAATCGTGTCCGTCTTGCCATCGGCTGTCTTTACTTCGATGGTGTGAACACCGTCCTTCGCAGGTCCGGTAAGGCGACCATAACCCTTGATGGCATTGATCTTGTTCTTCTTCATCAGGAAATCAAGACCCTTGGTGTGCCGCGTAATTACGTCGTCTTTCCGCGCCAGCACGCCCTTCCAGTTCAGCTTTGGCGGAGCGACTTCGATGCCGTATCGGTCGGCATGCTTCAAGTGATCCCACAGTTCGGCTGAGAACAGCATCGACTTGGTCGGAATGCATCCCCAGAGCAGGCACGTCCCGCCCAGCCGGTCGTTTGCGTCGATCAAAGCTGCCTTCAATCCGTATTGGGAGGCGCGAATCGCACAGGTATATCCGGCGGGCCCGCCGCCAAGCACTACTACATCAAAGATCGTATCTGCCAAGGGAACACTCCATTCAGGTAAACCAACACCCACCATCTTATTCGATTCGTTAGCTACTTTTTAGATTCCGGCCCACGAGAATCGGCAATTGACCTTGACAACTGCGTCATAATAGAACCTGTGGGAAAGATGTGGAGAACCAATGGTTAGCGATGTGGCAGAGCTTACCCGGACCCTTCGCAAGGCGACTTCGGCCACGAATGGCCAGAGTTTCGGGGGAGGGCTGCGTTCCGGGCTGCGATCCAGACTTCGCGAGGTCAGCGAACAGATCAAGGCCGATCTCAACCGGACTGGGCAGTCCATCTTCACCGATGAGAATGGCAACCGCTACCTCATCCAGCGCGAGCCAGGCACCCCTTGATTGCGCTCGTTGCCGGATTCCTTCTGGTGGCATATCTACTGGCTCCCGGGGCGATCTACCGGCTTACCTTCTCCTACTACATCTCCAGCAAGCGGTTTCAACGCACCCGCACGGAGGAGATCGTCTTCTCTGTTCTCGTCACAATTATTCCCTTCCTGCTTACATGGATTCTGCTGCTCCATACCCCTGTCGGCAGATATCCCACCATTGACGGCGCAATGGGTAAACGCGAAGCGTATAGCGCCATCCTCTCTTCTCTACTCTCCGACACGGTTCATGGCTCGCCGGCCCTCCTCTCCGCCTACCTTCGCGCGACCGCGGAGCAAGCCCGTTTCATCGGCCTTCTCTGGCTTTTCTGCGCGATCGAAGGTTGGCAGACAGGCCGTGTCATCCGCAGCTACGGGGACTATCCCGACGGCTCGTTTCTTCGTGCCTTCTGCGACCGCTTTTTGCTTAAAAATGTCTCTGAATGGCAGATCCTCTTCACGACGCTCTCTCTGCGGTCCAATGACCCTAGAACGGTGGTCGAAATCGATGCGCTCTCAACCCTCAATGTGCTCTATCGCGGGCGCCTTGTGAACTGGTTCACCGACCAGGATGGCAAGCTCGAAGGCATCTTCCTTATCAACGCTCAGCGCTTTCGTCGCGACCAGATCGCTCGCGATCGCGCCGCCAACATCTTGAAAGATAGTGAAGAGTACTGGAAGCCGGTTCCCGGCTCGAACCTGTACCTTGCCGCTAGCGGCCTCGCTAACTACAACATTCGCTATGTAGAACCGACCGACCTGGAGTTCGTTGAGCAGGAGCTGGGCGAGGGGATTGTCATCACGCCTCTCCCACCGAATAACGAAGGCTCTCTACACCGGAATGACATACCGATCTCGTTTGGAAGATAAATAAGGACATAGCTTGCACGTAAAGTCGCGATAGTATGCCGTGTGGAAGCTGGCGCCTGAATTTCATTTTCAAAATGATGGAGATTCCTCATCATGATGCTGCGAAGAAGCTTTACCGCTCTGCAGATCGCGCTTCTGTCCTGCCTAATCGTTACGCCTCTATCATCGTTCGCACAAGCAGCGCACGAATCTCGCGTGATCATTGATACCGACATCGGGGACGACATCGACGATGTCTTCGCCGTTGACCTCGCACTCATCAGCCCGGAGATTGATGTCGTCGGTATCTCCGCCGCGTGGGGTGACACTGCACTACGTGCGCGCATGTTGGATCGACTGACTTGTGAGCTTGGACTGGACAATATTCCAGTTCTAATCGGCCCTGAGACCGCAACCAACACGACCTTCTCGCAAAAACCATGGGCCATGCAGGGGATCGCTCGTTCCCATGGCGATGCCGTCAGCTTTCTGCTCGATCAGATCAAGCAATATCCGGGAGAGATTACTCTCGTTGCGCTGGGGCCGCTCACTAACGTCGGCGCCGCCATCGATCGCGACCCCGACACCTTCCGCAAACTAAACCGCGTCGTGATGATGGGTGGATCTGTTTATCTCGGTTACGGTGACCTCGGCTACATGCCTTCGCACGGCCCCGATGCTGAATACAACATCGCTATGGCCCCCACGGCCGCTCAAAAGCTGTTTCGTTCGGGGGTTCCTATCTTCATGATGCCGCTGGACTCGACCCAGCTCAAATTCGACGAGACAAAGCGAGCTCTACTCACTACGGTCAGCACGCCGATGACCGACAGCTTGCAGGTGCTAACGGCAGAATGGCAACGGAGCACAGGGCAGAGCGCCCCCACCATGTTCGACGCCGTCGCCGTCGCTTATGCCATCGACCCGTCGAGCTGCCCGGTAACTCCACTTCATATTGAAGTCGATGACAAGGGCTTCACCCGCCCCACACCCGGCGCTCCAAATGCGCAGGTGTGCCTGCACCCAAAGGACGAAGCTTTTTTCAAACTGCTGATGCCGCGATTGCTGAACCAGAAGTTGGCAGGCAAACATGTCTGCACAACGTTGAGCAAAGAGTAGTCGCCGAACGCACAACGACGTAGCTAGCCCAGCACTTTCGCCGCGTCTTTCGCGAAGTAAGTCACGATAAAATCCGCGCCTGCTCGACGTATTGAAAGTAATGACTCCATCATTGCCCGGTTCGGTTCAAGCCATCCGCGTTCGAACGCTGCGTGGAGCATCGAGTATTCACCCGATACCTGATACGCGCCCATCGGCAGATCATAGCGCTCCCTCGCTGCACGAATCACATCCAGATACGGCATCGCTGGTTTCATCAACAACATGTCCGCACCTTCGGCGATGTCCTGATCGATCTCGCGCAAAGCCTCGCGCAGATTAGCACCGTCCATCTGATAGCTTCTACGGTCTCCAAACTGAGGAGCGGAATCAGCCGCCTCGCGGAACGGCCCGTAAAAAGCCGACGCAAACTTCGACGCGTAACTCATAACCGGAATCTGTTCGTGCCCACCTGCATCGAGCGCTTCGCGGATCGCCTCCACGCGACCGTCCATCATGTCGGATGGCGCGACTATATCGGCACCGGCCTTTGCGAGCGACGCCGCAGTCTTCGCGATCAATGCAACACTGGAGTCATTCTCGATCTCGAAGTGATCGCCGTCGCGCGCAACGACACCGCAGTGTCCATGCGACGTGTACTCACATAAACAAACATCTGCAATAGTCACCAGGGAATCGAGGCTGCGATTCTTCTTTATCGTTCGTAATGCCTGTTGCACGATTCCATCGTCTGCCCACGCTCCTGTAGCCTGCTCGTCTTTCTCCGCCGGCAAACCAAACAGCAGCAATCCACCCAATCCCAGAGCAGCACACGACTCCGCTTCCTTTACGGCCTCGTCAATCGATAGGTTGAAGACGCCAGGCATCGAACCAATCTCTTTGCGAATCCCTTCGCCGGGGCAGATGAACAGCGGATAGATCAGTGCTCCAGGATGGAGATGGGTCTCACGAACAAGGGAACGTATGGCCTCGGTTCGGCGTAGCCGGCGTAAACGCGTAACAGGGAAGTTCATACCATTAGTTTACGACTGGCCCTCAGCTTCGGTCAGCGATCGCGTCGTACTCAAGACCCGAAGTGCTAGGAGCCAGCACCCAGAGCGTAAAAATCCCAAGCGCCGTACCGAAGAGCGGCTTCAGCAGCGTCAAAACCGCCACGATGATGGCGAACGTCCTGCCCCATGGTCTCCGCGTCAGCAAACTATACCCAACAAACAGTGCAAGCCCCGCCGTCACAACCGTGTACGCCGCAACATAGGCAACAAGGCCCCCGTCCAGGATGCCCAAAAACGTGATAGTGAGTGGTTGAATGGCCAATCAAATGCGAAGTTGCGGAATGCAAATACTTTCAGAAAGAACATGCCTGCCAGACCGCTGATAACCCGGTAGGCCCCGAAGATGCACCATAGAATCCCCAGCGTCTGCAGATTCCGCTGCACTCGCGGCGCGAGCGTCTGCACAGGCGGTTGCGGATAAGCCGCATACATTGGCTGGGCAGCGACAACCTGCGCACCGCATCTTGAACAAAAATGAACACCATCCACTACAGAAGCACCACATCCCTGACAGACCATCTCACACCTCCAACCACTCAAGGCGCCAGGCCCTGCGCCTCACATTGCTACGCACGGGTTCGGTCTACAGTTCCATGCGAGGGTACGATAAAAGAAGTGAATTCTCCAGAACTATTGCCGATCATTCCGTCCCCGCTCCGTGAATCGAGCGCAGCTTCCCTCGAGTGGCCGCGCCTTCGCGACTACATCGCTGCACGCACTTTTTCGCCGCTTGGCCGTGCGTGGGTGCTAGCGCTCGAGCCGTGCGCCGACCTCGCCTGGATCGACCAGCAGCAACAGCGCACCGCCGAGTTGCGCGCCATGCTCACGCGAGGAGGCAGCTTCGAGTTCCGCGGTCTGTTCGACCCCACCGTGCTCCTCGACAAAGCTCGCATCGAAGGAGCCGCATTGGAATCCACGGAGATCCGCGACCTCCTCGCTGTGGTCGAGCGCGTTGCAGCGTGGCGCAACCTCGTTGATCCGCCAGCCAACGGCACTCGCTACGAGTGGCCCAGCATCGCATCTCTCTCCGCTCCATTACTTGATCATGATCTCGCTCCGCTCCTCCGGCTTCTGCGTGGCAAGATCGAGCCCGATGGCAGTCTCAATGACGATGCTTCCCCGGAGCTTCGTCGCATTCGCCGCGCCATGGAGCGCCAACATCGCGCGATTGAAGCCAGTCTCCGCAGGTCTCTGCAAAGCCTCAGCGAAGGCGGCAGCACGCAAGAAGATCTCATCACCATCCGCGGCGAACGCTTTGTCATTCCGGTTAAATCTGAGTTCAAACGCAGGGTCCCTGGTGTTATCCATGGATCTTCTTCTTCGGGGCAAACTGTTTTCGTCGAGCCCCTCGAAACCATTGAGCAAAACAACGAGCTCGTTCGCTTACTTGATGAAGAACAGTCGGAGATCCACCGCATCCTCGTTGTGATGACACATGCTCTTGGCCAGCAATCCGTCGCGATTCACCTTGGCTCATGCATTTTGGCTGAGGTCGAATCTCACGCAGCTCGCGCCCGCTTCGCTGAGAGCCTCAACTGCGTCCGCCCCACCTTCACGCATGAGCTGTCACTTACCGCAGCACGTCACCCTCTCCTCGAAATTCGTATGCGAGGCTCGGCGCTAGCGGAAGACAACGAACCCAAGACACCGGTTCCACTTACCATCATTCTTTCTCCCGATGCGAAACAGCTGATCATCAGCGGCCCAAACACCGGTGGAAAAACCGTCTCCCTAAAAACGCTTGGCCTGTTGTCCCTCATGGCTCAAGCAGGCATTCCTGTGCCGGCAGAAGAGGCGAAGCTCCCTCTCTTCACAAGCGTCTACGCCGATATCGGCGACGCGCAATCCATCGAGCGCGATCTTTCCAGCTTCTCAGCTCACGTCGTGAACCTTGACCGCATCTCTCGCGAGGCCACCGCCGATTCTCTGGTTTTGCTCGATGAGCTTGGCTCCGCCACTGATCCTGAAGAGGGTGCTGCCCTGGCCGTCGCCATCGCAACCTACTTTCTCAGTCTCAACTCGTGGTGCTGTATTACTACTCACCTCACCTCGCTGAAGGTCTATGCGGCCAATCATGCAGGCGTGCTCAACGCTGCTGTCGGCTTCGATCAGCAAACGCTCACGCCAACTTACGAGTTACGACTCGGCGTACCGGGAGCTTCAGCGGGTCTCAACATCGCAGAGCGCCTTGGCCTCCGTCCAGACATCATCGCCGCCGCCCGCGCACAGATGACAACACAGACTGCCGACATTGGTGCATTCCTCGATCAGTTGCACACCCAACTCACGGCCGCCGCCATCGAGCGCGAGACGATGCAGCAGCGCGAACGGGAGCTTTCACGAGAGAAGGCGCGGGTCGAAGTCGAAGGTCGCGTCGAACAAAAGGCACGAACGAAAGAACTTGAAGGCAAGCTCCACTCGCTCCTCGAGGACTTCGCCTATCAGCTCCGCGAAACTGTCAAATCCATCGACGATAAGGCACTCGCCAAGAAGATCTCGCGCGACTCCGAACTCCGTATGGCCACACTGCGTCGAGAGTTCTCCGAGCAGTTCAACTCCACCGTCGTCGCCCATGCCAACCGCGCCGACAAAAACGACCCAGCTGCACAGCCTCACATTCCTAAGGGCATCAAGGTCGGGGATCTCGTTAAACTCAAATCACTCGGCCGTCAGGCAAGAGTGGATCGCATCATCGACGCGAAGAACTTTGAGGTCTCGATGGGTCCGATGAAGATGCGCGCGGCCATCGACGACATCGCGGAGGTTGAATCCGTCAAAGTCGTTACCCCTCTTGAAGCGGCTCGCAAACGTGGCGGCATTACCGTCGCTACAACCAACAACGACACCGATTACATGACCTCTGAGATCAACGTGATCGGCCGCACAGCCGACGAGGCACAGACCGAGGTAGAGCGCTTCCTCGACCGCGCTTTCCTGGCCGGTCTCCCTCGCATCCGCATCGTACATGGCACTGGTATGGGAATTCTGCGCCGCACCTTGCGCGAGTACCTACGCAACCACCCACATGTCACCACCGTCACTGAACCACCACAAAACCAAGGCGGCCAGGGCGCCACTGAAGTTGAACTTCGTCAGTGACTACGCCATAACGCTCGGGTGGCTCCGAAGAAGTAAATCTGGCAAAGAACGCCATCTTCTGGGGTTGTGGCCAGAAGCATTAGCTCGGCGCAGTAGTTAATTAATTCATTCTTAGACCATCAATCAAATTCGCATTGGCATCAGAATGTAGCGATACTTCACATCTTCATTTGCATCTTCAGGCCGCATCTGACCGGCGCTCTGCGCATCTTTGAACTCCAGACGCACTTCACCGGTATTCCCAATCGCCTTCAGGAAGTCGATCAGGTATTGGCTGTTGAATCCAACCACCAGGGGATCATAGTTATACGGAGTTTCGATCGTGTCCTCCGATTCACCCGCGTCTGTGCTTGAAGAAGAAAGTTTCAACTCATTCTGTTCGAGCCGAATCTTGATCGCTCCACTGCGCTCGTCGGCAAACTGCGCCACACGCTGAATGCAACCCATCAGATCTTCCGAACGCACAATGACGAACTTATTGTTATCCCTCGGCAGGACAGCCTCATAGTTGGGGAACTGGCCTGTCAGCTTGCGGCTCGTCAATACTCGTCCACCGACCTTGAAGAACAGAGTCTGATCGTCATCGCCGAACTCCAGGGTCTCAGAGTCCGTCGCACCGAGCAACGAGGAGAGCTCACTCAACGCCTTCCGAGGAATCAGCGTCTTCTTTTCGCCCGAGACTCCATCGAGCGTCTCACCTAGTTTCTCGATGTGCGCCAGGCGATGCCCATCTGTCGCAACCATCGCCATACTCTCGGCCTTTAGAACCAGCAGCGCGCCGTTCAGTGTGTAACGCGACTCTTCATTCGAGATCGCAAAGATCGTCTTCGAGACCATGTTTTTGAGAGAAGGCACAGAGATCTTGACCGCACCGCTGGTTGGAAACGCCGGCACCTGCGGAAAGTTCGCTCTCGCCATCCCGACCATCTTCGTGTTGGAACGTCCTGCTCGGATCTGCACCCAGTGGTTATCCATCAGTTTGATGGAGATCTCACCCTCGGGCAGCAACTTGATGTAGTCGTAGAGCTTGCGCGCTGGAATCGTGCAGGCGCCTGCCTTCTTGACCTTTGCTGCGCAGCTTGTTCGCAGACTCTGGTCCAGGTCCGTTGCAGTGATGGTCAACCGATCACCACCTTCGCCCTGCGTCGCTTCAAACAGGAAGTTCGACAGAATCGGAATCGTCGTCTTCCGCTCGACTACGCTCTGTGCCGCCGTTAGCTCACGCAACAGCTCGGCGCGGGAGACAGTGATTTCGAGGTTGCCGGTTGGGGCTGGGGCTGCACTCGTCTCGGTCGGCAAAGTCATCTCGGGCTCCTGGGTCGCACTGGTCACGGTCGGTATCTCCGGTTTCAATTGGTGGTCGCTGGCCAAACTTTACACCGAATTCAACCTTCGATGCATCTTAGCCACTCGACGCCTGCTTGATTCTAGGGGTGAAACCACCTTCAACGCGATAGATTTCTTTGTGGAAAGCGAGGCGCTTGTGTGCGAGGCCTGCACCTACCCAAACTGTATGCGGAGAGCGCTACTGCTTCTAAGAAACAAGAGAAAAGAAGAAAAATACTAGTAGCAGTAACCGTTTGTGCTTGAAAAGTGGATAACTCTCCCATCTGACTAAAGAATATCGACTTATACCCATGTCTTGTTTTAGAAAAACGGATACCGTAATGCGCATGGTTAGGAAGATCAGCTCTCTTGGTTGCCCAAACCGCCCTCTTATCCCACTTCTTCACAGCAAACCGTCTCGCCTGGTGAGAAGACTCCCACCCAAACGTGGGAATATTTACCAAACGAAACAAAATCATCGGGTTAGCCCAACCACTTTTTTCACAACCCCGTCTTACCCCCAGAGGATAACGAGTCCCGGTAGCAGGAGGAGTCCTTATGAAGGTCGCCATCTTTGGTGCCAGCGGAGCTACAGGAAAACTCCTCACTCAGCGCAGCCTTGATGCCGGATATCAGGTCGCCGCTCTGCTCCGCCATCCCGATACGTTCCCCATGCGTGACCGCGTTCACGTCATCCAGGGCAGCGCCTTCGAACCCGCTCCCGTCCGTCAGACCATTGAAGGCGCCGATGTAGTTTTCTCCGCCCTTGGGGCGAACACGCTCAAGAAGGAAGACGTACTTGAACGTGCTGTTCCTCAGATCATCTCTGCCATGCAGCAGACGGCAACCGAGGCAAAACCGGTTCGACGACTTATCGTCCTCGGGTCGGCTGGAGCTTTGCCTAACTCGCTCGACAAGCAGCCGGCCTGGCGCCGCTGGATCGTCCAGAACATCGTCTATAACACCTTCCTCAAGTGGCCGGTGGCATCGCAGATCTCGCAGTGGAATAACATCTCCCACAGCAACCTGGACTGGACGATGGTGATGCCTCCTATGCTCACCAATACGCCGGGCCACGGCCACTACCGCATTGACGGCGACGCGCTTCCACCCAATGGCAGCCGCATCTCCCGTGAGGATGTAGCCGACTTCATGATGCAGCAGATCACCAGTCCTCAATGGATCCGTAAGGGGGTCTACATTACCTGGTAGTGCACGGCGTAATCGCGTGACGGGCGCATCTTTGCTTCGCATGACCTCGGTTGGCACAGTAAAGTAACTCTGTCCCTTCTAAGGAGTTTTCGTGAATCGAATTGAGCGCGTCACCACGCTGGTCCTCTTCCTTGTTGGCATCGCTGCAGTTGCGCAGACCCCGGCGCCTGCACCGCTTGTCGGCTCCATTGCGGGCCATCCTGGCTGGCCGGTCGCGAAGCCGGAGGATGTGAAGTCTCCTGAGGCCATTTTGGCCGCTGTTTACAGCTGTATCTCTGGGCCTAAGGGTCAGGCGCGTGACTGGGATCGGATGCGTTCGCTCTTTATCCCGGATGCGCGGCTTATCCCCGCCAGGGAGACTACTGCGGGCCATGCGGATGCTGTGATTCTTACGATTGACGGCTATATTGCGCGCAGTAACGGGCGTATGACGAGTGCTGGTTTTTTTGAGCGCTCGATTCATAACGATATCGAGCAGTATGGCAATATCGTGCAGATCTGGAGCACGTACGAGTCACGGCACAATCTTGACGACGCGACTCCTTTTGCCCGGGGAATCAATAGCTTCCAGCTTCTCAAGGACGGCGACCGCTACTGGGTTGTCAATATTTTCTGGGATGCGGAGACGCCGGCGAATCCGATTCCGGAAAAATATCTGCCGAAGTAGCGGATTTTTTTGCGCTGGCTAAAGTGCGTTTTTGCAGGGGTATTTGCGAAAAACGGTGTACAAAACGTGGTGTTTTGGTGGTGAGTTTGTGGTGAATTGCATGGTAAACGTGGTGGCTTAGCACCACGTTTTCCCGCGACAAAAAATACGCCACATTTCACAACTTTATTTTTGGCCAAGGCTTCATCTTTTAGCTAAGGCTTGGTCGCAAGAACCAACGGTGCAGGTCCTGGCGCTTCCAGTAGCCGCGCGTTCGTGAAGCCCGCTGCCGTCAACCACTCCCGGATCTCTTCAAATGAGAAGGTGTCTCCTTCATCGGTGTTGACCAGCATGTTGGCGGCGAAGAAGAGAGAGCCTACCGGGCCGGTTCGATCTTCATTCACCAGAAACTCGGCGATAGCGATGGTTCCGCCTGGGGCGAGAGCTTCGAAGACTTTGCGCAGGAGAGTTTTGCTTCTTGCTTCGCCTTCGCTGTGGAGGATGTGGCCCAGGGTTGCGATGGTGTGACCGTGGCCGAAGTCGGCCGAGTCGAGATCGCCTGCTACATACGTGAACCGGCTTGAGAGGCCGAAGCGAGCCACCATCTTCTGCGTTGCGGGCAGTACGCCGCTCCAATCGACGGCTGTTACTGTGACGTTGTCTGAGCTTTGGGCCAGCGCGATGCCCCACACGCCGGAGCCAGCCGCGAGATCGAGCACGCGGACGGGCGTCTGCGATTTGGCGAGTGCCAGATGTGCTGCCAGCGTCTGTGCGGGGAGATAGCTCAAGGGAAAGATGTCGGCGACAAATTGCTGGAAGAACTCGGTGCCGTCGCCCTCTTGATTGACGCCTGTCTTGGGCTTGCCTGTCTTAACGACCTCATTGAGGTGCAGCCACTTTGGAATGAGCTGTGAGCTTGCATGCTTCAGGACGCCGCCCTGAAAGCTGGGCTTGGTGCTGACGAGAAACGTCTCGCTCTCTGGCGTGAGCGTGTACCGGTGACCGTCTTTGGCGAGGAAGTTCAACCCGACCAGCCCGTTCATGATGATTCGAAGTCCGCGCTCCGATGCTCCCGTTGCTGCTGCCGTCTCCTGCACCGTCTTTGGTCCCGCATCGAGGACGTCGAAGACGTGATGATGTATTGCAGTCTCCAGCAGAAAGGTTGGTACATAGCCCCAGCTGAACTGCATGATTCGTTCCGGCGTCACGGTCGTGCTCGTACTCATGGTCGTGTCCTTTTTGATTGTCTGATTTTGGTGGCCTGGTCCGGCGTCTGAATTGTAGTTCACGGCAAGGCGCTTCATTTGGGGCACCTGGTTAAACGAAAGAGGTCGATAGCGATACCGCCCCTCTTGCATTGCGAAACTGGCAGCTAAGTTTTGGCCGGTTGCATCTGCTTTGTTTCGGGAACGGCTGCCCACAGAAGGCTGAACGCAATCGAAGCGATTGCAGCGAGACCGAGAAACGAAGCGGAGAAACCAAATCGGTGCGCCAACACGCCGCCAAGTGCATTGCTGAGTGCAGCGCCTAAACCGACGGCTGTTCCGAGCGCACCCTGCGCCATATTGAAGCGTCCCGTCTTGCGCATCAGATCGGACACGACCAGGATCGACACCACCACGAAGATTGCGTTGGCGACTCCATCGAGCACCTGTATCCCAATCAACGCCCATGTGGCGTGCGTCAGGGTGTACAACACTCCACGCACAGGGAGCACGCCAAAGCCGATCAGCAGCAGCGGTTTTCTTCCATGCACGCTGGCCATCTTTCCTATCCAGCCAGCGCTGCATGCAATGACAACCTGCGTGACGATGATGCAAGCCGACATGAACGGAGCGCTCATCTTCGCGCTTCCTCGGGCCAGCATCTCGCCCAGCTCCGGCAGCATTGCGGCGTTTGCGAGATGAAAGAGAAATGCGCAGGCAAGAAATGTCGTGAACGTTCGGTCGAGAAAGAGAGCTCTCCACCATGATTCGGCATGCTCGTCCTTTGCTCTCTCACCTCTGGCGCGCTCATTGTCGATCTCCGCAGGATCGATTCTGCGAAGCACAAGCAGCGCAGGTACGGATAGCAGAGCCGCGACGACGAAGATGCTCCTGACGCCCAGCAGATAGCTCACAGCCGCCAATAACAGCGCTGTCGCAACGTTTCCTGCCGAGTTGTAACTTTGATTTTTGCCGAACTGCCGATCAAACAACTTCGGCCCGACCATCCCGAGTGTGATCGCGGCCAGGGCCGGCAGAAGGACTGCCCCTGCCGCACCAATCAGTGTCTGCGCCACTGCAACCTGTGGCCAGTGAGTACCCGTGGTGAGCAGCGCGGCCCCTGCCGCCAGCATTCCGATGGCTCCGGCGATCAATCCACGCTTACTGCTGCTGGCGTCGATCAGAGCTCCGGCAAACGGTCCTGCCGAGACGGTGACCAGGCCTCCAAGTGTTAGCGCAAAACCGATATCGCGAGGATTCCAATGACTTGCCGCCAGGTAGGCTGCAAGGAATGGACCGAGTCCGGTCTGAATGTCGGCTACGAGAAAGTTCAGCCACTGGAGAGCAGGCACGCTCTTCGCACTGGAGTCATTCGCTACTGCCGTCTGGCTCACAGTACTCAAGCGGAGCACCTCAGTGAGAGAGATGCATCCGCCTCTGTTTGATTTGCCTAGCTGAGCGTCTCCATCAACTTATTGATGGTGCGGTTGAGGTCCTTATCGGCTCTGCGCTGCTCATCGATCTTTGCGATGGAGTGCATGACGGTGGTGTGGTGCTTGCCGCCGAACTGGCGACCGATCTCGGGCAGGGAAGCTTCGGTCAACTGCTTGGCGAGGAACATTGCGATCTGTCGCGGCACGACGATCTGCCGTGAGTTGTTCTTCTGCTTCAATTCCGCGACGCGCATGCCGAACTGTTCGGCTACGGTGCGCTGGATGGTCTCGATGGTGATCTTGCGGACCTGCGTGTCGATGAACTGCTTGAGGCACTGCTGGGTTACGGCGAGGGTGATCTCGACGCCGTGCATGCTGCACCATGCGATTAAACGAACTAAGGCACCCTCGAGTTCGCGTACGTTCGTCCTCACGTTCGATGCAATGAACATGGCGACGTCGGTGGGGAGCTGCGTCTGTTCGCTCTCTGCCTTCTTCTGCAGAATCGCGACCTTGGTCTCGAGATCCGGTGGCTGAATGTCGGCGATCAGTCCCCACTCGAAGCGCGAGCGCAGACGATCTTCAAAGTCGGCAAGCTCTTTCGGAGGACGGTCGCTGGCGATGACGATCTGCTTCATGCTCTCGTGGAGGGTGTTGAAGGTATGGAAGAACTCCTCCTGGGTCCGCTCCTTGCCGGCGAGAAACTGAATGTCGTCGATGAGCAGGACATCGACGTTGCGGAACTTGTCCCGGAAGCCAGTCATCTTGTCATACCGGACCGAGTTGATCATCTCGTTGGTGAACTTTTCGCCGCTGACGTAGCTGATAGAGGCATGAGGCTGGCGGCGTTTTACGTCGTGACCGATGGCGTGCATCAGGTGGGTCTTGCCCATACCGACGCCGCCGTAGAGGAACAACGGGTTATAGGCCTTGGAGGGGCGCTCTGCGACGGCCTGTGCCGCGGCGGTTGCGAACTGATTGCCGCTGCCGATGACGAATGCGTCGAATTGGTAGCGCGGGTTCAACTGCGATGCTGCGCTCCAGTCGAAGCGTGCCTGCTCCGGAGTGGGCGCCTGCACTGCGTTGTTGGACCCCATGGCACCATTGAGGCGTCCTTGCCGCGGCGCGCTCTGGCTATGGCTTGGCACGGGCGCAAAGCCGCCGTCTTCGCGTACCTTGGGGGCACGCGGATCCTGCTCTGGTGTCGTGAAGGTCACTGCTTCTACATCGAGCCCGAGGTTGTCGATCGCCTCCTGGATCAGGTCGGCGTAACGGTCTCCAATGTGTTGGAAGTCTGTCGAGGGGATGCGAACAAAGAGCTTCTTACCCTCCAGATGTGAGAACCGAGTCGGCTTGAGCCATGTCTCATACGACTGGCGATTGATCTTCTTCTCAAGGGCAGCCAGAATACGGACCCAATAATTCAATACGGCGGTCGCCGTCGGAACGAATGACATTCTTAGTTTCCTTGTCTTGTTTCCTGTTCCAAACCAGACCGTGGCACTTCATACAGTCGCACGGCATCGTGCGATCAAATAGCAAATGGAAGTCCACTCCTGCCCTTACGGACAGGTGGAGACGATCCTGTGTTGCCAGAATTCTCTCCGCTGGGCACCTATCCAACGGCAGGTTGCGGAGAGGAGTAGTTCAACATAAAGCAGAGTGCGGAACGGCTGGGCGTGCAGAAAAACGTCTTGCGAATCGGGTTCGATAGTAGCACGGAAAAGAGGGCCATTTTCGTTGGTCTGAAGCAAAAAAAACAAGTTGCACCATAACCAGTGAAGAACGGAAAATCAGTCCCGCTTCGGCGAAAAAAAGCAGAGGCGATCGCGTCATTCTTACCCACTCAGCATTACCCCATGATACCGGTCTCGCAAACCAAACCTCCGCAGGTGACTCTCTCGGTGCGGCACCCAACTTACGTAAGAGGACGTTGATGCTCTATAACACTTAAGAATCTCTGAGGATCTGTCTGGAGCGGGGCGATTCCCCTGTGAAAATCCCGTCCTATCGGGTATACTCAGAGATTGTTGCAACAGCCTAAAAGTTTGAGCAGGTGTTGTTCCCTGCGCAGGAGTTTTTTGTCATGCCGAAGCGTACTTTTCAACCCAACCGTCGCCACCGCGCGAAGACCCACGGCTTCCTTACCCGCATGAAGACCAAGGCCGGTGCCGCAGTGCTCAGCCGCCGTCGCGCGAAGGGCCGTCATAAGATCGCCGTCAGCGCCGGTTTCCGCGACTAGTCTTGCTAATTGCTTCTTGTATTGAAGTTCCCGGATCCGGTCAGCTGAGAAATCTCAAAATAATTGAGGTTTCGCGACCGGTAATCCGATGGATATAAGCCCAGCAAATTCTATGGATTCCAGAACGCCGTCGAGGTGAGGTTATTCTCGCCCTCGACTGCTTGTGTCTTGATACTTCTTGTTTGGCGCTGTTCATCCTTCACAATCGAAACGGTTTGCCGCAGTCGTTGCCGCAGTCGTTGATGTGGCGACGTAACTCCACGTCTGGCGCGACTAACCAATGTTTTTGGAGGCAACCAACGCAGGATTTGCAGCCTCCTATTTGGTGTCGGCAAGAGCGAAAGCGCACGAGACAGCGCTGGCCGACAAAGGAGATGAATCGCTATGGGACAGAATATGAATCCTCCAAACCAAGGCAATCAAAATAGTCCTTCGCAAGGCAATCAAGGTGGAAGTAACACCATGCCAAACAAACCCGGTCAGGGCACATCGGTGAAAGATACGTCGCATACCGGCAATAAGAAATAGGAAGCAGTTTACGGAATGCAGGTGAGCATGATTGCGTGCTCAGCAGAAGCCCGCCGGGCCAGGCGGGCTTTTGTTTGCTCGCGGAGGGGCGTCTTTCAGCCTGTAACATGGTTGGAGCGGCTGATTTCATGACTTCCACTCCAAATTCGATCTTTCGGCTTCGCAAACACGCTGACTATCAACGCGTTTATAAGGCCAGCCGGAAGCAGTTCGCGAAACAGATGAGCTACTTTTTTACGTTGCGGCCGCAGTTGGGTGCTGATGGGACGCCGCTTCGCGATGTGGACGCTCGGAGCCCGCGCGTGGGCCTGACTGTGGGCAAGGTGATGGGGAAGGCGGTCGATCGCAATCGCATCAAGCGGCGAATGCGCGAGGCGGTACGTAAAAATCTTTCAACGCTCAATACGCCGGTGGATGTGATTCTTCATCCGCGTCGCAGCGTGATCGATCTCGACTTTCCGACTCTGGAACGTGAGGTTGCGACGGTGTTTCGTGCGATCCAGAGGGCTGCGAGTAAGAACTCTACATACCATGGAGATGACGCGGCGAAGCGGCGCGAAGGCTCAGGTACTCTCGACACGAGATGAATGAGTCTCAGCCCAGCTTCGGAGTGCGCGTTGCCTATGGCTTCTACAAGTCGGTGTTGTCGCCGGTCCTCCATGCGTTCAGTCCGACACAGTGCCTTTATCTTCCGACGTGCTCGGAGTACGCGTATGTTGCGCTGGTTCGATTTGGGGCTTTGAAGGGCTCGTGGCTGGCTCTGCGGCGACTGGCGCGTTGCCATCCGTTCGCCAAGGGCGGGGTTGATCCCGTTCCTTTGCGAAACTCCGGTGCGATCCCATCCGTCCGCATTCCCACAGACCATTTATCATAGAGCTAGCGTCTACGAATCGTTTACGAATCCACTTAGGCGTTAGCGCAAAGTCAGCAAAGAATAGGAAGTCTCTTTTGGCAGAGTTCAAAAACCCCAATCAACAGGGCGGCGGCGATAATAAATCGCTCCTCGTCATGATGGCCGTCCTGGTTACTGTGTTCTTCGGCTTGCAGTACTTCCGCGCCAAGAACAATCCTCAGACCGCGTCGCCTAACTCCACGCAGAGCGCGCCTTCCAGCGTACAGAACGCTGCGCAGCCGGGTATTCCTGCCGCTGCTGGCTTGCCCGCTGCTGTGTCGCCTGCGGCCGCAGCATCGTCGGTGGCGGCGGTTCAGGCTCCTGCCGAGTTGACGACCGTTGTTGAGAATGAGCTGTACCGCATCACCTTTACGAATCGCGGTGGTCAGGTCACGAGCTGGGTTTTGAAACAGTACAAGGACAGCGACGGGAAGCCGCTGAACATTGTTCATACGGATGCGGCGAAGGTGTTCGGCTATCCACTGTCGCTCTACACGTACGACGCTGCGCTGACGACTGGTTTGAGCCAGGCTCTCTATGTTCCTTCGGCTACAGGTAATCTTGCTGCTCCGGCCAGCCTCACGTTCAAGTACTCCGATGGCGCAACGCAGGTCACCAAGACGTTCTCATTTGATGAGACCTATGTTCTTCATGCCGACGTTGAGGTGACTCGCAACGGCGCGCCGGTGCGTGCGCTGATCAACTGGCCGGGTGGCTTTGGCGATCAGGACAATGCGGCTGCGTATGCAAGCGCCCAGTTGGACGTTGCGCGTCATGCGAAGGAAGAGCATGTTGCGGCGAAGAAGGTGTCTGGTGGCGAGACGCTGAACGGGCCGTTTGACTGGGCCGGAACCAGCGATAACTACTTTGCTGCGATCTTCCTGCCGGATTCGCCGGAGACCTCGACGGTTGCGACGCTGCATAACCAGCTGGATGTGGCGAAGACGATTCGCCGCACGGGGCTTGGCTCCGGTGCGCCGGCGAAGGGTGCGATTGAAGTTCCGATTCTCGGGGCTGCGCTCGGCGATACGAGCGGCCACACGCAGACACGGGTTTATGTCGGGCCGAAAGCGGTCAACGTTTTGCGTAGTATTCACGCAACCGGCAATACCATCTCGCTTGAACCGCTGCTGGACTTCGGCTTCTTCGGGCCGATTGGCAAGTATCTGTTCCTGGCGCTGCAGTTCATCCACGCTCATGTGGTTTCGAGCTGGCCGGGCGCGTGGGGATGGTCGATTGTTCTGCTTACCGTGCTGATCAACGTTATTTTGCTGCCTCTGCGGATCAAGACCATGCAGAGCGGGCTCAAGATGCAGCGCATCCAGCCGCAGATGGACGCGATCAAGGAGCGGTACAAGAAGTACAAGGCGACCGATCCGAAGCGCAACGAGATGAACGTCGAGATCATGAAGCTGCAGAAGGACAACGGGGTAAATATGTTCGGCGGCTGTATTCCGACGCTGATCCAGTTTCCTCTGCTGATTGCGTTCTTCAGCATGCTTCCCAAGGTCGTCGAACTTCGCCAGTCTCACTGGTTCTGGCTGCCGGATCTCTCGAGCGCCGATCCGTACCATATTCTGCCTATCGTTATGATCGTCAGTCAGTTCCTGGTGCAGTTCTATACGCCGTCGCCCGGGGTAGATCCCCAGCAGCAGAAGATGATGGCGTTCATGATGCCGGCGGTTTCGGGCTACATGACATGGAACTATGCCTCTGGTTTGGCGCTCTACTGGACCATCGGTAACCTCATCAGCATCGTCCAGCAGTCGGTGATGAACCGAACGAGCATCGGCCGGGAGATGCGCGAGATCGCCGCCAAACGGGCTCGACGCAAGGCAGGCACCCCCACAACTATCTCCGGAAAAAGATAGTCCCATTTTGGGAAAAATATAATCTTTACCTTAGGGAACTTTCGCGACACTCGAAACGTCTCCGTGTTGAACTAACTTTGTATAGTCAAACAATCAAGGTCTACTATGTTGCATCTTCAAAAATGACGACCCCTTTCAATCAGGGCCAAGCGGAAGAAAAGATCAAAGACTTCCTGAAAGTTCTCACGAACACAGGCGGTCTTGATTTGAAGTACGAAATCCTTGCCTGCAACGGCCACGTGCATCCGAACGCTGACGATTCTGTCGGTGCGGTATCTCAGTCTTCCAGTCCTGACTCACCAGCCTCCGACACCCTTCCTTGTATCAAGGTTGAATTCAGTGGCCCCGACACGGCCCTGCTTCTGGCGCGTAACGGCGAACTTCTTCACTCGATCGAGCACGTCGCGGCCAAGGTTCTCCGACTTGAGCCAGAAGACCACGATCTCATCTCCTTCGATGCCGAAGACTACAAAGCCAATCGCGATCGCGAACTTCAGCAAAGAGCCGATGCGGCGATCCAATTAGTTCGCAACACTGGCCGCCCCTACTCGTTTCCACCAATGACCTCGCGCGAACGACGGATGCTGCATCTGGCTCTGGCAAAGTCCGGGCTTCCAACAGCCTCATCCGGGGAGGTGCCGCGCCGCTTTGTGGTTCTCTATCCTGAAGGTCTTCAGCCTGGAGTATCGGCACAGCCAGCAACGGAAGATCGCACTCGCGCCATCCGCAATAGCTTTCGCCGAAGATAAATTTCAACGAAGATTGCTAGCTCTGGGAGCCCCGGAGTAAGTCTGGATCGCCCCACCGACTTGTCGTTGCATCTCCATCGGGCAGTGTTGCAGGCGGGACAGAATGGCCGTCCAGATACTTGTGCCACTGATCGGACTCCGCCACCTGCTTTAAGACTGCATTCCGGTCCGCCAAAAATGCGGTCAGGTGCTGGCGCAGAAACATTCTCGTGGCAAGCCGTCCCAGCACTCCCCACGGCGCAGAAAATCGAATCTCATCCCGCATCCGTGTGCCATCGTTCATCGCGGCGAAGTAATGGTCATGCTCGAAGCGCTTGAATCGGCCCGAAATCATGACGTCTTGAAAGTGAGAGTAGGGGCGCATTATTTCAATCCTGCTTGTGTGGTTCTGCGTGAGCCCGAAGTGCCGGCCCTGGAAGGTTACCGTCTCTCCCTTGTTGATCAGTCCCGTCGTTACGCCTGCGATCGCTTTTTCCTGCGACGAATGTGCCGAAGCGGTGTGGAGGTCCACACTTAGACTTAGCAGGAAACACCGCTCTACGGGTGCGTCAATCCAGGTCTCGAGGCGAATCCATTCCATGTGAGTCACCGAGTGCTCAGCGTAATGCAACAACACTACGCCAGAAGCAAGATCTTTCCTATTCCTCCTTTTTCCGCGGCAGCGTGCGCCTTTCCAGCTTCAGCTAACGCGACCATTCGGTCGATTGGAATTTTCAGCTTGCCTGCGACGACATCCTCCGCCATGGCCTGAAGCGTCTTCGAATCCGGGACAGCAAAAACGGGCTCGATCCTCACGGTGGGATGCATGTTCGCGTATGACGGCGGGCCCAGTACCGAAGCAAACACTCCGCCCTGTTTCACCTTGCCCAGAAGCTTCGCCGCAGTTTCACCTCCGACCGTGTCGGCCACGGCGTCGACAAATCCGAGCTTCTCTATCACTGCTGCATCATCCAGTGCCAACACCAAATCTGCGCCAAGCGTTGCAGCGTCCTTCAACTGCGACTTTCTTACGCCTGCGAAGACGACAGCACCGGCCTTCTTCGCAGTCCACACCGCGGAACGTCCTACTCCGCCGATCGCTCCGGTCACAAGTACCGTCTGCCCGGACTGAATCTTTGTGCCGCGCGTAATCAACTGCTCTCCGGTTAATGTCACCAATGGCAACGCGGCGGCTTCGATCAGATCCAGATGCTCGGGCACATGTGCGAGATCGGTTGCCTTCACGACGACCAGCTCGGCGTAGGCTTTTTCGGTGAACGCCATCACTCTGTCGCCGGGTGCAAATCCGGTGACACCTTCGCCTACCTCGCGCACGATTCCGGATATGTCTCTGCCGATGATCGCTGGGAGGACGAGCGGAAAATGCTGCTTTGCCTGGCCGCTACGCATCTTGTAGTCGATGGGATTCACACTGCTTGCTGCTACTCGTACCAGGACCTCGCCCCTACCGGCCACGGGATCGGGATAGCTCTCATACTTCAACTTGTCGGGGCCACCATACTCATGCAAGACGACAGCATTCATAACCGCACCTCATAGTGTGAGATGCAAAGTTGCATCGTCGTGCCAACCGGTTGCAGCGTTTCTTGTCGGGACGGTGTGTGATTTTTGCGATGGGCCTAGCTGGACGCGCTGTTCTTCATGGTTGCGCTCTCGGACAGATATTGCCGCCACTCGTCACTCTCAGCCACTCTCTTCAACAGGCGCATCCTCTTTCGAAGCAGCCGCGAGATGTGCGGAACCAGGATGAGTCTTGCTACAAGTCCACCAAGCCATCCATATGGCATGGTGAACCGCAGCTTATCGTTCAGTACCGTACGTCCATCCATGAAGTAGAGGTGATGGTCGTGCTGGAATCGACCGAAGCGTCCGCGTCCCATCGTGTCTTGAAAAAATACAGGCCGTTCATATTTCGTTATCAGGCTTTCATGCATCTGCGGAAAGCCGAACTTCCATCCAGCCCACAAAAGCCTGTCTCCGTTTTCAATCAGCCCGCTGGTCTTGCCTTCGATCGGCTTCATCCCCAGCGTGCGTGCCACAAGCTCGATGTTGGTCGAGAGCAGAAAACACCTCTCGATCGGAGCATTGATATGGACGCTGTCGCTAATCGTAAACATTGAACTCCCGTAGAAAAATTCTACCGTTACCCTAGCTGCCCACTCAATCGAAAATTAACTCGCATGTACTAAGCCCACACAGATCGTGCAGGATTTATATATCTCTAACATTTTTATTTCAGGCTCCAGTAGCTTTGATGCAGATGTCGATCCCAAGTCGTTGTCTGTGGGCACTAAGCGAATCCACGCTCTGCTTCTGCCTTCTGATGGCAGCTGTGGCAAACCAACTGCGTATTTCTTGCAGTATACCCATCGATTGCTCGAAAGCGATCTAATTCGGCTCCTCGCTCCGGCAGAGCACTCTGGCAGAGGGCACACAGTCCATGCTGACTCTTGCGTTTTGCGTCCTTCAGTTTTCGACGCTGCGTTGGTGTGCCGCGCTCATCGAACTCGAGCCGCTTTAGGATGTAGCGCCGCATCTGAAAGAGACGCTCGCGGTCTTCGCCTACGACTGTGGCGATCCGACCGCGTAGCTCATCAAGAATCGCAATTGCTGCTGTCCGATCTTCATCAGAGAGCGAAGCCATCGTTAATCCTCATGCTCAACCGTTAGAGTGCAACCGTCTTCGACGTCACCAGCTCCTTCGCCCTCTCGATAAAGTCGACGAGCGAGACGCTGCCTTCGTCACCCTTGCCTCGCGTGCGCACGCTGACGGCTTCGGCTGCTGCTTCTTTATCTCCCATGATGAGAACGAACGGTATCTTCTGCAGAGTGAACTCGCGGATCTTCGCGTTCATCTTTTCATTGCGCACATCGAGTTCGACGCGCAGGCCTGCGGCTTCGAGCTTCTTCTTCACCGCTGTCGGCGTACTCGACGTGCTTCTCCGAGATGGGTACGATTCCGACCTGCACTGGTGCCAGCCAGAGCGGAAACGCTCCGGCGTAGTGCTCGATGAGCACACCGAAGAACCGCTCGACGGAACCGAAGAGTGCGCGATGCACCATCACGGGCTGATGCAACTCGCCATCTTCGCCTTTGTACTCCAGTTCGAAGCGTGCAGGCAGGTTGAAGTCGAACTGCACGGTGGATAGCTGCCACAGACGTCCGAGAACGTCGACCAGTTTGATGTCGATCTTCGGCCCGTAGAACGCTGCTTCACCTGGGATGGTCTTGAAGGGAATTCCTTTGCGCTCCAAAACTTTCTTTAGCGAACCGGCAGCCAACTCCCAGTGTTCGTCTGAACCAACATAGCTCTTCCGATCTTTAGGGTCCCACGTCGATAGTTCCACTTTGAACTCTGCAAACCCGAAGGTTTTCAGCACGCTCTCAGCAAACTCAACGCAACCCGCGATCTCATCTTCAATCTGAGCTGGGGTGCAGAAGATATGCGCGTCGTCCTGCGTGAAACCACGAACGCGCAAGAGGCCGTGCATGGTGCCGCTGCGCTCGTAGCGGTAGACATTTCCCAGCTCCGCATAACGCACCGGCAGGTCGCGATAGCTCTTCGGCGAGTTCTTGTAGATCAGAATATGCCCGGGGCAGTTCATCGGCTTCAGCCTGTACTCGGCGTCGTCGAGCTCCATCGGCGGATACATGTTCTGCGAGTAGAAGCCTTCGTGGCCTGAGATCTTCCATAGATCGCGACGCATGATGTGCGGGGTGTAGACCATTTCGTAACCGCGACGGATACATTCATCGCGCATCCAGTCTTCCATGGTCTTGCGAATCAGGCCGCCTTTCGGATGCCAGAAGATAAGGCCCGACCCTGCGACCTCCTGGATGGAGAAGAGGTCGAGTTGCTTGCCGAGCACACGGTGGTCGCGGGCCTTGATCTCTTCGAGGCGCTTGAAGTGGGCATCGAGATCCTTCGTGTTGAAGAACGCAGTGCCGTAGATGCGCTGCAGCTGCTGGTTCTTCTCATCGCCGAGCCAATACGCTCCCGCGACCGAGGTTACTTTGAATGCCTTCACTCGTCCGGTCGAGGGCACGTGCGGGCCGCGGCAGAAGTCGACAAACTTGCCGTTGCGATAGAGCGAGATCTCATCGCCAGGCTGCGTGAACTTTTCGATAAAGTGAACCTTCATGAACTCGCCCTGTTCGGCGTAGTCCTTCAGGCCCATCTCGCGCGACTCTTCTTCGCGGATGAACTTTTCGTCGCGCGCAACTACCTCACCCATACGCGTCTCGATGGCTGCGAGATCCTCGTCACTGAACGGAGTCTCGCGATACACGTCGTAGAAGAAGCCCGCGTCTGTCGCAGGACCGTGCCCTAGCTTCGTCTCCGGGAAGAGCTCCAGGATTGCCGTCGCCATGACGTGCGCAGCGGAGTGCCGGACGACTTTCAAAGCAGACTCGTCGGTCTCCTTGAGGAGCTCCAGAGCAACATCTTCATTCAATGGAGCGGCTAGGTCTACCAGGCGCTCTCCGGTCTCGTCGCCGCCATACATCTCAGCCTCGGACGTCTCATCGGTGGTGGTGGCTCCGGCCGCCACAGGCGTCAGCGGACGAATCCGTGCCACCACAACTGCTGCAGCCAGTCGGGGCGAGATGCTCATCGCCACATCGTGTGCTGTCGTACCGCGCGGAACCTCGCGCACTGAACCATCCGGAAGCTGAATCTTGATCGTCTGCTCGCTCACATATCAAGAATAGATGGTTGTCGCAAAACGCGTCGAGACGGCGTCAGGCCGAACCAAAGTCCGGCCTGGTAACCATGGGTCATAACGCCGGACATTACTACGGAGCCATACCGCTCTGGCACGGGGGTGCTATGGCCGTGTCGTTCGATTCGGGCTACCGTAACGATGTTCGAGGTGTCCAGTAAAGTTCGGGCAAAAAGCCCGCGTAGGACGACAACAACATGCAGGTATTACTGAGACGATCGGAATTCCGGCAAGACATTCAATGTAGCGTCTGTGGGCAGGGCTTCCGCCTCTATTGGGAGTCAAATTCGCCGGCAGAACGCGCCACCATGCGCTCTCTGGTTATCGGAGAGCTTCACGACCACCACTCCAAGGAGCAAGGCGACAACAAAACACCCGCCGCGCATCCGTTTGATCTCTTTCGGCTGCCCTCCTGGACCGGATCGCCTCAGTTCTCTCGCGCTGCCATGCTCGCAGGACCGACCAAGCCTCGCAGCTCGGTCTCCAAGATCATCTATATATCCCAGGCCAGACACGCGGCCAGATAGTCAGCGACGGACAAGAAGGTGCGGGAAGCAAAGCTCTTCTCCGCAAATTCATGCTCGCGCGAAGGGTCCTACTTCCGCGTCATCTTTGGGTTCATCGGTATCACGGACCTGACTATCGTTCACGCCGGCGGCACCAACGCCGTCGCTCAAGGGCAGGTTACCGAGTCGGTCTTCCTGGAGAAGTTCATCCACCAGGTGGACCTGGCCGCGTCCAAATAACAAGCGTTGTTGAATTGACCGAAGTACTCGCGGTGGACAGCCATACAACTGTCCGCCGTTTTTTATCACCAAAACTAAGGTCTCTCCCGCAGCCGGAGCTTCTGTGATGACCTTAGCCTCACCTGCACGAAATGACGGCAGTCCTGAACGCCGTGTAACCGCTCTTATTGTGTTCCTCGTACTCTGCTACTCCGTAGCGGGGATCGGTGGCTTGTCGACCGTACCGTCGATCCCCACCTGGTATGCTGCCTTGGCCAAGCCCAGTTTCAATCCACCCAACTGGGTCTTCGCGCCGGTATGGACGGCCCTTTATGGGCTTATGGCCATCGCCGCATGGCTCGTCTGGCGAACACCCAAGACAGGCCCACGTGCTGCAGCCCGTCTCGCCGGCCTTAGCTTCTTCGGCATTCAGCTTCTGCTCAATGCAATCTGGACGCCGGTGTTCTTCCACTACCACCAGCTTCTGGCGGCCCTGGTCGTCATCCTGTGTCTCTGGGTCGCAATCATGCTGACAACGGTGCAGTTTTGGAGGGTGGACCGCATTGCCGGGATCCTGTTCCTTCCATATTTCGTCTGGGTCGCCTTCGCCACGGCTCTCAACTACGAGATTTACCGTCTCAATTAGGTTCCTGTAGAAAGCCTAAGGGCAAAGAGGAAGGACCGCACCTTACCGGGTAGCGGTCCTATTTTCAAACGGAACTGCGGGCTGGGTTATGCGATTTCCGGTACGCTCTTCATGGTTGGTTGCTGAGGCATGTGCTTTTTGAGCCAGACATTCGCTCTCCACCGGCCTAAAAAGGGGGCGGTAGCGACCATCACAAATGAAACACCTAACGCAATATGCATAAACATCTCCTTTTTTCTCCCCAAAGGCCTTACTGAACCCTCCGAGGGTGAACCTGGCAGTGACTTGCAAGCTTGCAAAAAATTGCATGTTGCAACTGTTGATTCCCCACTATCCCCCCACCGAACCTCCCTCGACATCCCACCTTCGTGTTATCGGCTGGTCCTTCGTGTTAGGCGAGACGAGGCGTCTGCCACCGCCAGTAACCACGCCTCCCCAACCCACCGTAATCGCCTAAAATAGCGGCATGTCCTACGCTGCTGCAGTCGATAATCTCTACGCCCTTGGTCACGAACTCGCTCCCCCTGCACCGGGCGCTCCACGGCGCAAATTCGACCTGGCGCACATGCGTGTTCTCGCCGCGGCCCTTGGTAACCCACAGAACACCTTCCCCTCGGTGCTAATCGCTGGGACCAACGGCAAAGGCTCCACCGCTGCCACCCTTGCCAGCATTCTGACGGCAGCTGGCTACCGTACCGGCCTCTACACCTCGCCTCACCTGATTCGAGTCAACGAGCGCATCCAGATCGATGGTGTTCCGATTCCGGACGAAGACTTCGCCCGGCTCTACTTTCAGGTGGACGAGACCGCCCGGCGCCTGGTCGAATCAGGCGAGCTGCCCCACCCACCCAGCTTCTTCGAGGTCCTTACCGCAGTAGCCTTCGTGCATTTTGCGGGTAAAACTGCCATGGAGCCGATTGCAGGCGGCAAAGCGACCGTCCGTGGACATCGCAGTCCTCGAAGTTGGCCTCGGCGGCCGTCTTGACGCAACCAACATCGTTGAGCCGCTCCTCTCGATCCTGACCGACATCGCCCTTGACCACCAGGACTACCTTGGCAACACGATCACCGAGATTACGCGCGAAAAGGCCGGCATCCTCCGCCTGAACGGAACGCTCATCACGCTTCCGCAACACCCGGAGGCCAATCAGGCCATCGGCGAAGCTGCCGCCACACTGAACCTTCGCGCCATCAACGCCGCTGATTACATTCCGCATACGCCGGTGAGAGGTCCTCAAGGCGAATCTGATGGGGAAGCCACTCCATCACGGCCTCTTCCTTCGAACCACTACATTGTCACCGTCGGGGACCAAGCTCTCGAGGTTGACTCTCCTCTGCCCGGCCATCATCAGCGGCGCAATATTGCCCTCGCAATTGCGGCCGCAGTTGAATTGCGCAACGATGATAGTTACAAATTGCGCCAAAACCTCGATATAAGTAACAGTGGTGGTTACAATATACCCAATATAGAGATAGAAAAGGGTATTCGCAACACTTATTGGCCTGGCCGCCTTGAGTTGGTCAAGTTCTCTGAGGGAGCACAGCTCTTGCTCGATGTGGCGCACAACCCAGCTGGAGCCTGGACTTTGCGCGCTGCGATCGCTCAACTCCCCGAATCCCAGCCACGCACGCTGCTCTTTAGCTGCCTCCGGGACAAAGACCTTCGCGAGATGGCTCAGATTCTCTTGCCCCTGTTCGATTCTTCATCCGGCGATGTGGAGCGCAGCAAAGATCACATTGTCTTTGCGCCCATCGAGAATCCACGCGCTGCCAGCATAGAAGATCTACTCGCGGCGGCACGCGAACTTGAGATTCCTGCTCGTGGCGCAAGTGATCTCGCCGCCGCACTGGCAGACGCTCGCGCCATTACCCCGGCTGATGGCCTCGTCATCGCTACCGGCTCCGTCTACCTTGTAGGAGAGATTCGTCGCCTCGCGGAAGAGTTAGGATCCACTCTCAAATGACCGACAGGCTTAGCGAGAGACTGGAAGACGAAGCCCCAGAGCAGATAGCCGGCGACGTCTCTGCATCGGCTAATGCGAAGGCGGCAGCTCAGCCACTCCTGTCTGTGTCCGAGTCGGAGGATGCTGAAAGTGCAGTCGTCTCCAAGCAGCCGCCGTTCGCACTCCGCTGGCTCTCGTATCTGGTCGCGATCCCCCTCATTGCCCTCGCAACCGCCGGTTTCGGCTGCATCTCGCTGCTCTGTGGCCTGTGGGACAGGTCAGGTCGCCAGCAGCATGCCATCGCACATCTTTGGGCCCGCACACTTCTCCTCATCAGTATGTCGCCGGTCAAGATCGTCGGTCACGAGAAGCTGCACGAGCACGAGACCGCCGTCTATGCCTCCAACCACCTCAGCTATATGGACACGCCTGTCCTATTCGCCAAGCTGCCGTTTCAGTTCCGCATTCTGGCTAAGCAGGCTCTCTGGAAGGTTCCCTTTATTGGCTGGTACCTTAATCGCTCCGGCCAGGTGCCAGTCGATAGCAAGAGCCCTCGGTCGCTTGTCGCCAGCCTGAACCGCGGCGTCGCAACCCTGAAGCATGGTCTACCCCTGGTTCTGTTTCCTGAAGGCGGACGCGCGGCCACCGGCCGGCTCCAGACCATGATGTCTGGATGCGCGTACATGGCCATCAAGGCTCAGGTGCCCCTCATCCCGCTTACGCTGGTCGGCACATATGAACTTCTCCCTATTCATGTCTATGCGCTATACCCGCGTCCGATCCTGATTGTTGTGGGCGACCCGATCTCGACTGCTGGCCTTACGTCGCGGGATGCCGATGCCCTTACGCAGCGCATCTACGAGTCGATCTCCGCTACTTACGCGCAGTACACCAAGAATCGGTAACTCTGGGGCCTTCTTCCACACAAATGTTCCACGTGGAACACTTGGAGGTCATATTATCGAAAGAGTTATGAAGCCGCGAATTGCCATCCCCGTCCCAACCAGCACTGATCTTGCTTATAACCAGCGCTCATGGCCGCAGTATGCCTCTGCGGTTGAACGCAGCGGCGGAGAGCCCGTCGAGATCCCCCTCGTTGCCACCCCGACGGCCATCGCCAACCTCATCAACACCTGTCAGGGGGTTCTGCTACCCGGTAGTCCAGCCGATGTGAATCCGCACAAATACGGCCAGGACCCCATTCCGGAGTGCGCCGCCGCTGACAGTCTTCGCGAAAATGTAGATGAGCTTCTCGTGCAGGACGCCCACAACCTCTATAAACCGATCTTCGCGATCTGCTTTGGGATCCAGTTCCTCAATGTCTGGCGAGGCGGCACTCTTGTTCAGGATCTGACCGTCCTTCCGGTGAACCATGCTGCTGGCGGCAGTGTCGCGATCGCCCATACCGCGGCGGTGGCCCCAGAGTCTCTCCTCGGGACCCTCGTCTCTGCGCCCGAGGCCCCTGAGCAAGACTTTTTCCTTCGGCTTCCCATCAATTCGAGCCATCATCAGGCAATCGGGATCCCGGGCGACGGCCTCCGTATCTCGGCGCGCTGCCCTCAGGATGCCGTCATTGAAGCAGTTGAGGGCGGCCAGGCGACAGAAGGCGCCTCCGCCCACTTCGTCCTGGGGGTTCAATGGCATCCGGAGCGTAGCTACGATCTGAGCCCAACCTCCAAGGCGCTTTTCGACCGATTCGTCGCGGAAGCGGCCATCTGGACCCCACGGCCTATCCATACGTCTGTAGTCTCTTAGCGCTTGGGGCCGATGTTCCACGTGGAACATCGGCCAATGACGCCCAAATCCAGTGGGGGCTTACGGTAAACTTGACGTTCGATGGCCACCCTCTCCGACTCTGCGATCGCAACCCTGCTCCAGCCTTATCTGCAAGATAAGACTGCCATTACGCAGGCTCTTTATCCTCAACTCTCCCTGTATCTTGATCTTTTGTTGAAGTGGAACGCCCGCACGAACCTCACAGCCATCCGTGAGCCGGAGGAGATCGTCCGGCGTCACTTTGGGGAGAGCCTCTTTGCGGCTCAGCACCTCGACCCGGCTGCGACCACGCTCCTCGATTTCGGATCCGGGGCCGGCTTCCCTGGCCTGCCAATCGCGCTGCTTTGCCCCGAGATCCAGGTGACCGTAGCTGAATCCCAGAATAAAAAGGCTACTTTTCTCCGTGAAGTCGTCCGAACTCTCAAACTTCCCACTGAAGTCTGGGCCGCAAGAGTCGAAATCATGCCTGAAACCCGGTTCTTCCATACTGTTACGCTTCGGGCGGTGGACAACATGGACGCCGCGTTAGCTGCCGCAGCTCCGCGTGCCTCCCACGACCTGCTCCTCCTAGCGAACGCGGATGCTGCTTTACCCCCCGAGTTCATGCCCCATCCAGCCATCCCCATTCCCGCCACCCAAAGCAGCGTTGTGTTGCGCGCAAGCCGCCCTTAAACGTTCCACGTGGAACAAAGATTTCCACATTCCATATCGTGGAACTGCCCTGCTTTCGCGACGAAACAAGCATTCCACAAGTTCTCCACAGCTCCCGCCACTTCTGCACAACCATCCGCCATTGCCACGGCTTCCAGCTCCCGATACGCTTGCATTTATCTCGATGATCACCGAACAAACCACCAGCAAACCCGAAACCTCGTCACCGAAGCCAGTCGACCCAAAGCCAACTTCCAAGGTTCTTGCTGTCGTTAATCAAAAAGGTGGAGTCGGCAAGACCACGACGGCCATCAATCTGGCTGCCGCTCTTGCTCTCGAAGGGCTCAATACCCTCCTCATCGACTGTGATCCCCAGGCAAACTCCACGGGAGGGCTCGGATTTGCCCGTCCAAAGGACGACGAAGAGGCCCGTCTCAGCATCTACGACATTCTCCTGGGCCAAACCACCATCGCCGAGGCTCTTCTCTCGACAGAGATCGACACCCTCAAGCTTATTCCCAGCAGCAAGAACCTCATCGGCGCCACCATCGAGCTGATCGCCCTCGACCGCCGCGAGTACAAGCTCCGCGACGCCATCGACCCTATTCGTGCCGATTACCCCTTCATCATCCTCGATTGCCCCCCGGCCCTCGATCTCCTCACCTTGAACTCGCTCGTCGCCGCCGACGGCCTCCTTGTCCCCATGCAGGCTGAGTACTTCGCTCTCGAAGGCATATCGGAGCTGATGAGCACCCTCGACCGCGTCTCTCAGGCCTTCAACGCTGGTCTCGCCCTCGAAGGCGTTGTTCTAACGATGTACGACGACCGCACCAATCTCTCCCAGCAGGTCTCCGAAAATCTCAAGGCGTTCTTCAACGACAAGCTCCTCAAAACGAGCATCCCTCGCAACATCCGCCTGGCCGAAGCTCCCAGCCACGGCAAACCCGTCGCACTGTACGACCCCAAATCACGCGGGGCCGAAGCCTATCGCGAGTTGGCCCTCGAACTCCTCTCTCGCAACAACATCGCCAGCCCCGAGGAAAAGAGGCGCAAAGCGGCCGCAGCGGCTGCAGCCAGCGCCCTCAAGTCTTTCAACAAGCCCGAAAAGAAATCCCGCTTCTGGCAGTCCTCTAAATAAATCAGCTCGGATCTCTTGTAGTCGTCTCACTGCCTTGATTTCGACATTCCAGGCCCTGAACCACATTTCATCGTATAGAGAGTCACCTATCATGCCAGTTGTCACAACCGACCCCAAGCGCCGCGCCCTCGGCAAAGGCCTTGAATCCCTTCTCCCATCGCGTCCGGCGCCTACCCCCGCACCGCAAGTTGCTGCTCCGGTCGAATCAACCGGGAAGCCCCTCGAAATACCGCTGGACCAGATCGAACGTAATCCCTACCAGACCAGGACGCAGTTCGATGAAGCCAAGCTCACCGAACTTGCTCAGTCGATCTCGGCTTCCGGAGTTGTGCAACCCATTGTGGTGCGGCCACTTACAGGTGGCCGGTACCAACTCATTACGGGAGAGCGTCGCTGGCTGGCCAGTAAAAAGGCAAACAAAGCCACCATCCCGGCGATCGTTCGTCAGGTGTCGGATGAGCAGACACTTGAGATGACCATCGTCGAGAACCTTCAGCGTGCCGATCTCAACCCCATTGAGCAGGCCCGGGCCTACCAACGCCTCAGCAATGACTTCAAGATGACCCAGGAGCAGATGGCCATCCGCACCGGCAAAGAGCGGGCAAGCGTATCTAACTTCCTTCGTTTGTTGAAGTTACCAGATGCTGTCCAGCACAAGGTTGAGTCCGGAGAACTATCATTCGGTCACGCCCGCACGCTTCTCTCGTTGGAGTCTCCCGATGCGATCGCCGCCGCCGCCCAGAAGGTGATGGCTCTCTCCCTCTCCGTCCGCCAAACCGAGAGCTACGTCCAGGGCCTTATCAACCCCGAGGCGAAAGAGAAGAAGGAATCGAAGGCCGATGCACAACCGGAAGATCCCAACGTGCGCGAGGCACAGGATCGAATTCGCCGAACACTCGGCCTCAAGGTTCGAATCGAGGATAAGAACGGCAAGGGCCGTGTCATCATCGAGTACTCGGGCCTTGAAGACTTCGATTCCATTCTCACTGCGCTCGGCGGCCAGTAGACTTTCTCTCATCACAGGAATTCCAGTTAATTCGAAAGACGCCCGGAGACAGCTCATGCGCAACATGTTCCACGTAAGATTCTATCTGCTCCTTGTTGTGTTACAAATTTTGACCGTCAGCGCGATCGCGCAGACTGCACCCGCGCCGTCGACGTCCCGCACGCTTCTTCGCACCGGTCACCTTCTTGACGTGAAGACCGGCGCTGAGCCCACCGGCCAGACGATCATCATCACCGGCGACCACATCACCGCCATCGCGCCGACGGCCTCTACACCGAAGCAAACCGGCGACACCGAGATTGACCTCACCAAATACACTGTCATGCCTGGCCTGATCGACGTCCACACTCATCTCACCATGGCCACCAACTTCGACCCGTACTACGAACTCAGCATGACGCCCGCGAAAGAAGCCATCATCGGCGTCGAAAATGCGAAGGTCACCCTCGAAGCCGGCTTCACCACCGTCCGCAATGTTGGTGCAGGCGCATTCACCGATGTAGCCCTCCGCGACGAGATCAACGCAGGCCACATCCCCGGCCCGCACATGCAGGTGTCAGGCCCTGCGCTCGGCATCACCGGCGGTCACATGGACGAAAACCTTCTGCCGTATGAGTACCACGTCCACGGCGAAGGTGTAGCCGATGGCGTCGCTGCCGTCCAGCATCAGGTCCGCGAGAACATCAAGTACGGCGCCGACCTTATCAAGATCGCCTCCACCGGCGGCGTCCTCTCCAAAGGTGACGACCCCCAGGCCAGCCAATACACGATGGAAGAACTGCAAGCCATCGTCGCCGACGCACATCGCCTCGGCCGCAAGGTCGCCTCACACGCCCACGGCGCCCAAGGTATCCTCTGGGCAACCGAGGCAGGCGTCGACTCCATCGAGCACGGCTCCTACGTTAACGATGAGTGCATTGCCGCGATGAAGAAGCACGGCACCTACCTTGTCCCGACAGCGTACCTCGTCGACTGGATGCGCGAGAACGGCCATCTGCCTGTGATCTATCAACAGAAGATGGCGGACGTCAGCGCAGCAATGAAGGCCAATCACAAACGCGCAATCGCCGCTGGCGTCAAGATCGCCCTCGGCACTGACGCAGCCGTCTATCCTCACGGCCTCAACGCTCACGAGATCGATGTCTACGTGAATCAGTACGGCATGTCGCCGCTTGCCGGCATCCAGACCGGCACTATCAACGCCGCCGACCTGATGGGTTGGACTGACCGCGTTGGCACACTCGAACCCGGCAAATGGGCCGACATCATTGCCATCGACGGCGACCCGCTCAAAGACGTCAAGATCCTTCAGCACGTGAACTTCGTCATGAAGTCCGGCACAGTCTACAAAGACGAAACCCACAAGCAGTAGAAAGAAATTATGGGCCAAGCATGAAAGTCTCAGCTCTGGAGTTTCGTCTCCGCTACCTCATCCACGCTGTCATCTATCTGATCGGCTTTACCGCTCCGTGGAATAACTGGGTGCAACTGGACTCGATCCGCACCTGGCAGCTTCTTGCCTCGTGGCCAGCGCGCAACGGCTGGCTCAGCTTCAGCGCTGCAACCATCGCTGTTCTCGTTGTGGGCATCCTCTTGGCGCTGACTGGAGCGATCCTGCGCACCTGGGCGTCTGCTTACCTTGGAGCCTCTGTCGTGCAGTCGCGAGCCATGCACGGCGACGAGGTGGTCGCAGACGGTCCGTATCGCCACGTCCGAAATCCTCTTTACCTCGGCACCTTCATTCACACCTTTGCGCTTGCGCTGCTCATGCCGCCAAGCGGTGCGCTCTTCTGCGTTCTTGCCATCGGATTCTTTCAGCTTCGTCTCATTGCTGGAGAAGAGCGCTTTCTTACGGCAAAACTTGGAGCGACTTACATCGCTTACTGTGCCAGCGTTCCACGTTTGCTTCCGGCGATGACGCCGCGAGTGCCTCCATCCGCGACCCACCCAAGCTGGCTCACCGCCTTCATGGCAGAAATTTACATGTGGGGAGTCGTCTTCTCGTTTACGGTTTTGGGCTGGCGTTATAACTCTTTCCTAATCATTAAAGGTGTCCTGATCTCGCTCGGCGTCTCTATGATCGTCCGTGCCTTCATTCCCAAAAAGTAGCGCAGAAAAAGTAAGCCTCAAACGAAAAGCCTGTCATGCCACTGAGGAACAGGGCACAACAGGCTATTCGGTTACTCTCGCGCCTCAACGTAGCAACCAGGAGGCGCAACGATCGGGGAGGGCCCTTTGCTTGCGACACTACTGCGCGACTGCCGCGTCAGTGTCGCAGTGGAACTACTTCTTTACCGGTGCGATTGTGTCCTTCGCAACCTTGGCCACGCGGAACTTCACCACGGTCTTGGCCTTGATCTTGATGGTCTCACCCGTCTGCGGGTTACGGCCAAGACGCGCCTTGCGCTCTGCCTTCACCAGCTTGCCGATACCAGGAATCGTGAACTCGCCATTCTTCTTGGTCTCTTTCACTGCGGTCTCGGCCAGCAGTTCGAGGAAGCCCGCGGTCTGCTTGTTGGTGAGTTCGAGCTTCTCCGCCAGGTGGCGAACCAGCGCTGTCTTTGTCATTCCCTTTGCCATGTGTCTTACTCCTTCTTACGTTTCAAAATAGATTCTCGGGCCCGCTCACCTTACCTGCATAAATATTCCGTAAAAGCGCATCAAGTTTTCAATGCGAAATCATCAATGTTCATGCGGGTGCGGAGAACCGTACCGCAATTCACCTTCATCCTTTCCGAGCGCTTTGTCAACCAGATTTCTTCGGTTTCCACAGGTTTTTTCCGGTTTTTCTCGGTTCTGTTCAAAAATAGGTACATTTTAGGCCGAATTTCCAAGAAATCACGTACTTTTTACGTGATGCATCTCTCCTCAGTCGAGACATCCACGACGCGCACCACGGCACGGTCGCAGGCAGTCAGACGCCTTACGGTGCGCTCTACAATTAGCAAAATGAGCGCGCTGCTTTCCCGTCTATCGGTTATCTTTCTCTTCTTCTGCACGTCCATACTCGTCCGCGCAGAAGCAAACCCCGAATGGACAACACCGATCGCTCCATTCCGCATTGCCGACAACCTCTACTACGTCGGTAGCCAGGATCTTGCCAGCTACCTCGTCGTCACCCCGCAAGGAAATATCTTGATCAACGCGAACCTCGTTACTTCGCCGCCGCAGATACGCGCAAGCGTTGAGAAGCTCGGCTTCCGCTGGCAAGATACCAAAGTTCTCCTCAATAGCCAGGCGCATGACGATCACATGGCTGGCGCGGCCGAGGTGGTTCGCGAGACACATGCGAAGAACATGGTGATGGACGGCGACGTGAGTGTGCTTGAGACCGGCGCGAAGACCGACTTCCTATCACCCTCACCTAATATTCACCTCTATACCCCTGTGCACGTGGACCGCATTTTGCACGACGGAGACACCGTAAGCCTCGGGGACGTGACACTGACGGCGCACAAGACCGCAGGCCATACTCGCGGATGTACGACGTGGACCATGCGCTCTCATCTCCCAGGGGAGCCAGCGGGAACGATGCGCAACATCGTCATCGTCGGAGGGGTAGGCTTCTGGTCGGAGTACCACTTCGTCGCTACACCCAACCATCCCGTAAGCTACCCAGGCATCGTTCAGGATTTCCAACATACATTTGTCGTGTTGCGAGGCTTGCCTTGCGACGTATTTCTCGGAGCCCACGGTGGATACTTCGACATGCTTACCAAGCTAAAGCACTATCCGCAGGATGGTCCCCGTGTCTTTATCGATCCTGCTGGCTATAGGGATTTCGTTGCCGATGCTCAACAGACTTTCGAGCAGGCATTGCGCAAACAGCAGGCCGCCGCTGTTCGTTGATCTTCCGTTACGAAATCTGCTGCACCAATATTCAGTGTTGCAATCAATCTGCTATCGTGGCCGCAACTCGGCAAAGGAGCAAGCATATGAGCAGAGCATTCGCCTCGTCACATGTTGTGGGAATCCTCCCTTCCATCTCAAAACTTCTTCTCATCCTCTCTATCGGTACTGTGGCTGTCCCTGCACAGGTTGTGCCGGTCCCTCCCACTCCGCAGGTAGGCTCCTCCAATCCCGCGACAGCCGAACCTTCCGTGACGCGGCCGCGCACCAAGCCATGCATCGTCTCGCTGATGAGCAACGTGCCCTTTGAAAACTTCAACGGCGCGCCACTCACCTACACGCCGCCAGCAGCATGCCCCGGTCCGTGGGCGAAGGTCGTTCTCACCGCAGACTTCACAGTAACCGCCGGCCGTCAGTTCGACCGCAGCGCCTGGTTCTATCTCAACGACGTCAACATCTTCTACGGCACCACGGCCGAGCCGCGCGCGAAGCTCAGCCCCTCATGGCACATCGAGCGCGACCTCACCGATCTCTCCGCGCTCTTCAAATCGCCGCAGACCGGCCTCGCCAGCATCGGCAACGTCGTCGACTCAACCTACACCGGCATCATCTACGCCAGCGCTCAGCTTGAGTTCTACCCAGCCTCGTGGCTGGCGCCGCCGCCCGTCGTACCCGACATCGTCGTCCCCATAAGCTCCGGCAACGGCCCCGTCACGCTCAACACCACCACCGACCAGGCCACCGCAACCCTCAACCTCCCACGCAACGTCGAGAAGGTCTACCTCGACGTCATCTCACAGAGCCAGATCGGCGACGAGTTCTGGTACTTCTGCGTCCCCAACGACGTAGCAGGCGAGCTTGAGAGCTGCGGCAACACCGCCTTCCGCGAGACCGAGATCTCCATCGACGGCAAACCCGCTGGCGTCGCGCCGGTCTATCCGTGGATCTTCACCGGCGGACTCGATCCCTATCTTTGGGAGCCCATCACCGGCGTCCAAACCCTCGACTTCAAGCCCTATCGCGTCGACCTCACACCCTTCGCCGGAGTCCTCGGCGACGGCAGCCAGCACACCGTAGCGATCAGCGTCTTCAACGCCAACGGCTACTTCCTCTCCACTGCAAACATGCTCGTCTACACCGACCACGGCAGCAAAGAGGTCACCGGCGGTCTGCTCAGCAACACGCTCGACGCCGCGCCAACGCCCGAGGTCACCGAAAATCTCTCTACCGATTCCAGCGGCACCACCACCGGCACAGTCGCGGTCGGCTCCAAACGCAGCTTCTCCATCACCGGCTACGTGAACACCTCACACGGCCGCATCGAAACCACTGTCGCGCAGAAGGTGAACTTCCTGAGCACGCAAACCTTCGACGTCAACCCAGCCGTCGGCCCCGACACTCAAAACGCCGTGCAAACCAGCACAGTCGACTCGGAGACAACTACGCGCGACGGATTCCTCGTGCAGAAACTTGAGAAACACATCTCATTCCCGCTTACGATCGATTACACCCTGATCTACAACGCCGATGGCACTTACACACAAACTGCATCGGTGAACCAACAGAACCAAATCACCGAGGCGAAGTCGCTCAACGGCTTCCCGCTCGCGCAATCAAGCCAACAGGAGCAAGTCTCTTCGAAGGATGTCATTCCGCTCGACGCGAACTTCTCGATAACCGCGCCCGGCGTTGGCAGCTCCAATGCGTCCTACATCAGCAAAGACTCGCTGGGCGACTGCTACAGCCGCTCGCTCACTGCAGCGAACCAAATACTCACCTCTGTAACCGACGGCAAGGGTTGCCGCGAACACGATCACTGGTAAACCGCACGACGAACGAGGCCGACAGAACATCCCATCCATCGCAAGCAAAGTGGTGAATGGGATGTTGTTCTGTCGGACCATTCAAGAGCAGGCGCCTTGTTGCGAAATGAAGCAAGCCGGCTGTGCCTGAATCGAATCGCTATCCCCAGCATCCACCTCTAAGAGACAATCATTTAGAGGGCAAGACATGCAGATCGGCATCGACAGCTTCGCCGCCTTGGTTGCAGACCCAACCACAGGCGAAATCGTCACCGCGCAGCAGCGCATCGCTCACCTCCTCGAAGAGATTGAGCTGGCCGACAAAGTAGGCCTCGACCAATTCGGTCTCGGCGAGCACCACCGCAGCGAGTATCTCGACTCAGCCCCTGCCATCATCCTCGCCGCTGCTGCCTCGCGCACCAAAAACATCCGTCTCACCTCAGCCGTCACGGTCCTCAGTGCCGCAGACCCTGTGCGCGTCTTCCAGGAGTTCGCAACTCTCGACCTCATCTCCAACGGTCGCGCCGAAATCGTCGCTGGTCGCGGCTCCTTCATTGAATCCTTCCCTCTCTTCGGACTCAAGCTCGAAGACTACGACGACCTCTTCGCGGAAAAGCTCGACATGCTCCTTACACTTCGCGAATCCACCAACGTCAACTGGTCCGGCAAACATCGCGCCCCACTCACCGGCCAGGGCGTCTACCCGCGACCAATACAAAACCCGCTCCCCGTCTGGCTAGGCGTCGGTGGCACACCGGAGTCCTTCGTCCGCGCCGGTATGCTCGGCCTTCCTCTCATGGTCGCCATCATCGGCGGCGAGCCGCACCGCTTCCGCCCCCTCATCGACATCTACCGCGAAGCAGGCAAGCGCGCCGGTCACGCACCCGAGTCTCTCAAGGTCGGCATCCATGCCCTCGGCTACGTCGCCGACACCGACCAGCAGGCCTCCGACGACTTCTTCCCCGGCTACGCCGAAGCCTTCACCAAGATCGGCCGTGAACGCGGCTGGCCCCCGGTCACACGCGGCCAGTTCGAAGCCCTCCGCCGACCGACCGGCGCCCTCATGGTCAGCGACGCAGAAACCGTAGCCTCCAAGATCCTGCAGATGAACGAGGCCCTCGGCGGCGTCTCCCGCATCAGCTTCCAGATGAGCGTCGCAGCCCTGCGCCACGACAAGCTCATGCACGCCATCGAACTCCTCGGCACAAAGGTGGCCCCCATCATCCGCAAAGCCCTCCCCTAACCACCTGCCGTTCGTCGTAGTCGTAGGTGCATTTGGCACTGTTCCGTTCCTTTGTTGTCATCCCGCAGGGATCTGCTTTTGTGTCCTTCTGTTCTCAATCGCAAAGTAAGATAGCTTCAAAAGTACTAGCGCGAACGCTCCCGTCTGCAACTCTCTGGAACCATCGATCCACCTTGCGCCGTCGATGTTGGAGGACCTTTGCATGTCGCTGCAACGAACAATCACCACCCACGCTCTGCTCGCGTGTCTCGCAGTCTTCTTCGCAACTGGAATCGCACGGAGCCAGACCGCTCCGCAGCCCGAACCTGCGCCAGCCGCCATTCCAGCCCCGAGCACCCCGCCCGCCCTCCAGACTCACGAGGCTCCCACCAACGGAAAGCATCGCCCTCGCGTCGCCCTCGTACTCGAAGGCGGAGGAGCACTCGGCTTTGCTCACATCGGCGTCATCGACTATCTCGAGCAGCATCACATCCCCATCGATCTCGTCGTCGGCACCAGCATGGGCGGCCTCATCGGCGGCCTCTACGCCTCCGGCCGTTCCCCCGACGAGCTCCGCGCCCTCATGCAAAGCATCGACTGGGACGTCGCCATCGGCGGCCGAACTCCATTCCGCGATCTCAGCTACCGCCGCAAGCAGGACCGCGAAGACTTCCCCAACCGCCTCGACTTCGGCCTTAAGCATGGCCTCTCTCTCCCCGAGGGCCTCAACTCCGGCCAGGAGGTCGGCCTCATCCTCGACAGCGCCACACTCGCCGACTACAACCTCGCCACCTTCAACGATCTCCCCATCCCCTTCCGCTGCGTCGCCACCAACATGACGACTGGCCGAATGTTCGTCTTCGACCACGGCTCTCTCGGCCAGGCCATGCGCGCCACCATGTCCATCCCCGGAGTCTTCGTGCCCGTCGTCATCAACGGCCAGCTCTTCACCGACGGTGGCTCCGTCGACAACCTCCCCGTCGACGTCGCCCGCGCCAACGGCGCCGACATCGTCATCGCCAGCTATCTCGACACCGGCCAGGCCGGCACCAAACGACCAGGTTCGTTCCTCTCCACCGCCGGCACCTCCATCAGCATCATGGTTGCGGCCAACGAGATGCACAGCCTCGAAAACGCCGACGTGCTCATCAGCTCCGACCTCAAAGGCATCACTAGCTCCATGTATGCCGACTCCGCCAAGATCGCTCCCAAGGGCACCGAGGCAGCAACCAAGAAAGCCAAGCTCCTCGAAAACTACAGTGTCAGCGACGAAGAATGGGCCGAGTACGTCAAGCAGCGCGACGCCCGCCGCAAAACCGTCGTGCCCAATCCACAGTTCCTCGCCGTCTCTGGCGAAGTTCCCGCGGCCAACGCGGAGATCGAACATCATCTCGCCCCAGAGGTCATCAACAAACCAGTCGATACCAAGCTCTTGGATCAAGCGATGACGCGCCTGGTCGGCAATGGCACACTCAACGCCGCCGGCTACTCTATCGTCGATCGCAACGGAGTCCCTGGGCTCGCCGTCACTGCCTATCCCAAGTCGTACGGGCCGCCTTTCCTCAACCTCGGCATCAACATCGACGGCGCCGACACACAAGACGTCCTCTTCGGCATGGCCGCCCGCGTCACCTTCACGAACTTTGGCGGCTACCGCGCGGAGTGGCGCAACGACGCATTCTTCGGCTCAAGCTACGGCCTCAAAAGCGAATACTATCGCCCCTTCAATGCGCACACGCGATTCTTCTACGCCCCCCGCGCCTACGTCACCAGCACTCGCTTCGACTTCTACAACGAAGGCTCCCGCACCTCGCAGTATCAGATCGCGCAGAACGGCTTCGGCTTCGACGGCGGTTATACCTGGGCACGCGGCGCTGAACTTCGCCTCGGACAAGACGAGTACTGGTACTCCGTAGCCAAGCGCATCGACTTCGACAACCTCTCCATTCCCGCCCAGCTTCAAAGCGTCTCCTTTCTGCAGTTCAACTACCTCGGAGCAGACAACGCCGTCCTCCCCTTCAGCGGAGCTAACGTCTACTTCCGTGTCGCACGTCACGAGCCCAACAAAGGCAACGACCCCTTCACCCTCGCCGAAGCCCGCGTCGCCTACTACGTCCCCATCAAGAAGAAGAACGCCGTCTTCGTCACCGCCGCCGGTGGCACCAGCTTCGGCGCACCACCTGAAGTCACCGACCTTCAGGGCTTCCCGCTCGGCGGCCCCTTCCGCCTCGGCTCCTACGGCAAAAACGAGCTCCTCGGCAATCAATACTGGCTCTTCCAGGGCGGCTACGAGCGCAAACTCTTCAGCTTCAATCCTCTCTTCGGCGAAGGCCTCTACGCCGTAGCCTTCATGGAAGGCGGTAAAGTCTACGAAAACCTCAACCCCATCGACAGCTTCATCTCCGAAGCCTGGGATGGCAGCTTCGCCATCGTGGCCCGCACCGCGCTCGGCCCCATCTATATCGGCGGCGCAGCGGGCGACAACGACCATCGCAAGTGGTGGTTTGGTCTGGGTCGCACCTTCTAACTATTCTGGATTGGTTCCTCACGCACGCTCAAACTTGAGTTCTAACTCACATACGAATACGATCATCGCCGACAGCAAGATCACAAAATCCCCGGGAGAGAACTTTGAATCAGTCACGACGCTTGTTCCTGCAACAGTCCGCTGCGGTTGGCCTCGCCTCCATGCTTCCATTCAAAACTGCATTGGCAGAGACCAGTCTCCCCATCGGCGTACAGCTCTACACCGTGCAGGACGAACTCAAAAAAGACGCAGCCGGCACGTTGAAGAGCCTCGCGAAGATCGGCTACCGTGAGGTCGAGTCCTTCCCTCTCCAGACCATCACTCCCGCAGAGCTTCGCAAGATGCTCGACGACGCCGGCCTAAAGTGTCCCAGCGCACATCTCTTCTTCGGCATGGCCGAGACCGAGTAAGCTCCTCGATCAGGCCAACACGCTCGGCGCCCACTACGTCGTCAGCTCCATCCTTCTGCCCATCGCACTTCAGGCTCAGATCAACTGACGAAGATGCTCGACACCATCAAGGCCTTCACCCTCGACGACTTCAAGAAGATCGCAGCCAAAGCCAACGAGATCGGCGCGCAGGCGAAAAAAGCCGGCCTCCAGTACGCCTATCACAATCACAACTTCGAGTTCCGCGACTACGACGGCCACACCGGCTACGAGATTCTACTTAGCGAAACCGATCCCAGCCTCGTGAAGTTCGAGCTGGACTGCGGCTGGATGACCACCGCCGGCAAAAACCCAATCGACTACTTCACCAAGTATCCCGGCCGCTATCCCCTCATGCACGCAAAGGACTTCCCCGCCGACACTCCCGTCAACACGGTCATCGGCGTCGATCCCAAACACGCACCCACCGAAATTGGCCGCGGCCACATCGACTACAAACCGATCATCGCAGCCGCCGAAAAGTCCGGCCTTCAACACATCTTCGTCGAGCAGGACCCACCCATCGCCGGAATGACTTCGCTCGAAGCAGTCGCCATTAGCTATAAAACTCTACGCCCCCTCGTCTGAGGGCTTTACCTGTGTCGAAACAAAAAAGATCGGCGTTCCCACTCGCGCCGTAGGCAAACCTGCATCCTACTGCTCACGAGCGGTTATAGGGGGGCACATGGAAACAGAAGGACAGCTTGAAACTCGAAGCTCATTCAACAGACTGATATTGTTCGCCACCGTCGCATCCGGGCTCATCGCCGCCTACCTTATGTACCGTCGCGGCGAATCACTCGGTTCGATCGCGAAGCAGGCAATCACGAACCCCATCGGCTCTTTAGTGAGCGAAGTTAAAAACACAATTTAGACCGTCGCAGCGTCCAGATCAAAGCACGACTCTCTATGCGCGATCATCGTCGCTCGCGCTTTTACACACGTACTCGCAACTACAATCGTGTGCTCGTTATCTCGGTCGCCATATCCCACAACCGCCGTGCGTCCTCACTCCGCACCGTCTTCGGCATCGGAATAGCTACCGGATCGCCAGTCAACTCAAACACACCCGACGGCCCAAAATAACTTGCCTGCGCTAAACCCGTCTCCGTCGCGGCTCGCAGCGTAGGCAGCGCTCCATGCGCCGAATCCTGCGAAATCCTGTTCTGGACAAAATTCTCCACACCGTTCAACGCCCTTCCCGGTCCGCTCGTCTGAAGATTCGTCCTCGCATATCCAGGATGCGCCGCTGTACTTAACACCGGCTTACCTGCCTCCACGCTCCGCCGCGCCAACTCGGTCGTCAGCATCAGGTCCGCCAGCTTCGACTGGCAGTACGCCTTCCACGGCTTATATCCGCTCACCCACTGCATGTCTTCGAACCGTATTCGCTTCAGCCCCATCTTCGCCGCGCCGCTCGACACCGTCGTCACACGTGGCGCGTCCGACTTCAGCAGCGCAGGCATCAGCAACAGCGTCAGCGCAAACGGTCCAATGAAGTTCGTCCCGAACTGCGCCTCAAACCCGTCCTCTGTCGTCTGTCGAACCGGAATCCGCATCACACCGGCGTTGTTTACAAGCAGATCCAATCTACCTGCGCTCAAAATCTTCGCTGCAAACTCACGCACCGATCGCAAACTCGCAAGGTCCAACATCTCGAACCGCACCTTCGCCGCCGGCAACTCCTTCCGAACGCGTGCCACCGCATCCTGGCCCTTCGCTTCAGTACGAGCGGTCATCACCACCTCGCCGCCAGCCCGTGCCAACTCCAGCGCCGTATTCCAACCAATCCCGCTGTTGGCCCCAGTCACCACAGCCACGCGACCCCTCTGCGAGGGAATATCCGCCACCGTCCACTTAGCCATGCAGTCCCATCCTCTCCATCACGAATCCTGTCACTCATCGCATATGAGTAAGTACTCACTCATATAGTTTCAAAATAAATACTTCCTATCGCTAGCCATCATCTTTCAAGTCGTCATCCTGAGCGCAGCGAAGGATCCCTGTCTTTGTTATTTTGCCCTTTTGTCTTCGCCTAGAACCCAACCGCCAGGAATCAGCCCTAAAACAAAGGCCGTTTAGGCTTCCCCAGCAAAGGAGCATTCAACAAAGCAATCATCGGCGCAGCAGCTTTAAACCGCTCCACCACATCCTTCAACAACCCAGGCGAAGTAGCCCTCTCCACCGGCAAAGTAGCCGACACACCCCACTGCCGACACATCAGCAGATCAATCGCCGGATGATTCGGATCAAATCCCTTCGGCGGCCGCGTCAACGACATCGTCTCCGACTCCTGCATCAACGACCGCAGCTTCTTCCCCGCCATAATCTTCCGAAACTCCTCATGATGATCCACCAGATACCGCCGTATCGCCAGCAACTGCTCCCGCTCCGGCATATACACCCCAGCGGCAACCAACACATCGGTCGAACTCACTTGAAGGTAAAACCCTCCACCCGAGGTCTTCTGCAAACCATCCCGCACCCACCACGCCGAAACGTGATTCTTATATGGCCGCTTGTCTTTGCTGAAACGAATATCGCGATAGATCCGCATCATGATCTTCTGCGGCGGGCCGCACATGCTCGGGAGCGAACTCCAGCATCGCGTGATTTACCTCATCGATCAGCGCAAGCATCGGAGTCTTCAACTGCTTCTCGTAAACATCCTTCCGCTCCCCAAACCACTCGCGGTCATTGTTCTTCTTCAGCCCCCGCAAAAACTTCAAAGCCTCATTCGAAAACTGTGTCGCCATATCTTTAATCTTATGCTCCACCTGCGAATTGTGGGCCTCCACCCAACCCAACAATCCGCAGACGAGGCGAGTGCAGGAAAGCTCGAATCAATCCCCCTTCATCCGCGTATATTTATTGATCCAATTCACCTCCCAGGTCTTTCCGCCATCATCCGAAAACGCCTGTTCCGACTGCGCCGTCTCGTCAGTAATCCTCCAGATGGAAAACCGCACCAGCACCGACTTGCCATTGACGAGCTCGTAGTCATAAAAGTCTGCGCGTCCATTCTTGAACCCGCCGATGCCAGGATTACCCAACGTCCCAACGCTCGGCGTCGCAAAGTCGATATTCCACTCATGTGTCTTCGGATTGAACCAGCGCAGTCCGGCCAGCTCAACATGCCCTGCCGGACCATCCGCCTTATACTCCGCCAGATTCGCCCTGCCATCCCAAACCTTTTTGACGACCGACACACCATCCATATCCGTCCAGGCCGTCGATCCTGTCAGCGGATGCAAAAGCCGCGAAGAGTGCGTCTTCCACGTCCCGATATCAAAATCAAAATCATGCTGCCCATCCACGGCTGCTGCATCTGCATTAACCGCCGCAGCGGTCCTCACCAACTTCGCGCCTGCAACATCCTTCTCCCGCGTCAAGTCTGCAATAAAAACCGGCGCCCAGGTCTTACCGCCATCGTTCGTGTAATCCTCCTGGAAGTGGTGCGAGTCCGGAGCAATCTCCGACCACACACCGCGAACCAGCACCGCTTTGTCGTGGTCGGTATCTTGCGCAAATAGCTCACCGCGCCCATCTTTGAACGAGCCGATCAACGGTGCCTCCAGCGTCGCCACCTTGCTGCCGATGAAAGACTGGCTCCATTGATGAGACGCGGGGTTATAGAGAAACATCGTCAAGCCCTCCCAATGGCCATTCGGACCATCCGCCTCAATCTCCTCCAACTGCGCGCGGCCATCCCAAACCTTCCTCACCGTCACGGTTCCATTCAACTCCATCATGTGAGTTCCACCCGAAAACGGATCAAGCACGCGCCGTATATGCGTATGCCAGACGCCAATGTTGAAGTCAAAATCATGCTGGCCATCACGCGCCACAACGCCCTGCGATCCCGCGTCGGACGCCGCTTGTGGCGCCTGCGCAAAGGCCCGACCCTGCTGCATACCGAGCGCACACGCCAACCCGGAAAGTACAGCGAGTCGAAGCAAATTCATGCCGTCTCGCCTGTCCATGAGCTGTCGGCGTTCCGCCACTTCGTTAGCCCTTGTTTCACGTATCCACGCGCGAAAAAAAATCGATCATTGGTCTTCTCCTGCACATCATGCCAGCAGTGTAGGCTTGTTTCCAGGCGCATCACTCCACTTATGGCCCACGGATTTTCAAAGAAAAATCAAAGTTCAGTCGAGACTGCCTACCGGTTCGCCGACTTCGAACTTCACCCTGGCGATCGACTCCTCAAGAGAGCCGGCAACCCGGTCCCGCTCCAGCCCAAAGCCTTCGACGCTCTCCTCTGCCTCGTCAGCCGCGCAAAACATCTCGTCAGCAAGCAGGAACTGACCCACACCCTCTGGCCATCCGTTCACGTAACCGAAGCGAACTTGACGAACACAATCGTCGGCCTCAGAAAGATCGTAGGCCGCGACACCATCTCGACCGTCTCGAAGCACGGCTACCGATTCGAAACGCCCGTCACCGGCGAGCCCGGCGTAGCGCGCGCAACCTACGAGAGATTCGCACGCGCAAAAGAATTAACCGCGCAGCGATCGTTAGAGTCCATGCTGCTCGCACGCGATCTCTACTGGACGTGCCTCGCCGAAGACCCAAGCTTCGCCGCCGCGTGGGCGTGGCTTGGCAGATGCTGCTGGTTCCTCGACAAGTTCAGCGGCAACACAGCGGCGAATCTCGAGTTGGCGCAAGCAGCATTTGAGCGAGCATTCGCGCTCGATCCAGATCTCACGAGCGCTCACCAGTTCTACACCTTCATGCAGGTAGATACAGGCCACGCAGATGAGGCGATGACGCGAATACTCGACCGCCTCAAACGTCATCCCGACGAGCCGGAGTCTTTCACCAGTCTCGTTCAGGTCTTCCGCTTCCGCGGTCTGCTCGACGAATCAATCGAAGCGCACAAACACGCGGCGCAGCTTGATCCAGCCATCATCACCAGTGTCGCGCACACCTTATTCCTCGCCGGAGACTACGCATCCGCGATCGAGATCTACAGCGGCCGCGCCGCCTACTATCTTGACGCAGCCGCCTGGGCTGCGCTGGGAAACAAAAAACGCGCAATCGCACTTCTACGCGAACGCCTCGACAGAATGTCTCTCTCCAACTTAATGATTGCTCTCATGAGCTCGCTGCTGGCCCTCCTCGAAGGCCGCGGCGATGAAGCAATCCATCTCATGCACACGGCAGACACAACACGCGAACCCGAGATTCTCGTCTACTTCGCACGCCACTACGCTCGCCTCAAACAAACAGATTCGGCCATAGCAGCACTCAAGCAGGCGGCACAGTCAGGCTTCGTCTGCGCTCCAAAAACATTAACCTCCGACGCATGGCTCAGCACACTGCGCAAGCATCCAGCGTTCGACACTCTGTTGATCACCGCAGAAGATCTGGTCGCACAAGCACGATCAAGCCTCGACGCATATCCGCCAACTCCAAAGAGCAAGCGCCTCTAGCCGCCGAATTGATACAAAAATCAAAGCTCCCAAAACTCATCTCATGTATCGCTCACTGCGAGTCACTTGGATATCTGGAACCGCTGAACTGTCTGCACTTACACAGACGGCGGCCGTCTTTGTGGGCCCAGCGACTTGTCGTGACATGGCCGCAGTTTCAATCTCTCGTCGCCGCCGAAGCGAACCGGCGATGGAGGAATCACAAAATCTTAATTTACTTGGCGGTCCAGCCAGCCTATACTCTGCACACGCACGGGGGGATTCCGGCTTCCTATGAAAAAACTACAGCAGCTTAGGTCGATATTCTTGCTTCTACTTATCGCCATCCTTGGCGGTACTGGGGAGCCCAGCGTGCGCATGCTGACACCGTAAGCGCGTTTACGGGAACCTGGGACACAAGCGTGGTCGGTTATGGTGGCTGCTTTCAGGAGAGTTATAAGCGAGACCATAGGCCCCGTGTCTTTTATGATCTCGAGCAAGATGGCGTCACAACCTGATTCTTTTTCTCCTCCCCCGTGACGTCTGGCACACTGAGACACCTGCACCTACTGACTCTTGCAGCGAGAGTTATTCTGGAACGTTCGTTGGCGGCATTATAACTATGTATATTGATTCTGATGCCGCCGGCCCGGCCTTCACGGCCACAATCACCAGTGGTTCCTACTCCGGATTTAGTAACGAGTCTCCCTGCCTCTACCCTGATTGCTACGCTGACGACGGACAAACCATTACCTTTACGGGCATATGGGCAAACGGCTGGACAACCGTGGGTACTTTCCCGGCGGCTATGACGACTCGATAGCGGGGCCCCCAGGCTATGCAACTCTAACCATGACGACGACGACAGCTCCGACCACAGTTCCCGAACCCGGCAGCATCACACTGCTCGGCACAGGAATGATCCTGGCTGGGGCCTTACTGCGGCGTAGACCGTTGAACAGCTCTCCCACCTCATAAGGCGAAGTCCTGCGAAAATTCCTGAGGTTACCATCAGCGCGTGCAATGGATTTGCATCCAGGGGTGCGACTGCGCTGTTGGTCGCAGCAGCTAAAAACTCAAACCCATAAAGCCGGTCTCATGTATCCTCACTGCGAGGCCGCGCACATCATGGAACCGCTGAACTTCTTTTTCACTGCCATCTTCGTTATCCTTGCCATCGTTCTTCTCGTCACCATCCTCAAAACGCTCTTCACCGTCCGCACCTACACCGCCGGTGTCGTCGAGCGCTTCGGCAAATTCAACCGCATCGTCCGTCCCGGCCTCCACGTCCTCATCCCCTACGCCGAGCGCGTCTACTTCGTCGACCTCCAGGTCAAGCAGGCGCAGTTCTCCGTCGAAACCAAAACCCACGACAACGTCTTCGTCCAGATCCCCGTCTCCGTCCAGTACCAGATCCTCGACGACAAGATCTACGACGCCTTCTACAAACTCAGCTCTCCACAAAAGCAGATCGAAAGCTTCGTCTTCAACAGCATCCTCGGCCACGTCCCCAAGCTCTCCCTCGACGAGACCTTCGAGCAGCAGTCCGGCATCTCCATCGCCGTCAAAACAGAACTCGACACCACCATGTCCAGCTTCGGTTACAACATCCTCAACGCACTCGTCACCGACATCGTCCCCGACGTCAAAGTTAAAACCGCGATGAACGATATCAACGCGGCCCAGCGTGCTCAGGTCGCAGCGCAGGCCCGCGGCGAAGCCGACAAGATCCTCAAGGTAAAACAAGCCGAGGCCGAAGCCCAATCCAAAGCCCTTCAGGGACAGGGCATCGCAGCCGAGCGGCAAGCCATCATCGACGGCCTACGCTCCTCCATCGAACACTTCCGCGAGTCCGTTCCCGGAGCCACCGCCGAGGACGTCATGGCCCTCGTCCTCCTCACCCAATACTTCGACACCCTCAAAGACATTGGCACCAAAGCCGGAACCAGCACCCTCTTCCTCCCTAACAACCCCGGCGCTGCCAACGAATTCCTCACCCAAATCCTCGCTGGCCTTCGCGGCAACATGGGCAGCACACCCCGCCCCATCGCGCCGCAGCAGTCATAGACAGTCACACTCAGAAAGCTCTCACCAGATCGAGCCGAGCGGAGCCACGAAAGCGAGCAGACCAAGCCCGGAAGGAAAGGCAACTTCAAGCAGATACCAGAGCCTCCTCCACAGCCGAACATCATCCCCAATATCCGTTAGCAGAAACCCGCGTTCAGAACTCTTCTTCCAATCGCGCGGAGACTCATTAATAATCGCGTTGATCTTCAGATCCAGCTTCCGTATCTCAGGATCTTCCATCAGCGCGTCAAATCGATCTTGAAGCGGCTTTAAGTCGTCGTCCTGTTTCTCCGACAGAGCCTCGATCTGCGCACCAAGTCCCGACATCTTCGCCTCAAGCTCCGGATTTCTAGGGGCACCCTCCCGCCTCAGTCTCTCGAACTCCGCAAACGCCTTGGCATGTTCATCTCGAATCGGCCCGCAGGTCTTTCTAAACTCCTCGCCAATCTTTTTGATCTCTTCTTGAATCTTCGCCGACTCCTCACTTCGTTCTGTAGTGAGTTCACGGAATCGTTCGATGCTCACCAGTTGTCTCTTTCGCTGCCTCTCAGAGGCCGCATAGTCCCGCTCAGCGGCTTCTTTGATCTTGAACTGCGCCAGACCACTCAAATAGTCATGAGCCTTCCGATCCCGATAGAGGCTCAGCCAGAACGAAAGCAGGCAGTAAAGCAACACCGGCGACAGCACCCTGTTGAAGCGCAAAGCCGTATGAGCAACACTCGCCGCTGTCGTCGAAGGCATACCCGCCGAGGTCAACGGAGCAATGTTCAAGTCAACGCCCAGAAACGATATCTTTCCCGGCACCGCAACTCCAAAAAAAATCGCCAGCGAAAGAACTGACAAAAGGAGCAGCAAGTTCTGTCGTTTGCGCGTCGAATCGGTAATGGGGTCGGTCAGTAACTGCGTGGCGTGCGTAAACACTGTCTCTTCAAACGCAGCTTCTTGAGGTGGTCCGTTAGCCTCACTCATCTCCGGAACTCCTATGAGAATCAGACGGCGATCAAGTTCTCACCATTCTCTTCCTAAACCCTCAATTTCTCCACATCATTCCCACGCCGCCACGAACGGCAAAGCCTCCCTCATCACGCCCTCCATCGTTTAGATGTAGTGCGATCAGCCGATAGCCTTCACCTCGAGCCTGCGGAACCAGATCTCGGCATATTCAATCTCGAGAGCGATCTTCCCACGCGTCAGCGGGATGAACTTGCCGGGATTCGCCGGGTCCGGTTGCTGCAGCTGTGTAATGGTGTTGACGCAGCGGCCGTTGATAATATGCGCAGCGCGGTCGCCCTGCCACAGCACCTCGACCGTATTCCAGCCGTCCAGCATCTCGAAGTTTCCGTCCTTGATCATGCGGCCCGTACTCGGCTCTTCCGTGCTGGGCTTTCCGGCAGCCTTGGCGGCTTCGCTATCAGGCGCAGGCCAGCCATGGGTCAAACTCAGGCCCTGGCCAAACAAACCAGCGCCATGCGAAGACTGCACACCACGAATACCGTCCACCAGGAAGAAGTCGCCCACATCGCCTTCTTCAATCTGGCACTCGACGCAACGCGGCCATACTTTGTCTTCACCCACCAGCCCATACAGCAGCCCGTTGTCGCGCTTGCTGATCGTCCGCGGTGCAAACTGTTTGACGCCCCACTTGTACTCCAGGCGGATGCGCACGTTTTCAAACTCCTGGTGCGTCGCCAGATAGCCGGCCTCGTATTCGGTGTCGTCCACATCAGCGCCCATGATGTGGAGCATCTCGTTCTCCACAGTCACAATGCGCTTCTTCTCCGCCACACCTTTGCCGCTCTTCTGCAGCATGGAATACCAGCCAGTCAGGTCGCGATCATTGATCAGCGAAATCCATCCGTCGGCACCCGGCGGAGGCAGCGTCAGCTTCGGCGGCGGAGCCTGCGCAAAAGTTGCAAGAGGCAGCAGCGTGGGACCCAGCGCAAGCGTACCCATCCCCTTCAATACGTGTCGGCGATTGATCATGCAGTTCCCTCAATTCAAAGGTAGCGGCAGCGTTAGGTTTGTCAGGCGGTTCGATCCTCTCGCCAGCGATCCATCTCCATACTAAGGTGCATCGCCCACTTATGGGTGGTCTACATTAACTCGTCAGGATCGAAGTCTCCGATAACCACGTTTCAGAGAAGCCGACTTATCGGTCCTCGTTCCCCAGCAGTTCATCAGACCAGGCTTTCGGAGTAACGAAAATGACGACCCGGCTCTGCCGTCATGACACCATCCAAAATCACCGCTGCGATTGCGTGCGCGGGATTGACGTGAAACTTCTTTGGAAGAATCGGTGCAAAAACGTTCATCAATCGCAATGCGACGCCTTCTCGGAACCGCGGTTCGTCCCGCTCTCCGCCGATGAGGCTCGGTCGAGCGATGGTGAGTGATCTGAATCCCACGAGTTCGATGTCTCGCTCTATCTCGCCTTTGATTCGTGGATAAAACATCGCAGAGCTGACAGAGGCAACGCTCGCCGAAACGAGGGCAAAAGTCTCCACTCCATATTCATGTGCAGATCGCGCGAACGTCAGCGGCAGTACGTAATCCACCTCGCGAAATGCCTCTTTCGAACCGGCCTTGCCGATCGTCGTTCCTAGCGCACAGACGACCCCGTCAACTCCTTGGGCTACGTCGAGCAGCGACTCCAGCCGGTCCGAAACGGGATTGACGAGTTTTGGATCGGGAGCCAATGGTTGGCGCGTTGGTGCAACCACGCCTGTGATCCCATAATGCGCAAGAGCTTGCGCCAATACATTCTTCCCCACCAACCCCGTAGCACCTAATAACAATATCTTCATCGTCGAGCTTCTTTCTATCTCACCATTGCTTTTACCAGCAACCGCCGCCAAATGGCATCCGGCAAAAATTCGATTCATCCAGAAAAATGGACCAGGTTTGGCGAGGTAACGTAACCGATTGCTCGAATCATTCGCCGCACCGTAAATCACCTTTGCCACCTCTTCTGGCTTGGCCCCCGCGGAATTTCCTTTCGCGAATACAGCCAGGAATTTATTCATGCTTGCTCGGTACGGTTCACTCACGGTTATCTGTTTGCTGCCCTTGCCGAATTCGGTAGCAATGCTGCCGGGTTCGACCATCTTGACGCGGATACGAAACGGCTCCAACTCATAGCGCATCGATTCGCTTACGCCTTCTACTGCGAACTTTGTCGCGACGTAAGAAGAGGCATATGGAAGGGCAAAACGGCCAACAATCGAAGAGACATTGATGATCAGGCCTTCGCCCGCTTCCCGCATGGCTGGAAGAACTTGCTGCGTAACACCAATCAGGCCGAATAGATTGGTCGCGAACTGCTGTTGGATTTGTTGACCTGACAGTGCTTCGATCGGCCCGAACAAGCCGTAACCCGCATTGTTGAGCAGTACGTCAATCTTCTCGTAACGATTCAACGTGCCGGCCATCGCTTGTGCAATGGAATCTGCGTCCGTCACGTCCAGCGCGAAGAGACTGATCTGTGGATGTTGAAGCACGCGATCGGCCTTGCTCGGGTCGCGCATCGTCGCCGCCACATTCCAGCCTCTTTCGGCGAAGTAAAGCGCAGCTGCCCGCCCAATGCCACTGGATGCACCCGTGATCAATATTGTTTTTGCCATAAAACCCTCCGCATCTCTTGCCTCATCCCTAACGCAAACTTCGCGGTACGCATATTATTCTCTAGCATGCTACTTAGTATAGACATACCGATTGGTATTTCGGTTGCAAATAGTTTTCGTGCGTTATTCTGAAATCGTGCCTAAAGCGATCAAGCAGAGATTGACCCGTCAAGAGAGCCGGCTGGAAACCAGAACAAAGCTTCTGGAGTCAGCAGCACAACTGTTTGCAAAGGGCGGCTATGAGGGTGCGTCTATCGATTTAATCGCGGAGAGCGCGGGTTACTCCAAGGGAGCGTTCTACTCCAACTTCGAAAGCAAGGAAGCTATCTTCCTTGCACTTCTCGACGCCCACAAGCGCCGGGAGATCGAAGCTTTGGCTCAGCTTCTTGCGCAGGATATTCCTGCGCCGGAGCTTGTCTCACTGATCCGCAACTCTGAAAGTAATCGTGTCTCTGATTTCGACTACGGTCTACTTTCGGCGGAGTTTCAATTGCAAGCCTGCCGCGATAAGACGTTCGCGAAGACCTATGCCAAGCTGCATCGTACTCACGTGGACACCATGGCTGGATTAATTACACGGCTGTTCGCCAAGCTTGATCGGACACCGCCTTCTACACCGAAGGATCTTGCCGACATAATCATGGCATTGACGACAGGTCTTTCTTTACAAAGAACAAGCGTACAAGGGCCTCTGCGAAAGGGGTTCCTCACCGCAGCGATTCTTCTGGTTCTTGGCCTAGACCCTATCGAAAACGATAAGTAATGAGAACGCGCTGTATTCCACCAAGTCGCACCTTTCCGTAAGCGAAAATCATTCGCCACAATGCGAGCGGCGAGCGCACGCACTCATTTCATATCGTCCCGTATCAGCGCATCAGCCGCCCACATCACAGGGGCCTGTCCATGGAAATCTCCCGTCCGCCGTTTGCGTGCGAGATAGTAGGCCAGGTCATCCTTCTTCCCCGTCCCTTCACACACCTGCGTCACATCGTTGTTCTGGTCCACATACCCCACAACCGCAATCCATCCACGCCGAGCAGAAGGTCCATACGTCTTTGCATCGAGCCACCCGTGCTTCACCCCCGTGATCATCGCAAAGCTGAACATCGCCGAGCTGGAGCTCTCCGGCCACGCCTCATCATGGTCGATCAACTCTCGCCACATCCCATCCTTCCCCTGATACTGCAGCAGCGCACTCATCATCAGCCGATAGCCCTTCAAAATCCGCGCACGGTCAGGATGATTCTCCGGCAGCGACCGCAGCATCTCAGCCATCCCTGCCGCAACCCAACCATCCCCGCGGCCCCAGAAGTACTTCACATCCGGCGCATGATAGAAGAGCCCATCCGGCTGCTGCAGCTTGTCCAGGTAAGACACCATCTCCTTCGCATCCCGGTCCAGATACTTCTTGTCTCCCGTCGCGCGATACGCCTCGAGCTGCAGCATCGTCAGCATGTACATGTCGTCGATCCAGTACCGCGTCTCACCAGACAGACCATCCGGCTGCGGATTCTCCCACTGCCGGTCCGCCCACCACACTCCCTCCTTCAGAAACTTCGCATCCTTCGTCTGCACCGCAATCTCCAGCGGCACCACTCCAAAGATCGAATCATCCACATGGTGCCGCTCCGGCCGACGTTCAGCCTCCGCACCACCCGGCATCAGCGGCTCAAACTTCTTGATCAACTGGTCGCGCAGCGCATCGTCATGCGTCAACTGCGCAAACTGTCAACGCCCCATACCAGGCACAAACTTCCGAGTAGTGAATCGTCTTGGTGTACTGGTGAGGGCTCGTTACAAAGTGCTCCGCCAACTGCTTGCCAACCTCCTGCGGCGAGACGCCCGTTGGCCAATCAGCAAAGTAGGTGTCTTGAGCATGACTGCTCTGCGCCAAAGCCACTCCTGCACAGCCCATCAACAGACATCCAGAGAGCACAAATCGTGAAAGCATCCTCACCTCGCAAAAATTCCCTTAAGTTTCAACACCGAACATTCTACCCACAAAAAATAAAGTTGAAAGATGTGGCGTATTTTTCAGCGCTCCAACAAGAGTGTTTTAATCACCACGTTTACCATGCAAACCACCACGTTTTCACCACCAAAACACCACGTTTTGTACCCCTCTTTCTGCAAAAACCCCTGCAAAACACCACAACGCACCACGCCAAATTTTTCCACCCGATACCATGAAGAAATAACGTGACCAACTCCAAACACAACAACGATTCCAGCGCCGAGACCGCAGCCACCGAAGCCATGGAAGTCACGACCGACACCATCGTCGCCATCTCCACCCCGCCCGGTCGCGGCGGCATCGGCATCGTCCGCCTCTCCGGCCCCGCCTCGCGAGCCATCGCCGAACCGCTCCTGAAGCTCCGCCACCCACTAGCCCCCGCGCAGGCCCGCTTCGCCGAAATCCTTGACAACACAGGAGAAACACTCGACCAGGCCGTCGTCACCTACTTCGCCGCCCCCAACTCCTACACCTCCGAAGACATCGTAGAGATCGCTGCCCACGGCTCCCCCGTCCTGCTCGACCACCTCGTCCGCCGCTGCATCGCCGCCGGCGCACGCCTCGCCGAACCCGGCGAATTCACCCAACGAGCCTTCCTCTCAGGCCGACTCGATCTCACCCAGGCCGAAGCCGTCCACGACCTCATCGAGTCCACCACCCTCCACCAGGCCCGCATCGCCGCCCAGCAGCTGGGAGGCTCCCTCTCCCGCCAAATCGCCCCGATAAAACAACAACTTATAGCCCTAATCGCCGCGCTCGAAGCCGGCATCGACTTCGCCGAAGACGACATCGACCTCCTCCCGCAATCCGAAATCACCTCAAAGATCGAAGCAATCCAGGCACCCCTCATCGCTCTGGAGCAAACCTTCGCCTACGGCCACATCGTCCGCGACGGCTTCACCCTCGCCATCGTAGGCCGCCCCAACGCCGGCAAATCCTCTCTCTTCAATCGTTTAGTTCAGCGTGACCGCGCCATCGTCACCGCCACTCCTGGAACTACGCGCGATCTGGTCACGGAACGCGTCTCTTTCGAAGGCATACCCGTAGAACTCATCGATACCGCTGGCCTCCGCCACTCCACCGACGAAGCCGAATCCATCGGCATCAATAAATCCCGCGAAGCCATGGCTGAAGCCGATGTAGTTCTCCTGGTGCTCGATGCGACCGAACCACTTCACGAAGAGGATGAGGCCGCTATGGCCACCTTCTCCACACGCCCATTTCTCATCGCCATAAACAAACAGGACATCGCGAACACTGCTCAGCGAGACCGCCGAATCATTCACCCCACGATAGAAACATCAGCGCTCACAGGCACAGGTCTTCACGAACTACGCGGTGCCGTTATCTCAATTGTCACTAAGCAAACGCCAAGCGCAGAGACAGCACTCCTCACAAACCTGCGTCAGCAGCAGTCTGTAGTAGCTGCGATAGCTGCACTCACCCGAGCAAAACTAGCTGCAACCAAGATCATTCCCCACGAGATGGTACTCCTTGATCTCTACGAGGCCCTGAACTCCTTAGACGCCCTCACAGGCAGCACCACAAGCGACGACATATTAGGTCTAATCTTTAGTAAGTTCTGCATCGGCAAGTAGCCCCATTTCCCAAACCCTCCTATGAGATCCCGTTCTTCTCAATAAATAGTTTACTTTCAGCAGTATCTGTCCTACAGTGTCCATAGCGCATCCGTGAAAGCCGGACTTTTTGTGTCCTAAAACGTGTCCACAATTTCACGAAAGTGTCTGGACCCGAGCATCGGTGGACACAAATGATGATTATATCTATGCTGCCTAACAGGTTACATGTATCGCTTCAGAAATAAAGGGCTTGCTAGCGTGTTCACTCCGATCAATAGGAAGGCAACAGATGGCTCTGACAGATACCTCGATCAAGCGATTGAAGCCCAAAGCATCTCGCTATTTGGTCACCGACGGCCAGGGGCTTAGTCTGGAGATCATGCCGTCCGGATCGCGCTCCTGGAGATATAGATATCGGTTCAACGGGAAGCTGGAAAAGGTCTCATTGGGTCCTTATCCTGCGTTCAGCTTGCAGTCCGCGAGGAAGAAGCGAGACGAATACGCCGAACTGTTGGCACATGGGAAGTCGCCAGCGAGACATAAGCAGGCTGAGAAATACTCGGTGGCTCATACGACAACCGTGGGTGAGTTTGGGGAACGCTATTTCAAGGACATTATTGGTAGAGACTGCAAAGATACTAAGCCGATGCGGCGATATCTCGACAACGAGATCTATCCCTGTTTGGCCCAGAAGGCAGTCGCGGACGTCACCCCAGCCGAGATTCAGGCAATCGTCTTTCGAAAGAGGGACAGCGGTGCACCCGCTTCTGCTGCCCAGATCCGGAACCTACTAAAGAGGATGTTCGAGTACGCGATGGCCAATGGGCTGGTTACGGTAAATCCAGCGCTCTCGATACCAATGCGCTTCATCACTCAAGTTCGTCCACGTACCAGGGCGCTCTCTCCAGAGGAAATCCGGATCTATCTTCAGACGCTCTACCGGTCGAATATCCGTAGGCAGTTCAAGCTCGCGCTTCACCAAATCCTCCTAACGCTTGTCCGCAAATCAGAGCTGATCCTGGCAAAGTGGGAACATGTGGACCTTGATACGGGCGAGTGGCGGATCCCGGAAGAGAACTCGAAGATGAGGACTCCGCACACGGTGTACCTTTGAGCCAATCAATCGAGATCTTTCGGGAGCTCCAAGATCTCGCCGGCGGGTCCGGCTGGGTAATTCCGGGCAGAAGTGGAATAACCAAGCCCTTCAGTACGACCGCTCTGAACCAAGCACTCGCAGGTGTGAACTTCAATCTCAAGCCCTTCACAATTCACGACATGAGACGGACTGGATCCACTCTTCTTCATGAAAAGGGATTCCCATCCGATGTGATTGAAAAAGCTCTCAACCATACGATCGGCGGAGTAAGAGGCGTCTACAACCGTGCGCAATACTCAGAACAGAGGCGCAAAATGTTGCAATTTTGGGCTGACTTCGTCGAGGGCCTGGCCAGTGAAAAGAAGATCTTGGTTGGCAATTTTAGTCGCACGGCATCTTGAGGAGGTACCATCAACAAAAATCCAGCTAGGAAGAAAACGAATATCCCAGCATGGTTCAAGCTCTCCAAGTACAACGGAATCGACAAGTTGACCCATCTCGGGTGGTACAGCCACTTATCAGTTCGTCGCTACTGCATGGTGTTCGCTGGACCTTACCGAGAATCGTACCGCGACCTAAACCCTGGGAAGCCAAATCCTGTCGCCAAAATTCTCGAAGCGCTGCGGATGAACCCCCTGTCCGCCGACGAAGAAGTGCATGTAGTAGCTTCACAGGTGGAGATTGACCTTCTTCCTCAAAACATTCGGCAGAGTTTGGCAGTACGTTCTTTGACTATGTGGGGATTGTACAAACAACTTTTTGACGTCGACGGGAAGAAACGCAGAGAAATTTGCTCTGAGGCGAATCTCACCTGGAGAGAGCAGGGCGCTTTCAGGCAAAGGAATAAATCCTGGCTGAATCAGACGGTCGACGAACATCAACCACCGGGAGAAAATAGACATCTTGTTGAGGTGGACCTCAACCTTCCACAAGACGTTCTGGTGAGCCAATTTCGGGAATGGATTTCAGAGAAGCAAAATCGTACGAAAGCGCGTGGACCGCGAATAATACCGAATGTCCCACACTTGAAGAGATGGACGGAGATGGGCCTTCTGCCATGCATGGATCTGATGATATGGGCAGCCGAGGAGGAGATAGATATGTCCGCTCGGGACATTGCAAGAGCAATTCATCCCGATGGTTTGGCACACGAAAGTGCCACAGCTAAGACGACAATTCCTTTAGCCCGGGACTTCTTCAGCTATGGTGCAAAGTCATCGCTGCTCCTTCGCCGACTAAAGAACGAACTAGCAACAGAGCGAGCAGGGATCCTGCGCGCAACAAATCTTCGAAGTCTCGTCGCGAAAATCGGAAGTAAACTTTGCGAAACTTCTTCCGAACCGCGCTTTAGGTTCTATGGGATCTTCGTTACATGTCCAACACGATCCTTAGACTCCCTACAGTGAAATTGAGAACGGGTCTTTCCAGGAGCAGCATTTACCTTCGAATGGCTCAAGGAACTTTTCCCAAACAAGTGGCACTCGGCTTACGCGCTGTGGGATGGCTTGAGCACGAGGTCGATGCCTGGCTAGATATGTTGAGCTCAAAGCCAGTCATCCGATAATAGCTGGCTAGTCAGCTCACTTTTAGCAAACACCAAGAACAATTTCACGGCGACAGTTCACCACGGACACGTGGGCGCCTGGTTTGCGCTTGAACATTAAACATGTGTCTAAGGAGCCTCTCTTGGATCGTCCTCCGCTCTCCGAAGCCGTTTCAGTTTGCGCCTCCCCCACGAAACGACGAGGCGAATACCTGGTCACGTATGACAGCGTGTGTCAAGAATATGGAGACTTCCTTTCTGGATTTCCATGGAGCGTCTATGGATGTGGCACCTATAGGAAGAAAACAAGCATCGACGTCGCGCACAGTCTCCTAAAACGCTATATGCGTGAATTGGGGAAAAGCGTAGGTTCACCTATCGCCTATTTTGCGGTCCCGAGAGACGCACATCAGGTTGCGGATCCCATCCGATACCGCTTCACTGGCACTTCTTGGCGGCGTGTCCAAACCCTCTCACAACCACCCTACTTCGCAGCGCAAAAGACTTATGGACAAGCGGTTCAGGAAACGCATCCATAACCGCTTACGACAGTTCCCGCCCAGGGGCCTACTATGTCGCAAAACTCGCTGCTCATCAAGACTTCGACTTGAGTTTCGCAAATCTCGACAAGCTCAATTATCGGGGCCCTACAGACCTATTTGATGCGGCAATCAATAATCCTTACGTGCCCGATCATGCCAAAGGGAAGATTCGTTGCAGCACGATAAGGCTTAAACATGATGATGAGCGACTGAACATATTAAAATAGTTGGGCGGACCGGTCATAGTGGTTCGTTAGTGCGATAAAGCTCCCTATGGAATCAATCACTGTATCGTCCCTTTCTGCCCCTCCAACAATTTGAGATAGTCCATGAACAGAAAATTAGAGAAACTCATAATCGATAGCACCTATCTGAAAGGCTCAGCGTATCAAGTGATGCTAGCTATCGCCTGGGGCGCCGACTCATCAAACACGTGCGCTGTCTCTCTGTCGGAGCTCGCGAAGAAATCTCATTTGACGAGAAAAAGCGTGGTGGCAACATTGACGTTTCCTTACGAGAGTTTACCCAGATCGAGACAACCGAAGCGTTCTCGACAAAGTGAAGCGAGGTTGCAGCATTGGAACTCCAAACACTTATCTCGTCAGCTGTGATTTGCTAGCGCATATGAATAAACCTCAGCGAAGCGTGGCTGAAGAAACTTTGCTGAACTATCCGGCAGATGATGCGTCAATAGTTGATACGGACCTCGAAGCCGGTTTCCTGGGTACACCACAAGGATGGGAGGAATTACGGACATTAAGGGGTCACATTGCTCAAATTAGATCCAAATGTCTGCCTACCATTAGAAGCACTGGAACTCTCGTAAGTAAAACTGAGGTCAATAAACTAATTAGGATTTACGCGAAACAGGCTGTTGGCGACATGGCCGAGGTGATGAATGGAAGTGAACTCATTTCCATGCGTCAACATCAGTCTCCCCCGGAGGCCCCATCTAAAGGTGGCAGCTCAGAATCTTCCACTTCTGTCGAAGAGACAGTTGTTCGGCCGGCTGACGCTCCTAGAGGAACAGAAAAATTAATTACTGAAGGCAAGCTTCCGTTTCCTAGCCTCCTTCGTCCGATGTCCCTTCTTGCCAAACGAATCTGACTCCCAGCCATGCCCCGTATTGAATAATACGAGCTAGGGGAAACGGTGAGCACAGAGACTCAGGCCAGCGCGAAAAGTCGCTGGTGAAGATCGGACCCGACTCATGCTGAGCGCAACCTGGGGACGGTTCGAGCCGGCTTAGTTGAAGTTCCTCGTCGCCAACGGCACCCTGCGCCATTCGCGAATCAAAAGAAAGGGAGCGCTTCCATCACGGACTACTTAACGGTTGAAACTCCGACGCCACTGCTCCGCATCGGCAGCATGAAGATGCTCTTCCATGGCATCGGGAACCCGGACATCATCGGTCGCGAATCGCTGGCCGAAGATCACGCGGGAGAGGAGGAGAGCCGGTGCAGTTAGAAGGCGAGATACAGAGGGGCTGAAAAAGCTTGAGGCTTTGCTTTGATGACTAAATAGTTGAGATTTCCACTAGCCTCGGTTGCAGTGATAGACCGCCAGGTAATCCGTCTTTGCATATCTTCCGAATAATTTAGCGCTGAATAGAGCGCAGATAGCCCAAAACGCGCCATAATGGATTCCCATGACTATCGAACCGCTCGTCCTCTCCTCCATAACCGCCGCAATCACCCTCCTCGGCCAGGACTACGCCAAAGGTCTTGCGAGCGAAGCTGGCAAAAACACCTGGACAACCATCAGAGGTTTGTTTGGCTGGAACTCCGAGCCTGCAGTCGCTGAAATCCCGGAGAAGGTCGCAAGTGGACTAACCGCCTCCCCGAAATCACAGAAAAGCTGGTGGAAACTCCTGAAACAAGAGTCGACTGGAGCAGCTTCCTCTCTAATTCAGAACCTCACGATCAGTGGCGGCAAGGTCATATTCGCACAAGTCATTCACGTCGTGAATACGTCAGCGGCCAACCATCATGTCCATTGAGCCCGACGCACCGAACAACTGCCCGACAGAGTTGAGTTACATGACGAGGCTAAAGCTGTCTTCGCTGGAACAGTCGAACATCTGCATGTACACCATCACCGTCGCCCGCAGCTGACTTTCCTCAGCAACATCGCCTCGCGTGGGATGCGCCCCTTCGTTGGCAGACTAGACCTTCTAGCAATGATCGAAACCACCTTTGGCGATCCTAACAAGGAGAACGTCGTCGTCTTGCACGGACCTCCGGGAGTGGGCAAGAGCGAGTTGGCCCGCGAGTTCGCACGGACGCATGCTGACCGATATGGTGGGGGAACCATCCTCGTCGATGCGCTCTAACGACGCGATCGCGATCAATCTTGCCCGAAATCGGCAAGAACCTTCTAAATCTCGACTTTACCTCGAACCTGTCGCTCGACGATCAGGGGCAACAGACCTTTTACGCGCTCGTCCAGACTCCCAGTGCTGGTCATATATGACAATGTTCTGACGTCTGCGCAAGTTTCACAGTGGATGCCACTGAGTGGCCTACCGTGTCACGTCCTAATCACTACTCTCGCTGATAGTCAGAATTTCGACTGGCCGTGTTATCAGGTACAGCCCCTCTCCCCACGAACAGTCGCTTGAATTGGTGGATAAACTTACAGGCGGCAAACTGCCGGAGCGCTTCAGCGAGGCAATTGCCCAGCACGGCGGGGGCTTCCTGTGCAGATCATACCGGAAGCAATGACCCTCGCCTACGAACAGCGGCGAGGGCGCCTTCAATCCCTTCCCCCAGCCACCATCGCTCCTGCCGCCGGAAGCAGTTTCAGGGCGGCGTATGGGCGGCTTGAAAGACTCACCAAAATTACTATTGCACACTGCCGCCTTCCTCAATCCCCAACACATCTCTCTTCACGAACTTTCGCTACACCTTGTCGAAGGGTTGAAGTGGACAGTGAGCGATATACAGCGGACTCTCGACACTTGCCTTGATTTTCATTCGCTCGAAGGGATCTCACGATCTCATCATGCATCAACTATTCAGAAATTTTCTTTGTGAATGCCCCCAATCGCTCCTAGTTCAAGAAGCACTTGAGCGAACCAGGCCAGTGCAGGCAAGGCGTTTCTTGGAGCTAGCTGAAGCCGTGCTTGCAAATCCTGCCGATATAGAAAGAGCCGCTGGTCTCCTCAATTACCCATTATCGCTACAGGGACTGGATTGAGATTGGGGAGTCAATAATTGCGGAAAATGTATATATGATTGGGGCCGCGTATCAGTTGGAATTGGTCGGTTCAAGGAAGCGAGGCCTTGGTTCGGACGAGCTGCCGCGGAAGCGGAGCAGGATGACGGATATGGCGTCGACCATGCAAGCCTAGGCATGAGTCTCGATCAGGTGGGATATGCCTAATGAGTACAGGTCAGTTCTGACGAGGCGCGACCGTGGTTTGAACGAGCTATCGCAGAGAAGGAGCAGGGGACGTACATCGCCGCGCCGACCACGAGAGCCTGAGCATTAGCCTCCATCAGGCGGCTCATTGCCTGTCGAGCACGGGCGAGTTTGACCAGGCGCGATTGTGGTTCGAACGAGCTATCGTAGAGGCGCAGAGGCGCGACTTGCATGGCCGCGTCGACCATGCGAGCCTTGGCATCAGCTTCGATCAGGTGGGCTATTGCCTGTCGAGCAGAGGCCAGTTTGAAGAGGCGCGGTCGTGGCACGAACGAGCTATCGCAGAGAAGGAGCAGGGGGACGTACATGGCCGCGCCGACGATTCGAGCCTGGGCAATAGCCTCCATCAGGTAGGCTATTGCCTGTTGAGCAGAGGTGGCTTTGAGGGGGCGCGACAGTGGTTTGAACGAGCTATCGCAGCTAAGGAGCAGGGGGACTTGTATGGTCGAGTCGACCATGCGAGCCTCGGGAGTAGCTTTCATCAGGTGGGCTCATTGCCTCTCGAGCAGAGGCGACTTTGAGGGGGCGCGAGCATGGTACGAACGAGCAGTCGCAGAAGCGGAGAAGGGGAACGTGCATGGCCGTGTCGACCATAAGAGCCTAAGCAACAGCCTCCGTCAGGTCGGCCAGTGCCTGTCGAGCACTGGCCAGTTACATGAGGCGCGAGCATGGTACCAACAGCAGTCGCAGAGGCAGAGAAGGGAAACTAGAGAGGCGGTGTCGATCATGAGAGCCTTAGCAACAGCCTCCGTCAGGTGGGCCATTGCCCGTCGAGCATTAGCGACCTTGACATCTATAGGCCCGGGCGCGCTCTCTGGTAGAGAAAGGAAGCACTTGAGAAACTCCTCGCCGGAAAGAGCTTAGCGCTCGTTTAGACGGGTTTTGGTGACCAATACCTGGAGCGTGATCGCGGACTGGAGAGCCGAGTTGCAGATGAACGGAGCATATCGATTGACCCCTACAGGTGTGGAGGGTAGTTTGTCCGGTACCTACAACGGGCCGACCGAAGGAAAGATAGTAAGTGAGTGATTGTTTCATACCACGTGTAGTGAAACGAATAGTCTCAGATTTAATGGGTAGCAAAGCGACCGCCTAGAAGACCGCACTGTGGGGAGATGTCAGTTCCTGGCGCACCAGGTGTTACTTAGGTTGAAGGGGGGTCAGAAAAAGCGAAAGGGCAAATATTTGCGAGCGTGCTCTCCAAGCTAGCCGGCGGAGCAAATCGGCTGTTTTCCTTACAATAATTGCTGCTCTCCACCCAAGACCCACCCTTGCTTGTCAGTCGAACGATCGTGAAAGGAGGGCCGACTTCACGCTTTGATATCCTGGCTTCTGCATTCAGAACCCGTCGACTTCGATTTCCCATCTGGTTTTGATTCGGATAATGCCAAGATTTGGCTATTCGAAACCGCACCATGCACTGAATATTCATTCCAAATAATCTTGCCTTCTACATCATCGTTGCTGGTAGATGCCGTGGGATAAAACCAATAGCACCACCAGAATGGACGATGGG